>JAKVHY010000005.1 GCA_023284085.1 Shewanella benthica
AGCATTGTGGCCCCACCTGATCCCATCTCGAACTCAGAAGTGAAACGCAATCGCGCCGATGGTAGTGTGGGGTCTCCCCATGTGAGAGTAGGTCATTTCCAGGCGCCTAATAAACGATAAAGCCCGTTGCTAACGCAACGGGCTTTTTTCGTTTATTAGTCTGGAAATGACCGAACGAACATGGGGAATGTTAAGAGCCCGAACGCAGTGAGGTTCATTCCATGTGATAGTAGGGTGAAGACCTCGCGCTTATCAAACGTAGTTTGATGCTGGGTCGGAACGCGGAGGATTTATCCGAAGCCGGGCCATTGGAAGGCGCCTTCGCTCTTTGTTCTACGTATATACGCTCCGCGAAGGGCCTACCCCCGATGTCGCCCCGCCGCTGAGCTTGGTCAGAAATTGCATCCATGCATTTCTGACATTCACCACATCCATGTGGCTTGTCCCCAGCTTGCAGCAAAGCTGCTGCGCGCTACGACAGTGCAATGTACTGAGTACATTAAGCACACTGTCTCCACCCCCCATGTGAGATAGGTCATTTCCAGGCGATAGTAGATCAATAATGCGCCTCCGCTCTTTGTTTCCGTATTCAAAGCGCCGTAATTCCCCCCATGTGGCTTGCTCCCCAGTTGCAGCAAACCTGCTACGCGCTACGACTGTGTGTTCATTAGCCTTGCTGATCTATTAAATCTCTCTGTCTTTTTAAATGAACATATTCTCAATTAAATCTTTAGCGGGTATTGCTATTGATAGTGGGCTTGTTACTTTAGCTGCTATTAATGGATTGCTGGTTTAAGGTGTATCGATGAAGCTAGAGATGATATGTACGGGCGAAGAGGTGTTAGCTGGACAGATAGTGGATACCAATGCCGCTTGGTTTGCTAATACGCTTATGGACAAGGGAATTGAGTGTCAGCGTCGAGTGACTGTCGGTGATCGCCTGGAAGATCTGGTTGCAGTATTCAAAGAGCGCAGCTTAGAAGCGGACATCATACTGGTGAATGGTGGCTTAGGGCCAACGAGTGATGATCTTTCTACTGAGGCTATGGCCTTGGCTATGGGGGTTCCTTTAGTCGAAAATATCGAGTGGCGTACTAAGCTCGAAGACTGGTTTGCCCGTAATGGCCGGGTTATGGCCGAGAGTAATCTTAAGCAGGCATTGCTACCAGAGTCGGCTCTGATGATCGATAACCCGGTAGGCACAGCTTGTGGATTCGCCGTAAAGTTCAATCGTGCCTGGTTGTTTTTTACTCCTGGGGTACCATTTGAATTTAAACGCATGGTGACTGAGCAATTTATCCCCTTCGTTGAAGAGAGGTTTGCGGCTTCGAGTCCGGTTGCTTTGAAGAAGCTGCTAACTCTGGGTAATGGTGAGTCTGCACTCGCAGATAGATTGGAGGCTATTCCTTTACCCGAAGGAATCACCTTAGGTTACCGCTCTTATATGCCTTATATCGAGATTAAGCTGTTTGCACGAGGGGCAACTGCTATCACTTGTTTGCCTAGAATTGATTCTGAGATCAAGGCTTTGTTGGGTAATGCGGTTGTGGCAGAAAATGTCACTACACTGGATCAAGAGATCCACAATAAATTAGTAAACTCAGGACTTAGTCTCAGCGTTGCCGAGTCATGTACCGGTGGCATGATCACCAGTGGCTTGGTTGCATTTCCAGGTAGTTCCTCTTATCTGCATCATGGTTTAGTCACTTATAGCAATGAGGCTAAGGTCAAAGTTCTTGGGGTCAATCCTCAGACTCTGGATGATTACGGTGCAGTGTCCATTGCAACTGTTGAAGAGATGGCCAAGGGGGCCCGCAATATACTAGGCAGTGATTACGCACTTGCGACCAGTGGCATTGCTGGTCCCGAAGGCGGTTCGGCAGATAAGCCAGTTGGGACTGTCGCGATAGCATTAGCAACTAAATATGGTGTACATAGTCAAATGCTGAAACTGCCGAGTCGTTCCCGTGAATTAGTGAGAACATTAAGTACAGCAGTGGCTTATGACATGTTAAGGCGTGAGCTCTTAGGTGAGGCGGTTATTGTGGATTACTCGTCTTTTAGCAGATTTAGTAAGTAAGGTTCGAACAGAAAGCAGCCTAAAAGATAGCAGGTTGCAATCAAGCGAGTCTTGATTGCAACCTGCTTAGAAGATTGACCTTATTCGTCAAAGATTAACTGAAGTTTTCCCGGTTGTACCTGGATGCGTTTAGTCATCTCAGCAATGAGTGCCTGATTAGATTCATTGGTATCGAGTACATAGACAGGCTGAGTTTCCAGAAACTGAGTTAAGAAGCGCATCAGTTGGGGAGAAAACTGTTGAATGGCCTTATCGAAATCTTTTGGGCTAGACTTTATCTCTACTAGCTTAAGTTCTCTTAGATAGACGCTATGGTTTGTAGCGTCATACCAAGGCTTTGCCTCAAAGGTCGCTTCCAATTCAGCTTTGAATGGCATCAAGGGGTTACGTACCTTGATAACACTCGTTGCCGAGACCGCCATAATATCTGTTTTATGCCCCAATTCCACTTCGATATTATTGATGCGCATATCGATGCCAAAGAGCTGATTACCCTCTTTAATTTCGAAATGGATCTCATCCGATAGGTAGTCTTCTAATTCACTCTCTGTGATGCTGTATTGACTGACGCAGCCAGTCAAAAACAGCAATACAAAGCTAAGAGTAAAGCTTAGTATTTTCATCAGCCAGTGTTTCTCATGCCAGCAGCGACGCCAGCAATGGTGAGCATTAAGGCGAGCTCGACATTGGTCGATGCATCTTCCTTTCGTGTTCTGGCTAATAGCTCGGCCTGCATAAAGTTCAGTGGATCGATATACGGGTTACGTAAGGTAATCGACTCCTTGTTCCATGGAGTATGAGACATCAAGGTGTCAGATTGCGTCAGCTCTAATACGGCCTTAATCCCCGTTGCTAATCTTTCACGTAATGCTTCGCCCAGATGATGAAGCTTCTCCGGTACCAGACAAGTCTCGTAGTATTTAGCCAAGTTAGGTTCGGCCTTGGCATAAACCATCTCTAGCATAGATATACGGGTCTTAAAGAAGGGCCACTCTTGCTCCATCTCTTGTAGTAAAGCCATATCACCTCTGTCTATTGCGGCCTGAAGCGCCTCGCCTGCACCTAGCCAGGCAGGCAGCATCAAGCGATTTTGCGACCAGGCAAAGATCCAAGGAATAGCACGTAAGCTTTCAATACCACCGTCGACCTTACGTTTTGCCGGACGACTACCCAGAGGTAATTTCCCTAGCTCGACTTCGGGAGTCGCGGCGCGAAAATATGCCACAAAATCTGGCTCTTCTCTGACGATTGCACGATATGCCTTCACCGATTCTTCGGCTAGCTGTTGCATACAGGCGCGCCATTCTGGCTTAGGCTCAGGTGGCGGAAGTAAGGTCGCTTCCATTACCGCCGAGGTATATAAGGCTAAGCTCTGAACGGCTAATTTGGGTAAACCAAACTTGAAACGGATCATCTCACCTTGCTCGGTCACGCGGATGCGCCCATCGACAGATCCCGGAGGTTGAGACAGAATTGCTTCATGAGCGGGCCCGCCCCCACGGCCAATGGTGCCACCTCGTCCATGAAACAGGGTGAGCTTCACATTGGCTTGTCGGCTTATCTCAACCAGTTGCTCCTGAGCATGATATTGAGCCCACGCCGCTGCCATAACGCCGGCGTCTTTGGCTGAATCTGAATAGCCGATCATTATCTCTTGATGGCCTTTGGTATATCCACGGTACCAATCGATGGCGAAGAGTGCCGACATACAAGTTGCGGCGTTATTGAGATCGTCCAGAGTCTCAAACAGGGGTACCACTCGCATGGGATGAGGGCAGCCTGTTTCTTTGAGTAAAAGCAATACGGTCAGCACATCCGATGGCTTGCTTGCCATAGATATCACATAGGAACCAAGCGCTCTGGCAGGTTGGGTCGCTATCAGTCGACAGGTGCTTATGACTTCGGCGACATTGGCACTCGGTTGCCAATTAGTGGGGATTAATGGACGTTTACTGGTGAGCTCTCTTAGGAGGAAGGCTTGCTTCTCATTTTCATCCCAGTGGTTGAAGTCTCCCATACCCAGATAGCGGGTCAACTCGGCAATAACATCACTGTGGCGCTCGGCATCTTGACGGATATCGAGTCGAAGCATATGTATGCCAAAACAGGCGATACGACGTAGCATATCCAATAGAAGGCCATTGCCAATTAGGCTCATGCCCGTATCGGACAGACTCTTATATAGCATCATCAGTGGCTCTTTGAGATCACTTTCATGCCAGATAATGGAGCTGTGATCCACTTCAGGATTATGACCTTCGAGGCGCTCATTGAGATAGTCTATGGTATTACGCAGTTTAATTCTTAGCCCTTTGAGCACATCTCTATAGGGCTCGTGGCTATTGTTAGTTAGCGCGGATAGTTCATCGTTAGCCACTTCCATAGAGAGGTCATTGACCAGTAAAACGATATCTTTCAGATATAAACGCGCCGCGGTGTGACGGTTTCTGTCTAGGACTTCCTGGGTGACTAGGGCCGTGACAAACGGGTTACCATCACGATCCCCACCCATCCAGCTGGAGAATCGCACCGGTGAAATGTCGATAGGCAGTTGCTTGCCGGTGCGTTCTTCTACTTGCTCATTGAGCTGTCTGAGAAAATCCGGAATGGCTTGCCAGAGAGAGACTTCTATGGTGCTGAGGCCCCATCTGGCTTCATCTACCGGAGTGGGTCGCTCGTGGCGTATCTCATTGGTATGCCAGATTTGAGCGATGAGTTGCCTGAGGCGAAGGTGTTGTTGTTTCTTCTCTCGCTGGCTAAGTTGTGGGTTTTCAAGTGCGGCGAGACTATCGATAACCGATGAATATTTTTGGATCAGGGTTCGGCGGGATATCTCTGTCGGATGAGCGGTCAATACCAGATCGATATCTAGGTTCTGCAGGCAATCGAGCATCTTCTCTTGATCAATATTGCTGCTCAACACTCTACCCAATAGCAGCTCTACTGGATCGGGAACACATACTAACTCGTCGCAATTGCGGCTGATGGTATGGAATTGCTCGGCGATATTTGCCAAGTTTAGAAATTGGTTGAATGCCTTCGCAAAGGGAACTAATTCATTATCCGGAAGTGCCGCAAGCAGTTTGAGCATCTCATCACGAGAGGTCTCATCGCCTTGCCTGGAGCTTTTCGCTAATTGACGGATTTGCTCTATCTTATCGAGAAAGGCGTCATCTAAATTGGTGCGTATTGTGTCACCTAAAATCTGTCCTAAGGTACCAACGTTAGACCTTAAAGACGCATACATATCAGCCATACTTACTCCATACCAAGATTTACGCTAATCGACCACAATACCTAGGGTTAACCGTTTAGGTCAACATCGACAATCGAGATATTGTGAGCTTATGTGTGCCATATCACTCAAGAGTGGAATAACAATTTAGTCTTGAGTGATATTAATACTATACCCGTTCTATCTCAGCTTGCTCTGAAACCTGCACTTTGAAGTCGAACGGGTATAGGAGCCTATTTAATGCAGGCGTGATAGATGAGCTGTTTGAGGAGCTCGACGGTTTGCTTCAAATAGGCGGTGTCGAGAAACTCATCGGGCTGGTGAGCCTGTTCGATACTGCCTGGGCCTAATACTAAGGTTTGGCATCCCAGTTTGGCAATATAGGGGGCTTCGGTCGCGTAGTTAACGACCTCAGGTCTACTCGAAGATAACTCTGCCACTAGTTTACTCCAGCTGCTTTGTGCATTACCGGCGAAAGGCTCGGATCCTGGATAAAGCGGTGCAACCACAATACTGCCGGGAAACTGAGCACTGATAGGCGCAAGGTAATTAAGGACTAACTGCTCGAGCTCTTCTAATGCTAATCCTGGGAGCGGACGAATATCGATATGCAGATCACAGCAGCCACAGATTCGGTTGGCCGCATCGCCGCCATGTACGTGACCGAAGTTCATCGTTGGGTAAGGTACGCTAAATGCGTCTTCACGATAGTTGTCGGCTAGATGTTGCTTGAGTTTCAGCAGTTGTCCCATCACTTGATGCATTATTTCGATGGCATTTAGCCCTTTCGCAGGGTCCGAAGAGTGGCCACTTCGCCCCGTGACTCTTATGCCTTGAGTCAGATGACCTTTATGCATATAAACGGGTTTTAAGCTGGTTGGCTCGCCGATGATGGCGTAATCGGGTGAGATAGATTTTGCTTCGGCAAAGGCTTTAGCTCCATTCATGGTGGTTTCTTCATCGGCGCTGGCCAATATGTGTAGAGGACGTTTGAAATTCTCCAGAGGCATATCTTTTAGCGCTTCTAATATGAGGGCAAAGAATCCCTTCATATCGCATGTGCCAAGGCCGTACCAGCGGTTATCTTTTTCCGTTAGAGTGAATGGATCTTGGCTCCAACGACCCTCATCAAACGGCACTGTGTCTGTGTGACCGGCGAGTAGAAGACCACCACTACCAGCGCCAAAGGAAGCGATGAAGTTATGTTTATTACGGGAATTCGGTACGGCTTGAGCCTTACATTGAAAGCCTAGATCATCGAACCAGGTATGCAATAGATCGACCACGCCTTGGTTACTCATATCTTGCTCGACTTCGAGTGCGCTAATCGAAGGTGTCGCTATGAGCTGAGTAAAACTCGTTTTCAGATCTGGAATTTGTGTCATGTCTTACCCTTAAAATAGATATTCAAATATATTGCATAAATAGTTAATTGTGGTAGTCTAACAAACAGCTAAGACGAGTACCAGAATACAGTGCTAATTACTGAGAGTAAAAATGATAATTTCATACACTAAAATTAACAAAAAGGTCACATTAACAGACTTCCTGCGACGATAAACTTGTCAACATTGGTGTTTCTACCAGGGCTTAAGTTGTGCCCCCTCTTTTCCTTTTATCTCGTTCAAAAATTAAGAAGTCATAGATTATGAAAAGCATTGCTATTATCGGCGCTAGTGGTTACACGGGCGCACAGATCACCTCTCTTATAGATGCCGATGCAAACTTAAACATTCAAGGTCTGTATGTTTCTGAGAATAGTTTAGATAAAGGTAAGCCATTATCTGAGCTCTATCCTGTATATAGTCATATTTCATTATGCCTGTCTCCATTATCACAAGAAGCTAAGGCTTTAATTGTCGATCAGGCCGATGCGGTGGTATTAGCAACCGATCATAATGTCAGCTTACATCTGGCGGCCTGGTTTTATGAACAAGGTCTGGCGGTATTTGATTTAAGCGGTGCCTATCGGTTTGCCGATAAGGCTCAGTACCCCAAATGGTACGGCTTCGAGCATGACTATCCTGAAGTATTATCTAATGCCGTTTATGGCCTTGCCGAGTGGAATAGTGCCGAGATTGCTGACAGCAAGATGATCGCCGTCCCTGGGTGTTATCCAACAGCATCGCTCACCGCGTTAAAGCCATTAACATCTCTGCTAACCAGTACACTGCCGGTGATTAACGCCGTGAGCGGTGTCACCGGCGCCGGTAGAAAGGCACAACTTCAAACCAGCTTTTGTGAAGTGAGTCTAACGCCTTACGGTGTCTTGGGTCACAGGCACCAGCCTGAAATCGCCACTCAGCTTGGTCAGCAAGTCATCTTTACTCCACACTTAGGTAATTTTAAGCGTGGCATACTCGCGACAATTACCGTACAGCTAGCTGCGGGAACCACGGAAGCCGATATTGCCAAGGCATACTCATTTTATGATAACGCGCCTCTTGTTACGGTGAAGCACAACCAATTTCCTAGAGTGGATGATGTGGTCAATACGCCTAATTGTCATCTGGGATGGAAGTTCGATCCCCAGACGGGTTATCTCGTGGTGGCGAGTGCAATTGATAACTTGATGAAAGGCGCAGCTAGTCAGGCTCATCAGTGCATAAAGATTCATTTCAAATACTAATTTCATTAGGCGAGTAGATAACTATGTCAACGAGTAATAAAACATTAGTGATTAAAGTTGGTGGTGCCTTACTGCAGTGTGAGATGGGCATGAACAGGTTGATGGATACTGTGGCTAAGATGATTGCCAAGGGGCAGAAGATTATCTTGGTACATGGGGGCGGCTGCATCGTCGATGAACAGCTCACTGCCAACGGTATGGAAACTGAGAAATTAGATGGACTAAGGGTAACTCCTGCGGCACAAGTGCCTGTCATCGTGGGTGCGCTAGCCGGAACCGCGAATAAATTATTGCAAGCCGCGGCGATCAAGTCCGGTATTTCGGCTATCGGCATGAGCCTGAGTGATGGCGATATTGTAACGGCCCAAATTAAAGATGAAAGGCTAGGATTTGTCGGTGAAGTTTCACCTAAGAATGCGACTTATCTTGAGTTTATTCTCTCTCAGGCTTGGTTACCGATTGTTAGCTCGATTGCAATCGACGCAAGCGGCCAGCAACTCAACGTCAATGCCGATCAAGCTGCGACCGTGTTGGCAAAACTTGTCGATGCTCAACTAGTGCTGTTATCCGATGTCTCGGGTGTGCTCGATGGCAAGGGCCAATTAATTAAGAGTCTCAATAGGGCGCAGGTAGCAGAGCTCACTCATATAGGCGTTCTCGAGAAAGGCATGAAGGTGAAGGTCGAGGCCGCACTGGACGTCGCCGAACTCATGGGCCAGCCAGTGCAAGTGGCTTCTTGGAGAAGTGCAGAGCAATTGTTAGCCCTGTCAAATGGTCAGTTGGTGGGAACACAGATCCAACCTAACTAGTTTTCACTTTAAAATCATTATCATTAAATTTGAGCTAGCCGCGACGCGGCTAACTGAATACAAGAATAAGTGTTGGATTAAGCTGCCAATCAGAGGAGAGTAACAATGAACCACCTGTTATCGATAAAAGATCTAACTCAAGAGCAACTGAAAGACCTATTGTCCCTGGCGAAAAAAATTAAGGCTAATCCAGCCGAATATCGCCATGCCTTGGACGGTAAGAGTGTGGTGATGTTATTTGAGAAACCTTCATTAAGAACACGTGTTAGTTTCGATATCGGCATCAATAAACTTGGCGGTCATTGCCTCTACCTGGATCAGCAAAATGGTGCCTTGGGTAAACGTGAGCCGATATCCGATTTTGCAGCCAATATATCATGTTGGGCCGACGCTATCGTGGCGAGAACCTACCTACATTCGACCATTGAAGGCCTGGCTGAGCATGGCAGTGTGCCTGTAATTAATGCGCTATCGGATCTCTACCACCCTTGCCAGGGCTTAGCCGATTTCCTCACTTTATCTGAGAAGTTTGACGATGTAAGTCAGGTTAAACTCGCTTATATCGGTGATGGTAACAATGTGACCCACTCATTGATGTTCGGCGCCGCAATTCTCGGCGCTAAGATGACCGTCGTTTGTCCTCCCGGTCACTTTCCTGATGGCGAAGTCGTGGTACAGGCACAAGCGTTGGCGGCTAAGCATGGCGGCTCCCTGTTTCTGACCTCAGATATTGAGGCGATAGGTGAGCAAGATGCTATTTACACGGATACCTGGATCTCTATGGGTGACGAGACTGATATGGCTGATATCAAAGCTAAGTTCGGTCCATATCAGGTCAATGCTGCTCTGATGGAAAAAGCGGGCGCTAACTTCTTCATGCACTGCTTGCCAGCATATCGTGAAGTTGAGGCTACTGCAGAGGTGGTCGATGGTGAGGGTTCACTTATCTTGCAGCAAGCTGAAAATCGCATGCATGCACAAAATGCCGTACTCGTGACCTTGCTGGGTCAGTAAGACTAGACAACATATTTATCTCTCATCGAGGTTTCGATGAGCAAGTATCAAGAATTAGGAAACAAAGATGTCGAATCAAATAAAGAAAACAGATGTGAAAAAAGTTGTCCTGGCATATTCGGGTGGACTGGATACGTCGGCTATTATCCCCTGGCTAAAAGAGACCTATGATAATTGTGAAATTATTGCCTTCTGTGCCGATGTGGGTCAGGGAGATGCCGAGCTCGAAGGCCTCCATGCCAAGGCGATTGCTTCGGGTGCCTCCGAGTGCTATATCGTCGACCTTAAAGAAGAACTGGTTGCCGATTATATCTATCCAACTATAGCTACTGGCGCCATCTATGAAGGTACTTACTTACTCGGCACTTCTATGGCTAGGCCTATTATTGCTAAGGCCCAGGTAGAAATCGCACGTAAAGTCGGCGCCGATGCTGTCTGTCATGGCTGTACCGGTAAAGGCAACGATCAGGTTCGTTTCGAAGGCTGTTTCGCCGCGCTGGCTCCGGATCTAAAAGTGATCGCTCCATGGCGTGAATGGGAGATGGTGAGTCGTGAGGATCTACTCGACTACTTGGCCGAGCGTAATATCGAGACAAGCTCTTCGATAACCAAAATTTACAGTCGTGATGCCAATGCCTGGCATATTTCACACGAGGGTGGCGAGTTGGAAGATCCGTGGAACGAACCGTCTAAAGGCGTGTGGACCATGACAGTCGCCCCTGAAGATGCCCCGGATGTACCTGAATATGTGACGCTGGAATTAGAGCAGGGCAAGATCACTAAGGTTAACGGTGAGGCGCTGTCTCCTTACGCGGCACTCACGGTGCTAAACGAAGTGGCAGGAGCTCATGGTGTAGGCAGAATCGATATCACAGAGAATAGGCTGGTAGGCATGAAGTCTCGTGGTTGTTATGAGACTCCAGGTGGCACTGTGATGTTTGCGGCGCTACGTGCCATCGAAGAGTTGGTACTCGATAAGTCGAGCCGTGAGTGGCGTGAGCAAGTTGGCGCACAGATGGCTCAGCTGGTTTATGACGGACGTTGGTTCACTCCTCTTTGTGAGTCCCTGCTAGCCGCCTCAGGGCCCTTAGCTAAGTTAGTTAATGGTGAAGTCGTCATTAAGCTTTACAAGGGTCAGGCTCAAGCGGTTAAGAAGCGCTCACCTAACAGTCTGTATTCTGAAGAGTTTGCGACCTTTGGCGAAGATGATGTGTATAACCAGAAAGATGCCGAAGGCTTTATTCGTCTCTACTCGCTCGCTAGTCGCATCAGAGCACTGAAGGGTCTGTAAATCGCGGCAGATTATTTAATTAAAATAAAGGGCGCTAAGCGTCCTTTTTTGTAAAAGATGAGGATACCAGCATGGCATTATGGGGCGGAAGATTTAGTCAGGGAAGCAGTGCATTGTTTAAATTATTCAATGATTCACTGCCTGTGGATTACCGTTTGATTGAACAGGACATCGTCGGCTCGATAGCCTGGGCCGAAGCAATCACACAGGTCGGAGTCTTGACTCAGGAAGAGTGCACTCAGTTGCAGCAGGCGTTGAAAGACCTATTAGCCGAGGTTGAAGATAAGCCTGAGTTGATCTTGGCATCGGGCGCCGAAGATATTCATAGCTTCGTCGAGCAATCACTTATCGCTAAAGTAGGTGATCTGGGCAAGAAAATACACACAGGGCGCTCCCGTAATGACCAGGTGGCTACCGATCTTAAACTATGGTGCAAGAAGGAGGGTCAACAGCAACTCGTTTTACTAAAGAGCTTGAGACAAGCACTTCTAGAACTGGCTCAAAGAGAGCTCGATGCAGTTATGCCGGGTTATACCCATCTGCAGCGTGCTCAGCCCATTGCATTTGGTCACTGGTGTCTAGCCTATGTTGAGATGTTTGAGCGTGATATTAGCCGCTTAGAAGATGCACTCAAGCGGGCCGATACTTGTCCTCTGGGTACAGGAGCGCTTGCCGGTACGGCTTATCCAATGGATAGATACAAGTTAGCCGCAGCATTAGGATTTGCCTCTCCGACCCTTAACAGTTTAGATTCGGTCTCCGACAGAGATCATGTGATTGAGATCTGCAGCGATGCTTCAATCAGCATGATGCATCTGAGTCGTATGGCAGAAGACCTCATCTTCTTCAACAGTGGTGAAGCGGGCTTCATCGACTTAGATGATGAAGTGACCTCGGGCTCATCTCTGATGCCACAGAAGAAAAATCCCGATGCTCTGGAGCTTATCAGGGGTAAGACAGGGCGTGTGTACGGTAGTCTGATTGGCATTCTGACGACGATGAAGGCGCTTCCTCTGGCATATAACAAGGATATGCAGGAAGACAAGGAGGGATTGTTTGATGTTATGGATAGCTGGGCTATCTGTCTCGAGATGGCGGCACTGGTCTTGAGTGGCCTTAAGGTTAATCGTGAGAATACCTTAAGAGCGGCTCAACAAGGTTATGCAAACTCGACCGAACTAGCCGATTACTTAGTGGCTAAGGGAATGCCATTCAGAGAAGCGCATCATGTAGTGGGTGAAGTGGTGGTTAAAGCCATAGCGGCAAAGAAACCCTTGGAGGATTTTGCATTAGAGGAGCTACAAGCTTTTTCTAATATCATTGCCGATGACGTGTATGCCTGCCTGACCATAGAGTCTTGCCTGGCAAAGAGAGAAGCCCTAGGTGGAACTTCGCTGCCTCAGGTGAAAGCGGCACTGGCGAGTAAGTTAGCCTGAAAATGAAATAATTTTCTAAATCATTAATTTGTAATGTATAAAACATAAAAAAAGCACTATTGAGTTAATCACTTTATAGTGCTTTTTATTTCGTTTTTTATACTGGTTTTGTGGGCCAGAAGCCTTTATTGGAATAGTTCATCGGCCGAATCTTCGATGAATATATCGTTTGACTCATTGGTCTCTGTGGCAAATTCCTTTGGCTCAGTTCCGGAGATAAAATACTCGAACGAGCTAGTATAATCCGTTTTTCTGGTTAACTTACCCGTGGCCAGATCGATTCTGACAGAAATGATCCCTTGGGGAGGAGTCGTTGGAATTTCGGGCGTGCCGGTGAGTGCATCCTTCATAAACTCATTCCAACCCGGTCCCGCAGTTTTCGCTCCGGCTTCGGCAGCCGAGATCTGATCTTTAGCAGCATTGGCATCCCAAGTGGTTCTGCCAAGCTCCTTGCTGTGATCATCGAAACCCACCCATACGGTGGTGGCAAGCTTAGGATTGAAGCCACTGAACCAGGTATCCCTTGATTCGTTGGTTGTACCTGTTTTACCTGCAATATCATGGCGCTTAACCACGCGTGAGGCTCGCCAAGCTGTACCATTCCAGCCGGTTCCCTTGCTCCAGTTGCCGCCGCCCCAAATTACACTCTTTAACGCTTCCGTGACCAAGAATGCGGTTTGCTCCGAGATGATCCTCTTTGCATAGCGAGCATCGGGACCACCGCAACTGTCGGCATCTGTAACCTGTTCAGCCTGTTTAAACTCTTCAGCCATAGCGGCAAAGGGATCATCACTGATAGGCAGTGGCTCGGCATTAGGGGGACAAGCTAATGTCGGGCTAGATTTCTCAATCACAGTACCGTAGGAGTCTTCAATGAGTTCGATAAAGTAAGGTTCGACCTTGTAGCCACCGTTAGCGAAAGTGGAGAAAGCGGTGACGACCTGCAGTGGTGTGACTGAGTTCGAACCCAGCGCGATAGATTCGTTTCTGGGGATATCGTCACGGGTGAAACCAAACTTAACCAAGGTATCGATAGCCTTATCCAGACCGGCATAACGCATGGTCCTCACCGACATGACGTTGATGGATTGAGCGAGTCCCACACGTAATCGAGTCGGTCCAGTGTAGCGATCTGGGGAGTTCTTAGGACGCCATGCGGTACCTTGTCTGGTATCTGCATTATTGATAGGTGCATTGTTAATGAGCGTCGCTAGGGTATAACCTTTCTCAATTGCAGCGGTATAGATGAATGGCTTAATATTCGAGCCTAACTGTCGCTTGGCTTGGGTGACACGATTATATTGACTGGTGTGAAAACTGAAACCACCGACTAACGCCTCTATCGCACCATTGTGTGGGTCGAGTGAAACGATCGCACTGGATACCACAGGAATTTGGGATAACTGCCAGAAGTCGCCGTTATTACGTAACCAGACTTGTTCGCCAACAGTCAGTATTTGCTCCGCAGTTTTAGGCGCTCTTCCTTGTCGTTTGTTACTAATGAATTTTCGCGCCCATTTCAAACCTTGCCAATCCACTTGGATTGTCTCCCCTGAAGAGGTGAGTAAGGATGCACTCTGTTCTTCGATACTCATTACGGCAGCGGGGACCAAGCCTTGGAAAGCCTGAGTCTGTTTGAGTCGCGTGAGTAAATGAGAGGTTTCGAGTGGGGTGTCTGTCCATAAAACATCGGTCGAACCACGATAGCCGTGTCTTTGATCGTAGGAATACACGTTATTTCTAAGCGCATGTTGAGCGTCTAGCTGTAGCTTGGAGTCTATGCTGGTGTAAACATTATAACCGCCGGTATAGGCCTCCTCTTCACCAAACTTATTAACCAGGTAATCTCTGGCCATCTCGGAAATATAGGGAGCATATAAGCTGATCTCTGCGCCATGGTATTTTGCCGTTACGGGAGCCAGAATAGCTTCAGAATATTGTGATTGAGTAATATTCTTCTTCTCCAGCATACGGCTTAATACCCAATTGCGTCGATTGGTTGCTCTGCTAGGGTTGCGGATTGGATTCGCTGCCGATGGTGCTTGAGGAAGACCGGCGATCATGGCCATCTCAGGTAAGTTGAGCTCTTCGAGCTCTTTACCATAATAAACTTGTGCCGCAGCCCCTACGCCATATGCACGGTTGCCTAAGAAAGAACGATTAAGGTAAAGCTCTAATATTTGCTCTTTTGACAGTGCTTTTTCGATTTTTATCGCTAGAAATATTTCTTTAATCTTGCGTATGTATGTCTTCTCTCGAGAGAGGAAGAATCCGCGTGCCACCTGTTGGGTGATGGTACTGGCTCCCTGGCTCTTCTTCCCAGTGGTGATCAAAATGATAGCTGCGCGAGTGATACCGATAGGGTCTATGCCATGATGCTGGAAGAAACGGGCATCTTCTGTGTCTAAAACGGCATCGATGAGTAATGGTGGAACATCCTCAAAGGCAACGGGGATGCGCCTTTTCTCACCAAATTGTGAGATCATTTTTCCGTCACTGCTATAGATGCGTAAAGGAGTCTGTAGCTTAACTGTCTTCAGTGTATTTACGTCAGGAAGGTCGGGTAAGACATAGAAATATGCTGCAGCAATAGCGCCTATTCCTAATAGGGTTAAACTAAAAAGAGCGATAACAATACGTTTAAACCACTTCACCAGATAATTCCATTATTTATAGCAGGGACAACAGTATATAAGGGGATAGCCCAATGGTGAAGTTAAAAATAGTTGTCAAAAAAATGGCAATTGTAAAATAAGGAAACATCCTGTACAAATACCGATAACGAGTTGATTTTGTGCTAATCTAATTGCTGAATAATAACAAAAAGTGACATTTGACTATGCTTTCGAAATTATGGAAGCGTCAGGCTCCGCAGATGGTGGGGATCGATGTAGGTTCCCATGAGATAAAGGCGATACTGCTGAGCAAGACGGCCGACGGTTATAAAATTGTGAGTCATGCTGCAGTACCCGTGAAAAGGGGTGCTGTTAACGATCATGAGATCAGAGATAATGATGCAATTACCGAGTCGTTGAGGCAAGTAAAACGTAGCCTGCCTAAAGGGGCCAAATTTGCTGCCGTGGCGGTATCTGGATCTGCAGTGATGACAAAAGTCATCTATATGGATGCCACCCTGAGTGAAGAGGAGATGGAAGCCCAAATTGATATCGAGGCAGATAACCTCATTCCCTATTCTCTGGATGAAGTGAGTATCGATTTTGAAACCTTGAGTGTGAACAGCACGGATCCCAGCAAAGTCGATGTCTTGTTAAGCGCGTGTCGCACAGAAAATATCGATGCTCGTGTCGATGTCTTAGATGACATCAATATAGAAACGAAAGTGGTCGATATCGAAGGTTATGCGCTAGGACGATCATTTGAGCTGGTTGCTGCTCAACTGCCTGGTGAGGCCAAAAATAAGGTGGTAGCACTTGTCGATATAGGCGCTAACATAACGACTTTCGCGGTAGTTGAAAATGGCGAGACAAGTTTTATTCGAGAGCAAGCATTCGGTGGTGAACAATTTACTCAGTCAATACTCTCATTTTATGGCATGTCTCATGAGCAAGCCGAAAAAGCCAAGATAGAAGGCGATCTTCCCCGAAATTACATGTTTGAAGTTTTATCGCCATTTCAAACGCAATTACTGCAGCAGATAAAGCGGACATTGCAGATCTACTGTACTTCAAGCGGTAAAGATAAAGTGGATCACATAGTGTTATGTGGCGGCACTTCTAAACTCGAGGGGATGGCCAATCTGTTAACCAATGAATTGGGTGTGCATACTATTATAGCGGATCCGTTTCAGGGGTGTTTACATGCCGAGGATGACGTGAAAAATAGATTACAGCCTGATATCAGTAAATACATGGTGGCTTGTGGATTAGCGCTGAGGAGTTATTCTCAATGGCGAACATAAACTTACTCCCTTGGCGTGAAGAAGCGCGAGAGAAACAGAAAAAAGATTATATTGGTATTTTAGCTTTGGTTTTTTTGGTGTCTTCTTTAATGGTTTATCTGGCACTGGGTTTCGTCGATATGATGACAGACAACCAAAAGTCCAGGAATGCTTACTTACAATCTGAGATTAGCTTGCTAGAGACACAGATCGCCGAAATTAAAGAGATAAAAACCAGAAAGAAAGATATCGAGCGGCGTACCGAGATTATTTTAAACTTGCAACAATCAAGAAACTCACCTACTCATGTCCTAGATGAATTAGTCAGGATTGTTCCGCCGGGGATCTATCTTTCCAGCATCGAGAAGAAGGGAAGCTTGTTGTGGATTGAGGGGCGCAGTGAGTCGAATAACAATGTCGCTAATATGATGAGAAAAGTAAAAACCTCAAGGTGGCTACACAATCCAAATATGCAGTCTATTGTTGCTCAAAATATAGAACTGAGGCAGTTACAACGCTTTAGCCTAAAAGTGACGATTAAGGACAATGAGCAAACTGAAGCGGTACAAGGAGCGAGTAAATGAACCTCGATCTGGAGCAGTTTAATGATATTGACTTTGAGAATATAGGTGGCTGGCCGCCACTGGTTAAAATAGTATTCGCAGCCTTACTTGCCGTCTGTATTTTTGTTGCGAGCTATTTTCTATTTATCTCGGATGCGATCGATCGACTAGATACAGAACAGAGAGCTGAAACGAGCTTAAAAAATGACTTCAAGTCTAAGTACCAACTGGCTGCAAACTTGAAACTCTATCGAGAACAGCTTGCCAAGATGGAAGTGCAATTTGCAGAATTGCTTAAAATGTTGCCTTCTCAGAATGAGATGCCCGGATTGGTCGATGATATTACCTTTGTGGCAACAGATTCAGGTTTGAGGATAGACAGCCTGGATTGGCGTGAAGAGATACAAAGAGACTTCTATATCGAGTTTCCTATCAGCATGACGGTGAGTGGCGAGTATCATGAGTTAGGCCAATTTGTCAGTGGTGTGGCTAAATTGCCGCGTATTGTGAGTTTGCATGACTTCGTTATCAAGAAAACAGATGACGGTACCTTAGGCATGGAGATACTCGCTAAGACATACCGCTTCAAGGAAGGGGTTGATCTACCACTAGAAGATAAGAAGGGGGCTAAATAGATGATAAAACTCCTTTCTTTATGTATTTCAATATTTTTTTTAACGGGTTGTGTTGGCGACCGCAGTGATCTTGAACTATTCGTCACCACGACTAAGGCACAGCATGTCGCTCATATCCCAAAACTGAAAGAGGCGCCTAAGTTTGAACATTTTGTGTATCACGCCAATTTGATGCGTAGTCCATTTGTTCCTCCCTCGCGTGAACTGACAGAAGAGTTGATAGATACGACGAAAGATTGTCTTCAACCGGATCTTAAGAGGCGTAAGGGGCGTCTGGAAACTTATGCGCTGGACAACTTAAAGATGCGTGGAACCTTGAGTGAAACAGACATCATCTGGGCCTTAGTTGAGACCAATGATGCTAGTGTTTATCGCTTAGGTATTGGTGAGTATTTAGGACTCTATAATGGTCGTATTACTAAAGTTACTCAGCAAATGGTCGAAATAATTGAATTAATACCAGACGGTTCTGGTTGCTGGACTGAAAGGTTAAGCAGCATGGAACTTACTGGCGAATAACAAGCGAAGGATGAGGGAATAATGGAATCTTCTGCCGCGATAAAAAACGTGTTTAATAAATCTTCTTTTTTTAGAGTTCTTGGTGCTTTTGTATTAATTGTGAGTGCCTCTTATGCTGCGGCCGAAAACCGCCTGGTGGATGTTAAATTTCACTCAGTTGTCGATCATCAGCTAGAACTGCAATTAATCTTCGAACATGAAGTGATGGCACCCGAAATTGATCTCAATGGATCACCGGCTGAAATTATTTTAGGTTTTAGTGGCAGTATCTCTGGGTTAGAGAAACAGACAATGCCAGTAAATACAGTCGGAGTTGAGAATATCAGTGTACGTCAAGTCGATGGCATGATGCGGGTGACGGTTGCGCTGAATAAGGTCAAAGCCTATAAGGGCAAGCTCAAGGGTAATACCTATAACCTGACGATAAATGATGAGGTCGCCGATCGCAATATGACGACACAAAATCCATTTATTAACGGGATTAATAATATCGATTTCAGACGAACTGCAGATGGCGGCGGAGAATTATTGGTTAAGCTAAACAATAGTTCGGTGGCAGCAAACGTGAAGCAGGTCGGTTCAAAACTTGAGCTGCAGCTTTATAATACCGAAATTGGATCTGATCTCCTGTATGTAATGGATGTACAAGATTTTGCCACGCCAGTGCGTAGTTTTGAAACCTTTAAAGAAGAATTAACCACGCGAATTCTCATCGATATCTCAGGCCAGTATGAATATAATTACAAGCAGGAAGGTAGTCTGTTTCGCCTCAGTGTTAAGAAGGCTGAGAAGCTTGCGGTAGCTAAAGAGGATAAAAAGTATGATGGGCGTTCACTGTCGCTAAACTTCCAAAGTATCTCGGTGAGAACCGTGTTACAGATCATCGCGGATTATAACGATTTTAACTTAGTCACCAGTGATACCGTCGAAGGTGATATTACCCTGCGTCTGGATGATGTCCCTTGGGATCAGGCCCTGGATCTTATTTTGCAGACTAAAGGGCTGGATAAGCGCATCGAAGGTAATATTCTTATGATCGCGCCTAGTGAAGAGTTAGCGATTCGTGAGAGACAGCAGTTGGAGAATCAGCTGGAAGTAAAAGAGTTAGCGCCTTTATATTCTGAATACTTACAGATAAATTACGCTAAAGCATCAGATATCGCTAAATTGTTAAAGAGTGAAGATTCGAGCCTACTGACTTCACGTGGAAGTGCTGTCGTCGATGAGCGTACCAATACTCTGTTAGTCAGAGATACCGAAGAGACGTTAGAGAATGTACACCGGCTAATCGAGGTGCTGGATATCCCCATTCGTCAGGTTCTTATTGAGGCTCGAATGGTGACGGTGAAAGATGATGTTTCGGAAGATCTTGGTATTCAATGGGGCATCACAGATCAACAAGGTGACAGAGGTACTTCAGGAAGCCTGGAGGGAGCCCAGAGCATAGCCAATGGCATCATACCCGCTCTGGCTGACCGACTCAACGTAGCCTTACCAGCGCCGGCTGGCGCGGCAAGTATCGCGTTTCATGTCGCCAAGCTTGCAGATGGCACCATACTCGATATGGAGTTAAGCGCCTTGGAGCAAGAGAATAAGGGAGAGATCATCGCCAGTCCACGCATTATGACCTCGAATCAGAAAGCGGCATACATAGAGCAAGGCGTAGAGATCCCCTACGTGGAGGCGAGCTCGAGCGGTGCATCGACAGTAAGTTTTAAGAAGGCTGTGTTGTCACTGCGGGTGACACCGCAAATTACGCCGGATAATCGGGTGATTTTGGATTTAGAGATCACGCAAGATTCTCAAGGCAAGGTGGTTGCTACGCCTCTGGGGGAAGCCGTTTCTATCGATACTCAGAGAATCGGTACTCAGGTGCTGGTGAACGATGGTGAAACCATAGTCTTAGGTGGTATTTATCAACAAAACTTGATCAGCCGAGTGAGTAAAGTACCGATATTGGGGGATATCCCATTCGTCGGTTTTCTTTTCAGGAGCACTTCAGACAAGAATGAGAGACAAGAACTCTTAATTTTTGTTACGCCAAAAATTATCTCTGAAGATATAAAATATAAATAATACAATGACATAGCCAGTGATTCACTGCTGGTTATCTTGTTGGTTAATGACTAATTTTACAATATGTGTGTTACATGGCTTGCCATTGACTGTGTTTAACTGAGATAATCATTGGTCAAGTCTCATTAGAGCAAGGTAACATTTTAGGTCGGTTTTATTTTTCGAATCGACGTCGGCAAACTTCATATAAGATTCAGACGTAATAGCAATGGCTGAGAAACGTAATATTTTTCTAGTAGGCCCTATGGGGGCTGGTAAAAGCACAATAGGCCGTCATCTAGCACAGATGCTGCACTTAGAGTTCCACGATTCAGATCACGAAATTGAGAAGCGTACTGGTGCTGATATCGCGTGGGTTTTTGATGTCGAAGGCGAAGAAGGTTTTCGCGTTCGTGAAACACAGGTCGTCGCTGACTTAACTGAGAAACAGGGTATTGTTTTAGCGACTGGCGGTGGTTCTATTCAGAGTAAAGAGATACGTAATAACCTCTCTGCTCGTGGAATCGTTGTCTATCTCGAGACCACAATTGATAAGCAAGTTGCTCGCACACAGCGAGATAAGCGTCGTCCACTGTTACAGGTTGACGACCCAAGAGAAGTCCTTGAAAACCTGGCTGTTACTCGTAATCCTTTGTATGAAGAGATTGCAGATGTCATCGTTAAGACCGATGAACAGAGTGCGAAGGTTGTGGCAAACCAAATCATCGAGCAGTTAGGTTTCTAGGCGGAATAATGAAGCGGATTCAGGTTGAGCTAGGTGTAAGAAGTTACCCCATTGTTATTGGCCAGAATTTGCTGACTTGTGGCGAGCATTTTGCTCGTTACCTCCAAGATAGAAAAATTCTAATTGTTACGAATGACACTGTAGCGCCTCTTTATTTAGAGTCGCTACAGTCTCTCTTATCTGATTTTGACTGTGTAGAGCCTGTCATCTTACCCGATGGCGAGCAATACAAGACATTGATTCAGATGGATGATATTTTTACCTCTTTATTGCGGCAAAACCTAGGCAGAGACACAGTTCTTATTGCCTTAGGTGGTGGTGTGATCGGTGATATGACCGGCTTTGCTGCCGCGAGTTATCAAAGAGGCATAGATTTTATTCAAGTACCCACCTCACTTCTCGCGCAGGTTGATTCATCTGTTGGCGGTAAGACGGCGGTGAATCATATTTTAGGCAAGAATATGATAGGTGCTTTCCATCAACCTAAACTCGTGTTGATAGATACCAACTGCTTAGATACACTGCCCCCCCGAGAATTTGCTGCAGGTATGGCTGAGGTCATCAAGTATGGGATTATCTGGGATGGTGAGTTTTTTCAATGGCTAGAGAATAATGTTTCTCAGTTAAAGTCATTGGATAAAGAGTCTCTAGAGTATGCCATCGGTCGATGCTGTGACATAAAAGCTGATGTGGTTGCCCAGGATGAAACTGAGAGAGGAGTGCGTGCACTGCTTAATTTGGGTCATACCTTTGGTCATGCCATCGAAGCTGAGATGGGTTACGGTGTCTGGTTGCACGGCGAGGCGGTCTCTGCTGGCACAGTACTTGCTGCTAATACTGCAAGTCGGATGGGATTGATCGATGAGTCAATTGTTTGTCGAATCATTAAATTGTTCCAGGCTTTTGATCTGCCAGTGACCCCTCCGGAGTCGATGGATTTTGAACAATTCATCAAGCATATGCGGCGTGATAAGAAGGTACTTAAAGGTCAACTTAGGCTGATTCTTCCTGAAGCTATCGGTAAGTCAGGAATTTACAGCGACGTGACCGATGAGATACTGGAACAGGTTCTTCGCCGCCATTAGATTTTAGGTGCGTGAGTGAATTTTAACGACCCGATTTTACTACCTAGCCAAGAGACCTTAGTACAGAGGTTGCAACATGTTAGCCTCTATGGTCAACAGCTGATCCTTGTGACTGGCGGGCGGGGTTCAGGTAAGACAAGATTAATTACTTCACTGGTTAACGAGCTGGAAGAGTTTAGCTCCGCGCTGGTCACTTGCCCCAAACACTGTGATAGCAGTGAAATTCGTCGAAAGATTTTAATTCAATTATTTTCAGAGCCTGTCTTTGATGATGAAATCCCCCTGTCTGAAACGATCCTCAGACTCGTATCATCTATGCCACTGGCATCTTTTATTGTACTGGACGACGCTCATTACCTGCCGATGGAGCTCGTTGCTGAATGTATAGTGCTGAGCAAACTTAGGCTACCGGGGAAGACCATCTCCTTGACGTTAACCTGTGAGCAGGATTTTTTCGATGAGTTGGAGAGTCAGTTACCCGAATCCCAGAAAGAATCACTGCTGTCGATTAATATCGATCCACTGCTGATACAGGAGCGTGAAGCTCTGTATTACACCTTGCTGAGTCGTAGCGATCAAGATCCTTTTACTCCGCGAGAAATAGTCAGAACTCAGCTGGAGAAACAGACGGGAACGCCTCAAGAGGTAGTGAATTTATTAGAACTCTCTCTCAATGGGGTTACGGAGAAAGTGGTGGCAAACAAATGGTACAAGCCTGTGATAGTTGGAGTATCACTACTTTTTGCCTTGTTACTCGCCAGTTATTCTTTGTTTTCCCCATCCGAGGTAAATGGCACATCCAGCCTAGCTCTAACAGTCATTGAACCTGATAGTCAGTCTTCACCTTTGTCTCTGTACGGAGAGCGTGTCTTAGCGGGTTATTTTGTGCTGCATCAACGGCTCGCAGAGGGTAGAGAAGACCCTATGGTTCCTGATGCTGAAGAGCTAACCGAGCTTATTACTGAGTCACTGGAGGGGGATAGCCCAGAGGCTCAAGTTCAAAGCTTAGAAGAACAATCGCAATCTGTAGTCGATATTCAAGAAATTGGTAACACAAAAAGTTCCAAGGTGGAAACCTTCAAAGGGTTAGAGAAATTTGAGGCTACAGAGATTGAGGCTAGTGAGCTTGGGGGAGCAGAATATGATTTGCCCATAGAAGGGCTCAATAAAAATCGTACTCTTACTGGCTATACGCTGCAACTTGCGAGCGTAAGGGAGGTTAAATCCCTCAGTAATATCTTAGCTGAGATCGAAGGAGAACAAGATATTCAGCTTGCTCGCCATGGAGAGCGCTGGATAATACTCCTTGGGCACTTTAAAACTCTAGCCGCTGCTAATGAAAAATCCCGCGCGTTAATGCAAAAGTATCGTTTGAGCTCTCCTTGGACCCGAGAATGGAAAAATTTAGTCGAATATGAGCTAGAAGAAGGGCTTGATGCTAATGATATTCCCCACTAAACAGAGTACAATCGTCACCTTCTTTTTTCTTAGCAATCAATCAATTTAGATGAGTAAAAAACAGAGAGCCTTTCTTAAATGGGCTGGTGGAAAATTTAAACTGATTGAAGCACTCTCAAAGCATCTCCCCGAGGGAGATCGTCTGGTAGAGCCTTTCGTAGGCGCAGGATCGGTATTTCTTAATACTAATTATTCTACTTATCTATTATGTGATATTAATCAAGATCTTATTAATCTTTATAAGCTAGTTCAGACCGAACCTGACAGATATATAGCCGCGGCTAAGGCCATGTTCGTGCCCGAGATGAATGATAAAGAAGCCTATTACAAGGTGAGGACTGAGTTTAATCTCACCAAAGATCCTTTTATTCGCTCAGTTTACTTCCTCTATATGAACCGTCACGGTTTCAACGGCTTATGTCGCTATAATCGAAAGGGGGGCTTTAACGTACCTTTTGGTTCCTATAAGAAGCCATACTTTCCCGAGAAAGAGCTACTGGCTTTTTCAGAGAAAGCACAAACTGCCGAGTTCAAGTGTATAAGTTATGAGGAAGCATTCGAACTCACGATTCAAGGGGACGTGGTGTATTGCGATCCCCCATATGCCCCATTACCGTCTAAGGCCAGCTTTACGACCTATGTCGGTGCAGGGTTTTCCCTGGATGATCAGGCCTTGCTAGCCAGAAAATCGAGGCATACGGCTATTGATCGAGGCATTCCCGTATTGATCAGCAATCATGATACTCCCCTCACTAGAGAGCTGTATCACGGAGCGAGTTTCGATACGATAAAAGTGCAGAGAAACATCAGCCAGAAAGGCAGTGCCAGAAAGAAAGTTGATGAGTTGATGGCCTTGTATGACGAACGCTATCACAGTGAGAATGATTAGCTTGGGCTATATACTTTGTGCTGAAGTTGGTTGTGAATTACTAGCTCAGCACTAGCTTAACGATGAAGATAAGTGACAGCACTAGCCCAATCGCTAAGATTACTCCCATAATAATGAAAGGCAGAGGGGAGCTGCTTTGAAAGTCTCTTTGTCTGTTCTGCTCACTCTGAACACCCAAAAAAGCCGCTAAGGTACTCATAAAAAGTCGAAAAAGCTTAGTTAACACGACTGAGTTGGCTAGAAGCTATGCTGTGTATTGTTTGTCGGGGGAACATCATCGAGTGGGCTCTTACTATGACCGTAGAGTAGTTCCAGCAGATCGACAAAATGTAGCTGGTTAGAGCGACTCTTGCCCGCGAACCAAGTGGTCCAGCTCAGATCTTCAGTCTGACGTGCGCAGCGGTTATTAGGATGGCTGGCTGGTAAAGAGGAGTTATAGCTGGAAGTGGAGCTGCTGCAGACGCAAGCGGAGGCCGACTCGGAAGCCGATAGGCTCTGGACACTCATGGCTGTGATTGCAATCGCACATGCAGTAACGGCAAGAACACTGGCAGATTTTATATTCGCTGTGAGCTTCTTTCCCTTTTCCATCATATTTCCCTTTATTCAACAGCCCTCGCAGGTCGCATAATTATAACAAAGTAGATTGTATTTTGAACATATTTTTAAGCCAATTAATAATATCATATAAAGGTATGACTTTTTTGTGCATGATCTTGTTTAATTTGACATCGGCTCTAGAGGCTTATGTCCGTAGAAGGTAGAATAGTGTACTTCTTAGACACAGTATGAGTTTGCTATGCGCCCTTTTCTTATCGCTCCCTCTATTTTATCTGCCGATTTTGCCCGCTTAGGCGAAGATGTCGATGCTGTTCTCAATGCCGGTGCCGACGTGGTTCATTTTGATGTCATGGATAATCATTATGTGCCTAACCTGACAATCGGTCCTATGGTATGTAAGGCATTGCGCGATTACGGTGTCACCGCCGATATTGACGTGCATCTGATGGTTAAGCCAGTGGACCGTATGATTGGCGAGTTTGCCAAAGCCGGTGCATCGATCATTACCTTCCATCCAGAAGCGACAGAGCATTTAGACAGAAGTCTGCAGTTGATCAAAGAGTCTGGCTGTAAGGCCGGTCTGGTGTTTAATCCCGGTACGCCATTACATTATCTGGATCATGTGATGGATAAACTCGATGTCATCCTATTGATGTCGGTTAATCCGGGTTTCGGTGGGCAATCTTTTATCCCTTCAACACTGGATAAGCTGAGACAAGTGAAGCAGCTTATCGATGCGAGTGGCTTCGATATTCGTCTTCAAGTGGATGGTGGCGTTAAAGTCGATAATATTGCCGAAATTGCCGCAGCGGGCGCCGACATGTTCGTCGCCGGCTCTGCTATTTTCAACAAGCCGGATTACAAAGCCGTTATCGATGAGATGCGCAGTGAACTGGCTAAACTTGAGTCTTAATTTATGACATGTTGGAAAAACCTCAAGGCGATCGCGTTCGATCTTGATGGCACACTTATCGACAGTGTTCCGGATCTTGCCGCCGCCACTCAGGCGACGCTGTCTGAGCTCGATTTACCTAGTTGTACTGAAGACCAAGTGCGCAGCTGGGTGGGGAATGGCGCTCAGATGTTAATGAGCCGGGCGCTAACTCATGCTCTTGAGCGAGAGGTCCAGCAGGATGAGTTAGACAATGCCATGCCCAAGTTTATGCATCATTATCAAGAGAACTTGCAACAGCATAGCCAGCTCTATCCATATGTGAAAGAGATCTTAGTGCAATTGACGGCGCTTGGTTTTCCTCTGGCGATTGTCACCAATAAGCCATATAGGTTTACCGTACCTCTGCTGGAAGCGTTCGACATCAGTCAACACTTTTCTCATGTTCTAGGTGGTGACTCTCTGGAAAGAATGAAGCCTGATCCCATGCCATTAACTCACCTTTTATCTCATTGGCAGCTCGAGCCTGATGAGCTCTTGATGGTTGGGGATTCAAAAAATGACATTTTAGCCGCAAAAGCCGCTGGTATTACCTCGATAGGCTTGACCTATGGGTACAACTACGGTGAAGATATCGGGCTAAGTGACCCGGATGCGGTCTGTGAGCAATTTAGTGAAATCATGGCGCTGGTAAATACTAGCCTCAAAGTAACGGAGCAAGAAAACCTATGACTAACCCCGCAAAACCCATAGTACTCAGCGGTGCACAACCGTCTGGAGAGCTAACCATAGGTAACTACATGGGTGCATTGAAACAGTGGGTTGCTCTGCAAGACAGTCATGACTGCCTCTATTGCGTTGTCGATCTGCATGCCATCACAGTGAGGCAAGATCCTAAAGCGCTCAGGGAGGCCTGTTTGGACACCTTGGCTTTATATCTTGCTTGTGGAGTCGATCCTAAGAAGAGTACGGTATTCATTCAATCTCAGGTTCCTCAGCATACTCAGTTAGGTTGGGCGCTCAATTGCTATACTCAGATGGGCGAGCTGAATCGCATGACTCAGTTTAAAGACAAGTCGCAGAAGCATGCTAGCAACATCAATGTGGGTCTGTTTGCCTACCCGGTACTGATGGCCGCCGATATTCTTCTGTATCAAGCCAACGAGATCCCAGTTGGTCAAGATCAGAAGCAACACCTAGAACTGACACGTGATATCGCGACTCGTTTCAATAATGCCTACGGTGAGACTTTTACCATTCCTGAGCCATACATTCCTGAGCTCGGTGCTAAGGTGATGTCGCTACAAGATCCGCTTAAGAAGATGTCCAAGTCTGACGATAACCGTAATAACGTTATTGGCCTACTGGAAGATCCTAAGAAGATCATGAAGAAGATTAAGAAGGCGATGACAGATAGCGATGAGCCACCTGTGGTACGTTTCGATACCGAGAACAAGCCAGGTGTATCTAATTTACTTAGCTTAATGTCAGGTGTTACGGGTAAGAGTATTGCCGGTCTCGAAGCCGAATTTGAAGGTAAGATGTACGGCCATCTAAAAACTGCGACGGGCGAAGCCGTGGTCGAGATGTTAGAGCCGCTACAAGCGCGTTATCGTGAATTTAGAGAAGACACTACATTCTTGCATCAAGTGATGCGAGAAGGGGCGGAGAAGGCTCAGGCTCGCGCCGAAGTTACCGTTAAGAAGGTCTATGAGAAGATTGGACTACTTGTCTAGGTTAACTCTTGTTTTCTATATAAAGCCGACCTCGAGTCGGTTTTTTTATGTCTATTTTTGCCCCTTGATCCAATTGATAAAGGCTGTGATGGCGGGTTCTTTCACTCGGCTTTTTTTACAGCTGAAGTTAAACTCGAATCCGGTATAGATATCGGGTAGATCTAAGCTCACCAGACGTCCGTCAGCGATATCTTTCGTCACCATAAAGTCAGACGCTAATGCTATACCTTGGCCCGCGATTGCCGCCTCTATGGCGAGTAAGACATGACTAAATGCATGCATTTGCTGTGTCTCGGGAAATTCTAGCCTGTTTTCCTGACTCCAAAGTTGCCAATCGAACCCCTGGGGACCTTCATCCACTGTGAGTAAGGGATGGTTAAACAAGGAGGCTAGTTCGATTTGTTCACCTCTATCGAAGAGTTCAGGACTACACACAGGAATGAGCCGTTCTTGGTGAAGCCGTTGATGCCAAAAACCTGGGTGGCCACTCTGTCCGCAGATAAACATATCGGCGACGCTATCGGATAGCTCAGGATCATCGGTGATCATATTGAGTCTGATGTTGATGTCAGGGTGCTGTCGCCTAAAATCGCTAAGGCGTGGGATTAACCACTTTACGGCGAATGAGCTATAGACTGCGAGCCTGAGATCTTGGCTGTAACCACCGGATATCTTTTGATTTAATCTGCTTAGACTGTCGAAAATATGACTCAGCTCCTGATAAAGTAATTTGCCTTTCGATGTTAGTTGCAGTCGTCTTCCCTCCCGGATAAATAGCTTCTCAGAAAAATGCTCTTCGAGGACACGTACCTGATGTGATACGGCGCTCTGAGTGATAAACAACTCATCGGCGGCGCGGGAAAAGTGTTCCTGTCTGGCGGCTGCTTCGAATACCTGAAGTGCACGTAAAGGTGGGATTTTTCGCATATGTGAGTCCGGGATAGTGGTCTTAAGTATGAATCTAATTCATATAAGATGAGAAAGCATCATTTCAGCTTAAGTTTTTGTCTGGTTAACATGCACCCCATTACACATAGATAATTTGAGAATCTACATGAAACCAACTGTCATGCTGGCACTAGGCTTACTCATCGGGGGCAATGTGTTTAGCGCACTCTATGATGTGTCCATAAAATGGCTTCCCGATGAGGTGAGTGCCGCGACATTTTTATTAGTCAGGCAAGTGACATCGGTCATGATGCTATTGCCCTTATGGTTTGTTCTGGGGAAACCTAAATCCAGCCATGTAAAGGTACACCTAGTTAGGGCGAATGTTGGGGCTTTTGGGGCCTTGTTGCTGATTATGGGGCTGATGTCGCTGCCACTCGCTACGGTAAGCTCGTTATTTTACACGGCCCCGCTGATGATAGTCTTGATGGGCGCCTTGTTTCTAAAGGAGAGACTAGGGCCGTTATCCAGCATCTCTAGTGTACTAGGGTTTATCGGTATACTCATTATACTGAGGCCGAGTGAGATGAACTTATTTGGTATCTTGGTCCTAGTTGCGGCACTGACTTTTGCGATAAATCAGTTATTGCTGAAGAAACTATCGGTAAATGAGTCGCCTGTGGTGACGCTCATCTTATATAACCTACTCAGCATTCCCTTGGTGTTGATACTCGTGTCCTATCAAGGCATATCGGGACTAAGCTGGACTCTGGTGGGTCTTGCTGTCACCAGTAATCTGTTCTTACTCCTGTATCAGTGGCTGTGTGTTTTAGCCTATCGGCGGGCTAAGGCGAGTGAAGTCGCCATTGCCGAGTACACGGGTCTGGTATTCTGTGTCTTCTTCGGTTGGTTGTGGTTTGGTGAGTGGTTAGATGGGCTGAGCTGGCTTGGAGCGGGATTTATCGTCTTGCCGTCCCTGTTGCTACCTTGGATCTTTTCTGGTGTCAGCAAGCATCAACTGATGGCTCGCATCGGTCAGTTTTATCCTAGTCAGAGAATGACCAAGAGGTGAGGTTTGGAAGATAATAACCACTAGTGTCTATGAGCTAGGAGGTTCAAATCTGTTGCTGGCTTGTATTGATATTTTCTGACGCCAGCAAGCGTCAACAGACGGCTCGCATCGGTCAGTTTTATCCTAGTCAAAGAATGACCAAAAGAGTGAGGCTGAAAAGATAGCGGCTACTGAGAGTGGCTATGAACCAGGTGATTCAAAGACCTTGATGACCTTGCGCACACCGGCGGTATTTCTGGCCACATCGACCGCCAGCTCAACTTGATCTCTGGCAACGACACCGAGCAGGAAGACTTCGCCGTTTTCCGTGATCACCTTGATGCGAGTGACATCCAGATTGTCGGTACTTAACATCCGGCTTTTGACCTTAGTCGTGATCCAAGTATCATTACTTCTGGTGGTGAAGGAAGTTGGATTGCCTATGCGGATCTGATTGTGGATCTTACCGCCAAGCTTCAATTGCTGTACGGCACGGATCGCCTTGTCCCTCAACATGGAATTTGGCGCCTGGCCAATCATCAATGTGTTACCGTTCATCATCACACCCGTGATGTTGGCCTGATTCTTTACATCTTCAAGCTTGGCCAGTTCACTGGAGATCTGGAAGTCGGCATTGGTATCATCGAGCTGGGTCTGAAAACTCCGCTCATCGTTGACCATCATGGCGCCGCCGACCGCGCCGAGCATTACAGCGCCGGCGCAGCCTTGTAACATGAGGATAACTGCCATTAACGGGAGTAATCTTCTCATGCTATCAATCCTTGAATTGGCAGGTTTTGCATTACTGCTCATCCTGAGGGAAGAGAGTGCGATCGATATTGTCACACAGGCAGTGAATGACAAGCAGGTGCACTTCCTGGATTCGCGCCGTACTGTTTGAAGGCACGCGGATCTCTACATCGTTGATGCTAAGCAGGCCTGCCATAGGGCCGCCATCTTTACCCGTCAAGGCTACGATAGTCATGTCTCGGCTCAATGCGGCTTCTATCGCTTTGATCACGTTGACTGAGTTACCACTGGTAGAGATCGCCAGCAAAATATCGCCTGACTGTCCCAATGCTAAGATCTGCTTGGAGAAGATCTCGTCATAGCTGTAGTCGTTAGCTATGGCTGTAATCGTAGACGTATCTGTTGTCAGTGCAATCGCAGGTAGCGGCGGACGCTCAACTTCGAAGCGATTTAATAGCTCGGCAGAGAAGTGTTGTGCATCTCCAGCGCTACCACCATTACCACAGGCAAGGATCTTATTGCCGGCCAGCAGGCTCTGAACCATCATCTGTGCTGCTTTCTCGATAGACTCAGGTAGCGCCTCGGAAGCATCGATTTTGGTTTGAATCGAGTGTGTAAAGCTGTCTTTAATACGTTCTAACATGGGAAAATCCTTAACTATATATCTGTTTACTATCATGCCATAAGCACTAGCTGCTTTTGACATCAATGATTAAATTTTTCAAAAAGCGTTCTTGAGCCAATATATCCGATCTGGCTCTATTCCTATCAGATCGAATCGGCAAATAACATCGAGATGTTTGATCTGCATATAATGCTCGGCTGCTCGCCTCAATCTCTGAATTTGCTTGGTGCTCAACGCATGTAATGCCCCGCCAAATTGACTCTTAGAGCGATACTTTACCTCGACAAAAATTAGCGTTTTGCCTTGGCGCATGACTAAATCAATTTCGCCAAACTTGTATCTGACATTCTGTTCGACGAAGGTTAGTCCTTGTTGTTCTAGGTGTTTTCTCGCTTGGATTTCGCCTAGCTGACCATGTTCACGTGGAATATGATGTTTATCATCCATGATAAAGAACCCTTATTGCGGGCGTAGGCTGCCTCTCTGGTAACGGCCCCAGCTGAGCTTGCGGTTAACAGTGCCATCTGGAGATACGGATAACATGCCGCTTCGACCCGAGAATTGGTAACCGGGTAATGCACGCATCTGGGCAAGTTTTCCAACTAATTCCAGCGCATCATAACCCATGATGTAGAGGCGTTTCTGACCAAAGCTCCAGGTTGGCCAAAGCTGCTCTATTAATTGAGTCTCGTTATTGCTGCTGATCAACCAAGGGATATCGCTGATGATCAGGTTGTTGAGTTCTTGAGATACTTCTCTCGAATTATCTTCAACCCGGCTGCGGCTGGTGGTGTAAAGCGGTACCGGCTCGGCGAACACACTGAAGTTGACGTCGATAAAAGGCTTTAACAGAGGAAGATCTTTATTGCCGGAGATCATGTAGATGGCATCGATATCACGGCGTGAGCGAAAGTCGGCTTTGACCTTGCTACCCAATAATGCCTTGATCCGTGCGATACGCTCCTTGCTGTCGATAACGCCCAGAGATTTTTGTACCGTGACTTTCATCTTATCGCCGGGATCGTAGTAATGGATCTCGGCAGGCTTATGGGTTAACTCTGCCCAGGCCTTGCTGAAGCTGTCAGCCATTCTACGGCCAACCGAATTGTTACTGGCTAACACCAGAGGTGTGGTGATGCCATCGGCAAATAACTTCTCGGCTGCATCGCTAGCCTCATGGGCTGGAGATAAGGCGAAATAGAATTGGTCATCGTCAGGGATAAAGTTATCTATATGGTTTAAATATAGCTGGGGTACTCGCTTTAACATGACTGGCGCTTGAGCCTGGGTCGCTAATTTACTTGTCTGCTCGCTATTGCTGGCAGGCGTGACAATGGCGGCGGGTATTGGCTGTTGCAACTCTTCGACTTCAGATTGTAGCAAGGGGCCGATGACAAATTCGGCGCCTGCTGCCATGGCTTCTTGATAGGCAAGTTGAGCGCCATTGGCGGTATCGTAAAAATTAATCGAGACTTTATCATCCGGGTTGGCCAGGTAGCGTGACATGATGCCATGCTTGACTGTGCTAGCGACTCGGGCTCTAGGGCCTGTCAATGGCAGCAAGACGGCGATGTTATGTGGATTGTAAGGTTTAGTGGTTAAGGCTTTCTCGAGATCCGTAGGTAACTTGATAGAGGCCGGGTGTGTTGGGTTGGTATGTTGCCAATTACCTAAGTGCTGCACCAGTTCATTGGGATTAATAGCATAGTGTTTGGCTATATAAGCCAGCTGTAACCAACCTGAAAAAACTGCATCTGCAGCGTCTTGGCTAAAACTCAGTAAAGTTTGTTCATGCAGGGGCTGTAAGATGTGCCAGATGCTGTCATTGACTTCACTGGCTTGAGCCGTTGGCAAAAGCGTGCTTAAGAGACTCAAGTGTCTAGCTTGCTCTATGGGCTGTTTAGTCAGCTGGTATAAGCGGGCTTTGAACTGGTAGTAGGCTACCATTTGCCAATCGGCGAGTTGCCATTTGGCCGGGTAATTCAGTTCACGCAGGGCTGCATCATAGGTCGAGGTTAGCTCGAGTGCCCTTGCGGTTAAATATTTATGCTCGGCAACTAGCTCAGTTTTTTGTACCAGATTAGATTTAATCGAGGCTAATGTCTTATTCGCGGCATTTCCATCACCTTGATTGATGAAGGCGTGGGCAGCAAGGAGTGCGTATCGGTTTTGCATTTCTGCGTTACCGGCACTCGAGGCTTTTGCCAGGTAATCCGCTGGCTGCAGAGGAGCACTCACCAAAGATACCTGAGTGTCCTTTGGTTTTATTTGGCTTGGCGTTGACCCACAACCGATTAAAATAGTGGCTAAAACCGCAATAGAAATAAATTTAGTTGTATTCAGTCTTTTCAACACAGGTCTTCACTCTGGTAAGATGCAGCCAATAGTTTAACCTTCTCTTACGCCTGACGAAAGTCTTGTAATAGTCAAACTGAGGTAGATATGGATCTGGCGGTCGCTCTTTACATAGTTCCAACCCCAATCGGCAACCTTGCCGATATTAGTTCTCGCGCCATAGATGTGCTTAATAGTGTCAAATTAATCGCCTGTGAAGACACGCGTCACAGCGGTAAACTTCTGAGTCACTTCGGCATAGAAACCAGGAAAACGTCGCTGCATGATCATAATGAGCGAGACAGAGCCGATTGGATCATTCAAAAGCTGAGTAATGGTGAGCCTGTTGCGCTGATTTCAGACGCCGGCACTCCCTTGATCTCTGATCCTGGTTATCATCTGGTTTCTGCCGTGAGAGCGGCGGGATACGATGTCATTCCTTTGCCTGGGCCCTGTGCCGCTGTTACCGCGTTGAGTGCTTCAGGCTTGCCATCTGATCGCTTCACTTTCGAAGGCTTCCTGCCATCGAAAGAGAAAGGCCGATTCGATAAACTGACGGCCCTAAAAGAAGATCCAAGAACCTTGATCTTCTACGAGTCTCCTCATCGCATTGTTCAGAGTCTAGAGTCATTTTTGGCGGCTCTGGGAGAGGACCGACAGATAGTGATGGCCCGTGAAATCACTAAGACCTTCGAAACCTTTCTTTCGGGAACAGTGGCTGAAGTGCTTGAGATGGTCAAGAATGACCCTAACCAGCAGCGTGGTGAAATCGTGCTGATGTGCCACGGTCATCGTAGCGCGAAAGATGATGCGGAGATTCCAACTGAAGTGATTAATACCCTTAAGTTGCTTGTCGAAGAGCTACCCTTGAAGAAAGCGGCGGCAATTGCCGGACAGATTTACGGGCTAAAGAAAAACGCACTCTACAAATATGGTCTAGAGATAGGTTTGTAAAAGCGGTTGAGAGCGTGAAGTTAGGTGACTACGAGAACACGGATTTGCCTTTGCCATTGGGAGTGCGGCCTAAGAGAACGCGACTGCGTCGCTGTGAGTAAAGCGAGAGTAAGCTTTCGCTCATCTTTATACAGATTGTCATAAGAACTTGCCGTAATCGCCAACACTCGCTATAATCCGCGCCGAGTTGGCCAGACAGTTGCCGCGTTCGTAAGAACGGGGAGGAAAGTCCGGGCTTCATAGAGCAGGGTACCAGGTAACGCCTGGGCGGTGTGAACCGACGACAAGTGCAGCAGAGAGGAGACCGCCAATCTTCGGATTGGTAAGGGTGAAAGGGTGCGGTAAGAGCGCACCGCACGGCTAGTAATAGTCTGTGGCAAGGTAAACTCTACCCGAAGCAAGACCAAATAGGGTTCCAGTACTTTTAATAGTTAATGCGCGGCTCGCGTTGGAACCGGGTAGGTCGCTTGAGCCTGTGAGCGATTGCAGGCCTAGATGAATAACTGTCCACGACAAGACCCGGCTTATCGGCCAACTCAACCTCATTAAACTGAAAACCGCATTCCGAAAGGGATGCGGTTTTTTGTTGTCTGTTAAACACGCTGACCTTTGGCTTATTGGCTTTCTCTGTTACTGCGAACTCAATTCGCTAATATTTCATAGAAAAAAGGCCAATTTCAAAATATTAATTCAATAGTTTTTACGGCTTTTAGTCGAGTGTAGCAAAATCAATCTCCTGCCATAGCCGGCAAAACAGCTCGAAATCCTATCTGTTGGTAACTATTCAGGCTTTTGTTAGCTTTTGTGAGTTTGAAACGTGCTAACAATCACAAATAATAAAGCCGATTTAACCTCGTGACTACAATTGCTCTTCATCCTTTCGGTTTCACGTTAACCTTTTTGTTGCATTCGATACTGGTTTTGGGGGGCAGCTCTCGCTGAAACAGATTACATGGAATGCAATCGAGGTTATCACACTATATTTTCTGTCGATTCGGTACATTTCACTTGCCCCAGATAAGAGGGCTTATATAAGTGAGTGGAGTGATGATGAAGCGAATCAATATGAAAGTTGCTATTTTAGCAGCGTTCATCGGGGTAGCCCTTACGGGGTGTTCCGGTGATGATGGAGCAAATGGTAAAGATGGTGAGCCAGGTAAACCAGGTCAGCCAAGCATTCCTGTGGCAACCGATGCGAAAGTGCTCAATATTGAGATGGGTAAAATTTCGGTAGGTACTCAGTCTGATATTACTTTTACAGTCACTAACGAGAAGGCGTTGCCTGTTGTTGGCCTGGAGAAGTTTGGTTTTATCCTATCGGGACTTGAAGAGGGTAGCGAAGGTGATGCTAGCAATTGGAGCCTGTTGAGCTCTGAAGCTTGCCCCGCGAATAAGTACTCAGTATGTGGAACGCTGATTGATAATCAGGATGGTAGCTACAAATATAGTTTTGTTAAAGACGTCACTGCAGAAGCAGCCTTTGATATCACGGATGAAAAGACGCTTAGACTCGTCTTGCGTACAGGTGGGGAGGCCGTTGGTTCAACAGAGATATCCTATGCCAATACTCATTATGACTTTAGGGCTCAAGGTGAGGAGGCGTTATACAGTAAGAATGTGGTCAATAATCAAAACTGTGCCGGTTGTCATGATGATTTTGCTATTCACGGCGGTAAATATACCCAAGTTGAAACCTGTGTTTCATGCCATACCGATAACAAGATGAGTGAGGCGAATAAGGTCTTTCCTATGTTGGCCCATGAAGTGCATATCGGTGTTATTTCTGCACCGGTTGGGGGTTGTGATAATTGTCATTCAGAAAATGAGCAAGCGACCGACTTTGCTAACTGGCGTGAGGTTCCTACTGCCGAAACGTGTGTGACTTGTCATACCGAGGTGGACTTCAAAGAGGGGATAAATCACTGGCCATATGCAGATAACTCTCAGTGCGCTAACTGCCACACGCCAGATGTGATTGAAAGCTTACACCTTGGTACCTACCAGGGACAGAATGAGCGACGTAAGAACCTACACCTAACAGTGACTGACGCTAAGATGATTTCTCAGCCACAAGCTGAAGAAAATCAAGGTAAAGAAGGCTCATTCGTTCAGATCACTATCGATATCTTAGATAAGAATGGTGTATCGCGTAACGAACAGCTGGATAAAGTTAACTACCTCTACTATGCAGAGTTCTATATCAACTGGGGCGATCATGACCAAGGTCTAGGATTTGGTGAAGGTGTTGCTGACGGTCGCGGTAAGGTACTGCGTGTACACACTAACAAGGGACCATATGAAGGTTACTCAGAGAAGCCAATTGTTGTTGATTATAAGAACGGTAAGACGACTTATGAGATTGGTCCCTTCTCTATGCAAGATAAGTTCAAAGGCGATGTGACGGACTTATATGGCACCATCTCTCCGCGTATCTGGTTCTGTATGGATGCTGCAGGCGAGAGCATTATGGACTGTGACGGTGAGACTGATTGGAGTAACGGTGCTGCGGGTTACAACTGGTTAGAGTTCTTTAATACTGAAGGGCTAATGGAGGAGCGCCCACGCCGTCAAATCGTGACTAACGAGCTATGTGGTGCTTGTCATGGTACGACAACATCTGCAGATGGTTTTGTGCAGATGACACTTAACTGTCGTAATTGCCACTCTAAAGCGGGTGATAGTGAGTTCCACGGTACAACTTGTGTCTCTGGCAATCTTGATAGCAATGAGCAAATTCTGTTGAAAGATCTGATGCCTCGTGGCGAGCGTGATTGGACTACCGCCTCTAATGCTGGTGAAGAGTGTATGGCTTGTCACAATGCCAACGTAGTACCCACTCAGGTGATTCGTGATGCCCACACCAAGCAAGGCGATAAGGATTATGTTGAACAGCTGACCATGAGTCACCCGGATCAGAAGGTTTGGATCCACGCCATGCACGCGAACAATCGTGCCAATCAGAGCGGTGAAGGTTGGCGACGTAACGTTGAATATTCAGCCGATCTGGCTAACTGTGCCAAGTGCCATGTAGGCGATAGCTTCGATGCCAAGTATCTTGTTGGTCGTAAGCCCTTAGCATTAGATCTTGATTATATGGACACCTATACCGATCCAACTAATCCCGTGAACGGTCGTTATGCTGTTGATGGTGTCGCGGATGCGTATGTCTCTCCTACCGCTGCCGTATGTTTAAGTTGTCACGGTAAGCGTGCAGCAGAAGAGGGCGAAGATCGTAAACAAGTACGTGCTGAAGTCGTTGCTCATATGAAGCAGAACGGTGCGCAGTTTGGTGTCACGCTCGATGAGTACACGGGTGAAGAGTCTTGTACCGTGTGTCATAACCTTAATAATCTGAAGGAGTCACATAACCTTAAATAGCTAAGTTACATCTCCTGCAAAGTTTTGACCTTAGTATTTGGCCCTAGTATTTTCTAGGGCCTTTTTTACAGAGATCACAAATATTAATAATGTACCGCTTATTTAGTCAAAACTCGGAATCATATCAGCGCTGTAAATAGGTAAATCGTATAGCATGTTCAGCTGTGAGACTAGATAAGAGTAGTGGTTAGGGGGAGGTTATGAAGATTACAGAGTGTTTAGTTATAGACTTAGATGCCAGAGACTTAGTTGATCTTAAAAGTTCACACCGCTGCACATTGTCTCTTGCCGAGTTCGAAGTTTTAAAGTGCCTAGTTAAGCATGTTGGGGAAGTCGTTAGCAAAGAGGCGCTAAATGCAGCTGGCTGGCCTGGAAGGGTGGTTGCCCCCTCTTCTCTGACCCAGTGTATGAGCAGCTTAAGAAGGAAGCTGGCTACACAAGAAGAGATCGAACTTAAAAATATTCCCCGCTATGGCTATAGCTTGTGTATTGTCGATACCGGTGGGCTCAAAGAGCATGCGCTCAGTGTTGGTGATAGCGACAAGTTGAGTGATGGTGAGCATAACCCATCAGTGATAAGACCTGCTGAAGAAGCGCAAATATCTACCAGGGTTCAAGGCAGAAAAAGAGGTATTTATCGATGGCTTTCCTTAGTGGGAGTATTCGTCATCATCGCTAGTTTGCATTTCTCTGGTGGTCTTAAAAAAGCGGTCAATATCCTCTCATTAATCGCAGAGCCAGAAGTCGCCTCGATAACAGAGAGAAATTTCATCTTGGCTGAAAAGCCGTCTTTGATGAATACGGTACAATTAGATAATCAAAGTAGTCAACAAGTACCTGTAGGCCACCTATTAGATAATTGGTTTAACTATGATGCGGTTTTAAATAACAGTTCTGAAAAACAGATATTTATGTATGACAATGGACGTTATCAATCGATAGCCCTATGTAATGAATTTGATAAGACCTGCGGTGATAATCAGCCGCTAAACCTTGTTCGCTCTCTTACGCTCCCCATCGCTCCCCTCGATATTCAATGGTTAGCAGAGACCAAACTAAGAATGGAGCAGGTGACATATAACAAGATATTGTTAGATCAATTTGAAGGGGGCGATAAGGGGCTCATCGAGGATATATTTCGGGCCGATGTTTATTACTATTCTGCTAGTCAGAATGTGGTACGCGCCGATGTGCGGTTATCTTTGATCTTCGATTCGCCCAATAGGGGAAGGCTAGTTGCTGCGGCCTGCATTACCGATGACCTGCTCAAAGAGGTCTCTATCCGATATCAATTTAGCGGCAACTTTAAACTCAAGCAGTCAAAGGTTGACGGCAAAATAGTGAAAACGTTTCTGGTCGATATTAGCGAACGCTCATTTACCCGTCCGCAAATATTATCGAAAGAATCTGCCACCATCTATCGCGAGATCCGTAAAAATGTGCTGAAAAATGAGAGTATGGTGCTAAGGCAGTTGTACCAAGATGATGATAGCGGTGTATGGATGCTACCTTTGTGGGGCGATACTATGGTTTGGACTCATAGAGAGCAGGTTATGTTGTAACCCATTTAGTTTTAAGAACTTATAGGTTAGCCATGTGAAAATAAAGCCGCGTCACTTACAGGTATGCGGCTTTTTTATTCAGTGGCTGATCTTATTTATTGGATTTCAATTGTGGGTGAGCATTATTTTTATAATCTACCCAGGCTGAAAAATGCATTTAAGTCGTTTTGCTATGATCAAGCGTGACATAGTAAACAGGCCGCTGACTGTCTTTTGATGTAATCGAAAGATAGTGTCATAGAGGCGGCGTACTAAGCGGCCCTTTAAGATTAACTTGCCATTCATCATGGTGCTGATGGCAAAGTTATGCCCAATTGCGACCACCATCCCGCCATCTTTATAGACAAATGGAGTCAGCTCTTTGCCCTGCATTAAGCCGATTAAGCTTTTTGCTAAATGCACCGCAGCGCGGTTAGCTGCCTGAGCTTTAGGTGGCACAAAATCGCCATTGGCTTGTGGAATGGCAGCACAATCACCCAGAGAAAAAATACTGGGATCTAGTGTCGTGGCTAAGGTCTGTTGCACCATCAGTTGGTTAGCCTTGTTATTCTCTAAGCCGCCGATATTGTTCAGCCAGTTTGGCGCCTTGACACCGGCAGCCCAAAATTGAATGTCGGCATTCAATGTCTGTCCATCGCTGGTGGTCATGCCTTGTTGATCAACGCTGGCAATACGAGTATTTAGCATGATATTGACCTGATACTGGTCTAACTTTCTATGAGCTTGCTCAGACATCTTAATCGGGCTGTTTGGTAAGACTCTATCGCTTGCTTCAATCAAGTTGATAGTCAGCTTAGCTGCGTGAGGGTTCTGTGACAGATTACCACTTACCTTTGCAAGTTCTGCAGCCAGCTCAAGACCCGTAGCGCCAGCGCCCACAATATTTACGCTGCGCTGATCTCCTGAGCGTAGCAGCGAGCTAATCTGTTGCCAGCTATCTCTAGCTTGTTCTGGGGTATCTAAAAACAGGCAGTGTTCTGACGCACCTTTGGTAGCAAAATCATTGCTAATTGCGCCTATGGCGATAACCAGATAGTCATAGGACAAGGTGTCTGTCTCACCGTTAGGTTTATAGACAAGGAGTTTTCTCTCTTCACGTTGGATATCTGTCATTCTGGCTTGGTAGTGACGATAACCATTTTTTGCTCCATGGCTGAAATAGCATAGGGTGTCGAGATCATGATCGAAGGTGCCAGCGGCAATTTCGTGAAATCTAGGCTTCCAGTAGTGGTGAGTTTCACCTTCCACTAAGATGATTTCATCCTGGCTGTTAACAGAGCGGCCTAATAGGCTAGCGAGTTCCAGTCCAGCAGCACCACCACCGACTATGACAACACGAGACATAATATTTCCTTAGCGCGATCTTAATGATGCGTTATTAATCATTGAGTAATTGGGCCTGGCGACTTAACTGTGATACCTGAGGTATTGCATAGAAAGGGGAGGCGTATTTGATGCTGGCTATTATAATTCCCATCTTAATAGGAACAATTACCTAAAAAGGTAAATTACTTTTTCTAACTGGTAATAATAGTGCTGTATCGGTGCAGTTTATGCCTGAAAGCTTAACGTTATATTGGAAAGGATAAATTCAGTGGGTCTATAGTGAGAACGATAGACCCAAGTTATTGTTGATTTAGCTTAACGCCTCACTGAGATAATCCAGTAGCATGCGAACCTTTGGCGATAAGTGTCTGTTATGCGGATAGAGAGCCCAGATCCCCTCATCGGGTTGTCGATTGTGCTCTAAGAGTGGAACCAGCTGACCGGACTCGATAAAAGGTAAAACATAGTAATCGGGCAACTGTATTATGCCTATGTTTTTGATTGCCGCATCGACAAGTGCATGACCACTATTGCAGGTTAAATTACCCCTGACTCTGATATTTCTTGTCTTACCATTTTCTTGGAAGCGCCAGTAATCTAGTGTGCCCTGCAGGCAATTATGTTGTTCTAATTCTGACAATGAGTGAGGCAAGCCATATGTCGAGAGGTAATTAGGTGAAGCGCAGACATATTGAGTCCTCGACCCCAGTCTTTTTGCCATCATACTCGAGTCTTCGAGTTGACCTAGCCTAACGGCGAGGTCGAATCCTTCATCAATAAGGTCGATCTTCTGATTTGTTAAGGTTATTTTGATCTCAAGCTCGGGATATTTTGCGATGAAATCATTGATTAGCGGTGCTAACGTCCCCTCACCATAGGTTACCGGAGCGGTAATTTTTAACAGTCCTCTAGGCGTGCTCTGCAAGTTAGTAATGGCACGTTCGGCTTCTTCGAGACCATCGAGTACCTGTCGACAATGTTGATAATAGATTTTTCCCACTTCGGTGACTGATACTTTTCGTGTGGTTCGATGAAACAGTTTAGTGGCCATTCTGGTTTCCAGTGCACTGACCTGTCTGCTGACTTGTGCTGTGGAGATCCCTAGACGTTTTGATGCCTTGGTAAAACTTTCGGCTTCGGCTACGGCAACGAACTCACTTACACCTTCCCAATTAAACATTATTACTCTCACGAAATTATCTCTACTGAATATCCTCTAATTATTATCAAATTCAGGCTGAATGCAATTTAAAGTTTAACTATCATTTTAAACCGTCAATACGTCACATCTAGCATCAAATTGGGTTTGTTGGTGATATTTATTATTACGATACATAAAAAGTAATTTTCAATAATGGGCCATTATCAATTTATTTGTAAGGAATATAATCACTCTCATCGAATGACCTTGAGTCATCCAGCCTCCGCTTTCAGTGGTTCCATATTATCTACAGAGGCTGCAAGCTTTTTATTTAATCTAAGGAAATACAAATGAGTACAACATTTTATATGCCTCCAATGTCGATGATGGGCCCCGATGCCATTAAGCAACTCGGCAGTGAGCTCAAGGCGAGAAACTTTAATAAAGCGCTAATCGTGACAGATAAAGCGCTGGTCGATATTAAATTAGTCGACAGGCTTACCGATGAGTTATCTGCCCACGATATCGCGTATAGCATCTTTGATGGTGTAAAGCCTAACCCAACAGAAAAAAACATCGAGCAAGGTCTTAAGTTACTTAAAATTCAAGACTGTGATTTTGTCATTTCATTTGGTGGTGGATCTTCTCACGATTGCGCTAAAGGCATAGCCTTAGTGGCTGCCAATGGTGGTCATATTCGTGACTTCTCTAAAGGGGTTCATTTATCTGCTAAGCCACAACTACCTCTGGTCACCGTGAATACGACTGCGGGTACAGCGGCAGAAATGACCATCTTTGCCATTGTTACCAATGAAGAAGATGAGACGAAATACCCGATTGTAGATAAAAATCTGACACCGATTATCGCAGTGAATGATTCAGAGCTTATGGTGGCGATGCCTAAGTTTCTGACTGCAACAACCGGTATGGATGCATTGACCCATGCGGTTGAAGCTTATGTTTCTACGGCAGCGACGCCAATAACCGACGCCACAGCCATTAAGGCTATTGAGCTGATCTCAATGAACTTGCTCAGAGTTGTTGATAACGGCGAAGACCGTGAGGCACGTGATGCGATGCAGTACGGTGAATATCTGGCTGGTATGGCTTTCTCTAATGCCTCATTAGGTTATGTACATTCCATGGCTCACCAGTTAGGTGGCGTTTATGACCTAGTGCATGGCTTATGTAATGCCATCTTGCTGCCATATGTTTCTCGTTTCAATGCCGCAGTTAGTAGTGAGCGATTTGCCGACATTGCCAAAGCAATGGGCGTCGATACGACAGGCATGGATGCGGCCGATGCGGCAGAAGCTGGCATTGTCGCAATCGAGACACTTTCAGCCTCAGTAGGTACCGATCAGAAGCTTGCCGATCTTGGAGTAAAGCAAGAGAGGCTCGAATTTATGGCGATAAATGCCCTAAACGATGCGTGCTCTTTAACCAATCCAAGAAAGGCTAGCACTCAAGAAATTATCAATATTTTTAATCAAGCTATGTAAATAGCAGGCTAAGCCTCGCCAAACAGGGCTTAGCCATATTTTTGGAGAATCATTATGAAAACGTTAATTCATCCTCAGGTCGATAATGGCACCATAGCAACGGCCGAAGGTTTTACCGGAGGATCATTGCAGTGCCAGTGTTCACATCATCCTGTTGAAGTGACCGTTGCGGCGCAAACTGCACACAACCATGTCTGTGGTTGCAGTAAATGCTGGAAGCCTGAAGGCGCTCTGTTTGCTCAGATAGCTGTGGTTTCAAAGGATAAGGTCACTGTGACTGCCAATGCTGATAAATTACAGATCATTGATCAGTCGGCGGCAATTCAGCGCCATGCTTGCAAAGAGTGCGGTACCCATATGTATGGTCGCATCGAAAATACCGGGCACCCTTTCTATGGTTTAGACTTTGTGCATACAGAGCTGTCTAAGCAGCAAGGTTGGTCAGCGCCCGAGTTCGCTGCATTTGTTTCTTCAATCATAGAGTCAGGTACAGCACCCGAAGCGATGGCGGATGTTCGCGCCACATTAACTGACTTGGGACTGGCGCCATATGACTGCCTATCTCCAGTATTAATGGATGTTATCGCCGCTCATGTTGCCAATAACCAGTAGGTTCTCATGACTAATCTATGCTGACACTATCGGCATGCTGGTTATCATAAAACAAGCGCTCTAGGGCGCTTTTTTATTTTCGATCACATCACTTTATTACCAGTAGGTAAAAGTGATTTGTTATTTAGCTAGATTATCATCTGAATGATTACGAATATAATAGCCGCAACACAATCAATATCCCAATCTATGCCGCGGGCTTAGCCTGCCAACCTCTTTACAATAAGGCTTATATTATGAGTTGGATTTTTCTATTACTGGGTGTCATGGCCGAAGCTTTATCTCATGTGGCGCTAAAGGCGACCGATGGTTTTAGCAGACCTTTGCCTGCTGCACTGGTGATCCTTGGGCATTTGACGGCGTTTATTTTTCTGGGTCAAGCCATGAAGGGGATGCCTGTGGGTGTGGTACATGCGCTTTGGGCTGGCTTGGCCATAGTGACTGTCACACTATTATCAGCTTTGTTTTATCGCCAACATCTAGACTTAACCGCTTGGATTGGGATGGCGTTGGTTGCCGCTGGTGTAATGATGATAAATATATCCCAGGGGCACAGTCATTAAAGAGTGCGCACTCTATTTTCTACAACCTTAGGCGACACTGCGAGACCATTCTTTGAACGAGTAAGTGATCAAGTTCATATGTGATTTTTGCCTGGATGGCTAATTGCTAGGTTAACATTCAGGATTTTTTATTCTTGTTGGTCGAGTCTAGCTTTTCTGTGTCTGAGCTGTCGTCAGCATCAACACCCGTGTAGAAATCCGCTAGTACGTCGGCCAGATGAGTACGAGAAAGCTCACCTTGTAAGTCTCCATCGGCATCGACGACAGGCAGGGGAAAGTCTGACTCCATGGTTGCAGGAATGATACTTTCAAGCAGTGCATCCGGTGATATCGGCTTCAATTCTTCTACCTTGAACTCTTCCATCGGCGCTTCTTCATCTGTCTTGACGGCATCTTCCAGTGCTTCCTGACACACCACGCCTTGGAAACCCTCATCGGTAACGTAATAGGCATAGTTAGCCGGGATACGTTTCATCTGCTTGAGTGCTTCACCTATAGTGTCGGCGGTTAGACGATATGCGGGTGGCTTCATGACGGTCTCGACCGTCAGGGCTCGCGGTCGGTTTACGTCCTTTACGAACGCTTCGACATAGTCGTCGGCTGGGTTGAGTAAGATGTCCACCGGCTCACCAACTTGGATCAGGTTGCCATCTTTGAGGATAGCGATGCGATCGCCAATTCGCAGCGCTTCATCGAGATCGTGGGTAATGAAAATGATGGTCTTGTGTAGCTCTTTTTGCAGTTCAATCAGTTGGTCCTGCATTTCACTGCGTATCAGAGGATCCAGTGCCGAGAAGGCTTCATCCATCAGCAGAATTTCTGCATCGGTACACAGGGCCCTCGCCAAACCGACGCGCTGTTGCTGACCACCGGAAAGCTGAGCAGGGTACTGCTGCTCATATCCGGTCAGGCCGACGGTCTCAAGCCATTGTTTGGCTTTGGCATTTCTCGTGGCCTTATCTATCCCTTGTACACTGAGACCATAGGCCACATTTTCCAGTACGCTTCTGTGGGGCATTAAACCAAAGCGTTGGAATACCATCGCCATTTTTTTTCGACGAAATTGCTCCAACTCCTTGGTATTGAGCTTCATTACATCTACGCCTTCAACCAGAATTTGCCCTTCAGTAGGATCGATGAGCCGATTGAAGTGACGGATCAAGGTCGATTTTCCCGAACCGGATAACCCCATAATCACAAATATCTCACCCTTGTGAATGTCGAGGTTGATGGCTTTAAGCCCGACTGTATGACCGGTTTTCGCCAGGATGTCATCCTTGGATAAACCTTCCCTAACCAGAGCCATGACGTCGGCTGGTTTTTTACCAAAGATCTTGTAGAGATCCCTTATCTGAATGAGCGGCTGTAGTTGTGATTCGTTAGTCATGCTGCCCACCTTGCATATGTTGCTGAGATCGCTTGGCGTAGGCTTGAGTGGTGCGATCAAAAATGATGGCCAGAGCGACGATGGCCAAACCGTTAAAGAGCCCTAGGGTGAAATACTGGTTGGTGATCGATTTGAGGACTGGCTGCCCCAGGCCCTTGACGCCAATCATAGAGGCAATAACGACCATCCCCAGGGCCATCATAATGGTCTGGTTAATACCTGCCATGATAGTGGGTGAGGCCAGTGGTAACTGAACACCCATAAGGCGTTGCATCGAATTAGCGCCATAGGCGGTGGCCGCCTCCAGCACTTCTTTGTCCACCAGACGGATCCCCAGGTTGGTTAATCGAATGACTGGTGGAATAGCATAGATGACAACGGCTATTACCCCTGGCACCTTGCCAATTCCAAGTAACATGACCACGGGGATCAGATACACGAAGGCCGGCATAGTCTGCATCACATCCAGAATTGGCGTCACTATCGCCTGGGTGCGATTGTTGCGGGCCATTAAGATGCCTATGGGCACCCCCATTATTATAGCCATCAGCGTACATACGGTAATGATACTAAGGGTGCGCATTGTATCTTCCCACATGCCGAAATAGCCGATAAGCAGAAACGAAACGATGACGCCCAAGGACAATTTCCATGAACGACTGCTGAAGTAGACCAAAGCGGTAATAGAGAGCAGCACAGCCCACCAGGGTGATTGCACCAATAGCTTTTCAAACCAGATAAGAAAGCCGAGCAGTGGATCGAAGAAAGACTCGATGAGATCACCATACTCTCGGGAGAAGTCTCGAAAGCTGCTGTCCAAATATTTACGAAGTTCCACCAAAGTGGCACGGTCCATTTTCGGAAACTTGCTGAACCAAGAAGAGTCAGCCATTACTACCTCCATCGTTTTTTACACGGGACAATCTAGATGGGAGAAAAAAAGCGAGGCGCTGTAGGCCTCGCGTTTTTGTTTTGGATTATAGCGCTTTGATTGCCGATTTTACCTTGGCGGCGACATCGGCTGGAACCCATTTAAGCCAGGTGTCTTGATGATTAATCAGGAAGTACTCGGCTGCTATATTGCCGTCTGCCTGGTTATCTTCCATCCAAGCTAGCAAGTCGTTCATCTGGGCATTAGTCAAGGCGCGTTTGCCAAGATACTCGAATTCCTGAGGTGATTTTTCAGCGAAAGCTGTGGTGGTGACAGTTTGTACCAATGCAGCTGGGTACATGGTGACCTTAGGCTCGGCGCACTCAGCTTGAGAGATGCAGTCGCGAAAATGCTCCGCATCGATACCGCTACCAAAATCCACCTTGACCATTTTGTACTTACCCAATATCGCTGTGGGTGCCCAGTAGTAACCAAACCAAGGCTTTCGACGCTCATAGGCACGGGCGATGGACCCAGACAGACCCGCTCCTGAACCGGGATCGATAAGATCGAAGCCGGCATCATCGAGCTTTAGTGCCCGATACAGGTTTTCGGCCGAAAGCTGGCAACCCCAACCAGCTGGGCAGCCATAAAATGCGCCGCGATCAGGGTCTTCCGGGTGTTCAAAGGTTTTCACCTTGGCGATAATACCCTCAATGGTTTTCAGACTGGGGTCCTTGTCGACCATATATTGCGGCACCCAGAAGCCTTCTTCACCGCCATCGGAGAGTGAATTACCTGCGATAGCCAAGCGTTTTTCACTGACACCTCGTTCGATAAGCTCTTTGACGCTGTTGCTCCAGATCTCCGGCGCAATGTCTGGTTCACCTTTTTCAACCATTGAAGTGCTGGTAGGCATAGTATCGCCGAGGATCAACTCGGCTTCACAGCCATAACCGTGTTCTAGAATGAAGCGATCAACATTAGCGATTAATGAAGCCGAGCTCCAATTCATATCTGCAATAGTGACCTTACCGCATTGCTCTTCGGCAAAGGCTTGATGTGTTGCGCTACTAAGGAGTAATCCAGCAATTAAAATTATACTTTTCATAAGAACTCAGTGCCCGAGGTTAGAAAATTTTGCGCTCGTGCCTTTCCACTAACAAATGTTAGAGTTCAAACTTGGGGTTGTACTTAGCTTGTTGCAGGCGACGGCGTCGTTACAAATAATCTACCAAAAACAGCTCGGCGGCAAACCACTCGATAACACCAAGTTAACACGGTGTGCGTGTTGTTAACAGTCTTATGGGTTTGGGTGAACGAGTTTAATCATCTTGCTGGCATCATTGCCATCACACTTTCGCGCCCATTGGGCACGATATGCTTGTTTGCCAAGGGGGCAATTATCTAGTTGAATATCTTAAGACGATAGAAAGTCGTTTTTTTAAACTCACTAACTCTCTAAAATCTTGTTGATTATAGGCTTGTTAGCTTCGGGGAAGTCGTAGTCTGGTAAATCGGATTTAGCTACCCACTTAACTTCTTGCCCTTCAAGCCCGTGAGCTTCTCCAGTGAAACAAGTTACCCAGTGGATATCCAAGAGTACTTGCTTATCCGGGTAGTCATGACTGATGCTCATTAGGGAACTTGTGTCTGTGATGGTTAAATCAACTTCCTCTTTTAACTCTCGAGCTAATGCCTGGGTCACAGATTCCCCCTGTTCGACTTTACCGCCGGGGAATTCCCACTTTCCACCTTGATGGAGATGAGTGAGACGTTTGGCCAGTAGAATCTGATTATCTGCATTCATTATCACGCCTACAGCTACATGTACTCTTTTGGTTTTAGCTATCGAGACTGACAATTTGATTAATCCTCTTTAAAGAAGCCAGATTCATCATATCCCTGGGCATCCAGAGTCTCATGATCAAATTCTGGCTTGACTGGGATGGCATGTTTTTCGGATGCCCAGTCACCTAGGTCGATTAGCTTGCAGCGATCACTGCAGAAAGGTCTAAATTTGGACTCGGAATTCCAGATCACCTCTGTTTGGCAGGTGGGACACTTTACTCGGGTTGTCATTGTTCAGTCTCTACAAGGTACGCTTACAAAATTGGCTTAACTTTGGACTCAAGATTTAGTTCAAGTTTTAGCTCACGTTTAGCAATTTAAGCATGATGTTTGATATGAAACCTATGATACTGGCTTTAGATACAGGTTGCTAACTTAAACTCAATCGCTTTATCCGAGTGCTTTTGTTGGTCGAACTGCACGAAGTGAATCGCGTATCTATTCTTATGACCGCTAATGGTAGGATAACAGCCTTGATGTGAATCCAGTTGCACCCTAATTAATGACAGTGCCTGATTACTATTGCCTTGATAGAAACCGGCTTTCGCCACGGCTTCAGTATACTCAGTCGTTAACCTGGTTAGTTCTAGAAGCAGACTGATAGGTGTCAGTAAGACTCTAAAGGTATCTAGCCACTGTGAGTACTCCTGTTGTCGAACTTCCCAAGGCTTGGCTAACCAATAATGTAGTTGTGGCAGGTCAAAATTACAACATGCTCCAGGCATATTGAACCTTTGGCGTAGGGCCATTAAGAATCGATTCTGTTTTAGTCGGCTACCTGGTCTTTCGCTTATTTGAAGTGTATCTCTAGCGTTAGATAAGAGGGATAAGTATTTATCGACTTGCTGTTTATCTATGTGGGGCAGATTCTGCCAATTGGACAGTAATGCAATCTGCTTATCTAGGTCTTTGAGTACTTCGCCACGATAGTCGCAGCGCTCAGCCAGCTCACATAATGAGAAAAGGGGGTAGAAACAACGATGTTGATGATCTTGAGTTAAGTTCATCTGCAGTTGTTGTTCAAGATACTCGAGCCTAAGGTAACTTCGAGTTTTCTCGTTTAGAGGTTGTTCATAGATCAATTCAGTCATGGCGTTTATTAAGCATTATTGGACAATTTCAAATAATTATTATGTAGTGCAATTACTTTGCTTTTTAGCGCCGATATCTCTCCATGATTGTCTATGACATCATCAGCTTTAAGTAGCTTTTCGGCTCTTGGGGCCTGGCTACTTATAATTTTTTCTACTTGTTCGTGAGTTACCGCATCCCTGTGAACTGTACGCTTTCGTTGTTGTTCAGGTGAAATATCAATCAAAAGTGTACGGTTTACTAACCTATCTAATTCATTCTCAAATAGCAAGGGAGCGACGAGAATTGTGTAGGGTGAGGACGTAGCTGCTAATTGATTTAGCATCTCGGTACGTATCATTGGGTGTAGTAAGTCATTGATCCAGTGTCGCTCTTTCGGCTGGCTGAAGATGATTTCTCTTAGAGCGGCGCGATCTAAGCTGTTATCTCGGTTTAATATCTGTTTACCGAAATGGGCCGCTATTTGATTTAAGCCGCTAGTGCCTATTGCTACCACATCTCGAGCGACGATATCTGCATCGACTAATTCTATGCCTAATTCTGCAAATAGATTAGCGACTGTGGTTTTTCCGCTACCTATGCCGCCAGTTAAGCCTATTAAATATTTAGCCATAATCCTACTTCTTACACCATTTTATGAACAAGGCTAGCTTATTACTTATAGGGTGGATAAATACCAAGTATTGATATCACTGCCCCAGATCATGGCTATCCAGCCCGCTAGCGCGATATAGGGGCCAAAGGGAATTGGATTACCGTGATTGAGTTTTTTACTGATGATCAGCATGATGCCAACGACTGCGCCGACTATCGATGATAGCAGTATGATGAGTGGTAGTAACTGCCAACCAAACCAGGCACCAAACACGGCTAACAGCTTAAAATCTCCATAGCCCATGCCATCCTTGCCTGTTAATAGTTTAAATGCCCAGAAGACACTCCAGAGGCTCAGATAACCTGCGGCAGCGCCGATTAATGCGTCGGTTGGGCTGGCAAAGGTGCCATTTAGGTTAATCAATAAACCGAACCATAGCAGGGGGAGGGTGAGTTGGTCGGGAAGCAGCATTTCATCGAGATCTATACCTGTTAGCGCAATCAGCACAAAAGTGAGTAATGTTGCGCAGGCAAATTCCCAAGTAGGGCCGAAATGGAGCGCGAGAAAGGCCACGGCCAAGCCAGTCAATAATTCTATTATTGGGTAGCGCGCCGAAATAGGCGTGCTGCATGAGGCACACTTTCCTTTTAGCATCAGCCAGCCAAAAACAGGCAGGTTATGCCAGGGCTTTATATCGGTTTTGCATTTCGGGCAGGCGGAGCCCGGCACGACCAGGTTATATTTCTCTGGATAACCATCTATGGCTCGTTCGAGTTTCTTTGAGATGGGAGCTACAAGCTCTTTATGATACTCGTTGAGGTATTGGTTACATTCTTGCTGCCACTCACGTTTCATCATCACCGGAAAGCGATGAATGACCACATTGAGGAAGCTACCTATGACGGCGGCAAAGATAAAAGCGATAGCGCTGAAGAGCCACAAGTTGTGGCTTAATATTGTTATTAATTCTGTCATTAGTCTTCTGGTTATTTGATTTTAATGGAAGCCTGCTAACTTACAATCTTACCCATTTCGAAGATGGGAAGATACATGGCGACGATTAAGCCACCGACTAGCGTACCTATCACCACCATCATGATGGGTTCGATCAGGCTGGAGAGTCCATCTACGGCGTCATCGACCTGCATCTCGTAAATATTGGCGACCTTGTTGAGCATATCGTCGAGTCCACCGGACTCTTCTCCTATCATAACCATCTGGATCAACATGTCAGGGAAGATACCTGTAGTACGCATGGCCACATTCATCTGCATGCCCGCCATCACTTCGGAGCGGACCTTGAGTAGTGCTTTGCGGTATACGGCATTACCGGATGCGCCAGCAGCAGACTCCAGGCCATCGATTAGCGGGACTCCAGCGGCAAATGTGGTTGCCAGTGTGCGAGCGAAACGGGCCATGGCGGCTTTATGTAAAATTAATCCTATGGCCGGTATCTTTAAAATTAACACGTCAACCTTGTCCCGAAACTGTTGGGAGTGCAGATGTGCACGTTTAAATAGAAATACTGCAATAATAATAGCGACGGCAAAAATGTACCAGGAGGCTTGTAGGGCTTCTGATATACCTATGACAAATTGGGTAAAGGCGGGCAGTTCGGCGCCGAAACCGGCAAAAATTTCCTGGAACTGTGGCACCACAAACAGTAGCAGTAGTGTTGTCACGCCTATGGCAACCACCACCACGGCAGCCGGGTAGAACATGGCCTTCTTGATTTTAGATTTAAGTGCTTCCGCTTTCTCTCTGTAGGTCGCGACGCGATCGAACACGGCATCTAAGGATCCCGAGTGTTCTCCTGCGGCGACCAGATCCACATAAAGATCGTCGAAATATCGCCTGTGGGGTCTTAATGCATCTGATAGCGGGATACCGGCTTGGACATCATTGAGTATGGTACCGAGCAGCTCACGCATCTTGGCTTTCTCATGACCGCGACCCAACATATCTATGGTGGTCACCAGCGGCACTCCGGCCGAGAGCATGGTGGCTATCTGGCGGGTGATCATGGCGATATCCATGGCGTTGATCTTGGGAGCACCCAGCTGGAATAGACTCGCCGATTGTTTTTTGACCGATTTAGGGTTGACCCCCTGAGTTTTTAGCTGACTACGAACCTCTGCAGCGGTGGCTCCTTTAAGCTCACCTGAGGTTTTTTGACCGGCTTTGTTGACCCCTTTCCATTCGAAGGTATAGATTTTAGCTTGGCTGTTAGCATTGGCTTTCTTAGCTCTTGCCTGTCTTTTTTTAATGGTGCTTGCGGTAGCCATGGCCGTTCCTTAAGATAAAATTTGTAGAACCTAGAACCTAGAAGCTGGTGACTCGATTGATTTCGGCGATGCTGGTGACGCCCTGAATGACCTTGAGCAATCCAGACTCTCGTAGATCGCGCATGCCCTGCTCCTTGGCCATAGTGGCTATCTGTAAGGAGTTACCCCCTTCCATGATGATACGCGCTATTTCATCTGATATTTTCATCACCTCATAGATGCCGACCCGGCCCTTATAACCGCCGGAGCAGAGATCGCAGCCCACAGGTTTATAAGTGGTGATGCCAGCATCTATGTTAGCTTGCTTAAAACCTAGACTCTCTAGTTCGTGCTCTGGAACGTCTTCTGTTTGCTTACACTCGGGGCAGAGGCGGCGCGTCAGACGTTGAGCAATAATGAGGTTTACCGAACTGGCTATGTTGTAGCCGGGCACGCCCATGTTGATGAGTCGGGTCAAGGTTTCGGCGGCAGAGTTGGTGTGCAGTGTCGACAGCACCAGGTGGCCGGTCTGGGCCGCCTTGATGGCAATCTCGGCTGTCTCTAAGTCGCGAATTTCACCCACCATGATTACATCGGGATCTTGACGCAGAAATGAGCGCAATGCAGAAGCAAAGGTCAGGCCCGCCTTGAGGTTGATATGGACCTGATTGACCCCTTCGAGGTTAATCTCCACCGGATCTTCGACGGTAGAGATATTGCGGGCCTCGGTGTTGAGTATGTTGAGGCCGGTATAGAGGGAGACGGTTTTACCTGATCCTGTAGGGCCGGTGACCAAGATCATGCCTTGAGGTTTTTCCAACATCTCCTCGTACAGCTCGCGCTGATCGTCTTCATAGCCCAACTTTTCGATGCCTAGTTGCGCCGAGGAGGAGTCGAGGATACGCATCACTATTTTCTCGCCCCAGATGGTAGGCAAGCTGCTGACACGAAAATCGATTGATTTGGTGCGCGATAGCTTCATCTTGATGCGGCCATCTTGCGGGACTCTTCGTTCGGCGATATCTAGCTTGGACATCACCTTGAGTCGAGCCGATATGCGGGCGGAAAGATTGACCGGAGGCTCGGAGACTTGATGCAGGATACCATCGATTCGAAAACGAATACGGTAACGTTTCTCATAGGGCTCAAAATGCAGATCCGACGCACCTTTGCGTATGGCATCGGTCAAGATCTTATTGATATAGATGACGATAGGCGCATCATCGCCGCTCTCACCTTTTTGTTCCTCTTCGCGCTTGCTGGGATCATCTATCTCGATATCGGCGAGGGCGGATTCATCTATGCCACTGATATCCAGTGCCGAGATATCCTCCTCGAGTACCTTGTCTATGGCCTTGGTGAGCTTATCATCTTCGACCAGTATGGCTTCGGCATGCAGTCCTGCGCTAAATTGAAAGTCTTCCAGCGCTGCTATATTGGTGGGATCGGAAGTGCCGATATAGAGGCGGTTACCGCGCTTAAACAGCGGCAGGCATTTATGTTTCTCGATCAGCTTCTTGTTGAGGAAGTCTTCGGGAATACTGGCAATGTCAAACTCGTCGAGATCTAATAAGGGGGTGCCATATTCTTCATAACAGAGCTCGGCTATTTCGCGCGCTGAAATCAGCTTTTCGGAGACTATGGTAGAGACTAGGGATTGTTTATTTTGCCGGGATTTGGCGATAGCGGATGCTATCTGCTCTTCGCTGAGCAAATTTTTACGGATAAATAGTGTCGATAAACCTAGATGCAGGCCGGTAGTTGGCATGAGTTACTCATCAGTGATTTCTACTAACAATAATCCGAGTGGAAAGTTAATTCCACTCGGATTATTAGTTAACCTGTGTGCTTATTAAACACCTGAAGCTGGAGGTGTAGCTGCATCTAAACCTGCACCTTCGAGGCAAAGTGCTGTATCAGCAGGATCTATGCCTGTAGCATCATAGCTGACTGCACCATCCGATCCGATTGTCGCTGTGACTGTACACTTATCACCAGCAAAAGCTATAGTCGATTCCGTTCCAAATTCTGCTGCACCGGTTAGTTTCATAGCTGTAATGTTTTTTGTAACAGATGCACAAGCTATATTTGAAGTCACACAAGCAGCAGCAGTAGAAGATATGGAGCTAACGGCCTTCATCGAGGCACCACCACCTGCTGCGACTATATAATCTTTATAAGCAGGCAGTGCAATGGCGGCGAGAATACCGATAATTGCCACCACGATCATTAATTCAATCAGGGTGAAACCCTTAGCGTTTTTGTTTAGTCTGTTACTTAAGTTAATGCCTTTCATTTTCTCTCTCCGTGGACCTAAATATTAAAGTTACTGCATAGAAAACTTAAGCGTCGATTAGACTCGATGGTAAGTTAATTCTACTATTTTTATGTACTGCTAATTATGTACTGCTAATTATGTACTGCTAGTTATGTGCCGCTAGCTATGTGCATTCCGGCAAACCGCACCTCGTGTTCTCCTTCATTTAAATGCTTTTAAGCGAACTTAAAGTGAAGCAAAAGTGAACCTAAGGTGAGGTTGGCCGCAGTGGCCATCTCGCCTACGTCCAAAGTTAGTACAAAGTTAATGTAAATGGAACTGTAAATTACAATAAAGTACTAATTTGGCGATGATTTAGTCTATAAAGGTTAAATTTATGTTAATTGGGTTCTAGCGCTTTTTTGGCTATGTATGAAAAATTGTCACTTCTGCATGATGTGTCAATATTTGGGCGTTTTTCAAGCGGTGGCTGCAGTTTGTTTTTTATGCACACCTAGGTTGCTGGATACAGATGTTATCAACAGCATCTTCTAATGAATTGGGCTGGGCTGGAATCAAGTAATAAATGCAAGGTGAGCTTAGTGCTTCTATTTAGTTCTTCTATTACTTCCTATAAAAAAGGTGACTCAACGTCAGCGAGTCACCTTAAAATCTGCTGGCAAGCTCTATGACTTGCGCTTAGTGTTTCAAGCGCAGAGACAGGTCGAGTGCATGGATATGCTTAGTTAGCGCACCTACAGAGATGTAGTCGACGCCGGTTTTCGAAAAATCGGCGATAGTGTCTAGGGTGACATTGCCAGATACTTCGAGCTTGGCTTGCTTATCGTCGGCCAGACGCTTATTGATCTCTACCGCTTCGAGCATCATGGTCACGTCGAAGTTATCCAACATGATGATATCCGATCCGGCTTCCAATGCTTGTTGTAGTTCTAAGATGTTCTCTACTTCTACTTCGACGAGTTTATCTGCGTCTAGCTCTCTGGCCTTAGAGATCGCTTGTGCTATGCCGCCACAAGCCATGATATGGTTTTCCTTGATAAGGAAGGCATCGAACAGGCCGATCCTATGGTTTTTGCCGCCGCCACAGGTGACTGCATATTTCTGCGCGGTGCGTAGGCCTGGAATGGTTTTACGTGTGTCTAGCAGCTTGGTATTGGTGCCAGCTATCTTATCCACATAATGCTTAGTGAGTGTGGCGACTCCGGACAAGGTCTGAATGAAGTTCATCGCGGTGCGCTCGCCGGTGAGTATGGCGCGCGCCGGGCCTGAGAGCTCACACAGAACCTGATTGGCGATTAACAGATCACCATCATCTACATGCCAGTGGAGGGCGACTTCACCACCGAGTTGGTTGAAGACCTGCTCAGCCCAAGCCTTGCCACAAAATACACCCTCTTCACGAGTGATTAAGCTTGCTTGTGCATGCTTGTCTGCTGGGATTAGCTGCGCGGTGATATCTGCATTCGCCTTGTCCTGGCTACTGATATCCTCCGGGCTATTAACATCATGGCTGGTCGCAGCTTGAATCGGGGCTTGATAGCCTAAGTCTTCTTCGAGTGCGGCTTTTACCGCAAGCCTAATATCATTTTCCAACATTATTGGGATCCTTGGTGAGCTTAATTTATAAGCTGATACAACAGGTGAATGATTTAGATTATAAATCGACTGTCATATTTGAGCTACACTTTTTCAAGTTACCACACCTGTTTTAGATATGAGTGTCAGTTATCCAGAATGAGTTCGATGGACCTTTTCAGTGAGAGGTCTAACTGGTAAAGTGCTGATAAGACATGACAGATTTCAGGTTAACTGATTGTTGACAAAAGCTAAACTAATTCCAGGTTTTGAACTTGGCTGGGCCGATGGGGTGAAGCGGTGTGTATCACCACATTTTAACGCTAGGCCTGATGGTGAGGTCAGCCTGTTAGTTATTCATAATATTAGTCTGCCAGCCGGCTGTTTTGGTACGCCCTATATCGATCAGCTATTTCAAGGCTGTTTAGATATCGCGGCAGATCCCAGTTTTAACGCGCTTAAAGGCCTCGAAGTCTCGGCGCATTACCTTATTCGCAGAGATGGGGAAGTGATTCAGTACGTCTCTTGCGATGAGCGCGCCTGGCATGCCGGGGTCTCTAGTTTTCGGGGACGACCAGGCTGCAATGATTTTGCTGTTGGAATAGAGCTTGAAGGCACAGATAACCAAGGTTATACCGAGCCACAATATCAGCACTTGCTTAGGCTGACACTTGGCTTGATGGCAAGATATCCCATGTTGAATTTGGATGCTATTGTCGGTCATAGTGACATAGCGCCGGGCAGGAAAACCGATCCCGGCGATTGTTTCGATTGGAGCAGGTATAAACGCGAGTTAACCTTGAATCTGAGCCTCTAGTACCTCTACTTAGCTAGCTGAGTATGTCTTAGGCTTGGCGAGATGAATGAGCCTAAATGCTGGATGTTTAAATCTGAGTAAAAAGGATGGACTTAATGGCACTGTTTTCTTTATTAGTGGCGATAATGGTTGAGCGATTAAAGCTGCTACCTAAGTCATGGCAACTCGAATCATTTCTAGATCTCTATTCTGCCAATTTATTTGGTAAGCAGCAGCTCAACTCAGAAGCCATGATGGCGCTGGCGCTTCTTTTGCCAGCCATTAGCGTTTTCGTGACCACTTGGGCCGTCAGCGGCCTGCTATGGGGAGGGGTGAGCTTATTTCTTTGGGTCGGCATCTCAATTCTATGCTTTAGTCATCAGAAACAAAGAACGGCTTTTAAGCGATACATGCAGGCGGCTTGTCGAGGCGACTCTCAAGCTTGTTATCATTTTGCCGAAGAGCTTGATTGTAAGCGTGCTATCGAGGCCGTAAGCGAGAGTGATCTAGGCGCTAAAGTGGGCCAAAGCGTCACTTGGCTCAATTATCGTTTTTATGGCGCGGTTGCGCTATATCTTATCTTCTTCGGTCCTGCGGGCGCAGTCTTATACTGTACCGTGCGTTACTTCGCTGACCTAAGCCATCAGGAATCGCTCGAGTTACCCCTGGTGGATAAAGTGCTGGCACTGTTAGATTGGTTACCGAGCCGCATTTTTTCTTTCGGTTATGTGCTCAGTGGTCAATTCTCTCAAGCCTTTAGCAGTTGGCGCAAGCTGGGGTTAAGTCTGGGGCATAGCGCCAGAGAGATAGTGACTCAAGTGGCCTTAGCCGCAGAGCCTAGGCCTGAAGCCTCGGCCACCCCCATTTGTGTCCAGGCGACATTGGCATTGCTGCAGTTGAGTAAACGTAATTTCATTTTACTGTTAACCACGCTTTCCTTGTTAACCATCTTTGGTGTGGTGGCATAAATACAACTCCAACAGAGTCACCTTCTCATAGTGACTCTTGTTAGTGACAATGGTCTGACCTTTCTCGGTGAAATTTCCGCTATGCTCACACATCATGAGTATCCCTGACTCAGGTCACAAACTGGACTTTTAAAATGTGATTTGCTAAAGTGCGCTCAGTCTACTAAATTGGTAAGACCAATTTACAATAGCAGCTGAGGGCCACATGGCTTATAAAAAAATAAACCAGCCAAAAATTTCCGATGTCATCATGGGTCAGTTAGAACAGATGATTTTGGAAGGAAGCCTACAACCGGGTCAGAAGCTGCCTCCTGAGCGTGAACTGGCACTTCAATTTGAAGTATCCCGTCCCTCGTTACGCGAAGCCATTCAAAAATTAGAAGCCAAAGGCCTGCTGTTGCGCCGCCAAGGCGGTGGCACCTATGTCAAAGAGCAGCTTTGGCAGAGCTTGGCCGATCCCATCGTTGAATTGATGCATAGTGACTCCGAGAGTCAGTATGATCTGCTCGAATTTCGTCATGCCACCGAAGGCATGATGGCTTATTTTGCCGCGCTTCGTGGCACCGATGCCGATATGCAGAATATCAAGCGCACTATCATGGATGTAGAAGCGGCGCAAGATATTGAGCTGCAAGCGGAAGCCATCGTACATTTCTATCGTGCCATAGCAGAGGCGTCACATAACGTGGCCATGTTGCATCTGGTACTCAGTTTAGCTCCTGTGCTGCATAAGAATGTGGCACAGAACCTGGAACTGCTGAATCGAAGAGAGGAAGCATCCACCAGGGCAAACGAACATAGGCTGGCATTGCTAGCCGCAATCGTTCGCCGTGATCCTGACGCGGCTCGCGAAGCCTCGAATGAGCATTTAAGCTATATCGAGGAAGTGATGTTGACCGTTAGGAAAGAAGATAGTCGGTTGCAGCGCAGTCTGCGCCGTTTAAAAAGTGGTGACTAGGCGTTCTTCAGTGTGAGAGCCTGCCGGCACCAACCCATATTTTTAATATTTTAAATATCACTAAGTACTGAGGTTCGGTACTTGGGTATTACGTATAGGAAAGGACTGCGAAATGTCTGAACATATGCTACAAGATTTGGATCCATTAGAGACTCAAGAATGGTTATCTGCTTTAGAATCGGTTGTTCGTGAAGAAGGTGTTGAGCGTGCTCAGTATCTACTGGAACAAGTACTCGATAAGGCCCGCTTAGATGGCGTCGATATGGCGACTGGTATCAATACCAACTATATCAACACCATCCCAACTAGCCAAGAGCCTGTATATCCGGGTAATACTACGCTAGAGCGCCGTATTCGTTCTATCATTCGCTGGAATGCGATCATGATCGTGCTTAGAGCTTCTAAGAAAGATCTGGATCTCGGTGGCCATATGGCTTCTTTCCAGTCTTCTGCTGCATTTTATGAAGTGTGTTTTAACCACTTCTTCCGTGCGCCAAACGATGTCGATGGTGGCGATCTAGTCTATTATCAAGGTCATATCTCTCCGGGTATCTATTCGCGCGCATTCCTTGAGGGGCGCTTAACCGCAGAGCAACTGGATAACTTCCGTCAAGAAGTCGATGGAGAAGGTATCCCTTCATATCCACATCCTAAGCTCATGCCTGAGTTCTGGCAGTTCCCGACTGTTTCTATGGGTCTGGCTCCTATGTCTTCTATCTATCAGGCTCGCTTCCTTAAGTATCTCGATGGCCGCGGCCTTAAAGATACTTCGGCTCAGCGTGTATATGCCTTCTTGGGTGACGGTGAGATGGATGAGCCTGAATCACGCGGTGCGATTTCATTTGCGGCTCGTGAAAAGCTAGATAACCTGTGTTTCTTAATTAACTGTAACCTGCAGCGCCTCGATGGCCCTGTTATGGGTAACGGCAGCATCATTCAGGAACTTGAAGGCCTGTTTAGAGGCGCTGGTTGGAACGTCGTCAAGGTGATCTGGGGTAACAACTGGGATTCACTGTTAGCCAAAGATACGACTGGCAAGTTAATGCAGCTGATGAATGAGACTGTAGACGGTGATTACCAGACATTTAAGTCAAAAGATGGCGCCTACGTACGTGAGCACTTCTTCGGTAAGTACCCTGAGACGGCGGCGCTTGTTGCTGATATGACAGATGCGGAGATCTTCGCACTTAAGCGTGGTGGTCATGAATCATCTAAGCTTTATGCTGCATTTAAGAACGCTCAGGATACTAAGGGTAAACCGACAGTGATCTTGGCCAAGACCGTTAAAGGTTATGGCATGGGCGGATCAGCCGAAGGTAAGAACATAGCGCACCAAGTGAAGAAGATGGACATGAGCCATATACTGCAATTGCGTGACCGTCTCGGTCTTCAAGACCTGCTTACAGATGAGAAGGTTGCTGAGTTGCCTTACCTGTCTTTAGAGGAAGGTTCGGAAGAGTACAAGTACCTGCATGCGCGTCGTGATGCGCTACATGGTTACACGCCTCAACGTCTGCCTAACTTCACTAAAGCATTAGAGCTTCCAGAAGTAGAAGATTTTAAGCCTTTGCTCGAAGAGCAGAAGCGTGATATTTCGACCACTATGGCATTTGTTCGCGCGCTAAACATATTGCTTAAGCACAAAGGTGTGAGCAAAAATATCGTCCCTATCATCGCCGATGAGGCGCGTACATTTGGTATGGAAGGTCTGTTCCGTCAGATCGGTATTTACAATCCTCAGGGTCAGAACTACACCCCACAAGATCGCGAAATTGTTTCTTACTATAAAGAGGCGACTTCGGGTCAGGTATTGCAGGAAGGTATCAACGAGCTAGGTGCTATGTCTTCATGGGTTGCCGCGGCAACGTCATATAGCACTAACGATCTGCCGATGATCCCATTCTACATCTACTACTCTATGTTTGGTTTTCAGCGCGTTGGCGACATGGCATGGATGGCGGGCGATCAACAGGCGCGTGGTTTCTTATTAGGTGCAACAGCCGGTCGTACAACCTTGAACGGTGAAGGTCTGCAACATGAAGATGGTCATAGCCATGTTCAGGCTAACACGATTCCAAACTGTATCTCTTACGATCCTACATTCGCCTACGAAGTTGCGGTTATCATCCAAGATGGTATGCGTCGCATGTATGGCGATCAGGAAAATGTGTTCTATTACCTGACGCTGATGAATGAAAATTACGCCATGCCAGCCATGCCTGAAGGTGTTGAAGACGGTATTCGTAAGGGTATCTATAAGCTTGAGTCATACCAAGGTAGTAAGCAGGTTCAGCTGATGAGCTCAGGCACCATCATGAACGAAGTGCGTAAGGCGGCGAAGATTCTCAGTGAAGAATATGATGTTGCATCTGACGTTTACTCGGTTACCTCTTTCAACGAATTAACTCGTGAAGGTCAGGATGTCGAGCGCTACAACATGCTGCATCCAGAAGCTGAGCAGAAGCAAGCCTATATTACTCAAGTAATGGGTAGCGCTCCTGCTATTGCGGCCACGGATTACATGAAGAACTACGCCGAACAAGTTCGTGCCTTCATGCCTTCTGAATCATTCAAGGTACTGGGCACCGATGGTTTCGGTCGCTCTGACAGCCGTGACAACTTACGTCGTCACTTCGAAGTGAACGCCGGCTATGTGGTCGTCGCAGCACTGACTGAATTAGCTAAACGTGGTGATATTGAAAAATCTGTCGTGGCTCAGGCCATCGCTAAATTCAATATCGACGCAGACAAGATCAACCCGCTATACGCGTAAGAGGCAATACAATATGACAATCGAAATTAATGTACCTGATATTGGTACGGATGAGGTTGAAGTCACCGAGATCCTAGTTAGCGTAGGCGACAGGGTTGAAGAAGATCAATCGCTGATTGCTGTCGAAGGCGATAAAGCCGCGATGGAAGTGCCAGCATCTCAATCGGGTATAGTGAAAGAGATCAGGGTTGCCATTGGAGATAAGGTGGCTACCGATTCATTGATCATGGTTTTCGAAGACGATGCAGCATCGGCTCCAGTAGCCCAAGCTGCGGCGGCTCCTGCGCCAGTAGCGGCAACCGCCGCTCCGGCATCAGCCGAGTTAAAAGAAGTGAACCTGCCTGATATTGGTGACGATGAAGTCGAAGTGACTGCAATCTTAGTTAATCTGGGTGACAGCATCACCGAAGATCAGCCTATCTTAAGTGTCGAAGGTGATAAGGCGTCGATGGAAGTGCCGGCTCCTTTCAATGGCGTGTTAAAAGAGATTAAAGTTGAGATTGGTGACAAGGTTTCTACCGGTAGTCTAGTGTTGGTGTTCGAAGTTGCGGGTGCATCTGCTGCGGTTGCCGTCGTTGCATCGGTACTAGAAGTCACAGTTCCCGATATTGGTGACGATGAAGTCGAAGTGACAGCAATCTTAGTCAACCTAGGTGACAGCGTCACCGAGGAACAGCCAATCTTAAGCGTCGAAGGTGACAAGGCTTCGATGGAAGTACCGGCTCCTTTTGCTGGCGTGTTAAAAGAGATTAAAGTTGAGATCGGTGACAAGGTTTCTACTGGCTCGTTAATCATGGTCTTCGAAGCGCTTGGCCAAGCGCCTGCTGTTGCACCTGTAGCCACGGCGCCGGCTCAAGCATCTGCTCCGGTTGCTCCAGCTACTGTAGCGGCATCTAAGGCTAAGCCTGCTAAGACAGACTTCGTTGAAAATGACGCCTATGCCCATGCATCTCCTGTGATCCGCCGTATGGCTCGTGAACTAGGTGTTAACCTGGCTAACGTCAAGGGCACGGGTCGTAAGAGCCGCGTCATAAAAGAAGATGTGCAGAACTACATCAAGGCTGCGATTAAGCAAGTTGAATCGGGTAACGTTAAAGCTGCTGGTGGTGGCAATGAGCTTAACTTATTGGCATGGCCAAAGATCGATTTCAGCAAGTTTGGTGAGACCGAAGTTAAGCCCTTATCTCGAATTCAGAAGCTCTCTGGTGCTAACCTACACAGAAACTGGGTGAAGATCCCCCATGTTACTCAGTGGGATAATGCGGATATCACCGAACTCGAATCATTCCGTAAGGCGCAAAATGCGGCGGAAGCTAAGAAAGATTCTGGCATGAAGATCACCCCCTTGGTGTTTATCATGAAGGCGGTTGCTAAGGCTCTTGAAGCGTTCCCTACGTTCAACTCATCTCTGTCACAAGACGGTGAGAGTTTGATCATGAAGAAGTACGTCAATATCGGTATTGCCGTCGATACGCCAAATGGCCTGGTTGTCCCTGTTTTCAAAGATGTGAACAAGAAGGGCATCCATGAGTTATCAGACGAGTTAAAGCTGATATCTAAGAAGGCACGTGGCGGTAAGTTAACGTCTTCAGATATGCAAGGTGGTTGTTTCACTATATCTAGTCTGGGCGGCATAGGTGGTACGGCATTTACACCAATCGTTAATGCACCTGAAGTGGCAATTCTTGGGGTGTCTAAGTCTGAGATGAAGCCGGTATGGAATGGTAAAGATTTCGAGCCTCGCTTGATGTTACCTCTATCACTGTCTTACGATCATAGGGTCGTAGATGGCGCCGAAGGTGCACGTTTCATCAGCTATTTAAACAGCTGCTTATCAGATATTCGTACCTTAGTGCTTTAAAAAAAAGGCTGCTTATTACAAGCAGCCTTTTTTATAGTAAATGTATGATTGTGATCGGTATCAAACAAAGGTTAAAATGCGGCCACCTTACAAGATTTGGCAACGTTTTATTCTTGCGCTACTCGTTAGTGCAAGAAAATGAAAAGAATAGAGGAAATCATGAGCAACGAAATCAAAACTCAGGTAGTGGTATTAGGCTCTGGCCCTGCTGGCTATTCGGCGGCATTCCGTGCGGCTGACTTAGGACTAGAGACTGTCATCATCGAACGCTTCAGCACGCTTGGCGGTGTTTGTCTGAACGTAGGTTGTATCCCATCGAAGGCACTTCTACACGTATCTAAAGTGATCGAAGAGGCGAAAGCCGTTGCCGATCACGGTGTGGTTTTTGGCGAGCCAAAGATCGATTTGGAGAAACTACGTGGTTTTAAGAATTCGGTTATCAGCCAGTTGACAACCGGATTGGGCGGCATGTCCAAGATGCGTAAAGTCGACGTGGTTAATGGTTTCGGTAAGTTTACCGGCCCTAACACTATCGAAGTTGTTGGTGAAGATGGCGTTAAAGTGGTTCATTTCGAGCAGGCTATTATCGCCGCGGGCTCTCGTCCTATCGAATTGCCATTCATTCCACATTCAGATCCTCGCGTTTGGGATTCTACCGATGCGCTAGAGCTTAAAGAAGTTCCGGGTAAGCTACTTATCATGGGCGGCGGCATCATAGGTCTTGAGATGGGAACTGTGTACGCTTCTCTGGGTAGCCAAATCGACGTGGTCGAGATGTTGGATCAACTGATCCCGGCAGCAGACAAAGATATCGTTCGCGTCTACACCAAAAAGGTTAAGAACAAGTTTAACCTTATGATGCAGACTAAGGTGACAGCCGTAGAAGCCAAAGATGATGGCATCTATGTGACGATGGAAGGCAAGAAGGCACCGACAGAAGCTATTCGTTACGATGCCGTGCTAGTTGCAATCGGTCGTGCACCAAATGGTAAGTCGCTGGATGCCGAGAAAGCCGGAATTAATGTCGATGAGCGTGGCTTCATCAATGTCGATAAGCAGATGCGTACCAATGTCGCTAACATCTATGCTATCGGTGATATCGTCGGTCAGCCTATGCTTGCGCATAAAGGCGTGCATGAAGGCCATGTGGCTGCAGAAGTTATCTCAGGCTTGAAGCACTTCTTCGATCCTAAGGTGATTCCTTCGATTGCCTATACAGATCCTGAAGTTGCTTGGGTTGGTCTAACCGAGAAGGAAGCCAAAGAACAAGGTATCGCCTACGAGACAGCAAGTTTCCCTTGGGCCGCCAGTGGCCGTGCAATCGCTTCAGATTGTAGCGATGGTATGACTAAGCTGATTTTCGATAAAGAGACTCACAGAGTCATAGGTGGTGCTATCGTCGGTGTTAACGGCGGTGAGCTTCTTGGTGAGATAGGCTTGGCGATCGAGATGGGTTGTGATGCAGAAGATCTTGCTTTGACGATTCATGCGCACCCAACCTTACATGAGTCTGTAGGCCTAGCGGCTGAGATGTACGAAGGTTCGATCACCGATTTGCCAAACCCTAAGGCAAAAAAGAAGAAAAAGTAATATTTTCTTAGGATCATGAAAAGGCGCTCATTTGAGCGTCTTTTTTATGCCTTGAAAAAATGATCAGAAATCAGTGTTAATTGCTATTAATCAGGTGTATTAGCGTTAATGAACTGATACATTTAAAGCAAGTATTTTAAAAGTGGATCCAACACCCAATTTATATGAATTGTGCTAATCGCTAATGCTATTAACTAAAATTATAAAAATCATCTTTTTATGCCTATTCATCAGCACTTGCCTGACTCCCGTCGCTGCAAATGATTTTGTCATGCGTGTCTTTGGAGAAGCTGAAGGTTTAGAAAATGGCACAATAAACGATATCAGCTTCGACTCCCATGGTTTCGTATGGGTGGCCACAGAGCAAGGGCTATTTCGATTAAGTAACTCTAAGATAAGGCGCATCGATAAAGAAGCGTTCGATCTCAGGCTTTCCGGTGAATATATCAATATGGTTGAGCCGCTGAGCGAGCGGCATCTGCTGGTCAGTAATTATTCAGATGCTTACCTGTACGATATGTTGCAGAATAAGTTCGTTCGTTTCGGTAGCGAGTCACTTTTTCCTGACTATAAGGGCGGTGGGATTATCGCTCAAGTGAAGCAAGGTGATCACTATATTTTTCTGACCTTAGATGGTGAATTACTCCAATATTCCTACGAAAAGACCTTACTCGAACGGATCAACTTTCTCCCCACTAATGCAGATAAACCTTGGGGGAATTTAGTCGCTTTAGATGATGGCCGCATCATAGTGGGCACAGAATATGAGTTACAACTTAGAGATAGCCAAGGTCTGAGAATCGCTGTTTTTCCCTGGGGAGAAGAACACGGCTTGATGAAGCAGTTATTTAAAGATTCTCAGGGGCGAATTTGGCTGAGCTCGAGTGAAGGAGTATATAGAGTCTATGCAGACACTCTCAAGATTGAAACTGTCGAGGCTCTCTCCTTTTATGCCACCAATATAGCCGAAGATAACGAGGGCAGTTTTTGGATCTCTGGAAGAATGGGATTGGTCAAATGGAAGCCGGGAGATACTGAATATCTTCTATATAAAGAGCAGCTTAAACAAGATGCAGACATGGATTATATCTATGATATTGAAATAGATGATTCTGGACTTATTTGGGTTGGGGGCGCCGGAGAGGGGCTGGCCATAGTCACCAGCGAGCCAGACTTTTTGCTCGATACCTTCACCGCTGCGTCACCATACTCCATGAGTAATGAGATGATTTGGGGGACCTATGGAGAGGGAGAACGTGTTTGGTTTGGTACCGATAATGGCTTGTTATTGATAGATAAACTCGCTCACACATCTAGTTTGTTATTCCCTCAAGGTTTAGAGGTTAACGATAGTATTTATAGCGTTGAGAGTCTGGACGCTGCGCATCTTTTATTAGGGACCACCCATGGTCTGTTTGTGGTGAACAAAGCGACTTTTACAGCCGAAAGATTTGCACACTGGACTCATGGCGACAACTCACTGGAACATAAGATCGTTTATGCCACTTATGATGATCCTTTAATTCAAGGTCGCTGGTGGTTTATGACCTCCACAGGCTTATATTTCTGGGAGCCGGGTCTTTTTAATCCTCAACCTATGCCGGTTTTCATCGGCGGGCTCACCCCGAGAGTGGTAGATATCAGATCGGTTATCAGGGACGAGTCTGGAAAGTTGTGGCTCGGTGGCACCGAGCTGTTTGGCTATCTGGATCATGAAGGTGGATTTCATTCAAAACTCGACAACTTGAGTGATGGCAGCGGTGAAACGGAAATCAACTACATCGAACAAATCGACTCGAATACATTTTGGCTGGGAACATCACCAAAAGGTTTGATTGAATACTCATTGGATTCGGATGAGGCGAGGGAATTAAATAAAGAGTGGGAAATTGATTGTACATCCGTCTATTTTATTCAGGAAGCTGGCGATCACAGGGTAATTGGCTGCCCCAAGTCGCTGCTGAGGTATACCAAATCGACACGGGATATCATGGTCTTGGGTCATGACGATGGCTTGTTAGGGGGGGAGCTCAATGATGGTGCATTCTTCTATGATCCCGGTGAGGGACTTTATGTAGGCACGCCGGATGGCGCCATGCTGCTCGATGTCGACAGTTTATCTAATCGGATTCAGCACGACGGTGTGTTTCTGGAGGCGGTATCTGTTTTCTATGATGAGGGAGTCCAGACCGATCTTATTCCCCAAGATGAAAAAATTATAAAACCCGGCGCAAGGATGATCAGCTTTCAGATAACCAGCCTGGATTATCTCGATGATACGCCCATGACTCTGCAGTATCGCCTCAGACGAGAAGGAGAAATTTCCGAAGCTAAATATTTACTTCTCGATGGCCAGTCTCAGCTCAATATAACTGGCCTGCAATCCGGAAAATATGCCTTAGATATCCAGAGTCAGCAGAATGGGATCTGGTCTGCCAAGCCATACAGTTTCAGTTTTGCAGTGAAGCAATATTGGTGGCAGATGACCTGGGTTAAGAGCCTGCTGTTATTCACCCTATTGTGTATCTGTGCCAGCATTATCTTTTATCGCCAGAGGCAGGTTAAGGCATTTAAACGGATCAACACGGCCTTGGTCGAGAGCGAAGAGAGGCTCAGGCAGTCTCTGAAAGGGAGTGATTCTGAACTGTGGGAATGGCGGCAGGATTCTCAGATGTTCAGCCTGGAGAATCAGCGGGCAGAGAAAGAGGGTGACAGAGGCGATAGAATACTCAGGTTAGAGGATTTCCCCATTCATAGGGAAGACAGAGACAAGGTGCTCAATGCTTGGGAGAGTATGCTTAAAGGCTCGAGCGACCGTTTCGATGTCGAGTATCGCTATCGCCGCGAGGATAAGAGCTGGGGATGGACCAGAGTCAGGGGGCGACCGGTCGAGGTGGATGCCGAGTCGGGCCATATATTAAGGGTTGCGGGTATTTATTCAGATATCACCCTACAGCGTAAGCTCGAAGACGATGTAAAACTGCTGGCCCAGGCATTCGGTAACACCTCCGAAGGTGTGTTGATTATGGATGCGGCGGAGCGAATTAAGGTGTCTAATAAAGCCGCGCAAACCATAGTGGGGGCATCGGCTAAGCTGTTAAATGGTAAGTTCTTCTCTGAGCTAATCTTAGCTAAAGAAGGTCGAACTGATGAAATTGTTCACCTATTGCAGCAGGGGGTTACCTGGACAGGTGAGAGAGAGTTTCTATGTGAACAAGGCGGCTCATGCCCGGTCTGGCTTAACGTCTCTGCCATGTTGGGAAGTAAGGGCAATATTACCCATTATGTTGCCGTATTTTCTGACATTACCGAGCGTAAACGTACCGAGGCAGATCTCAGGCGCCTGGCAAATTATGATGTGCTAACGGGTCTGCCAAACCGCTCTCTATTTTCGACTCGGTTAGCTCAGTCGATACATCGTGCCGAGCACAGTGGTGAAAAACTCGCACTGATATTCCTCGACCTGGATAGATTTAAACACGTCAATGACTCATATGGTCATAGCATGGGGGATGCCTTGTTGGTCGAGGCCGCCAATCGTCTTCAGTCTTGTATCACAGAAGAGCACACCTTATGCCGCTTTGGTGGCGATGAATTCGTGATCTTATTAAGAGATGCCTCAAATTTAGATACGATAAATCATATCTGTGCTCAATTACTCGAGCAGATAAAAACACCATTCGAACTCTATGGTCGTGAGTTTTTTATCTCTACCAGCATAGGCGTGAGCTTATGGCCCGATGATGCCAGACAACCTGAGATGTTGATCAAAAATGCGGATCAGGCCATGTATCATGCCAAAGAGGAAGGCCGTGGTAACTTTCAGTACTTCTCTTCCGAACGTAATTTAGAGGCCTTGTACCATCTTAGATTAGAAGCCGAGCTGCGTAAGGCAATAGAGAGAAATGAGTTTGAGCTTCATTACCAGCCTCAGGTCGATATTCTCAAGGGGGATAAGTTGATTGGTATGGAGGCGCTATTGAGATGGCGTCACCATAAAGATGGCATGGTCCGCACCGATATCTTTATCAAGGTGGCAGAGTCTTGTGGCTTGATTGTCGATATCGATCGTTGGGTGTTACGTCAGGCCTGTATACAAGGTGCCATCTGGTCCCAGTCCTATGATGAGACTTTTAAATTGTCGGTGAACATCTCGGCAATCCATTTTCGCCAACCTGATTTTATCGAAAGTGTTAAAAAAATCTTAGCTGAGACCGGGCTAGATCCACGCTTACTGGGTTTCGAAATTACCGAAGGCGTGTTGATGAAGGAGTTGGATACTGCTAAGGAGCATCTATTAGAACTCAGAGCGCTTGGGATAGAGGTGGCTATCGATGATTTTGGTACCGGTTATTCCTCATTAGCCTATTTACGCCATTTCGATGTGGATACCTTAAAAATTGATCGCTCCTTCCTTATCGATATCGCGACCAATGAAGCCGACCAAGCCATAGCCAGTAGTATCATTGAGCTTGCCAGGAACTTAAAGTTAAACGTCGTTGCCGAAGGTGTGGAGACCAAGGAGCAGCTTGAGCAGGTCTTTAGCCGTGGTTGTTATGTGATCCAAGGATATTATTTCTCCAAGCCTTTAACTGTGGCTGAGATGGAGACCTATATGGATAACTCGAGTCTATTTTCCAATAAAAACTCATCTGCAGATTGAGAGAATCACTCAGCTGGAACACCCTTAATTTATAAGTAATTTTTTTGCTAAATTTTTGCTGGGCTTTTGTTAGAATAACTGCGCCAAGTGTAACCAATAATTAAAGAAAATGAATATGATACGTTTACTCAGCTTATTTCTCATGCTCTCTCTCAGTTTTTCGCTATTCGCCGACGAGGTGCGTCCTAAAATTGGCCTGGTTCTGAGTGGCGGAGGGGCTAAAGGTGCTGCACATATTGGTGTCCTTAAAATATTGGAAGAGAATCATATTCCTGTCGATTATATTGCCGGAACCAGTATAGGCGCCTATGTCGCCGGCATGTATGCCCTTGGTTACAGCGCCACAGAGATAGAGAAGATCATGCTCAATGAGACCTGGTCAGACGGCTATTCAGATACCATTCCAAGGCAGTCCTTGAGTTATCGTGATAAGCAGCAGAGAGACAGGTTCAACCTTCCGCTTAGTATGGGCTATAGCGATGATGAAGTTAAAGTGCCTAATGGCCTGCTACGAGGGCAGACCATGTCTCAGTTGTTGCAACGCTCAACTGGCTTAGTGAATCAATTTGGTCATTTCGATGAGCTTGCCATCCCCTATCGCGCCGTGGCGACAGATCTGGAAACAAGCAAGGCTGTGGTTATTGCAAATGGCAGCATAGTTAAGGCGATGCAGGCATCGGCGACGGTACCCGGTGCGCTTCAGCCCGTGGAGTATGAAGGGAAACTGCTAATCGATGGCGGTATCGGCAATAATATGCCCGTGGACGTCGTCAAAGCTATGGGTGCAGACATCATAATTGCTGTGGATATAGGTTCATCCTTGGTGAAGAAAGAGGATTTAACCAGTACGATTGCCGTGCTCAATCAGCTCTCGACCATGCTGACTAATGCCAGTACAGAGCGGCAGAAGTTACTATTAACGCAAGACGATATTCTTATCCGTCCCGATGTGGGAGAGATGAGTACCACAGATTTTACCATCATGCCTGAGGCTTTCTCATTAGGCCAAAAGGCGGCGATTGAGCACTTGATCAGTCTACGAGGTCTCAGCGTCAGCGACGAATCCTATCGAGCCTATGTCGCCAAAAAGAAACAATTGAGCCGTCAATGGCTCGATGATATCGACCATCCCATCGTTAATATTGTGTTCAACAATGAGTCGAAAGTCAGCGAATCTCTACTGAGAGAGACCTTAGGTATTGAGGAGGGGGAGGTCGTCACTCAAGAGAAGCTGGCAGAGGGAGTCGCCGCTATTTACTCGCTGGATAAATTTGAGCGTGTCAATGCAGAATTTATCGACACCGACCAAGGCAGAATATTAACCCTCAATACCCGTGCAAAATCTTGGGGACCTAACTATTTTCAGCTGGGCTTTAGCTGGGAAGATGACTTTTCCTTAGACTCTGCCGTTTCATTTGATCTGGCTTATACCTTGACCGATTTGACCGATACTGGCGGCGAATGGCGCAATGAACTTAAGCTAGGCTATGAAAAATTGATCTCTACCGAGTTTTATCAGCCTTTAGATTATGACCAGGCCTTCTATAGCAGAGCTAAACTGAGCTACGAGATTAAAAGTTGGGAGTTCTTCGATGGCAACTCCAGAATACTTGAGCTTAAGCAGAAGCAGTACCGCGCCGATGTCGGAATTGGGTATAACTATGTTAAGGAGGGCATGATTGAACTCGGTGTCATCGGTGAGACAGGATATTTTGAAAATGGATTTTTTCTCGAGGATTTAGAATACAATTCCTATGGTGGATATTTCAAGTTTGGCTATGACGATCTCAATAGCATCAACTTTCCTACATCTGGAAATCGATTGACCTTAGATGTTTACTATCGCAAAGAAGACAACCCAAGTGTCTTCTTCGAAGAGTTAGATGAGCTCAAGGAGAATTCACTGCAAATTGAGCTGGATTGGCGCGGCGCATTGAGTATGGGTAATCACGCGTTTGTCGGCATAGCATCACTGGCAACCGTCAGTAAAGATGAAGGGTTTAGCGTACATGTGTCTGAACTCGGTGGATTTTTGAATCTCTCCGGTTACCATAAAAATGCCTTGGTTGGACCGCATAAGATTTTCGGCGCATTCGTGTATCAGTATGATCTAGGAAGGGATGTGCTGGGCATGACTGATTACCCTCTTTACTTGGGAGCGAGTATCGAGGCGGGTAATGTCTGGCAGTTAAGAGATCATGTGGATCTGGATGACCTCATCTATTCCGGTAGTCTGTATTTTGGAACCGATACCAGCATGGGGCCTGCGGCAATTGGTTTCGGTTGGGCGGATGATGGAGAGAAGGCCCTATTCCTATTTATAGGCAAGAACTGGTAATGCCAAGTTATAAAGCTGCTGATTACTAAGATTAATACCTGGCTACCAATACTGGCTATTTCGTTAAATCCTACGATACCAGTGTGTCATGGGATAATTTATAGCAGGCTTCATGATAGAGAGTCGCTAGCAGGATAACTCAGTTCGTCATCAAGACGACTGCTACTATAGCGTAAACGAACCTAGGCAGCTCTCAAGCCCCTTGCAAACTATGATGTGCTAGGGGTCTTCCAAAGCGCTCTCTATTTTCTACTCGGTTAGCTCAGTCGATACATAGTGCAGAGCACTCCTTACTAGAACTCAGAGTGCTTGGGATAGATATGGCTATCGATGGTTTTGCTACAGGTTATTCCTCATTAGCCTATTTCCCAATAAAAATTCATTAGTCAATTTTTCAATAAAACTCATCTGCAGTTTGAGAGATTCACCCATCTGAAACGCCCTTAATTTGCACGTAAACTTTTCGCTCGAATTTTACTCAGCTTTGCTAAGCTTTCATTAGAATAAGTGCGCCAAGTGTAACCAATAATTAAAGAAAAGGAATATGACACGTTTACTCAGCTTATTTCTCATGCTCTCTCTCTGTTTTTTGGCATTCGCTGACGAGGCGCGTCCTAAAATTGGCCTGGTTCTGAGTGGCGGCGGGGCTAAAGGTGCCGCACATATTGGTGTCCTTAAAATATTGGAAGAGAATCGTATCCCTGTCGATTATATTGCCGGAACCAGTATAGGTGCCTATGTCGCCGGCATGTATGCCCTCGGTTACAGCGCCGCAGAAATTGAAAAGCTGATGCTGAACGAGAATTGGTCGGCCGGATACTCGGATGCCATTCCCAGAGAATTGCTTAGATATCGAGATAAGCAGCACAGGGATCGGTTCAACATTCCAATCGATATGGGCTACCGTGACCAGGAAATTAAATTGCCTAACGGCCTGCTTCGTGGCCAAACCATGTCGCAACTGCTGCAGCGCTCTACCGGACTGGTGCATCAGTTTGGCCACTTCGATGATCTGGCCATTCCATTTCGTGCCGTGGCCACCAATCTCGAGACCAGTGAGGCCGTCATCATCAGTCAAGGCAGCATAGTTAAGGCGATGCAGGCTTCGGCCACCGTTCCCGGCGCGCTGCAGACAGTCGAATATCAAGGTAAACTCGTTGTCGATGGTGGTATCGCCAACAATCTGCCCGTCGATGTGGTACAAGCCCTGGGTGCAGACATTATCATTGCCGTCGATATCGGCTCTTCTTTACTGAAGAGAGATGCACTTAATAGTACCCTGTCTGTGGTCGGCCAGTTATCAACCATGCTCACCAATGCCAGTACTGAGCGGCAGAAGTTGCTGCTTAGCGATCGAGATATTCTTATTCGTCCCGACGTGGGCGAGATGAGTACCACAGATTTTCAGATCATGCCCCAGGCTTACGCTCTGGGAGAGCAAGCGGCCCAGTCACATCTGCATGCGTTGCAAGAGCTCAGCGTCAGCGAGGCCGAATATTCGGCCTATGTGGCCAAGAAGAGGCGCATGAGCAGGACTTGGCTCGTCGCAGTCGATCGCCCGCTGATCGAGCTGGTGGTTAACAATGACTCTCAAGTGAGTGAGTTGCTTATTCGAGAAACATTGGGGATCTTGGAGGGCGATGTCGTCACCCCCGAGCAGCTTGAGGCCGGGGTCGCCAACATCTATGCCCTGAATAAGTTTGAACGGGTCGATGCCGAGTTTACCGATACCGAACAGGGCAGGGTGCTGACATTAAATACTAAGGCTAAATCATGGGGTCCCAATTACTTGCAGTTTGGCTTCAGTTGGGAAGATAATATGAGTCTGGAATCGCCAATATCTTTCGATGTTGGCTATACTCTGACCGATTTGACGGCCAACGGAGGTGAGTGGCGCAATGAGATAGGCCTTGGTGTCGACAAATATATCTCGACCGAATTCTATCAACCCTTGGATAGTGATCAGCTGTTTTATAGTCGGGCCAAGTTTGGCTATGATCTAAAAGAATGGGAATTTGTCGACAGTCAGGCTAGCGCGTTTGAGGTGACACATGCCGAATATCGCTTAGACCTAGGCATAGGCTATAACTACGTCGAACAGGGAATGGTCGAACTTGGCTTTATCTTCGAGCGCGGCAGCCTGGAAAACAGGGACATCATAAATGAGCTGGAATACGATTCCTATGGTGGCTATGTTAGGTTTGGTTTCGATGATCTCGATACCATCTACTTCCCAACTAGGGGCAATCGATTCACGCTCAACCTCTATTACAGACAAGATAGCAGCCCAGATATGTTTGGCACCGAGTCCTCGGATACTTCTTTGCAAATCGAAGCCGACTGGAGGGGGGGCTGGAGTGTCGCTCGTCACGCCTTCGTCGGCATAGTTTCGCTGGCGACCGTAGATCAGCAAGCCGGAACGAGTGTGCATATTTCAGAACTCGGGGGCTTTCTGAATCTCTCCGGTTACTCAAAAAACTCTTTAGTGGGCCTGCATAAGGTCTTCGGTGCTTTCGTCTACCAATATGATCTGGCTCGAGATTTCTTGGGGATGAACGGCTACCCCCTCTATGTGGGCTCGAGCATCGAGGCCGGTAATGTTTGGGCGGGCAGAGATAGTGTTTCCTTGGACGATCTGATCTACTCAGGTAGTCTTTATTTGGGGGCCGACACAGGTGTGGGGCCCACAGCGATAGGTTTCGGCTGGGCGGATGACGGTGAGATGACTATATTTATCTTCATCGGTAAGGCATTTTAATAAGGTGAGAGGAGCGTATTTATCTTCATCGATAAGGTATTCTAATAAAAAGTTACAAAAAAACACTCTAGTGTCAAATAGCACGGTGATAGGCTGGCACGGGATAATTTATAGCAGGCTTGAAGATAGCAAGCCGCTATTATCAAAAGGATAAACCGGGGATAAAATGAATAGAGTAAGTAAATTGGCAGTAGGCATAGCGTTAAGCTTAGGCCTGGCAGCATGTAGTAGTAATGAACCTAAGACACCTGTAGTACAACAAGCCGCCAAGGTGTCTGGTGTTGAGAAGGCAAACTTCGATAACTCAGTTCGTCATCAAGACGACTTCTACTATAGCGTTAATGGACATTGGCTTGCCAACACTCCTATCCCTGCGGATAAGTCTAACTATGGTGCCTTCTCTGTGCTCTATGAACAGAGCCAGAATGCGCTAAAGAAAATTATCGATGAGACGGCGGCTCAACCAAATAAAGCCGAGGGATCCAGTGAGCAGAAAGTCGGTGACTTTTATGCCAGTTACATGAATACCGATGTCATCGAAAAACTTGGGTTCAGCCCCATAAGCGAGCAACTTGGGGATATCGCGCTGGCAAAAGATCATGACGATATCGCTAGCCTGATGGGAAGCTTGCTTGTCAGTGGTGTGGAGATTCCTTTTGGTTTCTACGTTAATAATGATGCTAAAAACTCGACTCAGTATGCGGTCTATCTGTATCAATCGGGTCTCACCCTGCCGGATCGAGATTATTACCTAAAAGATGATGATAAGTTTGTCGCCAATCGAGCCGCCTTGAATGCCTATGTTGCAGACATCATGGCCCAGGCCGGCAGCAAAGATGCTGAGCGAGTCGCGGACAGTGTTGCTCAAATTGAGAAGTTTATTGCTCAGAGTCAGTGGAGTCGTGTCGAGTCCCGTGATGCCAATAAGAGCTATAACAAGATGGATAGAGCCGAGTTGCAGTCGACGGTGACTAACTTCGATTTCGTCCAGTTCGCCGCCAGTGCCAAAATAGCTAAAGTCGCCGAGGTGATCGTGCGTCAGCCTTCCTATTTTGAGAAGTTCGGTGCCGAATTTACTCATTTCTCCGTGGCCCAGTGGCAGGACTACCTGGCTTTTCATCTGGTAGACAGCTATGCCGAGTTACTGAGTCAAAACTTCGTCGATCTTCACTTCGATTTTCATAGTAAAACCCTGATGGGTATCGAAGAGCAGAAGCCGCGCTGGAAGAGAGCTGTGGATGCGTCGGATCAGGTGATCGGTGAGCTCGTAGGTAAAGAATACGTTAAGCAGTACTTTAAGCCTGAAGCGAAACAGAGAATGGAAGGCTTGATCCAAGACTTGATTAAAGGCTTCGAGGTCAGCATCGACGAAATCGAATGGATGTCCCCCGAGACTAAGGTCGCGGCGCAGGAGAAACTCGCTAAGTTCACCTATAAGATAGGTTATCCGGATAAGTGGAAAGACTATACAGATCTCAAGATAATAGCGGATCAGCTGGTGGGTAACTATCAACGTTATGCCGAGTTCGAGTATAAGACCATGCTAGATAAACTGGGTAAGCCCATCGATCGCACCGAGTGGCACATGACACCGCAGACGGTAAATGCTTACTATAATCCTGTGATGAATGAAATAGTGTTCCCTGCTGCTATCCTACAGCCTCCATTTTTCAATATGGATGCCGATGACGCGGTGAATTTCGGTGGTATAGGCGCGGTTATTGGTCATGAAATCAGTCATGGTTTCGATGATCAAGGTGCTAAGTATGATGGCGATGGCAATCTGAGAGACTGGTGGACCGATGCCGATCGCGCCGAATTCCAGAAACGTGGTGCCCAACTTTCGGCCCAATATGCGGGTTATGAAGCGCTACCTGGGAAAAACGTTAATGGTGACTTAACGCTGGGTGAGAATATTGGCGATCTGGGTGGTTTGACCGTTGCGGCTCGTGCTTATCATCTGAGCCTAGATGGTAAAACATCACCGGTTATCGATGGCTTAACAGGTGAGCAGCGCTTATTCATTGGTTGGTCTCAGGTGTGGCGTCGTAACTATCGTGACGAGGAGTTGGGTCGTCGCCTGATGACAGATTCTCACTCACCGAGTCACTTCCGCGCCATGGGTACGCCGCGTAACATACCGGCTTTCTATCAGGCCTTCGATGTGAAAGAGGGTGATAAGATGTTCTTAGCCCCGGAAGATCGTGTCAAAATCTGGTAATAGATCTGCTACGCATCTCTATTGATACCACTTCGTGGTTTGAGAGGGAGTGGAGCCTGAAAATTTTGAGCCCGCCAATTTGGTGGGCTTTTTATTTATAAGCTAGGAACTAGATCCTAGCATCTAGGAAACTTGGTAATTCTGTCAGATCTCTGAGCTGCTGGTGGGCGATGATCCATTTAGGCTCATCTTGTTGTGCTACAGCCGGTATTGCTATGGTCTGCATATTGGCGGCCCTCGCGGCAACCAGACCATTGAAGGAGTCCTCTATGGCGACGCAGGTCATAGGCTCCAGACCTAGGCTCTTGGCACAGTTCAGATAGACTTCGGGGTGAGGCTTGCCATAGGCAAGGTGCTCGGCGGATTGTATGGCATCGAAATAGTGAGCTATGTTGAGCTTGTTTAAAACAGCCTCTATGATTGGGCTCGACGAGGAGGTGGCTAACCCTATCTTATAGTCATTATCCCGACAATACTCGAGTGCACTTTCAACACCCGTCATGGCTTGACCGGCAGTCGTAATCGCGCTGACGACCTGATCGACTATGGTGTTAGCCGTGTGTTCATTGTCATAATTATCCCAGGGAAATCTCTGATACCAGTAACCGACGACTTGATCGATTCTCAGCCCCGTCGTTTGAAGTGTGTCCTCATAACAAATAGGTAGCCCCAAGAGTTTCATGGTCTGAAATTCAGCTTCTTGCCAACTGGGTTCAGAATCGATCAAGACTCCATCCATGTCGAAAATGATGGCTTTTAACGTCGGCGAGGTCATAGTGCTCCAATATATTCGTTATAACTAGCATGAATAGTACCCCTATCTTTCGTCAGTTTGTTGGGAAATTACCTATAATTTATTGAGTGATATTTACCTTTAACCCAATGTTTAAGGATGTAGATGCTGTTTAATATATATTTAAGTGTATTAAATTCAATTAATTATGGGGTAATCATTAGCTTGGGTTATGTTATTCGCGGTATTTATAGATTAACTAAACAAATAACCATTAAGTTAGTGTGGTTATTTGGTTCGGTGGTGATGGATTAAGAGTGTGATCTGATTCAAACTTTTGCTTAGCTATAGTATAATAATCACCAGAAAAAAGTCGTGAAAAAAAGGTCGAGCCTGCAGGACTGTCAGCTTTCAATATCAGGAAGTGCAGTTTCGTTGTTAGAACGCCAAACAAAGAGGAATGTTGCCGTGCTAGAAGCATATCGTAAACACGTCGCAGAACGTGCTTCAGAGGGCGTAGTCCCTAAGCCATTAGATGCCCATCAAGTGGCCGAGTTAGTTGAGATCTTCAAGAACCCACCTGCGGGAGAAGAGGCGTTTATCCTCGACCTGCTTGAGAACAGAATTCCACCGGGAGTAGATGAAGCCGCCTATGTTAAAGCGGGTTTCCTGGATGCTGTGGCCAAAGGTGAAGTGACATCGCCAATTCTAACATCGGCACACGCCGTTGAACTGCTTGGCACCATGCAAGGTGGTTATAACATCGATCCCTTGATTGCTCAGCTTGAAGTTGAAGCTCAGGCGCCACTAGCAGTTAAAGCTTTATCAAAAACCTTGCTAATGTTTGATTCTTTTCACGATGTGGTTGAGAAGATGCAAGCAGGTAATGAATTTGCTAAGCAGGTCGTTCATGCATGGGCCGATGCCGATTGGTTCCTCAATCGTCCTAAGCTTGCAGAAAAGATCTCTCTCACCGTGTTTAAAGTTACAGGTGAAACGAACACAGATGACTTGTCTCCGGCCCCGGATGCCTGGTCTCGCCCTGATATTCCTTTGCATGCATTAGCTATGCTAAAGAATGCGCGTGACGGTATCGTACCCGATGAGGCTGGTACTCTCGGCCCAATCAAAGAGATTGAACAACTTAAGACTAAAGGTTTCCCATTAGTCTATGTGGGTGATGTTGTCGGCACAGGGTCTTCACGTAAGTCGGCGACCAACTCAGTACTATGGTTCATGGGTGATGATATCCCTAATGTGCCTAACAAGCGCGCTGGTGGTTTCTGTCTGGGTGGTAAGATCGCTCCTATCTTCTTCAATACCATGGAAGATGCCGGCGCTCTACCGATAGAGCTCGATGTGACCAAAATGAACATGGGCGATGTTATTGATATCTACCCATACCAAGGCCTAGTTAAGCGTCACGATAGCGATGAAGTTATCTCCGAGTTTAGTCTGAAGACTGCAGTCTTGATGGATGAAGTTCGTGCCGGTGGCCGTATTCCATTGATCATCGGACGTGGTCTTACAGCTCGCGCTCGTGAAGTACTTAAGCTTGAGGACTCAAAGGTCTTCGTATTACCCAAAGATGTGGCCGATACGGGTAAAGGCTATACCTTAGCTCAGAAGATGGTTGGTAAAGCCTGTGGTGTTACCGGTATTCGTCCGGGTCAATACTGTGAGCCTAAGATGACTTCTGTGGGGTCGCAAGATACTACCGGTCCTATGACTCGTGATGAGCTTAAAGATCTGGCTTGTCTTGGTTTCAGTGCCGATCTGACCATGCAGTCTTTCTGTCACACGGCGGCTTATCCAAAGCCTGTCGATGTGAACACTCACCATACGCTGCCTGATTTCATCATGAACCGTGGTGGTATATCACTTCGTCCTGGTGACGGAGTTATTCACTCTTGGTTAAACCGCATGTTGCTGCCTGATACCGTAGGTACAGGTGGTGATTCCCATACTCGCTTCCCAATTGGTATCTCTTTCCCTGCGGGTTCCGGTCTAGTGGCTTTCGCCGCGGCGACAGGCGTTATGCCTCTGGATATGCCTGAGTCAGTTTTGGTACGTTTCAAAGGTGAGATGCAACCGGGTATCACGCTGCGTGATCTGGTACACGCTATCCCACTTAAAGCTATCGACATGGGTCTCTTGACCGTAGAGAAGCAAGGTAAAGTTAACTTCTTCTCTGGCCGAGTACTGGAGATTGAAGGCCTCGAAAGCTTGAAGGTTGAGCAGGCATTTGAATTGTCTGACGCTTCAGCCGAGCGTAGTGCTGCAGGTTGTAGCATCAAGTTGGACAAAGAGCCGATCATCGAATATCTAAACTCCAACATAGTCATGTTGAAGTGGATGATTGCCGAAGGTTATGGGGATCGTCGTACTATCGAACGTCGTATTATTGCGATGCAAGATTGGTTAGCTAACCCTGAATTGCTGCAAGCCGATGCCGATGCCGAATATGCGGCAGTTATCGAAATCGACTTGAGCGACATTAAAGAGCCTATTCTTTGTGCTCCAAACGATCCTGATGATGCGGTACTGCTATCAGACGTTAAGGATACTAAGATTGACGAAGTCTTCGTCGGTTCTTGTATGACCAACATTGGTCACTTCCGCGCTACGGGTAAGATGCTGGATAAGTTTGCTACTACTACCCTGCCGACACGTCTATGGATCGCGCCACCGACTAAGATGGATCGTGACCAGCTTACCGAAGAGGGCTACTACGCCATATTCGGCCGTGTAGGCGCTCGCATCGAGATCCCTGGTTGTTCTCTATGTATGGGTAACCAGGCTCGTGTTGCCGAAGGTTCGACAGTGGTATCGACTTCAACGCGTAACTTCCCTAACCGTCTTGGTACAGGTGCTAATGTTTACCTGGCTTCTGCCGAGCTGGCTGCCGTTGCAGCTCTGCTGGGTCGTCTGCCTTCTGCCGAGGAATATCAGACTTATGCGAAAGAGTTGGACGCGACTGCGGCCGATACCTATCGTTACCTGAACTTCGATAAGATGCAGTCTTATACTGAGAAAGCGGCTGAGATTATCTTCCAGTCGGCAGTATAAAGTCAGCATGGACCCAGTGATCACTGAGCGCTAGGCTCAGAGACAGGTCCCACTAAGACCTTTCGCTGCTAAAAATAGCGAGAGGCTTAAACAAAAAAAGCTAGATTCATTAATATGAATCTAGCTTTTTTTATGGGTGTTGTTGTCGACTTAAAACTTAAAACTTAAAACTTAAAACTAATTATGATACTTAACCGCCATATCGATTAAGGGCTCACGACTGGCTTTCTCGGCTCTGAGTCTAGCGAGATATTTTTCCCACAAGTCGACCTGATGAGTGGCGAGATCATATAGGACCTTCCATGAGAATAAGCCTGTGTTATGACCATCGTCGAAGGTTATCTTGACCGCGTAGTTTCCCACGGGATCCAGGGCCTTAATATTGACGTTTTTCTTGTGAGTGACTAATACAGGATTGCCATGGCCGTGGACTTCGGCCGAGGGGGAATAGACGCGCAGCATCTCACAACTGAGCTGAAAGGTTTTACCGTTATCGAACGTCACCTCTAGTATGCGAGATTTTCGTTTAAGCTTGAGGGCGGTAACGACCGGGTTATAGTCGGGAGAAGTCATGATATTGGCCTGTGGTGTAAGCAGTCAGCTTCGGAACTCAAGTTTAGAGCATAAGTTAAAAATTTATGTTCCGAGCTTATATTACTAAGTTAGGGCCTAGGTTTGAGTGCCTAAGCCCTATAAGTACATTATAGAATAAAGCGGCTTAGATCTTCATCTTGTACCAGCTCATCGAGATGGTCTTTGACGTATTTTTCATCGATCACCGATTCAGTGCCAGAGTTATCGGAGGCGCCATAGGATAGATCTTCCATCAAGCGTTCCATCACAGTATGTAATCGACGAGCACCGATATTCTCTGTGCGCTCGTTGACCTGCCATGCTGCTTGGGCAATAGCATCGATACCGTCTTTGGTGAATTCAATTTTAACACCTTCCGTCGCCATCAAGGCTATGTATTGCTCAGTCAGTGACGCGTGCGGCTCGGTTAAGATGCGTTTGAAGTCATCGGCTGTCAGCGCTTGCAGCTCGACACGGATAGGCAAGCGGCCCTGAAGCTCAGGGATCAGATCCGATGGTTTAGACATCTGGAATGCACCAGAGGCAATAAACAAGATATGGTCGGTTTTAACCATGCCGTGTTTAGTATTAACCGTACAACCTTCTACGAGTGGCAATAGATCACGTTGAACACCTTCGCGTGAGACATCAGGACCTGAGCTTTCGCCGCGTCTACAGATCTTGTCGATCTCATCGAGGAAGACGATGCCGTGCTGCTCAACCAGTTCAATAGCCTGATCTTTCAGATCTTCTTGGTTAACGAGTTTAGCCGCTTCCTCTTCGATCATCAGCTTGTAAGCTTCTTTGATCGGCATCTTGCGACGCTTACTGGCTCCGGGGCCCATATTTTGGAACATGCTCTGCAGCTGGTTAGTCATCTCTTCCATGCCCGGGGGGGACATGATCTCTATGCCGACCTGAGGTGCGGAGACATCTATCTCTATCTCTTTATCGTCCAGTTGGCCTTCACGCAGTTTCTTGCGAAAGATCTGGCGAGTGCCCGAGTCAGCTTTAGTTTCACTGTCCCAATCTTCTTTAGGCTTAGGTAGTAAAGCATCTAGAATTCGCTCTTCGGCAGCTTCTTCGGCCCTGAACTTACACTTTTTCATGTGCTCTTCACGAGTCAGCTTGATGGCTGAATCGGTGAGATCACGAATAATCTGTTCAACTTCCTTGCCTACGTAACCCACTTCGGTGAACTTGGTGGCTTCAACCTTGATAAAAGGTGCCTTAGCCAGCTTAGCCAGACGACGGGCAATTTCAGTTTTACCGACACCAGTCGGGCCGATCATCAAGATGTTTTTCGGGGTCACTTCCTGACGAAGATCGGCATCGAGTTGCATACGGCGCCAGCGATTACGCAGGGCGATGGCCACGGCGCGCTTGGCATTCTGTTGGCCTATGATGTGACTGTCTAACTCATGGACAATCTCACGTGGAGTCATTTCAGACATATTTTTTCCTCATGCATCTCAGCATTTTATCTAGAGTCGTTACTTGTCATTGGTTATTGAAACTAAGCGACTCTAGATCAGTAATTTAATTCTTCGATAGTTTTGAACTGGTTGGTGAATACACAGATACCACCGGCGATAGTGAGTGACTTCTGGGCTATCTCAGTTGCTGTCAGTTCGGTATTTTCCAGCAGAGCCGTGGCCGCCGACTGGGCGAATGGGCCACCCGATCCGATAGCAATAAGATCATTTTCCGGCTGTATTACATCACCATTACCTGTGATGATCAGCGAGCACTCAGAATCGGCAACGGCCAAAAGAGCCTCTAATTTACGTAGCATTTTATCGCTACGCCAGTCTTTTGCCATCTCAACCGCGGCTTTCATCAGGTGGCCCTGATGCATTTCTAGCTTGGCTTCGAAGCGTTCGAATAGGGTAAAAGCATCGGCGGTACCGCCAGCAAAACCTGCCAGGACCTTGTTATGATATAGGCGACGAACTTTTCTGGCATTACCTTTCATCACGGTATTACCAAGTGATACTTGGCCATCTCCGGCGATGACGACTTGGTTATTACGGCGAACTGATACGATTGTGGTCACGAATGAATCCTCTTCTCAAACCGATGCTGCTATGGCATCAGTGGGTGATAGAGAATATATGGGGGGGAGGGAGTGAAATATCAAGGAGTAAGTGTGGAAAAAGGAAAATAGCCGAGGTAACGTTCACCTTGTCAGTTTTGCCTGGTCGATAGCCTCACTTATAATTAGCCCGCAGCATGTCGTCTTAGCATTTTCTGCCAAGTTTCATATAGCTGCAGGCTGCATATTTAGTAGGACAGGTATTACTTCTTCACATACATCAAGAAACAGCCATCGATGCCGGCTTTTTGTAAAATGTGCCTATGTTTTTCGGCCTGTCGCTTGCGATCGTACGGGCCTAGGCTGACCTTATACCAGTCACCCGTGGTACCTCTTACCTTAGAAATATCGGATTCTAATCCCTGGAAGGCGATGACTGCTTTCATTTGATCAGCTTGAGGTCGGGTCCTGAAAGAGCCACATTGCATCTGATAGCTATGGGTAGGCGCCGTCACCTCCGGAATATCGACCTCAACTTGCTTGTTTAGCAGTTCCTGCTGATAGGTCCATTCCTCTTTAGGTTTAGGAGGAAGAGCCTTAGGATCTTGCTTCTGAGTTGGCTTGGCTGCAGTTTGCTCAACCACAGGAGCCTCTTTTTCATCAAGCTCTTCAGCACTGTTGTTGATGGTCCAAAGGAAGTAACCAAAGCCAGAGATTAGGCCTAGGGTCACCAGTAACAAAACCAGCGGAAAGCGTCTGGGCGCGGGCGCCTGACTCTTTCTACGTGTCGTTTTGGTTTTTGCCTTCCCTTTCCTGGTTGGCCTTGTATTTGCGTAATCGCGATTTGTCATAGTATTGAAATACCGTCTGGTTACATGCGGTCTAAGGTTTCAATACCGAGTAGATCAAGACCTTGCTTCAGTGTCTTAGCCGTAAGTTGTGCGATAAGCAGGCGGCTCTTCTTCTGTGCTTCGGTTTCCGCCGCCAGGACAGGACAGGCTTCATAGAAGCTAGAGAAGGCGCCGGCAAGCTCAAACAGATAAGCACACATGGCATGGGGCTGACCTTTTGCCACCATACGAGACAGAACTTCACCAAACTGCGCGAGTTTATTGCCCAGATTTTTCTCTTTATCGTGCTCTAGTAAGATCTTAGCGTCGCCTAAATCTATATCTTTGGCGCGCTTAAAGATGCCAACAACACGAGTGTAAGCATAAAGCAGGTAAGGGGCGGTATTACCTTCGAAGCTTAGCATCTGCTCGAAGCTGAAAATGTAATCGCTGGTACGGTTCTTAGATAGGTCGGCATATTTGACCGAGCTTATCCCGACCACTTTGGCTATCTTCTCTAGTTCCGCCTCATCCATATCCGGATTCTTGCTACGAACCAGTTCCAATGCACGGGTATCGGCTTCATTCAGGAGGTCGACTAATTTAACCACACCACCGGAGCGAGTCTTGAATGGACGTCCGTCTGCACCATTCATGGTACCGAAGCCCATATGCTCTAGGCTGAGTTCCGGACGGACAAACTTGGCCTTACGGGCTAATTTAAAGACTTGCTGAAAGTGTAGTGCCTGGCGAAGATCGACAAAATAGAGCGCCCGGTCTGCATTCAGTACATTGGAGCGGTAACGCATCGCCGCCATATCACTGGTTGCATACAGGTAGCCGCCGTCCGCTTTCTGTATAATAACGGGTAGGGGCTCGCCCTCTTTATTCTTAAACTCATCCTGGAAGACAACTTTAGCGCCGTTACTCTCAGACAAGAGCCCTTGCGTATCTAGTTCCTTAACCACTTCTGCTAGTTCTGCGTTGTAAGCACTCTCACCACGCACATCTTCACGGGTCAGGCTCACGCCCAAACGTGCATAAACGTCATGGCAATGGTTAAGGGAGATGTCGTTAAATTCACGCCACAGCTTGTTGCAGTATTCATCGCCTGATTGCAGTGACACCACAAGTTTACGGGCGCGAACGGCAAACTCTTCAGACTCGTCGAAACGTACTTTCGCGGCGCGATAGAAGTTTTCGAGATCGGAAAGTTCCATCTGAGCTTGCTCGCCATTTTTAGCGCGTAACTCTTCCATATAAGCCAGAAGCATGCCGAACTGAGTTCCCCAGTCACCCACATGGTTTTGACGTATGACCTTATGGCCTTGGAATTCCAAAGCACGTACCACGCTGTCGCCTATGATGGTCGAACGTAGGTGGCCAACATGCATCTCTTTGGCCAAATTTGGCGAAGAGTAATCGACGACTATGGTTTGCTGCTCTGGCTGGCTAATGCCTAAGTGCTCATCCTTCAGTGCTGCCATCAGTTGATTGGCTAAGGCATCTTCATCGATAAAGAAGTTGATAAATCCAGGACCCGCGATCTCAACTTTCGCCACCTGACTGTCTTGAGGCAAGCTGTCTATAATCAGCTGAGCTATCTCTCTGGGATTCTTGCGGGCAACTTTAGTCAGCATCATTGCCAGGTTGGTAGCGAAATCACCATGGGTCTTATCTTTGGTTCGGTCCACCTGAATTCGAGCTTCGAAATCAGTCGGGATAACACCCTGTTGTTTAAGGACGTCTAGGGCTTGGATGAGCAAAGATTGAATATGTGATTTCATTGGCGTTTAATTGCTACTTACTAAGGATAAAAAGATTTAGGGATAACCACATATTTTAGCCGCTAGTGATGATCAATTGCTATCCTCTTAGGCAATTAAATTGCATTTTTTATGTGAATTCAGGTTAAATTAGCTTAAAGCAGATCTTGCGGATCTCTGTCTAAGCTCCATTTACAACGCTTAGCCAGTGGCAAAGCCTCAATTTGAGGCAGTGCATGTTCGAATGCCTGTTGCAGTTGATTTCTAGATTTGGTCTGAAAAATCAAATGCCTGCGAAACTTTCCGGCTTTCTTATCCATAGGTGCTGGCATGGGACCTATGACTTCGGCCTCATCGTTTTGGGGGAGAAATTGAGCGACTTGAGAAAGAAAGTTATCGGCATCTATGGCCTGATGGGCTTCGGCGCGTATCAACAACATATGCCAGGCCGGTGGTAATAGTGCTTGTTTGCGTTCATTAAGCTGTGCTCTGGCAAACTCGCCATAACCTTTATGCATGAGTTCACGTAAAATGGCGTTATTGGCCTGATGTGTCTGCATCAGCACGGTGCCTGGTTTTCTCGCGCGTCCCGCTCGTCCTGAGACTTGGGTATAGAGTTGCCCAAAACGTTCTGGTGCTCTGAAATCGGCACTAAACAGGGCGCCATCGACATCCAGTAAGCCGACTAAGGTGACGTCGGGGAAATGATGGCCCTTAGCTAACATCTGAGTGCCCACCAATATCTTATACTCCCCCTTATGGATGGCGTTAAGGTGAGCCTCGAGTGCGCCTTTTCTGCTGGTGGTATCGCGATCGATGCGCACCACTGGGTATTTAGGGAACTCTTTTGCTAATGCTTCGGCGAGCTGCTCAGTGCCGACGCCTTGGCCCATCAACATGGTGCTGCCACACTCGTGACATTGACGTGGAATGGCGTAATGGTTGCCGCAGTGGTGGCAACGGATCTCACCCAGAGATTGATGTACGGTAAAGAAGGCGTCGCAGCGATCGCATTCATGGAGATGGCCACATTCATGGCATAACAAGGCAGGAGCAAAGCCTCTGCGATTGAGAAACAGCAGCACCTGGTTACCGGCATCTAAATGGATCCGCATCTCGTTGAGCAGGGCATGGGACAGGCCTGTTTTCAGGGGCTGGTTGCTGATGTCGATAATGCCCTGACGGACTTTCTCGGCGTTGCCCGCTCGTTGGCCTAATTCGAGGTGCTTGTAGCGTCCGCTGAGTGCATTTTGCAGACTCTCCAATGATGGCGTGGCGGTACCTAGCAATACAGGGATCTTCTCAAGGTGACCGCGCATGACTGCCAGATCCCGGGCATGATAGCCGACACCTTCCTGTTGTTTAAAACTTGAATCGTGTTCCTCGTCTAAAATTATCGTCCCCGGATAAGCCATAGGGGTGAAAAGCGCCGAGCGTGTGCCTATGATGATGGCGGCTTCGCCAGTTTTTGCCTGACGCCATGCCGTTAACCTTTGGTTGTCGGTTAGCCCCGAATGAATGACCGCGACCTTAACCTTGAAGCGGCTCTTGAATCGACTGATGGTTTGAGGGGTCAGGCCTATCTCAGGAACTAATATTAGCGCCTGTTTTCCTTGCTTGAGTACGGATTCGAGTAAGGCGAGGTAAACCTCAGTTTTACCTGAGCCTGTGATGCCTTCGAGTAAGGTACAGTGGTAGCCAGATTGCTGATTGAGAGTTGCAACGGCTACAGCCTGCTCGGGGTTGAGCGTCAATGGCTCTTCCCCTAGCTCAAGATTATCTCGCCAACTGAGATCTATCTGGTTAGTGCGTTCATCTTTAGCTATCCAGCCTTTATCGTGTAAGGCCTTCATTGCCGGCTTACTCAAGGCTAAGCTGGTAAGTTCTTCTTGGGTCATCTCGGCTTCGAGTAGCGCTTCCATCACCTTCTTCTGTGCAGGAGCTCGTTTTAGCGTGTCCAATGAGGCTGCATTTCCTGCGTCCGTCACGGACCAGAAAGTCGTGGTGTCGGCGCTGATAGCGGCACCTTTACGCAGTGCGACGGGAAGGGCCTGAGACAGCATTTGACCTAAACTACAGAAATAATATCTAGCCGCCCATGCAGTGAGTTTATAAAGAGAATCAGGTAGTAAAGGTTCATCATCTAGCAGTTCAAGGATAGATTTTATTTGATTAGGTGCTAAGTTACATGTATCGCTTGTTCGAATAACTAGACCTATTAACTGCTGACGACCGAATGGAACTTTGACTCTCATGCCCTTTTTTGGCACAGGTGTGACAGATTCAGGTACGTTATAACTGAAGGTTTGTCGCATAGGAACGGGAAGAGCAACCTCAACGAACAGGGGCATAGACAGGCAGGCTTAATCGAAGAACAAAGAATAAAAACAGTGTACCTAGGCAGATCGATTAGGGCTACTGTTATATAATGCTAAGTAGGTATAGAAAAGGAATTAACTCAATGACAAGAATGATAAAAGTGACACTGTGTTTGATCCTTTTTATCACAGCTCCCTTTATCGGGGTTGGTTATGCTGATGCACAAATTTCCCATGTAAGTATCAATGAGCAGCAATTTATTTTAGGTGGCTATCCAAAATTCAGATTAAATATCGTTTCTCAGGATGCCAGTCTGAACAAGATGCAGTTTGTTGTCCGCCAGACTAGTGGCGAAGAAAGGTTAATGGTTAAGCCTATCAATAATTTTCTCTTGTTGGTGACAGGTGTTGAGGACGTAGTGGATCCGAGCGCAACCTTAGTGATCAGAGAGTACCGGGTCAATAAATGGCGAGATGTGAAAGTATTTACCTTGTTTAAGGGGCAGCAGTTACCACTGGAACTTGCCGTCAAGTCTTCGGCCGCTCACCTAAGTGTCGAGAACAGAACATCGAAAGCGCCGAGTTCAAGCTATAAGATTGCAACCATGAGTCAGGCGTCGGCTCCATTCCCCACAGCCAAGGGTAAAACATCGGCCCAATATCGAGATGCATTGATCGATAAATCCTGCGCACTCTCTTACACTCCTGAAATGACACTCTGGCGCATCGGGACTGAACATGGCAAAGAGTGGGGAATAAGCACTTACGGTGCCATGATTGCCATTTTTGAAGCAAATCCAAAGGCTTTCAACCGAGGTGAAATCGGTGGCCTGCGAGCAGATGCATCATTGCGCTGTCCTTCGCATGGGTTGAGGCAAAAGTATTCGAACTCCAAGATGGCGAAGCAAACGTTTGAGGCGTTATAAGAAGTATAGAGCTGAGACGAACGCTACGCTTTTGGAGCGGCTGCGCCTTCGAGGACGGCACTGCGTGCCTGCTGTACATAGAATGCGATTGTGGAGGCCTTTGTTTTGCCTCTTGCATCTTTTTTTAAATCCTGTATTATTTTGCGCCTGAATATTCTATTAACAGCATGTGGTGTCCGACTTCGGGTTGGGAGAGCGACATGGCCTTCAACTTGAGGTAATCCAAATGAAAACAGGCATTCATCCTGATTATGCAGAAATCACTGCAACTTGTACTTGTGGTAACGTTATCAAGATAAATTCAACTGCAGGTAAGTCACTGCACTTGGACGTATGTGGTGCATGTCACCCATTCTACACTGGTACACAGAAAATTGTGGACACTGGTGGACGTATCGATAAGTTCAACAAGCGCTTCGGTGCTCTTGGTAAGAAGTAACTTTTATTTAAAAGTTCTTTTATATCGAACAAAAGGTGCCTATATGGCGCCTTTTTTGTGTCTAAATTTTCTTATTACTACAGACTTTTGATGCCTAAGTTGAGCGTTAATCCGTCAAGGATAGCCACTGGCTTACCTAAATGTATGCGCGTTTGATTAGCATAGATTCCCCCTAGTTGATTTTCAATTCCCTGAACAGTCACAGTCCAATTGCCTAACAGGCACACCATTTTTTACAAATAGGTCAGTCGATGGGCTAAATTCGGACCGATGTAAACTGCTGGGGAGAGATAAAAGGTGTTGTGACCGATTTTGAAAGAAAGGGGCAGCATTTATGGTTAATTTGGGATAACAAGTTCTATATTGGTATAGTTAGAGAGGATTCTAGTAAGTTTAGCAACATTTTCAACCTGAAACTGCTTGAAACCCCAGTAACCACCCATAGTACGTTGTATTATTCCTACAAAAAATGCCAGTTGATCGCCTCCCACCATCACAGATAAGTTTGCAAAACAGACCTTAGAGCGACAATTGCAGGTTGCAGTTGAATTTTACTAATATCTTGTTTAAAAATTGTGACATTTCAAGTATCGTACCCACTTTAGCACCTTAGGTGAGCACCAAATAAGGTGGACCTGATGTTTTGCTAAAATCGACCTCATAGATAAGTTAACCCGACGCATTTTCAGGATTAAAAAAATGTCAGATCTTCGCCAACAAGCCCTCGATTACCATGAGTTCCCCGTACCAGGAAAAACTGCAGTTTGCCTGACGAAACCCGCCGAAACTAGTTTAGACCTCTCTCTGGCTTATAGCCCGGGTGTTGCTGAGCCTGTGCGTGAAATCGCTGCGAACCCAGATAATGCTTATCGCTATACTGCCAAAGGCAATACCGTCGCTGTGATTACCAATGGTACGGCTATCTTAGGTTTAGGTAACTTAGGCCCATTGGCTTCTAAGCCTGTGATGGAAGGTAAGGCGCTGCTGTTCAAGCATTTTGCGAACATAGATGCGACAGATATTGAAATTAAGCATCGTACAACAGAAGAGTTTATCAATACGGTTGAAGCGATTGCCGATACATTCGGTGGCATTAACCTGGAAGATATCAAGGCGCCAGAATGCTTCGAGATCGAGAAGGCGCTTATTGAGCGTTGTAGTGTCCCTGTTTTCCACGACGATCAGCACGGTACGGCAATTGTGACCACCGCAGGTATGATCAACGCTTTAGAGATCCAGGGTAAGTCTATCGAAGAAGCTGTCATCGTCTGTATGGGGGCCGGTGCGGCCGCTATTGCTTGTATGACCATGATGGTTAAGTGTGGCGTGCAGCGTGAAAATGTTTATATGCTCGACAGAAAAGGCGTTATTCACACTCGCCGTGAAGATATCAATGAGTATAAGGCATTATTTGCTAACAATACTGACAAGCGTACTCTGCAAGACGTGATTAAGGGTGCCGATGCCTTCTTGGGCCTATCGGGTCCCGATTTGCTGGGCGCCGAAGACGTCGCCATGATGGCAGATAAGCCTGTCATCTTCGCTTGTTCAAATCCGGATCCCGAAATAAAACCAGAAATAGCTCATAAAGTTCGCCAAGATTTGATCATGGGTACGGGACGCAGTGACTATCCTAACCAGGTGAATAATGTGCTCTGTTTCCCATTCATCTTCCGCGGTGCATTGGATGTGCGTGCATCGAAGATCAATGATGAAATGAAGATTGCAGCGGTACACGCCATTGCAGCTTTAGCGAGAGAAGAGGTTCCAGCCTCTGTACTCGCTGCGTATCCGGATGTGACGTCATTGAGCTTCGGTCCTGACTATGTGATCCCTAAGCCTATGGATCCACGTCTACTGTCGAATGTGGCTAAAGCCGTGGCCCAAGCGGCAATCGATTCGGGTGTTGCTGTGATTACTGAATTACCAGAAAACTACATGAGCTAAGCTTGTTTTGGTAGTATTTAAAGGGCCATGGGGCCCTTTTTTATTTTGTGATTTTAGGCATTTCAATTTGATCTTCTACTTGAATATCATTCAAAGATTGTAGCGGGGGGGATTTGTTTGTATTGTGGAATTTTAGATAGGACTCATTTTCTATCTTTCTATGCTGCTATTTATACGACTTTCTAACCGATGAATCGAATTCAGTTGTCATAAGCTTAGGCTCGCTTTCGATTTTAATAAGAATAATAAATTCTGCAGGAAGCGGATAATGAAACTGACACGACTTTTAACTAATAAATTGACCAGCTTTTGGCTACTTTCTTTAGCAGCCGTTGCATTTATATTTTTGCTTGTTGCCCTAGTCAGCTTTACGCAATTGACCTATAAGTTTCAACAGCAGAAGGTAACTGAACTCGAGTCTATGCTCATTCATCATTATGAGCATGAGAACAATAAAGCACTCTCTACCTGGCTCCCCTCCATATTAACCGCGTATAACACTGTTAGTTTGACCTTGCGCGCCGAAGGTCAAATACTCTATCAGTATGGAACTGACAAACTTGGTGCTGGGATGATCACTTATGAGAGGCAGCTGCTCAAGGCTGACAATCTCATCTTAGTGATCACCTTACCTCAGCCATTTAAGATGTACTCACTTTCCTGGTATGAGTTCTCCATCTTAGTCATTGGCTTACTTTCTATCTCTGTGTTTGTTTTCTTCGGCCACAGATGGTTATCGATGCAGCTACAGGGCATAGAAGATCTGGCGGTGCGCAGTAAACTGATTCTAGAGAATGAATATGATAAGGCCTTAGCCGAGAGAGGAGATGGCAGGCCGAGAATGATAAATCGTGCCCTGACGCATCTATTGTTAGAGCTTGATGATGCGGAGAAGCATAGAGCTAGATTCGATCAATTTATCCGCTCCAATACGTTTTTGGATCCTCAAACTGGCATAGGAAATCGGCTATTTCTTAAGAATCGTCTCGACGCCTTGAGTAACGATAAAGGTATGATGGCTCCAGGTGTGCTGTTTTTACTCGAGATGGAAGATATGGACCTGCTGCAGCAAGAGCTTGGTGATGACTCCATAGATGAGTTGTTGCATCAGACAATTAGCGATATTAATCAGATCTTGGACAGTCAGGCTAACAGTATTTTTTCTCGTCGTTCTTTCAATCAGTTTGCCATCGTCGTTCCTCAAATCTCCTTAAAAGACGTTGAGAAGTTAGCCGCTAAATTACTCAAGGTGTGCTTGAATCAAAACGTACCCGAGACAGAGAACAGCGAAGACTTTTTCCACATAGGTGCAGCCTACTTTAAAGTCGGTGACACTAAGGAGCAGTTACTCGATGAGTCAGAGAGAGCCCTTAGGGCGGCTCAATTTCAGGGGACCAGCGGCTGGTTTATGTATGATAAAGGGGCCGTGGATGAAGAGTTGGCCAAGGGGTCGGTTAGGTGGCGCAGCTTTCTCGAGTATGCCCTGGTAAATAGACGTTTAGTGATCTTTTCTCAGCCTGTGGTCGACAGCGATATGGAAACTCATCACTTAGAGATATCCAGTCGAATACGTGACAATAAAAACAACCTGGTTAGAGCCACGCTATATATCCCGATGGCAATAAAATGTGGTCTGACACCTCAATTTGAACGTCAGGTTATCGAGACAGTATTGTTCGATCTGCTCTCAGATCCTAGGGATAGAACCACCAAGTTCAGCATCAATCTCAGCCTAGATACCCTGATGAGTAGGGCATTTATCCGCTGGCTTAAAACGACCCTGTTAGAGTATAGGCACCTCACCCCCTGGCTTATCTTCGAGATCAATGAGGACATAGTTGTGCATCATAAGGAGCAGCTGAAATCCAAACTCGATATGATTAAGAAAATGGGCGCAAGCTTATGTGTCGACCGTGTGGGACAGCAGGTAGTCAGTACTCAATACATCAAAGAGTGTCATTTTGATCTAATAAAACTGCATCGCTCAATCGTGACACAAATACACCTTCGTCAAGAAAATCAGCTGTTTGTACGTAGTCTTATCGGTGGTTTATATCGAACAGATGTTCAGGTTTTTGCCGAGGGGATAGAGTCATTCGAGGAGTGGCAGACCCTGAAGATTTTAGGTGTTAGTGCCGGGCAGGGAAGCTTGTTCAGTGAGCCTGTTGAGGAAATATAAACCAAGATGCAAAAGATTGGCTTGGTCAAAAATCAAACATTGTTTCAACCAGATTGCTTAACAAATGTTTCGCTTTTTGTCCTGCTACGTGTGAAATTTCAGCTTAGATGATACGAATCACTCGATGAAGGTTTTCATTCTGTTTTTTTTCTATAAAATTAGCAGATTAGCCGCTACAATGAGCGTAAGTATTTTGACGCTTGCTTGGTTTGTTGATTATTGATGGGCACCATCTCGTCACTTCGCAAATATAGCTCAAGCTTTATGGAGCCCAATACCTTAAATCTAAGGGTATGAGTTGGCACATGATAAATGAGATTATGGACATTTTTTAAATGGAAAAGAGTCTTCTAACTAGATTGGCTTTCTGGAAAAACAAGCAGTCGAAGCTCGAGCTTGGCATCTACGTTTGTCCGGATAAGCTTGTCGTTTACCAAGCTAAGCACCCCGATGTCAGCTCATCTATCGAAACTGAATCTCATGTCGACGAGAGTGTTGAAACCGATAGCATTACCCACGAATTTGCGTTTAATGGTTCAAATTGGTCCGGTGTATTTGCCTCGATTGCTAAGCAATTCAAACCCGCTAAGCTGCACATCACCTTGAGTGCTTCATTTTATCAATTGTTAGTTGTCGACAAACCTAATGTAGAACCTAGTGAGATGTCTCAGGCATTACTCTGGTCAGTCAAAGATATGGTGACTCACGCAGTAACGGATATCCACCTCGATTACTTCGATTCACCATTACCCAATAGCGCTAAGTTAAATGTCGTCGTTGCCGAGAAGGCAAGATTATCCGCTATGGTACTAGCAGCTCAAGAGCATCATATGCAAGTCTTAGGCATAAGCATCGAAGAGATGGCTGTTACCAGCCTCTTTGCCAAAGATAATCAAGCCAAGTTGGTCTTGTGTCATACCCCGGGGCAGGACTTATTGCTGACAGTAGTAAAACAGGGGCAGCTTTATATGCAGCGACGCGTGCGGGGATTTAACAAGTTAGATACCGTTAGCGCCGATGATTTAGCCATGGGAATGGCCGATAGCCTAAGTTTAGAGCTACAGCGTTCTATGGATTATTTCGAGAGTCAGTTGCGTCAGGCGCCCGTGGCTTCGATTGAATTATTGATTAATGGTCAAGTCGATAAACTCGCCGAATTAGTGAGTGCAAACTTCGACCAGAAGGTCAACGCGATCCCTGTTGATACCGTTGAGACTAAGATTGCCCTGCTGACCTGTGGTGAATTCCACCGTGTCGAGTCTAGAGAAGCTGGAGTACAGGTATGACTGTGAAGACGAGAGTCAATCTGTATTCAGATACCTTGTTGCCTCCGGTGCAGAGACTCAGCTTTAAGCGTCTGACTCAGGTACTCGTTTTTATGCTTGTGCTGTTTGCTATGGTGAGCTCAGCGAGTTACATCTTAGTGTCAGGGCTCGAGGCCGATAAGCTTGTACTTGCGAAGCAAAAATCTAGTTTGGATAAGCAGAAAAAATCCCTCGAACTGGCAATGGAAAAACGTGCACCCGATGCCAAACTCGTGGATAAAGTGGATCTTCTCACTCAACAAATTGAACTCAAACAGATGCTCATGGGTGAGCTGAGTCAGCGAGAAGCGCTGACGAGCCATGGATACTCAATGTTATTTAAAGATCTTGCTCGTGTTGCCAATAGTAATATCTGGCTCAACCGCATCAGAGTTGAAAATAATGAATTCATTTTCGAGGGCTTTAGCTCTGCGCCCAATAGTGTTCCACTGTGGGTTGAACGCCTCAAGTCGACAGAAACGCTAAAGGGTCACGCATTTGCGGCGATGGCAATGAGTCGGGGTGAGGATAAACCGTTAGCATTTACCTTGACCAGCAAGGCGGAAATCGAGGAGGCTAAGTGAAGCAGCAATGGAATGAATGGGCCGCTCGATTCGATGCTCTGACCCAAAGAGAGAGAGTCATGGTAGCGAGTGCTACCTTGGTTGTGATAGGTATGTTGTGCTACCTCCCGCTAGAATCATTATTGTTAGAGCATCAGTCCCTCGCTAAGCAGAATAAAACTATCGCCAGTGAGAATAATATTTCATTGCAGCAGATTGATCTGTATCAGCAGCGGTTAGCGCAAAATCCTAATGATGAATATAACAATCGTTTGAAGGTGTTGAAGCGGCAAGATGCCGATTTAGATGATCAGCTGTCTTTTCAGATGGTAGATATGGTTCCCGCTAATCATATGCCTGCGCTATTGAGTGAATTGCTGGGGAAAGTAACAGGTATCACACTGCACGAATTCAGATCGATAGCACCCACTCCCTTACTTGCTGTCGGGGATGATAAGAAGATGAACCTATACAGTCATGGGATCCGTCTGACTCTGGAGGGAGATTACTTTTCGGTGCTTAAGTTTATCGAAGCCGTAGAGAGAATGCCCAGCAAACTATATTGGAAAGAAATAGATTATAAGGTCGATGAGTATCCTGTCGCAAATGTCGTGCTGGAACTCTACACCTTAAGCATAAATAAGGACTTTATCAGTGTCGCTACTCAAGGTTAGCCCGCTCGTTGCATTGCTGATGTTGCTTGTGACTAGCACTCAGGCTGAGACATTAAGGGATCCGACAAGGCCAGGTTATGGCGCCCTGGTTATCGCGTCTGCAGCTTCGAGTCAAAGCAGTGACTTGATGCTCAATAGCGTGATTAAATCAGGATCGGCATCCCGTGCTGTGATTAATAATAAAATCTTCGAAGTTGGGGACCGGGTGCAAGGTGTACGCATCACTGCTATCGAGATTAATTCAGTTTCGTTATCAGATGGGCGTAAGCTAACCATGTACCAAGCGATAACAGAGTCAAAGGGAAATTAAATAAAAATGAATGCGCTAAAAATGATAACGCCTCTGTTAACTTTATTGTTGGTTGCGTGTCAAACAACCGACAGACCAGAACCAGTGGCGGCTAAAGAGGTTCTGGCTGAGTCGGTACAAGCAGAATCTAGTAAACAGGCCACGCCTCCTCCGGCGAGAATGCCTGAGTCAATTCAGAAGGAACTCGCTTCCGCCGAGTTACTTGCCGGATTGGCGCCGAGCCGCAGAGCCGAGCGTCGTTTCGATGTGTCTGCTCATGACGTAGAGGCGAGAGTATTTTTTCCTAGCCTAGTACAAGGCACGCCCTTGAGTGTTGCCGTGCACCCTGATGTAACCGGTACTATCTCTCTATCGCTAAAAGGGGTCACATTGAGTGAAGCGCTTCAGGTCGTCGAAGATATCTACGGCTATGAAGTGAGCCGTACGGGGAGAATCTTACGTATCTATCCTGCCGGCATGCGCACCGAGACATTTCCATTGAATTATCTGTATATGGAGCGTAACGGTTTGTCTTTGACTTCGGTGAACTCGGGACGTATTTCAGATAGTAACAACAATTCGAGTTCGGGTAACAGCAATAGCAATAACAGCAATAGTAATAACTCATCCAATAACAGCTCTGGTTCGAGTAGCAGCAATAGCAGTAATGAAACGACTAATGGTACCTTCATTCGATCGACGACCAAGAGTGATTTCTGGGGCGAGTTAAAAGAGACCTTGGTATCGATTGTAGGCAATACCGGTGGTGGGCGTCAGGTCGTTATTACTCCCCAAGCCGGATTAGTGACTGTTCGCGCATTTCCAAATGAGTTGAGGCAGGTACGCACCTTCTTGAAAACTGCCGAGACTCATCTACAGCGTCAGGTGATCATAGAGGCTAAGATCTTGGAGGTCACCTTGTCTGATGGCTATCAGCAAGGGATCAATTGGCAGAATGTTTTAGGCCACGCGGGTAATACTGATATTACATTTGGTACATCGCCTGGTGCTGGAGAAGGTTTATCGGATCAGATAACCAGTGTGATTGGTGGGGTGACTTCACTCAAGTTATCGGGTACCGATTTCACCGCCATGATAAGTCTGCTCGATACCCAAGGTGATGTAGATGTACTCTCGAGCCCACGTGTTACGGCATTGAATAATCAAAAGGCCGTCATTAAAGTGGGTACCGATGAGTATTTCGTGACCGATGTATCGTCAACCACCGTAGCTAGCACGACACCAATAACGACGCCTGAAGTCGAATTGACCCCATTTTTCTCCGGTATCGCCCTGGATGTAACACCACAGATCGATGCAGAGGGTAATGTATTACTGCATATTCACCCATCGGTTATCAATATCAAGGAGCAGATTAAAACAATTAAAATCTCTGATAGCACGCTGGAGCTACCTTTGGCCCAGAGTGATATTCGTGAATCGGATACCGTTATCATGGCCAGAAGTGGTGATGTGGTAGTGATTGGTGGCTTGATGAAGAGTGAGAACATAGAATTGGTCTCCAAGGTGCCAGTGCTAGGCGATATACCTTTTATTGGTGAACTGTTTACCAACCGTGTTAAATCATTGAAAAAAACGGAATTGGTTATTTTACTGAAACCGACCGTCGTGGGCGCCGATACCTGGAAGAAGGAGCTACAGCGCTCTAAAGATCTGTTAGACCGTTGGTATCCCGCAGAGCAAGATGAAACAGAACAAGGGCAGTAAATTTTGTATCTGCAACATTTTGGGTTAGCGGCAACGCCTTTCTCACTTACCCCAAATACCGAGTTTTTCTTTGGACTCGCGCCTCATGTCGAGGCGTTGCAGGTATTACAGACTGCGTTGCAGACGGGTGAAGGTTTTATCAAGGTGACCGGCGAGGTTGGTACGGGAAAAACCCTCATCTGCCGCAAGTTGATCAATGAACTACCACAGCGCTTTCATTGTGCTTATCTACCTAACCCCTATCTATCTCCGGCGGAATTACGTTGGGCCGTTGCACTAGAACTGGGGCTTAAATATTCCGCCGATATCGATCAGATACAGCTGACGGGCCTTATACAGCAACAATTGCTTGCTCTGTGTGCCCATGGCCATTCAATCGTACTGGTTTTGGATGAGGCTCAGGCCCTTCCTGATGAGAGCCTGGAAGCACTGCGCCTGTTTACAAATTTAGAGACCGAGAGTCGCAAGTTGCTACAGGTGGTGCTGTTTGCTCAGCCTGAGTTGGATGAAAGATTAAATCAACACAGTTTCAGGCAGTTGCGACAGAGGATCACCTTCAGCTACTGTTTGCGCCCCTTGACCTTGGATGAAGCCGATGCCTATGTTCAGCACAGGCTATCAGTCGCGGGGAGTGTGGGTCAGCCGTTATTTGACCATAAAAATACGCGAGTGTTGGCCCTTGCATCGAAAGGGATACCCAGATTGATTAATATTTTAGCTCACAAGGCCCTGTTATTGAGTTTTGGTGAGGGTGCCAAGCGAGTCGAATACCGTCACGTTAAAGGCGCCATCATTGACACCCAAGATACTAAACTTAGCTATAGGGCTAGATGGTTTTGGTTTATGGGCTTGAGCCTCATATCTGTGACTTGCGGGCTAGGGTTACAGCTATTTTATGGAGCCAGCGTATGAGCGTTATCAATTCTATGCTTAAAGATCTGGATAAGCGCCAGCAATCCCATGATCTGGAGAGCCTAAATGTTGCTCCGGTACAATATCAGGCTAAGTCTGCCTCAAAGCTACCTTGGATATTGCTGGCGATTGTCTCCGTTTTACTGCTATGCGGAATAGTGTATAGCTGGCAAGCCTTGTCTAATTCTCAGGCGGGGTCATCAAATGCCCTATCGAGTCAGTTATCGAATGTCGCCGAATCTGATATAACTTCCGTTACAGAAGTTAAGAGCAGCGAATCAGATGCTCAAGTAGAGCAGGTTAAAGCCGTTGCGCTAGGTAGTCCTTCATCTTCAATGCAAGATGATACCAGTGTTAGCAAGCTCGCTAGCCAAGTTGAGATTGAGTCGGTTCAAGCGGTAACATCAGGCGATAGTTCAGTTTCTTCGATAAAGGGATCGCAAGAGCCTTTATCTGCAAATCTTAACGTGGTCGATAGTGATGTAAAGCCAGTGAGAACATCCGCAGCAGAGAATATCACTAAGCCAGTTATTCGGTCTGATACCGCTACAGAATCTACATCTGTTGTAGTCACGCCTGTTGCACCTAAGCCCAGTTCGATGGCTGTCACTGAGGTGCAAGTTTCCAATGAACAGCTTGCTCTGAGAAGGTATCGACTGGCGACAGAGGCCGAGAACCAGGGCCTGCTCAGCGATGCCATCGTCTACTACAGCGAAGCATTGGCGTTAACTCCAGTGATGCACAAGGCGAGACGAAAACTCGCGGCTCTTTATTACGGTCAGGGTCGTCTCGATTCTGCCAGTGACATTCTGATAAAAGGCACGGCTCTTTTCCCCGAGGAATACGATTACCCCTTCTTGCTCGCCAGAGTACAGCAAGCCTCTGGCGATATTCAGTTGGCCATGTCCAGTCTGGAGCAGATCCCAGATGAGAGCCTATTGTCCAAGCAAAAATGGACCCTGCAATCTAGCTTGGCACAGAAGAGCAACAATTATCAATTGGCCGAAGAAAGCTACCGAAAATTATTACGCATAGAGGCCGGTCAGGCTAGATGGTGGATGGGGCTGGGTTATGCCCTAGATTCACAATTGGAATATGACTCAGCCAAACAGGCCTACAGGCAAGCCTTGTCAGCAGACGGCTTATCTAAGCAGGCGAGCGAATATATTGAAAATAGACTAGTCCAGTTAGGAGAGAGCGAGTGAAACCGAAGTTAAAGATGCGTCTGGGTGATCTTCTGGTTCAGGAACAGATCATAGGTGAGGCTCAGCTACTGGAAGCGTTAGCCGAGCAGAGAAGTAGTGGCAAAAAATTGGGCCGCACCTTGATCGATCTTAACTCTATCACTGAAGAGCAACTGCTACACTTCCTCTCCCAACAGCTGAATATTCCATTTATCGATATCAGTAAGCGTCCCATCTCCAATGAAGTCGTCACCTTGCTGCCAGAAGTTCAAGCGAGACGTTACCGTGCGCTGGTCGTCGAAGATAATGGCGATAGTGTCTTGGTTGCCATGAGCGACCCGGCCGACTTACAAGCCATGGATAACCTTGAGGTGCAGTTGCTGCCTAAGTTATTGAAGATTGCCGTAGTGACCGAGAGTCAACTGCTGGACGCCTTCGATAATCTCTATAGGCGTACCGATGAGATAGCACAGATCGCGGGTAAGCTCGAAGAGGAATATGCCGCCGATGATCAGTTCGATCTTGCCAGGCTCACCGAGGGTGACAGTGATAATGAAACCACAGTCGTCAAGCTACTGCAGTCCATCTTCGAAGATGCAGTGCAGATGCGGGCCTCGGATATCCATATCGAACCTGGTGAGAAGGTACTACGCATCAGGCAACGTATCGATGGCCAATTACATGAAAATATATTGCCAGAAGTGAGTATTGCCGCGGCTTTGGTCTTGAGGCTAAAACTGATGGCTGGCCTGGATATCTCCGAGAAGCGTCTGCCACAGGATGGCCGTTTTCATATAGAGATTAAAGGGCATCAGATCGATGTGCGTATGTCGACCATGCCCATCTATCATGGTGAATCTGTGGTGATGCGTCTGCTCGATCAATCCGCTGGTTTACTGACTCTTAATGAAACGGGTATGCCGCCGGAGATCTTGACGCGCATTCGTAAGCAGATTAAGCGCCCCCACGGAATGTTATTGGTGACCGGACCAACGGGTAGCGGTAAGACCACAACCCTATACGGCATATTGAGTGAGCTCAATACCGCTGACAGAAAAATAATCACGGTTGAAGACCCGGTTGAATACCAGCTGCCGCGTATTAACCAAGTTCAGGTCAACCATAAAATTGGCTTAGACTTTTCCCATGTATTGCGAAGCACATTACGTCAAGATCCCGATATTATCATGGTGGGTGAGATGCGAGATCGGGAGACGGTTGAAATTGGTCTTCGAGGCGCCTTAACCGGTCACTTCGTGTTGTCGACTTTGCACACCAATGATGCAGTAACCAGTGCATTACGTCTGTTGGATATGGGCGCGGCGAGTTACCTGGTGGCGAGTGCCTTAAGAGTTATTATTGCTCAGAGGTTGGTGAGGCGAGTGTGCCAGAATTGCTCTGGTGATTATCAATTAACGGCGCAAGAGAGTGCTTGGTTAAACTCGGTCAGTCATCTGGACTTCTCACAGGCTAAACTCAAAATTGGCTCAGGTTGTCAAAGCTGTAATGGCAGTGGTTACCGTGGGCGTATCGGTGTGTTTGAGATCCTTGAATTAGATGACTCTATGGTAGAAGCAATGCGGACAGGTAATCCACAAGATTTTGCCAATGCGGCGAAAGAGAGTCCTAATTTTACTCCTTTAGCCGAATCTGCACTTAAATACTTGGCTGAGGGGATGACGACCATCGAAGAGGTAGCCAAGTTAGTCGAAGATGTTACCGATTCTCAAATTCCACTGTCGGTAGATATGGTTAAGCAATAGAGTGAATAATTAATGGCAGTTTACAAATACCGAGGGCGCGACGCCCAGGGACAACAAGTTACAGGTGTGGTTGATGCCACCTCTGAGAGTGCTGCTGCAGATCAGCTAATGTCTCGTTCGGTTATTCCATTAGAGCTCAATGAGACTAAGGAGAAGCAAGACTTCTCTCTGACGGAACTGTTTAAAGCTAAGGTGAGTCTCTCCGAACTGCAGATTTTTAGCAGACAGATGTATTCTTTAACCCGTTCCGGCATCCCTATTTTACGTGCCATCGCTGGTTTGTCAGAAACGACCCATTCGCAACGTATGCGTGATGCCCTCGATGATATTTCTGAGCAGTTAACTGCAGGGCGCCCCTTGTCATCGGCAATGAATCATCACCAGGATGTGTTCGATTCGCTGTTCGTTTCTATGGTTCATGTAGGAGAGAATACGGGTAAACTCGAAGATGCTTTTATGCAGTTAGCGGGTTATATCGAACGCGAGCAGGAGACCCGGCGCCGGATTAAGGCCGCGATGCGTTATCCAATCTTTGTCTTGATCGCCATCACTATAGCCATGGTGATCTTGAACATCATGGTGATCCCTAAATTTGCCGATATGTTCTCTCGTTTCGGTGCCGAACTACCTTGGGCAACCAAGCTCTTAATCGGTACTTCTAGCCTATTTGTAAACTATTGGCCGGCCATGCTGGTTGGTGCCATAGGGACCTTTATCGGCATTCGCTACTGGCACAATTCTGAGAAGGGTGAGAAACAATGGGATAAGTGGAAGCTACATATTCCCGCCGTAGGTAGCATCATCGAGCGCTCTACTTTATCCAGGTACTGCCGTAGCTTTTCCATGATGCTGAGTGCCGGAGTTCCTATGACACAGGCGTTAAGCCTGGTCGCCGATGCCGTAGATAACGCCTACATGCACGATCGAATCGTCGCCATGCGTCGGGGCATAGAATCCGGTGAGTCCATGTTACGAGTATCGAATCATAGCCAATTGTTCACTCCGCTAGTGTTACAGATGGTTGCTGTCGGCGAAGAAACGGGTCAAATAGACCAGTTACTTAACGACGCCGCAGACTTTTACGAGGGCGAGGTGGATTACGATCTTAAAAACCTCACCGCTAAACTCGAGCCTATCTTAATTGGCTTCGTCGCGGGAATAGTATTGATACTGGCGCTAGGTATCTATCTTCCCATGTGGGACATGCTCAACGTGGTCAAGGGTGGAAGATAGATTATATCAATCAGTCATCAGCCTAAAGCAGGTATCTATCTAGCCATATGGTGGGACACGCTAAATGTAGTTAAAGGTGGAAGGTAAAGCAGGTATCTATCTAGCCATATGGTGGGATATGTTCAATGTGGTTACAGACGGGAAGTTGATGAAACTAGATAATTGTCTGGATAAGGCAGGAAAAACCTAATGCTAAGCCAGCAGAAAGCCGATGGAGAATTATTGGAGCTATATGGCAAGATGATAGCAATTGTTTTGCTGCTCGCCTTGCTCGGTGTTTTAGGCTTTAGGTATTTTGGTTCGGTGAACCACATAGCTGCTCAGGGTCTGAGGATCGATCATACTCGCCTATTGAATGTACTTGGTATGATCAAGGCGCAGTGGCTAGCACAGGGTAGACCCAAAGATATGAGGCTGGATTGGAATACTGGCATTTCGATAAGTGCAGATAAGAATTCCACTCAAATTATATCAGATATGAACTTTGTTAAAATGAGCTCTGGAGGCTGGCCATTACCTAACAAGTTGGATTCTGCAGGTTGTGAACAACTTTGGTATCAGCTACTGGGTTTAGATACCGCGTCACAACAAGTTGTATCTGTATTTGGCCTAGAAGGAGATGTTTGTAGCTATGTTGATAACAATTTCGATCGCCTTGGTTATCAACTGACAACCGGGCGCGTAATATTTTTGACGAATGACAAAGAATAGAGAAAATAGAGTCGTTTCATAGGTTTCTAAAATTCTCCGAACTGTTAGAATTGTAAAATATGCTATGGGGGCTTATATGAATAAGCAGATCGCTTTTCAAATGAGATAGTCAAATGAAAAATCAATGTAATAAAGGTCGAACTATGCCTAACTCTCGAAGCCGTCAGCAAGGTTTCTCTTTAATAGAACTCGTGATCGTGATCGTGATTCTTGGTTTGCTTGCCGCAACCGCTATCCCGCGTTTTCTCAATGTCACCGATGACGCAGAAAACGCCAGTTTAGATGGTGTTGCTGGTGGTCTAGCTACCGCGGTCGGTTTTGTTCGCGCGCAGTGGGAAGTCGATGGGCGCAATAACAATACGGTGATCTTAGATGGCACGAGTGTATCCTTAGATACACGTTTCGGTTTCCCTACAGGAACAGGCCCCAATGGCACCGACGTAACAGCGATGAATGACAATCGTTGTCAGCAAGTGTTTAACAGCATTCTTCAGAGTGCACCACGAAATGTTCAATACACAGATGATGCTCGTAATCAGCGCTATACAGTACGCTTCTTAGACGGGGTCGGTGGCAATGCCACAGACCTTAATGGTGATACGGTAAATAGTATCGATCTGTGTGTGTACCATCAGGTGGCGTCTTTAGTATTAGATCAATCAACTGGGGTTGCAACACCCACTCCCGATTTGAATGTGGGTAAAGGCATTACCTATAACCCAGGTACAGGTACTGTGGTTAGTTTTACTAACTAAAATTAGTATGTCGCTCTTGATGGCTAAAGAGCTAATTTAAGAATTGATGTTCGCTGCTTAAAGTGGCGATGACAAAGAGTAAAAGGTAGTAGAGAAATGAAAAAACAAAATGGTTTTACGCTAATCGAATTAGTAGTCGTTATTATTATTCTAGGTATTTTGGCAGTAACGGCAGCACCTAAGTTTATTAACTTACAGAGTGATGCTCGTGAATCTTCACTTCAAGGTATGAAGGGAGCGATACAAGGTGCAAATAGCCTGGTTTATGCTAAAGCTGCTATCTCAGGTGATGAGAAAAGAGCTAAGGCATATTGGACTGGCGATTCTACGAAGCCTGACGATGATAAAGGCGGAGTTGATATTGGCACTGGAATTAAGGCTAAGACTAATTTTGGGTATCTACAAGGTTTACAAACAGAACTTCAAAATGCGATTGATGTAACTTTTAATGTGGGAACTTCTGCTACTGATAATGAAATAGCAACAGATAATAATGCGGATTGGACTATTTTTGTAGACTCTGGCGTTGCAACTATTTGGCAGGCTGGAGCACCTTCAACGTGTAGGTTCACTTATACAGAATCAGCTACAGAAGGTTCAGTCCCTCAATTTTCAGCTATGCCTGATGGATCAAGCTGTTAATTTGCTTGTAATAATTAGTTAACCGGATTATCAAATGCAAAAGCAAAATGGTTTTACTTTAATAGAGCTCGTTGTAGTTATAATTATCTTGGGTATTCTTGCTGTTACGGCTGCACCTAAGTTTATCAATCTGCAATCAGATGCGCGTCTATCAACCCTTCAAGGGCTTAGAGGGGCTATCCAAGGTGGAAACAGCCTAGTTTACTCCAAGGCTGCAATCGCTGGTGATGAGCGTTTAGATACTGCAGCTGTAACTATTGCTACTGGAGTTAATGTTAATGTTGCATATGGTTACTTACTAGCTACACAAGCAGATCTTGCTGCTGCGCTTGAAATTGACTTTACCAATGACTGGGTGGTAGATGCTGTAACGACTAGGACTCCAGGGGTTCCTGCAACTCCAACAGATGCTGTTCCTGGAACCATTACCATCCGCCAAGCTGATGCTCCTAGTACTTGTACTGTCACATATACAGAAGCTGTAAATGGTAGCGACGCCCCCGGTTTTAGTGCCAAACTAGATGCTGATGATTGCTAATTTCGAGTAATCTAAAAGGCCTGCCTAGCAGGCCTTTTTTATATCTAAACATCTAAATATTTTATTTATTTGCCATACTTATTAAGTTGTTGGACACTAGAGCTTAGAACCGATCCGGATACTGAATGCGAACAGCCTTGCGAGACAGCGGCTTTACCTTGGTAGAGCTAGTCACCACCATAATACTCATTGCCATTCTCTCTGTGGTGGTCTTGCCACGTCTTATGACCAGTTCTAGTTACAGTGCTTTCACCCTGCGTGATGAGTTTATTAGCGAGTTACGTAAGGCTCAACTGATGGCGATGAATAATCGAGACCGCTGTTATCGAGTCGATGTTAATGCCGACGGCTATCAACTGGTTCGCTTTGATAACTCCACTTGTACGGGAACTCGCATATCAGAACCTAAGCAAGCGTTTACCGGAGGGGCCAGTCTAGAACTCATATCAACTGGCAATAGTGCATTCGATGTCAGTTTCGATACTTCGGGTATCTCCAGTTTAGCTTGTAGCGGTCCATGTATTAATGTGATTGCCGATGAGACCTTGACCATAAATATCGAAAGTCAGGGGTATATCCATGGCCGCTAATTCATTCAAAAAAATAGACACGCAAGTTCATTTAGCTCATAAATCTAACGGCTTTACTCTTATTGAACTCATCGTCGGCATGGTGGTTCTCAGCATCGGCTTAGTCTTGCTGACTAGTATGCTGTTCCCTCAGGCTGATCGCGCCGCCGAGACCTTGCACCGTGTGCGTTCGGCTGAGCTTGCTCATTCACTACTCAATGAGATCTGGAGTAAGCGTTATGATCAAAACACCAATGCTAATGGTGGAGTGCCAGCCTGTGGTGCCGCTGCACGACCTGATTTAGGCTTGCCTGCCGGCTTACCTTGTACACTCAAAAATGACTTAGGTCCCGATGGTGAGAATCGTAATAGTTTTAATGATGTCGATGATTATCATGGCTTAACTCATGCGAGTTTAATGCTCAATTCAGATAATACCTATGCGAGTGAATACCCTAACTATCAACTTTCTGTAACAGTGACTTATCCGGACCTGCCAATTTTAAACAGAAAACTCATCACCATCGCCGTGACTACGCCAAATAATGAGGTGATAACTTATAATGCGGTTCGGAGTAATTACTGATGCGTTCTTTAAGGAGATCTAAGTCATCTGGATTTACACTGGTTGAGATGGTAATGGTGATCATTATCCTTGGTGTTATGGTGCTCGGAGTCAGTAGTTTTGTCATCATGGGTACACGTATTTTTGTCGAATCTACCTCGGTCGATCAGGTGCTCAGTCAGAGTCGCTTTGTTATGGAGCGTATGACGCGTGAAATTCGCAATGCGGTGCCAAATAGTCTGCGTGTGACGGAAACCCCCGTTACCTTCCAGTGCATCGAATTCGTGCCGATTCAGGCCAGCGCCTCCTATCTGGATTTACCCATATCTCCCGAGCCAGCAGATAGTGCTGGTACTGTGATGACGCCATCACTGGACATAAATTCAGAGCATAGAATGTTAGTCTATCCACTGCAATTAACCCATATTTACTCTGCTACTCCGACGGCGAGTGAGGGTAGGTTGTTTGATATCGAAAAATACGATGCTACGACCAACACTGTTACCTTCGATCGTGCGGTACGTTTTAGCGAGGCCTCGCCACGTAGCCGCTTCTTTATGGTGGACAACGCGGTGAGTTACTGCTTCTTTGCCAATGGCAATATTAGGCGTTATGCCAGCTATAACATTTTCAATGTCACTCAGCCTACACCCACTCAAATGGGAGGCGATGCTAAGAGTGCATTAATGGCTGAGAATGTTGTGATAAAAGACGGCAATTGGCCAATATTTTATACTCCAGGAACCTTGATTAATAATGCTGTGGTGCAGTTAACACCACAATTTGAGGTTAATGGCCAAGCGTTTCAATATCAACATCAGGTGCAGGTGGTCAATGTCCCCTAATATGAACCAGCGAACTCATTCATCGTTTAGAGGCTTTGCAAGTAATGCTTTTGCAAAGCAGCGGGGCAGTGCCTTGGTGATAGGAATCTTCGTTATTACTGTCATGTTTTTGATGGCGTCAGCCTTAATCAACGTGCTCGAAGATGCCGACGAGCAAGTTAACTTGGAAGTATGGGGTACCCGGGCTTTGGCTGCGGCGAACTCAGGCGCCGATAGCGCCTTGGCTCAGTTGTTCCCACTCGACGGTTCTGCTTCAAGTTGCACCAATGTGTCAGCAACTTGGACGCCGCCCGTTGCTCCCGGTTTTCATCAGTGCAGTGTCGTGCTGACTTGTACGCCAACAACGGTCGCTAGCGTGACCCGCTTTCTGATCACCAGTGCTGCGACCTGTGAAACCGGAGACTGTAGCAGCATTAACGGTAACTGTTTGAGAGTTAACCGTCAGGTGGAGGTCGAAGCCCGTGATTAAGTTTATTCGAGCTATATTACTTTTTACTCTGTGCTTTACTAGTGCAGTATTTGCGGTTCCTCAATGTGATGAAGTTTTCACTGATCCACCAACTGGTAATCATCATCCGAATGGATTGGTGCCACCTGACAATATTGGTCCTGATTTGGGCAATCTGACATGTGAACGTTCAGGTTGTACAGGCCATAGTGCTTCATTTACACCTGGTGATTACGATTTCAGGCAAGGCAGCTTTGCCAATCGATCATTTCTTAATACAAATGGTGCTACTACCCGTCTGTATTTTGATAGTTTGACCATGAATAATGCCACCATTAATCAATTTGGCGAAACTGAGGATCTAATCATCTATGTACGGGGAAGCTTATCTGTTGCAGGACAAAATTATATCAACGGTATTGTCTATGTTGCTGGCTTAGTAACCTTAACGGGTAATGCAAGTATTGATGGCGCGTTAGCTTCTGGTGGAAGCCTGAATATTAGTGGGAATGGCGATGTAGATTTCGATGAAGATGTGATAGAAGACGCTGATTTTGGTGGTATGTGTGATAACAATTCAGATCCTGTTCTTCCTGTAGTTCCACTACAGTGTCCAGCAGAACAAGCTGGAGTATCGGGTATCACTTATCGAACCTATGACACGACGAGCTGGAAGACTGGGCAATATACCAGTCCGGTAGATCACGATGATTTTAATGATCTTGTAGATACAATAAAAACCACAACTAACCAGCTAGGTGAATCTATTGAGTCTCGAGTTGAAGGTTACGGTGTCAGTATTAGCCCTCATTCGAGTCAGGGGGATAACTATGCAGGTATCTTTGAAGGTTATTTGGATGTGCCTGAAACCGGGAAATATACCTTCGGCATAGATGGTGATGACTCGATAGAGCTCTTGATTGATGATCAAGTTGTGGTTGGGTTTTATGGTATACATGGACAGTGTGGCTGGCCTTGTAGAACTGGGGACATATCTTTAGCTCAAGGCACACATAAAATCGAGATGCGTTTTCATGAAGCTACTGGTGCTGAGGCGTATCACCTGTATTGGCAGCCGCTGTCGGCATCGAGTTTAGTAAAAGTACCTGAGTCAGCATATCTAACTTGTCCATTTCCTCAATTTGAGTTTGGCCGAGTTAGATTAGATGCTTCAGGCAATGCGGTTATTAGCTTTGACAACAACTATGCATCATCACCAGTTGTAATCTTAATGCCTACTATAAATGGCCTAGATGGCACGAATGAAAATAGCGATGGCCCTTCATCGATTGTCATTGACTCCTTGTCCGCAGCTGCGGTTGCTATTACACAAGATGAGCCCCCCCATAAGAATAATTATAATCCTGTCGCAAAAGCTATGGAGGAGGTGGATTATTTTGTGATGGAACCGGGTTATCGATTTTTAGAACGCGGCAAAGCATTACAAGCTGGAACGATCGAAACTAAAAAATATCAGGGTAAATACCTACCAGCTTCTGGCCGGGGATACGAGGAAGTGGATTTCCCCCATGATTTTGGTGATGACCCTGTGATGATTGGGCAAGCATTAACTCGAAATAACTCTCGCTTTATTACTACAGCGATCAACAATGTCGACGACGATGAGTTTGAGATCGCGATAGAGGCATCTGAGATTAACCTATCAATATCAAATACAGAGGTATTGGGTTACGTTGCAGGTTTGGGTAATGGTACTGTCGAAGTGAATGGTAAGTCCGTACTATATGAGTTTAGTAGTGCTAAAAACCATGGGGCCGGAGGGGGGGGGAGATCGCTGAGTCAGCAATGTCTTTATTCTAACCGCTACATCAAGAATTACTCAGGCACACCCGTTACCATAGCCAATAAAAATACACGTAAAGGTGTAGATGGAGGTTGGGTGAGACGCTGTCTAAAAGAGAGCTTCAACGACAGAGTCAGTTTTGTTATCGATGAAGATATGTATAGAGATAGTGAGAGAAATCATCTAGCGGAAGATATTGGTTACTTTGCTTTCGAGTATGCCGCCGAGCCTCCAGCGACAAATCATTACCGCATTCAATTTTCATCCGATGCCTTAAGTTGTACCGCAAAAACGATCACCATTAAATCCTGCGCGAACGATAACTGCAGCACAACAAGCTCTGTTTCTTCATCAGTTGAACTCACCAAAGACGGTGTAAAATACAGTGAGGTCAGTTTTACCGGTGAAACTGATACTGAGATTTGGCATGGTGAAGGAGGACTGACGACGATAGGTCTAGGTGCAACGTCACCTGCTGCCCCATACCTTTGTTATATCGATGGCAAGCTAGTCGACAATTCAGCTTGTACACTGAACTTTGCTGTAGCTGGCTTTATCTTCAATATCGATAATTTCCTCTCTAATAAACCCCAGACAAAAATTGAGGTCGCAGCGGTTAAGAAGAGCAATAACAGCACTCAATGTATTCCCACATTTGCAGGCCTCAGTAAGACGGTAAACTTCTGGAGTGAATATGTGAGTCCAGGTTCAGCTGCGATAGTTACAGGTAAGTCGGCTTTGATTAACGGGACCGATATTGGTAAGAGCGCCTCGAATCCCACCCCGTTTTCTTTGGCATTTAATAGCCAAGGTAAAGCTGAATTCGAATTGAATTATGCCGACGCGGGTAAAATTTCGATTCATGCAAAGTACACCGCAGCGTCAGGCGAAGATGATGAAGGCTTGGTCATGGAGGGTTCGGATAACACGGTGCGTTACCCTGTTGGCTTGTGTATTAAACCTGAAAAGACATGCTCTGCTGGTGATGATACCTGTCCCAAGTTTAAGATCGCCGGTGACACCTTCGATATGTCGATACAGGCGATGGCTTGGGAGAAAGATGGCGATACCGATTACTGTAATAACTCAACGACACCAAACTATACTCAAAAAGATATCGTTTTAGCTAGTAAGCTACAAAAGCCAAGTGTTGCTGATGGAGGCACCGAAGGGGCGATTACAAACCGCTCATATAATCATACCGCCGGGATCGGGAATCTCAACACAGTCCCGCAAGCAATCAGCGAGGTTGGGGTTTTCAAGTTTACGGCTACGCCGCCCGAGAAGTATTTGGAAGAAATTATCTATATTCCCTCCGCTAAGAGTGAACCCGTTGGTCGCTTCTATCCCAATGATTTTGAGGTCTATGATGAAAGTATGCTCACAACATGTCGCGGCGGGACATTTTACTACATGGATGAACCCGTTCCATTAACGATGACAATCAGAGCGAGAAATCTGAGCCGTGATACAACTCAAAACTATTTTGGTGATTTTGCTTCAGGTTCAGGGGTACTCGTTGGTGAAAACAGTAATGCCGGTGTTAATTATCAGACTAGGCTTACGGGGTTCCCTTCCTTAATATGGGAAAAGGATAGTCATGGTATTCAAGAGATTAATAGTGATATTCAATTTACTCGTTTATTAAACAGTGCTGTAGATGGTCCCTATACCTCTATGGCGGTTGGCTTGCAGATGAATGATAGAGATGGGGTATTGATCGCTTCCCCCGATATGAATGCCGGCACAGTTGGTGATTGCTCAACAGCCAATAGCTGTAATGCCGTAGAAATAGCCACTCAACATTATCGCCATGGTCGTATCGTATTAGAAAATGCCTATGGGCCTGAAACTGAAATTTTAAGAATGCCGGTGACGGCTGAGTATTGGAGTGGTGCTCAATGGATGGTGAATACTCTAGATAATTGCAGTGACATTGATTCGGCTGCACTTCCTGCTGCAGGCGTGAATTATATGCCCGCACTCGCCACGGGGCAGGTGGTAACGCGTAGTGGAGGCGCTAACTTCTCTCAAGGTCGATTCGAGCTGTTATGGCAATCTTTAATCGCTAACCCCAATCGTTATCGTGGCCAAGTGACCGCACCTCTTGATGTGCCAGAATGGCTGCAGTGGTATTGGAACTGGGATAACGATGGTGCTCTTTCAGATCCTAGAGCCAGCGCCTTCTTCGGTACTTATCGAGGTAATGACAAGGTGATCTCTTGGCGGGAGGTTAACTAGCCCCGAAAAGCCTCCTAACTCTTCAACCTTATTGGTATAAAAAGTTAGGAGGCTCTAGTTTGCATTCGACAAGACTCACTACCAAGCTAGAGGCCAACTCCTGTAGGCTATTTTTACTAGTTGATCCCCATTCCCTTTAAAACCACATAGCCTAAACTAGCTCCTTTGACTTCCACTTAACCTTGCATTAACTTAACCTTAACTTTTCTGTGGTTTGCATTCGGCTTTCATTTCCAGTTTTTATACCTATTAGTATTAATCTAGAGCCTCACTGGAAGATGCGAATAAACCGACTAACCTTATACGGGGGAGTTATATCGGCTTCATGTTCACTCTTTAACGTGGAGTATTTATCCACTTAGCTAGCTTCACAGAATAAATATAGAACAGCCATTATCAAGGACGGTAATTCAGGTAAATGTGATTAACGCATTGCTTATATGAAATTAATCAAAGGAGTTGAACCTAGTGGATTGTCGACCATTATTGCTCTCAGTGTTTATCAGTTTTATCTCGGTATCGGTTTGTCTGGATGCGTATGCATTTGATGTGATCGATGAATCTGTTTATTTTCCCGCTGTTGTTCAAGGCCATCATGGCAATAATAACAATGCTTGCCATGGGGTTAACGATCCCCAGCTCAGGCAAAATGATTCAGCTAGAATTAACGGTACGCTAGGTGAGGACTTAGAATACTGTACCAACAATCTTGGCGATGGTTTACCTAATGATGGCTGTGATACGGCTTCTGGGGGAGATCGATATTGCACAGTAACCGACGGTGATATTCGTGGCTTACATACCAATGGTCAAAATGCATTTAAGTACAGTAATGAGACCGGCGGAGAGATCGACAACTGTTCTAGCGGTGAAAATATCTTGTTAGGCGATGGTAGCAGTACCCAATTTGGTAAAATTGAGGTCTACAGTGCTTGTACCGTGACTTTCTCTGCTAATCATACCGAGTACCGATTAAAGAATATTCTAGCTAGCAGCGGTGCAACAATAATGTTATCTCCCGGTGATTATTTTGTGGAAGAGCTCAAGTTAGAATCAAACAGTCACATTTTGGCTCAGGGTGCTGTGCGTATTTTTGTTAAATCAGGCATAGAGATCACTGGGACAAAAATTAATGAGTCTGGTGCCGGCAAAGTATTGTTATTTGGTTATGACAAGATGATCTTAAGTGGCTCGACGCTCATAAAGGCTAATCTTTATAGTGATAATGATATCTTTATGAATGATTCGACTACTGTATACGGTCGTGTAACTTCTCGCTATTTAGAGATGAATAGCAGCAGTGCTATAAATGATGCGACTTCTACTCCCCCTTCGCTCAGCCACTATCGAATCGAATTCTCATCGGGAGCCCTCAGTTGTACCGGTAAAGATATTACTATCAAGGCTTGTGCTGACGATGACTGTACCAGTGAGCTTAGCGATCCTGCGAGTGTCGATCTCACTAAAGATGGTGGTGTCTATAGCAATAATGTGTTCTCTGGGAGTACATCGACGCAGCTCTGGCATACATCTGGTGGCGCAGTCACCGTAGGGCTTGGCAGCACGCTTCCTTCTGGCTCCTATCTTTGCTTCATAGATGGTTTAGAGGTCGCGAATGCGGATTGTACTTTAGATTATGCCGATGCTGGTTTCATTGTCGATATCCCCAATGAATTATCGAATAAGCCTCAGCAGGGTCTGGAGATCACTGCAGTGAAGATAAGTGACACCGGCTCACGCTGTGTGCCGACATTTCAAGGAGTCAGTAAAACAGTAAACTTCTGGAGTGCCTATATCAGCCCGGATGAATCGGGGAGGCCCACCAGTATGTCAGTCTTTATCGATGATATCGGGGTCGGTCAATCTTCTTCCGCTGCGACTCCCATATCTTTGGCGTTCGATAACGCGGGTAAAGCCGCATTTAAACTGAACTATGCCGATGCAGGAAGACTTGAGCTTAAGATCAGTTACGCCGGAGTCGCAGGCGACGAAGATGAAGGCCTGCAGATGGAGGGCTCGGACACTTTCGTGCGTTACCCCGTCGGCCTATGTCTGAGTCCTGAAACTATTTGTACGGCTGCGAATAAAGATTGTCCCGGGTTTAGAAAAGCGGGCGAAGACTTTGAATTATCGATTCAAGCCATGGCTTGGCAATCAGATGGTGACCTAGATTTCTGCGATAACTTATCGACACCAAACTATGTTCAATCAAATATCAGTTTGTCAGCCGATCTTGTGGCACCTGCCGATGGTGTTGATGGCACTACCGGGCTTTCGGTCTATGAGCACACGGCTCAGAGTCACAGTCTTAATCTGTTGCTTCAGTCTATTGATGAGGTGGGAGTATTCTCATTTTCCGCAGCACCACCGGCTAGCTATTTAGGTGAAAGTATTTTAATTCCTAAGGCTTACAGTCAAGCCGTTGGACGCTTCTACCCCAATGATTTTGAGGTCTACGCTTACGGCATCATGCCGGCTTGTATGTCAGGCTTGTTTAGTTATATGGATGAGCCCTTTAGGCTCAACATGTCTGTTCGAGCTAGGAATGTTGCTGGCGAAACTACCGAGAATTATTTCGATGATTTCGCCTCCGGTTCAGCACTGCTGGTGGCTGAGAATAACGGTGATGGTATCGACTTTCAGGCCCGGGTCTCTGGCATGCCCAGCTTCACATGGACTAAATCAGATCTTGGAGTGCAAGATATCGACGACGATATACTCTTTAGCAGGCGGCTAGATGGTATAGCCGATGGACCTTATCCCCTCTTGGATATAGGTCTTAGAATACTCGATGATGATGGAGCCTCGATTGACGTAGCAGATATGAATGCGGCTATGAATGACATCTGTGATATATCAAATAGTTGCAATGCGAAGCGCTTGTCGACTCAGCATCTGAGGCATGGCCGTATCGTCATGGAAAATGCTTATGGCCCAGAAACTGATATTTTAAGAATGCCGACTACGGCTAGATTTTGGCAAGGTGATCAATGGGTGGTGAATACATTAGATAGCTGTACTCGGGTTATGGAGCCCGAACTTCCAGAGTCGACCCAAGTTCTTTATGCTCCAACACTCGATGGGGGTCAGCTGGTAAGTCGCACGAATGGGGCGGGTAATATTCTTGCGAGTGATTTCATCACTGGGCGATACGATCTTGGTTGGCAGTCATCAGTTGCGTCGCCAAATCGTTATCGAGGCCAAGTCACAGCACCTCTTGCCGTGCCGGAGTGGCTGCAGTGGTATTGGAGCTGGGATAACGACGGTGCTCTTTCAAATCCAAGAGCTAGCGCCTTCTTCGGTAGTTATCGAGGTCATGACAAGGTGATTCACTGGCGGGAAGTTGAATAGTTATTATCTAGATGTACGCTAAAGAGTGGCTTCGAAAGCCTTCTATGTGACATTAGAGGGGGATGTTCATCCTCTCAGTACAAAGCCCTCACTTATTTCTGCTTTTTCTATGATATTTAAAAATAAAGCGCTTCATTAGCAAATGTTAACCTCATCGCCCTTGTGTCATAGGGGTGTCGTTGTTAGAGTTAGCTGATTTTTTATTTTTCGGACTCGACTGAGACAGGCTGGTTACATGTTCAAGAAGCTGCGTGGCATTTTTTCTAACGATCTTTCGATCGATTTGGGTACGGCTAACACCTTAATTTACGTTCGCGATGAAGGGATAGTTCTTAACGAACCTTCAGTTGTGGCGATTCGTACTGAGCGAGGGAATGGCGGACAGAAGTCCGTGGCGGCTGTAGGTACAGAAGCTAAGCAGATGTTGGGGCGTACTCCGGGTAATATCCAGGCTATACGTCCGATGAAAGACGGCGTGATTGCCGACTTTTATGTGACTGAGAAGATGTTGCAGCATTTTATTAAGCAAGTGCACAATAACAGTGTGTTTCGTCCAAGCCCTAGAGTCTTGGTTTGTGTACCTGTTGGCGCGACACAGGTCGAACGCCGTGCGATTCGTGAATCTGCTATGGGCGCAGGCGCTCGTGAAGTTTACTTGATCGAAGAGCCTATGGCGGCTGCGATAGGTGCAGGGCTTCCTGTTTCTGAAGCGACGGGTTCTATGGTTGTCGATATAGGTGGTGGTACTACCGAAGTGGCAATCATCTCACTCAATGGTGTGGTGTATTCATCTTCTGTTCGCATCGGTGGTGACAAGTTTGATGATGCAATTATCAACTATGTGCGTCGCAACTACGGTAGCCTGATCGGCGAAGCTACTGCCGAACGCATCAAGCACACCATTGGCACCGCATATCCGGGCGATGAAGTATTAGAGATAGAAGTGCGCGGCCGTAATTTAGCCGAAGGCGTACCTCGTAGCTTTACGCTTAACAGCAACGAAATTTTAGAAGCATTGCAAGAGCCTTTGTCTGGCATTGTCAGTGCTGTGATGGTTGCACTAGAGCAATCTCCACCGGAATTAGCCTCAGATATCTCTGAGCGTGGCATGGTATTAACAGGTGGTGGCGCATTAATCCGCGATCTGGACCGTTTACTCATGCAAGAAACGGGTATTCCGGTCATGGTTGCCGATGACCCATTAACCTGTGTTGCTCGAGGTGGTGGTAAGGCGCTAGAGATGATCGATATGCATGGCGGCGATCTCTTCTCCGAAGAAATCTAATTAGGTCGAATAAGGCGGTGTTAAACCGTCTTTTTTCTGTCGCTCATTATCGCCATAGGGTATAAAGCCTGATTTTGTTTTTATTACCCCATGAATACTAGTTAGTATTTCGTAACCATTTATAGTTTTTTATGAAGCCCATTTTTGCTCGTGGTATTTCGAACCAGTTTAGATTAACACTGGCTATTATTTTGTCGGTGATCCTCATTGTGGCCAACGGCCGGCTCGATCCTGTTCGTCAATCCATCTCTTCTGTTCTAAGCCCACTTCAATACGTTGCCAATGTTCCCGGCGCTTTGCTCGATTGGTCTGCCGAGAATCTTGCGACTCGCAACATGCTCGCTAAACAAAACAAGGCGCTATTGCGTCAACAGCTGTTGATGAGTGAGCGCCTGCAGCGTTTCGAGCATTTAAGACAGGAAAATGATCGCCTACGTGGCTTGCTGGGCTCTCCCGTACACATGGATTCCAAGAAAGTCGTTGCCGAGGTGATGGAAATTGCCAGCGATCCCTATCATCAATATGTTGTGTTAAACCAAGGGGAAAGAACCGGCGTGTTTGTTGGCCAGCCTGTGGTGGATGCACAGGGTGTCGTAGGCCAAATAGTGCAAGTCAGCGAGTTAACCAGTCGAGTGCTACTTATTTCTGATGTCACTCACGGTATTCCTGTGCGTATAACACGTAACGATGTGCGCCTGGTGGTGAATGGCACCGGTGTTCTCGATGAGCTTGAACTTAAATTTGTTTCTAAGAGCACGGATATTCGTGTCGGCGATCTGCTGGTGTCCTCCGGGCTAGGTAATCGCTTTCCCGAAGGCTATCCAGTGGCTCGTGTGATGAAAGTGATTAAAGATGATGGCCAGAGTTACGCAACTGTCACGGCTCAACCATTGGCGGCATTAGATCGTATTCGATACTTGCTGCTTATTTGGCCCGATGAACTCGAACACCGCCAAGATCATAATGACATTCCTGTAGCACAATCCAGTGACGTTAAGCCTAAAGCTAAGCAAGAGGTGAGCGAATGAGCATGCATGTTGCTAATGGCCGTTGGGTGGTGTGGTTAAGCCTTCTCGGCGCCATGTTATTACAGATCATGCCCTTACCGGACATAGTCGAAGCTTGGCGTCCCGACTGGTTATTACTGGTTATCATCTATTGGGCAATGGCGTTACCCCACAGATACAATATTTTATCAGCCTTTGCATTAGGGGTGATGTTAGATATCTTGCTGGGAGCTCACTTAGGTATTCGTGCGCTAGCCATGTCATTAGTCGTCTATGTGGTCGTACTTCATTTTCAGCGTTTGCGTAACTTCCCCATGTGGCAGCAGGCCTTGATGATTTCAAGTTTAGTCTGCCTGCATCATCTGGTGGTGTTTTGGGTTCAGTTTGTGGTGTCCACAGTCACATTCGATGAGAGCCTGTTTTTACCCGCTATTTCCAGTTTGATTATCTGGCCTTGGGTATTTTGGATGTTACGTCGTGTACGACGTTTATATAAGGTGAGATAGAAATGACTTTTTCCGGTCCTCTGGTATTGGCTTCGGCCTCCCCGCGTAGAAAAGAGATACTGACTCAGTTAGGTTTTTCACGTGCCGACTTTAGTTTTACGACCTTGGCGGCGGATATAGATGAGAGTCATATATCCACAGAGACGCCTCAAGTGTTCGTGTCTCGTCTGGCAGTAGAAAAGGCCCTAGCCGGGCTAGACTTGTGTCGAGTCGAGGGAACCCCTGTGGTACTTGGCTCAGATACCATAGTGGTATTAGGCGATAAGATTTTAGGTAAACCAGTCGACGAAGCCGATGCCCTGAAGATACTATCCCAGCTATCGGGTGAGGTTCATAGTGTCATGACGGCTGTCGCTTTAACGGATGGCAGCAAGACAGTGGCGTGCCTGGTTGAGACCAAGGTACAATTTTGCCGGTTAACCGAGCAGGATATTTTGGCCTATATCGCTACTGGCGAACCCATGGATAAAGCCGGAGCCTATGGTATCCAAGCCTTAGGTGGCAGCTTTGTCGAGCGCATAGATGGCAGTTATTCTGCTGTAGTGGGCTTGCCTATGGTAGAGACCCGGGAACTGCTGCAAGAGATGAACATTTTATAACGTTATCTAGGCCCTAGAACCTGGAAACTGCAACCCTACTAAAAGTGAGTGTAAATATGAGTCGCATAGTCAAAAACAGAGTACAGAGAAAGATTGGTGCTGAACTATTGATCAATGTGACTCCCACGGAAGCCCGAGTCGCCTTGGTTGAACATGGCGTGTTGCAGGAAGTCCATATCGAGAGGCGGATGAAACGCGGCCTAGTGGGTAATATTTACAAGGGCAAGGTGAGTCGTGTCTTGCCGGGGATGCAGGCGGCATTTGTGGATATCGGCCTGGATAAGGCGGCCTTCTTGCATGCCTCTGATATCGTGCCTCACACAGAGTGTGTTGCCGATGTAGAGAAGGGTAACTTTGTGGTACGCGATATCGCTCAGCTGGTCAGGCAAGGGCAAGATATTATGGTGCAGGTGGTGAAAGATCCATTAGGCACCAAAGGTGCTCGCCTGACTACGGATATCACCTTACCCTCTCGCTATCTGGTGTTTATGCCGGGTTCGAGTCATGTCGGTGTTTCTCAGCGTATCGAGTCTGAAGAGGTTCGTGCCCGCTTGAAAGGCTTAACTCAGCCTTTCGTCGATGAAAATGGCGGCTTTATCATTCGCACCGCGGCAGAGAGTGCCGGTGAGCAAGAGCTGGTTCAGGATGCGGCATTTCTTCGCCGGGTGTGGGCCAAGGTCAGTGAACGACGTAAGCGTCCCGGTGTGTCTCTGCTATATCAAGATCTGGCACTGCAAGTGCGCATCGTGCGTGATTTTGTCGGCACCGAGCTGGATCAGATCCAGGTCGATTCGAGCAAGACCTTCGATGAGCTGCTGGCATTCACCCAAGAATTTATGCCTGAGATTGCCGATAAGATTGTGCATTATTCAGGCCCTGTACCTATTTTCGATCTCTATGATGTTGAAAATGAAGTGCAGCGAGCATTGGGACGCAAAGTTGAATTGAAATCGGGTGGCTACCTGATCATAGATCAGACCGAAGCCATGACGACGGTGGATATCAACACAGGTGCTTTTGTCGGCCATCGAAATCTCGAAGATACCATCTTCAATACTAACCTCGAAGCGACTCAAGCCATCGCTCGTCAGTTGAGGCTGCGTAATCTTGGCGGCATCATCATCATAGATTTTATCGACATGTTAGATGCTGAGCATCAAAAACGTGTACTTAATAGCCTGGAACTTGCGCTATCTCTGGATAGGGTTAAAACTAATATTAGTGGTTTCTCCGGTTTAGGCTTAGTGGAGATGACTCGTAAGCGTACTCGAGAGAGTTTAGAGCATGTCTTGTGTGGAGAGTGTCCGGTATGTTTAGGCACCGGGAGCCTGAAGACGGTTGAGACAGTGTCTTATGAGATCTTCAGAGAGATCATCAGACTCAACCGCAGCTATGACGCCGACGAGTTCTTAGTGTACTGCTCGCCTGCTGTTCATAACAGTTTGACGGGTGAAGAGAGCCATCTAGTCGCCGAGCTCGGCGTCTATATTGGTAAACGAGTTAAGCTTAAAAATGAGCCTATGTATGCTCAAAATAAGTTCGATGTGGTAATAATGTAGTGTCTGGTAAATTTTGTCCCCGAAAGTTCAGCCGGCTTTGCTGGCAAATTTTAGCGATCATTCTGGTGTTATTTGCACTGGTGGTGAGCCTATTTCGTGGACTCTTACCTCAGCTCGATGAAGTCAGAACTGAGTTAGTAAAATATGTCGAACAGCAATACCAGGTTCGGGTCAATGTTGGCCTGCTGAGCGCAGAATGGCAGGCTTTTGGACCTGCCTTAACGGTAAGCAAACTCGTCATCCCTCCCCAAGAGCGCCTGCCATTTACCTTAGTGGTGAACGATGTCCATATTAAATTAGATTTCTGGGAAAGCCTGTTCACTGCATCACCACAAATTGAGAATGTGATCTTCGATGGTGTCCAGATTGCCCTCGACTTAGATAAGCTCAATGAGACCGACGATACCACGAGTGCTCAAGAGATGGATACCGACTGGTTGTATCGCCTCTTATTAGAACAGTTGGAGCGCTTTTCGATTAAACAGGCTAGCCTGCAACTTCTGAGCAAGAAAAATAATTACCGCCCCATATTTGTCAAAGATCTCAAATGGTCTAACTCTCCAAATCGTCATCGCGGTCAAGGTAAACTCTATCTCGATGAAGATGCGTCACAGGTGGAGTTATTGTCACTGCAAATCGATATTCATGGTAGTGGTAATAAGCCAGACGGACTTAAAGGACAAGTCTACTTAGCCGCGCAATCATTAGATTTGGGGGAGTGGGCTTCGAGACAGAAAAACCCTTACGATGATGAGGCTAGGCTGGAGTTAGAGGGAGTGATTAATCTTCAAGCCTGGATGAGCTTAGCTAACCGCACGGTTGAATCCAGTATTATCGAATTTTCTCCTAGCTGGCTCGAATGGGATCTCAATGATCAAAAGCAACATTTCGAGATCAAGGGTGGCCAGCTCGAGTGGTTGCCGACACAAACTGGTTGGCGCTTCACTAGTCGCGATCTCGCTTTCGAGTCTAATCAACAAGCTTGGCCTGACTTTAACTTATTTGCCGAGATGCGAGAGCAGGGCTTATTCACCTATCTCAATCGACTCGATACTGGCTCACTACTGCCCCTGTTGCCCCTAGTGCCGGGAATGGAGTTAGCAGGCCTGCAAAACTGGCAGAAACTGAACCCCAAAGGTGCAATCGAGTCCATCAAACTGACTAAACTGAAGGACCAAGAGCTCCAGTTGTCTTTATCCGTAAAGCAGTTAACCTGGTCACAAGATGGCGGGATCCCGGGAAGTGCTCCCATAGATTTTCAACTCGGTTGGGGGAATGAGTCGCTCTATATTTCGGCGCCGAAGCAAGATTACCGATTAGATTTTGGCAGTGGCTTGAAACAGCCCTTGTCTCTATCTGGGGAAGCCCTCGAGGCTAAGTATGATCTCGCTGCTCAAGCGATAATTGTTCCTCAGCTGAAGATGAGTAATCAGGACATAGCTATAGATGCAGCAATGAAGTTAGAGTTGGGGGAGCGAGTCCATCTGGCTTTACTGTCAACATTGAAGGTTAATAATGTCGCCAACGTGGGCAATTACCTGCCACTGGACGGCATGAGTCAAGGTCTGATCGATTACCTCAACGTCGGATTAGTTGCTGGACGTATTCAAGACGGTCTAGTGGTTTGGAATGGCGCCTTGAGCGAATACCCCTATCTGAATCATTCCGGTGTATTCAAGGCAAATTTTACTCTGGAAGATGCAGAGTTTAAGTTCCAGCCCGATTGGCCAGCCGTGACAGACTTGAATCTAATGGCGCAGTTTGAAAATGAAGCTATGGCACTCACCATCAAACGAGGTCAGTTATTAGATGTGGTGGTCGATGGCGCTAAGGTGAGCATTCCTCAGTTAGGGGCGAGGTCATTACTGCAAGTTAAGGCTAATTTGCAGACCTCAGGCAAGGCTGCGACCCGAGTCATTCAGGCCTCTCCACTGGTGGACTCTGTTGGGGCGACCTTAGCCGTGGTGCAGATAAATGGTGATGTGTCGGCGTCATTGGATCTCGCCATTCCTCTGTATGAGGCAGAGGCTGGTGAGTTTGTGAAAGAAGATATTCGCGGTTTAATCACTTTCGATAAAACGCCAGTTTATATCACAGAGCCAGGTGTATTACTCGACCAAGTGACCGGCCAGGTGAGTTTCGATAACGACATCGTTAACGGGAACGATATTTCTGCCTTACTGTATCAACAACCCATCTCTTTGACGTTCGATACGGGTAATGTTGGTAGAAATTATGGCCTCAATTTAGATATGAAGGGGGCATGGTCACTTGCTGACTTGCCTGAAGAACTAAACAACCCACTGCAAGATTTCTATTCAGGAGATGTTAGCTGGAAGGGGGCTATGACCTTAGTTTTCGACCCATCCGGCTATCGTATACAGGCTCAGGTTGAGACTGATTTAGTCGGTGCCGAGCTGGCGCTGCCTGCGCCATTTACCAAGGTAAAAGACGAATCAAGAAAGCTGACGGCCGAGTTGATTGGCGATAACAAACAATCGTCTCTAGGCATTAAGTTAGGCAAGCAGATGGAGTTCTGGGGAGGATTCGATCAAGAGTCGGGTAATCACCTCGCTCATTATGATCTACTCTTGGGCCGCTTATTTAAACCCGGAGATCAGCTGAGAAAAAATCAGGGGCATCTGCAGTTAGACATAGAGCACACTGAATTAGCCCCTTGGCTGGCCATCATCAATAAGTTTACCGCCGGGGATAAGGTGAGTGACGCGGCTGGACTTACTGGCGCCGAGCCTGGCTTAGAAGTTCAAGTCGATATTGCGCATGCAGCACCTGAAGAGCCGAGTAGACAGGAGTCGTTTTTCCCGCCATTGATAAGCCTGGATGCAGACATTGCCGACTTTAATCTAATGGGGCAAACCTTATCCGATCTGAAAATGACAGCCTATCCTACCCCAGACAGCTGGCGCTTCGAGGCGAGTTCGAATGAGTTTGACGGTAGAATCGATTTTTATCCGGACTGGGCGACCCAGGGCCTCAAATTGGTCGCGACTAAGTTCCATCTGGCGCCAAAAGTTAAGGCTCAGGAAGATGCTGACTTTAAAACCGATACCGTGTTGGACAACTTGCCCCCATTAGCCGTGGATGTGGATGAATTTTCTTTCTACGGCAGTCCTCTCGGGCACCTGGTTCTGCAAGGCTCTCCTAAGGGTGATAGCTACCAAATTCAGACCCTGTCGCTGACAACTCCTGAGGTCAAGTTGCGGGGCAAAGGCGTTTGGCAGAATGACAATAACGAAAACTTAACTCAATTTGATGTGAAATTAACCGCGACAAAATTTGATGCCATATCGGCAATTGTCGGCATGGATCCAGGTTTAAAGGATGCGCCGGTCGAGGTCAATGCAGAAATATCATGGCAAGGCGCACCATATCAGTTCTCGCTAGAGAGCCTCAATGGCCTGGTTAATTTCGAGTTAGGCAAGGGACATCTCTCCGAAGTCAGCGATAAAGGTGCCAGAATCTTCTCTTTGTTTAGTCTGGACTCGTTACTGAGAAAGCTGTCTCTGGATTTCTCAGATGTATTTGGCAAAGGCTTATATTTTAATTCCTTCACCGGCACCCTGAATATCGATAATGGTGTGGTTAAAACCCATGATACTGAGATGGACGCGGTAGCGGGGAATATGAAGGTCAGGGGCTATACAGATTTAATGACTGAGAGTTTGAACTACGATATTCGATTCGTGCCTCAATTAGCATCGAGTGTGCCTACGGTTGTTCTCTTGACCACAGGTGGCTGGACATTCGGCCTAGGCGCGTTAGCGCTAACTAAGGTATTAGAGCCGGTGATCGAAGTGATTACTGAGCTAAGGTTTCAACTCACCGGCACCATGGCGGAGCCTAAGTTGGAAGAGATAGGACGTAAGAGTAAAGAGATAGAGATCCCTGAATCTGTGCTACCTCGTGTTAAAGAGCCTCAGCCTGATGAAAAGCCTCAGCTAAATGAACCTCCTCAGAAGAAACAACAGCCACAAGAGCTAGATTCAGGCGTCGAAATACCGGCAACAAACGTGATAGAGATGCCAATCTTTAAAGAAAGTGAGCGCATAGATAAGGATCCAGAAGATGCAGATCAACCTACTTCAGTGCCAAAGCAGTCAAGACGTATCCAAGAATCTGCAGTATATCGAGTCGCAGCTTAGGCTACTTCCGAGAGAGGAAGGCGAAGCGCAACTCGTCGTCTTGCCTGAGTGTTGCCTCCTGTTTGGTGGTCACGAAAGCCTGCAACTTGAGTATGCCGGCGATAACCAATCGAATCCTTTTAAAACGGCACTCGCAGATCTGGCGCGTCGTTATGATATCTACCTGGTGGCGGGGAGTATTCCCGTTGCCGTCGGTGATGGCCGAGTCTATAACCGTACCTATCTATTCGATAACCAAGGCCAGGTCTTGGGTGAATACGATAAAATACACCTGTTCGATGTCGATGTTTCCGATGGGACTAAGGAGTATCGTGAGAGCGACACCTTCTGCGCCGGAGATAAAATTAGTGTAATCGACACACCCTTTGGTAAGTTAGGGTTAGCAATATGTTACGATCTGCGTTTCCCGGATCTATTCAGAGCCATGAGATTAGCCGGAGCCGAACTGATTGCCCTACCAGCAGCCTTCACTAAGGTGACAGGAGAGGCCCATTGGCAAACCTTGATCCAGGCCAGAGCAATTGAGAATCAGTGTTTTATTCTCGCGGCGGCTCAATGGGGACAGCATAACCAGGGTGGCCGGGAAACCTGGGGTCAGAGTATGGTTGTTGACCCATGGGGACGAATTAATGCCCAGAAGATGACCGGTTGTGGCTGGGTCCAGTCGAAGCTGGATAGAGATGAAATGATAAAGATTAGGCAGCAGATGCCAATAGCCAGTAATAACCGCTTTGCTGAGCCAAAGTTACAACACAAAGATGCTAACCCGTAGAACGTTGATGTCAGTGTCTTATAAAAATTACGCACAAAGAGAGAGTAATTAATGCCATTTTTAACCCAAGTTGAGCAGAGCCTTTTACAAGATGGACTATCGCTGGATGACCTGCAGGGTTATCTCAAGCTAATCCATCAACATGATGTCGACTTTTCTGATCTCTATTTTCAGGGCAGCCGTCACGAGTCTTGGGTATTAGAAGATGGCATAGTGAAAGAGGGTAGCTTTCATATCGAGAGAGGTGTCGGTGTCCGGGCCATCACAGGTGAGAAAACTGGATTTGCCTATGCCGATGAGATCACTCCTGCTGCATTAACTGCATCGGCCGAGGCGGCTCGCAGTATCGCAACCCATGGCGGCGAGAGCGCTTCGGTACAAGCCTGGAAGCGCAGAGACATGAAGGCCTTGTACCAGAGTGCCGATCCAATCGCAGCGATGGAAGAGGCCAAGAAGATCGCGCTGCTTAAGCAGGCCGATGCTTATATTCGTAGTCTAGATAGTCGTATTATTCAGGTGGTCATCAGCCTCTCAGGTGTACACGAAGAGATACTCATTGTCGCGAGCGATGGCACCTTGGCGGCAGATATTCGTCCATTGGTGCGTTTTAATTGCAGCGTGATCCTGGAAGAGAATGGCAAACGCGAACGCGGTGCCAGTGGTGGCGGTGGACGTCACGATTATCAGGTGATGATGGAGACAGATGATGCGGGTCTGCCGGTTTGTTTCGATTTCGCTCGTGAAGCGGTGAGACAAGCCTCGGTTAACTTGCACGCGGTAGATGCACCGGCTGGCGAAATGCCGGTGATCTTAGGCCCTGGCTGGCCTGGTGTATTACTTCATGAAGCGGTTGGCCATGGCTTAGAAGGTGACTTCAACCGTAAGGGCAGCAGTGCATTCAGTGGTAAAATCGGCCAGCAGGTCGCCTCTAAGCTGGTGACTGTGGTCGATGACGGCACCATGGTAAACAGACGCGGCTCTTTGAGTATCGATGATGAAGGTGTGCCGACTCAGAAGACTGTGTTGATCAAAGATGGGATCTTGAAAGGCTATATGCAGGATAAATTAAATGCGCGCCTCATGGGTGAGCAGTCCACGGGTAATGGGCGTCGTGAATCTTATGCACACTTGCCTATGCCGAGAATGACCAACACTTATATGGAAGCCGGCGAGTCGGATCCGGCTGAGATGATCAAGTCCGTTAAGAATGGCATCTACGCGCCTAACTTCGGTGGTGGTCAGGTCGACATTACTTCCGGTAAGTTTGTGTTTTCGGCTTCAGAAGCCTATTTGATTGAGAATGGCGAAGTGACCCAGGCGATTAAAGGCGCCACCCTTATCGGCAATGGCCCGGAAGCCATGAAACAGATATCTATGGTGGGTAACGATCTGGCATTAGATCAAGGTGTCGGCGTCTGTGGTAAGGATGGTCAGAGTGTTCCTGTCGGCGTTGGCCAGCCAACACTCAAGATCGATAAATTAACCGTAGGTGGAACGGCATAAGAAAAAATGATCATGAGCTAGGCCGCAGGTTTAGCTCCTTCTATTCAACTTCAATGAATGCTAAGATTGGCCAAGGAATTAGAGTAAACACTCTAGGTTGTGCACACCAAGGTGCAGGGGAAAGGGATGAAGTTTTCAACGTTAGCGCTAGTGTCGTTTTTGGCATTGGGCTCTTTTACTGCACAGGCATCGAACCTGGGCTTCGAACAAGCCTGGAAGCAGCTACTAACAGTCAGCGATAAACTACAGGCCAGCGCACAGGAAGTACGACGTGCCGAGGCCGAGCATGAAGCGGGGAAAGATCTCAACCTTCCCTCTATTAGCCTCAATGGCAGCTACACCAGATTAGAGCAGCCCATCGAGATGGATCTGAGGGATCTTAATCCTTTGGCATCTATGGATCCCGCTACGCTGCCACCGGCACTCGGTGGAGCTCTGGCAGCGATCCCTGGTTCCATGTTTATCACTCCCTTTACCGAGCAAGATATCTTCCGCTCCAGCCTTCAGGCCATGTGGCCCATCTATACTGGCGGCAAAATTACAGCGGCCCAAGGCATTCATGCAGCGCATGTGGCTGAGAAAGAGCAGCAATTTCAACTGACCACACGAGATCTCTTTATTCAACTGGTGGATCGTTATTACGGCGTCGCAGTGAGCCAAGCCATGGCCCGTACTCGAGGCGAGCTTGTTACCTCTCTTGAAGAACATGCAGAGCATGCGATTAAGCTGGAAGAGCAAGGCCAGATAGCGAAAGTGGAGCGACTAAATGCTCAAGTTGCACTAGAGAATGCCAAGGTCAACTTTGCCAGCGCCAGGCGTCAGGCCGAGATGGCAGAAATAGCCCTGTCACGCATGCTACATGAACGACAGGTGAACCCTAGCTCCGAGCTATTTATGCTCAATGATGCCCCCTCACTGCCCCGATTAAGTCAGCTTACCCTGGCACAACATCCGGCATTGAAGCTACTCGAGGCAAAAGAGGCTCAGGCACAGGGGCTGGTTGATGTTGAGAAAGGTCAGTATTTACCGACGGTTTTTCTCTACGGTAACTACACACTATATGAAGACGACAGTTTGTTTTCCAAGATGGAGCCGGACTGGATGTTAGGCGTGGGCGTCAAGATCCCCTTGTTGAGCAGAGATGGACGTAGCGGCAAAGTCGAGGCGGCTAAGAGTGCGCTGTTGCAAGCGCGTTATACCAAGGCGCAGACTCAGCAAGATCTCAGTTTGTTACTGGATCAAAGCTATCGTCAACTGCTACAGGCTCAAGAAGAGGTACAGTCTTTAGACTTATCACTGAGTCTGGCAACAGAGAATAAACGTCTGCGGGATCTGGCCTTTCGTCAGGGATTATCCACTTCCATCGAGAAGGTAGACGCAGAGCTTAAGCTCACAGGTGTTGAGATGCAGCAACTGGGAGCCAAGTACCGTTATGTTCAGGCCTATGCCCGTTTGATGGCAGTCAGTGGTCAACTGGATGAATTTTTAGGTCGCAGCAGTATTGAGACTAGCGCGATGCAGGAGAGTAAGAATGCAGGCTAATCGTATAATCGCAGTTGTGGCCCTGGTGGGTTTAATCGGTGCATTGGGCTATGGGCTTAAACTGGCCTATAGCCCGAAAGCCGTCTATCTGCAGGGGCAGATAGAGGCGAGAGAATACAATATTTCCTCCAAGGTTCCCGGGCGTGTCGAGCAGGTACTGGTGAGACGTGGCGATAGGGTAGAGATCGGCGATCTCTTGTTTGCCATCGACAGCCCAGAACTTCATGCCAAGTTGATGCAGGCCGAAGGCGGCAGAGATGCGGCTCAGGCGATGCAGTTAGAAGCCAATAGCGGCGCCCGTAAGCAGCAGGTAATGGCCTCTCGTGAGCAGTGGCTGAAAGCGAAAGCGGGAGCCACATTAGCCAAGACCACCTACGAACGGGTAGAGAACTTGTTTGTCGAAGGCGTACTCGCCAGACAAAAACGTGATGAAGCCTTTACTCAGTATCAGGCGGCCAAGTACACAGAGCAGGCAGCCTTAGCCATGTTTCAGATGGCTCAAGAGGGTGCGAGAGTAGAGACCAAGGCCGCCGCAGCGGGTAATGCTCGTATGGCCGAAGGTGCCGTTCACGAAGTCAGTGCCATCTTGGCCGATAGCCAGATGCGCGCACCTAAGTCCGGTGAGATAAGCGAAGTGTTACTGCAACCCGGTGAGCTTGCTCCTAGCGGCTTCCCTGTGGTTAGCCTGATAGATATGCAAGACGCTTGGGCCGTATTTCAAGTCAGAGAAGATCAGCTTAAGCAGTTCTCTAAAGGACAGAAGTTGATGCTGACTCTGCCGGCTCTCGAACGTGAGGTCGAATTTACTGTGTCGCATATTAGTGTGATGGGTGATTTTGCGACTTGGCGTTCGACTGAGAGTGGCCATGATTTCGACATGCGTACCTTCGAAGTGGAGCTGCGGCCTAATTCAGACATTAAAGATCTAAGGGTCGGCATGTCAGCGATCTTAACTCGCTAAACCTGAGATTATCATGGACAGCTTAGTGGCCCTTATTCGTCGTGAGCTCCACGCACTGTGGAACTCACCATGGCAGCTTGCCTTGGTTAGCTATATTCCCATCTTGAGCATACTCTGTTTATGGTGGCTGTTCAGTGCGGGTTTACCGAGACAGTTGCCTGTGGCTGTAGTGGATTCGGATCATAGCCAATTGAGCCGTATGTTAACGCGTAAATTGCAGGCCAACCCTGTGGTTGCTCCGCAGAATTTTGTCGACTTAGCCTCGGCGGTAACCGCCATGAAACAGTCCCAAGTATATGGCATCGTGGTGCTTCCCTACGGGCTGCAACGGGATCTTATAACGGGTCATAGCCCGGTCATAGATGTTCGCTATAACAGTCAGTTCTTGCTGGTGGGTAAACTCTTATCCAGCCAGATTCAACTCACATTAGGTTCGGGGCTTCTCGAGGTCGCAGGAGTGAAACAACTGCTTCAAGGCGTGCCTAAGTCTCAGGTAGCCTCGCATTTGAGTCCAGTGACCAGCCAGACCACGGCACTGTTTAATCGCAATAATAACTATGTGAGTTTCCTGGTGCCACCTGTGCTAGTTGCCCTTTGGCAATTACTGGCTATGCTCACTTTTTCCAACAGCTTAAGCCGGGAGTTAACCCCTGAAGGGGGCTTCGCTGCAGAGAGTGGTATCTGGCCCAGGATTTGGGCCAAGATTGCCGTGTTTACGCCGATTTTACTCATGCATGGTGGCTTCATTCTGGCCCTGCTATATCAGTATCTAGCCCTGCCTGTGGCGGGGAGCTTAGCGCTATTAGTCTTGGCGCAACTGGCGATGTTATTGGCGGTCTGGCTGCTGGTATTACTGGTCTTTTTCATCACGCGAGACAGTGCCCGCATGGTGAGTTTCGGTACCGCATTATTCGCGCCGGCATTTGCGTTTATGGGGATCACGTTTCCTGTGCATGAGATGCCGATGCTCGCCCAGTGGTGGCGTTTAATTATGCCGTCCAGCCACTATGTTGACTCACATGTGAGCATTGTCAGTTATGGATTGGGTTGGGAGACTATAGCTATGCAGCTTACTAGTTATTGGGGCTTCCTATGCATAATACCGGTACTTTTTTGGTTATCTCGCCGCATTGAAAAGACCGCGAAAGCCGAGTCCAATCCGCAGATGATAGACCCGAAACTGGCGTCGGGAAATACCGGAGCGGATCTGTGATGAGTAATAAAATGATGAGTTTTTGGCAGCTGGTATCAGCCGAACTAAAGGCAATAGTGGCAGATAAGGCCATCGCAGTGACCCTATTTGGTGGTGTGCTGTTTTATTCTGTTTTATACCCCTTACCTTATCTTCATCAGGTACCGACCGAACAACAGCTGGTGGTGGTAGATCTGGATCGCTCCTCATTGAGCCGCCGTCTGATCCGTCATGCGGATGCCAGTGCGAAAATCAGTGTCATTGGCCAGGTGACCAGTATCAGTCAAGCTCAGAGCTGGATAGAATCCGGCCGCGCTCATGGTCTGCTGGTCATTCCCGAAGGCTTCAGGCGAGATCTATTATTGGGCAAGGGAGTAACCTTGAGCTATGGCGGTGATGCCAGTTACTTCCTTATCTATTCCGCGGTTGCTGAGGGCCTGGTTACGGCAGGCATGGATGCGGGTAAACAAGTACAACTGCTCGGCATGCTGGCTAAAGGTGAGGCGCCTAAACAAGCGAATTTAAGCCTAAACTCGGTGAAGATCAACAGTGTGCCGGCGTTTAATCCTAGCCTGGGATATACCCCTTATGTGGTGCCTGGACTCTTCTTGTTGATCTTGCATCAAACCTTACTGATAGGTACCGGGATCTTAGGTGCCGGCCAATGGCGCAGAAAGGGCTATTGGCGAGATGTTTCACCTCTACAACTCGTCTGTGGTCGCATCTCGGCATTCATGTTGATCTACCTTTTTTTTAGCAGCTTTTATGTCGGTTTCTGTTTTTACTGGTATCAGGTCAGCGTGCAGGCAAGCCTTACTCTGGTGGCCCTGTGGATGTTACCGTTTCTATTGGCAACCAGCGCTGCTGGTATCGCCTTGAGTAGCTTGTTTGTCCGCCGGGATTTACCGACTCAAGTCTTGTTGTTGGTCTCTATGCCCATCATGTTCGTCTCAGGCTTTGTCTGGCCATTGGCGCTTATCCCGGAGCCTCTGATTTGGCTGTCTCAGGTGATCCCTGCCGTCCCCGCTATTATGGGGATGTTAGAGCTTAATCAGATGGGGGCGTCTTGGACTAGTGTCATGCCTAAATGGCTACAACTTTGGGCCTTGTTCGCAATCTTCTTTGTGCTGGCTTGGTATGGTGTCACACGAAGGCTAAAACCAGCAGTTGATGAGACTAGCTAGTTCTTAATCAGATAGTAGATGCCTACGGACTAGTGTCATGCCTAAATGGCTACAGTTATGGGGCCTGTTCGCTGTGTTCTTTGTGCTGGCTTGGTACGGCGTTGCTAGAAGGCTAAAACCAGCAGTTGATGAGACGAGCTAGTTCTTAATCAGCTACAGGTCCAGTGTCATGGTTGAATGGCTACAGCTATGGGCCTTGTTCGCAATCTTCTTTGTGCTGGCTTGGTATGGCGTCACGAGAAGGCTCAAATCGGCAGTTGATGAGACGAGCTAGTTCTTAATCAGCTACAGGTCCAGTGTCATGGTTGAATGGCTACAGCTATGGGCCTTGTTCGCAATCTTCTTTGTGCTGGCTTGGTATGGTGTCACGAGAAGGCTCAAATCGGCAGTTGATGAAACTAGCTAGTTCTTAATCAGATGGTCGATGCCTACAGGTCCAGTGTTATGCGAAGACTAAAACCAACTGCGGATGAGACGAGCTAGACTCTGCTGAATGTCAGGCTGTTTCACTGTGATACTCTTAATTAGTACTCTTAATTAGTACTCTTAATTAGTACTCTTAATTAGTACTCTTAATTAGTACTCTTAATTAGTACTCTTAATTAGTACTATCAGCTTTGCAGGCTTGTCTCTATTAGCATAAGCCTGTAGATGATTAAAAGTAGAGTGTTTCGACGCTCTCACCTTCGACAAACATTTCACACTTGTCACCTGAGCTGGATTTACTGGCTTGGATCGCTCCAGCAATAATACCAAATGCGCCGCCCTGTTCTCCCAGTACTGAGCCGAAGTAGCAGCTACTAGCAATTTTTAACTCTTTATAATTGGCTTTAAAGTTTTGCGTTGGCGTGTATGGAGGAAATGCTCCCTTCATCATAGGATCGCCATTGACAGTCAACTCTAACTGATTTTTTTCGACATCATATTTACCACCAAACTTCAGCGGTTAGCAGTATATAGAGGTTTGGGGAGGGGGCGAATAGCCTGTAAGTATTAGAAAGCCCATGTAGAAGTCATCTAAATGGGCTTTTAAGTACTAAATTTGAGTCATGAGCGGAGTTGCCTATGTCCCAGTAAGGGTGACAGAAAGACCTAGGCTGGATTTTATCTGTTTAGGCGTGGTGACATCGATACTGATGTTACTCGTCTTCGGCGCTTCTCCGACACTGGCTGGATCTATGTCATTGGTTATTATAAATCCAGTCGTTGTTCCGCCATTTCGGGTGGTGTTAAGTACTGCAAAAGCATCGAAGTTAAGCGCTCCGGATGAAGCCGTTACCGCGACTTGGGAGTCAGCTGGCATTATCTGGTAGGCGCTGTCATAGAACTGCACAGAAAATTGTGATGATTGGCCCGGAGCGATATCGGTCAATGAAACGATAGGATCTGTTTCTTTACTTGAATCATCGGAGATGAGCTTGCCATCTTGCCAGAGGGTGAAACCTGCATGAGATCCTGACATGGTCATCACTAGGGCCTTACGGATATAGGTCTTGTTGGCTTGATCTATGCCGCAGAGGTTACCTTCGCACTGTGGGCCATTAAACTTGCCATCGGGTCCCACATAACTAGTACTATTTTCAGTGTTAAAGTACTTTTCCCCTTCACTATGTTGACCTGTTTCATCGTCATCGCGAAAAGCATCACCTAGATCGCTAAAGCCATTAGGCATATAGGCTTCAATGTCCATTCCGTTGCCGCTACAGGCGATAGGAGCTCCTGATGAGTTCAAGCATGAATCGACGGCAACTCCATCAGCATCATCGAAAATGTTATTACCATTGGTATCGAAAAAAGTTTCATGGCCGAGTGCGTAGGCGAGAACTGTGATTCTGTGGTTCGGTACTTTAGGGCTTGCAGATGTCCACTCGACACTACAGGACCCATTTACGGTTGAGCAGCTAGGGACTATTTGGCCGCCTTCAGCGGTAAAGTTGATGGTGGTGTCATCGGGTGCAGGATTACCGAAGCTGTCTGATGCATAAGCTGTGATCGTGGCTTTTTCACCATTGAACTGATTGGCTTCCGGGTTGAAGACAGAAGTTGATAAGCTAAAACCAAGTTGCTGAGGCAGGCCTGTGTTTACCGTTAATTGCTCCGATTGACTGGTAATGGTTTCACCTGTATCTGAATCGGTCGCTGAGGCAAGAACTCGTACCGGCGTTGGCACAGTACCCGATTGAACTCGAACACTGGCTAAACCTTCAGAGTTAGTAAAGCTGCTAGCTGTAGCTTGTCCATTAGAGAAGCTTAAGCCACCGACGAGAGTATCAAGAGAAAAGGATACCTCTTGCTGGGCACTAGGCTGCCCGTTTGAGCCAGTTACTTTAAAGGTCACCAGTGAAGATTCTGTGCTGCCTGTGCCACCAGCGCCCTTGATACGAATCACCTTAGGTTCAGCCGACTCAAAGCTAAGACTAGCGAGTGTCTGACGCGCTAGTGTGAAAGGAAAGCTGGCCGTTAGCGTTTGATTCCGGGTTTGAGTGCTAGCAATCACCTGATCGTCTCGCTCACTGTTGCCGCTACAGCTGGTGTCTTGGAAGGTTGAGCTAGCACTGCCTGAAAGTGTGGTGACTGGGGTGTCCAGGCTGGCGTTGTTACCCAATACACAATCTGAGCTAAAGCTGATTGAAGAAGGGGTCTGCACTCGAGTGATAGTGCCGTCATCTGCTTGGCTGATCAGCGTTGCCGTGATACCAAAACTCCCGCCTGCACTGATGATGTATTTACCATCGACAGGGATCAGTGAGCTGGCTAACTCCCCCTCTACGAATTGATCATTACTATCGAAATGACCTAGCATCAATATGCCTTCACCACCGATAGCATCGGCTGAAAGGACCTCATACAAGCTGTTAGTCTGGTAATTTTGCTCTTGATAATCCAGAGTAACATTCAGGCTGGCTGCGCCAAGGTCACTGGTGCTTGGGGTATAATTTACCTGAGCTATGCCTTGAGCGTTAGTGAGTGCGGTACTAGGGCTTAAGCTTACGCTTCCGGCGGTAAAGGTCACCAGCTGATTAGCGATACCTTGACTCGATGGGTCTAAAAACTCTGCCTGTAGTTGTACTGTCTCATCGACCTTGAACTGAGTGACTATCACTGCTCCATTGATGATGCTGGCGCTGATCTTAGGCGTATCTTCACCAGGAGACGTACTCGTGCTGGTAAATTCGAAGTTCTTGCTAGCCGAAAAGATATTGTTCTCGGTGGCTCCGGTATCGAATTGAGCCGTTAAGATTCCCGCACCTAAGGCAACATCAGGATTACTGAGTATGACTTGAGCTATACCACTGGCATTCGTCAATTTAGTCGCAGGAGTCAAAGTGCCAAAGGTGGCACTGAAACTGATTAAGCCGCCGCTGCTATTCCTGCCACCTTGAGTGAGTTTAGCCACTGTGCAGATACTGGCATTACTGGCAAAACTCAAGTCGCTGGTTGCCTCAGCGCATTGGCCGTCGACAACGGTTTTATAACTCAGGGAGAGAGCGAACTCTCCGGTGTTGCCGCCGTTATCGCCACTGTCATCGGATGGGCCATTACAACCTCCGATAAACAATAAGGCAAGCAGAGTGAATAGCGCAGCAGGTTTGAACAGTCGCATCAGCAACATCCTTGTGAAACTAAAATAGTCGAAAATTTATAGGGCGGATATATCTTTACCGATATTTTACGCCAGGTTACTCAGCAAGTTCGTTGCGTATATATTTAACTAACTCTATTGCTGACTTAGATGCATCATCGGGCTTTTTTGTGAGTTCTTTTTTAGACTGGCGTACCAGTTGGCGCAGCTTCTGTCTTTCTAACTCTGGATATTTTTCGATGAGAGCCTGCACTGCGCTGTCACCTTCGCTTAGAAGCTGATCTTTAATTTTTTCAGCGACATTTTGCTTAGCACTCTCGTTACTGTTCTGGTTCAACACATTTTTCATCTTGAGTTGCAGCTCTTCGATGTCGACATAACGCATTAACTTGCCAATAAATTGCAGCTGACGACGGTAAGCCTCAGTATTTATTTTTATGATCTTAGTTTTTAATACGTTGTCATGTAACAGCTCATCAAGTTCCAATCTGTCGATCTGAGTTTTGCTCAGCGCAACGAGTTTCTTTCCTAGTTCTTGATATATCGCAATTTCACGTTTGGTTTCTGCTCTACTGACATAATCTTCATCATGGTCGAAGGGCTGTTTAAAGTGTTCTGAATCATCGACTACTTTCATATATAAATATCTCTCTCCTAAACTGAGGTAATAATAACATTTCATAAGAAAATCGCCTATCGGCGAGGCAAGTTATTTAATGTACTTGGGTATTGGGTTTGTTATGCTATCAAGATCCCTGATAACAAAAGAGCAGATTTGTGACGACACCTAGCATTGACATCGAATTAGATTCATTAAAAGACGCTGTATCTATGGCACTCGAGTATGCCAAGCAACTCGGTACATCTGGTGCAGAAGTTGCTATCAGTAAACAACAAGGGTTATCCGTATCGACTCGAATGAAAGAGGTTGAAACGGTTGAGTTTAATAAAGATGGCGCATTAGGTATCACCTTGTTTCGTGATGGCTGTAAAGGCAGCTCATCGACCTCAGATTTGAGCCCGGAAGCCATAAAAGAAGCGGTCAAGGCTGCCGATGGTATTGCAAAGTTTACCTCATCGGATCCTTACAATGGACTAGCCGAAGCCGAACTCATGGCAAAGGACTTTCCTGATCTAGGCTTGTATCATCCTCAAGAAGTCACTCCAGAAGAGTTAATTGAGTTAGCTGCGCGTGCAGAAGAAGCTGCATTGGATGTCGATAGCCGGATCACAAATTCTGACGGTGCCAGTGCTAATGCCCACACAGGTATAAAAGTTTACGGTAACAGCCACGGATTTTTAAATGGCTATTCCAGCTCTCGTTACAGCCTAAGCTGCGTGGTTATCGGTGAGACTGATGGCAATATGCAGCGTGATTATGATTACACCATCGCTCGAAAATTGAGTGAGTTGCTATCACCGGAAGAGGTGGGACGCAAGGCATCGGAGAAGACGTTAGGTCGTCTTGGTGGACGTAAAATTGCGACCACTCAGCTGCCGGTATTGTTGGCTCCTGAAATCGCCACCGGACTCATGGGTCATTTAGTGGGTGCTATCAGCGGCGGTAGCCTCTACCGCAAGTCGAGCTTCCTACTCGACTCTATCGATACTAAGATATTTCCAGATTGGTTTAGCATCGAAGAGCAGCCACATATAGTGGGCGGCCTAGCGAGTGCTAGCTATGACAGTGAAGGCGTTGCGACTCAAGACCGCGCAATTATTCAGGACGGGGTGCTCTCCACCTATCTGTTAACCAGTTATTCGGCACGAAAACTGGGCCTGAAGAATACTGGACATGCGGGTGGTATATACAACTGGACACTCTCTCATACAGGGCAAACCTTCGATGAGCTAGTGAAAGAGATGGGCACGGGTCTTATCGTGACCGAGGTCATGGGCCAAGGTGTCAATGCTGTGACTGGTGATTATTCTCGCGGCGCGGCGGGCTTCTATGTCGAAAATGGCGTGATCCTCTATCCTGTAGAAGAGATCACCATAGCGGGCAACCTCAAAGACATGTTTCAGAATATCGTTGCAGTGAGTAAAGATCGCGATCTGAGATCTTCGATCCGTACCGGTGGCATGTTACTCAGCGATATGAAAATAGCGGGTAATTAAATTTTTGAACGTTCCTGGTTCCTAGAATCTAGGTTCTAGGAACGCTTTCCTTTTCTTCTGCTTTTCTGCAAAAATTCGACAATTGCCCGATGCAAGTGTGAACTCTTTAGAATACTCACATGGTTTTCGTCGAATCCCCTCATAAACTCTGACTCTGAGTATAAGTGTAAGTATATAAATCAAGCCAAACTAATAAGTTAGTTTTCATATTCCAAAATTATCATAGTCCTCATTTTTTTAGAATAACTTACCTGTTGAATATATGGATAAACAGATATACCATTCAGGCTATATTCGTTTTGGCATATATCTTCCTTTTTTATCGAATGCCCCAGATATTGTGAACCTGAGGTTATATGTCGAATACAAGCTTGTATGGAGTAAACATGACCACTTTAGAGTTTTTTAAACTGTTATCCGATGAAACCAGACTACTCAGTTTGCTGTTGATCATGGCAGAGAGGGAGTTATGTGTCTGTGAGTTAATGCAGGCGCTAGACGAGAGTCAGCCTAAGGTCTCAAGACACTTGGCTCAAATGAGAAAGGCAGGTCTGCTGCTGGATAAGCGTCAGGGACAGTGGGTGTTTTATAGAGTAAACCCTGAGTTACCAGATTGGATCAATAAGACGCTTACAGAGCTCAGTGCAAATAATAAGGCACTTATTTCAAGTAATATCACTAGGTTACACAAAATGGGCGAGCGTCCGGAACGTGTACGAGCTTGTTGTAATTAAACCGGTATAAATTGAGGAAATAAAAATGGGATTATTTGAACGTTATCTCAGTGTTTGGGTGGGGTTAGCTATTCTTGCTGGTTTGCTTTTGGGCAATCTAATGCCGGATGTGTTTGCCTTGGTGGCATCGCTGGAATATGCCCATGTCAATTTAGTTATCGCCGTACTCATCTGGGTGATGATTTACCCCATGATGGTGCAGATCGACTTTTCATCGATTAAAGATGTCAAAAAGAGCCCACAGGGGCTAATTCTGACAGTCGTCATCAACTGGCTGGTTAAGCCTTTTACCATGGCGCTCTTGGCCTGGTTATTCTTTAAGGTGCTGTTTGTCGATTGGGTCGACCCTCAGAGCGCGACCGAATACATCGCCGGTATGATTTTACTCGGCGTGGCTCCTTGTACGGCCATGGTGTTTGTCTGGAGTCAGCTTACCAAGGGCGATCCAAACTATACCTTAGTTCAGGTATCGGTAAACGACCTCATCATGGTGGTGGCTTTCGCCCCTATCTGTGCATTACTGCTGGGTGTGAATGATATCCAGGTACCTTGGGAAACCTTACTATCTTCGGTATTTCTCTATGTGGTTTTGCCTCTGGTTGCCGGTGCGCTAACCCGTAAAAAGCTAGAAGCAGACGGGGATTGCGAGTCATTAAACAAGTTTGTTAGCAAGCTTAAACCTTGGTCTATGCTGGGTCTGCTCGGCACTGTAGTGCTGCTATTTGGCTTCCAGGCCCAGACGATTATCGATGAGCCACAGAACATCTTACTCATTGCCATCCCTCTGATGATCCAGACCTATGGCATCTTCTTCATCACTTACTATATCGCTAAGAAGATGAAGCTATCCCATAAGATAGCAGCTCCGGCTTGCATGATTGCAACCTCTAACTTCTTCGAGTTAGCCGTCGCCGTGGCTATCTCACTATTTGGTCTGCACTCTGGAGCGGCCCTGGCTACGGTTGTTGGTGTCCTGGTTGAGGTTCCGGTTATGCTCACTCTGGTGGCTTTCGTGAATAGTCGTCGCAGTAAATTTGAAGCCGATACTGGTAATGAAACGGTCGAAGCATAAACTTTGACTGAGTGCCCCGATAGGACCTAGGACCTAGGACCTAGGATCTAAGATCTAAGATCTAGCTTAAGAACTAGATCTTAGAGTTAGAAATAAACGAGTTAGCAATAGCTGAATCGTAATAGAAGCAATCAAGGAACTGAGCCATGAGTATTAAGATAGGTATCAATGGATTTGGCCGCATGGGCCGCTTGGCATTAAGAGCCGCCTGGGATTGGGATGATGTTGAATTTGTACATATCAACGATCCCGCTGGAGATGCCCATACTTTGGCTCACTTGTTGATGTTCGATTCGGTCCATGGACGCTGGCAACATGAAGCCACAGCAGATGAAACTGGTGATACCCATTACATAGTGATCGGTGATAAGCGTATCCCTACTAGCCGCAATACAGCTATTGCGGATACAGACTGGTCTGGTTGTGATCTGGTTATCGAGGCCTCGGGTGTGATGAAGTCTAAGGCTAAGCTGCAGGCTTACCTGGATCAAGGTGTGAAGCGTGTAGTGGTGACGGCGCCAGTGAAAGAGGAGGGGGTGCTCAATGTGGTGATGGGAGTCAATCATCATCTATATGACAAGGACCTTCATCCTATAGTCACAGCGGCTTCCTGTACTACCAACTGTTTAGCACCTGTGGTGAAAGTCCTCCACGAGAAGATCGGTATCAAGCATGGCTCCATGACCACGATACACGATATTACTAATACCCAGACCATACTCGATGCGCCCCATAAAGATCTGCGCCGTGCTCGGGCCTGTGGTTTGAGTCTTATCCCGACCACGACAGGTTCGGCCACCGCAATTACCCATATATTCCCTGAGCTTAAAGGCAAGCTTAACGGCCATGCGGTGCGTGTTCCTTTGGCCAATGCTTCGCTGACAGACTGTGTATTCGAGCTTGAGCGTGTCACTACAGAGGATGAAGTCAACGCCTTACTCAAAGAGGCAGCAGCGGGAGAGCTCAAGGATATCTTAGGTTTCGAAGAGCGTCCTCTGGTTTCGGTAGATTACAAGACAGATCCACGTTCCTGCATCATAGATGCGCCATCGACAATGGTCGTTAATGGCACTCAGGTGAAGCTCTATGTCTGGTATGACAATGAGTGGGGATATGCCAATCGCACAGCAGAACTTGCGCGTTTAGTTGGAAGTATGGATAAAGATTAAATAAGGTAACTAGTTCCTAGGATCTAGGAACTCGAAACTAAGGAACTTATGTTTTCCAGTATCAAAGCCCTGCCTGAGCAGGTTAAACAATATCTGCTAGTCACGGGCAACTATTGGGCATTTACCTTGACCGATGGTGCCCTGCGGATGCTGGTGGTGCTGCATTTTCATCAGCTAGGTTATAGCCCTCTTGCTATCGCCATGCTGTTTCTCTTCTACGAGATTTTCGGAGTGATTACTAACTTAGTTGGTGGTTATCTGGGGGCGCGTATTGGGCTAAACAAGACCATGAATATTGGTCTTGGCTTGCAGGTCGCGGCGCTTGTCATGTTGCTGGTGCCAAGCTCCATGCTCACCTTAGTCTGGGTGATGATGGCGCAAGGGATCTCCGGCATAGCCAAAGATCTCAATAAGATGAGTGCCAAGAGTTCAATCAAGATGCTGCTGGTTACTGAGCCATCTAACGGCCAGACAGACGGCCAAGCTAAGGCTGGAGATGATGCCAATGCTAAGCAGCAGAAGCTCTATGGCTGGATTGCCAAGCTCACCGGTTCTAAAAACGCCCTCAAGGGAGCGGGGTTCTTTCTTGGTGGCGCCCTGCTGAGTCTGTTTGGCTTCACGTTTGCCATCGCTATCATGGCAATCGCGCTAACCTTAGTCTGGGTCTTGAGTCTGTTTACTCTCAAGCGAGATCTGGGCAAAGCCAAGAACAAGCCCAAGTTCAGCGAGATATTTTCTAAGAGCCGCAGCATCAACATATTATCGGCGGCGCGTATGTTCCTGTTTGCTGCCCGTGATGTCTGGTTTGTGGTGGCATTGCCCCTCTATCTCGGCAGCCAGTTTGGCTGGGATCACTATTATGTGGGAGGATTCCTGGCCCTTTGGGTGATCGCTTATGGTTTCGTGCAGACTCAAGCGCCAAGGTTTACCTCTAAATCCGATGGCTCCGCGCCAGGAGGCAGGCAAGCCCTGCTATGGGTTTGTGCACTTACGGCTATCCCCGGGCTGATTGCGCTAGCCTTGACCTTTAATATCAGCCCTCAGTTGAGCTTGTTAGCTGGATTGATGCTCTTCGGTGCAGTATTCGCGGTTAACTCTTCACTACATAGTTTTTTGATCGTCAATTATGCCAGTGACGATGGTGTCTCCCTGGATGTGGGATTTTACTACATGGCCAACGCCATGGGGCGCTTAATCGGCACTGTGCTTTCCGGCTATGTGTATCAAGTAGCAGGGTTAGAAGCTTGTTTGTGGATATCATCAGTAATGTTGGGGCTGACGGCTGTTATCAGTATCTATCTACCAAAAGATTAGCCGCCTTGGAATGAAGGCTAGGTTACATTTTTTATTTAGCGTCCGGCTGAGTTTGTATTTGGTTGGTTATTGCAAGGCGGACCTTCATGGTGATCTATCGCTTCCCAGCGGGGGATGTGCAGATACTTCTACGAGTCGCCACAAGCACATCCCTGTGGGCTCTGCCAAAACGTCCATGTTTTGGAAGCTCGCAGCCGCACCTACACGTGTTATTACAAGCAAAGAGTAAGCAGTGTGTTTCTTCGGTTTAACTTGGTGCAAACCTATCCCTCTATTATTTTTTCGTGCTTTCGACAAATGACTGAATTAATTTGAGGAAGTCACTTTCGGCTAACTTTGCACTCTTGAGGGTTTGCTCGTGTGACAGTTTTACATCACCGAGTCCTTCTGCCATGTTGGTAATGGCGCAAATCGCAAGCACAGGTAAGCCACAATGTGCGGCAGAGATCACTTCTGGTACAACAGACATACCCACAACATCACCACCAATGATTTGCATCATGCGGATCTCTGCTGCAGTTTCAAAACAAGGTCCTGAGTAAGAAACAAATACACCTTCGTTTAACACGATATCTTGCGCTTTAGCTATGCTAAGCGCCTGTTGGCGGAGATCTTTGTCATAAGCGTTGGCTAGACTGAAGAAGCGTGGTCCATATTTGTCATCATTTTCGCCAGTCATCGGAGTGCTTGGCATAGTATTAATATGATCGGAGAATACAACCAAGGAGCCAACATCAATACGCTCTGGGCGCAGCGAGCCCGCAGCATTGGTGACCAATAACAGTTCACAACCTAGAGTCTTGAATGTCCGCACTGGCGTGGTCATGACTTTCATGGTTTCATGTTCATAGAAATGGCCACGACCTTTCATGCAGACTATAGGCACACCATTTAAATAACCTAAAACCAGCTCACCACTGTGACCTTCTACAGTGCTTACTGGGAAACCATCTAGTTCTTGGTAGCCAATAGTGACTTTATCTTCGAGCTTGTCTGCAAGCACACCTAAACCAGAACCTAAGATCATGGCGATTTGTGGCTTAAAACCTGGCTTGTATTTGTTAATCGTGGCGACAGCATTTGAGACCGGATCGTAGCTAGACATAATTTATTCCAAGTGGATTTTTATTATACTCACGATATTCTTAAGCGATGCTAATTAAAATCACTTAAATCGGCCTTAATGTGCTGTTTTTCAGCACATTCTCAAATACTGTAATGCAAAGAGTTAATACTGTTATTTAATACATTGATAGAATGTGTTGTTGATGAAATTTGACTCAATGAAGTGCTAGTTAGCGCAATTTAATGGGTGATATATTTTTGAATAAAGACCAGGTTGATATGCTACTCGATCTTAAAAGCCTCTATTGGGCTGAACGCTTAAGCATGAAAATGCTTAGATACTTTTATGTAGCGAGCCATAGTCAAAACTTAACTCAAGCCGCTGAGCGTCTGCATATTTCAAAGTCGCCACTGAGCGCTCAGATGCGAGAACTTGAAGCTATTTTAAGTGTTGAATTGTTTAACCGTGAACAACGGAGTATTCAATTGACCGCTGCTGGAGTTCTACTACGCCAAGAGTGCCAGTCCATTTTTGAAGTTATCGAACGTTCAGTTAATAAAGTGACCCAATTTGAACGAGAAACTCAAGGTCACTTGCGTTTTGGGATTGTCAGTTCGATTTTTTGGGCTGGTTTCGGATATGCTTGTCGGCAATTAAAGAAACAATACCCTAAGATTCAGTTTGAGTTTATTGAGCTGTCGCCACAGCGGCAAAAAGTGGCTCTGTTTAATAATGAAATTGACATTGGTTTTGTACGTTATGCCGACACCCTTAATATCACGCCGTTAGAGTCCAGTAATCTTTATTGTGAGTCGATGTCGATTGCACTGCCAGACAAACATAGACTCAGTGGTCGAAAGCAACTTTGTTTATCAGACCTTGCTAATGAGCAGTTTGTCATGATGAGCCAGAAAAACTCAGCTTCGGCTCTATTAGTGGTGGAACACTGCATAAAAGAAGGCTTTATTCCCCATATTGTTCAGGAAGTTGTCGAGCCGATGACCTTAATGAATGTGATTGAAAATCATGAAGGTATATCTATTGTCCCTCATAGCTTTAGTCGACAGAGTTGGAAGCATATTCGTTTTGTTGAGCTTAAGCAGCACATTCCAGCCAATATTTGTGCTGTATACCATCCGCAAAAGATAACTGAAGATAAGCAGGCGCTCATTCAATCTTTAAATGTCTTTATGAACGAGAGCCCCTCATAATGTATGATCTTAATACCCGTGAGTTCCGGGTATTTCAGATACCATTGCGTAAACGATATTGAGCCTTGGCCTGTTGATTATAGGCATCTAAAAGTGATGTATTGGCATTAGCCTCTGGGAGTTGGATTAAATTGATTTTCAGTTGTCCTTTTGCATTAAACTGACTAGCGAAAGTACCCATATTTGGCATGTCTATACGCCAGTCGGTAAGCAGGCCAATAACATGATTACCAAATTGAAACGCTTCATATTCATTCAGCAAAGTTAGAAAATCACTAAAGGAGTATCCGCTGAGTTCGGCTTGTGCGGTAAATGCAGCTTTATACCCTCTTGCGAGTAATGATTCCTGAGAAAACCCGAGTTGAAATTGGTAAGCATGTCGGGTTTCATGAATTAAAAAGGCAAGTGGTGCATAAGTTTCCATATCTTTGAGCTTATCAGGATTAAGAAAGACCAAACCAGAACCTGGAAAACGTACGTCAAAAACAAAGTTTACTGCTCGTGTGGGGTATAAACTGTTATTAATCACCAGTTCAGGGCACACCATATCTAGTACCTGACACTCGATCTGAAACACTGAAGGCAATAACTTCATTCTTTGTTCAAATGACAAGCTTTGCCATTTTCGAAGCGAGTTAAACAACTTGTCTTCTTTTTTCAGAGCATTGAAAAAGCGGTGGGCATCTTGCTCTCTTTTATGATGAGCGTCTTTCAACCATAACTTGTTTGACTCAGTCAGAGCGAATGCGGCAGGTGCTTGTGATTGTAAATCAGGGTTTGCATAAAACTTATCAGGATTTGCTTGTGATAAGGGTGAGAAGCTTATAAAAGCAACAGCGAGAAAAATGTTTACCCAGGCTACTTTCTTGTTCAAAAAACAATAGTTGTTCATTACACTGCCGACGTTGGTGAATTTAAAGTATCTATAAATTTTACGTTAATTTCTTTTATTAAAAAACCAAACATAAAGTAAGACCGCCATTGTTTACATCTATTGCAGTGCTTCTTATGAATGAGCATCTAAGGGTATACTCTACCTTGGTTACTTCATCCTTTTAAAATCATATGGTTATAGTGCGGTATTTGCCCATCGACCATTCGTAACAGTTTGTGGAGAAAGCAAATAAATTAGCTCAGACAAAGGTTAATGGCATGTCTTCGAACCTTTTTTCAAAAAAACGCAGGCGAGCACGACGATAAAATGAGCAATGGCAATCTTTGTCTATAAATACTAAGACGTTATCAAGCTAGGGAAGGTTTGGCACATGAGAAAATTATCAATATCAATTTTAGTTGTTTTTGCTTTATTGCAATGGGTAAATATTGCCGAAGCAATAACTTTAAAAGAGGCTTATGAAAGCCAAAAAAGTAATGTTCAAGTAAAAGGTAAGGGTACCGTTATTCGTATATTAACAGACGATAATAATGGCTCACGTCATCAAAAATTCATTCTTAAATTAGCTTTAGATCAGACTATCTTGATTGCTCATAATATTGACCTTGCACCAAGAGTCAGCTCTATTGCACAAGGTGATCTTGTTCAATTTTATGGTGTATATGAATGGAATAATAAAGGTGGTGTAGTACATTGGACTCATCGAGATCCAAATAATAATCATATAAATGGCTGGCTAAAGCATAAAGGTCATGTGTACCAATAATGTTATAACTTATTAATAAATAAGGGCGTTGGGGGGACTCTTCATAATTGAGGCATCCTCGCACAGTGAACTGTCTTAATATATCAAGCATTGCACAGTGTCGATGTTGCTCTGTGATCTTGCTGTTTTCCCGCTTACTAATTTCCTTTCCCAGTCTTACGATCGATAGTACAGGCGCACGGCAGGTGATAGGTTAAAATGAAGTGTGGTGATTAAATTCATTGGCCAATATCAAAACTGTTAGATGAAATAACCTAGATATTTGTAAACTTTTTATTTGGGAACTCATAACCCTGCTCAATGAACCCAAAAAGATATTTGAATTAAACTTGTTATCCGACAAGTTACCGTATTCTGAAGTGTAAAACTATTCATTAATACTTTCCCCCTGGACCCTTTCCAAACCTTGACTATTCGTTGTACTCTGGGGCGCAATCAAAAATATTAGCCACAGAGCTAAACGCAAAAAACATAAAAATAATCAGCAAGAATTGAAGAGGTTTGAATGGAAGGAATAACTGAATTTGTCAGTATGATCAATGGCTTTGTGTGGGGTGTCCCCATGCTGGTCATGATCTTAGGTGTTGGTCTGTTTCTCTCCGTAGGTTTGAAACTGATGCCAATTTTAAAATTGGGAACAGGCTTTAAACTGCTCTGGTCTGGTCGGATCCCTGATAAAGATAAGTCGATGAAAGGGGAAATTAGCCCTTTCAATGCATTAATGACTTCGCTTTCAGCAACAATTGGTACGGGTAATATTGCCGGTGTTGCTACAGCTATCTTTATTGGTGGTCCGGGTGCGTTATTCTGGATGTGGTGTACGGCGCTGGTGGGTATGGCGACTAAGTTTGCCGAGGCAGTACTTGCGGTAAAGTACCGTGAAGTCGATGCAAACGGCAACCACATCGGTGGCCCTATGTACTACATCAAGAATGGACTCAGCAGCAAGTGGGCCTGGTTAGGTACCGCATTTGCTCTGTTCGGTTCTTTTGCCGGTTTCGGTATCGGTAACACGGTACAGTCAAATTCGGTAGCCGATGCCCTAAGCAGTAACTTCGGTGTGCCGACTTGGGTAACAGGTATTGTATTGATGGTGCTAGTCGGTGCTGTACTGATGGGCGGGATCAAGCGTATCGCAGATGTGGCAGGTAAGCTGGTACCACTCATGACCCTGTTCTATATCGCCGCGGGTCTTGCCGTATTAGTGGTTCATGCCGCCGAGATTCCGGATGCTATAGCGTTAATTTTTCATAGTGCATTTAACCCGGTTGCGGCTCAAGGTGGCTTCGCCGGTGCAGCGGTATGGGCAGCGATTCGTTTCGGTGTGGCACGAGGCATCTTCTCCAATGAAGCTGGCCTAGGTAGTGCACCGATTGCTCATGCTTCGGCTCAGACTAATAACCCGGTCGCTCAAGGTTTGGTTGCCATGTTGGGTACCTTTATCGATACCTTAATCGTCTGTTCAATCACAGGCCTGGCAATCATAGTATCGGGGGCCTGGACATCGGGTGAGAATGGCGCGGCGATGACGTCCTTGGCATTCTCATCGGCGCTGCCTATGGGTAACTATATTGTGGCAATTGCCCTGTCTGTGTTCGCCTTCACTACCATCTTAGGTTGGAGTGTGTATAGCGAGAAGTGCGTGCAGTATCTATTTGGCGTGAAGGCGGTGAAGCCTTTCAGAATTCTATGGATTCTGGTGGTGCCATTAGGTGCGGTTAGTTCACTGGATTTCATCTGGTTACTGGCCGATACGCTCAATGCCATGATGGCGATTCCAAACCTTATCGCTCTGGCATTACTCAGTCCGGTAGTGTTTAAACTGACGCGGGAATACTTTATTAAGAAGCGCGAAGAAGAGGCGGCTGCTAAGGTTTAATCTATAATCGCGACATAATCGAAAATTTAAAGCGCCGAGAGGCGCTTTTTTATTGTCTGTGATTTCAGATCCAGTTTATAACGATAGGAATCAATCCAGGCGCTTATTGAATCTCAGTGAGGCGATGATGATGCCGATTATGGTAAAGCCGACCAGCCAGAGGGCATCGAAACTCATGTCGCTTATCTCTCCGCCTCTGAGCACCACTGCGCGAATGATGCGCATGAAATGAGTTGCTGGAAGAAGTTCGGCAAGCCACTGAGCAGGTTTGGGCATAGCCTCGAAGGGGAACATAAACCCTGACAGCAATATGGTGGGCAAGATAATAAATATGGTCATCTGCATTGCCTGAAGCTGAGTTTTAGCTATGGTTGAGATGATCAGTCCCAGGGTGAGACTCGCGGCGATAAACAATAAAGTGCCTAGTAGCAACTGAGCGATATCACCATTGATCGGCACATCGAAGATGAGATGGCCCAGGCCGAGAATGATGGCCATCTGGATCAGGCCGACGAAAATGTAGGGTAATATTTTACCTAACATTAATTCCAGAGGCTTGATTGGCGTGGTGATCAGCAGCTCCAAATTACCTTTCTCACGTTCACGGACTATGGCGGCCGAGGTAAACAAGATCATGGTCATGGTCAAGATCACCGCGATAAGCCCGGGAATAATATTGACCGCAGACCTCCGCTCAGGATTATAAAAAAGTGCCACTTCAAATGTCGGTGCCTGTTTTGCGGCTATGCTGGTGATCTGATCCAGAGGCATGTTGCGCAGTTGCATGATTGCGCCGGCTATCATGGTGTCCGAGCCATCCACTAACCATTGCCCTAAGGTTTCCTTGTTGGCCAGCTTCTCGGTTAAGTTTGGCGGCAGGATGAGGGCGGCTCTGATCTCGCCGCGGGTAATAGCGGCTTCGGCCTCACCGCTGGTTTTGTAATAGGCCTCGACAGATACGACCTGAGTCACTTTAATTGCCTCGACTATCCAGCGACCCGCGGCGGAGTCACTCTGATCGACGATAGCAACGGGCACGTCTCTTACGTCTGTGTTGATGGCATAACCAAACAGCAGCAGTTGGATCAGAGGGATCATTACCACCATGGCAAAAGTAATGCGATCTCTCTTAAGCTGCCTTATCTCTTTTTTAGTTATCGCCATGGTTCTTCGAAAGCTGTTAATCATCGACATATTAACCGATCTCCAAGGCGGATGACTGCTCAGTGACAGTCACAAAGACATCTTCGAGATTTGGAGGCGTTAAGTGTATTTCAGATTGTTCCAGTGTAGGCAGAGCCTGTTTTAGCCAGATATCGGGTTGGTTAACCTTGTCATCTATCAGCACTCGTAAGCGCGCCCCTATTTGGGCTGCCGATCTTACCTCGCTAAATTCGAGTAACTCATCTTTTACTTGTCTCAGGTTTGGGTGAGTGAGTTCGAGCACATTCACCCCCATATTCTCCATCAAAGCTTTTGGACTGTCGTCGGCGAGTATAAAGCCCTGATCCATAATCGCCAGGCTATGGCAACGCTCGGCTTCATCCATATAGTGAGTGGTCACTAAGATACTGGTTCCCGCCTCAGAAAGATCGAACAGCTGCTCCCAAAAATTACGCCGACTCTGTGGATCCACGGCCGATGTCGGCTCATCAAGAAACAAGAGTTCAGGGTCATTGAGGCAAGCGCAGGCAAGAGACAGGCGTTGTTTCTGACCGCCACTCAAGGTGCCGGCAAACTGTTTAGCCAGTTTTGTTAGTTGGTAGGTGCTGATGAGCTGTTCTATTTTACGTTTGCTCTCGTTGGGAGATAAGCAGTAGATCTGCGCAATAAACTCCAGGTTTTCTTTGACCGTGAGGTCGTCATACAGCGAGAATTTCTGTGTCATATAACCTATACGTAGCTTGAGTGCTTCAGCCTGTTTGGGGATAGACATACCCAGTACACTTATCTCACCGGCGGTAGGGGTCAGTAGCCCAGTTAACATACGTATGGTGGTGGACTTGCCGCAGCCATTGGGCCCGAGGAAACCATAAATCTGACCCTTGGGTACGCGAAGGTTAAGATTTGATACCGCGGCGAGCATGCCAAACATCTTGCTCAGGCCTCGGGCATCGATGGCGAGTTCATGGTCGTGTGTGTCACTGCTGTTCATGGCAGGTCCACCTGAGAGGGGATACCCGTAGGCAAGTTATCGGCATTTGGACCAAGATCTATCTCGGCGAGGTAGACCAGGCGGGCCCTGTCTCTTTGATTGAGTGCATAGTAAGGGGTAAATGCGGGTTCCTTATTCAGACGGCGTAGAGTGCCGATGAAGGCCTTGTCTATACCGTCTACCCGTACGTTAAGCTTCTGACCTATGGTGAGCTTGGCCATATAGGTTTCGGGTATGTAGACGCGTGCATAGGGAGCGTTGTCGGCCTGAATCGCGACTATGACAGCATTTGGTGGCACGCGCTCGCCAAGGTTAAAGGGCAAGCTGTCGAGCCGTCCGCTACGGGTAGCGACCACGCTTAAGTCATCTAATGTCTGCTGTTCCAGTGAGTGGCTGGCAATATTGGCATCTAACGCAGCCTTGGCCTGATTGATATCCTCTTCACGGACGCCGGCAATAAACTTGCTGAGGTTTTCCTGAGCTGCGGTTAATTCGGCTCGCGCCTGATCTCTGCCGGCCTTCGCCTTGTCTTGGCTTGCTTGACTGGTCAGGTTTTGCTTCAACAGGCTAGATGTGCGTTTTAAGTTCTGTTCGGCTTCTAATAATGCCGCCTTAGTACGGGCGACATTGGCCTGAGCTGTGGCGATATCTTCGGGTCGTTCGCCATTGGTTAAGCGTAACAGATAGGCTTGGGCCTTATTGACCTCGGCTTTGGCGATGGCGACTCTTGATTCTTGCTTGCGGGTATCGAATTGAACCAGTAAATCACCTTTTTGCACCAGACTGCCCTCGGACAGGGGCAATGCGGTAATAATTTCACTCGCCGTGGCTCGAAGCAGTACACGATCCCGCTCTAAGGTGCCTAATGCCTGGTTGGGCATGTCTCCCTGACAGGCGGTTAATAATGCGAGCATAGCGATTAACAGGATTTGCTTCATCTGTTCTATTCCTTGATTAGAGCTTAGCCTTATCTAGCCATAATGGAATGCACAGAAATAGAGATCAATCGCTTTATTAATTAAGTTGTAAAAAGAGGGGGGTAAGGGGATTGCTAGTGAGAAATACTCAAATGGTTTCATTCGAGTATTCATTTAACATTAATAAAAGTCTCCACCCATGGCGCTTTTAAGTTCTGCTTCGGCGAGTAACTCTTCTAAACGTTTTTTCACTTCTCGTCTGTGTTGCAGTTCATCTGCCGCTTCAGGGTTTCTTGGTGAGGTGAAGGCTTCTATCTCTCTATCGTTGGGCACAAGTTCAATAATCTGAGCCATAACGAACTCCTATATTTAAAAAAATCTATGGCCGGTGAATCTATGAGCCAGAGAAAAATGAGACTGACAAAGTGTCAGGAACTTAGTAAAAAAGCGCTTTAGCTTAGGATGTTAACTCTGTTGAGTTGGAAGTATCCTGCTTCATATTAGTAAGCGCTGATAAGAAAGATATCAGTCTATTCGGAGGGAAAGTGAGATCTATTTAACATTATTTACAGATAATAAAAATTAATGCTTAGTGGGGGGAGACTGAGAGTGAAGATGATTTAATTTCATTCTAACCAATGGGTTAATGTGTTTTATGAACTAGGCTATCGCCGAGAAAACGATAACCTAGTAGGTTCTGGATCACAAATTTAGCAAACTCTAACCTAACTTAGCACTAGGCTAGAGATTTTATTAAAGGTCGAAACTGTAGCTGTAACCTAAGACAACTTTTGGATCATCATCCTTTAGGTCGGTATCGCTCAAGCTGAAAGAGATGGATCCAAAACCTGTCTCTTTATTGAGTGAGACCGAGTAATCGGCATAATTGTTGGTGCCGAACCAAGAAGTGACAATATCACCGCTGGAGTAGCCATAGTGTGCCGATATGGATAGGGTCTCGGACAAGGGAAAGCTGACTCCGGCGTCTATATAGCCCATATCTGTGTTGTCCAGGGACTCACTGGCCACATCGCTGTCTGCGTTGACGACATAGGAGTAGCTAAGACTTAACCATTTCCAGCTAATTGCGGCGCTGAGCTCACCAAAATCGACGTTAGAGTCACTGTCTGGATAGGCGTAATAGAGATAACTGACATCATAGCCAAAGTCTTCACCGAGTGATCCTGCATAGCCGGCATAAAAATCGAGTTCGTAGCTGGTGTCATCACCGAAATCGACATTGGATACCCAAGTGCCAAGATAGAGTCCGCTATCATGCTGGTAATCTAATCCTCCCTGGACAGCGACAGCATCTTGAGTCTGAGTCACACCTCGCCATAGGTAGTTTGAGGACGCGCCGATATTTCCCGAGACGGCAGCGCTTGCTGAGAAGCTGAGCAGGATGGCCGAAGCTAAAATAGAGCCAGATATTATTGCTTGTTTCATGTTCATTCCCTTTGATGGTTAGCGTGCTCACCCCTGCAGTTGAGTTGGTGTCTATTTTTAAGCAGTGGATGCGCTCAAAGGAAAGCGAGTATTGTGCCAAAAGTTAATCATTTGAATTTAAAGGTATTAAGTTATATTTAAGCGGGTTACTAGGCTAGTCTGTATGATTTTGGAGCAGGTGTGCACTTTAATCGTGCAAGGAGGAAACTCAGGCATAAAAAAACCTCCCTGTAGGAGGTTTCTTTAGACAGAAAAATCTTACTGATTAACGCTATCTTTCAGTGTTTTGCCTGCTTTAAACTTAGGTACGGTTGCAGCTGGGATCTGGATCTCTTTACCCGTCTGTGGGTTACGACCAATACGTGCCGCTCGATTTGTAGTTTCAAAAGAACCAAAGCCAATAATAGAGATTTTATCACCGCTCTTCAGTGCTGCAGTGATTGTCTCTTCAAAAGATTTTAGTGCGCGTGCAGCTTCTGCTTTAGTCAGGTCCGCATTTTCAGCCATTTTTGCAACAAGTTCAGTCTTATTCATTTGAATCGTCTCTTCTTTCCGTAGATTTAATTAAGCTAACCACATTAGGTACTTAGTAATTGCTCTACGTAACATGCCATAAGCTTAGCCATTTTTAAAGGGTTTTAGCGCCCTGAAATGGCGTTTCAGGTCAATTTTTGAGTAAATAATCATCAAAATGTGCTTGTTTGACGAATCATCGAGCATTTAGTCTAGTGGTGGATCAGTTATCGGGTCCATTTTTGTCTTACTACAGCAAGCTTTTTCTTATTCATCGAGCAGTTGATAAAGAAGTCGCTTAACCAGTTGAGGTTCGAAGGGCTTGTCACAGAGGGCATTGACCCCAGCATGAGACACATTACTCAGATGTGTTTCGTTCGCTTCAGATGACACCATTAAGATAGGAATATGGGATTGTTGGCTTTCATTGCGAATAAACTGGGTGAGGGCGAGTCCGTCTACACTTGGCATATTGTAATCTGTGATCACCAGATCAAACATGTTCGACTTCATCAGTTCAATCGCTTCGGCACCATCGCTGGCTTCAGTGATCTGCCTTAGGCCTAAATTGTTTATGGTGCGTTTAATGATATTTCTCGCCATCAGGCTGTCGTCCACAAGCAATACCCTAAGGTTATGAACATCGAAATGGTTGAGATCGAGTTCATCATTACTGAGTAGATCTATGGTGGCGTTAAGCGCCTTACCTAAATGCTCAGAAGAGAAAGGCTTTGGTAATATCGATACTACACCGGATTGGCGATAAGCCTCCAGATGCTCACGACGGCATTCACTGGAGACCAACATAAACTGTATATCTTGATATTTGTCATTGCCTTTGAGCTGCTTGAGCAGATCTAATGCCGTACCATCTTCGAAGTGCATGGCACTGGCAACAAGATCCGGTTGATGTCTGTCTATGATAGTGAGGGCTTCATCTAAGGTCTTGGCAGTCTGAATGTGATTAATGCCCTCCTGATTCAAACTGTTACTGATTATTTTTCTTTGAGTATCAGAGGGCTCAACCAGCAGTATTGAAAGTTCACTTGGGAGTAGCATGCTCATCGTCACGATTCTCGGAATATTGTTATCATTGTGTAGCGGCTAAATTACATCAAAGATCATGCATGATCAAACAGCTTATTCTTGCTTGATTGATTCTTCCGTTTGCAGGTAGGCCTGAGTGGATTTGGCCAGGGCAAGATAAATCTGGAATGACAAGAGTAGGCCGGCGATTATTGCTATAAGGGGGACGGGAATATCATGTCCATCAAGGATGACTTTGACATCTTGTGGCGAGATTTGATAGGCGATAATGGCTGTGCCACCCAGTGCCGATAATCCCAGTGTCTGTATGCCTAGGTAAACTTTAAAGACAATGCTGGCCCAGTTAGTCCTTAGCACCAAACCTATGAGAACAGGGATAACCCCTAGAGAAAATAGATCCACGGCTTGGGTGTTGACGGCCCGAAAAAGGGCGACAAGGGCCAAGGCGAAATATAGGAACATGAGTATAGATAAGCCTAAGGGTGGTTTTTTCATTGAATGTCTCATAGAACCTAAGTGATAGTTTATTTTGATGCTAGGAATTGCTGGCGAGTGTAGAAAAGTCCATCAGCGCTGTCAAAGGTATATCCCATTTTCTTTAAGGGGGTAATCGGCTGACACCTCTATTGATAGTTTTACCGACTCCCTCTTTCCTATCAGAGAATTTGTACTGTCTCGAGTCAGTATATTGGTTAGAATAGTCAAAAGCAGTAGATGAGAGTGAAGATAGCCAATGACTGAAATAGAATTCTGGCAACTGGTAACGAGAGAGACACCCGCGCAAGACCAGATAAACCTTGCCGATAACCTTAAGAGTAAATTAGAACGACTATCTGACCAGGAATTGCTCGAATTCGATAAAATATTCGGGCAGCAGATGCGCAGATCCTATTTTTGGTCTATTTGGGGGGCGGCTTATATTATTACTGGTTGTGATTCAGAATATGCTTTTGCCGAGTACCGATGCTTTCTAATCTCATTGGGTCAAGAATGGTTCGAAAAAGTGATCGCCAATCCCGATGAGATTGCCCTGTTAACTCAGTGGCCGGAGAAAGATGGTTATCCTTACCCGTTTTTGGATGAATATGATTTGATAGCCGGTCAGATCTTCGAAGATAGAACTGGCGAGGAACTTCCTTTTATCCCTTCCGGAAAAGCGACGCCACAAGGTAAAAAGTTCACGACTAAGAAAAAGCAGTTAAAACTTATTTATCCGCAATTGAGTCAAAGGTTTCCATTCTAAACTGGCTTTGTTTGCTGATTTTTAGAGAGGGGAACGTAAAAAAGCGAGGCTAACCTCGCTTTTTTTATTGAGTATCTATACCTAGTTGGTATTAGTGAAAAATCACTTCTGCTCGTAACAGACCTCGGTGGCATTATCATATTCACGTCCATGTTCGTTACAGATATTACTCATAAACTTGTTTTCAGCCTTTTCCAAACCAGCGTCGAAATCTTGTTGCTGGTTATCAATCATAGCTTCATCTGACCTATCTTGCTGCACTGACAAGAGTTCCATATGTTGATTGACCGCGGCCTGTTCCGAAGGCGTAAAGCCATTGGCGGATGCTTGACCTGTGATCATAGCGCCTATGATAAAGACTGAAAGTAGGGCGATTTTACCAGAGAAGCTGACTTTAGTTTTCGTGATTGCATGGCTCATAAAATGTCTCCAAAATGTATTGTGACCAGATAAGGAAGCGTTTGCTCTTAGTCGACATCTGTCTTAAATTGTCGATGAAGAGGTGTCATCCTCTGGTATTAAGCTTGTTCTTTCGAAACCTTGTCTCAAAAGAGTGCTAGTGCTCGTTAACTTATTCAGTATGTTAAACGGTAAACCATGAACCTAAGCTGAATGAAAAGTGAGCGGTTTGATTTAGAGTGAGATGCCTGATTCAGAGTCGGTAATAGCTATTTTGAAGACGTTGGCTCGGGAGCTGTAAGGAAGGCGAGGCGTAGATTGCCTCGCTTCAGTTTTCTACACTTATTTCGACAGTATGAGCAAGTGTCATTCCACTTGCATATGTGGATTCGTTATACGGATTATAGTGAGGTACAGATCTCTTCACCGGTATCCATGTCGATAGAGTATTCGGTACAGATTGGCTGTAGCATTTCGAGGTTTTCTTGGTCGAGTTGCTGATCTATCCTGTCTAATTGGGCTTCTGCACTCATGTCATCGGCGATGGCCTGATACTGGCTAAGCACTTCGTCGGCCGTAGCCTTCGTCTCATCTATCTCTAAACTAGATAGGTCGGTAGCACTCACTAAAGAAGATGCGGTGAGAAGAGAGAACATTAATATATTTTTTAGTGAAAAAGTCATAGTTATACTCATACTCATAGTGCTTGGATAGATATTGTGTTGCATATTATCATCGCCAACTTGAATATCTGCTGAACTGATATACCAATTGGTATAAAGGTGTGGTCACTCAGGTTTATAGGCTAAAAAGCAGTGCTTATTCTCTTTTCATTGTTTCACATTGAAACCCCTGTCGGCTGGAGTCGAAGCGGCACCTTAGCCCGCATTCCCAGGGGGCGTTATCAAACTTGACCGACGTCTCTAATGCGTGTTCACGGCAGGCCTCATAGTTGATGAAGTCATCTTGCTTCTTGTATCGACCCGAATTGTAGCCATTGGTATATACGAAAGAGGACCATGTTTCAGGTGAGTGGCTCTTTTCTGAGCTACTGATAAGATAGAGGCTAGTACCAAGAGCGATGAAAATCAGAGTAACAAGAATAATTGCGGGGGCATTTTTCATTTTATGTCAGGATTTTTTAGCATTGAGTGACGCTATTCTATTTATCAATGATAACTTTTGATACAGTTTTATCTCATTATTATGTAATTAAATCTAGTGTGTTACGGTCTAATATAAATGGCGTACGATACAAGTGAATAGTCACTAATTGTTTTGCATTAAGCTCATATTCAGGTTAGATTTTGTACGCTAAATGCCATAGAGAACACTTAGCCCAGGAGGCTGATATGAAGTTAACCCATCTATTACTAGCAGGAACTATGGTTTCTGGCGCGATGCTTTCTGGTTGCGCGGTTGCCGATGATGTGGCTGAAAATCCAGTGACAGAGCAAGGTGTGGTCAAGATAACTTGGCAAGACCCTAAGAGTTTTCGTGATGTCAAAGCGGTGAGCGATATTCAGTCGCGTTATGAGGCCCGTACGTTTGAAACATTAACCAAGGGTCTAGATAAAGAGGCACGAAAAATTCTCAAGCCTGAACAAAAACTTGAGTTGATCGTGACAGACTTAGATCTTGCCGGCGATGTCAGGCCGACATTCGGTGCGACCATGAATGATATTCGCTTAGTCAAAGATATCTATCCGCCTCGTATTACCTTTAGCTATTCTGTACTCGAGGGCGATAAGGTGGTCATGGTAGGTAACGAGAAGCTGACCGATATGGGCTTCATGCATAACATAGGTCGCGTGAACGATAAGCCATTAAGATATGAGAACAAGTTACTTGCCGACTGGATGAAGAAGACGGTTGAGCCTAAAATTTAAGTTTTAGTTTGATGTGATAAATGCAAAAAGGCTAAATGAGCGAATCGCTTATTTAGCCTTTTTTGTGTCGTCTTCAGAGTTGACAGATTATTTTGATTGCTCTTTCAATGCCTGTAATGTCTGAATCAATACGCCTAACTTGCGTACAAACTTCTCTAATGCAGCAGGCATATTTTCGCTATCAGTCGGTAGCGCTTCGAGTTCATCGGCAAGCTCCTGGACATAGGGCTTAAAGCGATTGCTGTTGGTGGTGAAGCCTTCAGTCTGAGTGAAGATCCTATTGAACTTAGCATGACCCGCTTTTTTTAACTCATCGAGCTTGCCATCTGCATCGATGGATTTACGATAGGCCGATTGTAAGTTTTGTTTCAATTGTTCAATAACACGTGTATGTGGCACAAAAGCCTCTCATTGCATAAACTTTTAAATTATAGAGATTATAAGGGGCTAATCAGATGGCAACAAGTCGGCATAGGTTATTACTCGGTGTTGTATGGCTCGCTTTCTCGGGTTTTATCGCATCGACCCAGGCTGCAGTAGAAGATAGGCCTCCCTTTTTTAAGATCGATTATCAAGGTCAGACAGCCTATCTACTCGGTTCCATTCATGTGGGTCGGGCTGATTTCTATCCTATGGCACCGCTGATCGAAGCTAAATTTGAGTCGGCAGGCTCTTTAGTTGTCGAGGCCGATGCGGGCAGTGCCGACATCATGGCCTTGATAAGAAAATATGGCTTGAATAAGCTTCCCATAGACGTTGAAACTAAGACTGTACTCGATACCTACTGTAAGCCAAGAGGCAGTGTGTGTGCTGCTCTGAGTGGATTCGCGCCTTGGCTGCAGTCGATGCAACTGGGAATGAATCGGTTCGAGGAGCTAGGTTACAGTGCAGGTTATGGTGTAGATCAGAGGTTTATTGCTAACAATCAAGGCCGCCCCTTGTTAGAACTAGAGAGTACCGAGTTCCAGTTTCAGTTACTCTCCTCCTTCGATGAGGAGTCTCAGTGGGCCATGGTGAGAGAAGCTATAGAGTCACCGGATGAAGATATGCATGGCCTGGTTACGGCATGGAGAACAGGAGATGCGGCACATATCGCCGAGCTTATGGAGGGGCAGATGTCAGATGAGGAGGATATCTTTATGTTGGACAAATTGCTCTGGCAACGAAACATAGATATGGCAGCGAGAATTCGTGAGCTAATGCAAGAGCCTGACACTCAGCAACCGCTATTTATCATTATCGGTGCCGGCCACCTTGTTGGCGATAGAAGTATTCCCATGGAGATGACTCAGCACGGTGCTAAGGTGAAAAGCTGTTGGCTGCAGGCGTGTGATTGATACCAATTAATCCCAGAGTTAATGTTAATCACCAACTCAATAGGATTAAATAATGATTAAGTATTAGGGTTAGCCTGCATTTGCCTGACTATACTTTGGACTCATATTGGTACTCAAAACAATACTCGCATCTTAGATAGAGTTTGAGTTGGTTAAATTAACAGCAAGGAGGCTGAATGCAAGCTGTCGCAATTCCTCCCCCCCGAATGGGTTTCGAGGAGATCCCCAGAAACTGGGATAGGAAGCATAACAAGGTCATAGCCAGAGTCGACCCCGGCGCTTTCTATATATCCTCCCATGACGAATATATCTTCACCCGTTTGGGTTCCTGCGTTGCCGCCTGTATCTGGGACCCCTTATTGGGGATCGGGGGCTTGAATCACTTCCTCTTGCCCGAGAAGGAACTTCATGAAGACTGGCATCAACTGACAAGTTATTCGTGTCGCTATGGAAACTTGGCCATGGAACAATTGATCAATGGCATCTTGACCTCTGGTGGTCAACGACAAAGATTGAAGGCAAAAGTGTTTGGTGGGGCGCAGATAACTAAGATGTCAGTGCTCAATGTCGGTCAATCTAACATAGAGTTTGTGAAGGAATATCTGAAACTCGAGGGGATCCCTATAGAGTCGGAGGACTTGGGCGGTCCCTGGCCGCGTAAGGTGCTGTTTCACCCTAATAGCGGTAAAGTCTTGTTGAAACGTATGTCACCTGCGCGCATAGGTCAGATGATGACCGAAGAGAAGGTCTATCTTAATAATATCGTCAAAAAGCAAGAGGATAACCAGATCGAGCTCTTTTGAAACCAGGTTTATTTTAGTGTCAGGACATTACTTTTGGCGATTTATATAGATGGATTTTAATCAAAACTCAGTCCAAATGTCGATCAAAATATGGCGATATCTGTTTTACACTTTTAACCATGGAGATATAGCTATTCTCATCGAAGCCTGTCGCCTTGTGTACGCTCAAAACCTATTTGAAATAGATTAATTCAGTTTGAATTTAGCGTATTTGGCGCACTTTAAGGTATACTCGCCGGCTTGAGAGCTGTTTGGTGAGATAAAATTTGAAAGGTTCGGTTAACGTGGAAAATGATTATTCTATTGAATTGAAGGCGATGCCTTCTCTGTTTTCCCTCTATCGTAAGATCTTCTTCGGGCGTAAGCCTGGGTGGAATGAGCAGCCTTTGCCACGGATCTACGTTTCAGCCTCTAATGTCAGCTTATCGCAGGATAAAGTGGCTCAATACTCATCGGTATGTGGCTTCGACTTCGACGGCAAGACACTGCCCATGACTTACATGTATGTCATGGCATTTCGTCTGCATGCGGTTATCTTTACTCATGATGGCATCACGTTCCCACTGCTAGGCATGATTCATCTTAAGAACAGTATTTCTCAATACAGAATGTTAAATATCGATGAAAAATTTGATATTGAGTGTGCCTTAACGAGTAGCACAGTGACGGATTCAGGCTTAGAATTCGATTTAGTCTCGAAAGCTTTTGTCGATGGTGAATTGGTTTGGGAGTCATTGTCTACTTACCTCTATCGTATCGAGAATGGTAAGCGCCGTATTCGCCCACCTAAGGCTAATGCCATGGCTTGGGAGTCACCCGAGGCCTGGAGTTTAGCCGATGATTTAGGTCGCCGTTATGCGAAGGCATCGGGAGACTATAATCTTATTCATCTTCACCCCGTGCTCTCGAAACGTTTTGGTTTCGACCGTGTGTTAGCCCACGGTATGTGGTCTAAGGCTCGCTGCATCGCCCAGATGATGCCGCAAATTGGCGAGCGTCCCTGCAAGGTGGAAGTTGCATTTAAGCTGCCACTGTTAATGCCTGCCGATGTGACCTTCGATTCCGAGGCCAATGAAGATGATTTAGTCTTTGAACTCAGAGATAAACGGGGTCGTCGCCCACATCTCTCGGGAAAAATCAGCTTCCTGTGATAGAAAATACCTATGTTAATTGGTATTAGTATGACTCGAATAGAAAAGGCGCCATTGGCGCCTTTTTTGTTTTTTAGCATTGGAGATTAAGGAATACTATGCCGGTTGCTGCTTGTCTAACGCTAGCCGGCTCGATGCCTGGGCCGCTTCAATTCTGCTAGCTTTATTCTACTAGATTACTATTTATTGATTTAGATTCAAAAAAGCTTAAATAAGCTTCACTAATCCCACTTTGGCTATTTAGCCTATGTCATAGATCGCCTATATTCTTGGCCGTTATCCTACACACTTTTACTCAACTAAAATCAATTCATCTCTTAAGAAGAGGAGCAAATAATGCTGTCAGATATAGAGATCTCTCGTCAAGCAAAGCTTAGTCCAATCAAGCATATCGCGAATAAGTTAGGCATAGAGCCCGGTGAACTATCGCTATTTGGCGATACTAAAGCAAAGATCAATTTATCGATATTAAATCGCCTGCAAGCAAACCAGGAGGGGAAGCTGGTGATTGTCACTGCTGTGACTCCGACTCCGTTCGGTGAGGGTAAGACAGTCACGACTATTGGCCTGACCCAAGGGTTAAATGCCATAGGTAAGCGTGCTACCGCTTGTATTCGTCAGCCCAGCATGGGGCCTGTATTTGGCATAAAAGGCGGAGCGGCTGGTGGCGGATATGCCCAAGTCGTGCCGATGGAGGAGCTTAACCTGCATCTCACCGGCGACATTCATGCAGTTAGCAGTGCCCACAACTTAGCGGCCGCGGCTATCGATGCTTGCTTGTTTCATGAATCCAGATTATCTCGACAGGAGTATGTTGCACAATCCGGATCTGAGCCTCTCAATATCGATCCTAAGCAGATCCTATGGCGCAGGGTTGTGGATCATAATGAGCGCAGTCTGAGAAACATCAGCGTGGGGATAGGGGACAATAACGGACCCGTACATGATTCCGGCTTCGATATCACGGCGGCATCAGAGCTGATGGCCATACTCGCCTTGAGCCAGGACCTGAAGGACATGCGCCGACGTATCGGTCGCCTGATACTGGCGTTAGATACCCAAGGGACGCCAATTACGGCAGAAGATGTGGGCGTTGCTGGTGCTATGACTGTCATCATGAGAGATGCCATCGAGCCGACCCTGATGCAGACGTTAACCGGAGACCCGTGCTTCATCCACGCCGGTCCCTTTGCTAATATTGCACACGGCAACTCATCGATTATCGCCGATAGAATCGCGCTAAAACTGTCAGATTTCGTGGTCACGGAAGCAGGTTTTGGCTCGGATATGGGCTTCGAGAAATTCTGTAATATCAAGGTCAGAGAATCTGGCAGGGCGCCCGATGCGGCTGTTGTCGTGGTGACCCTAAAAGCCCTCAAGGCCAATTCTGGGCTCGAGTCTGGACACGATATTAATCTGCCTGACATGGAAAGACTGGTGGCCGGTTTTGCTAATCTCAAGTGGCACATAGACAATGTGAGTCAATACGGCATTCCCGTCGTGGTGGCGATTAATCGTTTTCCAACGGATATCGAGACAGAAATCCAATGGCTTAAAGGGGCCGTGGCCGCAACATCAGCCTTTGGCTGTGAAGTCAGTGAGGCCTTTGGTGAAGGGGCTAGCGGCGCCGAGGCACTGGCAAGATCCGTGGTGAGTGCCACGCAGCAAGCAGCTGATTTTAGATTTCTCTATCCGTTAGATATCAGTATGGAAGCTAAGCTAATGACGATTGCCGAAGCTGGCTATGGGGCGAAAGGGATCACCTTAACTCATGAAGCAAAACAGCAGCTCAATCAGATAAAAGCCATGGGGTTAGATGGGTTAGGCATCTGTGTGGCAAAAACACCTCTGTCTATCTGTCACGATCCTAAGGTGAAAGGGATCCCAACAGATTTCGAGTTGCCAATAACCCAATTTAAGATCAATGCCGGAGCGGGCTTTATCACAGCCCTGGTCGGTAAGGTGATGACCATGCCTGGCTTAGGCGTTAAGCCTGGGTACTTGAATATCGATATTAATGAGCAAGATGAGATAGTTGGCTTGGCTTAATACCAACCCTATTAAATATGTGATCTTTCAGCGGGAGTTCAAAGCGCTGTAGGCAAGGCGGATGTTTGAAGCTAATAGTTATTCTATATCGAGAACATGTAACGCAGCATAAAGGGCTTTGAAACCCGCACTACGTGAGCCTCTCAGGCGTTCCACTTCTGTGTTGCACTGACTTAAAAGGGAATAACCATTTCTACATCAATACGTCTTGAATTGAAAAGCCTGAGTGGCTCTGAACTGAGCAGATATTTAATGAGGTTGGTATACAAGAAGTTCCTAGGATCTAGATCCTAGGAACTTCTTGTTCTGTGGTGCTATACCTATTGGTGTTAGCGCTTGTTAGCTTTGATAAACATGTATATCGCGTTGTGGGAACGGAATGCTGATGTTTTCTCTGTCGAAGCGCATCTTCACTTCACGGGTAACATCCCAGTAAACATCCCAGTAATCTTCAGGTTTCGCCCAAGGGCGTACGATAAAGTCTACCGAAGACTCACCTAAGGTATGCAGCTTGACCATAGGTTCAGGATTATTGAGTACTTTAGGGTGTGATACGAGGATATCCATAAGCACACGTTCTGCTTTCTCAATATCGTCACCATAGCCGATGCCGAAGGTCATATCGACACGTCTCTGGTGCTCAACTGTGATGTTATTGATGGTATCACCCCAGATCTTGTTGTTCGGGATGATGAGCCTCTGGTTATCTAAGGTCTTAATTGTGGTGGATACCAGGCTCATGTGGCTCACCTTACCAGTCACGCCTGCCGCATTGATAAGGTCACCGACGTCATAGGGGCGGTAGACCAGTATCATCATGCCGGAGGCAAAATTAGACAAGGTGTCTTGCAGGGCAAAACCAATAATAACACCGGCAACACCGAAACCTGCTAATAAGGGGCCTAGCTCGAAACCGAGCTGAGATAGCGCTATCAGCACACCGATAGCGAATACCGTTTTACCCGACAAAGAGGTGAAGAACTCTTGCAGCAGCTTGCTGAACTTGAGTTTGGAGTTGCCCACCGCTTTCCTGACCAGCTTCTCAACGCCTTTGCCGACTAAGCTGGCTATCATTAAGATGAGCAGGAAGATAAATACCTTGAAAACCACGCTAGGGCCATTATCTATGGCCTGATTTTTGGCCGTCGTTAGCCATTGCTCGACCAGACTGCTGGCAACGTCCAGGTTGAGTACATCCTGAGTGATGTCGCCAGATGTACTAAACAGGGTCTGTTTTAACTCAGATGTGTCCTGGCCTAAATTATCCAGCAGTTGAATTGCGACCGCTAGACTGGAACTGCTATGGGACAGTCTCTCATTAAGCTGAGTGACCTTAGCAGTTTGCTCGCCCGAGACATCCTTACCCGCTAGGCTGGCATCACCCACCGCAGCTTTCAATCTGTCTTGAGTGAAATGCACCAAACTGTCTAAGTTATCGGCTCGCTCAATCATGCTAGATGTGAATTGTTGCTTCTTATCGCCGGTATCGATAGACAGCTGCTGAGCCCAATTCAAAGCCTCTGATTTGGCTTGTAGCATCTCATCACGATCTAACTCTTTATTGGTGAGCTGCACCATGATATCGGCGTCATTGTCTCTACCCAACATCAGCTTCAGACTGGCAATGCGCCCTCGGTAGTAAACATCGACATCTTCAATAAACTTGAGATGATCTTTAACATAGGGAGTCAGCAGCTCGACGCTTAAGGGGTCCACATTGATTAACTCTTCGAGTCTTTGATGTAATTGAGCCGATTTTTGCTTGATACGGTATTCGGTGAATTGAGATAACTCACCTTTGTCCTTGCGCAACTGGATGACATCGCGATGGATCGATTGCTGTAAAGAGGTGAGCTCGTAAGCTATATCAGCCTCTTCGGCGTGTACTTGAGTCCCAATAAGCGTCATGAGAGTGAGCATGATCAGGGTGATTGTGCGATACATAGTAAGATCCTGTTACTTTTTTAGGCGCTTATAGTATTACTTTGATCGGGCTAGTGTAAATTATCATTAGCAAATTACCGTTATTCGTTAATTAAATTAATGCTTGATAACTAGATGGTAATTTAGGGCCGAAAGGGGGAGCGGGCTTGAACAAGGAGCATTTTTTTAACTCAGATTCTGTTAAACTCTGTCACCGAATTATTGTTAAACGAAAGAGAACTAGCCTGTGTTATGTACTCATTGTAGTAAGACTTTTGGTGTCAATGCGGTCAAAGACCAGCGTGGTAAGGGGTTAAACGCGCAGATTCAATGCCCCCATTGTGATGCCTGGTTAGGTAAGAATCCTATTCTCACACGTTTAAAAATCGCCGCCTTCTATTCTGGAGTCGCTGCTTTAGTCTATGGTTATTTTGAGCCCGAGATGCGTAACCTAACGACACCTCTGGCCATAGTGGCTGTGATTGTCTTACTTGTCAGCCATATGATGGATCACCTAAGAGTAACCCAAGCTCCAGAGGTTAAAGAGGTCGACGATAGTGAGCATAGGCAGAAGTATCGCTAACTGTTGCTGAAATATATTGTATTGAAAGCCTAACTTAATTAATGACCGTAACTTGTGCTTCCAATGCGGCATCGACATAGTAGATCCCGCCACCTATGGCGACGAAGAAAAAAGTGATCCAAAAGATCATTTTACCGTTTTCACGTAGGAACTCTAACATGGTGTTTACTCCCCTGATGGGTTTACGCTCGTTCAAATAGGATTAGCTTATTAGCTATCTGTGGTAATTTTAAACTTTAGAGCTTAAGTCAGTATTAATTGTGGCCCAGCTTTGAGTGATGCCGATCATATTTTATGATGATATTTTTCAATTAAGATCGTCAGTTATACACACTTTTCTCGTCACAGACTCATTTCTGCTTACATTTATTTTGTGGATTTCACCTCATTTTATTACAATCGTAACTTGACTTAACCCTCTGTTTGCATAAAATTGGACGCGCTTTTACCTCGTCTCGATTCGGGGTAGGCTGTTAATCTGTGTCTTCAACGGTGGTATTCATGGTCAGTAATAGTGTGAGACGAGGAATTGCTTTATGGCTATCAGCCATATTGATCTGCCTGTCTTTTGCCGCTTCTGTCCATAGCGTTGAGCATATAGATCATGGTGCTCAGGGTCACTGTACCCTCTGTTTCCATAAACATCAGCTTAATAAACTCTTACCTAGTGTTCCATTTACCCTTCCGGCTGCAATTCAAACATTCGAACCTGTTGCCTATCGTGTATGTGAGCGTCTGGCGTCACATGTCAGTGTTTTCCGCAGTCGCGCCCCTCCTGCCGCGTAAATCAGATCAATCTTAGTTAACTAATTTCAATCGTAAGCTCAGTTTTTGGACTGGATGACTGTACTCCTTGTACCTGTCTGACATCCAATAAAGCTGTTAGGGCTAAGTCTGGCCTGACTAAAGCTATTAGGGCTAATAGGCCCTTGGCTTGAGCGTGCGTCTGTCTAGTTAACTTCAGTAATACGATTTTTTTGATTTAGTCCGCCTAGCACCTAATTACTTAATATATATATAAATGTTAGGGGACTTATGCTGTATTTTGGAGAAACAAATGACCGTTTTTAATAACCGCGTATCATGCGTGGCCGCTGCATGTGCCTTTTTTACGACTTCTGCCTTCGCTGAGAATCCAACGCTAACGAATCCGGCGATCAGTGCCGTACTCGATGGTTACTATCAAAACACCGAGCGTCCGATGGCCGAACGCGGTGAAGGTTTCGGCTTAGGTCACACCGAGATAGCCATGAGTGCCAACATAGACGATATGTTCTACGGTAAGTTGACCGCAGTGATTGAGATGCACGATGGCGAAACTGAGCTGGGCCTGGAAGAAGCCTTCATTCAAACCTTAGCCATGCCGTGGGGATTCTCGATCCGTGCGGGCCGTTTCCTATCTGACGTAGGCTACTTGAACAATCAACATGTTCATACCGACGCCTTCTCGGACCGTCCAGCGGCATATCGTGCCTTCCTCGGCAGTCATTATTTCGATGACGGTGTGCGTGTAAACTATGTGGCGCCAACGGATCTATACTGGACCATGGGTTTGGAGAGTTTCAAGGGTGACAGCATGCGCGCCGCCGGTGGTGAGCATGATGATCATGAAGCTGATAGCGACCACGCCGAGCGTGATTATAAGAATATTGGTGTCTACACCGCCTATACCAAAATCGGTGGCGATATCGGTAATGGCTCATGGCAGGCTGGTCTAAGTTACATGCGTAACGAGAATGGCCGCATGGTCGAAGGTGAGCACGAAGAGCATGCCGCATTGGCGGCGGGAGATGAAGGTCACGACCACAGCCACAGCGCTACTTTTACCGGTGAGAACACCTATATTGCCGATTTCGTTTATAAGTGGGCTCCAAACGGCAACTATAAATATCAACACCTCACAGTCAGTGGTGAATACTTCAAGGTGACAGACTTTGCTCCCCTCCAAGATGACCATGATTCGACAGCGAGTGTCGACGATATGCAAGGTTGGTATCTGAGTAGCGTGTATCAGTTTAGTCCAAACTGGTCCGCCGGTGTACGTTATGGTGAGACCGATGTTCAGGAACTTCATGGGGATCATTTCGATGCCCAGAAATTAAAGGAAACTGAAGTGAGCCTGGCTTGGCATCACAGCCATTTCTCAACGGTACGTCTGCAGTACACCAATCAGAAAGGAACCAATTACTTCGGTATCGAAGACGATAACGTACTAACTCTTCAATATGTAATGACTCTGGGGGCTCACGGTGCGCATCAATTCTAAGTTAGTTAAGTCGGCAATAGCCGCAGTAGTAGTGAGTTATTCGAGCATGGCATCTGCCGAATTGAATATCTTTGCCTGTGAGCCTGAGTACGCGGCTCTGGCAAAGGAGCTGGCACCAAATGCCAGGATCTATTCGGCGACGACCGCGATGCAAGATCCCCATCAGGTTCAAGCCAGACCGAGTCTGATCGCTAAGATGCGTCAGGCGGATATCGCTGTCTGTGCCGGCGCCGATCTTGAGATTGGTTGGCTGCCTATGCTGCAGATGAAATCATCTAACGCTAAGGTGCGCTCAACTGACCAGGGTCTCTTCTATGCCGCCGAGCAGGTTGAAACCTTAGATCAGCTTAAATCTGTGGATCGAAGCATGGGGGATGTCCACGCTAAGGGGAATCCTCATCTTCACTTCTCACCTGAGCGGATGTTGAAAGTAGCTCAGGCTCTTACGGTTAAGCTCACCGCCGTCGATCCGGCCAGCAAAGCGGAATATGAGTCGGCCTTGGCTGACTTTAGCCAGAGATGGACTGCGGCGATCCCGGTTTGGGAGAAGAAAGCGGCGCCTCTGCACGGCAAGAAGGTTATCGCCTATCACTCCAGCTTCAAATACCTGTTCAATTGGGTAGGTATTGAGCAAGTTGCCGATCTGGAGCCTAAGCCTGGCTTACCACCTAGTAGCAGTCATCTTGCCAGTTTGCTGACGCGAACGGAGGCGGGTGATGTGATGGCGATTATCGTGGCATCTTATCAGGATGAGCGTGGCGCCAATTGGCTGGGAGAGCGTGCAAACTTACCGGTTCAGGTGCTCCCCATGTCGGTTGGTGGCAACGATCAGAGTCAAGATCTCTTCAGCCTCTACGACAGTGTGTTAGATCTCTTACTTAGCGTAAAAGCTAGCTAGAGCAACTCGATAAGGGCAGTGGTTTATCCACTGTCCTTATCTTCTATTCGATTACGTTCAACAAGCGAGTATTCGCCCATGTTTGATATTAATTTAATCTCAATTCTCCTGCCTGCATTAGCGGCAGGTGTGCTGGTGTTGTCGACCCATGTGTTACTCGGTCAGCAGGTACTAAAGCGGGGAATTATTTTCATCGATCTTGCGATTGCGCAAGTGGCTGCATTGGGAGCGATTGTCGCCCACCTCAATCATGATATTGAGCATCTACCTTTCTCTAATGTGTGGATGCCGGCCCTGTTTGCCCTTGCCGGAGCGGGGTTTATTGCCTGGTTATCTAAGTGTATGGCCGATGAACTCGAGGCAATAATTGGCTGTTTTTACGTGCTGTCAGCCGTCGCTGCCATGTTGCTGCTGTCCAACGATCCCCATGGGGCAGAGATGCTTAAACAGTTGTTATCGGGGCAAATACTCTGGGTCAACTGGTCACAACTTATCTGGCCTGCTTGTGTATCCGCGCTGGTATTAGCCGTGGTTTTCTTCAAGCCTAAGCTGCTCGAAGGCAGTGGTTTCTATATTCTGTTCGCCATAGTGATCACCTTATCGGTCGAGTTGGTTGGAGTTTATCTGGTGTTTAGTACCTTGATATTACCCGCACTCGCGGTCAATAAGTTTGGGTCTAAATATAGGCTGGGGGCTGCTTATATGGTGGGACTAATGGGTTACATTCTTGGTTTGCTACTTTCTGCAACTCTGGATCTGCCGAGCGGCGCCGCCATTGTGGCCACGCTTGCGGTCAGTGCTATCCTGTTTAGGTTGGTACTGAGTTTGACTAAAAAGTCTGCTCAGGAAGCCGCTATGCAGGTTAAGGTTAACTAAAATTAGGCTAATGCTTCTGGATGCGATTATGGTCCTCATCAGATAATCGCATTTTTTAGTCTGTTTACTCTAATTGATACATATCAGTCTCGGGCTACAAACGTAAACAAAATATTGAGTCATGCCCTCTTGCTGGCTATAATGACGCGATTAGAATCATGGGAGTATGTTGTGCTGTTAATCCTCAGATCGTTGATATTAGCTGTGATGCTGTTGCTAGCATTTGTTTTTGGTGGCCTTTGTTGTCTGCTCAGACCTCGTCATCGAGATAATGTACACATGTTCGCTAAAATATTTTCCTATGCCGCACCTGTGTTAGGCATCAAGGTCATAGTGCGTAAGCCTAGTTTAGGCTTGAAAGATGAACCTTGTATCTATCTCGCTAATCACCAAAATAACTTCGATATGTTCACTCATACTGCTGCGGTGCCTAAGGGAACCGTGAGTCTGGGCAAGAAGAGTCTCGCCTGGGTGCCTTTTTTCGGTCAGATATACTGGTTATCGGGCAATATTCTGATTGACAGAAAGAACCGTAATAAAGCCTTCGAAACCATGGCGCAAACAGCCAGAAAGATTAAAGATAAGTGCTTATCTATCTGGATCTTTCCCGAAGGTACACGTTCCAAAGGTAAGGGCTTGCTGCCTTTCAAATCAGGTGCCTTCCATACTGCAATCGAAGCCGGTGTCTCTATGGTACCTGTATTGGCCTCGTGTCAGGGGCATATCAAGATGAATCGTTGGGACAATGGCGTGGTCATCATAGAGATGATGGAGCCTATCGAGACCAAGGGCTTGGCTAAGAATCAGGTCAAAGAGCTTTCAAAACGTATCCACGCACTAATGTCAGCCAGATTGACTCAGCTTAACCGGGAAGCATCGGCGTTAATGGCCAAGTAGACCAAATGGGTCGATAGTTGATAAAAAAGCCTCCATTGTCGGAGGCTTTTTTATGTCTGGATTAATACCATTCCACGGGTGTTGATTTATACCAATTCCATTAAATTTATGATCACTTACTTAATGGAACTGGTATATAATTTGCCGAGATTTTTTATTGGGAGTCATCCATGTCAATTGAGCGTTTACTTAAGGCACAGAAACAAGAAAACCAAGAGATAGTCGATGCTATTCTTGGTGACGGTTCACATCCGGATGCCGACTACACAATTGAGCATCACTTTTCATCGACTAACTTCGAACGCCTGGAAAAAGCGGCTGTAGATGCGTTTAAATCCGGTTTTGAAGTCAATGATGCCGAAGAGATGGAGCTCGAAGATGGCTCTGTTATCTACTGTTTCGATGCCGTAGCAAGTCATAAGCTTGAAGTTGAGCAGCTCGATAAGGCTTGTGAAGCCTTATTAACGTTAGCGGCTAAGCAGAAAGTCGACTACGACGGTTGGGGTACGTATTTCATCGATGAAAACGGTGATGAAGTGCGTGAAGATGAAGATGAAGACTTTGAAGAAGACGACGAAGAGACTCTTCACTAAGCTGTCTGAACCCATTCGGTTAAGCTTAAAAAGGCCCATTATGGGCCTTTTCTGTTTCTATCTATGGGACACTTATGTCTGGGGCAATACCAATTCCATTAAATTTATGCGCTGAATGATCACTTACTTAATGGAACTGGTATAGATCACACAATTGTTGCGCCCTGCCTTCTTGGCTTGATAAAGGGCTTGATCGGCAAATGATAACCATTGGCCACTGTTGCCTACCTGTTCTTGTAGATCGCTGATCCCCATGCTGACAGTGACCTTGATAGACTTGCCCTCATAAACCAGTTCAGTGGTTTCAATTTTGTGGCGTAAACGATCGGCGAAGTTAAGGGCGTCTTGGGCACTGGTTTTTGCCAGCACTACAGAAAACTCTTCACCACCATATCGCCCCGCGCAATCGGTTTCACGTAGGGACTGCTTAAGCAGGTGAGAGATATGTTGAATGACCTTATCACCTGCCATATGGCCATAGGTATCATTAACCCTCTTGAAATGATCGATATCGAACATGACCAGACTGGTTTTATCACCATAACGGGCGTGGCGATCGAACTCTTTTTGCATGCATATCTGCCAGTATCTGCGGTTATGCAGCTGAGTTAATCCATCGGTCTGACTCAAGTGCTCTAAACGTTCATTGACGGCTTTTAGCTGTAACTTGTTGATGGCGACATCGGTCACATCATAAACAATCATGCTGATATGGGTGATCTGTCCCGTGAGCGAGGAGAGGGGCAACAGAGTGACATTTTGGTACATAAAATCTGCTCGTCCGGTGATGGGACGATAGTTTTTAAATTTAAACACATAGGGTCTCTGTTCCCAGCTAATGAACGCTCGGTTCTTGAGCAAAAAAACCGATTCCATCTTCTGTTTCAGCCAGTCGGCGGGAAGGTAATCGAACTGTTCAAACAGATTGGAACCCTTGATAGAGTTAGGCGAGACGCCACTATGGTTCTCCATGAAGCCATTCCAAAGCTGAATATCAAAGTTTTTATCTAATACTACCAAGCCAACTTCTATGGTTTGTACCATATCGATTAACCAGTGGAGTTCGTTCATTGCGCTTTGGTCATATGCCATAGATAGATCCAACTTAATCTAACAGATAGCCGAGCTTAGAATTGAGCGTCGGTAATGAGTCTTCGGTAAACAGTAATAGCAGATCACATTGGATATCATGACCTTCGATTCGATAATTTATCTCCATGGCCAAGGTGCGAGACCACTTCTCCGAATTATCATGAATAAGATCATTCACTGTGCAGTGACGCCCGAGTACAACGGGATGGCTTTGGCTGAATTTCATATGCAGTTGTTCGGATATGCCATTGAGAAACGCGCCAATCAATACGTTACCCGTATCTATCATGACCTCTATCTCGGTATTCTTATCTTCGGGGTTGGCGAGTCCCATTAATTTCGCCATATCTTTAAAGGACGAGTCATGGAACAGCAGTAAAGCCTCTCCGGCAATACCTGCACCGATAAAGCCTTGGCATAGTGCGGAAACCGTACTGTGCTCTTCGGTGGCTTTGAGGGTCATGGTCAGTTCGCTGACCTCGAGCACATTCACGTTTGGGATAGGTAATAGCACGAACACATCGAGCAACTTGGCCAGCAGATCGGCTGCGCGTCCCATGGCGACATTGGCGACCTCTCGACAGGCGTCAAGTAGGTCGACTTCGATCATTGGGCTGTCTGCAACGCCATCGCCTAACTCAATGGTGAGAATGCCATACTCTTGTAATATGTTACTGATAGCATCGGCGCTAACGGGTTTCTGGATAAAGTCCAGCGCCCCCAGCGCCTTGACCCGTTCATGGGCTTTTATCTGAATATCACCCGAAACGACTATGACTAGAGCGGGGAGATCTTCTTGCTGTATGGTTTGCAGTACTTCATAGCCATCCATTACAGGCATGTTGAGATCGAGAAAAACAACCTCACCTTTGCCCGCTCGAATGGCCTCAATACCTTCGGCACCATTATTTGCAAAAGTGATGTCAACGTACCACTCTTTGGGGAGTGTTCTCGCCATCTGTTTTCTAGCGAGCGCGGAATCATCGCATATCAGTACCGGGATCGACATTATCGTTTCAACATCCTAATCTGCCCATATATTCAAGATAACACTTATTATTGAACTCATTTGTTCAAATGATAAATTCAAGATAACATTTATTTATTGAACTCGTTTGTTCAAATGATAAATTTAGCGCCTTTATTATATCAATTTTTATCTATCAGCATGAGTCCAAAGCGGAAATACTATGCCATTTTTTTGACGCTGGTCAAATTTTCTTTGTATGTTATCTCTATTAGTTAAATAATCCAAATATGTTAACCTAATTGTCTGGACTGACCAGTTTAATGGTAGAGGGTAATATGGCAAGGAAGTTCGTTCAGTTAAACATTGATAAGCAGGTGGCCCATGTCATCTTAAATCGGCCGGAAAAATGCAATGCGCTAAATTTCGATATGTTCCGTGAACTCGATGAGGTGATAGGTGAAATAAAGCGGGACCGCTCGGTTCGTGGGGTTATTCTTTCGGGGAGTGATGGCAACTTTAGTTCAGGCTTAGATGTGAAGAGTGTGATTAAATCACCCATGCAGGCGGTTAAGCTGTTGTTTAAGTGGCTTCCGGGCAATGCCAACCTGGCCCAGAGGGTCTCAATTGGCTGGCGCAGACTCCCCGTGCCGGTTATCGCCGTGCTTGAGGGTGTGTGTTTTGGTGGTGGCATGCAGATAGCCCTTGGCGCTGATTTTCGCATCGCGGCCTCTGATGCCCGGATGTCGATCATGGAGGCTAAGTGGGGACTCGTTCCGGATATGGCGGGTCTTGTCTCTCTAAGGGAAGTGGTATCTAAGGATCAGGCACTATTGCTGACGATGACGGCAGGCGTGCTCAGTGCGCAAGATGCCTTGTCTAAAGGCCTGGTGACTGAAGTCGTCGATGAGCCTATGGTGCGAGCGCTCGAGTTAGCCGCAGTTTTAGCTAAGACCTCACCCGATGCCAATGCGGCAATTAAGATGAGCATAAATAACAGTTGGAGCTCAAGCATCCGTAGTTTGTTATCCCGGGAGTCTGTCAGCCAAATCAAGTTATTGCTGGGGAAAAATAGACTGATAGCGGCTAAGCGGCAAACAAGCGAACCGGATAAGGCCTATAAAGACAGGCAAGCCAGGTGGTAAAGGGTAGTGAGCCTTGTTAAAGGCTCTTATCTCTTACTGATTCTTAATGCAAAGCCCTCGATGGACTTCAAGGCTGTCTCCCAGGACATGGGATTGGTGAGGTTAAGTGCCAAAGTCTGCTGACTGTATCGATAGGGGGAGTTTTGCGGCGATAGCTCGGCTCTCGTATGAGCCGTCGCAGATGAGGCCCTATGACCATCGAAAGATTGGATATCCAGTACGGGTATGTCTAACTCTGCCAGTTGCTTAGCTAGCGCCAGATTCTCATGTTTCATCTTCAGATAGGGGTTGATGAGCACCAGTATATCGGGCTTGACCAAGAGGTTTTTACTTATCATGGCTATGGTTAATCCGGCGCCCTGTCCGCTGGTTATCAATAAACGTTTACCCGGATAAGGGGCGCCTATTGCGTCGAGCTGGTTCATGCTCTGACTGATGAACAGGCTTTGTTTCTCACGAATATCTTGCCAGATTTCATCTGAGTATTGCTCAGTTGCTTCATTGGATTTTTGATTTCCCTTCATTTCACCGACCTTGGCGATATCTTCTGCAGAGGTGGCAAAGTTAGGTGTCGCTACTTTTTTAGGTGGCGTTATCGCGATAGTTGCCCAACCGGCAGGGTTCAACTTTCGTCTCAAATAGGCTTGAAATCCAGCGCCATCGGCACTCATGCCCGGATTCGCTAGTAAGATGGCTGTGCCCAGTTGTTTCTTGCCACTCCAGGGCCTGACTAATACCTGAGTCTGCTGCTCACCTACCGTTATTTCTATGACCTCCTCCTTGGGGAGATAATCATATTTGGTCTGCTTAGCGGCTTTATCTTCAGCCATGCTCTCTTTGGTCATAGCTTCGTTAGGCGAGGCATCTAGGGGATCGGCAGCAATGACGGTAAAGCTCACCGATAGGCATAAGGCGCTAAGAAGCGGAACGAGTACCTGAGATGGGATAGAAGGCATAGACGGAAAGCTGAATGGGTTTGAGATCTATAAAGTATAACAGGATCGCGCGGGGATTGAGGGAAAAGCCTAATTTATACAGGCAGGTATTCGTTATAGAAAACGGATAGGCCCTAGGTTCTCGAACCTAGGGCCTAGTCGCCTAGGTTAAGCGTGACTCACGAGTACCAGACGCACGGCATCGAGTTGCAGCAAGCTATCATCCAAGTAACCATTGAGTTCGGTCATCTGATCCTTCAGGTGAGTGATCTCTTCGTCACGAATGTTAGGGTTAACAGCCTTGAGTGCTTCGAGACGCTCGAGCTCCACTGTAAGCTGAGAAGTCATTTTTGCTCTGGCACTCTCGGCAAGTAGTTTAAGCTCAACCTGTGCAAACTCTTCTCCCTTAGCAAATAAGGGATGTAAAACGGTCTGATAGGCATTGACCAGCTTACTGGCAATATGTCGATTGACCGCACTGAGCTGCTTATTAAAACTCTCGTAGCTGACGTTGTCAGACAAGTTGTTACCGTTCTTGTCCAGCAAGATACGCACTGGCGTTGGCGGCAGATAGCGATATAGCTGGCTAGATTTAGGTGCCGAGGCATCGGCCATATAGATCAGCTCGAGGAAGATGGTACCCGCAGGGAGTGCCTTATTCTTCAATACGGCTACGCTGGTGCTACCGGTCTCAGACGACGTGATCAGGTCTAAACCTGTCTGAACCAGAGGATGCTCCTGAGTGATGAGGGCAATATCATCACGGGACAGGGCCACTTCTCTGTCGAAGGTGATCGTCATGCCGTCTTCGGATAGTCCCGGGTAAGTCGGGAACATCATATGTTCACTGGTCTTGAGCACTATGGTGTTTTCACCACAGTCTTCCTGCTCGACGCCTATGATGTCCCATAAACGGATAACCGAGCCGATAAGTTGCGTGTCTTCATCACGTTCTGCTAGACGTTGCACTAGCTTAGCGGCGCGATCGCCGCCATGGGAGTTGATCTCAAGTAGCTTATCCCGGCCTTGTTCCATCGCCGTCTTCAGCTCTTGGTAACGAGTCTTAGTATTACTGAGCAACTCCTGAAGTAGCGTCTCATCTTGAGTGATCAACTGTGAAAGCAGAGCCTCAGAAAATTCGCTGAAGAGTATGTGTCCACTGGGACAGGTCTGCTCGAACGCATTGAGTCCCTGGTGATACCATTGCATCAGACACTCTTGGGCCGTGCCTGCCAAATAAGGCAAGTGGATCTCGACATCCTTGTTTTGACCGATACGATCTAAACGGCCAATGCGTTGCTCTAGCAGATCCGGATTCAGAGGCAGATCAAACAGGACTAGCTGGCTGGCAAACTGAAAGTTTCGACCCTCAGAGCCAATCTCGCTGCAGATGAGAGCCTGAGCGCCACCGGTTTCCTGAGCAAAGTAGGCACCGGCTTTATCACGTTCGATAATCGACATGCCCTCATGGAATACGGTCGCCTGTATGCCTTCACGGGTACGCAGGGCTTCTTCCAGGCTGAGGGCGGTTTCCGCCTGGCTGGCAATAATCAGCACCTTCTTGCTACGGTTGGTCTTTAAAAATTCGATGAGCCAATCGACTCTGGGATCAAATTTCCACCAACTGGCACTGCTGCTCTCGAAGTCCTGATAGATCTTCTCCGGGCTCAGGACCTGTTTGACCTTAGCCGCAGTATCTAGGTGGCCATTCATCATGGCACTGACTCGTGCTGCCGTCACATATTGGCTCGGTATCGCTTGTGGATGTGCATGGAAGATACGTGTCGGAAAGCCTTTAACCGATGCTCGGCTGTTACGGTAGAGCACACGGCCTGTGCCATGTCTGTCCAGCAGATCTTGTAACAGCTCATCTCGGGCGGCTTGTTGCTTGTCGACATCGGCGTTGCTTGACTGAATCAACTCCAGGGTCGCGCCGATATCTTTCTCACTGAGCAGGGTCGTCAGTTGAGCAATGGCTTCGGCCGAGAGTGCGTCGCCACCAGCGAGCGCTTCGGCGGCACTGGCAACATCCTTGTAGCTTTTTTCCTCTTCGAGGAAGGCGTCATAATCGTAGAAACGATCGGGATCGAGCAGGCGTAATCTGGCAAAATGACTCTGATGACCCAGTTGATCTGGCGTCGCGGTCAGCAGTAATACGCCTGGTACGACTTTACTCAAGGCCTCAACGATACGGTAAGCGCGGCTAGGTGCGTCTTCGGTCCACTCTAGGTGATGCGCTTCATCGACAATCATAAGATCCCAATCGGCATCTATGGCTTGTTCAAGGCGCTTCTTCTTGCGCAATAGCTCCAGTGAGCAAATCACCAGCTGTTCGGTATAAAATGGATTTTCGTTATCGGCGTAAGCTTCGATACATCTGTCTTCATCGAATACAGAGAACTTTAGGTTGAAGCGGCGCAGCATCTCGACCAACCACTGATGACGTAGGGTATCGGGAACGATAACCAGAATTCGCTCGGCGCGCCCGGTAAGCAGCTGCTGATGAATGATCAGTCCCGCTTCGATGGTCTTGCCCAGGCCGACTTCATCGGCGAGTAATACCCTAGGGGCAAAACGGCGACCCACTTCATGGGCAATCCACAGCTGATGTGGGATCAGGCCGACTCTTGGTCCCTGTAATCCCAGAAGATCCGATGTGGCCAGCTTATTTCTCAATAATTGGCTCTGGTAGCGGACGCCGAATCTGTCTAAGCGATCGATTTGACCGGCGAATAGCCTGTCTTGAGGCTTATTGAATCTAACATTGTGGTTGAGTAAGGTTTCTCTGAGAGAGACCTGCTCACCGGTTTCGGTGTGAATTCCGTGGTAGATAATGAGCTCGTTCTTCTCTTCGAGCTCACTGACGGTCAGGCTCCAGCCTTCATGGCTTTCAATTTTATCGCCAGGATTATAAATAACTCGAGTCAGGGGAGCCTCGGTGCGTGAGAACAGCCTGTTCTCATCGGTTGCTGGAAACATTAGTGTGACCATACGGCCTTCTAATCCTACGACTGTACCTAAACCAAGTTCTGATTCGGTATCACTTATCCAGCGTTGACCTAAGGAAAAGGGCATTAACTATTTCTCATCTACGGGTGAACCACGAAAGGGCGCGTATTTTACCTAAACTCCCTCAAAGTGCAAGGATCGGAGCCTCTTCGAGGGGCTCAATCGACCTCAATTTTGTGTCGAACCTAAGCTTAATAAGTAAAAGCGCCGATTACAAATTATACACACAGTTTCTTTATCTGGAATTTGTCATATCTGTGTAATCTAACTAAGTAACTCTCAATTATAGAAAGTTCTAAGCAAGTGATTGAAGCGGCCCTTTAATAGTGGCAGTATTAAATCAAGGTGATAGCTATTTGTTTACTTTTGGTTAACACTGAGGTTTATTACTCGACATTATTTTTAAAGGACTAATTAAGGACTGGGAGCCGTGAAAACATAACATAGAGAGAAGTAATTGGAGGCGCCATGGAACAAGACGACAGAAAGTTGTTTGTATTGGATACCAATGTGTTACTACATGAACCCTTAGCCATCTATTCATTTAAGGAACACGATGTAGTTGTCCCCATGACAGTTCTGGAAGAACTGGATCAGATTAAAGACAGGAAACGTGACGTAAGTAGAGACGCACGGGTTGCCATCAGGGCGCTCGAAGACATACTCGGCGGTAAAACCACCCCAGAGCAGATACTTCAAGGGGTCAAACTGCCTCGGCGAGAAGATCACGGCGATGCCTGTGGCACCTTGTCCATCTTTCCCGATCATAAACTCGAAATGACCCACGGCTCGCTACCGGACAACAATAACGACAACCGCATCATCAACACAGCACTACACCTGCAAAAAATCCATCACCCCCGTAACGTCGTTCTCGTCACTAAAGATATCAACATGCGTCTCAAGGCTAAAGGGGCGGGCATTAAACTGGTCGAGGATTACCGCACCGATCAGCTCATCGATGATATTCGCTTCCTCACTACCGGTTTTCATCAATTCAAGGGCGATTTTTGGGAACGCAAGGAGCACGTCTCTACCGAGTCCCATGGACGCCATACCGTGCATACGGTTCCTGTGGTTGAAGTCGGAGATGATAATTTCTATATCAATCAATACTTGTTAGACGAAGACTCCAACTTCTGTGCCCGAGTGTTGGAGAAGACCAATGGGGATCTTAAACTGTTAGATCTCGGTAAAGATAGATTACTCAACATGGAGGCATGGGGCATACGTCCAAAGAATATTTATCAGGGCATGGCGATGCAGGCGCTGCTGGATCCGACTATTGACCTGGTGATCCTCACCGGGCCAGCGGGCTGTGGTAAGACACTCTTGGCCATGGCCGCGGCGCTGGAAATGGTGGTGGAGCGAGGGCTCTACGATAAAATTATCGTCACGCGTAATACGCCGGAAATCGCCGAATCCATAGGCTTTCTCCCCGGTACCGAAGAGGAGAAAATGACGCCTTGGCTCGCGGCAATTACCGATACCTTAGAGGTGCTGCACAAGAATGATGTCAACCCCAGTGGTAGCATGAACTACATCATGGACAAGGCCAATGTCCAGTTCAAGTCGATTAACTTTATGCGTGGTCGCTCGATACAGAACTCTGTGGTGATCCTCGATGAGTGTCAGAACCTAACGGCTTCACAGATTAAGACTATGATCACCCGCATGGGGGAGGGCACTAAGCTTATCTGTAGCGGTAATTTGTCACAGATAGATACTAACTATCTCACCGCAGTGACGTCGGGATTGACCTATATCGTGGAGCGTTTTAAAGACTTCGAAGGCAGTGCCAACATCTATCTCAACGGGGTCGTACGTTCGCGTTTGGCCGAATTTGCCGAGGAAAACCTGTAGATTATCTGAGTCGCTCGCGACTTTAGCCCTCAAAATAAGACCTCCATCTCATGGGGGTCTATACCACTTTCATCAAATATGTAATCAGTTCAGAGCTGTCTCAGAGATTTCAATTCAAGGCTCATTGTTGAGGTAATGCTTGTTCATTTTAGACAATTAAAAGTAGAGGTAGAAGTCCTGAGACGCTTACGGAATACGGGTTTCAACGCACTTTATGCTACGCATGTGGCTTCGGTATACGACTGCATGGATGCAGAAGGTAGAGCAACGCAGGAGCTTGTTGCCGAGAGTAACTATTAGCTTCAATCCACTTACTTGCCTACAGCGCTTTGAATTCCCGCTGAACGATCAGTTATTCAATGAAAGTGGTAGTCTCTTGCAGAGAAATAAAAGATGTAGCACTAGGGTTAAATTTTAACCATCTGTGTATCTATCTGTAAGCTAGGTGTTTATCCAGAGTCTTTATCTCAGCTTAGTTAACTTATTAGACTAATATGGTGTATTCAATTCATCTATCTTCCTGATACTATACTGTTAATGAAATTTAAAGCCTGTGCAGGGAAATGCAGGCTGATTCAAGGGCCATGAATGAAACCGACTGAGCCAGATCTTCAACTGAAGTCGCCGATACAGAAAAACTATAATCGCGCTGTTTTTTATACCTATATTGGGGTGATCATCATGGCGCTGATCACCGCCTGGTTCTTCTTCGATCGTCAGAAAACTCAGCTTATGGATCAAAGAGAGGAGCAGGTTGAGCGTCATGTACTGCAGATCGATCTCTTGCTGGAATCGAGTATCCGAGCGGTTAAGAGCCTGAGAAACGTGGCCGTCGATCATCTCAGGCTAGGTGAATTAGTGCGTAAAGACCGCTTGCCTCAGTATGAGAAGTTCAATGAGAGTGGCCAGTATTTTACCTTAGAGCCAAGTTACGCTCAGAGTGGCGAACCTTTTACCAACATGGGACGCATCACAGGTGCCGGTTCCCTCAATGGTCGCAGTGAGAAGTTCTATCAGGAACTGGAGATGTTGTTCGAGTTATCCCTCTCCTTCCCGGTGGCAACCGAAGCCGCGCCAAAAGCCTCTTCTATCTATTACATCTCTAAGCGTAGGATCATGTCCTATTTCCCCTGGCCATCGGATGAGCAAAGATTCAGAGATGAGCTGCTCAATAAAAACCAGTTTCAGCTAGCGACGCCGGCGATGAACCCCCAGCGAAGTGTGTTCTGGAGTCCGGCTTATGTGGACCCGGCCGGTAAAGGCTTGTTGACCACCTTAGGTGTGCCCATCTATCTGGAAGATGAATTTATCGGTTCGATCAACCTGGATATGACCTTGGCCTCGCTGGCTAGACAGATCCGTCTCTACTTCAAGATGCCGGGTACGGTTATTCTACTGGATCAGAAGAACAATATTCTTTCCCACAGCGATGATGATAACTCTGAGATTAGTCGTGTCTTCCATATCAGTCAGAAGATCCCCTCGGCACTGCATTCGATTCCTGAGTCAGAGCTGTTCGACGCCCATGAAGGGATCATCAGAAATGGTTACTACATCCACTCGGTAGCGCTGCAGAATGCCCCTTGGCGTCTGCTCTACCTGCAAGATAGAGATGATCTATTCAAGGATTCTTGGGAAAAGCTGGAGCTGACCTTTATCTTAGTGGTATTGGCCCTGTCGATATTGGTGACCATAGTTCACTGGCAGACCCGACGCTCATTCGTGAACCCGGCTTCCTTGCTGTTGACCCATCTGGAGTCTTGCTCCCAGGAGCCCCGTAAGCCCCCTGAGCAGATCTCACAGGGCTGGGAGCCCTGGTTCCAACTGGTGAGTCGAATCTTCGAAGAGAACCAACAATATACCCGGCACCTAGCGGAACAAAACCGGAGACTCGATAAGCTGGTGGCTCGCCGCACCGATAGGCTAAAAGAGACCACCGAGCGGCGAGAGCGTGAATACGCCTTGCTTAGATCTTTGCTCGATGCTATCCCCGAAGCGATTGTCTTCAAGGATAAAGAGGGTAAATACCTAGGCTGTAACAAGGCGGCCGAGCGCATGTTAGGTTATACCGAGAGTGAGCTCATCGGCCTGGAGTCGATAAAACTCACCTCTAAAGAACAGTCGGTGCGTATCAAGGCCGAAGATGAACGCGTACTGGCGGAACGTACTCCACTTCGCTATCAGGAAAAGGTGGAACTCGCCGGCAAGCCTGTGCTACTCGATACCCTTAAGCTGCCCTTCTATAATCGACGCGGTGAGCTGTTAGGCTTGATCGCCGTCTGGCGAGATGTGACTCGTGAATATGAGTCGGCTGAGCAATTAAGATTATCGGAAGAGCGTTATCACTTAGCCATGGATGCGGTAGAAGATGGCCTGTGGGATTGGTATCTGGACTCGAAGCAGATCATCTGTAATCCCGCTTACTACTCTATGCTTGGCTACAAGAGCAATGAGTTCCCGGCATTAGTGTCCACCCTAGACGATCTTATTCATCCCGACGACCGGATCCGGGTGCAGGAGTATCGTGAACAATATCTTGGCGATCCAATCGGTGCCTACGATATCGAATTCAGGATGCGTGGCAAGAGTGGCCAGTATCATTGGCTACTATCTCGTGGTCGTGTGGTTGAGTTTACTCCCAATAATCAGCCTAAACGTATGGTGGGTACCCATAAAGATATTACCCGGCATAAGAGTAACGAAGTCGCTTTGCTCGAGGCCAAGCAAGATGCCGAGTCGGCCAACGTGTATAAGAGTGAATTTCTGGCCAACATGAGCCATGAGATCCGCACGCCTATGAATGCCATTATCGGCATGCTGCAGCTGGCTGAGCGAACAGAACTCACCCCGAAACAGCGAGACTATTTGGAGAAGGCCGGCTTCTCGGCTCAGTCTCTGCTTAGAATCATCAATGATATTCTCGATTTCTCTAAAATTGAAGCGGGTAAATTAGAGCTTGAGAGGGTGGCATTTCCGCTGGATAAGGTGCTGGACCATGCCCTGGATCTCAATGCGCTTAAATCGCAGCAGAAGGGAGTCGAGCTGCTACTCTACGCCCCGGTCACGGCCGGGTTAATCCTCGAGGGTGATCCCCTGCGCTTAGGTCAGGTGCTGATCAACATGCTCTCTAATGCGGTCAAGTTTACCCAAACGGGTGAGATCGAGTTAGGTTGTGAAGATGTGGGTGAGCGCGATCATCGCATCACTCTCAAGTTCTGGGTCCGTGATACAGGCATTGGGATCAGTAATGAGCAACAGGCCAGCCTGTTCGATGCCTTCGCCCAAGCCGATGGCTCTACCACTCGTAAGTATGGTGGTACAGGTCTGGGTCTCTCCATCAGTAAACATCTGGTGTCCATGATGGGCGGTCAGATGGAGGTTCAGAGTGAGATGGGGGTAGGTAGTACCTTCAGCTTTACCATCAGCTTCGAGATTGCCGAAGAGGCCGAAATTAAGCCTATGATAGTGCCAGAGCGTTTAGGTCATCTTAAGACCTTAGTGGTGGATGATAACCCGACCGCACTACAGATCTACTCTGCCGTGATGCGTGACTTCCACTTCGAGGTGGATACCGCCGCCAATGGTTCGGAGGCGTTATATAAACTGGAAAAGTCATCGGTGGATCTGCTGCTGCTCGATTGGATGATGCCGGAGATGGATGGCATTCAGGTGATCGAAGAGCTGGACCGTATGGTGGCCGATGGTCGATTAGATAAGCGTCCTATCGTCATCATGATGACAGCCTATGCTGCTGAGCCCCTCAAGGAAGATGCGGATCGCTCAAATATCTACGCCATGTTACAGAAGCCGTTTAAAGCCTCGGCTCTGTTCGATGAGATCATTGGCGCTTTCGCCGAAGAGCCTAAGGTCAGAACTGTGATAGAAGTCGAAGTCGAAGAGGTGGTCGATACTCATGCGGGCGTGGTCTTGCTGGTAGAGGATAATCTTATCAACCAGCAGGTGGCGACCGAACTTCTCAAGAGCGCTGGCTACGAGGTCGATGTTGCCGATAATGGTCAAATCGCCATAGATATGCTCGCCGAAAAGGATTTTGATGCGGTACTCATGGATATTCAGATGCCGGTGATGGATGGGTTAACGGCAACAAAAGAGATCAGGAAGCATTTTAGTCTGCAGGAGCTGCCTATCATAGCCATGACGGCTCACGCCATGTCCGGCGATAGAGAGAAGAGCCTGTCGGCGGGGATGAATGCCCATATTACTAAGCCTATCGTTCTCAATGAGCTGTTCGATACCCTAAGTTATTGGATTAAACAGAAAGAAGAAGTGAATTAAGAGGGGAGTTATCTTGTGGCCCACTCTAATTAAGCTAATTCCATAAGACTAGACTAAATGAATGATTTGCACTTGAGACTAAAGGGATAGCTGTTAAGCTATCCCTTTAGTATTTTTAGTGCAAAATTAGAACAACAGTTAAAACAAAAATTAATATTGAATTGTTGAGCACTAAAGGCCGTCTTAGCCGCATTCAAGGAGACCCAATGAAGCCCTATAATCTCGCATTGGCGATAGCACTTATCTCTGTGCCCGTCGTCGATGTCGTCGCAGCCCCAAGTAATACCGCCTCTATCATCAAGAAAAGCCAGTCCGCAAGCGGCTTTCTCAACTTGTTTTACGCTAAAGCCGATGGTGAGCTTTATCTGGAAGCGAACAAGCTAGATCAGCCCTTCCTCTTACTGACAAGTCTGCCCCATGGCGTAGGTTCCAACGATATCGGCCTGGACCGTGGTCAACTCGGTTATACCCGCATGGTGCAATTTGAGCGTCATGGTCCCTACTTGATTTTGAAGCAGCTCAATACTCAATATCGTGCCAGTAGCGATAACGCCGCCGAGCAAAGAGCGGTTAAAGAGGCCTTTGCCGAGTCAGTGCTCTGGCGAGGCAAGATCATCGATGGCAAACGGGATCTAGTGTCGATCAATGATCTGGTGATTAACGATCTTCATGGCATCTCCTCGGTGCTCGAAGACACTAAGCAGGGTAGCTATCAGCTAGATAAAAGCCGTTCACTCATCTTACCCGAAGGCGTTAAGTCCTTCGAGCGTAACAGCGACGTGGATGTCTTGTTGACCTTCAACAGTGCCAAGGCGGGTAACTATGTGGCCCAGGTGACGCCCGATGCTAATCATATGTCGGTTCGTCTGCGTTACTCTTTTATTCAGTTGCCGGAAGAGGGCTATGTGGCTCGCGATTACCAGCCTATGAGCGGCTATCTGTCCGATGACTATCTGGATTACTCTACTCAGGTTAATCAGGATATTCGTCAGCGTCATCTGCTGCGCCATCGCTTGCAGAAGGTGAATCCGGGATCTGAGCCCAGTGAAGTGATCGAACCTATCACTTACTACCTGGACCCAGGTGTACCTGAGCCAATTCGCAGCGCACTCTTAGAGGGGGCTGGCTGGTGGGAAGAGGCATTCGAACAGGCCGGATTTATCGGTGGGTTTAAGGTCGAGTTATTGCCAGAGGATGCCGATCCTCAAGATATCCGTTACAACGTGATCCAGTGGGTACACAGGGCGACGCGCGGCTGGTCATATGGCTCGGCGGTTGCCGATCCAAGAACCGGTGAGATCATCAAGGGGCATGTGACCTTAGGCAGCCAAAGGGTTCGTCAGGATCATCTGATTGCCCGCGGCCTCACCGCAGGCTGGGAAGATAGACAGGCCGCTGAAGATGCGTCTATGGCGCTTTCTCTGGCTCGAATTCGCCAGCTGGCAGCCCACGAGGTTGGCCATACCTTAGGTTTCGATCATAACTTCGCCGCCTCGAGTAATGGCAACTCTTCTGTGATGGATTACCCCCATCCACAGGCGACATTGAAAGGCGATAAGATAGATATTTCGGCTCCCTACGGTATCGGAGTGGGTGCCTGGGATAAGTATATTGTCGAATATGGTTATAGTGAATATAGCGATACTGCTGAGGAGTCGGCTAAATTATCGGCATTGATGACTCAGGTGCAACGCCAGGGGCTACGCTACATAGGTGAAGCAGATTCTCGCTCGAAAGGCGCCAGTAATGCCTACGCCAGTCTCTGGGATAATGGCAGCGATCCCGTTGCCGAGCTTATCCGTATCGATAAGGTGCGAGCCAAGGCGATCGCGGATTTTTCTCCCTCCGCGTTATTAGCGGGTCAGCCCAGGGGGGAGCTAAGCGATATCTTCGTGCCTATCTATCTGCTCAATCGTTATCAGATCACCGCCGCGGCAAAATTTATCGGTGGCACAGATTACAGCTATAGCGAAGGAATCGAAGGTGAGACATGGCACTACATTGCGCCTCAGTTGCAAAAGAGTGCCCTGGATGCCTTGCTGGAGACCTTGTCACCCAAGGCGTTAGCTATCTCCCAGACATTGCAGGAATCCTTAGTGCCCAAGGCGGGCAATTACAATAAGACACGGGAAAGTTTTGATTCGGGTCTTGGGGTCATCACAGATCCGCTCGGTATGGCCGAAGTCTTGAGCCGTCATACGGTGCAGCAGTTGCTCGCGCCTCAGCGACTCAATCGAGTGAATCAGGGCTATATCGGCGACAGGGAACAACTATCCGTTCCGGCATTAGTCGATAAACTGCTTGGTAGTACTCTGTATGACGATATGCCCAACGGCGCCGAACAAGGAGTCTGGATGCGGGTCAACAGCGTGATACTCGATGAGTTGTTAGCGAGCTATCATGCTAAACAGACGCGACCCGAGGTAAAGGCCCAGCTGGCAGGGCGTCTGCGTTATACCCTCAAGCAACTTAAGCGTAAGGTTAAGCGGGTTAGCGCCTACGAGGCCGCTCACTTTGCATGGCTCGCCGATGGCGTTGAGAGAGGTATGAAAGACCCTAAGGTTAACTTGATAGCCCAGCCACTCAAGATGCCACCTGGTTCGCCGATTTAGAAGTTTATAGAAAATAGGATATGAAGGTTCTAGGGCCTAGGACCTTCATTGTTTTTGAACTATTTTATTGGGCTAGAGTCTATCCCTGTGTCATCCATTCCTTGTCGCATTTTTTAAGGCTGAATAATTTAACTCATGGCAAAACAGATCATACATCTGCTGTTGTTTATCGCATTAGTTGGACAAAATCTCTTGTCGCCGGCGATGGCCATGCCTGATTTTTTACATTCCATGAGTCATAAATCGGTGCTGTTACAGGAAGCTAACTCTCAGCAAAGAGATGAGAGCCGACAAACGGTTTCTACCTCTATCCCTGATACTAAAACCTCAGCCAGTCCAGATCACCTCCAAGGTCTAGTTCAATGTGACCTAGCCTGCATCATATTAGCCAGTGGTCACTGTGTGACTCATTGCGCCTCTATGACAGGCATATTTAGCCAATCTTGCTTCGATTTGATACCTACTACATCCAGTGAACGGGTTCCTAATAGACTCTGGTCTATTCAGACCGCCGACGCCGCACAAGTTTATCGCCCTCCAATGAGTTAACTCCAACTCTCTAGTGGTTTTCCTTTTCTACTTGCAGTGCTATTCCTGACTTAACAATGGTCTTGTTTAGCCGTAGTCCTGTAGTGAAATTGCTCAACCACGTCCGCAAAGTTTCTTTTGGCAACTTGATTAGAATTGTATCAATTTGCATGAAATGTGATTAATTTGTTCACAATTTGTAAGAACTAACTTAGAGTTGTTGTTACACACTTGTGGTCAAAAAAGATTGGAGTTTTATATGAAGTTATTAACCAGCGTGGCCTTATCTGCAGTATTTGTGTTTTCATCGGCGTTTGCTTTCGCAGATATTCCTGATTTTTCTAAGACGGCGGCTGCTAAATCCAGCTACGATTTTTCAAATAATCAGCCTGCTAAGGGAAATCAGTTGCAACAAGCGTCGACCCGACATGATTTTTCTAAAACGGTGGCGGCAAGCGACAAATATCTGTTTTCTGTCAATGAAGCAGCAGTCGTTCAAAAGGGTGTGATGCCGTCGACTCAACATGATTTCTCTACGACAACGGCAATGAAGCGGATCTAGCCGTTAAAAGTACTCATTTAATTAATAGTTAAAGCGTAAGAAGCAAAGGCCCGGACTAAGATGGATTGTCCCGGGCCTTTCTTTTTACTCGTGGCTCACTAATTCCGCTTATCGCTTATCGCTTATCGCTTATCGCTTATCGCTTATCGCTTATCGCTTATCGCTTATCGCTTATCGCTTATCGCTTATCGCTTATCGCTTATCGCTTATCGCTTA
>JAKVHY010000006.1 GCA_023284085.1 Shewanella benthica
GATAGTCAGAGCTGACAAGCGAGGCTCTATGAGTCAAGAGTCGGCTAAGATATTAAATAGACTTAATATCCCGCAAGAAAACTGGATAAAACTGACCTCAGAGTTTACCAAAATTTTCAAAGGGCCCGTGGGCAACACCCAAGAGTTAACAGCGTATTGTGAACATCTTGAGCGCAAGCGCCGGCAAGGTGCAGCCAACTGTCATCGATGGCTTGATAGCGCTTAATCAAGACCCAAGATACCCATTTCAAATTATTATATTCAAGCATACCAAACCGCTGTTTGGGATTTTTGATGCTTGATTTTCAATAAAATAGTCAAAATTTTACTCGTTATGGAATATTTGAGTATCGTTTGGTGTGTAAGTGGGCGGATTGATAAATCGTGGAGTTTATCTGGCTGTGTTGGTACAGGCGATCTTCCTTAGAATAAGAATGGGTGTCTTGGTTGTAGCAGTGCATCCTTGTACGGCCTCCGCTGGAGGCGATAGGTTGCATTGAAGTTTACATATTCAGCACACCATCCAATACCACGCCACATGAAGCAAAGATAAAAATGTAACCAGCTTCATTCTCAAGCTGTCCCTAGCTTGTTAGAATGTGCCAACCAACGCATTCACCTCACTTTTTGGAACCCATGATGAAGATTCTTGCCGATGAAAACATGCCTTATGTACAAGAGTTATTTGGCGATTTTGGGACGATTGAAACCGTTAATGGCAGGGAGCTGACACCTGAGCAGGTGAAAGATGCCGATGTGCTCTTGGTACGCTCCGTGACTCAGGTCAATGCGTCTTTGCTTGCGTTAAACAATAAATTGAAGTTTGTCGGCAGTGCCACTATTGGCACAGATCATATTGATACCGATTACCTTGCTACACGGGGCGTTCCCTTTAGTAACGCACCAGGTTGCAATGCTACGGCTGTGGGGGAGTTTGCTTTTATCGCCATGCTGGAACTCGCTAATCGTTTCGGCGGTAAGCTTAAAGACAAGACCGTGGGTATAGTGGGGGCGGGTAACACAGGGTCGGCGGTGGCTAAGTGTCTTCAGGCCTATGGTGTGACGGTGCTGCTGCATGATCCAGTTATTCAAGATAGCGATCCCCGTGACTTTATCTCATTAGATGAACTGATTGCTCGCTGTGATGTGATAAGTCTTCATGTGCCTATCACTAAGACTGGCGAGCATAAGACCTGGTATCTGTTCGATGAGGCCAGGCTCAATAGCTTAAAACAAGGCACCTGGTTACTTAACTGCTGCCGCGGTGAGGTGATAGATAATCAGGCGCTGATTAAGGTCAAGCTGGAAAGGCCGGATATCAAGCTGGTACTCGATGTGTGGGAAGGGGAGCCTAATCCTATGCATGAGCTCATCCCCCTGGTTGAATTGGCGACGCCTCATATTGCAGGTTACAGCCTGGAAGGTAAGGCTCGCGGCACTTATATGCTGTATCAGAAGTTGATGCAGGTACTGGGCAAAGATGCGGATAAGTCCATGACTGCGCTATTACCGTCTCTATGGAGTGTTCAGTTGGATGTCGAGTCGATACCCAATCAAAAATCCCTGCTGCAACTCGCCCGTTTTATCTATGATCTTCGCGATGACGATGAATTATTTAGAAAAACCATCCTTGATGATTCATCAAAAAAACCCCAAGTTAATTCACTTAATAACAATGGGTTTGACCTTATGAGAAAAAATCACCAGCATAGACGTGAATTTAGCGCCTTAAGGCTAGTAAACACTGGGCATTCTGATGTAAATTGGCTGACTAATTTAGGTTTTTCAGGAATCGGACAGTAATTATGTCGCAAGAATTCAATGTTGTCGTATTAGGTGCATCGGGCGCAGTGGGTCAAACCATGATAGAGATCCTCGAAGAGCGCAATTTTCCCGTTGCGAAATTATTTCCTCTAGCCAGTAGTCGTAGCGCTGGTGGTACGGTCAGCTTTAAAGGTAAACAGGTAGAAATTCTTGACGTCGACGACTTCGATTGGTCTCAGGCACAGATAGGCTTCTTCTCTGCCGGTGGCGATGTTTCTGAAAAGTGGGCGCCTATCGCCGCAGAGAGCGGCTGTGTTGTCATCGATAACACCTCTCATTTCAGATACGATAACGATGTACCTTTGGTTATCCCTGAGGTCAACCCAGAAGCGATTGCCGATTTCCGTAACCGTAATATCATTGCTAACCCAAACTGTTCGACGATTCAGATGTTGGTTGCGCTTAAACCTATCTATGATGCATTCGGTATTTCACGTATCAATGTTGCCACCTATCAGTCGGTATCGGGCTCAGGTAAAGAGGCTATCACAGAGCTTGCTGGCCAATGCTCTAAGCTACTTCAAGGTCTTCCTATAGAGCCTAAGGTTTATTCAAAACAGATCGCCTTCAACGTGTTACCGCAAATCGATACGTTTATGGAAAACGGTTACACCAAGGAAGAGATGAAGATGGTCTGGGAAACTCAGAAAATCTTCGGTGATGACAACATTGTCGTCAATCCTACTGCAGTTCGAGTACCGGTATTTTATGGCCATTCGGAAGCGATACATCTGGAGACCATCCAACCCGCCGAAGCTGAAGATGTTAAAGCTGTGTTGCGTGAGGCTCCCGGGATTGAATTATTTGAATCTAATGAAGACTATCCTACGGCTGTGACGGAATCTGCAGGCACAGATCCTGTCTATGTGGGACGTGTACGCAAAGACATCTCTCATTCACACGGCATAAACCTTTGGGTTGTATCTGATAATATTAGAAAAGGTGCGGCACTCAACAGTGTTCAAATAGCCGAGGTGTTGATTCGCGATTATTATTAATTTCGAATTTATAATAGGTTAAACACCTAATTTGATGGAAAAGCCTGCAATATGCAGGTTTTTTTGTTTTAGCAGTTGTTTTTGAATTGTGAACAGTAGCAGACCTGGGATTTCTGGTTTATAGTAATCTCAATAAATACAATTGCCTAAAGCTTCGCTGCTGGAACAGCAGCATCACTGCGCTTGAAAGGGAAGAATTGATGAACTTTCGCACTTCGTATCTTGTCGGTCTGATGGCCTCAGCTCTACTCGTTTTTTCTGTAACTCCGCTGGTCCAAACGGCTTTTGCTGCTGAGCCGCTGAAGATCACTGGCCCCAATGGTGAGGAGAGGCAAACTAATCGTCAGTATGGCCCGACTCAGTCTTCCGATACTTTTTGGAGTATAGCTCAAAAGGTTCGCCCTGATAACAGTGTCAGTATCTATCAAGTCATGGCGGCCATCTATGATGCCAACCCTCATGCCTTTTCTAATGCTAATTTTAATAGTCTAGAAAAAGGCATGATACTGCTCATTCCGTCAAAAGACTTGATGTTGGCCATTCCTAAGAGCATGGCGAAAGCGCGAGCCGAGAGAGATGATAAAGGCTGGAAGAAAACGACTCAGCCTAAAGTTGTGCAAGCAACACAAGCAACTACGATCACACCAGCCAGACCCGTCACCTTACCTATTACCCCTGCCGATACGAGCGCGGCTCCGAAACCTGCAGTAAACCAGGATTTAACCGAGCTAACGGCTAATCTCGAAGCGGCGGAAGCTAAAAATCTGCAACTCACAGATGAGCTTGGCAGGGCTCAGGATCAGTTGGATTTAGGTGATTCAGATACAAAAATATTGAAGAATAAGATTGCCGAACTCAATGAGCAGGTTGCGATTTTAGAAGAGCAACTGCAAGCCAGTAAGTTGCAAGGTGCAGGCCTTACTGAAGAGGTTAAATCTCTACAAGAGCAGGTTAATGCGCTGCAAACTGCTGAGCCTGTGGAAGATACTGACCTGTGGCGTAATCTGATGAGCAACCCTCTGATGTTAATCGCGGCTATTTCCATTCCAGCATTACTGTTATTGCTGCTGTTGTGGTTTTTCTTAAGACGTCGCCGTGATGAAGGCGCTGGTACAGACGAACAAACTGCTAAAGAAACAGAAGCTGAAGATACACCTGCGCCGAACGCCCCAGCCGAGTCAGAAGTCACACAGGCGCCAGCAGGTGAAGATCTTGAAGCCATGGCAGTTCATCTCGATAGCCAAGATGATGATTCCATCGATTCACTCATGAACATAGATACGGCCGAGTTGCAGCCAGAAGTGGATCTTGCCTCAGATATGTTTGTTGACCTAGGTGAAACTCCGAGTGAGGAGGAGCCTGTCGAAGAGGAAGGTCAGTCTTTGGATGACCTTTGGGCCGAGGCGATGGGGGAGCAAGGTGAAGAGGAGGCTAAAGCGGGTGAAGACGATTTAGATTCTCTGTTGGCTGGTTTCGATGAGGAGCCTGCCAAGGATGAAGCCCCAACTGAGGTTGCAGCTGTTGAAGAGAGCATTGAACCTAGCAGTTCTGTTGATTCAAGCAGCGAAATCGTCTCTGCGGATGATTTAGATTCTCTGTTAGCAGGTTTCGATGAGCCTGCCGATGCAGCAAGTACCCAGATAGAGACTGAGGCTGAGAATCAGACCGAAACCCAGAGTGACCTTGTCGCAGAAGATGACTTAGATTTTCTGTTAGCGAGCTTCAATGAACCTGCCGATGCAGCAAATACCCAGATAGAGTCTGGGGCTGAGAGTCAGACCGAAACCCAGGGTGACCTTGTCGCGGAAGATGATGTAGATTCTCTGTTAGCGGGTTTCGATGAGCCTGCGGATGCAGCGAGTACCCAGATAGAGACTGAGGCTGAGAGTCAGGCCGAAACCCAGAGTGACCTTGTCGCGGAAGATGATGTAGATTCTCTGTTAGCGGGTTTCAATGAGCCTGCCGATGCAGCGAGTACTCAGATAGAGACTGAGGGAGGGAGTCAGACCGAAACTCAGAATGACCTTGTCGCGGAAGATGATGTAGATTCACTGTTAGCGGGTTTCGATGAAGCTGCTGATGCCCCGAGCGATGAGGCGACTAATCTTGCAGATGAGATTGCTGCCGAATTAGAGCAAGATGTCACTATGACCGCCGAGGAAGATTCACCCGGTGAAGCGCTTGTTGAAAAAGAAAGTGTTGAAAAAGAGAGTGAAGACGATTTAGATGCCTTACTGGCAGGGTTCGATGTGCCAGCACAGGACTCTCGCGGCGAGACGACTTTTGACCCCGATCTTAGCGATGCCATTTCTGCCGAGCTCGAAGGTGAAGTCGAGACGAGCAGCGAAGATGATCTTGATTCATTACTTGCCGAGTTCGATATTGCCGATACAGGTATCGCCGACCGGTTCGATAAACCAGAAATACTGGACGACAGCCTGCTAGAGCTAAGCCCTGAACGTGAGCCTAGTGGCGACGATGCGTTGGACTCATTGTTAGCCGACCTTGAAGCTGTCGATCCTAAAGCGGGTCAAAACACAGTGGCAAGTAAAGCTGCTGGGGGCATGTTTGCCGATCTTAAAGGCGGTAAGAAAGTCGACAACAGCTTGGATTGGGAGTCGAGTGCCGATGTGCAAGAGCCTGTCATTGCACCTGCGAGTAATGATGAGCTACTAAGCCCATCATCGGAAGCTAAAGTCGCAGATAGCGAAATCTCTTTGAGCCTGGATGATGAAGAAAAGCTGACTGTCGACGAGGCACTCGCCGCTCTCGATGCTAAAGAGGTGTCTAAATCTCCTGCGTTCGCAGTACCCGAGCATGACCTTACCAGCTTCCAGAAGGACAATGGTTTCATCGATATCGATCGTCTCCTCAATGAGGCCGATGAAGAGGTGGTGGACATGGACCAATATAAAGAGCTCGATGTCGATATGGGAGAGCTGGACAGCCTGATGGGCAATGCTGCCATGGTGGATGTCGATGATGAAGAGAACTCGGTCAATGCCAAGTTAGATCTCGCCAGAGCCTATATAGAGATCGATGATAACGACAGTGCTAAAGCCTTGCTTAAAGAGGTGCTGCTCGATGGTAATGACAGGCAGAAAGAGGAAGCCAACGGTTTAATCAATTCCTTAGATTAAATTTGTCAGCCTGCTAAAATAACGGCGCATCAAGCGCCGTTTTTCTTATCTGTAATTCAAGTGTGTGCTAAAATCCGCGCCAAAATAGGTCAAACAACTTCTCTGGGTTTTCTTCATAACGAGCTAACCCCCATGATTGATTGCATGAGTGGCGAGAGAGACAGGTTCAAAGAGGGTGTATGCGAGTAGCGTTAGGTATCGAATATGATGGCAGCAAGTATTATGGCTGGCAGCGTCAGCTCGAAGTCGACACGGTTCAGGCTCAATTAGAGCGAGCCCTGTCAAAAGTAGCCAATCAGCCCATTACCGTTCACTGCGCCGGTAGAACCGACTCAGGCGTTCATGGTACGGGACAAGTAGTCCACTTTGAGACTACGGCTAATCGTAAAGAGAGTGCCTGGACCTTAGGCGTCAACGTCAATTTGCCCGACGATATCGCGGTCAAATGGGTGAAACTGGTCGATGACGATTTTCATGCTCGCTTCTCCGCGACGGCCAGACGTTATCGTTACATCATCTATAACTATCATTTAAGACCCGGCATCTTACGTTCGGGTGTGAGTCATTATCGAGGTCAACTGGACGAGAACAAGATGCATCATGCGGCGCAGCATTTTGTCGGTGAGCATGACTTTACCAGTTTCAGGGCGCTGCACTGTCAGTCTAAAACCCCGTTTCGACATGTCCATGAGGTCAATGTGACCCGCCAGGGCATGTACTTATGTGTGGATATCAAGGCGAATGCCTTCTTGCATCACATGGTGCGAAATATCGTAGGTTCATTGATTGAAATTGGTTTAGGTCACCAGAGTGAAGACTGGATTGTCGCTCTGTTAGCACTCAAGGACCGAAGCAAGGCGGCCCCCACAGCGAAGCCGAATGGACTATATATGGTCGATGTGACCTATCCGGATAAATATGAACTGCCAAAATTAGCACTTGGTCCGCTATTTATGTTGGATTGATAGCGCTGCTATGCATGTCTATTAGCACCACTGTGTGGTGGAATTTTTAATTAATTATCAAGAGCCAATAACCATGTTTAACGCTCCCGCCCAAGATGCCAGTTTAGATACCTGGTTAGATTACTTGCTTGCCATACACCCCACTGAGATAGAGATGGGGCTGGGGCGAGTATCACAAGTGGCCGATCGACTCGGACTTAGGGATCTCGGTGCCACTAAGGTGATCACCGTTGCCGGCACCAATGGCAAGGGAACCACCTGCGCCATGGTCGAGCAAGTGTTACTCCTGGCTGGGGAAAGCGTCGGCGTTTATAGCTCACCCCATATGCTCAAATACAATGAGCGGGTCCGTATTAACGGCAAAGATGTCGATGACGGGCTTTTTATTCAAGCCTTTGACGCCATCAATCAGGCTCGTGGTGATATCTCCCTGAGCTATTTCGAGTTCGCTACTTTGGCTGGCTTATATATCTTCAAAACGGCTAAGTTAGATACTGTGTTATTGGAAGTTGGACTCGGCGGTCGATTAGACGCCATTAATATCATCGATGCCGACATTGCCGTTATCACTTCAATCGATCTCGATCATCAAGAGTATCTTGGCGATACCCGAGAGTCTGTCGGCATGGAGAAAGCGGGCATCTTGCGCGCCAATAAACCCGCGATAATCGGTGAACCTGATTTGCCGGCCTGTGTGGTCGAATATGCCAATGACTTAGGCGCAGTATTGCATCGCGTCGGTCACGAATTTAGCTACAGCAGTGAGGCCGTTTTTTGGCAGTTTAGCGGCATGCACACCATGAGTGATATTCCCATGCCTTCGCTACCATTGCCCAATGCGGCAACTGCGCTAGCCTTGCTTGAGCTGGGTTGGCCTAGACTCAGTGATGACATCATACGTGAAGGCATACAAGAGGCCAGACTCACAGGCAGGCTCGAAATAGTCAGCGAGCAGCCTCTGGTCTTGCTCGACGTAGCCCATAATCCTCATGCCGCACGTTATCTGGCTAAACAGCTTGAAAAGCATCAAGCTAAGCGGTTATTTGCCTTATGTGGCATGTTAAAAGATAAGGATTGTCGTCAAGTTATCGAGACTCTGGCACCTTTGGTCGATGTGTGGGCATTTACCAGCCTGCAAACTGAGCGTAGCGCCTCAGGAGAGGCCCTCAAAAAGGTATTTGAGCACGTTCAACATACCTGTGGCGCATCGGCAGATGCTAAGCACTTCGATTCAGTAGAGTCGGCTTGGCGCGCAATTTCTGCAGAAATATGCCAAGGAGATGTAGTAATTGTATTTGGCTCCTTTTACACTGTGGCAGAGTTTAAAAATATCGAACTGGGTGGTCGTGATTAATCATGGATACAAAGGATAAAGAGCAAGATAACAAGTCGTCGGGTCATTTTCAGAACCGCTTAGTGGGCGTCATCGTCTTCGTTGCATTAGGGGTCATTTTCCTCCCCGATGTTCTCGATGGCAAAAAGGTGCAACAAGAAGAGCAGTTTTCCGAGATCCCCCTGCGTCCTGAAGTGGCCGAGATGACCCTGCCCGATGAGGCGATACAAGCAGTCGATCTTAGTGACAAGGAGCAAGCGTTTCAGTCTGAAGAGCAGACCGCTACATCCGATTCAGAAAAGTGGCAAGTGGTCGAGACAGAGCCAAAATCACAGCAGCAGACGGCGAGCACTAATGTGCAGCCACAGAGTAAGCCTGAGTCTAAACCTAAACCCGCTGTGAAACCGACAAACAAGCCTGTTGTACCGACGAGTTCAGCCTATACATTACAACTCGGCAGTTTCAATAATGCCGCCAATGTTAAAGGCCTTATCAGCAAGCTGAGAACCGGAGGTTTCAATGCCTATACCTTGCCGACTAACCCCGTCGATGGCAAGTTGACTAAGGTGTTTGTCGGGCCTGAATTCTCCAAATCTAAGTTACAGTCGCTTGAACCTGGTATCAAGAAGTTGACCAAGCTTAAAGGACGAATTGTCGCTTATCGCCCAACAGCCTCTTAAGCGAAAACTGTGATTAGAGATCGAAACAATAAATTATCCCATTTGGGGGTGAGAATGTGCTCGGTCTCTGTTAAAATCCCGCCGTCTTAACCCTATGTCGGATTATCATTAAATGGTTTGGATCGATTACGCCATTCTCACTGTTATCGGAGTCTCGACTCTAATCAGCTTGCTTCGTGGTTTCGCTAAAGAAGCCATGTCCTTAGTCGTCTGGTTTGCAGCCTTCTTTGTCGCGAGTCAGTTTTATCAAGACCTCGCGGTTTACCTCACCCAAATGCAAGATGAAATGCTTCGTAATGGCGTCGCAGTTGCTATTCTATTTATAGCGACACTTATCATAGGGGCGTTAATTAATTATCTCATCGGTCAGTTGGTCGACAAAACTGGCTTATCCGGGACCGACCGAGTCCTGGGTCTGTGTTTTGGGGCCTTGAGAGGCGCCTTAATTGTCAGTGCATTACTGTTTTTCATGGATGCGTTTACGGGCGCACCCAATACGGATTGGTGGCAGAGCTCAACACTCGTGCCCGAATTCGGCGTTGTTATCCAGTGGTTTTTTGACTACATAGAAAACACGTCAAGCTTTGTACCCAAAATATAAAATGCATTAAAGCATTAGTAGGTTTAGCTTAAGTCGATTCTGACTTTTGCGACCAAACATTATAATTATCAGAACATCTTACAATGAGGAATCTCACCCATGTGTGGTATCGTCGGAATAGTTGGCCGGTCATCGGTTAATCAGCCTATCTATGATGCACTAACTGTGCTCCAGCATCGCGGACAAGATGCTGCTGGTATCGTGACTGTTGATGGGAGTGCGTTTAGATTACGTAAGGCCAATGGTCTGGTAAAAGACGTATTTGAAGTTAAACATATGCAACGCCTGCAAGGTAACATAGGTATCGGTCATGTCCGTTACCCAACCGCAGGCAGTTCGAGTGCATCTGAGGCGCAACCTTTCTACGTAAACTCTCCATTTGGTATTTCATTAGCCCATAACGGCAACTTGACCAATACCGTAGAGTTACACAAGCGTCTGCTCAAGCAGCGCCGTCATGTGAACACCACATCTGACTCTGAAGTCTTGTTAAACCTGTTGGCCGATGAGCTTCAGCAGTGCACAAACGAGAATTTAAGCGCCGATGAAGTGTTCGATGCGGTTGCTAATGTGCACAGCTTGATTCGTGGTGCCTACGCCGTCGTTGCCTTGATCATAGGTCAAGGCATGGTCGCTTTTCGTGACCCATTCGGTATTCGTCCTCTGGTACTGGGTAAGCAAGAGACCGAGAACGGCGTCGAATATATGATTGCCTCCGAGAGTGTGGCGCTCGATGCGGTTGGCTTCAAACTGATGCGTGATATCGCGCCGGGCGAAGCCGTGTATATCACCCCAGATGGTGAGCTATACACACGTCAGTGCGCTAAAGACCCAGTTTACGCACCTTGTTTATTCGAATTCGTTTACTTTGCACGTCCCGACTCAACCATAGATAAAGTTTCTGTCTACGGCAGCCGAGTGAACATGGGTGCTAAGCTAGGTGAGAAGATTAAGCGTGAATGGGAAGATCATGATATAGATGTGATTATCCCTATTCCGGAAACGTCATGTGACACTGCGTTAGAGATAGCGCGTCACTTGGATCTTCCATATCGCCAAGGTTTCGTTAAAAACCGTTATATTGGCCGTACTTTTATCATGCCTGGTCAGCAGGAGCGTAAGAAGTCGGTACGTCGTAAACTCAATGCCATAGGTGTCGAGTTTAAGGGCAAGAATGTCCTGTTGGTCGATGACTCTGTGGTACGTGGTACGACTTCAGAGCAGATCATTCAGATGGCTCGTGAAGCCGGCGCTAACAAGGTGTATTTTGCCTCTGCAGCACCAGAAATACGCTTCCCTAACGTCTATGGTATCGATATGCCAACGGCGAGTGAGTTGATTGCTCATGGTCGTGATGTCGAAGAGATCAGTAAGATGATTGGTGCAGATGGCATGATCTTCCAGGACCTTGAAGATCTGGTTGATGCGGTTCGCATGGAAAACCCTGAGATTAAGCGTTTCGAGACCTCGGTATTCGATGGCAACTACATCACTAAGGATGTGGATCAGGCTTACCTGGATCACATCACTCAGTTACGTAATGATGATTCTAAAGCTAATCGCAGCAAAGATATCGGCACTAACTTAGAGCTTCACAACGTTTGTCATCCATAAACACTCGCCTAACTGCGAGTGTCTTCTTAGCGAAGGCAAGTTAACGTGTAGAAAGCCGACATATCAACTTTGAGTGTCGGCTTTTTTATTGTTCAAATTTTGGGGAATGAAGATGGTACAGGAAAACAGATATCCAATCGGCATCACGGGTCAGCAATGGGGCGAGGCAGAAAAGGCACTCTGGTTAACTAAACAGACGATTAAGCGCTCCTATCAAGCAGAGGTGGCCGCGAAAATTGCGCCACTTGCTGAGCACTTTCAAGTCGACCAGTATGGCGCCTTGTCTTATAACACCAGTGAATACCCCTTGTTTGTGGTCAAGTCTCAGCAGTGGAGTGAAGATAAGCCGACTGTGTTAGTCACGGGCGGGGTTCACGGCTATGAAACCAGTGGTGTACAAGGTGCGATACGTTTCTTGGAAACCAAGGCCAAGGCGTATGAGGATAGGTTTAATATCCTGGTTGCCCCATGTATCAGCCCCTGGGGATATGAAACCATCAACCGCTGGAATCCCAATGCGGTAGACCCTAATCGCTCATTCTATCGAGACAGTCCTGCAGAAGAGTCGGCGGCCTTGATGGCGTATATTGCAGATTTAGGTATCGATATCACCGTGCATATCGATCTACATGAAACCACAGATACAGATAACTCAGCGTTCAGACCTGCCTTAGCGGCCAGAGATGCGGTGGAGCATACTAACTGGAATATCCCTGATGGTTTTTATCTGGTGGGGAACACTGAGCTGCCGGCCGAGGCGTTCCAAACTGCAATTATCGAGTCGGTGGAGAAGGTTACCCACATCGCCCCAGCCGATAATGCTGGTAAGCTTATCGGTGTCGTGCTGTCTCAGTTTGGCGTAATTAACTATGCTACTAAGGCTCTGGGACTGTGTATCGGCTTTAGTGACAGTATCTATGCCACCACGACAGAAGTGTACCCGGATAGCCCTAAGGTCGATGATGAAAATTGTATTTTAGCGCAGGTAGCGGCAATCACAGGTGGATTAGATTATATCTTGCCACTTTCTTAATCCTTAGCTCACAGTAAGCTGTAGCCAGATAATCCTATGGCTGATGATGAAAATTGTATTTATGTACAGAAGGAGCGGCAATCACAGGTGGATTAGATTATATCTTGCCACTTTATTAAATAATTAATTTAATATTACCAACGCATTAGCGTTAACTCTCCGATGTGGAGTTAACGCTTTTTTTTTCCGTTTTCCAAGCCATGTCTTAAGCTCGACCTGTATTTTACGCTAAGTGAACACACCAGACTAGCATCCAGATGGCGAAGAGTACGCTAGCCGCACGTTTACTCACAGTATGTCCCATGCTCAATCCTATGAGTGTGCCGATACAGGTTAAGACTATTTGCATGGTCACCAATAGCATCAATTCGAAGATTTTATTATCGGTTATCAGCGGGGTGATCAATAGGGCAACCGCGGTCACCATAAGGAAATGATACAGGAATAGTCTATCTAAGCCGCTGCCAGTTTCTGTGGTCGATGCAATCATGAGGTACCTGCTTCAAAAGTTAGCTAGTCGCTAGATAATACTTAAATGATAATCATTCTCAACTGAATTTACACAATAACAAGGTTTTGTTGGTTATCGCAAGCTGTGATTGCAGCTAGTGTCGCTTTAGGCTAAAGTTACTGGTAATTTGTACAGTAGTTTGAGTTCCAGTTATGATTCTTTATATCGCAGAAAAACCTTCCCTCGGCCGAGCCATCGCCGATGTGCTGCCTAAGCCCCATAAAAAGGGTGACGGTCATATCATGGCGGCGAACGGTGATTGTGTTTCCTGGTGTATCGGTCATCTGTTGGAGCAGGCCGAGCCCGATAGTTACGATGCCGCTTACAAGTCGTGGAAATTTGAACATCTGCCCATCATTCCCGAAAAGTGGAAGATGAAGCCCAAAACTAAGACCCGCAGTCAATTGACCGTGCTTAGGGGCTTAGTCAAAAAAGCCACTCAACTGGTTAACGCCGGCGATCCTGACAGGGAGGGCCAGCTGTTAGTCGACGAGGTGATCTCTCATCTTGGCGTCAAGGGCGATAAGCTTAACCAGACACAGCGTCTGCTGATCAGCGATCTCAACCCCCAAGCGGTGAAACGTGCACTGGGTCAGATGCGCAGTAACCGCGAATTTATTCCCCTGTCTACTTCTGCCTTAGCCCGTTCTCGTGCCGATTGGCTCTATGGTATGAACATGACCAGAGCCTACACTCTACAAGGGCGTAAGGTAGGTTATCAGGGCGTGTTATCAGTAGGGCGAGTGCAGACCCCCTTGCTAGGTTTAGTGGTTCGTCGGGATGAAGAGATAGCTAAGTTTGTTTCTAAGTCTTTCTATGAGGTTCTGGCCAAGCTGACGACAGAGAAAAATGAGGCGTTTACCGCCAAGTGGCAGCCCAGTGAAGCCTGCCAACCTTATATGGATGAAGAAGGGAGAGTCTTGTCTAAAGGACTGGCACAGAATGTAGCCAGTCGTATCAGCGATAAACCCGCAGAAGTCACTCAGGTTATTGCCAAAGATAAGCAGCAAAATGCGCCTCTACCTTATAGTCTGTCTTCGCTGCAGATCGATGCAGCCAAGCGATATGGTATGAGCGCCAAAGAGGTGCTCGACACCTGTCAGACGCTTTATGAGCGACACAAGTTGATCACTTATCCCAGATCCGACAGTCGTTACTTGCCGGCGGAGCAGTTTGCCCAAGCCCCTCAAGTCATAGATGCGGTGCTATCAGGAGCTGGTGAGCTAGTCGAAAAAAGTGATAAGCCAGATCCTAAGATAAAATCTAAGGCCTGGAACGACAGCAAGGTCGATGCTCACCATGCCATCATACCCACAGAAAAAAGAGCCAATCTATCCAGTCTGAGCGCTCGGGAAAAACAGATTTACCTGCAAGTGGCGCGTCAATATCTTGCCCAGTTCTATCCGCCTTACCTCTATAGCGAAACTGAAGTTCATGTGTTGATCGAGGGCGGTCACTTCAAGACCAAGGCAAAGCAGGAAAGGGCGCAGGGGTGGAAGCAGCTATTTGTGCGAAATAATTCTGGTAACGCAAATAGCGCGAGCACTGGCAAGGAAGACGATGATGAGTCACAGCAGAAGTTGCCAGCGCTGAAGAAGGGTCAGTCTTTGCATTCCGGGGCTGGCGAGCTCATCGAGAAACAGACCCAGCCACCAAAACATTTTACCGACGCCACTCTACTTGGTGCGATGACAGGGATTAATCGCTATGTGACGGATCCCGAGATCCGCAAGATATTGAAAGATACAGATGGGCTGGGCACCGAAGCGACCCGAGCCGGTATCATAGAATTACTGTTTAAGCGCACCTTCCTTATCAGGCAGGGCAAAACCATTATCGCCACCGAGGTCGGCAGAGGGCTGATTAACAGCTTGCCTTTGAGTGCCACTACGCCGGATATGACTGCGTTGTGGGAGAGTAATCTCGATGCCATCAGTCGCAAGGAAGCTAAGTATCAAAGTTTTATGACGCCTCTTATCGACTCGCTTAGCCACTTGATCACTCAGGCTGGCTCGCAGCTGCCGACAGCCTTACAAGGGGTCAAAGCGCCTAAGAGCAGCTTTAAGAAGCGTCGCTACACGAAGAAGAAAGCCAAGAGTTAATCATAGGTCTGATTGGGATGAGCCGTGAGGCGGCTTGTTGCGGGAATTCATATCGATAGGTAACAAAGGGAGAGAATGATTCTCTCCCTTTGTTATGGCTTGTTATACCAATTGGTATTAATCAATTACAGGATGAAGGTGGATACCTGAGAGCTGAGATCGTTGGCACGATCTTTCAGTTTCTTGGCTTGTGATAAGTCAGCCATCGCCGCTACGGTTATCTCATCGGTGACATCTTTAATCGCGACGGTATTTTGGGTGATTTCACCCGTCACTTGGGTCTGCTCTTCGGCTGCGGTAGCAATTTGCCCCGCCATATCTGAAATGGCATTGACCGCTTGCGTGATCTCCTCGAGGGCATTGGCCGCCGCATTGACATCTGACACACTGTTACTGGCCAGCTCTTGACTAGTCTGCATCAAGTTAACAGCTTTCTCTGTCGTGTGGCGTAACGTCTCAATCGTGGTGTAGATCTCTTGGGTTGAGTCTTGCGTGCGACGAGATAAAACCCGTACTTCATCTGCGACCACGGCAAAGCCACGACCTTGTTCGCCCGCACGGGCCGCTTCGATAGCGGCATTGAGTGCGAGTAAGTTTGTTTGCTCGGCAATGCCTTGAATTGTCGTGAGAATACTCGAGATAGATTGAGCATGACGACTCAGCTCGCCGATGACATCGGTAGCTTGCTCGACTTCATTGGCTAAAGACTTGATGGTGGTGCGAGTCTTATCTACCAGATTTTTACCTTCTTCGCTGCTGGTTGCCGACTGTTGTGCGGCGGTCGCGGTATTCTCAGCGTTGGCGGCAATTTCATTCGTGGCACTGGCCATTTCTGTAACGGCAGTGGCCACCATATCCACCTCTTGTTGTTGACGTTGCAGCTCGGCAACAGCCGTTTGGTTGGTGGCTAAACTTTGCTCTGCATCGGCATCGAGTTCGCTGGCTAATTGACGGATATGACTGATGAGCTGATGTTGACTGCCGACAAAACGGTTAAAGCTATCGGCAAGTACACCGACCTCATCTTGGGTATCGACTTCGATGCGCTGAGTTAAGTCGCCATTACCATCGGCGATTTTAGCCAGTGCTACAGAGACTCGGTTTAAAGGTCCCAGTAACATGCTAAGTAACCATGAGATGGCTATCACGCTCAAAAATAACACTAAGGCCGATAAGCCAAGTTGGGTGAGCAACAGAGCTGATAGCGGAGCTTCTAAGGTTGCCTTATCTAGTATGAAGATTAATTCCCAATCCGTGTTTGGAATTTCTTCCGCCCAAACCAGCTTCTCTTTACCTTCACTCTCAAAATATACCGGTAGCAGTGTGCCTGTTTTGCGGCTTAATTCTGCCAAACCACGGTAGAGTTCACTGTCAATATCCCCTATGGGTCGCATTGTTTTGCTCGGGTCTTTGTACGCGATCACAGTGCCGTCTCTATGCATCATGATGGCGTAGCCATTTGCCGGTAATTTCATTCTGTTGACACTATCGACTAGACTGTCGATGGATAAGTCGCCACCCACAACACCTTGTAAAGTGGGTTGAGCCATGGTGACAACCAGAATATTGTAGGCTACATCGACATAAGGTTTAGTCAGAATCGGACCACGTTCGCGCATGGCTTGTTGGTACCAAGGACGGCTACGGGGATCATAGCCGGTACGGTCGATGCTGGGATCTGAGTCCTGCATCTGTCCTGTATTAGCGCCAAAATAGGTTAGTTCAAAACCTCCGGAATCTTGTGCCTGTTGTAGAGCTCTGAGAGGATCGCCTGCTAACTTGGTCGCGACGGCCGCTATGGCACTTTGTCGATCCGCTAACCACTCTTGGATCCTTTGGGCTTGTTGATCACCCAAGCGCTGAACTTGCTCAATGCTGCCTTGCATTAAAAGAGATTTTTGGCTGGAATAACTTTGCCAGGAGAGCAAACCTATGACGAGTGAAAGTGCGATTACGACGGAAATAAGTATTTTTTTCTTAAGCGAGTATGAGTTCATTTGGGATCTAATTATGCAAAGTAATGAAAATAGTGGAGATTCTGAGTGAGCAGATGATATTTGATAAGCCTTAATTTCAGGTTTAGATTCTAGCTAAAAATGAGCTGTTTACCCTATAGTTAATTAAATAAACAAGGCGGTCGTTCGGTTTTACATCTAAAGATGCTAATTTTCGCTATTATGAGCAAATACGCCTTTAAGATAAAGTGCTTAGTTAAGTATTATTTACAATTAACATACGAGTACATTGGGAATGTCTATTATGAAACCTATCATGATTGTTGAACCTAAGCTTGAGTGGCCAAATGAGTTTGATGCAGTTGCACAAAGGATCCGCGCCTTTGTCGGTGCAGATGTGCAAAGAATTGATCACATAGGCTCGACCTCGATAGCTGGCTTAGCTGCCAAAGATATTATCGATATTCAGATAACGGTAAAAAATATTGACTGTGATACCTGTATCGCCGGGTTGAAGAGGGCGGGATTTATTCATAGGCAAAACGTAACCTGTGATTCTCTTGTCGGGACTGACGCTGATTCTAAAGAGCTAGGTAAACATTACTTTCGAGAGCCCATGGGCGAAAGGTCTGTGCATATCCACATTCGAGAGCAGGGTCGATTGAACCAAGAGTATCCTTTAGTTTTTCGTGATTACTTACGTGCTGATGCCGTGACTCGAGAAGCTTATGCCGTCGTAAAAAAGGCGCTAGCAAATCGGTTTAGCTATGATACCGAGGCTTACTACCAGATAAAGGACCCTTTCATGGACTCGATTTATCAAGCTGCAAAAATGTGGGCGCAACTTAACAGTTGGCGGCCTGATGATCATTATAAGTAAGCCCTGAATATCCATCATTGTGTTCATTTATTCTTATTTTCTGATTGTGTAATTAGCAGGTTTAATCGAGCGGTCAATGTGTGATAACGGGCGGGGAGTTGACGATTTCGCTTCTGTACCAGATAAAGCACCTCAGTGACGGCCTGTTTGGGCTTATGAATAACTAAACGCTCATTATGAGAGAAGTTATCCAATGCACTCTTTGGTAATACGGTAAAGCCTATGCCTTGGGATATGGGCAGCAAGATCTGACTGAGTTGATTGACATAGCTGGCGGTGTCGAGAGTCTCAATATTGAGCTGAGCAAGCTCAGGTTCGCCGCAGAGATCGAAATAGAGAGACAGATAGTAGTCTGCGTCAGGGTGTTTCACCATGCCGCAGCGTTTGAGCACGTCTGCTGTGATGGGCTGGTCTTGATACTGCTTAGGCAAAATCAGACATAGGGGCTCACAGCCTAAGGGTTCTGAGCTAAATAGACTGGGACTAGGTAGGTGAGTCACCACTCCTATATCGATTGATCCAGCTTGAATATCATCGAGTATCTTATAATTGGGCGCGGCTTCAAGGTGTATGATTAGCCCAGGGTGTTGTGCCTGTAACGTAAGTAATTCAGGGTAAATGAGCAAGGCTAATGCTCCCGAGCAAGAGAGCTGGCATAAACCTGAATAGGGATCATCAAAACTCAGGTTTTCAAGTAATTCAGTTTCGTTTCTCGCTAGCTGCAATGCAAAATCATAGACCTGTCGACCTTGCTCGGTGATCTCAAAACTTTTGTTTTCACGCGTTATCAGAGAATGACCACAGGCCAGCTCTAATTTTTTAATCTGCTGACTGACTCCAGGCTGTGTCATATAAAGCTTGTCGGCAGTGTGAGTGAAGTGTCCAACCTCGATCAAGGTCTTAAAGGTGTGCAGCCAAGTAGGGTTCAGCATCAGTCAGCTCAATATGTTTATGTGATAACGAAAACTATGATAACGAAAAATTATTATAATGAGAAACATTGATAATTTTTAATTCTTATTTAGCTTGAGTATATTGACCTCATCGAAAGCAAGCCCCTTTCAACATTGATTAACGAGGTCACTATGTCTACTCATAAAGTCACTAACACGAGTGTAAGCAATACTAATGTAAGTAACGACAACACAGCCCCAGCACAACAGCCGGCCATGCCTTACCCAAGAACGTTTTCCCATATCGGTATCTCAGTCCCAGATTTAGACGCGGCGGTGAAGTTTTATACCGAGGTCTTAGGTTGGTATGTGATCATGCAGCCATCGGAAGTCATCGAAGATGACAGCGCCATAGGTGAGATGTGCACCGATGTCTTTGGCGCGGGGTGGGAGCGTTTTCGTATCGCCCACCTATCGACTGGCGACCGTATCGGAGTCGAGTTGTTTGAATTTAAGAATCAAGAAAACCCGGAAGATAACTTCGAATACTGGAAGACCGGCATCTTTCACTTCTGTGTTCAGGATCCGAATGTCGAAGAGTTAGCCGAGAAGATCGTTGCCGCAGGCGGTAAGAAACGCATGAAGGCGCCACGTTACTACTACCCTGGAGAGAAGCCTTATCGCATGATCTACATGGAAGACCCATTCGGTAATATCCTAGAGATCTATAGCCATAGCTACGAGCTACACTATGCCAGCGGTGCATATAGCGGCTAAGCAATAGTGGCTTAGATAGAGGTGCCATGGACCCGATAATATCTTATCGGGTTATTTCATCTCTCGGTATTGATTACTGACTGAGTCGTAAGTATAGCCCGCATCCTTGAGTTTCTTCTCAAGCTGATCACCGGGAATATCCAGATCATAAAAAAGAGCCTGCTTATCTTCACAGGTGAGACGCAAGTGCTCATTGACTATGCCGATTAAGATATCACTGCTTAAGTCTGCTAAATGGTAATCCATCGCTCTTCATCCCGTTAGTATGTGACCTTTCCTCTTTAGGTTTAGCCTAGTTAAGCGTGTCATGCCATTCACCGTTTCATGAAGATTAAAATTCACCCTAATTTTCAAGGGTTAGGTAAAAAAATGATGCAGCAAGTGCTAGTTAAGACTAGAAATAAGACGGTTGAGCTGACAGTATTAAAAGATAATCCGGCACTTAAACTCTGTCAAAGGCTTGGTTTTATCATTACAGACGAAGATGGGTACCAGTACCATATGTAAGCCACTAAGACTAATCGTTAACAAGCGAGCCTAATTTAGTAGAAAATAGCCAAATAGAGTTTGCAGCACAAAAGGAGTTGGACATTGTTTGACATTATTGCGGTGTATTCAGGCGTAATCGCCACGGTTTGGATTTTTATTGGGGTGTTGATCGCGGCAAGGTATTATCCAAATTACTCCCATTCAAAACAGTTTTGCAGTGAGTTAGGGGCCAGTGGTAGCCCAACCCAGAAGCTGTCACCTTTAATTAATAATTATCCATTGGGTTTCCTGTTTTGCTTCTTTGGTTGGTACCTAGTCCAGTTAGATGACGTTTCTATTTTGATTAATCTCTCGGGTTGGCTAGTTATCGCTCATGGCATAGGCACTTGGGTTGCGGGTTACTTTCCGATGGACGCCGATCCCTACACCAAAGAACCGACATTTAATTGTAAAGTCCACTCGTGGGCCGGGTTTATCATGTTGCTATCACTGTTGATTGCGCCGATTCTGGTGGCTATCAGCCCAACAAGTGCACTTATCTCAACAGGATTTCGGCTGTTTTCTATCGTTTCAATGTTGGTGGCCACCTATTACCTTGTTGTGTTAGCTAAAGCGTTTAAAAATCGAGAAAACGCCGGGGTATATCAGCGTGTCTCCTATGGCGCGCAGCTGGTATGGTTGAGTGTTTTCTCTGTGGTGCTGGCTTAAAAACAAGCTGCTAGTAGAAAGCGTTATAATGCTCGGTACGCAAATGCGCCCAGTGATTGTTGGTTATTTATTCGATGAGTTTATTGCTCATTTAAGTGTGTTTACGAAAATAGACATATGTTTTAAAGAGGTCACATGCTAGAAAATATAAACCGCTTTTTCCCTATCTTTGCACTACTCGGTGCTACAACGGCTTACTTTATGCCTCAGTGGTTTACCGAGCTTAAATTCTTAATTGTGCCTCTGCTGATCATTATCATGCTTTCTATGGGGTTAACCCTCAGCTTAGATGACTTTTCTAGGGCGCTTAATCAGAAGCGCGCCGTGTTGGTTGGTCTCATTCTGCAATTTAGTATCATGCCCACCAGCGCACTGCTTATCAGTTTAGCCTTAGGCTTAGATCGTGACCTGATCATAGGTATGGTGCTGGTGGGTAGCGTGGCTGGTGGCACAGCTTCAAACGTGGTTTGTTATCTGGCAAAAGGCGATGTGGCATTGTCGATCACCATGACAGCACTTTCCACCTTGGCAGGCGTGTTACTCACCCCATTGATTATTAACCTGCTCTTGGGGCAGATGATAGATATTCCACTGTCGGCAATGCTGATAAGCCTGGTCAAAATTGTGCTTATGCCAGTGGCTGTTGGCGTGTTAATCAACCACTTCTTCCGCTCTGTGATCAGTAAAATTACGCCGGTGCTGCCTCTGGTGTCGATACTGGCCATTGTTATGGCAATCACCATTATCGTGGCATTGAATGCGGGTCAGTTCGATAAGGTAGGCCCAATTATCTTAGTCGCTGTAGTGTTACATAACAGCTTAGGACTCATACTGGGTTATACCTGTTGCCGCCTATTAGGATTCAGCCATAAGGTCTGCAAGACCATCTCTATCGAGGTTGGTCTGCAAAACTCCGGCCTGGCCACGGCGTTATGTATCAAGTTTTTCAGTCCCGCATCGGCGCTACCAGCTGCGATATTTTCTATCTGGCATAACTTGTCTGGCGCCTTGTTAGCTGGGTATTGGTCGAGGGAACAGCAGAAAAGCCATAAACAGGATTATGTGGCAGATAAGTAGCGTCCAGAGAACCATTCACAGAACCAAGTTAGCGCTTAGTGGAAGACTTTAGCCGATTGAAGACATAAAAAAACGGACAGGGCCAAGGCCGTGTCCGTTTTCTTGTTCGAGTCTGGTTTAGTTGAATAGCCAGTACTGAACAGGATCTGCCGGACATTCGAATGGACCACATTCTGCGAAGGTACTCAATACATTCATCAGGGTCACTAAGAGTACGACGCCAATGGCCAACTTACTCAAAAATGGCATTTCAGCCAGAGTTTGGTGCTTCACTTCCTTATACTGAGAGGAAAACGACAGCATGGCTGCAGTGCCCAATATGATCACCGAGAAGGTGATAAATGCCCAAGTATAAAAATGGAAGGAAAGGAATGGATCGCCATAGAAAGGCGTGCCTGGGATGACGTGCAATGAAACTTGTCTAAGAGCTACCGCAGCGCCAAATAGTGCACCGAATAACATGATGCCATAGTGTGAGGTTCTCGGACCATAAATGACGTTACAGAGCAGGCCAAACATGACGGCAACAAAACCACCCCTTTGTAGCAGACACAAGGGGCAGGGGAGTTCTCCGGCGGCAAATTGAGAGTAAAAAGCGAATGCCAGCACCAAAGAGATGGCTATGGCGCCAAGCGCATTGAGTTGTCGCGAAAATGATTCAGTCATCTTAAGCCTCCTATAGTAAAATTGAGAGTGTGTCGGTTGCATGGTGTGAGAACCAGTAGAGGCTCACCATAAGAGAGACACCAAAGCCATAGAATGCCAAATTGCGTTTGCCCTGTACCGCTAAAACCATAGCGATAAAGAATAAACAAAATATCAATGCCATCATAATTATTCCCCTAAATTATAATCGGTTACGTGGATATATTTTTGGAATATATCTTATATCTATTTACTTAATCAAGGGGTAAGTTAGTCAGAATAATTGGCTCAACAATACTATAAATACACATTGTCAAAAGAGAACAAGGCTTGAAACATCTGTTGATTATATGTATCGATAAATGGTCATAGTAATCAGCACGATAATTGGTTTACTGCTCATAGGTGTTAATTTTTATCGTCATGGATAAGATTTAAAAATTCTGAGTGGGGCAATGTAAATTATTCAATAATCTTAAGATTCCAAGTAACCTAGGCTCGAGTCAGCCAATATTATATAAATGGTTGAATAAGGTATTCTCACATTTTTATTAAGGAACGAGTCAATGGCACACGATCACGACCATAACGCAGCGGGACACTCTCATGGCTCGGGGAATCAAAGGGCGGTTGGCTTAGCGGCGATTCTAACTGGCGGCTTTATGATTGCCGAAGTAATGGGTGGCGTATTGTCGGGGTCGCTGGCCCTGATAGCCGATGCGGGTCATATGCTGACGGATTTCGTCGCCTTGAGCTTAGCCTGGTTTGCCTTTCATTTAGCCAAGCGTCCCGCGTCTTGGCAAACCACATATGGCTTCGATCGTTTTTCGGTATTGGCTGCCTTGGTCAATGGCCTGTCTCTTTTCCTGATCGCTGCATGGATCTGTTTTGAAGCCTTTAAGCGACTTAACGAGCCGGTAGAAGTCCTCGGTGGGACTATGCTTTTGATTGCTGTCGGTGGTCTGATTGTTAATATTCTCGCTTTTTGGATCTTGACCCGAGGCGAGAAGGACAACCTGAATATCAAGGCGGCAATCTTACATGTTGCAGGAGACTTACTCGGCTCTGTCGGCGCAATCATAGCCTCCTTAGTCATTATCTATACTGGCTGGACGCCCATAGATCCTATTCTCTCAGTGTTTGTTGCGATCATCATTCTACGTTCAGCCTGGCACGTAGTGCGTGAGAGTGGACATATTCTGTTGGAAGGTGCGCCACGGGGATTCGACCGACGTAAGCTTATCGAAGACTTGGAAGCTGAGCTCTCAGGCGTGATTAAGGTTCACCACGTTCATGCCTGGTCTATCACTCAGGAGCGGCCTATGATCACCCTCGAAGTTGATGTCAACGAAGATGCAGACATAGGCCAGATAAAAATGGCGGTAAAAAAATTACTGCAAGAACGCTTCGCAATAGCGCACTCAACCGTTGAAATCAATCAGTACTGTCAGCAGCAGGAGTCCGATCTCAAGGACTAACACAGTAACCATGCTGAACTAATGTTTTAGATGGGATCTTGGCATGATTGGCTATGTATTACCGGCCGCGATTTAGTGACTGCTATTAAGAGACTGTTATTCAGTGGCAGGGCTTAAGGAGAGGGGCTGCACAAGATTAGTCGATAACTTCTATAGTTAGATAGTACAAAATACTATAGGAAAGAAACTAATGAGTTTAGCGGATATAGTGAAAGCAGGTTGGGAAGCCGTTGACACGGGTGACTTCGACACCTTAGTGGTTGATTATGCTGAAAAGATGACATTCATTATGCCGGGACAAGGCGATGTTTTAGCTGGGCGTCAGGCATTTCGCTCAGCCTTAGATGGTCTTGGGGATATTCTCCCACCAGGTTTTGAAATCACTGGTTTGCGTCAAATAGAGGGGGAGAGTGAAGTCGTCTCCATTGTTGAGTGGAAGTCCAATAAAGTGGCAAGCTCTCAGCTTGCGGTCTTGTTCAAGTTCGATGGGAATAAAATTTTTGAGGAGCGATGGTTTGTCGACACTGAGCAATGGAAAGGGGCTTTTTGAGTTAGCCATATATCATATCGTTAGCTTTAAGGATTAAATATGTCCATATAAATATCGGCTTAGCTCTCATGCTTTTTGTTCAGTAGAGTCCATACTTACCCGCTCTCTAGTCTAAAGCGTTTTATTAGGTGAAACTTCATCTAAAATCGTAGCGCGTCTAGATACACTTCAGATCGAGTAACGAGCCTGCATTTCAAGGAGTGACTTGTACATCAGTCTGTCGCAAACCTAATTATTCTCATTTATTTTAGACAAAACTGGGTATTACTCCTCAATAAGAGATTGGAGCACTTCTATACTTTTATAGCCTAATGAAATTTGCTCCTGGGATTGAAGATAATTGAGCTGTAAGCCGACCGCTTCTTTAGTCACACCAAGTAATGCGGCCAACTCTTTTTGACTGATTTTTAAGTTGAGTTTACCTTGCCAAGAGCACAACTGGCGAAGCATTGCTTTGGTTCTGTCGAGTAAAGTACCAAACTGCATGGCTTCAATTGTATGGTAGTAGTATTCAACATAATGAGCCATTTTCTTGGTTACCGTTAACCATAATTCGGGCTCCGTATCGGCCAGCTTAATAAACGCAGTTAACGATATTTGATTGATGCGAGTTTCTTCCAGAGCAACTGCATCGTTTGGTCTTATTCCAAGACCAAAGCAACCGATAAAGCCAAACCACTCTCCCGCTTGTAAATCTTTAACGATCAGCTCTTTACCTTTCTCACTGACTTTACAGATCCTCACTACGCCATTTTCGACCTGATACAGATGCTTTGCAATATCACCGGCATAATGGATGAATTCTCCAGAGCGGTAAGATCTAGTCAGCATCTGTGCTGTGAGCTTGTTTTGAGACGATTGACTGAGTTGACTAAACATGTGTTTCTCTAAGGTATTTTGCATTAAAAACAATCCAGATTGTAGTGTAGCTGCTGCCAACACTAGTATAAAAGTCTCTTCAATAACAAGGAGAGAATCATGCTCAATAAACTCATACTATCTTCAATAATCTTTGCATCTAGTATTGCTTCGGTTAATGCAGTTCAATTGCCTCAAAAATACGTTCTTCCAACCTCTGTTGCTGAGTCAGTCGCAAAAAAGGCGATTGCTGAGTGCAATAAAGTTAATGTGCCGATTTCAATATCGGTCGTCAATGATCAAGGTCGCTTGCTCTATTTCTATCGAGGTGAAGGGACTGGCAGTAATACGGTCCACACCAGTTATAGAAAAGCCTATACCTCTGCCACACTCAAAGCCCCTACATCTCAACTAACATTAGCTGTTGAGTCTAAAGGGCTTAGTCAACTCGGAAAAATGGAGGACGATATTTTGCTGTTGACTGGGGGGCTCCCGCTGTTCTACAACAACACCCTTGTTGGTGCGATAGGCTTATCTGGGGCACCTAACCCTGTCATTGAAGAAGAGTGTGGTAAAAAGGCCATCAGATATATCTTCAAGTAACAGTCCACATGGATACCAGTATATCGCTGGTATCCATAGGCTAAATAGGTGAAATAGGTGAAATAGGTGAAATAGGTGAAATAGGTGAAATAGGTGAAATTGTACCTATTTAGCCTATATAAAAGAGTTGTTTTTGTAAGCTTTTGCGTGGTACTGGGTATTTATCACAAGTTCTAATGAGTCATTATATTGTTCGTATTAGGGGAGGGGACTCTCACAGCAACAGAAGTAATCAGGCAATATAGGGCTTGTTCTCAAATCGTATTCAAGCACAAGTGTCCTGACACAGAAGCGTCTAGCGCGTACTCAATAACGCGGTGATCTGCTACACTACTTTTGGTTATTTTTTTAATTTAAGATCAATTTGTTATGCAGCGCCGACCACTACGTCAAGCCAAAACCATCGATAACGTTTTTAATAGTGCCTATTGGCACCTTGGCCAGCAAGATTTTACCATTAATGAAATTCGCACCAAGCTTGAGCGTAAAACCGAAAACCAAGAATGGATTGAGACAGTACTCGCCAGACTCATAGAGAACGGTTACTTAAAAAATGACTATGACTTTGCTGTACGCTTTTGCGAGCTGTCCTTTAGTCATGAACTCGGTGCAGGCGCGATAAGACGTAAGTTGCAACGGCGTGGCGTACCCGTTACCGAGATAGATACTGCGATAGAGCGAGTGACGGACGAGCAAAACGTCGATGCCTTTGCGATGGCCACATCTAGGCTGCTAAGCAGATTTGTTAACTTTTATGGCACCAACAGAGAAAAAGTCTATGCCCAGATGACCACAAGAGGTTTTTCTCGTGTAGAAATTGATCACGCATTATCACAACATCCACAACGTGAAACACTGCGCAGTAAATTAGCCGTAAAAGCAGACAAAGCCGACTTAACAACTGAAATAATCAAACTATTCAACAAAGGCAAAGGCGAAACCCTCATCCTGCAGGAACTAAAACAGCGACTGATTGATGTGAGCGACTTTGAAGATACCCTGTACCAATTAACACTCACAGAAGATGTCGATTTTTATCAAAGCTGCAAAAACGAGCTGGCTAAAAAGCGCTATGACCTATCGGACTATAAAGAAAAGTCGAAAGCGTATGCGTATTTATCCCGTAAAGGGTTCGGCAGTGATGAAATAAAAGAGGCAATGAATCCAGATGATGACATCTAGGAAGAAACCACTGAGACACTAGATTGGTCACTTGAAATATTCTAAAAAGTGATAGATTAGTTACGTCACTACACCTCTAGGCACTAAAAATGATGGCAAATCAACTTAACATTGCTGCGTCTCACCTAACGCGATACGCTCTCTGATATGAATGACATATTACTAATAATTATTACTATCGCTGCAGGATTTTTAGGCTTCGGCGCGCTAATCCTTGGCGCTCTTGGTCTATATTCCGTTGCCGAGCAAAAAGGTATTCTAGGCATATCAATATATATCGCTTGCTGGTTGTTTCTAGGACCCTTAATAGCGACGGTATCGGTAATTGTGGGTCTATATCTATTGTTTCAACTCGTAAAAGGTTCTAGTGCAAGTGCCACCTAGCGCCAACTTAATGGAGTTAATGGTGCCAGCCAGAGTAAATGGTAGTTTGAAGGTCGCCCCTTAGTTTGTAACCTAACGCCTAGCAGGCGAGGCATGTGCACTCTTACTTTCCCCCAAAACACCCAATCAGTTAGATTTAACAATGGGTGTCTTAGTTATTTTGTTGCTTTATCTTTTTATCTTAGCATCAAATTTTTCTCTCACCTTACGGACAGATTCGGCTTTGAGTATCGATTGAGGGACTGGGCGGGGCAATAACAGGTTCACCATTAGCGCAGTCAAGCCTCCGGCAATAGCTGGCGTGCCTAACATCTTTTGCAACATAGGCGGAAGCTGGGCAATGGCATCTGGGACAAAAGCAGCCCCTAGTGAGACGCCAATAGAGACCGCGATAATCATACTTTCTCGGCGATCAAGCTTAACTTGGGTGATAATACCGATACCTGCAGCGGCCACAGTACCAAATAATATCAAGGTTGCCCCGCCTAAAATAGGCTTAGGTAGTGAGGTGAAAATAATCGAGATCACCGGGAACAAGCCAAAAATAATCAGCAGTGCAGCGACAAATAGACCTACCTTACGACTGGCCACCCCTGTCATCTGAATAACCCCGTTATTCTGGCTAAATGCGGTGAGCGGAAATGCATTGAAAACAGATGCGATAGCCGATATCACACCATCTGCAAGTACGCCACCAGAGATCCGTTGGTTGTACTCCTTGCCCACTATGGGTCTATCACAGAGCATACAGGTCGCAGTTAATGCGCCAACAGCCTCAATGATCACCACAAGATAGACAAAACCAATGAGAAAAAAGGCTTGCCAATCTATTTGAAATAGCCCGAATTTAAAGGGAACAGGTAGATTATACAGGGGCACATTGTTGAAAGCGGTAAAGTCAGTTTTCCCCATATAGAGTGCTACCAGATAGCCAATGGTCATGCCCAAAATGATCGCGCTCATTCTGACATATTGGCTGCGACTACGAAAAAAAAGCAGAATGCTCGCGAGTACAATAAAGCCTAACATCAGGTTTTCCAAAGAGCCAAATGAGCCATCAAGCTTACTGGCATAGCCGCCGGCAAAGTCTGTCATGCCAACTTCGACCAGGGATATTCCGATGAGCATTACGGTTACTCCTGAGACCGTCGGCGAGATAACCTTGCGCAGCATCGGCAGTAATCGGCTGGCAAATATTGTGACGAACGAACCTGCAAATAATACCCCAAAGATGGTACTGAGCATTTGTTCTTGGGTCATCCCTGCAGCTAGAAATGAGGTACCGATAGAGATAATAGTGGCTGGGTAGGCAAAGCTGGTGGCTTGTACTGTGAGTAAACCTGAACCAATAAATCCGCCGAGACGTTTAACCTGCACAAAGGTGCCAATACCAGACATAAACAGTGACATACTCACCAAGTAGGTGACATTATCAGGACTTAAGTTGAGTGCGCTACCAATTAAAATCGGTGGTGTAGCCACACCTACAATCATGGCGAGCATATGCTGTATCGCGGCAAACAGAGATGCAAAAAAAGGCGGCTTGCTATCAAGCCCGTGGGTTAATTCGATACTTGTCGATTGGGGATTTTCCATCATTGACCTTAAATGTTTGGCTGACTCTAGGCAGAGTCACATATAAAAATTAAGGTAGGAAAAGCAAGTAATGAGATGCTAATTGATCATTAGCACTAAAAAGACCCCGTTTTTCCTCCTCTATGTGACAGTTGCGATAGTGGCCCAATCAATTCATCCACCCGCCGAAAACTGGTTGGTTTCCCTTTAGAAACCATTAATACGTGATTACATTGTGTGCAGTAATCGAATTGATTGCATTGATAAAGATCAATAACTTCTTGCTTCGCTTGATAAAGTGATAGGGATTCGAATGACGCTTTTAAGACATTTCCCATATCCCTATGGGTCAGCGGAGGGAATGCCAAATTCTGTATGGAACAGAATTGGCCATGGAAGCTCTGCGATTTCAAACAGCGTCCATGTTTAACGGCTAGTTCGACATATATGGACCCATCCGCTAAAAACTATATTTTTCAATAGAATAACGGCCTGTATATTGAAACCCACAACAAAAGTAGGTTATTGTGTGTGCTGTTAGGGAAACGCAGACGAGACTCAACTTCTTAAGTAAGAGGTAGAAAGTAGCCATTCAGGGATGAAGACAAGCTAGCAGCACTCACTCTTTTCAGAAAAAGCAGAGAGAACTGCTCAAGCAATTGATTCATATCAATCTTCCCCCTATCTTTCACGCTTCGCAACGAAAGCCTTTCCCCAAAAACACCAATCAGTTAGATTTAACAATGGGTGTCTTAGTTATTCGGTGGGCACTTACGATGCTATGAAGAGCGCAATCGGTTGCAAAATGCCGTATTCTAAAGGCTATAATCCCGAATTTATGTAGAGGATAATATCAATGGCTAAGCAAAATTACAGTTTAGAAAAGCGCCAGAAAGAAATAGCAAAAAAGAAAAAAAAGGAAGAGAAACGATTGAAAAAAGTCGGAGTAGATGGAAGTCAGCCGCAGGACGATCAACCTATATTGGAAAACGACGATAAATAGGTGGTAATTGGCACATAACAAGCTAAGTAAGACCAGTTGATCTAACCTCATTTTTTTGATTGAATATTCAACTCACTCAATGACATGGCAAAGGAATAACAAATTGAATTCTCGCGATTTCACCACTAAAGAAGAGAATGGCCAAATAACAGCAGTGCAAAGTACAAGTTACTGGACTGTTGATAAGGGCGGAATGCTAATCACTGGTAATGTTGATGGGCAGGATATTTTAGAGTTTTCATCAAAACCAATTAAAAATAAATCTGCATTAGTTAAGTGGGCTCTGGAAGTATTCTATTAACAGTTAACTGTAATATAAAAACTCTACAGCAGCTAGTACACCTGTGGCCCAGCATAATCACGGGCAATCGTTATTGTTCGGGTACGTCTTAGAGTGATCACCCAAGACGTTATTGCCCCAAAGTGAGTTTGTGCTGCTACTCACTCTAGATATGTTCATATAGGTTTGCCATATATTTTCTTATGTATGTATGTAAGGAAGGAAGTAATTTCTTATAAGTTACATTATGAGTCTAAAATGGTGGCCTATATTTTTAAAGCTATAACCAAGACATCCAAGATTACTCTCTGTTAGATAGTATAACCAAGACTGTAGCTACTAGAGTCAGATTGCCTGATAAATTCATTGCTGTATCAATCCACCCACTTGCTACTCCAAACAATACTCAAATATTCTGTCATTAGTAAAATTTCGACTGTTTCCTTGAAAATCAGACATCAAAATACCCAAACAGCCGTTTAGTTATGCTTGAATAAAATACTTTTTAAATAGGTTACTTTGGGTCTTAATTAAAAGCTATAACCAAGACATCCAAGATTACTCTCTGTTAGATAGTATAACCAAGACTGTAGCTACTAGAGTCAGATTGCCTGATAAATTCATTGCTGTATCAATCCACCCACTTGCTACTCCAAACAATACTCAAATATTCTGTCATTAGTAAAATTTCGACTGTTTCCTTGAAAATCAGACATCAAAATACCCAAACAGCCGTTTAGTTATGCTTGAATAAAATACTTTTTAAATAGGTTACTTTGGGTCTTAATTAAGCGCTATCTAGCCATCGATGACAGTTGGCTGCACCTTGCCGGCGCTTACGCTCAAGATGTTCACAATAGGCTGTTAACTCTTGGGTATTGCCCACGGGCCCTTTGAAAATCTTGGTAAACTCTGTGGTCAGTTTTATCCAGTTTTCTTGCGGGATATTAAGTCTACTTAATATCTTAGCCGACTCTTGACTCATAGAGCCTCGCTTATCAGCTCTGACTATTCGCCCAGTATCATCAACAAGTTGCAGATAATCTTTAGCACTAAACATCAGTCCTTTTGGCATATCCTTGCGCTCATTACCCACAAATGGCAGCAGTGATGTTGGCTGCTCACCTTTCATGGCAGCTTGGATGCGTTTTTGAATACTAGTGAAGTCTGAGGTTTCCGGTGTCTTAGCCATCTTAGCGCGGATAGGATTCAAATCTACATAGGCCATACAGGCAAATACTGCAGCTTCATCAAGCAGGGCCTGGGACTTAAATCGTCCCTCCCAGAAACGGCCTCTACACTTGTCCTCGGCATTGGCTCTACGAGCGATAGGTTCGTTAAGTGCCCGCATAAACCAGGAGATATCCATCAGCCTTAAGCGGTACTCTTTTACTCGAGTGTTGATGATAATTTGTTGATAGGATTCAAGTGCTTCACCTTTAACAAAATCGTGATTAAGGCTATCGCCTTTAAACAGCTTTTGCCATTGAGTGACCACTTCTATATCTGACCAATGCTTAGCTAACTCCACATCAATACGTAACACGAGATGTAAATGATTACTCATCACTACGTAAGCACAGATATCAATGGCAAACACAGATGCCAGCTCCAGTAATCGACTTTCAACCCAAATCCGTCTATGCTCATAAGATTGGCCAGTATAATGATCGACACCACACAAAAAAGCCTTTCTAACACAGCGAGATACGCAGTGGTAATATAGTGTGTCCTCTAAACTGACTAACGCTTTTCTTGGTGTTGGCATAACAAATCCTCCTCAACAACTCTGACTTAAGCTTAGTCAAGGGAGCTTCATCTGACAATCCTGGGTGTCTTGGTTGTTTTTTATCTGACAATTCTGGGTGTCTTGGTTGTTTATCTTGGTTGTTTCTATTTCGTCACTGAAAAGATTAGTTAGGGATCCACAAGCATGCTATTAAATTCATGGGGATCCCTCAGGCTCTGACCCCTTTATCTGTTCAAATAATTTAGTGCTACCTGTTACTAAGCTCTACCCATGAAATTGACGTATAGTTAAAGTATCTTTGTGTGTACACAGATTGCATTTAATAGAGGCGAGCACAAGGCTTGTGTTAACCGGCGTAGCGTTTGGTCGATATTCAATGGAATTTGTTGTCTTTCAGCTTCAGTATCAGGATGAGCACGAGTATCTAATTTCTGACTTTTTTTGATTTGGCTTATGCGTTACTGCATTCATAGCTAAGGCTGCAAAAAAGTGCTGAATTTGCTGAGTACATAGCCGTTGATATATAAGCAAAGTGGCGTTCACAAATTGTGAGTTCCGGCACAGATACAGGCTTATAAAACTGTATGATGCCTCACCGTCTAATGTTGGCCGGGATCTCTTGTAGTTGAGTGAGTTGTATCAACTATTTACTAATTTGCGAGAGTAGTATGTCGATCAAAACTAGTATTAACCCCCCTGTTTTTTTCTCTTCCGTTTTTTTAATTGTGTTAATGGTGTTTGTTGCTGCCGTTTGGCCCGCACAAACACAAGTCGTGTTTAAGTCCATTCAATCTTGGTTTGAAGTGAAAACTGGCTGGCTCTATATCTTAGGTGTAGCCATCTTCCTCATTTTCATCATCTTTGTTATGGTCAGCCGCTTCGGTGATATCAAATTAGGCCCAGATCATGCTGAGCCTGATTACAGCTATAAAAGCTGGATAGCCATGCTGTTTTCGGCGGGCATGGGTATCGGCTTGATGTTCTTTGGTGTTGCAGAACCTGTGATGCACTATTTAGCGCCGCCAGATGCGACTCCTGAGACTATTCAAGCCGCTAAAGATGCTATGAAGATCACTTTCTTCCACTGGGGCATACATGCCTGGGCTATCTATGCCGTGGTTGCCTTGAGTTTGGCATATTTTTCATATCGTCATAAGTTACCTCTATTACCTCGAAGTGCACTCTATCCGTTAATTGGCGAGCGTATCTATGGCCCAATTGGGCATGCGGTTGATACCTTTGCAGTACTTGGAACCATGTTTGGTGTAGCTACATCCCTTGGTTTTGGTGTGTTACAGGTCAACTCAGGCCTTAACTATCTGCTGGGCGTACCAGTAAATACCACGATACAGATCGCTCTGATTATCGGTATTTCACTTATCGCTACGGTCTCAGTTTTTTCTGGACTCGATAAAGGTGTGAAACGTCTGAGTGAATTGAACTTAGGCTTAGCCGTATTGCTCTTGATATTCGTGCTTATCTTTGGCCCAACCGTTGAGCTGTTGCAGTCATTTGTGCAAAATACTGGTGGCTATTTGAGTGATATTGTCGGTAAGACATTTAACTTATATGCCTATGAGCAGAAGAATGATTGGATAGGCGGCTGGACGTTACTGTACTGGGGCTGGTGGATCTCTTGGTCACCATTTGTGGGTACCTTTATTGCGCGTGTTTCACGTGGTCGAACCATCAGAGAGTTCTTAATCGGTGTGTTATTTGTACCTTCAGCGTTTACCTTCCTTTGGATGACGGTATTTGGCAATACGGCGATAGATGCAATCATGAACCATGGTGCGACCTATTTAAGTGATGCGGTGTCCTCTAATGTATCGGTTGCCTTGTTCGTATTCTTTGAACATATGCCATTTTCGACCCTGTTATCTGGCATCGCCCTATGTCTGGTGGTGACTTTCTTTGTCACCTCTTCAGATTCAGGTTCTTTGGTTATCGACAACCTGACTTCAGGTGGCGATCGTGAAGCACCAGTTTGGCAAAGAGTATTTTGGGCGTTACTACAAGGTGTTGTTGCATCTGTATTGTTACTTGCCGGTGGCCTACAAGCACTGCAAACCCTGGCAATAGCCAGTGCATTGCCTTTTCTATTGATCATGTTGCTGATGTGTTTTGGTCTGTATAAAGCACTTAAAGATGATTGGTTAAAAATTAACAGTGTGCAGCTACATAACACGAGTGTGCAGTTCACTAAGACCAATGTGCACTGGGAAGACCATATTGATGTTTTAGTCTCTCATCCTAGCCAAGAAGATGCGCAGAACTTCCTCGATAATGTCGCTACACCTGCGCTAAACAAGGTGTGTGCAAGCTTTATCAGTAAAGAAATTTCAGCAGAAGTGCTGCATTTCGAGAATCGCATTCGTTTCGTTATCGCTAACGAAGAATACGATGATTTTGCCTATGGTTTGAGAGTCCGAGCCTTTACCATTATCAACCCAATCGAAAGTGAAGTTGATGAAGGTGAAACTGAATATTATCGTGTTGAAGTGTTCTTAGAACATGGTGGTCAGCATTATGATGTTATGGGCTTCACCCAAGATCAAATCCTGGCGGATGTGGTAACACAGTATGAGAAGTACCTGCACTACCTACACTTATCGAATTCTGAGTATTTAGGCAGTGAAACTGAGAGTAAATAGTTTTACTCCTTGATAACTTATTAATATCCCAAAGCCCTGATGGACCCATCAGGGCTTTTTTATGCTAGCTTCGAATGAAGCTGGGTTACATTTTTATCTAGGTTCATTTCGTTATAGCTCCTTACCTCGTCATTCCGGTAGAGCTTTTGAGCCGGAATCCAGTTTTTTATGTTGGGTGGTGTGTTTGAAGGTCGTACCTTTATGGCTAACTATCGAAAAAAAGACGGGACAGCCATATCTTTTGTGCTTTAGAGCATCCTCTACTAACCTTTAAGTTACCTTAACTCTGTTTTGTTCAGGATAACGATTATGACTTCAGCTCGACGTACCTTAATAGACCCAGAAACGACTCCGTTTTACCACATAATAAATCGTTGCGTCAGGAGAGCCTACCTCTGCGGTGAGGATAAACTGACAGGCAAGAATTTCGAGCATAGACGCGGCTGGATTGTTGAAAAAGTTAAGGCTCTTTCTGCTATCTTTTGTATAGATGTCTGTGCCTATGCGGTAATGAATAATCACTATCATCTAGTGCTAAAAATTGACCTTGATAGAGCTAACTCACTGTCTAACCGCGAGATAATTGAGCTTTGGTGTAAGGTGACTAAAGGACATGATGTCGCGACTAAATACATGAATGGCGATACCTTAATCGAGGGTGAAAGATTACTCCTCGATGGGCTACTTGCTGAGTGGCATGAACGTCTATCTAGTATCTCTTGGTTTATGCGCTGCCTTAATGAAGAGATAGCACGTAGGGCCAATCGTGAGGATGAATGTAAAGGGGCTTTTTGGGAGGGGCGCTTTAAGAGCCAAGCCTTACTCGATGAACAAGCGCTGCTAGCCTGCATGATGTATGTTGATTTAAATCCTATCAGAGCTGGGATTGCTAATACACTCCAAGCATCTGATTATACGTCTATTCAGGAGCGCATTACCGAGCTAAGTACCTCGGATAAAAACACTAAACCAAATGATGATAAGTCAGTATCAACCTCGAATGAGCCACTCAAACCAATAGCCAAATTCGATGGTGCTACCCACCTAGCGACTCAATCAGGCATCCCATTTCATTTCTGTGATTACCTACAACTTATCGATTGGACTGGCAGAGCCATTAGGCCTGATAAGAAAGGGTTTATTGACTCAAGCCAACCTAAATTACTCAATGAACTTGGCATTGCACCCGAGGCCTGGATTACCTCAGCGAAAGAGTTTCGGCGCCAATACAGTGGTATTAGTGGTCGCTGGTATGCTATGTGTGCTTTCAAAAAGCAGCATAACTGTGGACAATGGTGTAAAGGTAAAGCCAGCAGCAATGCACTCCATCCATCTCCTTAGAAAGGTCTTCGCGGCTAAAGCCGCTCCTACATTAAAAAACTGGTCAATAAAGATGTCGGAGCGAATTAGGGGGGGGGGTAGATAAACTAAGATACTTTTTCTAATCAATGTCAGGCTTTTTCTAATCAATGATCTAAAACGTTTCAGTCCAAAGGTGAGTCCCCAAGCAGTAAAATCCCAAATCGAAGCAACCACTTTCTCGACACGAGAACCGGTGTGAACGCGGCTATGGCCTTCGATATCGTGGGCTCTGTCACAATCTTGTTCCATACAAGACTTGGCTTTTCTCCATCCTTGGAGATCAGAACTGCTCGAATGATATCCATCTGCAAGCTCTCGCGTTGTACAAGGTATTTATCACCAGTTCTAATGAGCCATGACACTGTTTAGCTTTATCTTGGTCTCGCGTCGACAGTGCCAGGTTTCAGAGAGCAAAAATAACGCTGGGGTGAAAACGAGAATCGTCGCTATCGAGAAAAATGTGCCGAAGCTAAGGCTAATGACCATAGGAATAAGGTATTGGGCTTGGGTTGAGGTTTCAAACAGCATAGGGGCCAGACCAAGCGTAGTCGTCATCGCTGTGATAACCACAGGCCTGAAACGGCTTAAGCTGCTATTGATGATCGCACTATTAATATCAAGCCCACTGCGTAAGTGTTGCTTTATCTCTAATAGGAGCACAAATGATCCATTCACAACAAGACCCGATAACGCGATCATGCCAAATAGGCTCATCACACTAAAATTTTGATTTAATATGATATGCCCAAGTATCGCTGCAGCTAAACACAGAGGTATCACGCTCAGTATTAACGCTGCATCAAGCATGCTTTTGAAAAAAATGGCTAAAAATGAAAATACAATAAATAGCGCGAGCAATACGCCCGTGATGAGCTGCGTATTTACTTTTCGCTCAGTACGGGCACTGCCACCTAACTCAGCATTTACACCGGGATATTTCTGCATTAGCGCCGGTAATATCGAATCTGAGATTTGAGCGGTGATCAGTGATACATTGACCTTACTGCGAATGAAGCTTGCGCTCACTTCTACCTGCTCGATACCGTCAATTCGGTCAATTCGGGTCGCCGAGAAAATCGGTTTAATATCTGCAATTTGCTTGAGTAATACTTGTTCTCCGCTGGGAGACACGATCAATAAATCTCCTAGGGTGTTAGCTTTAAACTGCTCACTACGATGACGCATGACTCGGATTTTCAACTCTTCGCTATTCTGAATTTGTCTCTTTACCTCTTGACCATAAAAGCTATTGCGGATCAAAGCACCTAAACTGTCACTATCGAACCCCATCATGCTACCTCGGGCGTTGACGGTTAAGGTATATTCACGCTGAGCGTCGATAAGGCCGCTATCAATATCGATCACGCCTTCTATATGTTGGAGTTCTTGTATGAGCTCGAAACTCGCTTGTTTTAATGCTTCACTGTCACTCGAACCTAGTTCTATGGAGAGTTCTTTACCGCCACCTGGGCCGACTTCGTAGTCGAAGAAGAGTGATTTAGTTCCGGCTAACTCACCGATCTCGGTGCGCCAAGTGTCAACAAACTCTCTAGCGGTGTAGCTACGTTTTGTGTCTTCTACAATTTGAAAAGTCGTTGATGCGGAATTGGCATGAATCGAAATCATGATGTGCTTATAGCTGTCAGGCTCGTTGAGACGTTCAAAAGCACGAATTCCAGCGGTTTCAATCAGCTTCATGGTCCGATTTTTATCGACAAGTGCGGTTCCGGCTGGAAACTCGACTTCAGCATCGATGCGCTGAGATTCGACTTTAGGGACAAACCCCGAGTCAACACGGCCAGAATTAACCCAACTAAACGTGACAAGAGTGATAGACACAAAAATAGCCAGCACGCTCCAAGGTTGGTTTAAGCTAATTTTCAGCAGCTTTTTAAAGTGTCGGTCCCGAAGCGTTTCAAATGCGTTAAAGCACTTCTGTTGTATTTGACCTAAGCGGCCAAGTTTTCTTGGTTTATCAAGCTGTTTCAAATGGTAGGGTAATATGAACAGGGCCTCGATTAAGGAAACGGCGAAAATAGCGAAAATGAGCAGTGTCATTGGTTTATACATGACTCCCAGTTCGCCGGGTACAAATAACAGCGGAACAAAGGCGATAATGTTAGTGGCGACAGAGAAGCACACTGGCACGGCCATTTCGCTCGCACCTTGTTTGAGTGCTGTATCTATATCCGTACCCTGCTGCACTTTTTGATAGATATTTTCTGCGACGATCACGGCGTCATCGACCAAGATCCCTAAGGTGATAATAAATGCAAACAAGGTGACCATATTCAGTGGGATGCTTAGCACTGGCATCAAAGCGAGTGAGCCTATTATGGCGATGGGGATCCCCATACAAACCCAAAAAGCCAAGCGCATATCGAGAAAAAGAGACAGGGCAATAATCACCAGCACCATGCCGATTAAGCCATTATTCATCAGCAGGTCTATGCGTGTTTGAAAGGATTGGGCTTGATCGTCGAGTACCGTTAAATTAGCGCCTAAGGGAAGAGAGCCATGATATTGAGTGACGAACTCTTGTATTGCACTGCTGAGTTGGAGTGGTTTGGCGTTTTTACTCTGGTATACCACCAGCATGACTCCAGGCTGACCGTTAACTAAGAAAGGCGCTTCTTGCTGAGAATAGCCAAAACTGATGTTGGCTATTTGTCCTAATGTGAGCACGGCACCATCGGGTTGAGACAATATGTTGATCTTGCTGAAGTGGGCTATTTCGTCTTTGCGACCAAGGGTACGGATGAGAATATCACCGGCATTGGTACTGATGCTGCCGGCTGATATGTCGGTCACTTCGGCGGCTATTTTTTGGGTTATCTCAGGCAAGCTCAGCTGGTATTGGTAGAGCTTGTCTTGGGATATTTCTATGATAACTTCGGCTTCCCTCACTCCTCTAAGCTCAATTTTGGCAATATCAAACTGATTCAACAGCGCGTTCTTGAGTCGTGTGGCTTCTTGCCTTAGTGCCGTTTCAGGTAAGTGACCATAAAGCCCGAACTCAACTAATGAGTCGAGTTCCTCTACTAAGGATACTTGCAGAGGCTCCATACTGGCTGGAAAGCTATTGATGCCATCAAGATCGTTTTTGACATCTGCGATCACGCTATTGGCATCAACCCCGTCATTTAAGGTAAGCGTGATACTTGCTTCTCCTTCGACGGCGGTGGCTGAGATGCGGTCTATGTTGGTGTTTTCTGTCAGGCTGTACTCTATCGGCAGCACAATACTTTGTTCAATTTCTTTTGGCGTAGCCCCCGGAAAGTTGGCAGTAATCTCAATCTCATCGACTTTGAATGAGGGGGAGGTTTCTTGTTTTATGTTTGCAAAGGAATAGAGGCCCATGGCGAGAATGGCAACAGTGAGTAGATTGACCGCAATGGGGTTATCGATCATCCAACCGATGAGCCGGTTGATTATCGAGTCTGATTTAGCATCTGCTTGAGAAGGGGGAGGAGTGATTAACTTTTGCATCAGATAGTCTCCACCACGTGAACGTCTACGTTAGCTTGTGGTGAGTGCATCTTATTGGTTATAAGCTGTTCATTATCCGCTAAGACATTGTGGATCACTGCGCTAGATGCATCTTGAAATAGAATGGTTACCGCTTGTTGTTTGAGTGTGTTGTTGGCACTTACCAGCCAGATAGAATCGTTATCGATGGCAGACAGTGGCACCCTGAGCGTATCTTGTATGGGATCAAATAACAGCCGTGCTTCGACGAAATCGCCGACAATGAGCGGGTTAGGGTCATCGGGGGCTGGAATATACTCAGCGAATATCTTTTGCAGTTGTATTTTATTATCTAGCATTGGAAATACATGGCTCACTGCAGCGTTAACGGTGCGCTTAGTGTCGGGTTGGTAGAGTGAGACACTTTGGCCTTTCTTTACACGTGAGGCGATTTCTCTAGGCAAGTAAATAGGCACTCTGAGTTGATTGACTTCAACCAGTGTCGCTATTTCATCACCTCTGATCAGGTAGTCTCCCTGAACAACTGCTCTTGATTCAACAAAATAGTGCTTATCGCTTATCCATTGGCTGCGCTCGAGATCCCGAGCAGCAATATTCAGTGAGTTGTGAGCAATTGTGAGCTGGGCTTTTGCTTGAACTAATTGAGGTTTTCGCAGCAACAACTCCAGGTCTAACTTCCATTCGTTTTCATTAAAATCTTCTAACATCATTTGATAATCTTTTTCAGCGATACGTTGTTCGCCTAATTCCAAAGCGAGTTGAGCGCTGGCGATCTCCACTTCTGCTTGCCTTTGAACCAAGAGGGTACGTAAGTCCGCAGTGTCTTGTTGAAAAACCCTATCGCCCACATTGAGCACTCCGCCTTCGATGAGGTCTTTATCGAGGTAGAAGAGTTGGCCGTCAACTTGTGCGGTCAGCGTCAACCTATTCTTGGCTATGACGGTGCCATAAGCGGTATAGCTTGGGGTGAATGTATTCTCGTCTACCCGCATCACGTTGACGCTAATTGATTGTTTACTTTCAGGTTTGACCGCGGGTGCTGGTGCGGTCGCATGAATAAGAAAAGAAGTAATAATGGCGAAGGCGATAATAGTAAATGGCAGAACCTTTGGCATAGCACGGCTGGCTGTTAATAAGTGGGAGGGGATCGTTTTTCGATTTATTGTCATTGGTTTATTACCTGTGTTGTGCGTGAGTGCTTGCTTTGCGGGGAGCCATAGGTGCTTCAATCTGGCAAAGGCCTATCTATAACTGGGTAGCCTAACGTGGAGATTGTGAAGCTAATGTGTAACTCGGTGCTGCATGAGTGAATACTGTGGCGAGGCTTTGTTGCACGCACAACAAAACTGAGGTAGACTCAGTATTGTTGTATAGACAACAAAATGTAGAGTTTGGTAATTAGAGAAAAAACATTCACCAAGCTTCTTGATGAAACGAAATGAATGATTGGGTTATAAACGAATATGAAAGATAAGATTTACAAATACATCAGCTATTTAGTACTGAGCGTAACCGTGTTTTTTTCGCTGTTTTTAATTGTTTCAGACAATATAGCGCCATTCACGACGCAAGCGAGTGTGCACAAAAATGTCGCCATTATTGCTTCTGAAGTGTCGGGCGTTGTCACGCACATGAATGTGGAAAACGGTCAAAGGGTCAAAAAAGGACAGATCCTCTACAGCATCGACAAGACTGGTTATCGACTCGCGGTAAAGGAAGCTGAAGCCACACTGCATCAGGCAGAAGAGGCTGACTCGGCTAAATGGCAAGAGCTGGCGAAAGCCAAGCAGTCGCGACTTCAGCGCCAAGCCGAAAGGGATAACTGGCTGCATAAGTTAACACGCTACCAATCTTTGTTAACGAATGGACTGATCACCCAAGAAGAGCTTGATGATGTCCAGCTTTCTGATGCGGTTGCACAAAGCGCGGTTATCGCAGCCGATGCAGAGGTATTGAGAATTTCCGCTGAGCTTGCACAAGAAAACGACAGTGCCGCGATTGAGCTTGCTAGAGCCCAATTAGATCAGAAAACGCGTGACCTGGTCCATACCGATATCGTGGCGCAAGTGGATGGTTCGATCAGTAACTTGCAACTCGAAGTGGGCACTTACCTGAGTGCTGGCAATATTGGTTTGTTTATCGTCAATGAAAGCCATGGCTGGATTAATGCTGATTTTAACGAGAAAGGGGTGAATTACCTAAACACAGATGCTGAAGTTGTGCTGGTGTTTGATGCATTACCTGGTGAAACGTTTCGCGGCACAATCATCAATCAAGATCGCGCTATTTATGACGCATCGAGTGTGGGGAGTCAGTTGTCGGATGTCACCAACAGTGATCGCTGGATCCGTGAGCAACAAAAAATTCGTACGCGTATTTTTGTTAAAGAGCTAGATCCAAAGTTGATTTCAGGTTCCAGAGCGACTGCCCAGGTGCTAAACGGTAATAGTCTTGTGGATTTCATTGCCGTGAGCTGGATGGAAGCCGTCAGCTATTTCCGCTACATCTATTAAGCAGGTGACTATGTTTAAGACAATCGATCAACGCAATGAGGCTATCAGAGTCACCCTTGGTATTACCCTATGTATGCTGATAGGGGTTACTCTTGATTTTGATTCCACCGTATACCTGGCGCTGTACCCTACGATAGCCATGACTAAGGTAAAGGACTACTCCTGGTCAGGATTAAGCAAAACCTTCGGACCGACATTTATTGCAGCTTGTGTGGCATTGCTGATCTGCGAAATTTTTCAGTCCCATCCTTTTGTTATTTGGACTATCAGCCTGCTGTTTATCGATTATATGCGTAAGCGAGCCGATACCCCCGCTAAAGTGGGTGGATGCATCATGCCGATATTCAACTGGGTGTTGATTGTGATTTTCTCGCAATTTAGTACTCAGAGTATGCCGGATCGTATCGGTGAAATTCTCTTGTCTATGTTGATCACCATGTGTGTGGCGAAAGGCGTTGTTGCGCTTTTCCCTGTACAGAATAGCAATCCACCACCCGCTTTTAAAAGGGTTGAAGTGACCCATAAGCAACGTGTGGTCACTATGGCCTTGATTGGTACAGGTGTCGCGGTATTGATGAACATAGATCTGCTTTCAGCCACATTTTGTATGGTGCCTGTGATTGCTGCGGCAACCCAAGTCAATCGTCAGCGTTATTTTGAGGTCGTCTCACAGCGATTTGTCACCCAAGTCGGTGGCTGCATGGTAGCCGTGCTTATTAGTATAGTGATAGCCGGTCACCAAACTATTTTAAGCTATTATGCCTTGATCTTGGGCGCGGCGATTTTTGCGATTGCTACAGCCATGGTTACGTCGTCAAAGATAGGCCGAGATGTTCACAGTGATGCACTGTTAGCCACAGTGTTGCCGATACAGCTGTATTTAGGAACATATGGTTTTGGATTCGAGAGTATCTTACTTAGAGCATGGGAACTTGCAGTGACTTTAGGTATATTGTTCCTAGTTTTTCAGTTATCGAAAATTAGAGAGAATCATGTCCAAAGCGGCCAACTTGATACCGGAGTTCGACACTAGTGCTTCATTTATGATGGGGCTAGCTTATAAGCAATTTAGAACCTTATCCAATCAAGCGTTATCAACGAAGCTTGATATAAGCATCGAAATGCTGGGCGCGCTGAGAGTGTTATCTCATCATGGTGAATTGGCGCAACAGGGGCTTGCCGAAGGGCTACAGCGCGAGCGTAGTGCCACCAAGCGCTTAGTGGATAACTGCATTAAACGGGGCTTGATTGAAGCGCACAAGAGTGAAACGAATAAAAAAGCCAAGTATTTAGTGGTTACTGAGAAAGGGCTTAAGATTAAAAATGAAGCCGCTGAGATAGTGACCGGAATTATTGAGCAATTTTTTGCCCCACTCACGCTGGAAGAACGCGGCACTTTATTGAGTTTATGCCGAAAATTGATTAAAGACGATGTCTATCTCGGCGGCGATTAACTGCTTAGTGTCTCCTGATAACAGTCTAGCGTTAAGGTGATATGCTTCGGAAAGTCTTGCTTAATTTGCCCGCTCGGCAGCGGGTAAGTGGACACGACGCAGTCACTTACGCACGCTTTTATTGAGATACTTACTCGATGACTTCTTGAGCAGTTTTATATTTCTAACCTCTCCCTTCCCAGTCAATGTGAATGCTATCAGTGTCAGGCTAAATGCTTGTCATACCGATTGCTCAAGGCTACTTCATACGTCTAAAATGAATCTCTTTCGCATTGACATTTAGTTCACGCTCACACTGTTTATATGGCTGCGATTTTGTTGTGGAGCCAACTTATGAGATTGATCTTTCCCTTTATAGCCGCCGTCGTGTTAGCGGGTTGTGTTGATGGCAATAATGTAGGGGATATACCTAGCCAGCCATACAGCGACTTTTTTACGCCACTTCCTGAAACACCGACTTATCCCGCGAGTAACCCATTTTCTGAAGGCAAGCAGGAACTTGGCGAGCTCTTGTTCTTTGACCCGATCTTATCCGGTGCAGAAGATGTCGCCTGTGCCACTTGCCATCATCCCGCTTTTGGCTGGGCGGATGGACGCACATTTTCCGTCGGTGTTGGCGGGATCGGCTTGGGGCCAAATAGGGATGATAATGGCCTTGGTAGCATAACTCCGATTCACTCACCCACGATTATGAATGTCTGCTTTACGGGCTTGGGCGTCAATGACAGCAAGATCCCTTCGAGCTTTGTGTCGGGAGGCTATTTCTGGGATTTGCGAGCGGCGACACTTGAGGAACAAGCATTAGGCCCGATAGTGAACCCCGTCGAAATGCGTGGGGATCTCGCTGAGCATGCAGGACTCGATGATCAGCAGTACCTTGAGATGGTCATCGAGAGGTTGAAAAACTCGCCTTATCAAGCTTATTTTGACAAGGCATTTGGAGCCATTACTCCTGTCACACAGGGCGTCATCGAAGCGGTGACAAAAGATAACCTTGCCGCCGCGTTAGCCACGTTTCAGCGACGGATCATTACGCCCAATAGCCGATTCGATCTGTTTTTAATGGGCGATCAAACGGCGTTAACCTCACGGGAAATCACGGGGCTAAACACGTTTATTAATGCGGGATGCGTGCGTTGTCATGGTGGCATGATGCTATCAGATAACCTATTGCATGAAGACGATAACATCCTCTCAAATCTACCCGCTGTACGCACCCCATCACTGAGGAATATCGCCAAAACAGCCCCCTATATGCAAGACGGCTCCTCAAGCACGTTACGCCACGCTGTCTCTATTTATGTGGATCGTGAAGATCTTCAAGTTGAGATCGAAGAAGAAAACGTTGGTGATGTTGAGGCATTTTTACACAGTTTAACCACGGAAGATTTTTATCAAGAGGTGCCTGGAGGCTTGCCTAGCGGCAATCAAGTTGGCGGTAATATTTAACCCCATAAAGGTCATCATTTTTCGATGTTAATAGTGGGGATATTGATGGGGGGATTGGCCTGGAATTTATTGTTTTGGGTATTCTTCTATGGGATTCGATGCGGGAGTTGTAAGTGAAAAATATATCAAGAATAGAGAGTCGAGACGTTATTTTATCCGTTGTCATACCTATGTTTAATGAGTCACAGGTCTTACCGACACTCTTGGCCCGGCTTACAAAAGTGCTGGATTCAGTGCCAGAGTCTGCAGAAATCGTGTTTATAGATGATGGCAGTAATGATGGCACCTGGGAGTTGCTACAAGCGTTACCTCCGTCATCGAGCAGACATCATTGTATTAAGCTCAGTCGCAATTTTGGCAAAGAGGCGGCATTGACTGCGGGGCTTGAGCAAGCGTGTGGTCTTGCTGTGATCATTTTAGATTCAGACCTTCAAGATCCCCCCGAGCTGATCCCCAAGATGATTGCACGATGGCGGGATGGTTTCGATGTGGTGAACATGAAGAGACGTTCCCGATTGGGCGAAACCTGGTTTAAGCGGTTTTCAGCAGCCGCGTTCTACAAAATCATTAATAACATGGCTGATTCGCCAGTGCCTGAAAATGTGGGTGATTTTAGATTGATGAGCAGGCAGGTGGTTGATAGCGTCAATGCATTGCCTGAGCGAAATAGATTCATGAAGGGGATCCTGAGTTGGCCTGGCTTCTCGCAGGTGACCATAAATTTCGATAGGGATCCCAGGCTCGCTGGTAATACAAAGTGGAATTATAGCAAGCTGGTAGGATTGGCAATCGATGGCATAACAGCCTTTAGCATAAAGCCGTTAAGGCTAGCGAGCTGGGCAGGAATGATGACCGCTTTTGCCGCATTTATATACGGTATTTGGGTGTTAATTAAGACGGTATTTTGGGGGGAGTCTGTTGCTGGTTATCCCTCAATGATGATTGTGCAGGTTGCCTTAGCTGGCATTCAGCTGTTGGCGATTGGCATCATTGGTGAATACTTGGGCCGCGTCTTTATTGAGGTGAAGGGACGCCCGCTTTACATCATCGAAGAATCAAGGCTAAAAAGTAGCAGGGCTGTTGATGTACCAAAATATCATGCTGTCAGTGGCTCAAAGTGATGAGCAGATCACAGCTACGTCCTTATATGGCTATCTTACTCACTCTTTTCTTGGTGCGATTGATTTCCCTTGCGCTATACCCATTGATGGATACCACCGAAGCCAGATATGGAGAGATGGCAAGGATAATGGTTGAGACTGGCAATTGGCTCACGCCAATGTTTGATTATAACGTGCCGTTTTGGGGGAAGCCCCCATTGCATACTTGGATGAGTGCAATGGGAATTGAAATTTTTGGGGTGTCTGAGTTCGCGGTGAGATTCCCCCATTGGCTCGCTGCAGTGCTTATAGCAGCAATGATCTTCCGTTTTGCTGAGAAAATTAAGGTTCAGCCGATGAGTGCCGTCATCATCATGGTATCGACTGGCGTGTTTTACGTTAGTGCGGGCGCAGTGATGACAGACATGGCCCTGACACTGGGCATGACGCTGGCAATGGTGGGGTTCTATCTGTGTTGGCAAGATCGAACTAGTCACATTTATGGGTATGTCGGGTTTGTCGGTCTTGCCATAGGCTTATTAGCAAAAGGGCCTGTCGCGCTCGTGTTAATGGCGTTATCCATTTTTCCATGGTTGATTTGGAGCTACGGGCTATCAAAGCCATGGAAGATGATGTGGCAGAGGATCCCTATTTTCTCTGGGTCACTCCTGATGCTTGCCATTGCGTTACCTTGGTATGTGTTAGCAGAGCACTCCACCCCAGGTTTTGTTAATTACTTCATCGTTGGAGAACACTGGTTACGGTTCGTTGAGAGCGGATGGCAAGGTGATTTGTATGGCACTGCGCATGATGAGCCGAGGGGGACAATATGGATGTATTTTGCGATAAATGCGATGCCATGGTCGATATTGATCCCTCTAGCGCTATGGCGGATACACAAATCGCGCACCGGACTCGACGCGCAAGCTAAATTTTTTCTGTGTTGGATGCTGTCACCATTACTATTATTCACGTTTGCTGGCAATGTCTTACCGGCTTACGTTCTGCCGAGTGTGCCTGGGATGGCCTTGCTGATCGCCTATGCGTGGCAGACGTCTAGTCCGCCCAAACTGAAACCTGTCGCATTGAGTATACCGATATTGTTACTGGTGACTGTGGTCATCATCAACCTTGGCCCGGTTAAAGAGAAAAGTGATAAATGGCTGCTCGGTCAAAGGGCGCAAAATATACCGACTTATTATTGGAGAGATATCGATTTTTCATCCCGATTTTATAGTAGAGGAAAGGCGCAAGTCATCAGTGAAATGTCTGATGTTTTACCGCCGGATAATGGCGCATTTTATTTGGTTGTCAGCATCGATGACCTTGATGACTTCTATCAGTGTTCAAGCGTTGAAAAAACCAATAGCAAGGCGTTATTAATATGCGCAACATAATCGCCAGTATTGCGCCTTTATTGAAGCAAGAGATCTTGTTATTTGCTCTGGTTGGTGGGGGAGGATTCATCGTCGATATGTCGGTGTTTTTCTTTTTATCTGAGCGTCTCTCCTGGGGGGTGATAGAAGCAAGAGTGGCCGCGTTCTTTGTCGCTGTATTGATCACTTGGGCTGGTAACCGTCTGCTGACCTTTAGCCAGCGTGAACAGGTCAGCAAAGGGAGACAGTTTATATTGCTGATGCTGGTGGCTTCCACCGCTGCAGTGGTTAATGTGGGCATTTTCGCTGGGCTGAGTCAGTTAGTCCCTCCAACCAAGATCATGTTAGGTGGGAGTCTGGCTATCGGGGTTTTATTTGGCATGGTCATTAATTGGTTTGGTGCTAACTGTGTCGTCTATCGAGAGTTGGGATCTTCTCAGGCCTAGAGCTTACCGCAAGGCTTCACTATGAGGCGCTGATTTTATCGCGGCGGTAATGTGTTCATCCAAGCGTGCAGACTGTCTTTTGCAAGTGCCTTGGTGAGCTTGACCTTTATGGGTATGCAAATAAAAACAGCTGCTTACTCAGGTTTACATTTGCTTCACCGCTCATCATTATCCTTATGCTACAGCTTATCAGCACCAGATTGGAACATGGTTCACAGCTGATAAAATAACTCACGAGGACTTATGACATTTCTAACAAAAATATTGGTATTTATTTTATCCGTAGGACTCATTCTCACTGCCAGTTTCTATTGGAATGTCCACTTTAATGCAAACTTTGGCGTCATTACCCCAGGAAAAGTATACAAGTCAGGCGCTATCTCGCCAGAAAAGATAGAAAACTACATACACATGTACAAGATTAAAACAGTGATCGATTTGAGGGGAGGAGTGGCAAGCGATACGCTTAATCCTGAGGTCATTACAGACATCCTGGCAGAAAGGTTCGCGTTATCGGCAATCGATACAGTTAAGTATGTCCATATTCCATCCGCACAAGTGCCCACAGAGGCTCAAATAGCGACATTTCTTAACGTTCTTGACGGTGATGATGTCTTCCCCGTTTTGCTGCACGGTCATCATGGCACCGAGATGGCAATGATGTACTCATCCATCTACAGAATAGAACATGAAGGTGTGGGCCCGGATGAAGCCAGAAAACGCACCAGCAACATTGTGTGGGGGAGTCGTTTTGATCATGGTACGGAGAAAGGAGAGTTCTTGAAGCACTACATAAAATCAGATTCTTCCCGTCAGCTTAATCAAGTATTAAAGTAGTTTTCGGTCGATTATTTGCCCCATAACTCCTGTGTCGAAACACAAGATAACTGTGTGCAATGGGGCTGGATTTGAAATCACAGCCCCTCTAATGTAATGACAGTCAGACCATGAGGCTCTGTGTCATTTGGCAACGCCGGTATCTGATGATTTATGGACGAGAGTGATGAAAAATAATCAATTTTCACGATGCAAAACCTTGGTCGTTACCCATGCAATGGTGTTAACCGTGGCACTCACTGCCTGTAAGCCTACCTCCACTCCTGAGAAGATAGAAGATGCCAAACAGGCGACGGTATACACGGGGATTACCAGCCAAGAGCTAAATAAGCTGGTCGATTTTGTGTTTGTGCAAAGCAAGACGATGTCTATCTCGGCGGCGATTAACTGCTTAGCGTCTCCAGAGAGAAGTCTAGTGTTAAGGTGATATATTTCGGAAAGTCTTGCTTAATTTGCTGCTCGGCAGCGGGTAAGTGGACACGACGCAGTAACTTACGCACGCTTTTATTGAGATACTTACTCGATGACTTCTTGAGCAGTTTTATATTTCTAATCTCTCCCTCGCCAGTCAATGTGAACGCCACCGTTATGCTGCCTTGATGTCGTCTTAATCTCGCCTGTTTGGGGTAGCGTTTCTGTTTGAGGATTTCTGCACGAACGCTTTCTATGTAGCGATTTACTCTGTTTTCGGTTGAACTAATATCACCATGTGCGGTGCCTGAGGCTGCTGCATCCACACCTTGTGTGCTTGTGTGCGCCGAGCTTGATGCCGTCTTAGATGAATCTGAGCTTTCATTTGGACTCGATTGCAGATCGCTTGCTTGAGTCGTTTCTTGTTCTATGGTGTTTTCGTTAGTGTGGACACGGGGATCCATCTCGACGATGGCAGTCTCGGTGACCTTATCTGTGTTTGGCTTATTCTTTCTTGGTGATGGGCGCTTTCTTGGGGCCTCTGCGGGCTGAATCTTTGGCGGCTGAGTGATCGGGGGCGTCGCTAACGGGACATCCTCAGCTTGAACTGTGTTGGCGAGTGGGGCGGCAAGGCTTTTGGTGCTGCTTGCTGAAACGCTTTGGGAGTGACCGAGTTGCAAAGATATTTTTGTCAGTTTGAATTGATCAGAGTGTTCACCTGAGCCATGACGCTCTGAATGGCAACTCAACTGCACCAAGGCGAATACGTGGATCCCTGTTGCTATTGCCACAGATATTAATGGATGTTTCATCTGTTTTTCTTTTCTTCTAACTGAGTGATTAGAGACAGTTCTGTGATGTTGAGCTGTTTTAGCCGAGTTATCACCTGGTTTAACTTGCCCATGGTGAGAGACGCATCAACCGCAATATACACAGCCTGTGCGGGTTTGAAGAGGTCTGTAAACTGATCTAATGGGACTGTTTGCTCATGATAAATACACTCGCCGGATTGGGTCACATAGAGCCAATCATCACTGGCAATGTCGAGTTCAACTTGTTGATGTCGCGTTTCGAGTAATTGTAAATCACCATGATCATCCGCTGAGATATGACCGACAACCAAGAAGAAAATAAGCAGTAAAAACACCACATTGATCAGTGATAGCATGGGCTCAATGACGGGGCGATGGCTCACAGGAGTGTTAATTTTCATCTGGGACCACCCATTCTTCAATATGGGTATAACCACACTCGACTAGCCGCTCTTTTATAGAGACAAAAACTTGTGCTGTCACGCTGGAGGCTATATGAATATTGAGCTTACTCATCGTATCGGCCGGCACCTTCTGGCTGAATGCTTCAAGGGTGTACTCTCGATCTTGAAACAGTAAGTGACCATTGGACTGCAAAGCAATTTGCACCACTTGCTTTTCCTGCATTTGGCTGGGGGTACTTTCTACCTGAGAGAGGTAAAGCTTAAGTGACTGATAGGTGTCCATCTTAGTCACTAGCATAAAGAAAATGAGTAAGATAAACACCACATCAATCAGTGGTGTCAGGCTGATGTGGGGCCTTCTTGCATTGGAGGTGTTCAATTTCACAGAAACTTTGCCCTGATCATCGGCAGAGAAAGATACTCAGTTAACAAGTGTTCTATCGAGGCATGCTGCTTGGTGGTGATACTGTCTAAGTAATGCCAGGCTGCCGTGGTCGGTATGGCGACAATGAGTCCGGCCGCTGTTGTGATGAGGGCTTGTGATATGCCGCCGGAAAGCATAGCTGGGTCGACCTTTGAGCCCGCTTGTTGCAGGCTTTGAAACGCATTTATCATGCCTAACACGGTCCCGAGTAATCCAATCAGTGGTGCGAGTGCTGAGATGACCTCGAGGGGTCTCATGCCATTTTTTAGTTGCTCAATCTCCTGCTCTGCACGTAAAGACAGTTTGTTTTCTAACTCTTGCTTATCAAGACTGGACGCCAGGGCTGTAGCACAAAACTGCATCAAACGTGTCGCCGGGTGATGGGGGTTAATCGGCTTATCGGTATAGTCTGTATGGGTCATGTTCTCTATCCCTGGCATAGCGTCCAACCAAAATTGATATGCGCGCTTGTTATAGAGTCTTAGACCGATAAAGCTGATGAGCTTATAGATACATACGCTCAAAGAGACCATAGATAGCGCGATGAGTAACCAGAGGCACCAGCCACCTTCAATGAGCCAATCGGGTGAATTCACAATTTTTCCTTACCTGTAATTTAAATGTTATTTATAAATATTATCTAAAGACATCAGTCACTAAAATGCACGCTTACGCGATAGCGCTTATCGTTTTTATCTACCTTGACCTGGCAGCATAAGCTCTCTGTGATGCGCGTGATAATTTCAGTGCCATAGCCAAAACCGCTACTCGAAATGCTATCGAGTTCAGCGATGTCATTATCGATTATCAGTTTCTTATGGCTCAAAGTGATCCGCACGACACTGGCTGAATAAGCCAGTGCATTGCGCAATAGGTTATTGATTAAAATGCCAAGTAGCGCGGTCTCTGATTGTACGATGCCGTCATGGCAGATAAGTACTTTGGGTTTGAACGCTCGGCCTTTATCAGATAAGTCGATTTTCTCAAGCTCACTAAAAACCGCATCACGCAGGTTAATGAGGATCTTGCTGTTGGTTTCTTGTTCTCGGCCGAGCAGGAGAAAGGTCTCAATCAGATTGCTCATACTGGAAGTCGCACGGTCTATCCTATTCAGCGCCGTGTCTTTGGCTGCATCGCTGGCGCTTTCAAGCTTAAGTAAGCTAATGCAATTACTGATGATCGCCACCGGAGTTCGCAGTTCATGGCTCACGTGGCGGGAGAACTGTTTTTCTCTGGTGAGGAATTGCTTAGAGCGCTCAATCGATGCGGTGAAGTTACGGCTAAGGGTACCAATTTCATCGGTGCGTTGGTGACCGACTAAGGGCAGCAGAGGTTCACTCTTATCGACCTCTTGCGCCAGTTGCTTCAGTGGTTTGGCTATTTTTCGGCCGAGTAGAATCGAGACCATGAATCCTAGCAAACAGATGAGGAGGGCGACTGAGCTGAGTGCCACAATCAGCTTAGGGATGCTTTCATCTAAGTTAGAGGCATTGGTTTCGTCATAAACGAGGTAGAGGGTGAAATTCTTACCTGGGAGTGAAGACACTAATATCTGCGCATTCTCAGGCAGGTATTCATGCAGTCCCAAAGGCAGCGATGTGAGGTAAGCGGGAATATCGACCGCTAACGAGGTGTATATATTAAGCTGAGGTCGGTTTTGTTTGAAATGCTGAATTAACGCCGCGATCAGCTTGGCATCTGATAGTGGGCTGACGTTATCCGTGTTCTCTACCTGTATATCTTGAGAAATAAACCTGTGCTCTATCAAGCTCAGCTCTTTAAGTACTTCAGCATGGGCATTTTGTAGATAGATCTGAGCCGCTTGGTCTTCTATTTCATGCACGGCACGAAAAAGTAAATAAGCATAAAGTGCGCATAGTAGGCCGGTGTAGACCAAAAACGTTGCAGTCAGTACATGGTTGAATTTTTTGAGCTTAAACAACTTGATAGCCTTTTGCGTAAACGGTACGAATTACCGTTCTTTCAAAAGCCAGCTCGAGTGTCGACCGCAGGCGATAGATATGGGTACGCAGGGGATCACTCTCTGGCGGTGCACCATCCCATATGGCTTGCTCGAGGACTTGTCTTGATACCACGTTAGGATAGTGTTTGAGGAGTATGGTTAAAATATTCATTTGTAAGTTAAGCAAGCGAACTTGATTGCCATTACAGCGCACTAGAGATTGGTTATGATCTATGGTTAACCCGGCAATATTTTGAATACCCACATCACGCCTAGGTCCACGTGACAATAGGGCTTGTAACCTCAGGTGTAACTCTTCAAGGGCAAAGGGCTTAACGAGGTAATCATCGGCCCCGGCTTGAAACCCCAGCTTCTTGTCTTCCAAGGTATCTCTGGCCGTTAGAAACAGCACAGGGATTGGACTAAAGAGCTCAGTTCGGAGTTTGCGGCATAAATCTAAGCCACTCATCTTGGGCATGGCCACATCAAAAATCGCCAAGTCGTATTGGTTATTTTCCAGCAGTTGTAGTCCCGCCGCTCCGTTATAAGCGAAGTCCACGTCGTAGCCTAGCGCAGTGAGATAATCGGCTACGGATCCGGCCAATTCGTCATTATCTTCGACGAGTAATACCTGTGCCTTTTCAAACATCACAATGACTCCTGTTGATGGCGTTTAATGGGGGGGGATGACCCGCTATCTCGCTGGTGCTTATGCAACATTGAGCAAGGTCCAGGGCTAGATGTAAGATAACATCTAACTTGTCAACGAAATGTCAACGCTAATGATATTTGTTTGCATCTATAAGCCCGCGGTTAACTGGAGTTACCGCGGGCTAAAAACTAGAACTGATAGCTTACTTTTACGTTGATACTTCGGCCTTCTTCGTAGTATTCGTTCGCAGCTTTTTCACTCCCATCGCGCTCAAAGTCCTTTTGATAGGCATAATCTTTGTCAAATAGGTTGGTGATAGACAGGCTAGCAACCAGTCCATCGAGGCTAACGGGCTTGTAAGTCGCGTATATATCCATAGTGAACCAGGCATCGAAGCCCGCAGCAGGAATGTCTTCTATTACCCCGTTCTCGCCAACTTGCTGAGTTGGCACCTTGTCATTTTTTAGGGCGTAGGTGGCGCGGGTCCCTAGCTGTAGCGAATCGCTGATACTCTTGTTGAGCGTCAAATTAAACTTGTCCGATGGTATATCGGCCAAGTACCAGCCCGTTGTCCTATCGGTACCGCGGGTTTGGCCGTAAGAAAAATTGACATCCCAATCGGCAAGGCTATAACTGGCAACAAACTCGAAGCCCTTTAATCGCACCTCACCTATGTTGACTTTGACGCCGTCTGGGTAGTTTTCGTTGTCGGTATATGCGGTGCCTATATAATCCTGTATATCGTTTTGGAACACGTTAATGCGGGTGGTTAAGCTATCGTCGCCGCTAAAAATATCTTGTGTGTCCCAGACTATACCTATTTCCTTGTTGTCGGCTCGTTCAGACTTTAAATATGGGTTGGGTTTAAAACCTCTACCGGAGGTAAACAGTTCGCCGTTTTGTGGCGCATTCAGAGCCTCGGCATAAGAGGCAAATAGGGTGATGTCATCGGTTAAATAGTAGTTAAGGTTAAGCGATTTAGATAAACGGTCTTCCGTTCTCCCGTCGCGCAGCAGTGGCTGACCATTAGCGTCAATAGCATTGGCAGATTCAATGTAGAATTGGTCATAGCGTATACCTGGGATCAGCTCTAGAGACTCTGTGATGGGCAATTGATAGTTCATCCAGCCTGCAAGCTTTCTGCTCGTCGTGGTCGCTTCATCTGCAGCACTAGTGTCTTCAATGATTTCACCGGTGTCAAAATCTGTTGCATAGACACGGCCATCATGATCGGTGAAGTGCCCTGAGACGCCGTAATGGAGCAGAGTATCCATAGAGGCTATGGTGAAAATACTGTCGTTGCTGACATTGAATCCAACGCTGGTGTCCTTGATATCTTGCACTTCTTGTGCCGAACGTCCTTGCTCTTCCCCATATGAATCCACGTTATTGTAGTAAAGCGACGCACTTAAATTGAGATATTGGTTGTCTGAGGCACTATCCTCCCACACCAGTGATGCACCCGTGTATTGCTCGTCTCGGTAACCTATGTCATTGCGAACCTGATGCCCATGAGAGTCATCGAGATTCAAGGTGAATTGCAGACGCTGATCGTCAGATACCTGATGACCGAGTTTGAACAGGCCGCTTTTCTGGCGAGCCGCGGTTTTATAATAAGTGCCTCCGCCGCCGATTTCATAGGGGTCTTTATCGAGGTAGTAGCCCGAGAGTAAGTAATCGGTGGCACCATTTTTACCAAAGACGGTTAATCCGCTATCTTGCTGGGCGTTATTACTGCGATAACCGAGGTCTACTTTTGCACCGAAGGTTTCATCGGGTTTGAGCAGATCGAGCGCCGAAATGGTGCTGATGCTAATCTTACCGGCCGCGGCCCCTGAGCTGGGGCCGGCAGTGACTTGAATATGATTAACTAGATTAGGGTTTAGGTACCAACTTCCCCGTTTAGAGGCGTAATTACTCTGATAAATCCCGTCTATGACCACATAAGCATGGGATTGAGGCAGGCCTCGAATGGTAATGTTTTGGTTGCCTGAAGAGGGCCCACCTTTTACGTCAACGTTGGGAATAATCTTAAGTGCATTGGGGATATTGGTAGGGCTCGTGCTTTCAATCGTTGCTCTGTCGATGGCATTAACCGATTGGGTCATGGTTAAAGGATCTTGTTTCTCCTCGGTATGACTGGTAACGGTTATATTGTCGAGTCGATATACGGGATCTTTGGTGTTTGTTTTTGCTTGTGCCTGCGCAGCATTACACGTAATTGCCAGCGCAATACTGCTAGCGATATAGGTCAATGTTGATGTTTTGATCATGGTTACTCAGCCTTTAATGCAAATGATAACTGTTATCATTATTGGGGTGGGCGTGAGTATAGTGTTGCAAGTGTGAATGAAAACTCACTTCTTAATGTGAGTCTGTTTTTTTCAATAAAATGGATTTTGGCTTCATCTCATTGAATAAAGCGTCGCAGGTTACCAGCATAATTAGAGTCATGGCGCCACGGGAAGTTGACGCCACAGGTTAACGAAGGGAAGCGTTATAATGAAAGGGCAGAAACAGCATTATGCTTATGCCCTTCAGGATGGATATGGCTTGTGGGTTTACAATAAAAATGTGCTAAGAGGCTAGGTTGACCTTAGCTATCGGCTCAAATTGAATGCTTGTCTAGTTAACCACATCGAAGCTGAGAAATAGCTCAACAGACCTTTGGTCGGCCTCTTTGTCATTGTGTAGCTGCATCGAGTGTTCTACTGCCACGATATAGCGTCCGCTATCACTCGGCGTAAATTCAATCTGGCCATTGTCATCGGTGGTGAGTTCAATTTGTTCAAAATCAGGGTCGTATATACTGTTTAAGCTTTTAATCGAAAATTCCGCATTCGCCAGTGGTTTACCGTCGAATGAAGCGGTAAAGCCTATTTTATCACCGACGGTGAACATATTTGGGTGCTTCGAGGGGATGAGTGTTATTCCCTGTTGCGCCTGGTTATATTGAGGATTGGTAAAGCCGTTATAGCTAATATAGGCCTCAGTAATCATCTGCTTTTCGACTGTGCGCTCAACTTTACTATTCTCTGGTAGCTCATCGTAGTGGCTCTTGGACATGCCTATTTTATGCTTTTTTCCCGCAGCATCGCGATAAAACGTTAAGAAAACGTGGGTGACAGGGCTTCTGAAATGATAGGTGCCATTCTCGGTAAAGTCCTGTTCGAACACTTCTTTGTTTTTACCGCTGAACGCCGCATCGAGTTGACTTTTCTTGCCCGTTGGAGAAACCACATTCAAGTAATTGACCTGGTGATTCGCCTCGGCAATAAATGCATCGGCAGAGCGCGCGACATCTAACGAGTAAGTGGTTTGCTTGTCTGAATTGAGTTCAAAGCTACCTGTGTTTATCCAGACTTCATGTGCATTTGCGCTGGTGCAGATCCCTGCGATAAGCAGTGTTTTTATGACGATATTGTTCATTTTGATACCATAGAGCGAATTAGGCTGTCGATTTTAGGCTTCTTGGCGTGAACCAAAGATCACTTAAACGAGCTGGCCAATATGTGGCTGTCGACGCGGTTTCAGTTTGAGGCGTTATAGGTAACTGAGGCAAAATGAGGCGATCTCTAGTTTTCCTTGGCTACAGACCTTCTGCTTGGAGTGATGTTCTGCATCGGGGACCATATTGATGCTGAGTAACTCCCTGTCACCATTTTCTCTGACGACTTCAAGCTTATAGCTAATGATTTGGCTTAGTGCATCTTTAGGCAAATCGAAGGTAAACACATGCGCCCCAGACTTGACCGTTGCCGATGTTATTCCGTCTAGTTTTCCTCGTTGATAACGCGCGACATTGCGCCAAAATGATTTGAGATCGCGTAACCACTTACTGTCGGCTCTGAGCACTAATAGCGGTGTGTCGGTCTGGTTTTTTTGGCTGTACCAGAGTGCGAGGTAGGGCTTCTCGGTAAAAAATGTAAATGGGGTTAGGGTGATCTCTACCGACAGTTTTTTCCCCTCTAGAGTGGATGTTTGGTTTGCGGATGCCTGAGTGGCTAAGCTGAAAAAATAGAGAGCGATAAGGAGCTGTAGAGTCAGTTTCATATTGTTTATACCAATAAGATGAGTGCGATGACACTGCTAGTAAGGAGGTAAAGGTAGAGTTTTCGCTGCCTTTTTTGTTTTAAGCTTAACCAGATCCCACTGATGCCAATAAGCATGATGATGCCGGCAACGGCATCAGAGATGAAAGTCCATATTTCGGGCGTATGACGATTTTGATGTAGCTCATTTAGCATGACGATAAAACCATAATCGGTATTCATCAGTTCGATATTATGCATGGACTCGTCATAATAAAGATCGCTTCGTCTGCCAGGCGAAGCCATTTCCAGTTCTCCGGTTTCGACTAGTTGTGACAACTGTGTTTGAGACAGCTCAATACCTTCTAAGGCCAGAGTCGATTGAATTGTCGAGGGGGTGTTATCTGCCACAGAGATGTTTTCTTGCGCCGACACTATGTCACCTGAGAATAGTTTGGGATGATTAAGCGTGATGCCTGTAAAGCAAAAGAAGAATAGAAAAGAGAAGCAGATGAGTGACAGATAGATATGTATTTTTCTAAGGAGCTTGCTAGTCATATTGGGTGTTCATTTGGATTATCACGGATACATGAACGGACGATTTTACACAGACAAGATCAACCAATGATCAACCTGGCTTGCAGGATGATGAAATAAATCTTGGATGGAGGTCACTTATTGCGGCAGTCACTAGCCTGGATAATAAACAGGCTAGTATATTCTAGCTATAGGCTCAATCTGCTGATCAGGACTCGCTATCGCAGCTGCTCGCCACGATTGAGGGCTATCAGCTTATCAAGAATATGCTCGCCATCCATGCGGATGCCGTTGTGCTCATACTCAGACGTTAACCAATACTTTAGCTCGCCTACTTGCTTGGCGGTTTCCAGGCTGTAGTTCATTTCGACAAACATATCCTCGCTGTAGATGGCTGCTGCGACGGGCACCTGGTTGTTCGCTAGGGTATCTAAGTCGTATAGCTGTGACCAATCAGATTTTTCCGCGAGTAAGTTGGCGGCATGTTTGAGCGGTTTAAGGTTAGTGAATTGCTCGAAAAACCAGGGGTAGACCATCTCGCCGGTAAACAGGAAGGGCTTGCCTGCTTCATAGTTAAATTCATCATATTGGCCGCGAACGCGCTGAGCCGACCAATTTGAGGCGCTTTGCTGACAGTAAATACTCTCGTGAAGCAAAGCAAAGATTGGATTAGTGTTGAAATCGAGTTGTTGGCAGAATTGTCCCAGAAACAGCGGGTTAACTTCTGTGCCGGACTCAGTTTCGATAAGCGCCTGTTCAAGCAGGTAGTAAACCGATTCGGGACCTTGCTCCATGCCTATGTTAATGCCGAGTAGCTGTAGCATCTCGACGGTGAGTCGTTCACCCGTGGCGATGCGGACCACATTGTTACTGATGTGCTCGGCTAGCTGAGTGATAAGTGTCTGGGCATCGCTGAAGCGCTTAAAGAAGTCTTGGTTTTTCGCTAACACTCGCTTGTAGGTGGCTTGGTATACTTCATCTGCACGGCGGGTCAGTGATGGCATGCCGCCTGTGATATAAGCTTCCTTTAATCCTTGTGGTGCATCGTTTAAGTATTTAAGTACACAAAAACCACCGAAACTTTGGCCTAAGATGCTCCATTTTTCATCTGGACAAAGCTGAGCACGTATTGCCTCCGCATCACGGATGATATTATCGGCGCGAAAATGTGTCAGGTATTGGGCTTGCTCTTCTGAGTCCATATGATTCAGGCTCAGATAACTCACAGGGGTAGAGAGGCCAGTGCCACGTTGATCGAGTAATAAGACTCTGAACTCTTTCAGTGCACGCTTAATCCAGCCTCCATTGGCGGCGGGTCGAATTGCCCCGAAACCTGGACCACCTTGAAAAAATACCAGGTATGGAAGCTGTTTGTCTTGGTTCTCAGGGGAAACCAGCTCACGAGCGAATACGGTGATCTGCTCGCCTTTGGGCTTGGCATAATCTAAAGGGAGTGAGAAGCTGTGCTTTATGGCTATTAATCCTGCAAACGTTAAGTCAGATTTCATGGAGGCCTTGTACAATAGAGTTAGAAATTGATGCTCATTATGTGTCTCACTGTAATAGTGAGCAGAACGTCATTATTGGCAAATTGTATACAAAATCACTGCGGATACAAAGTTTATAAATCCTTGTGGTGATATGGAGCGCGTCATGCAAATTGATCTAGATCAATTTATGCGCATGCCCGAGAGAGAAAAGAGTGAACTTGGCTTAACCTTAACTTAATATGTAAAGGTACTTGTAGAGAATGCCAATCTCTTGTATTAACGTCTCTTATTAAAGAGTCATATAACATCCCCGAAATAGATAGTTAGCCTAGGCGGAAACCTATGAAGTACCAGATTATCCCAGTCACCCCATTTCAGCAAAATTGCAGCCTTATCTGGTGCGACAAAACTAAGGCCGCAGCCGTAGTTGATCCTGGCGGAGATATGGACCGAATCTTGGCTGAGGTGGAGAAGCTTGGGGTTAAGCTGGAAAAAGTACTCTTGACCCATGGTCATATCGATCACGTCGGTGCGGCTAAGAAACTATCTGAGCATGTTGGCATACCTATCATAGGTCCGCATAAGGCCGATAGTTTCTGGTTAGAGAATCTAGCAGAGCAGAGCAAGCATTTTGGATTTGTGCATTGTGAGCCATTCGCGCCGACGCAATATCTTGAAAGTGGTGATACTGTGACTTTAGGCTCTTTGACGTTAGAGGTGCTGCATTGTCCGGGGCACACACCGGGCCACATCGTGTTTTTCTCGGCCAGCAGCTGTACTGCGTGGGTGGGCGATGTGTTGTTTCATGGCTCAATTGGTCGCACCGACTTTCCTCAGTCAAATCATCAAGATTTGATCCATTCAATTACCAAAACCCTTTGGCCATTGGGTCGTGATGTGGAGTTTATTCCTGGTCATGGTCCCATTTCGACGTTCGGCACTGAGCGAGATCAAAATCCTTTCGTGGCAGATCAGCTGTTTAGCTAAGCTATTTTTTAAATGCCTTGCTCCCAATCTTGATAGCCTGAGTGAGAGGCTTTTAGCAAAAGTGACTAGCTCTAGTCACTAAAAATTCAGTTACACTCGATTCAATGGCTCCTATAGTAAGGGGCCTTTTTTGTTTGTCCTTGTCCGATTCTTATGGCCGGTGTGTCTTTTAACTGAAATATTTTGCAATGTATTGGCTATTCACTCCATTAAACATCTCTGTTAGCTTAGATTTTCTGTATCGATAACAATAGAGACACATGGACATGTCCCATCATATCGAAGATATTCTCTCCCACTGGCAGTCTGAGCCAACCGATGACTGGGTGCTGGGCGTCATTACCCGAGTGCAAGGTTCCTCTTATCGAAAACCCGGTGCAATGATGCTTTTTCACCCCTTGGGTCGGGTGATTGGTATGCTCAGTGGTGGCTGCTTAGAAGGTGATTTGAGACGTCATGCGCAGATGGCGATACAGGAAAGACAAGCCATGCTGGTGCAATATGATGCCAGCGATGAAACCGATGCTAGCTATCACTTAGGTTGCGGCGGTATCGTAGATCTCATGTTAGTGCCACTGAGCCGAGATAATCATTATCTGCATTTTCATCAGCTTGCCGAGCAATTACATAAAGGCGAGCCCTTCTTTTATCAATTAACTCTGCCCAGAAGAGATACCGATCTGGCTAATGTCAGCGCTAAAATTGTCGAGTATTGCGATGCCGCATTTTGTGTCAATGACTTTACGCGAGCTGGGATTTTACAAACCGATAGAAACGAGCTGGTCGTGCCCATGAGGCCCAGGTTTAGGATTGCCATATTTGGTGGTGGTTTAGATGCCCAGCCTATGGTGTCGATGGCGCTTAATCTCGGCTGGCAGGTAGATCTTATCGATGAAAGAGCCAGTTATGCCAGAAATTATGATTTTCCCGGCGCCAAAATTTTTAAGCATTCGATAGACGATTTACCTGAAAACTTCGCTGATAATTTAGATGGCATCATTATCATGCAGCACAACCTTGAGTTAGATGCCAAGGCATTAGTATTTGCCAGACAGGCTTCAGACAAGATTAAGTATGTGGCGTTATTGGGGCCTGTTCATAGGCGAGATAAAGTATTAGAAAAAGCTGGCTTGGCTTTAGCTGATTTCAGCTGTCCGCTTGCCGCACCCGCAGGTATCGCCTTAGGGGGGGAGCTTCCCGAGTCCGTGGCCTTGAGCATCTTATCTCAGTGTCATGGTGTATTTCATGAAGCAGAGCAGGTCTCTCTCGATAAGGTCATGCTATGAAGGCTAAACAGACGATGACTACTCCATTAAAATAGAGATGGAGAGTGCTTCTTTCGATATTGATACCCGAGATGACTTGAAAGATTGGCTAGTAGCTTGCTCATCGCGTATAGCGCTGACAACACAAAATTCTAAATAACCCATTTAATAAGAAAGCATGCCCATCTTCCGATGTGATTGGCAAACAAGGAGTGTGTAATGTCTGATACCGTTCTGACACTGAAAATTAATGGCAAGCTGTTCCAGTTGGACGCCGATCCTAAGATGCCAGTCTTGTGGGCCGTGCGTGACATGCTGGGCCTGACCGGTACTAAATATGGCTGTGGTGCGGGCCTTTGTGGCGCTTGTACCATTCACGTTGACGGTAAGCCTGCTCGAGCCTGCTTAACCAGTTTGAGCCAGGTGCAAGGCAAAGAGCTGACTACCATAGAAGGCCTCGAGGCGGATAAGCTCAAGCAAGCATGGACTGAGCATAAGGTGCCCCAGTGTGGTTACTGTCAACCCGGACAGTTGATGTCGGCGGCGGCGCTGTTAAGTCAAAACAACAAGCCCAGCGACAGTGATATCGATGAAGCCATGGCGGGGAACATTTGTCGTTGTGGCACTTATACCCGCATTAAATTAGCCATTAAATCGGCTTCCGGGCAGATAAAGGCTCAGGAGGTGACGGCATGAGTTCATTCACAGCTACGCAGAATTTTAGCCGTCGTGATGTACTTAAGCTTTTCGGTGCCACTGGAGGCGGCCTGGCATTAGGCGCCAGCGGCCTAGGTTGGAGCCCTATGGTGATGGCTCAAAGTGCCGAGTCACGCCTCAATTTATTTATCGCTATCGGTGAAGATAACAAGGTGTATTTGACCTGTCACCGCTCTGAGATGGGCCAAGGGATCCGTACCGGCATCGCTCAGGTACTGGCGGATGAGCTAGGTGCCGACTGGGATAATGTGGTTGTGGTTCAGGGGTTAGCCGATAAACGTTACGGCAGCCAAAATACCGATGGTTCCCGCAGTATACGTAAGGGCTTCGATAAGATGCGCGAGATGGGAGCCATGGCCAGAACCATGTTGGAGCAGGCCGCCGCAGATAAATGGCAGATCTCGATAGCGGAAGTTTCGACGAGTAACAATCGAGTGAGTCATGCTAAGTCGGGCAAGAGTGCCACCTTTGGCGAGCTTGCCATGGCGGCATCTAAAGTGAAGTTGCCAGATGTGGAAACCTTGAGCCTTAAATCCCCCAAAGAGTACACACATATAGGTGCGTCCCACGCTATTGTCGATATGCAGGACATGCTCACGGGTAAGGCGCAATATGGCTATGATGTGCAGGTCGATGGCATGCTGTGTGCGAGCATCACTCGCCCCCCTGTGTTTGGCAGTGAAGTTGCTAAATTCGATGATAGCGCAGCCAGAAAAGTGGCTGGGGTTGTAGACGTTATTCAGTTGTCGGCGACGAAAGGCGCGCCCATGTTTCATCCCTTAGGCGGCGTCGCGGTTATTGCCACTAATAGCTGGAGCGCTCTCGAGGGACGCAAGGCGCTACAGATTGAATGGACAGATTCGATCAATGATAGCCATGACTCTCAAGCGTATCTTAATATGCTAAAAGAGCGGGTCAGTCAGCCCGGAAAGCTGATGCGCCAGCAAGGAAAAGAGGTCACAGACTGGCCAGCAGATAGCACCATCAGCGCCTTATATACCGTGCCTTATCTTGCTCATGCACCGATGGAAGCACCATCGGCCACGGCCAGTGTCACCGCATCGGGCTGTGAAGTGTGGGCATCGACTCAGACGCCCCAAAGCGTACAGCAGAACGTGGCCGCAGCCTTAGGGCTTAAAGAGGAGCAAGTAAAGGTGAATGTCACCTTGCTTGGTGGCGGTTTTGGGCGTAAGTCTAAGTCTGATTACTGCGTCGAGGCGGCCTTGCTGTCTAAGAAAGCAGGCAAGCCTGTCAAGGTGTGCTGGAGCCGGGAAGATGAGATACAAAATGGCTATCTGCATGCGATCAGTGCCCAGCTTTATCAGGCAAAACTTGGCACCGATAATATGCCTGAGGCGATACTGCAGCGCTCCGGTTTTCCGAGCATAGGCTCAACCTTCTCCGAGGGGGCAGATTATCCTGCGGGCTGGGAGCTGGACTTAGGTTTTGTCGATGTGCCGTTAGCGGTCAAGAGTCTCAGGTGTGAAGCCGTTAAGGCCGAGGCTCATACCCGCATCGGTTGGATGCGCTCAGTGTGTAACATTCAGCATGCCTTCGGCATCGGCAGCTTCGTCGATGAGTTGGCGGTGAAGGCCAAGAAGCCCTGCACTGTGATGTGGAAAGAGCTATTAGGTGATGTGCGTCAAGAGACCTTTGCCAATCAAGAGTTTAAATACGGTAACTATGGTGAAGATCTCGCCCGTCACCCTGTGGACATTGCCAGATATCGCGGCGTAATAGATGCGGTAGAGCAGGCCATGAAAAAAGCAGGCACAGCGGGTCACAATCAAGGCTGGGGTTTTGCGGTTCACAGAAGCTTCACCGCTTTCGTGGCAACGGCTTTATTAGTCGAAGTCTCCGAGGATAATCAGCTGAAAGTGCTCAAGGCGATATCAGCCATAGATGCCGGCACTGTGGTCAATCCTGACAGAGTTAAGTCTCAGACAGAAGGCGCGGTGATGTTTGGCTTGAGTCTGGCTATGATGGGGGAGATAGACTTTAAGGAAGGCAAGGTGGTGCAGTCAAACTTTCATGACTACCCTATGCTGAGAATGTCACAATGTCCTGCAATCCAGACTATCGTCATCGAGTCTGATGCGCCGCCGGCGGGTGTGGGCGAACCTGGCGTTCCTCCGGTCGCCCCTAGCCTGACCAGCGCCATCTTCGCGGCCTCAGGCATGAGAATACGTGACTTACCCGTGAGCAAGCGGCTTAAAGTGTAAACATGACCAGCTTTTCTTAATCTAGTTTCAAATATAATGAGTGTCAGCCGTGCAGGCTGACACTCATTTTTTTAATTGCGTTTCATTAATGCTGCAGCGACTAAATTTTAGTCTTATTACTACACTTTTCATTTTAGTCATGAGTAACGGCATGCTGTAAAATTGCCCTAATGTGCACTTTATGCCTGATTAGTGCGGTATAAGCCCAATTAAGCAGCCGTTAATACTGAATTTATGTCCTAGATCCTATTTTTATTTTACAAAAAGGAGTAATTTAACCAACAAATTGGTCAATCAAAAATGAGAATTGGCCTTCTTCCTATGTAATGAGGGGTCAATACATGGAAAATCGTTGGCAAGTCGCCATTTCGGCGGGTTTACTTGCGGCTGTTTGGGGCGGCGTCGCCGATACATTCAGTCTAGTCACTTGGATAGGCTTTCTAGCCTGCAGCACTTATTTCGCTCAACCTAAAGCAGGTTTTCAAGGCGTATTGATGACTTGGGCAACTAACCTGTCCGGTGTGTTCTGGGCCTGGATTGTGATCTTCGGCAGTGGTTATTTTGAGTCGCCTTTTGTGGGGTATATACTCACTGGGATTGTCACATCGGCCATGTGTCTTCAAGCAAGCTATCATAAACTCGCCTTCATTCCCGGCGCCTTTATCGGTTGCTGTGTTACTTTCGCTCTGGCTGGTGATATTGCTAATATTCTGCCAGCATTAATACTGGGTGCACTGCTTGGCTACTCCATGGTGTTATTAACCGGACAATTCGTTAGCCTGACTCAGAAATGGCGCGCGTTCACTGGGTCGTCAACTGCAAATAAAGTCACCGCTCAAACGACCACTAACGATTAACAGCGTTAGATAGGGTCGCTCATAGAGTGATTAGCCGAACTAGGACCTAGGTAAACAAGATGAAACAAATTGAATTTAGAAAGATAGACGCCTTGATGATCAAGCTGAGCCTAAACGGTAAGTTTTGGCTGGTGTGTTCTTTGGTTGCACTGATCACTGCCAGTATTGCTCTGGTTAATTTGAATAATGCAAATGAGCACACAGTGCAGGCGAGTCAAGCCAAGGCGCAAGCTATGGTGGATACCTTTGCGGCAGTGGCCAATTCACAGGGGATTAAAGGTAATGAGCTGAGTCAATTTGCCACAGCGCAAGGCCTGCAAGTGGTAAGCGGTATGAACTCATCTCGCCGGGGGGATAATGTCACTGTTACCTCGCCCGTTGGCCGCCAATATCTGCAGCTCAATACTCATGTGGCCGACTGGGAAGTCGAATCTCTGAGTGGTGCTAACTTCATGTTCTGGATAGCCCTGGCGGGTTTACTGCCATTGTTCCAGTTGAGTTACTGGATCTCCACTTCCTTAGGCGGTGGTTTGTGGGATATGTATATCGCGATTAAACGCTTGGCCGATGGCGATCTCACCCAGAGACTCAATTTCTTCGGTAAAGATGATTTCAGTATGATCGCTACCGAAATTGATCGCAGCGCAGATAATATGAGTGAGATGGTCACTGCGATAGGCAATAATGCCGCAACTCTGGCTCAAGCTGCCGATGAATTTAATCAGCAAGCAAAACAGAGTGACGAGTTAATCGGGTTTCAGCATCAGTTTTTAGATACTGTGGCCGTGGCCATGGATCAGATGACCGCCGCTATCGAAGAGGTATCACGCAACGCGGCCAATACGTCGGAGCAGACCAGGGCTAACTCCCATCAAGCTGAAAAGAGTAAGCTGCGGATCACCGATGCGGTTGACCGTATCTCTGGGCTGGTGGCTAAGATTGGCGCTGCATCTGACTCTGTCTCTCAGTTGTCGCGCAATGCCTCTGAGATTGGCGCCGTAGTGACTACCATTAATAGTATATCTGAGCAGACGAATCTACTCGCTCTCAATGCTGCCATCGAGGCGGCTCGCGCCGGTGAGCAGGGTCGCGGTTTTGCCGTGGTCGCCGATGAGGTGAGAACCCTTGCAGGGCGAACTCAGCAGGCGACTGTGGAGATTCAGTCAATGATTGAAGGTTTGCAATCAGGTTCGACTAAATTGACTCGGGTGACGGAGGAGATAGTCGAGCAGGCCGATCAGGGCCGAGGCGCTATCGTCTCTGTGGGGGAAGATGTGGACTCTATGGCGGCATCGACTAATGATGTGTTCGATATGAGTTCACAGATTGCCGCTTCTGCCGAGGAGCAGAGCGTCTCTGCACGCGATATAGCAATGCAACTCAATGATATACGCGACCAGTCGGAAACGATAAAGCAAACGGCACAGCGTTCGGTGTCATTGGCCGCTGAGCTGCGCAATTCATCTATCGAGTTAGAGGGGATTTTGCAGCAGTATCGAACCAGCTAATCTTTTATTTTTAAAAAAGGTGCTAGTTCCTAGGAGCTAGCACCTAGCTTCTCAAGCACTCAATCCTCAAGCACTAAAGCGCTGCAGCAACCTCGGTGCCTTGCTTAATCGCCCGTTTAGCATCCAGCTCTGAGGCGATATCGGCGCCGCCAATCAGGGTGACTTTCACCTTGTGTGCCTCAAGCTTAGCCTGCAGCGCCCTATGTGAGTCTTGCCCGGCGCAGATGATGATGTTATCCACCTCGAGCAGTTGCTCTTCACCATCGATAGAGATATGCAGTCCCTCATGGTCAATCTTGTTGTACTGCACCCCTTTGAGCATCTTCACGCCCTTGTTTTTCAGCACGGTTCTGTGGATCCAGCCCGTACTCTTACCTAGGCCAGCTCCCACTTTCGATGTTTTGCGTTGCAGCAAAAAAATCTCTCGTGGCGAGGGCTCACATTGTGGCTCGATTAAACCGCCCGGCGTCGAGCCGCTAAGATCCACTCCCCACTCTTTCATATAGGCGTCTTTATCTAAGCTGGTGGACGGCCCTTGATGGGAGAGATATTCACCCACATCGAATCCTATGCCGCCGGCGCCTATGATGGCCACGCGCTTGCCTACCGGTTTTTTATCTCTTAGCACGTCTAAGTAGTTCAGTACCTTGTCGCTATTAATTCCTGGAATGTCCAGTTGGCGAGGGATGATCCCGGTTGCCAGTAACACCTCATTGAATCCAATCAAGTCCTCTTCACGGGCTCTGGTATTGAGTCTGACATTGACGCCGGTGAGCTCGAGTTGTTTTTTAAAGTACCTGATGGTTTCGCTGAACTCCTCTTTACCCGGTACTTGCATGGCGATATTGAACTGACCGCCAATTTTATCGTCGGCCTCGAACAGGGTAACCTTATGACCACGCCTGGCTGCGGTTGTTGCTGCGGCGAGACCTGCAGGTCCCGCGCCAACCACGGCGATCTCCTTACTGTGCTCGGTGGGTTTTATAACAAGCTCGGTCTCATGGCAGGCCTGAGGATTCACCAGACAAGACACGAGTTTCATCTGGAAGATATGATCTAAACAGGCCTGATTACAGCCGATACAGGTATTGATCTCATCGGATTTTCCCGCTTGAGCCTTGAGCATAAAGTCAGGGTCGGCGAGCATAGGCCGGGCCATGGAGACGATATCGGCATTCCCCCCCGCGAGGATCTCTTCGGCCACTTCCGGGGTATTGATGCGGTTGGTGGTACAAAGCGGAATGTTGACCTCTTGCTTCATGCGTTTGGTCAACTCGACGAAGGCGCCTCTGGGCACACTGGTCGCTATGGTAGGCACGCGCGATTCATGCCAGCCAACACCTGTGTTGATAATCGTCGCGCCAACTTTCTCGATACCCTTAGCCAGCTCGACCACCTCTTGCCAGGTGCTGCCACCTTCGACTAAGTCGAGCATGGAGAGCCTGAAGATGATGATAAACGCATCACCGACGGCTTCACGGGTTCTGCGAACTATCTCTAACGCCAGTCGGGTGCGATTTTCATAGCTGCCACCCCAACGATCGGTTCTGTGATTGGTGCGCTTACAGATGAATTGATTGATGAAGTAACCTTCAGAACCCATGATCTCGACGCCATCGTAACCGGCTTTCTGGGAGTTAAGCGCGCAGTTGACGAAGTCCTGGATCTGTTTCTCTATGCCAGCTTCATCTAGTTCTCTGGGAACAAATGGGTTGATGGGGGCCTGCAGCGGTGAGCAACTCACCAGCTTTGGCTGATAGGCGTAACGTCCGGTATGCAAGATTTGCAAACAGATCACGCCATCTTCCTTATGCACGGCTTGGGTGATTAACTTGTGTTTCTCGATATCTTCATCTGTGGCTATCATGGTGGCATTGGGCATGCCGCCGCCTTCGATATTGGGGGCGAAACCACCGGTGACTATCATACCAATGCCGCCAGCGGCCCGCGCGGCGTAATAAGCTGCCATGCGCTCGAACCCGTTGGGGGCTTCCTCTAAGTTAGTGTGCATCGAGCCCATCAAGCTACGATTCTTAATGGTACGAAAACCTAAATCTAGTGGTGCCATTAAATGTGGATAGGAGTTGCTCATCTCTGTGCCTTTTTATTATTTATTCTTGGTTAAAGATAGAGCGAATGATAGGATTGGCCAATGACTAAAGATTACAAATTGATGACCATTGTTTGCATGGTGATTTGTTGTTTACATGGTGACTTATTATGAAACTAGGTGACATTTCTGTTTCTTATATCGAGATTATGCTCAAGGCGATGGTGCACCTTGGAGTCGAGGTCGATGAAATATTGGATAAATATTCTATCGATTCAACATCTTTAGCTTCCCCTGATGCCAGGGTGAGTATTCCTAAATTTATGCGTCTGGGTCATGATTGTATACAAGCCAGTGGGTTACCTTGGTTTGGGCTGGTCATGGGAGAGGTTACCACAGTGACCAATTTGGGTATTGCAGGCTTATTGGCCCTGTCTGCCCAAGATCTCAGGCAAGCCTGCCATCAGATAGCCACCTTCGAGCTCCTCAATAAATATAATTCCAGAGGTCAATCACAATTCTTTGTGAGTCAGGCGTTTGGTATGGATCAGGATAAGTACCGAGCGCTGAGTCGAGAATATGGCGTAGAGCAAGGCCAAGGGGTGTTGATGTTTTATTCCATCAAGCCCTATAACGATTACAACTATTTCGTGGTCGATTCCGTCTTGTCTGGTTGGTGCCAGATAATTCAAGATTTGAGTGGCAGAGATGATGGGATTGAGAAGGTTTGCTTCGAGTTTCCAGCGCCGGTTTATGCAGCAAAATACCATGAGCTGTTTAATTGCCCAGTACTGTTTGAACAAGCGAGTAACTATATCGTCATCAAAGCCGAAGCATTAGCTTGGTCTTGTATCAATCGAAGTGCGCCAACCTTTGAGTTACTCAGAAGAGGCGCAGATGAAGAGCTGGAAAAAGTGCGTTTGGGATTGAGTTTTCATGAGAAGGTCAGCCGAGTGATAGGCCCTCTGCTTGACGGGAGCACACCGACACTGGAACAAGTCTCGCAGCAACTGAGCATGGCTCCCTGGACCGTCAGGCGCAAACTCGTGGAGGAGGGGGGCAGTTTTCAACAAACCTTGAATGATACCCGCCGAACCTTAGCCATAAGCTATGTACAGGATACGGCATTAACCTTAGGTGAAATTGCTTACCTATTAGGTTTTGGCTCACCTACTGCTTTTCAGCGAGCCTTTAAACGTTGGACGGGCGAAGCGCCGGGGCGCTTCAGAATGACGAATACAAGTACAAATAAAGAGAAATAGATATCGCCTAGCAAGCTGCTAAGCGCGCTGTTTTCTCGCTTCCTCTGTTGCACTATTGTCATCTTTTAGCTTACGCCTAAGAATTTTCCCCACGGGCGACATGGGCAGTTCACTCCTGAATTCAAATTGACGAGGGATCTTGTAGCCGGTGAGCTTGTTCTTACAAAACGCCCTGATCTCTTCTCCTGTCAGGGAGGCATTGTCTTGTATGACAACATAGAGCTTGACCGCCTCACCTGTCTTAACATCTTCAACACCGATAGCGGCGCAGTTAACCACATCAGGGTGAGTCGCTACCACACCTTCAATTTCGTTGGGAAAGACGTTAAAGCCAGAGACTATGATCATGTCTTTGACCCGGTCGACTATGCTAACGAAACCATCAGCATCGATAATGGCGATATCACCGGTGAGCAGCCATTGCCCATCTTGGGTGAAGGACTCTCGAGTGGCCTTGGGACGATTCCAGTAGCCTTTCATCACCTGAGGGCCTTTGACGCAGAGCTCGCCGCGCTCGCCAATCGCCACTTCGTCACCGAGTGCATTAATGCACTTGAGCGCCGTGTGTTGCAGCGCCTGACCTACGGTGCCTAATCGCTCTAAACCGTTAATCGGGTTCATGCATACGGCGGGTGAACATTCGGTCAGACCATAAGCCTCGGAGATGCCAACACCTGTGAGTGCTTTCCAGCGCTTGGCGGTATCGTCCATCAGGGCTGTGCCGCCGGACAGGGTGAATTTCAGCTCACTAAAGTCGAGCAGCTTGAAACTCGGGCTCTCCATCAGGGAAACGAATAGGGTGTTAAGCCCCATCAGGCCGTTTATCTTAAAAGGTTTCATCGCCTTGATGAAGGTCTCGGTGTCTCTGGGATTGGCGATAAGTATGCTGTGCTGACCCAGTCTGAAAAATGCCATCAGGTGCACGGTAAACGAGTAGATATGGTACAGGGGCAGGGGGGCGACCATGATCGCCTGGCCCTCTCCAAGCAGAGGCTTGCCATGTTCATCATGCTGATGTGTCACCACGCCAGCTTGGAGCATATTGGCGATAATATTGGTATTGGTGAGCTCGGCGCTCTTAGCAACACCTGTGGTGCCGCCTGTGTACTGCAGAACTATGGTGTCGTCTGGCTTATCGAGATGGGCTGGGGTAAACCCCTTACCCAGATGCTGTTTCAGCACTTTTCTAAATGATACTGCCTGAGGAAGATGGTAATTGGGGACCATCTTCTTGATATGCTTGACGGTGGAGTTGATCAATACGCGTTTCACCGCGGGCAGCATATCGGCGAGGCTGGTGGTGATGATCAATTCGAGACTGGTCTCTTTCTGGATATTCTCAACCGACTTGGCGAAGATATCCATGCACAGAAGGGCTTTGGCACCCGAATCGTTAAACTGATGGATCATCTCAGGTTCGGTATACAAGGGATTGGTATTGACGATACGCAGTCCCGCCCGCAAGGCACCAAATACGGCGATGGGGTATTGCAGGGTATTGAGCATCTGAATGGCGATAGCATCACCCGGGACGAGTGAGGTTTGGTTTTGCAGGTAATGGGCAAACGCGGCGCTGTAATGGTTAATCTCTTGATAGCTAAGAGTGTGCCCCAAGCTGGTAAATGCCGGTTTATCTGCGTACTTGATAAAGGCCTCTTCGATGGCGTCAATAGCCGAGTCGTATTGTTCTAAGTCGATGGAATCAGAGATCCCAGGGGCGCGTTTACCATTCCAAAACGATGCTTCCATACTTGCCTCAATGCTTGTTCGCGTTGCTGTTTTCTAGTGAGACTAGTCAACATTTCGCGTATTTTAGTTTTTATTAGCGATTATTTAGCCGTTGCCTCTCGACTATTACTTACTTTTTAGAGAATGATAAGTGAACGATAATGACTAAAGATGACAAATTAGTATCCTTAGCTTGCAACCTCAGCTATAGCTGAGCAAAAACTCTATTGCTGTTCAATTGTGAATTGTGAATGGTGAATGGTGAGTTATGAAGTGGGGGTTATGAGGGAAGCAAAAGGCCCATTGCAGCGTAGACTTGCAATGGGCCTTTAAATTTTGTCGTAATAAGTCGGCTCGATCAGAGTTACCGATAGCGCTAGCTAAACGAGCTCCAGATCGGGGCGTGATCCGATGGTTTCTCTATAGCGCGCAGATCGTAATCCACATCGGATTCGACCAGACGTTCATTGAGTGACTTAGTCGCCAGTACCACATCGATGCGCAGGCCGCGGTTATCCACGAAACCCTTGCTACGGTAATCGAACCAGGAGTAACGCTCGGTGCGCTGGGGATGCAGCTCGCGGAAGGTGTCCACTAATCCCCAATCCATCAGAGTCTTCAGCCATTCACGTTCTTCGGGCTGGAAGCTACACTTACCGGTTCTTAGCCAACGTTTAGCGTTCGGTTCACCTATGCCTATGTCGAGATCCACAGGTGAGATGTTGATGTCACCGATAATTGCGATATCTTCATCTGGCGTATGGTTCTCGTTCAGGTAGGTCATCAGGTCTTTATAGAACTGACGCTTAGCCGGGTACTTGGTCTCGTGGCTGACGTTGTCGCCCTGAGGAAAGTAGCCATTGAGTACCGTTAACGGACGGCCATTTTCCTGGGTGAAAGTCCCCATGATCATACGGCGCTGGGCATCTTCACTATCCGTTGGGAAGCCTTTTTGCACCTTGACAGGTTCGAGCTTAGATAACATGGCAACGCCGTAATGGGCCTTGCCACCGTGGTAGTGCACCTTGTAACCCATGGCTTCGACATCGGCAGCCGGAAACACATCATCGTGTGCCTTGGTTTCCTGCAGACCTATGATATCAGGCTGGTGGGCGTCAATTAACGCCTGAAGTTGATGCAGTCTGGCACGAATACCATTGATATTAAAAGAAACTATTTTCATCTATTCAGAGTCCTTCTCTACACGTATGTTATGGCAATACGCGCTTAAATGGTTTAACGATCACCTTGTCATATACGCAAGCGGCAATATAAGGGTCTACATCGGCCCAGGCTTGCGCGTCTTCTAACGAGGGAAAATCGGCAACCACCAGTGAACCGGTAAAGCCCGCTTCCCCCGGGTTTTCGTTGTCGATTGCCGGGTGAGGACCTGCCACTAGCAGACGACCTTCATCGGCCAATGCTTGTAGGCGTGCCAGATGCTCCGGGCGAGCGGCAAGGCGATTCTCTAAACTGTTTTCAACGTCTTGTGATGAGATCATATACCACATGGTTTTAGTTCCTTTTATTAGGTTAGCTAAACGCCCATACCTGATGTCCTGTACTCATTATCAGTGCCGGACTACTTCTTAGTTAACTCTTTCTTATGCTCTTCAGGCATATGTTTAAATAGATACAATACGGTAACTACAGTGTTCAATAGGGTAAGCGCGGTTAAGCCGAATACTTTGAAATTAACCCAAGTTTCCTGAGACAAGCTGAAGGCCACATAAATATTGATCAGGCCACAGGCGATGAAGAAGGTCACCCAATACCAGGTGACATGGGCCCAAATTCTGTCTTCGACGATTAATTCTTTGCCTAGCATGCTCTTTAGGATCGGCTTGTTGATGAACTGGCTGACTGCCAGAGCGATAGCAAATAGTGTGTAAACGACGGTTACTTTCCACTTGATGAAGGTGTCATCATGAAATACTAAGGTGAGAGTACCGAAAAAGGTCACCATCACGAAGGTCACCAGATGCATCTTCTCTATCTTCTTGTAGAGGGCATAGGTGACGATCAATTGCAGCGCTGTCGCGGCGATCAAGGCACCACTGGCTACATAGATATCGAAGAATTTATAGACAGCAAAAAAGATGACTAGAGGCAGAAAATCGAGCAGTTGTTTCATAGGAATATTATCAAAATGGCTATTCAAAAATGAGAGCCCGAGTGTAACACGGGCGGCGGGTTAAACAAGTAGCATTAGCGGCTTGGCCTAGCTGGGATAATACCATTCCATATAAGTATCTGGTCAGTTCAGAGACTCTCAGTTTTTTCAATTCAAGGCGCATTGATGAGGAAATGGTTATTCCCTTTTAAGTCAATGCAACACAGAAGTGGAAACACTGAGAGCCTCACGCAGTGCGGGTTTCAAAGCCCTTTATGCTACGTTTAATATTCTCGATATACGACTGCATGGATGCAGGAGGTAGAGCAACGCAGGAGCTGTTGCCGAGAATAACTATTAGCTTCAAACATTTGCCTTGCCTACAGTGATTTGAACTCCCGCTGAATTATCAGATACTTACTCGGAATGGTATAAAGCATAGATGATGTAGATGAAATGAGGCTGAAGTCCTCGATAAAGAGTTAGCCTTAAATGACGCTGTGAAGTTAGTTGCTGCTAGCTAGTTGCTGCTAGTAAAGTGCGCCAACTCTTAGGCAAGGGTTTTACCCAGGAGTCGAGTTGGCAGTCAGACAAACAATCGATCAAATGTTTCAAATTGGATTCATGGTATTCAATCGACAGTGCATCACATAAGTCGGCCTATAGCTCAACTTCATTTACGGCCGGGTTATGAATTACGGCAACATCTGTGCTTTCAGGCAGGTGTTCGAGTAAAGCGGTTAATAAGGTGGTTTTACCACTACCTTCATCACCGGTGAGCAGGATGAAGACCACAGGTCTCGCTTATTCCATAGCTAAGGTGCTGATTTTAAAAGAAGACTAAGCATGTCAGGTAATATTTTTGTTGTTTTCTGTATTATTAAGTTGCTGTATTTAAAGTTATTTATTGTTATTCGCGTTTGATTAGTTGTGTTTTGATTGTTTATTGGTTTTTTTATGCGTTTTCATAGGTTATCTATGGTTTTTTTGTGTTTTTTGTTTGTTATCCCGTTATTTTATAATCGATGTTTGTAAACCTTAAGAGTTTATAAAATGGTATGAATATTTATTTTTGTAGTAATAGTTATATATCAACATACGATGTATGGAAGTAACGCTATTATATGCAGCCCTATAGCGTTACTTCTTTTACATATGGTGAGTTGAGTTTTTATCTTGTGCTGTATTTTGTTTTTGTCTCTTTTGTTGTTTTTTGGTTTGTATCTAAATATGGTCTTCTGTGCACAAACCAGTATGCGAACCCAACGAAGAACCCACCACCGATTATATTTCCTATTGTTACTGGGATAAGATTATTAAAAATAAAATGAGGAATCGTTAAGTCAGAAAATTCACTCGCCGTATGTCCAGTCATTTCCCAAAATTCGGGAGTGGCAAAAGTTTGTATGACAATTCCTGTAGGGATCATAAACATGTTGGCGATACTGTGTTCAAAACCACAGGCAACAAACATAGATACAGGAAAGAGCATGACCATGACTTTGTCTGTATTACTACGACAGGAGAAGGTCATCCATACAGCGAGGCAGACAAGCAAGTTACACAGCAGGCCTAATATCACGGCTTGCAAGAAAGTGTGGTGAATTTTGTGTTGAGCGACCTTCATCGCGTGAATTCCCCATTCACCGTTGTTGCCCATATAGAGCCCTGCTAAGAATATGATAAGGACGAAGAACATAGCCCCAGTGAAGTTACCTAAATACACAGTTACCCAATTTCTTGCCAACTGTGCATTGGTAATACGGTTACTTGCTCGGGCAACCACAGTTAATACCGTTGAGGTAAATAACTCTCCGCCACATACGACGACTAATATTAATCCTAAGCTAAATGCGATACCACCTAGAAACTTTGTCATTCCCCAAGGTGCATCTCCAGCCCCCGTGGTTACTGTGATGTAGAAGACAAAAGCAATAGAGATAAACACCCCAGCAGACATGGCTAAGAAGAATGCCTGTACCGGGCTTTTAGTTGCTTTTCCAACACCGACATCTTCGGCTTTTTTGGTCATGTCGCCCGGTAGTAACGCATCGAACGGATTATTATTATCCATATTGCTCCCTCCTTTAGGTTGCTTTTATGGTTTGATTTATTTACCTATTTGAACTTAAGGTTTCGTTGTCTTTGTTTCCAAATGACTCACCTATCAGCATCGAAGGTGCCAGTTGTTTAAAGCAAGTCCTCGGGGTTTTATTCATCATGCAGGCTGTAGATAGCAATACTGATGCCAGTCTCATTATTTTTATGTTAACTATTGTTAAATATGAATATATTAGTTTGTTTCTTGATGTAACTAATTTGATAACTAGCGATGTCGACACTAATGTCGACTTCATTTCGTCGCTGAAACCTTAAAGGGGGCTTATACCGATTGGTTTTAGTCAATGGGGGAGAAAGGTTCAAATATAAAAAAAGCGACTAATGAATAGTCGCCAGTTGAAAAGGTAAGACACATGTTAAAGCGTCTTGCTTGGACACCTGATAAGCCGTGAAACCAGGCTAATTGGGCTTGATTATTTCTAAAGGCGGTAACCGCAGCTGAGTAAGATTTTACCGGCACATAGTTAACATCAATGATTGTGAAAATAGCAATAATCCTATAATAGGTATAAATTATGATGTATTCATAGTATATCCAATGACGCATTAATATGAGCTGAATAATTTAGTATTGTTTCACGTGAATGAAAGCTATGTTGCTCACGTTGCTCACTGTTGTAGTGTGGGCTTTAATAGTGATAGTGACTTTTTGTTTTAGTCAAATATCTATTTAAATATATTTTAAAATGAGTTTTATATATTGAGATCTAGTTCAAGTTTTTGTTTTTTTTATTGGATATACTTATTTCGTATTCAGGAAGTAGATGAGGTCTGGTGGCCTTCTCGGTCTTCAAAATCGATGTGAGTCTAATAGGCTTTGGTAGGTTCGATTCCTGCCTCTTCCGCCAAATTTTATTAAAGTGATGATTATGGCAGTTTGGGAGTGAATTTGTATTAAATTGCTGTTTATGTGGTTTTATACTCTTTCAGCTGTGCATGAACTTTGAAGTCTTTAAAGGAGTGCATATGAAGGCTAATCAAAAAGCTAATCAAAAAGTAAGCCATCGTCTTCCTCAAGTTGAGCAATTACTGCAACAACATTTTTTATCTCCCTTTATCGAAAAATTGAGTCGGCCAGTTGTCACTAAAGTCATCCGTAGCTATTTTGCTGAAATTCGTCAGTCAGCAGTCTTCAAACTGCAGGGCTGTAATGGATTTAACATTATCGAGGCACTGACATCACGTTTAGAAGGAGTACTACTTCAGCGTCAAACTGCGGTGATCAATGCAACAGGGACTATTATCCATACCAATTTGGGGCGCTCACCGATAGACCCAGCGCTTTGGGATGCAGTAAAAGAGGTAAATACCAGTTATAACAACCTGGAGTTAAAACTAGAAGACGGTAAAAGGGGTCAGCGAAAGGGGTTACTCAATACTTTGCTTGCAACACTTACCGGGGCTGACGCTGGGCTACTGGTGAATAATAATGCCTGCTCTATTTACCTATTGTTACATGAGCTCGCTAAAGGTAAGGAGGTCATTGTATCTCGGGGCGAGCAGATACAGATAGGTGGCGGTTTTCGTATCCCCGATATCTTAGCCCTCTCTGGTGCCAAACTGGTTGAGGTAGGCACGACCAATATCACCACGGCAGATGATTATATTGATGCGATCACCGAAAATACCGCGATGGTGTTGGTTGTTCATCAGTCTAACTTTGCCATTCGTGGTTTTACTGAGTCTGCTGATATCAATGAACTAAGTCGTCGCTTGCCAAAAGAGGTTATTTTAGCTGTCGATCAAGGCTCTGGCGTAACTTGTGAACCCCATTTCCCAGAAGAGAAGTCGGTCCTTAAGTATATCTCTGCTGGTGCAGACTTGGTCTGTTTCTCCGGTGATAAAATCTTAGGGGGGCCACAAGCTGGTATCATCTGCGGAGATGCCTCCTTGATTCAGCGTTTAGAAAAAAATCCCATGATGCGAGCATTCAGGTCTGGTAGAGTCGTACTTTCACTGATCGAAGAATTACTTGTCCGTAAGCTCAATGAGCAGGAGAGTGGTAAGGGCATTTCAGAGCGTTTGGTTGCACAACTTGCTGCCTCATTGGCTAAAGCTGACCGACTCACTCGACTGTTTCCAAGCCATATAGAGATCTGTTCACTTAAGGCGGTGGTTGGTGGAGGCACCTTACCCGATGTTGATTATGCCTGTTGGGGCGTTACTTTAGCTGGGGATCCGCTTAAGCTGAGTCGTGACTTAAGGCTAAGATCGACACCGATAATTGGCGTGATACAAAAAAAACAATTTATCTTAAATCTGGCCAGTGTTCCCGATGCTGATTTCGAACGACTTATCGTCCTGTTAGAAGGTTACCTCATTGATAAAAAAGGGGATGTTGAATCTGACTGTAGAGCAGAACGAGTGAAAGCTGTCATTTGAAGGAACTAACATGATCCGTTTACCAACCCCAATCGCTACAAATATATCTTCTCAGGCACCAGAACAGTTTGTTATCGCTATGGCTGGGCATGTTGATCATGGGAAAACCGCGTTAATACATGCATTAACAGGGATCATGACTGCACGCAGTTTTGAACAAGCTTGTGGCATGACACAAAATTTGGGATTTGCTCACTTTACAGGCTGTGAAGGGCAGCAGATCGGTGTGGTCGATGTACCGGGTCATGAACGCTATATCCGCAATATGGTGGCAGGTCTTTGGAGTATAGAATTGGTGGTGTTAGTCGTTGCCGCTAATGAGGGCTGGATGCCGATGACCCAAGCGCACCTTGAAGTGGCTAAAGCTATGGGCCATTGTTCAATAATCATCTGTATTACCAAGAAAGATCTGGTTGATGATAAGCAGCTTTTCGAGTTAGAGGAGGAGTTACTTGAGCGAGTAATGGACTGCTGCGATGAAGTGGCTGAAGTTATCTGTGTATCAGCAGTCACTGGTGAAAACATCGAGGAACTCAAACAGTTAATTAGCCTGCAACTTAGCCTAATAACACATTCAAAGGCGTTGAGTGTTAACCCTGATTGTCACCGGGCTGAGGCGCTGAGTCATCAAGACAGAAAAGCACACCTTTATGTTGATAGAAGTTTCAGTGTGCAAGGCATTGGCACGGTAGTCACTGGCTCACTGGTCGGTGGTAGCATAGCGGTCGGCAGTCACTTAACCTTAATGCCTAAAGGGCAAATGGTAAAAGTGCGTAGTCTACAGGTCTATCATCAGTCAGTAGATAAAGCGGCTGGTGTGTCAAGGGTCGCGGTGGGCATAAAGGGGGTAAATTATAAAGCACTTTCCCGAGGAGATTGTTTAGTTGTTGATCCACACATGCATAGTGCCACGAGTGAAATTGTGGTGCGCCTAAATGAGCTGCCGCCTAAGTTAAAAAACTGTCAGGTTGAGGTCGCTATTGGGAGTTGGCATGGAGTTGGGCAATTAATAAAAATTTCACATACCCAGTTAGTGAGAGTCAAACTTAACAGTCAGGTCTGTTGTCATTTCTCTCAACCGATTGCGTTCATTCAGCATGGAGGCAGTAAGCTTATCGCCAGTGGATCTTGTGTCTGGTTTAGTGAGATTGAGCGTTGGCAAAGGAGAGCCCTTTATACTTTACTCGATGCATTGCCTGAATCCATAGATGAGTCTCACCGTATTCAACTGCAATTGCAATTAGAGGGCTATATTGTTCGAAATGATGAACGAGAGTTGCCGCCGCAATTTGATTTTATCAACTTGGGGGAGCTTGCCGTTTTAAGGTCTTGGTATCAAGAGACTGAAGTGTCGATACTGTCGCTGCTTAACCAACCGTCCGCAGCACTATCTAGTGCAGAACTGGCAAGCCAACTTAGGGTCAATGCGACGGCATTATCTGAGGTACTTCAGCAGCTCAAAATGCAAGAACAGATCCATCTTAGTTTTGGCTGCTGGGTTGCAGGTAGTGGCAGTAGTGAAGATGATCTCTGCATTGACAGTCAAGATTTGCTCAGTCAAATACGTGCTGCCGAACGCGAAGGTTATATCTTAGATAAACATGCCCAGGGCGATATAAAAAAACGACTAAAGAATCTAGCAAGATTGAAGTATGTGACTCAGTTAGAGGACAACATCTATTATGATTTATCCTTGTATTCCCGCTTAGTTGAAGATATTTTAACCGGTCACAATAAGAACGATAGGATTAGTATGTCTGATATTAAGCAACGTTCTAAACTGAGCCGTAAATATGCAATTCCATTAGCCAATAAGATGGAAAGAGATGGTTGGGTAAAAAGGGATGCTAATGACAGGATAGTATTAAAAAGTTTGCCTTCATAGCCCGTTTATTTAATCGCAGTTGTTAATGAATAGTTTATATTCAGAGTTCGTTTTTCATTAAATTCTGACCAGAGTAGTCATTTAAATAAAGTTGATTTTTCTATATTTGTTTTACTCCTGCTAGTTTTATTATCCACTTCCTATAATCAGTAAATCTCGGTGACCCGATGCCTCTTTCTCTGTCATTCTCAGGCCAAGAAGTTAAGTTGTTGATTTAAACCTTATTAATACGTTTTCTTTGTTTGGAGTTATTCTGTTTTACATTTTGAGTTATCGATCACATTTATATTTTTAAATAGCTGTTAACAACTTTTATCTTTTATTTTAACGAGGTGGTGTCATTGGTTTTTATTTGTGTCGACATAAGTGTCGACACTCGTTTTAGATATTATCTTATACCTTTCAGTGTATTAGCACTAGATAAACAACCTGCCTTCAAACACTATTAATTACAGTTAGTTAGTTATTAAATTATGTTTCTACACATAAAAATAAAACTTGGTGTGAAAATTGTAATAAGCCTAGTTAAGTACTGCAATATAACTAAGGCTAACTATGAATAGTTTTCTTATTGCAGATCCTAAGCTGTGTATTGGATGCGGAACATGTATGGCGGCATGTTCTTCGGTGCACAAGTCTAAGGGACTGCAAATAAAACCAAGATTGACGGTAATGCGACACCAAAGCGCTACGGCGCCGGTGATGTGTCGACATTGCGAAGACGCCCCCTGTGCCACAGTTTGTCCAGTGAAGGCCATTACCCAAGAGGAGGGTAAGGTTCTGCTCAATGAAACACTCTGTGTCGGTTGTACTTTATGTGCAATCGTTTGTCCTTTTGGCGCAATCGCGCTTGATGGCAGCAGACCAGTAGCGATGGCTAACTCTTACGACGTGTATATCCCGTCAGATATCCACTCTAGTAACCCATCAACATCGATACCTAGCTGCTTTGGTAAAGATATTCTGGCTTGGGAGCCAGGTGTTAAGAGCATCGCCATTAAGTGCGATCTTTGTCATAACCAGCCTGACGGGCCAGCTTGTGTTACTGCGTGCCCGACTCAGGCTATTTTCCTTGCAAAAGATAGCTCACTTGAAAACGTCTCTCAGAAAAAACGTGAGCAAACCGCATCGAGTACCATTCGAGTCGATCTATCTGCTACTGGCAAGGGGGGACTGGAACTATGATGTCACTCGATTTTCTACTCTTAGCTATCTTGCTCTATATTGCGGCAGCGGTTACATCTTTGCTCTGTTATAAGCAGGAATCCTTAGCCATAAAGCTTACCGGTGGTATTGGTGCACTCGCCGGTCTTGCAGGCATTGCGGCTTCATTGCCCATCTTGCTCTCTGGCGAGGTGATTGTTAAACAGCTATACAGCCCCTTTATCTTTTCGGATTTCATTATCCGACTCGATGGTCTCTCAGCGTTTATGCTGATGGTGATCTCATTGCTCGTCGTTGCAACAGCAATCTACTCTATCTCCTATATGAAGGAGTATCTGGGGAAAGGCGCTTGGGCAATGGGCTTCTTCATGAATAGCTTTATTGCATCAATGGTTGTACTCGTTGTTTGTGATAACGCATTTTACTTCATCGTTTTTTTCGAGATGATGTCACTGGCTTCCTACTTCCTGGTTCTGTGTGAGCAGAGTGAGAAAGCGGTAAAGGCGGGCCTGCAATACTTTTTGATGGCCCATGCTGGGTCCGTGCTCATCATGATAGCCTTCTATATCCTCTATCGTGAGACTGGCAGTCTTAACTTTGCCGACTTTGCCAATGCAGAGTTAACAAGTTTTCAGGCATCTTCGGTGTTCCTGTTAGCCTTCTTCGGTTTTGGCGCCAAGGCGGGCATTATCACCCTTCATGGTTGGTTACCTCAGGCTCACCCCGCTGCGCCATCTCATGCATCGGCGATGATGTCTGGTGTGATGGTGAAGATAGGTGTCTTCGGTATCATCAAGGTCAGTATCGATTTTCTCGGGGCTGAAATAGCCTGGTGGGGATATCTGGTGCTTGCCTTTGGTTGTGTCTCCTCGGTACTAGGTGTGCTTTATGCTTTGGCTGAGCATGATATTAAGCGTTTGCTGGCTTATCACACCGTTGAAAATGTCGGTATCATACTTATTGGTGTCGGTATTGCCATGATAGGCATGTCCAATGAGATGCCGGTGCTAGCAGCTTTAGGTATGTTAGGTGCTCTGTACCACCTACTTAATCACGCTGTTTTCAAAGGCTTACTCTTCTTGGGTGCAGGCTCAGTTATCTACCGCATTCATACCAAAGATATGGATAAAATGGGTGGCCTGGCGAAACTGATGCCTTTGACCGCTTTCGCCTTCCTTATCGGTACTCTGGCTATCTCGGCCTTGCCGCCGCTCAATGGTTTTGTCAGTGAGTGGTTTATCTACCAGTCACTACTGACGATGAGTAAAGAAGGTGGCATGGCGATGAAAGTTGCCGCACCGATTGCTGTTGTGATGCTGGCGATAACGGGTGCTCTGGCATGTATGTGTTTCGTTAAGGTGTTCGGGGTCTGCTTTACCGGCGCTGCACGAAGCAAGCAAGCGACCAAGGCGACAGAAGTACCAATGACTATGGTTTTTGGTACCGCAAGTCTTGCTATTTTATGTATCGTCTTAGGTGTTGGTGCGCCTTGGATTGCTCCTGTTATCTCAGGCGTTGCATCGGCACTGGTCGATACACAGACGATTACCGTCACACAGGGAATAGCACTCATTCCTAGTGAGCCTAGTCAAGCTATTCTTTCTACTCCAATTATCGCAATCACATTACTCGCGCTCTTGATTGTGCCTATGGCTATTTTGTCCTTTTTCAAGGGGCCTAAAATGCCATCGCGTAATGCTGGAGATCCTTGGGCCTGTGGTTATGTCTACGAGGAGAAGATGTCTGTTTCTGCAGGCGGCTTTACTCAGCCACTTCGCTCAATGTTTGCCCCACTTTACACCATGAGGAAAATACTCGATCCAGCACCTTGGCTCAAAAAGTTTTTACAAGCCTTGACCACAGGTGCAAGCCTGTTGGAGCCACAGATCGATAATAAGATCATCTCACCTCTGGTGCGCTTTGTGAAATGGATAGGTAAATCTATTCAGTGGTTCCAGTACGGAGACTTTAGAGCTTACTGTCTTTACATAGTTGTGGCGCTGCTTGTGCTGCTATTTGTCCCCTTTAATCTAGGAGTGAACTGATGCAAGGGCTTGAAATGCCAAGTCCTGAATGGATCGCATTAGCTGTCGTTCAGGCATTAATTATGATTGGTCTTGCTCCCTTGGCCACAGGTTTTTCTCGAGTATTGCGTGCCAAAATGCACTCTCGTAAAGGTCCAGGGATACTGCAAGATTACCGCGATATTCGCAAATTACTACGTCGTCAGGATATTAGACCTAATCCATCTGGGATCATCTTTAAGGTGATGCCGATGATTTTGATGTCCAGCATCTTGCTCGTCGCCATGGCTTTGCCAACGGTGACTAACTCTTCACCTTTCCCCATTGCGGGGGATGTGATCACCGACATCTATCTGTTTGCCATTTTCCGTTTCTTCTTTGCCCTTTCCGGCTTAGATTCGGGCAGTGTCTATGCGGGTGTGGGGTCGGGGCGTGAATTGACCTTAGGTGTGTTAGTGGAGCCCATCTTGATGCTCTCTATCTTCACCATGGCACTCACTGCTGGCACCTTTGACTTAGGTTATATCAGTACCTATATGGCCACTGAGAGTTGGAGCGTTCCTGGTGCGGTTCTGCTTGCCGGTGCTGCTTGTGCTTTTGCGGTCTTTATCGAAATGGGCAAACTTCCCTTCGATTGTGCCGAAGCTGAGCAGGAGCTACAAGAAGGTCCGATCACCGAATATTCAGGTTCTGGACTTGCCATGGTGAAATTAGCATTAGGTTTGAAGCAGTTGGTCGTTGCCCAATTGTTCCTAGCTATTTTCGTGCCATTTGGTAAAGCCGTAGAGCTAACGCTTGGTGCGCTGTCTGTTGCCGCTGTGATTCTGTTTATCAAATTATTTGTGGTCTTCTTGATCGCAGGTGTGATTGAAAACAGTGTCGCTCGTACGCGTTTCTTAAAGACGCATCATCTCACTTGGGTAGGATTCGGCATCGCTGTACTTGGATTTGTCTTCTACTTGATTGGTTTATAAGGAGCGAAAATTGCTATGTTAGAAACTATTGCTCTACTGACGATTATCTCCCCTTTTATCGGGGCGATACTCACAGTTCTTGTACCCAAAGAAGCGGCTAAGTGGGTCTGTCAGCTATTTGCTGGGATTGCATCATTTGGTGCTATTGCACTCGCAGTTACTTTCTTAAGCGGCCCTGAACCCAGTGTCACTTACTCATTACTTTCTATTGGTCAGATTGAGATATTTGGTCTGATGGTAGATAAGGTGAGTACCCTTATTACGGTTGCTGTGGTTGTACTAGGTTTCCTCGTGAGTATCTACTCTCTGGGCTATATGACCGAAGGTAACCGTGAGCACCCTCATACGGGACAACCTAGGTACTATGCCTTCTTGCTGGTCTTTATCGGTGCGATGGCTGGATTGGTGCTTTCATCGACTATTTTAGGTCAACTGTTCTTCTTCGAAGTAACAGGGGCTTGTTCATGGTCTTTGATTGGCTACTACCAATCGCCTAAGTCGTTAAAAAGTGCTTTAAAAGCCTTACTGGTGACACATGTCGCCTCTATTGGTCTGTTTATCGCGGCGGCCTATCTCTTCAAAGAGACTGGAACCTTTGCGGTAACGGCGATCGCTGGCCTTGATGATAGCACTAAGACAATCGTGTTCTTAGGGGTGTTATTTGCAGCTTGGGGTAAGTCGGCTCAACTGCCATTGCATGTTTGGTTGCCCGATGCGATGAGTGCGCCCACACCTGTGAGCGCCTACTTGCACGCGGCGTCAATGGTTAAGGTAGGGGTGTACATCTTCGCCAGAGCCATCATGTCAGGGGGAGAAATTCCTGAGATTGTGGGTGTCATCGGTGTTGTCGGAGCCACAATTACCTTGATCTATGGTTTCGTCATGTATCTGCCACAGAAAGATTTAAAGCGTCTGCTGGCTTACTCAACCATTACTCAACTGTCGTATATTTTCTTGGCACTATCTCTGTCTATATTTGGTTCTCAAATGGCCCTCGATGGCGCGATAACCTACATCTTTAACCATGCGTTTGCTAAGAGCCTGTTCTTCTTAGTGGCAGGTGCGCTGAGTTATAGCGTGGGTACTCGCATGCTGCCTCAATTAAAGGGGATCATAAAAACATCACCATTATTGGCAGTGGGTTTCTGTGTGGCGGCCCTGGCGATTACCGGAGTGCCTCCCTTTAGCGGCTTCTTCAGTAAGTTTCCTTTATTCGCTGCAGGCTTTGAGTTGAGCGCTACCCATAGCTGGCTGATGCCTATTATGATCTTGGCTTTGATTGAGTCGGTAGCCAGTTTTGGTTGGATATTGTACTGGTTCGGTAAGTCTGTAGTCGGTGAGCCTTCAGATGTAGTGGCTAAGGCTAAACCCATACCTACATCGATGAAATTTGTGCTGGTTATCTTAATCATCATGTCGCTCTGCTCAAGCTTTATAGCAGCTAACTGGTTAGTTTAAGGAGGATTTATGACTGGAGATATTTTAATTAACAGCTTGTCTGGGCTACTGATCATCACCTCTGTGATGTTGATCGGTTCCCGTAAAGCCAAATCGTCGGCCATGCTCTACTCGGTCCAATCCTTTGTTTTGGTGTTGACCTTTCTCGCCATTGCAAAATCTGTCGATGCAGAACAACTGTACCATTGGTCAATCACAGCGTTTATCACCAAGGTGATAGCACTTCCGGCCTTGTTCTATTACGCCTTTAGTAAGATGAGCGATCCCAAAGCGGACAAACCGGTAATCCACTTCGGTTGGATTATTCCCATCGCAGGAGTGATTACTATGGCCAGTTTTATGGCCGTAGAGAGTGTGCAGTTACCCTTAGTTGAACACCTGAAGCCTGCATTGGCTGTTTCATTGGGTCATTTCTTCTTAGGCCTGCTTTGCATTGTTAGTCAGCGCAATATTCTTAAGCAATTGTTTGGCTACTGCTTAATGGAGAATGGCTCATCATTGTCCTTAGCACTGCTTGCAAATAAAGCGCCTGGTCTAGTTGAAGTGGGGATCACCACAGATGCCGTATTCGCCGTGTTGTTTATGGTGATTCTGGCTCGTCAAATCTACTTCAAGTTGAACACGCTCGATGTGAATCAACTGACTTCATTAAAGGGGTGATAAAAATGTCTCCTACAGAAATTTTGCTTCTACTTATGGTGGTGCCATTTGTTGCGGCTATGATCTCATTTTTGGCATTACGAGGGGGTGAAGCAACGAGGAAATTTGCCATAGGTTGTCATAGCCTCTCAATGGTGTTGATAATGATCTTATCACTCACTGTTGCGGGATCGGTATTTATTGATGGGCCGATACAGGCTCTTGATAACTGGTTATATATTGACGGCCTTTCGGCGTTGTTTCTAAGTGTACTCGGTGTGGTCTCATTTTTGACCGGTATGTACTCTATCGGCTATATCGGTCATGAGTATAAACATGGGGAGTTATCAGGGACTAAAGTCGCACTATATTACGGCTTATTTAACCTTTTTATCGCCACTATGTTACTGGCGGTGAGTTCGAACAATGTGATTATGATGTGGGTTGCCATCGAAGCAACCACCATATGCTCGGTGTTCTTAGTCGGCCTTTATGGCCAACGCTCATCACTCGAAGCTGCCTGGAAGTACATTATCATCTGTTCAGTGGGTTTAGCATTTGGTCTGTTTGGGTCTATCTTGACCTATTCAAATGCGGCCGCCGTGTTTGCAGACCCAGCTAATGCCATATTCTGGACCGATATCCATCAGAATGCTAAGGCGTTAGATCCAACGTTAGTGCACATCTCTTTCATCTTCGTGTTGATAGGTTTTGGTACTAAGGTGGGTCTGTTCCCTATGCACGCCTGGTTGCCGGATGCCCACTCTGAGGCGCCAAGTCCAGTGAGTGCATTGCTGTCAGCGGGACTGCTTAACTGTGCACTACTGGTGATACTGAGATATTACATCATTACAGTGAAAGCCATAGGTCCAGACTTCCCGGAAACCTTGATGCTGGTATTTGGTTTCATGTCAGTGGCTGTGTCGGCGTTTTTCATCATCACGCAGCATGATATTAAACGTAAATTGGCCTATCACAGTGTTGAAAATATGGGGCTGATAACCCTTGCTATCGCACTGGGTCCAATAGGGGTTATTGCAGGACTTATGCATGTGATCAACCACAGCTTAGCGAAAACACTGATGTTCTGTGGTGCGGGTAATATTTTACTCAAATATGGCACCCGCGATATTACTGTGGTGAAAGGGATCTTAAAAGTTGCCCCTATGACAGGTATTTTGGTCGCCATTGGTGCGCTGGCATTGGGTGGCGTCCCGCCATTTAGCATGTTTGTTAGTGAGTTCTTAATGGTAACTGCGGCGATAAGTGAAGATATGCCTTTCTTTACACTGGCTTTATTATCCCTACTTGCCATCGTTCTCGGCGGCTTAGCGCATATGGTCGCATGCTGTGTGATGGGTGATAAACCCGATGAGATAGAGAAAGGCGAGCTTAGCTTCATGACTATAGCGCCAATGGTCGTCATTGTAGGTCTTATCGTCATCATGGGAACGTTTATCCCCAATCAAGTTCTTCATGGCATCGATCGCGCAGCATTAGTGCTTCTCGATAGTGATGAGCCAACAGTGATCAACATACTCAACCTACCTGGAATCGTTCAGCCTACCGAAATGCTGGCCACTAAACCAACACTAGCGCAGAAATAAGCGAGGAATCTTGTGGAAATGAATACATTAAACCTTCAGCACGACCAGCAACAAAATGCGCAAAAAACAAAGCAACAACCTGGCCCTCAGGGGCTGGGTTATGTGGCAGGAGTTCGCCAGCTTTTCCCATCGGCCATTATCAATGAGGAGTGGCAGACAGATAACCAGGTGACTATCACTGTTAAGCCTACCGCGCTTATCGATGTGATGAAGTGGCTCTATTACGATCAGGAGGGCTGGTTAGCCGTCACTTTTGGTAATGATGAACGTTCACTCAACGGCCATTTTGCCGTCTATCATGCGCTTTCTATGGAGGGTGAGGTCAAGAGTTGGGTAACGGTAAAGGTGTTAGTCGATGCTAATACCCAAGAGTTTCCCTCAATTACCCCCTTCATTCCTGCTGCAGTGTGGGGAGAGCGTGAAGTCAGAGATATGTATGGTCTGCGTCCTGTCGGCTTACCCGATGAACGTCGTCTAGTACTGCCAGATGATTGGCCTGAAGATCTGCATCCACTGCGTAAAGATTCGATGGATTATCGTCAGCGCCCAATGCCGGCGACTGACACTGAGAACTACCGGTTCGATAACCAGTTAGGTGATGACTCTAACCGTATTATTCCGTTAGGGCCTTTGCACATCACTTCCGATGAGCCTGGACATTTTCGCCTGTTTGTCGATGGTGAGGATATTGTCGATGCCGATTATCGTATGTTCTATGTTCATCGTGGCATGGAAAAGCTTGCTGAAACCCGCATGGGTTATAACGAAGTTGCCTTCCTAACGGACCGAGTCTGCGGGATCTGTGGCTTTACTCATAGTGTGGGTTATAGCAACACTGTCGAGAACGCCTTAGGGATTCAAGTTCCTGAGCGCGCTAAGATGGTCCGTACCGTGCTACTCGAAGTAGAGCGTCTACATAGCCATATGCTCAATATTGGTCTTTCGAGTCACTTCGTTGGTTTCGATACCGGCTTTATGCAGTTTTTCCGTGTGCGTGAGAAGACCATGGAGCTGGCCGAGTTATTAACCGGTGCTCGTAAAACTTATGGGCTTAACCTTATCGGTGGTATCAGACGTGACATTCTTGCGCCTCACCGTTCACAGGGAATCAAGGTCGTACGTCAAGTACGCCAAGAGTTTAGCGGTCTGGTGGATATGCTACTGGCAACAGCCAACATCGAGAGCCGGATTGCTGGCGTGGGTATCTTGGACAAACAAATTGCCAGAGACTTCAGTGCTGTGGGGCCGCTCATTCGTGGTAGCGGATTTAAGCGTGATGCGCGTTTTGTCCATAATCAAACTCTTGAAGCCTATTCTAAGATGCCGATGGAAATACAAACAGTAGATTCAGGCGATGTGCAAGCAAGGCTGTTAGTGCGGATCCGTGAGGTGTTTGAATCTCTTAATATGATTGAGTATGGCCTAGATAACTTGGCCGGCGGCAAGCTACTCGTTGAAGGTTTCGACTATCAACCAAACAAGTTTGCGCTTGGCTTCACCGAAGCTCCTCGTGGTGAAAATGTTCATTGGAGCATGACTGGCGATAACCAGAAGCTGTTCCGCTGGCGCTGCCGTGCGGCTACGTACGCTAATTGGCCCGTGCTTCGTTACATGCTTAGGGGCAATACGGTTTCAGATGCACCACTGATCATAGGTAGCTTAGATCCCTGCTATTCCTGTACCGATCGCGTCACTATTATCGATAGACGTAAGAACAAGAGTAAGACATTTTCTTATAAAGAGTTCGAACGTTATGGCATCGAGCGTAAAAACTCACCACTGAAGTAGGGGAATAGCATGTTTAAATTGTTAAAAACGATTGCTAAGGCGGGGGAGTCGACCACCAAGTACCCGTTCGCTCCTCTAGAGGTGGGTGATGCTTTCAGAGGCAAGCCTGAGTTTGAGCCTGAGCAGTGTATTGCTTGCGCCGCATGTATGCGGGCTTGCCCTGCTAACGCTTTGATTATGGAGACTAATGAGCAAACTGGAATAAGACGCTGGCAACTCTCTTTGGCGCGCTGCATCTATTGCGGCCGCTGTGAAGAGGTCTGTCCTACGGGGGCATTAAAACTGTCAGCAGAGTTTGAGCTTGCGGTAACGAATAAAGCCGATCTCTATCAGGAGGCTGAGTTTTCACTGTCTCATTGCCTGGCTTGTGATCAAGCCTTTGCGCCTAAAAAAGCGGTGCAATATTCACTCGATTTGCTTATTCAGGATGGCTTAGGTGAGAGTCAGGTAGAGCAATGGACCAAGCTACTCAATACCTGCCCAGAATGTCGCCGCAAGCAGAATATGCTTGAAGGGGAAGGCATACTTCAAGGTCACATGTTAACTCAGGAGTTTACTGATGAGAGGAATTAAGCCATTAATCGGTAATGATCATACTCAAGCCATTCCATTAGCCGTCGATGAACATACCGCCAAGCTAAAAGGCACCTTACTTAAAGATATTAAGCGTTCTGCTTATGTGTACCGTGTCGACTGTGGTGGGTGTAACGCCTGTGAAATTGAAATTTTCGCCACGATTACTCCGGTATTTGATGCGGAAAGATTTGGTATCAAGGTCGTGGCATCCCCGCGTCATGCCGACATCTTGCTGTATACCGGGGCGGTGACACGCGCAATGAGAATGCCAGCTATAAGGGCTTTTGATGCCGCGCCGGATCCGAAAATTGTCATCTCATACGGTGCCTGCGGTAACGACGGTGGCATCTTTCATGACCTCTATTGTGTCTGGGGGGGAACCGACAAAATTTTACCTGTAGATGTTTATATTCCAGGTTGTCCACCGACACCCGCAGCCACAATATATGGATTTGCTGTCGCGTTAGGCTTGTTAGATCAAAAGCTTAAAGCCAAACATCACATTGAAGGTGAGAAGGAAGTTGTTACGCTGAAGCACACAGGAATTCCGCTAGAACTCAAGGTGTTGATAGAGCGTGAGGCACGTAGTTTTGCTGGATATCGTCATGGGCAGATCATCGCCGATGAGTTTATGGAGATTTTAGTAGATGCCAAGCCTGACAATGTAGATGCCAAGATAAAAGCCTACTTAGATAAGCGCGGTGATCCTCGTTTGAGTGAGATTATCACTAATCTAAATGCTGCGGTGCTTGAGCGTTTGGGACAAGGGCAGGCTAAAAAAGTTGCCGTTAACCAGGGATGCGCTGAGTTGGAGGGGTAACTATGTCGGACAAGTCAAAGATGCCAGATATGTCAATGATGTCAGATAACGTGTTGTTTTATTCGCTGAATAGAAAATTTGTCGATGAAAAAGATGACGTTCCAGAGGAGGCCAAAGAGATTATCTATTACGGCTTAGCCATTGGGCATCACTTAGGTGTCGTCGATTGCTTAAAAGTGGTTGTTAGCTGCAGTCGTCAAGCCTATCAAGCGTGGCTTGAGTACCTCCCAGAGGGGAGCGTAGCAAGACGTAAAATGGAAGGTTTTTTTACTTTTGGCGAAATTACCATATTTCCTGAGCATATCCATATGTTAGCTAATGCATTTCAGGCGGTGATTCCAGAGCAAACCGCTGAATTTAAAACCCTCAGTGAATCCTTTATCACGGCGCTAGGCGCGCTATATAGGGAGCCTGATGTCTACATCATGGTGCGGGGACGTTAATGAAGCTGTGTTCTGTAGTCGATTTTTCAAACAATCAATATAGAGGGTGCTAATTATGGCGACCAACGTACTTTTAGCGGTAGGCAATAGCATGATGGGAGACGATGGTGCAGGCCCTCTTCTTGCTGAAATGATGGCGAAAAACCCCATAGATGACTGGGCGGTGATCGATGGCGGCAGCGCCCCTGAAAACTATATTCATCAGATAAGGAAGCTGCATCCAAAGCGGGTCATCGTTTTTGATGCCGCTGAGATAGGAGAGAAGGCGGGTGAGATCCGCGTTATCGACCCAGACTCCATTGCCGAAATGTTCATTATGTCGACCCACAATCTGCCACTTAATTTTCTTATTGACGATATAAAGACCTTCGTGCCAGAAGTGTTGTTTGTCGGTGTTCAGCCTGCGATTGTTGCATTTTCATTCCCGATGACAGAGATGGTTGAGGAGGCGGTATCTGATCTCTATCAGCAACTATGCCAGTGGCAAGGGAATGGTGGCTACGCGGTGATCTAGTTTGTTGATTAACGAGATTAGTGATGACGAATAAGAATTATGTCCCGTCGTCACTTTTGCTGTCAATGATGTCGACATCGACATCATTGATATATGTAACTGATGAGCCTATTGTGTTTATTTGTCATAAGATATTGATAAACAATGATTAAAAAACAAAACTTGAGTAGTGCAACAACTGGTACAGATAATGCTTTAATTAGATGTCAGCGATGTTGTCGTTAAGCCTACTTCAGTTAATTAGGCTTGAATTCGAAAATGATCGATTGAAGAGGATTAAGTTATGAATCGGTTTGTATTTGCAGACCCCAATCAGTGTATCGGATGTAGAACTTGTGAAGTGGCTTGTGTGCTGTCTCATCAAGATGATAATCGTATCAGTGCATTCGATCCCACACGTTTCTACCCAAGATTGACCCTGGTAAGAAACGGACAGGTGACGACACCTATTATGTGTAGGCAGTGTGAGGATGCCCCTTGTGCTCAGGTCTGTCCAAATAATGCAATCTATCGTGAAAATGGTCAGGTTCATGTGATTCAGGAGCGGTGTATTGGGTGTAAAACATGTGCTGTTGCTTGCCCATTCGGGGCGATGAATGTGGTTGCGTATCCAGTTGAGCGCAAGTCAACATCAACACTTTTTGCAATGAATACGATAAAAGCACAGGCACTGAAATGTGACCTTTGCGATCATCGTCAACAGGGTCCTGCTTGTGTAGAGGTCTGTCCAACGAATGCATTGAGAATCATTGAACCGGAAGAGATGAATAAGCTAAATCAGCAGAAACGCCAAGAAGCTGCAGTTGCTGCATTATCTGGTGTTCCTTTGTAAATATTTTCTTTAACAGTGAGAGTGTAGCGATGAAGAAAACGATAACCGTATGTCCGTACTGCGGTACCGGATGTAAGCTAAATTTGATTACCGAAAACGGTAAGTTAGTAGGTGCCGAACCTGCTGATGGTCGTACTAACGAAGGTGATCTTTGCCTTAAGGGCTATTATGGCTGGGATTTTTTAAATGACACTAATCTGCTTACGCCTCGGCTTAAGCATCCCATGATTAGACGCACCAAAGAATCAAATTTAGAAATTGTATCATGGGATGAAGCCATTAAATTTGCTTCAGACAAGTTATCCAGTATTAAAAAGCGTTTCGGTGCAGATTCAATTATGACGACCGGCTCGGCTCGAGGGCCTGGAAACGAAGCAAACTATGTCATGCAGAAGTTTGCTCGTGCCGTCATCGGCACAAACAATGTGGACCACTGTGCTAGGGTGTGACACGCCCCTTCAGTTGCCGGTCTGGTAACAACAGTTGGAAACGGTGCTATGAGTAATTCCATCACCGAGATACAAGAAACAAAATGTTTATTTGTGTTTGGCTACAACGCAGCGGACTCACATCCCATCGTAGCGAAACATATTCTTAAGGCGAAAGCCAATGGTGCAAAAGTGATTGTGTGTGATCCACGCATGGTTGAAACTGCCCGAATTGCCGATCAGTGGTTACCATTGAAAAATGGATCCAATATGGCGCTGATTAATGCATTTGCGAATGTGTTGATTGAAGAGGGACTGTATGATTCTGAATTTGTAGCACTGCATGCTGACCATTTCGAAGAGTATTGCGAGACAGTTAAGAAATATACCCCAGAGTATGTAGAAACGATTACAGGGCTTAAAGCCGAAGAAATTCGCCAGGCGATCCGTACCTATGCTAATGCATCCGAGTCGATGATCTTATGGGGTATGGGTGTGACGCAATATGGTCAAGCTGTTGATGTCGTTAAAGGCCTTGCCAGTCTAGCAGTTATGACCGGTAACTTTGGTCGGCGTGGCGTGGGCGTTGGCCCAGTGCGTGGACAGAATAATGTTCAGGGTACCTGTGATATGGGCATGTTGCCTAACGTTTATCCTGGCTATCAAAATGTAGATGATGATGAGGTTAGAGCCAAGTTTGAAAAAGCCTGGGGGGTGCCATTATCACCCACACCTGGTTACACCTTAACGACCTTAGGTCACAGGGTAAAAGATGGCACTTGTAAGGCATACTATATCTTTGGTGAAGATCCTGCGCAGACAGAAGCTGATCTGGCTCATTTGCGTAAGACCCTCAGGGGTATGGAGCTGGTGATTGTGCAAGATATCTTTATGACACAGACCGCCGAGATGGCCGATGTGATCTTCCCTGCAACTAGCTGGGGTGAGCATGAGTGTGTTTATTCGAGCGCAGATCGTGGATTCCAGCGCAGTTTCCAAGCGATCAATCCGCCAGAAAATGTTAAGCATGATTGGGAGATTTTCTGCTTAATGGCGACGGCAATGGGCTACCCCATGTCATATCGCAATACCGAAGAGATTTGGGATGAAGTTAGAAGTATTGCGCCGTTATTTGCGGGCGCAACGTACGAGAAAATGGAGGGGCTGAAAACGGTACAGTGGCCTTGTCCAACCGTGGATCACCCAGGTACCTCTTTCTTGTTCGAGGGTGCGAAGTTTACGACACCAAATGGAAGAGCCCAGTTATTTGCTAGTGAGTGGCGACCCCCATTAGAGCAACCCGATGAAGAGTATCCTTTGGTGTTGTCGACAGTGCGAGAAGTGGGGCATTACTCTTGTCGTTCCATGACGGGTAACTGTTCGGCGCTACAGACCTTGGCTGATGAGCCTGGCTATGTGCAGATGCACCCAGATGATGCCAGGGCACTAGGGCTCCGGGACCAGCAGCTGGTGTGGGTAGCGTCCCGTCGCGGTAAAGTGATAACCCGTGCAGCCGTTAATGAGCGAGTTAACATGGGGGTGGTCTATATGACCTACCAGTGGTGGATTGGTGCTTGTAATGAGCTGACAATAGAGCACTTAGATCCGATCTCTTTTACGCCTGAATATAAGTATTGTGCGGTTAACATTGAAGTGATTAAAGACCAAACATGGGCTGAGAATTACGTACAGACTGAATATAGTGCGCTTAAAGCTAAGTTAAGAAAAACAGCATCAGCAACACTCTAGTTTGAGATGAAGCTCTCGGTATTGTGAGGCAGTGCCGAGAGTATTTATTCTAATGTTATATATTGGGATGTAACAAATGTAACAAATTGTAATACTTAGACGAGCATCACATAATACCTTTAGCGAGTGGGGAGATTAAGACCTCTATCACTGTGAAAATAAACTTATTTTATATAATTTATTTAAGCGGTTAACACCAGTATGGGAAAGTGATGTTAAGAATACAGTCTGTGCCTTTGATGGAGGAAATTACCGCTGAATGGGACCCAATATTTTTGGACGTAGCTCAAGACCTATTATCAGTAAGGAATTTTTCATTATTCATTACACAATTGAATCATTATGATTTTGAATTCATACAACTAAAAAATATAAACATTGTAATAAATGACTACCATGATATTGAAAATGTTATTTTTTATATAGAACCGATTTCTCTTAGGTGTGAAAAATTATTAAGGGCGCCTTTTAAGCTGGGTGTAGAGCAGAAGGGATATATTGAAATATTAGACAGAGAATCATTTATTCGTAATAATTCTCGTTTGGCAAATAACAAGATATACATGAGGCTAGGTTCATATTGTAGACAGCCTCTGGTATCTGATAAGGGGTTAATTGGTTTTGTTGAATATCTTAGTGAACGGGTCAATGAATTTGATGATGAAAAGCTAAAAAAACTAAAACAACTTACAACAATTATCGCCATCTCATTAGAGAATGTACTTGAGAAGGAACAGGCTCATACGAAAGAACTAAAATTAAGAAGTGAGCGTGAGAGTTCTAGGGTATTAGTTGATATTACGAATGCGGTTATCAGCCAAAGATCGCTTAAAGAACTTTCAAAGACACTGCATCGACACCTTAAAATGTATTTCAATATTGAACATCTAAGTTTGATGTCAATTGATGCAAGTTCAGAACAGCTTTTGTGCCATGACGTATCAGTAGTTAATAATGTTGATAATGCTTATCAAGAACGGATAATCAGTCTGGTTGATACACCAGCACAAATGGTTATCGAGAATGGGACACCATTATTAATTAGTTTTAATGACCTTCTTCGTTATAAGAATAAATATAAATACTGTGAAGAGATAATAGAGAAAGGTTTAAGTTCAGCATGTGTTTTGCCTCTTACATTTCGTGGGCACATGTTAGGAGCTATAAAGTTTTGCCATAGCGATCCGGATTATTTTAATGATTGTAATTTAGAATTGTTAATACAAGTGGCTGCTCGCGCTGCAATGGGACTCAATAACTTTCATCTCAATCAGGAAATTTCAGCGGTAACCGCCGCTAATGAAACCTTAGAGATTGAAAGTGATATTAGGGCCAATAAGGTTTTTAGCGAAATCATTTATAAAAGCGGTGCAATGAATGAAGTGCTTAGAAAAGTGCAGATGGTGGCCCTGAGTGATTGTACCGTGTTGATCTTGGGGGAAACAGGCACAGGAAAGGAACTCATTGCCAAAGCCGTTCATGACTTGAGCCAGCGGAAAAACAATGAAATGGTCAAAATGAATTGTGCATCGGTGCCCGCGGGCCTGTTTGAAAGCGATCTTTTTGGCCATGAGAAGGGGGCATTTACAGGGGCATTAGCCCAACGTATAGGTCGATTTGAAAAAGCGGATAAAGGCAGTTTTTTTCTTGATGAAATTGGTGATATGCCATTGGAATTACAGCCTAAACTGCTTCGGGTATTGCAAGAAAACGAGTTTGAGCGAGTCGGTAAGCATCAATTGATCCCGGTCGATGTGCGGTTAATTGCTGCAACAAACCGCGATCTATTTGAGATGGTGAATAACAAAGAGTTTAGAGGGGATCTCTACTATCGGTTAAACGTTTTTCCGATTGTATTACCTCCACTACGTGAACGAAGAGAAGATATTCCTCTGTTAGCAAAGCATTTTGTTAAAGAGATCTCAACCAAGATGAATCGGAGCATTACCAGTATCACTTCCGAAACGCTGAGATTGTTATCTCTCTTACCTTGGCTTGGCAATATTCGTGAGCTAAGAAACGTGATTGAGCGAGCCGTTATCTTAACCAGTGGCAAGGTACTCAACTTGCCTGCTAGTGAATTAAAGGCTCTGTTACCCGCACAAAGCCGTGACAGCTTTAATCAGTTAGAGGAGGACACTCACTCAGTTTCAACTCAGGAAGTACAAACCGAAGTTGATATTGAAAGAGAACATATTATTCAGATTTTAAAAGAGACCAATGGCATAGTTGCTGGTCCCAAAGGGGCGGCAGTTCGGTTAGGACTGAAGCGAACGACTCTATTGTCGAGAATGCAACGCTTGGGGATCTCATCGAGAAGTTACGCTAACTTAAGTTAACGCTACAGCCTCTTATATCTGAACGGTTCATCAATATCGATTCGAACATTTTCACTTATTAAGGGGCTGGAGAAGCTATGTTAGCGACGAATGACTCAGAGCAGCAGACTGGAGTGATCAACCCCAACTGCGTGCATCAATACCGTAAACATGCAAAATATAGATTAGAGACTGATTTGCTGGTTGTCGAGACACCAATAGCACTCATTTATAACGGAATCTCCCATGTTGTTCTGATGTGCACTAGCGATGATCTGGAGGAGCTCGCGGTCGGCTTCTCATTGACCGAAGGGATCATTGAACACTATCACGATATTCACGATATTGAGGTGGTTCGTAGCTGTAATGGCATTGAGCTTCATATTGAACTTGCTAATCGTTGTCTAAGCAAGCTTAAGAATCTTAGGCGCAATATGGTAGGCAGAACCGGCTGTGGGATCTGTGGGACTGAGAGCCTCGAGCGTTTCGAAAAACCGCTGAGTAAGCTAGATTTTAACCTCAACTTTCATATCGATTGTATCGATATTGCCCTAGAGCAGCTGAGCAAACATCAAAAACTCAATGCATTAACGGGGGCGACCCACGCGGCGGCATATGTGAGTATTTCTGGCGAATTGTTAGCGATCAGAGAGGATGTGGGACGTCATATTGCGCTTGATAAGTTAATCGGTTATATCGCCAGAAATAAACTGACTGGCGGCGTCATTTTAGTCACCAGCCGCGCAAGCTATGAGATGGTTCAAAAAACGATCACCGCTGGAGTGGAAGTCTTGCTTGCCATCTCTGCAGCGACGGAGATGGCGGTGACTCTTGCCAAGGTAAATAATCTAACCCTTATCGGTTTTTGCCGTCCAGGCAGAGCTAATATCTACAGCCATATAAGCCGGATAGAGCATTCGATTTCATCATCCTTAGAGCTGGTTACCTAGCGCTTGAGTGTTTATCTCTATCAGTAATTAATATGAGTGATAGGAGCATTATCTCCCTAGAGACCGTTGAGATTTACTTAGACAATGCCGCTACGAGTAACCTTAAACCTGATGTGGTTGCATCAGCCATGCAGCACTTTATAACTGGGCAGTGTGCTAACCCAGGTAGAGGGAGTCATCCGTTAGCTAATCAAGCGGCTAAAGTTATTTTTGATGCCAGAGAAAACTTGTAGGCGCTGTTTAATGCGTCGGCCGATTCTGAGTTGGTGTTTACGGCGAATATCACCGAGGCGTTAAACATAGCCCTTAAAAGTTGGCTGAACGCGGGTGATGAGGTACTGGTTTCTAGTAGGGAGCATAACACCATGATGAGACCCCTTCGCCAGCTTGAGAATGAAGGGGTCATAGTTTCAGTCCGATTTCTTACCCGACGCATTAAAGAGTAGAACGCCAAACCTGTCTGGAATTTATTGCGGTGAGGTGAATGAGAAATTAATTGACCGGTTTGGCATATATTGCCGTATCGGTCTGCACTGTGCCCACAAGACACTTGGGATTTTTCCCCAAGGCACGATCCGTTAAGCATAAGAGCATTCACCACACCTAAGCAGATTTGACGATACGATCGTGGCTTTTCAGACGTTAGCAGTTCGTCGGTAGCTAACGACCAATTTATTTATACGGGTGAAACATTGGCGTCACTTGGAGGAAAAGTCATGTCTGAATCTAAGAAATATTGTTTGGAAACGGGTAACAAAAACTCAGCATTAAGCTATTTCGAGTCATCAATCAGTGATGAAATCCAGTATGTTAGGGAACAAAAATCACAAGGGCGGGGCATAGTTGGGTTTTATTGTGAATTTACCCCGAGGGATTTGATCTTGGCCGCTGGAGCCATACCTATTTGTTTATGTGGTACCAGCCAAAATACCATCTCTCATGCTGAAACTGTGCTGCCCTCTAATCTTTGTCCACTCATCAAGTCCTCATTCGGTTATTCCATTACAGGAGGTTGCCCACTGCTTAACGATGCCGATCTGTTAGTGGCTGAGACCACCTGTGATGGTAAGAAAAAGATGTATGAGCTTCTCGCCAAGAAACGCAAAATGCATGTACTTGAGCTGACTCAAAAAGTGAATGAACAGAGGGCGTTTGATTTATGGCTTGCGGAGATTGCAGAGCTTAAACAGGTGCTGGAGCAGACATTTGATGTAGAGATCACCGATGAGAAATTAACTCAAGCGATAGTTGCTATGAACAAAGAGCGCTCACTCATTCTTGCCGTTCAGGCATTGGGTAAACATAAGCCCTCTATTATATCAGGTCTGGAAATTGCCAAAACCCGTTATCGTGTTGCAGGGTTTAAGCAACATTTATCTAAAATGACCCTGCTGCTGGAACAGGCCAATGACAGGATAAAAAGCGGCTATCAGGCAGCGCCTTTTCATGCGCAGCGAGTGCTGCTAACTGGATGCCCTACAGGTCATGGCTCGGAAAAAATTATTGAGATTATTGAGGAGTGTGGCGGGATTGTAGTTGTGCAGGAAGCTTGCTCAGGCATCAAGGGTGTGTTTGAAAATGTTGATGATAGTGGGGATCCACTAACCGCAATAGCGCGTAAACACTTTAATATCCCCTGCTCATGCATGACACCAAACAAAGGACGAGAAGAGTTACTTGCGCAACTCAGCGCCGAGTATCGCGCCGATGTGGTCATCGATCTTGTTTGGCAGGCGTGCCACACCTATAACGTTGAATCTGCTTTGATAGGTGAATTTGTTCGCCAGCAGTTAGGACTCGCTTACCTGAAAGTGGAGACAGACTACTCGGACTCAGACAGGGAGCAACTTAAGGTGCGCGTACAAACCCTGTTAGAGCTAGCACAATGTTAACCTGCGGCGTCGATATTGGCTCACGCACGGTCAAGTTGGTGTTATTTGATGGTAAAAAGATAGTGGACTCGCTTGTGTCGCTCAGTGGCCGCGCTCCTCAAAGTCAGGCCCTTGAGCTCTATCAAGAGCTACTCGCGAACCATCAACTCAATCAAAGTGATATTGCGATGACGTTAGCGACGGGTTATGGAAGAAACTACTTTGAACTGGCAGACAGAGCCTCATCCGAGATCATCTGCCATAGTGCAGGTGTTGTTCATTATTTTCCTAACATTCACGCCATTATCGACATAGGTGGACAGGATTCTAAAGTTATCCAGTTAGGAGAAAACGGGCGAGTTGTTGGTTTTGTGATGAATGATAGATGCGCCGCCGGGACTGGAAAGTTTATTGAGATGGTCGCCCAAACTCTTGAGTTTTCAGTAGAGCAGATTGCTTTGCTGGCACTCGATGGAAATGGTGCATGTGAAATATCCTCAATGTGCGCCGTGTTTGCTGAATCTGAGATTATATCTAAGCTCCATGATAGCACTCCTGTGGATGTCATTTTGCGGGGGGTATTTCGCTCAGTAGCAAACCGAGTAGTCGCTTTGGGAAACAAGCTCAGTTTAACGGGGCCGATAGCCTTTACCGGTGGTGTAGCGCAAAACGCTGGCGTTATCGAAGCCATTAAGCATCGCCTCAATTCAGAGACTCTTTTTGTGCCACCCAAACCTCAAATTACCGGCGCATTAGGTGCGGCAATCCTGGCTTATAGATCAGCGAGTTAACTGAGGGCGGTAAGCCACTTAAATACCGCGAGTTGCAATCAGGTTATGAAGTAACAGTCTATGAAAAAACCAGACAATGGAAGTATTAGAGAAAGTAAAAGCTGATTTCAGCCCCGAGAGTTATCAGTGCTCAATGTGGATTTTGTTTATTACTTGTCTCCTGTACAAGCATTGAGCTTAGTAAGCTGATAAGTGAAACAGGGATCCATTACCAAGATATCTATAGTAGATAAACCGTCGACGGAGTGAAATATTATGCAAGACAAAATTGATGTGCGTGGCATGGCTATTGAGGAGGCGATTAAAATTATCGATAGTGCGGTCGCCGCTTCAGAGTCGCAGCGAGTTGAGATTTTAACATCAGATGGAACTAGAGTATCCGAGGTTGTAGATCATCTTTCTACGCTTGGGGCAACGCTCGAGGAGGTGATGTGTCAGTCCGATGAGCAGTCAATTATCGTTAACTTCCCCTTGGAGAGAAAACTAAAAATCTATGTGGTTGGAAGAGACACCTTAGGCCACGGCGATAGGGAGATTGGCGCTAAGCTAATGACGGCCTACTTTAATGTTTCTGCCGAGTATCCAATATCCGCGTCTAAGATATTTTTCCTTAATACAGGCATTAACTTACCTTTAAAGGGGTCTGATAGTGTTGAGGCGATCAAGCAGTTAGCGCATATGGGAACAGAGATAATAGTCTGTGGTACTTGTCTGGACTTCTTTGGCAAGAGAGAGCAATTAGGAGTAGGGCGGATAGGGTCCATGCATGACCTAATCGCACTGCACCATGGTGAAAGTGACGTGATCACACTTTAAAACCTATTATATTATTATGAAGTCATAGTCTGTTTAAACTAGGCTGTAAATCAGGCCATCCATGGCTACTCGTCTATAGCCTCACCTCCTACTAAGCTTTAGTTACACGCTTTAAGTAGGAGGTCGTTATACCCCGTCCAAGGAATTCTCAAATCGGTCTCGAAGATACGCCTTATTATCAACTGATGTAACTGAATTGTGCATCGTGCCTCCCTCTGTGGTGATGACAAATCAACCGGGAAAACGATGACCATAAATGGAGAGCAACCTTAGCAACTAGTTTCTTTTATTGGAGCCGTTTGTGTTCTCGTTATGCTTGATACTATTTTGTTGCAAGGTTTTTGGTAGCGTGTTCGAACGATTGACACTACCAGCCGTGGTTGGTGAGGTCCTCGCCGAACGAGTAGTGATCATCGCCATTACCACCCTAATAGGCCCACGACTGTTAAAGTGGAGCTCGAAAGAAAATGGTCATCAATAGGAAAGAAATGTTGGTGATATTTCTACTGACTTAATGTCGCGATAAATTTTCAATTGTTTACACTAATTGACTGTATATTACTTTGTTTTAAAAGAGAATAAATAGTAATAATAAGGTGTATCAGAATCAAGATTTCTAGCAATATTTAACTGCTATACCTTTAGCACCATAGTTCACCCATTAAGGTTTCATTCTAGTGTTGAAGTTTATAATCGCGTGTGTTTGCTGTCTTCTTTCTGCTTGTGCATTTTGGGAGAGCGAACAAGAGTCAGACGAACAGCAGTTGTACTACCGAATTAACCAAGCTTATGATTTTGAAGTGACTCATTGTGATAGTTTTGCTATGGCTAGAGGCAAGGGGACAGGCCAGTTTGCATTAAAAGAAGCGAAAAACCAAGCGATGAAATATGGCGAAGAAATTGGTGGTACTCATATCGTATGGTTACACGTTGATGAAGGTGAGGAGACAAAAGTCGTGGCGGTTATTTACAAGTGTAAGCAATAACATCTTATGTTTTTTATTAGCGGTGATACTTTCAATTTCCAACGGAACTGGAGAGTTTTATGTTGACACTCCCTCCAGTTTCTCAAGTGTTGCTCGAGTACAGTGCTATTTTTATTAAAATAACAGCATCTTAGGAAAGAGATCTCCTCGTTACTCGATTAAGCCACGTTATTAGCTTTAATCATATCCTCATCCTTAGGGCCGACCTCCAATTGCATCAGATACATATCTTCACCGTCGAGCACCTTGGTGTTATTACCCCTGCAATCGGGGCAGAGGATGTTGTACTCGGTGACCTCCTGTTTTATGTCACAGTCAAGGCAGTGCAACACTAGAGGTTGAACATGCATCTCAAGTTTGGCATCGCAACAGATCCCATCAAGCTTGAAGGTATCAAAAGCGCTTTTTAACAGCTCAGGCTCAACGCCGCTCAACACGCCTACCTTAATAGAGACGCGCTTGACGCTATTAGCCTGATGCTGAGCCGCGTGTTTTTCACATTGCTCAATAAGGGCAAGAACAATCGAGTATTCATGCATCAGTAGTTCCTTTATTGAAAGTCGCTAAGACAAGAGAATGACTAATTAACCTGATCATCAGCAGATCCTGGGTAACAGTTCACCTTGTGGCAGGTCGAGATAACGACTGCTGCCCCAAGGGGTTTTGAGTATCACCTTACCCGCGCGCTCAGTGGCTACCGTGCCGATAATCGCAGCCTGCTCTCCGATAAAACCACTGTGGGCAGTTTGATGTAGTTTGATAAGCTCAACAGCCTTATTGGCGTACTCTTGGGGGAGAGCGATAACAAAGGTGCCTTCGTTGGCAAGATCGAGTGGCTCAAAACCATAGAGCTCACAGAGCCCTTTCACTTCATCGGCAACGGGGAGCTTGGCTTCATCTACGGTGATCTCAACATCTGAGCCGACAGCCCACTCATTGAGTACTGCAGAAATTCCACCACGAGTAGCATCACGCATGGCGTGCAGTGGTATTTGTGCGTTAATGAGTTCATCAACGATTGGCCAGAGTGTGGCGCAATCACTGGTGAGATCAGACTCAAGTGTTAGTCCCTCACGTGCCATCAAGATAGCAGCGCCGTGACGGCCAATATCCCGAGAGACGATGATTGCATCTCCTGCTTGGATATTCTTGATTGAGATACCGTCTTGCAAGATCTCACCGACACCAGAAGTATTGATAAATATGCCATCGGCGCAGCCCTTAGGGACAACCTTAGTATCGCCGCAGACTATTTTAGCCCCGCTCTTTTCCATCTCGCTGGCCATTGAGTGAACAATGGTTTTTAGCTTATCGAGTTCGAAACCCTCTTCTATGATAAAGCTGCAGCTTAGGTATTCAGGCCGCGCTGCCATCATGGCTAAGTCGTTGACTGTGCCAGCAATGGCTAGCTTACCGATATCACCGCCAGCGAAAAAGAGTGGTGCGACAGTAAAGGAGTCGGTGGTAAAGGCTGTGGGTCCTTTAAGCTCAAGACGAGCGGCATCCTCCTCGCTTTTGAGGATGGGGTTGTCGAAGGCTTTGAAGAATAGCTCTTTAATGAGCTTATTCATCTCTTTTCCGCCACCGCCATGGCTAAGTTGGATCTGCTTTTTACGTTTGCTTTCAGTCATAATTGGTACTCACCTCTAAACTTGTAGTCGTCACGATCCCAATGGCTAGCATGCTCAGTGTTGGTTAGTCATTGATACCGCCATAGCGATAGTAAGCGTTGCAAGCGCCCTCTGAGCTCACCATGCAGCTCCCCATTGGGGATTCTGGGCTGCAACCGCGACCAAACACTTTACAATCTTTGGGTTTGCAAAGTCCGCGAAGAATATCACCGCATTGACAGGCTTTATGATCTTCGATCTCCTCAGTGGGCAGTATCGACGCGAAATGTAGCTCTGCATCTCGGTGGGAGAATGCTTCTCTTAGCATCAGCGCCGAGTTTGGGATGGGCCCTAGGCCGCGCCAGCGAAATTCGGGGCGTATGCAGAGGTATTTGTCGATGATGGCTTTAGCTGCAAGATTCCCCTCAGGTGTCACGGCTCTGCTGTACTGGTTATCGAGTTCGGCGACATTTGCCGCTTTTTGAGTGGTGATCCGCAGGATTGATTCCATCACATCGACGGGCTCAAAACCTGAAACCACCACGGGGGTACCATACTTGTCTACGGCAGGGCGATAGATTTCACTGCCCTGGATCACACTCACATGAGACGGACCGATGAAGGCGTTGACCTTAACCTTAGGGTCCGCCATCACAGCATCGATAGCGGGGGGGACCAGCACATGGTTGATATGGAAATAGAGGTTGTTGATTGCTAACTTTTCAGCTTGCTCAATCAAGACCGCTGTCATCGGGGTGGAGGTTTCAAAACCAATGGCAAAAAAGACCACCGTTTTATCTGGATTATCTTGTGCGATTTTAATGGTATCTAATGGATCATAGATGGGGCGGATATCACGACCATCTGCTCTGCATTGAGCCAGCGTGCCTTTTGAGCCTGGAACGCGGATCATATCGCCAAGGGTCACTAAGATCACATTGTCCTGACTGGCCATGGCAATCGCATGATCGATGCGCTCTTTAGGCATGATACAGACTGGGCAGCCAGGTCCGTGAATAAAATCGATATTGTCAGGTAGCAATTGATTAAGCCCGTACTTCATGATGGTGTGGGTATGACCACCACACACCTCCATAATTCGAATGTCACCATCGACTTTGGCCGCCTGTTGCGCTATCTGTTTTGAAAGGTTGGCGATGGTTGTAGGGTCTCTGAAACCTTGGTATAGCTGTTTTAGTTCAAGCATCACTACTCCTAGCTCTCTGGTTCCATCTTTTGGGCGATCTCTTTATAGAGCTCGAGAGTTTCTAGTGCATCGGCTTTATCTATCTTGTTCATGGCAAAACCGATATGGATGAGTACATAGTCATCGAGTGCCAGTGGCTCATCAATAAGGTGACAACTGACTTTGCGTTTTACTCCCATGGTATCGACGGTGATGCTCGTCTCTTCAGGGTGTAGCTCAACAATTTTTGAGGGGATAGAGAGACACATTAGTTCACCTCACTTTTTTGAGCGGCTTCTGTAGTATCTGTTGCTTGTTTTGAATCAAAACGGTTTTCTACCAGCCAGTGTGATACTGCTTGAAGTGACTCTGGTGACTTTATTGAGACTTCGAGAATATCCGCATCAGGATTGAGCCTTAAAATATGTAATTTAGTATCTTCAATATCAAAATCAAAATGGGGGAGCAGGTCACACTTACTGATGATCACTAAGTCTGCACGGCGGAACATCACAGGGTATTTTTCTACTTTGTCATCCCCTTCAGGGATAGAGACAAGCACGATATTTTTATGGGCGCCTACATCGTAACTCGCAGGACAGACTAGGTTGCCAACATTTTCAATAAAACAGATGTCCAGTGGCTTTAGGTCGATATTGTGCAGGGCGCTGTGCACCATAAAGGCATCGAGGTGACAGGCTGAGCCAGTTTGGATCTGAAAGGCATCGATCCCTTTGGCTTTGAGGCGATCAGCATCTCGCGACGTTTCAAGATCACCCTCAATAACGGCATAATTGAGTGGGCTGTGTTCATGTAGGTGCTCTAACAGTGCGGTCTTTCCACTACCAGGGCTACTCATTAGGTTAAAGGCGGTAACCCCACTTTTTTCAAAGTGGTTGCGGTTGTGCTGCGCCTCTATATCATTCTTATCTAGAATCTTATGAATAACCGAAAGCGTTTTGGCATCATTTAGTTGAGGATTACTGTGGATATCATCATGGTGGTGATGACCATTCTCAGAGCGAGTGAGCGAACAGCCGCAATCTTTACACATGTCATTACTCCGTTATTATTATCTATTTTTTACCTAATCACTGAGTGTTAACTAAAATCAAAATCGGGTTTTTGATATGTGTCTAGTTTGTACAGGATTAGTCATAAAATTATGCGTTATCAAGACGCTTTGTGAACTTGTTCTCGTAATTTATTGGTCACTGCGACAAATTGCATACCAGAGTTGCCCCAGGGCGATCCCGCTATCATTAATGGGAACGCGACCGGGTGATAACACCTTGTGCTTTAGTTGATGTAACTGGGATTGGCAATACTCATTTAGATAGCGGTTTTGAAAAACACCGCCGCAGAGTACAACCGGTAAGTCCGGATATTTATCAGCTAATTGAGTGATGGCAGTGGCTAGGGCCTGTAAGAAGCCTGCTGCAATTTGGCTTATCCTCTGCTCCGTTAATGGCTGGCCGATAATAGCCTTAACAATCTGCGCCATCAGATCGCCACTTTGCCACTGTTTATCAACCAGCGTGAGGGTGAACAACTCGGGCGCTGAGGTTAATTGATTTGCAGCCGTCTCAATCAGCATGCCGGCTTGCCCCTCAAATTGGGTCATTTCTATTAAGCCTAATGCCGCAGCAACACCATCGAACAGTCTCCCCGCTGAGCTGGTTTTAAGACAGTGATTCGGGCTTTGCCATAATTTAGTTAAATTAGTGAGTTGCACAGTAGAGAGCTTTTCCAAGGCGGGAAGCTGCATCGCTTTTATCTGCTTAAGATCATATTGCATCAGTAGCAGGGCCAGCAGCACGCGTCTGGGATCCTTTATCGCCTGCTTACCACCAATTAGCTTAAAAGGGGTTAATTGGGCCAGCGTTTCATAGCCCTTGGGACTGGCAATCATCGCCTCACTGCCCCACAGGTTGCCATCATCACCCAGTCCCGTGCCGTCGAAGCTAAAGCCTAAAACCGGCTTGGTGTAACGGTTTGCCGCCATCACACTCAGCACATGGGCGAAGTGGTGCTGAATGTCGAGCCGCTTGGTGTTTGAATGGCGCACTTGATAGCGATGGCACCATCTGCTGGATGCATAGTCAGGGTGCTTATCATGCACTAAGGTTTGTGGCGTCAGTTGATACAGATTCTTAAAGGTATCTATGGTGGTCTCAAAGTAGCTTTCGGCTTCTAAGCTAAAAAGATCGCCAATATGTGGGCTGATAAATAGGCTGCGGTTAAAACCAAATGCGATGGTGTTTTTTTGTTGAGCACCGACAGCTAGAACGGTTTCGGGCAGAGTTTGCTCTAAAGGCAAGCTCAGTGGGGCATAGCCTCTCGCTAGCCGTATCACCTGAGCTTGTTTGTTAATCACTTGAACGACGCTGTCATCACAGGCGTTTATTATTTCTCGGTTGTGATCCAGTACCGCGTCGAAGACGCCATTGAGCTGATACTGTAACTCTTTGGCACAGGTGATAATGGGCTCACCACTGCGATTTGCACTGGTGGCGACTATGGGTCTGTTTAGCCTAGCCAGTAATAGCTGATGCAATGGGGTGTAGGGGAGAAATAGCCCAAGTTTGTCGATATCCGGCGCAACAAGCCCACAGAGGAGTTTGTTAATACCTTGGCGTTTATTCATCAAGGTGATAGGACGCTCTTGCGATTGCAGCAGTTGCCACTCCTCCTCACACCCAGTGACCAGTGTTTTTGCCATCTCAATAGAGGGGACCATCACGGCAAAAGGTTTTGCAGGCCGATTTTTACGCGCTCTTAATTTAGCCACTGCATCAGTATTACTCGCATCGCAGACCAGATGAAACCCACCTAATCCTTTAATGGCTAACACTTCTCCTGAGATTATCCGTTCGATACACTCAGTTAGCGCTTGCTCTTTATGGGCGAGTACTTGGCCATCTTGCAAGGTGAGAACCAACTGAGGTCCACACTCTGGACAGCTCACGGGTTGAGCATGATACCTTCTATCGAGGGGGTTTTGATAACTTGCACCACATGCTTCACACATGGTGAACTGACCCATAGAGGTCTGTTTTCTATCATAGGGGAGCGCCTTGATTAAGGTGTATCTTGGGCCGCAATTGGTGCAGTTGGTAAACGGGTATTGATAGTGGCGATTACTCGGGTCTAATACCTCGTGATTACAGTCCGCGCAGCTACTTTTATCTGTGGGAACGATAACAATTGCTTGAGATCGCTGCTGACTTTCAATGATCTTAAACTCGCTGCAATTGGGTTTGACTGGAATATACAAGTCTTCAAATAGGTCAATTCGTGCCAATGGCGGAGGCGAGTTCTTCAGCTGGAGAATAAATGACACTAGCTGATTTTCCTGGCCTTGAAGCTCAATCGTTACCCCTCGGCTATCATTAAGCACTGTGCCTGTTAGCTTATTTTGCAGGGCATAACGATAGACTAAGGGCCTAAACCCCACTCCTTGTACTATGCCATTAATGAATAGTCTGACTCTTCTGATATCAACGCTTTGTTTTTTATAATTAACCATAAGCAGTAATCCAAAGCCTTATACATCTTTAGTGGTATTTTTTATTATCCTGACAGCTACAAGTTTTAAATTCTTAGGGCTAGATCAAGCTGTTGAGAAGCGTTTAACTGAATTTTAAATTTCTGGGATCCCCATCAGATTTCTGAATACACCTATCGTGATGGGGAGTGTTCTATGTTGCTATTGATGCTTAAAAAAGATAACGATACTGCATCTGGAATGTCCGCGGTGCGCCTAAGGTTTCGATAGGATATTCGGCGCGGTGTCCATGCTTAAAGATACTTTGGGTTATCTCGCTATCAAAAAGGTTATCTATGCTGAGTGATAATTGCTGATTTTGTGCGGCAGTTAACCAGTACTGTGCACCAGCACTGGCTAGCACGTAGTCACCTGCAGTTAAACCATAATCGAGAAACTCGCCGACATATTTGCCACTCAACCAGAAATTGAGTGCATCATTGCTTTGATAGTTAAGCTTACTAAAGCCGGTAAACTCGGGAACGCGGTTGATCTGCTCACCGGTATCTTCCCTTGTGGCATTGGCATAACCGGCACTGAACTCAAACTCTAGCGCCTGGGTGAAGTTAGTGACGAGATGGATGTCTGCACCGTAGCTAAGTACCTCGCCTGATACATTGTTATATTGCCAAACGGCGTTGCCTAGATCTGTCGCTTCTATCAAGTTGTCGATATTGCGCCAAAATGCATCCAGTGTGATGTGAGTGTCACCCTGAAACGTAAGGCCTAAGTTTATGTTTTGGCTGGTTTCAGACTCAAGGTCTGGATTACCTAAGGTACCGACTTGGGATTGCAGTTCCGACGCTGTAGCTTGTCTATAGCCGTTACCTACAGATCCTCTAAGCTGCCATAATGCATCGATTTCATGGGTTATACCCAGTGAGCCGACCCAGTGTTGATCTTTTTCAGAAAGCCGATTAAATCTAACGCCAACTGACAGCCCTGTATCGGGTAGAGCATCGAAGTGAGGCTGGTACTGGACGTAGGCCGCGTAGTTATTATCTTTTTCAGCGACAAACTCCATTACCTCATCAGCGCCCTCATATTGCTGAAACTCGACACCAGTGATCCATTGAGAACCCGATTTTGTCTGGTAGTTTGCCGAAATAGTCGCGCCGTTATCTTTAAAGCCCCAGTAGGCATCCCAGTAGGGAACATGGATATTTCCCTGATCATCCTTGGTTATCTCACTATAGTGTGAATCCCACTCTTGATAATATATCTTGGTTTGCAACAGCAGTTGCTCACTGGCTTGATATTGCCAATCTAGGTGAGAAAGGATCTGCTCTCTATCGTTTTCACTCAAGATTGCGTTATAGGCGAGGGGGCGTTCTAAGTTGCCGGTATTAACTTGAGTATAAAGGGTCAGGGTATGTTTATCATTTGCCTGCCAGTTGAGCTTGCCGCTGAAGTTATTCATCTGATAGCCTCTCGTCTTATCGAGTGCCGCAGTGGGTGAGTACTCCTCATCAGGCCATATTTGATAGCCATCAGATTGACTCGTGCTGGCACTCAGAGTGTACTGAAAGTTGTCAACTTCTGCACTGACAAAGGCGCCAGCATCATAGCTTGGAAGTGAGTCAACCGACATTGATACTTCGCCTTGGTCGCTTCCTTGGTATTGCTTCGTAATAATATTAATCACACCTGCAATGGCATCTGAGCCATAGATGACACCTTGGCCGCCTTTTATCACCTCAATTCGTTCAATCATCATCGGGTTTATGGTATCTGTATAGGTTGAACCATAGAGTCGGTTATTGAGTCTGTTGCCATCGACTAACCATAAAATATCTTGAGGCCGACTCCCTTGAAGTGAGTAGTCGGTATCTGTATGGCGCCCAGCGCGCCCATTAGCGAAAAGCCCAGGTACAAACTGAGTTAATATTTTATTGATATCGACACTACCCGCTTGCACGATCATATCACTGCTAATCACAGTCATATCACTGCCTAAAGTGACATTTTTATTTGTGCCATCATTTTCAAATGCAATGCCATGAACCGATATTCGCTCTATATCATCTGCAAATGATATATTTACTATGCATAATAAACTTACCGCCAACCCCATTTTCTTGAGTGACATTTATTATTCCTTTTTGTGTTCTCTGTTTTTATTTTGTAAAGCTAATGATGTTTTTTAGGGATTATAGAGTTGTAATTAAATAATGATGAGATCTGGATCGATGTTTTTTAATTCAGTGTTACCTTTTTAGTAAAAGTATTACTGAGTGGTTTTACCTGTTTAGCTCAATAGAGAGAGGTGGCCCTCCCTCTATTCTAAATGATGGTTTTCTCGTTTTATTCTAATAGAGTGGGGGTTTAAACTATTCCGGCACGACTTAAACGTGCAACCTTGACGCCCTTGAGCGAGGATATTTTATTGGCTATTTCATTAACGGCATTTGCTTGACCTTTAATGATGATAGTTTCTAGACAGTTGTGATGATCTACGTGTACGTGAGTACTGCAAAGGACATGAATATAATCATTGTGTTGTATCTCAATTAATTTCTCGGAAAGCCCTTTCTGGTGGTGATCAAATACCAAGGTTAGCACCCCAACGACATCATCTTTACTGTTGTTCCATTGCTTATCGACAATTCTATCTCTAAACAGATCTCTAATATATTCAGAGCGTGACTGATAAGCGCGATCTTTTTGATCTAGCTCAATTTCTTTAAAAAGTGACTCAGGTAGGGATACAGTGAATCGTATGGTTTCATCAGACATAATAACCCGCTAAATAAGCAGTCGGTAATAAAAGTTGCTGAACATATTATCCCAGTTCAATTTTTAGATAGTGATCTTTGTCATACAAGTTTAAAAATTATAGCTATTTCACTGTTTCCCCACTTATGTCGCTTGTAGTGTTACGAAACGAAAAGTAGTATTACTGACCAATTACTTACAAATTGGCAGGTCGGTTTATGAAAACGATAATTGTTATTTTTTGTATGTGTTATTTATCACTAATGAGTCACTCTGTGATTGCAGAGCAGAACTCTTTAACGATTGCGCTCGGTAAAGAGCCTGATAGTGGTTTTGACCCTATATATGGATGGGGGAAATATAATAACCCCTTGTTTCAATCTTCATTAATAAAACGAAATAGTCAATTAGATATCACTCCAGACCTTGCCAGTGAGTGGGAATTATCGAAAGACAGAATAACTTGGACGGTAAACCTTAAACATGGCCTGTTATTTAGTGACGGGGAAGCGTTAACCAGCGATGATGTTAAATTTACATTTGATAAAGCTAAGTCGTCAGCATCAATTCATGATCTTACCAATTTAGATGAAGTAATTATTCAATCATCGACATCATTAATCTTTAAATTGAAACATCCCGATATTAACTTTATTGATAACTTTATCAATATTGCCATCGTACCTAAACATATTTACGCGAAAGGTTATGGTCAACATCCTATCGGCTCTGGTCCCTATCAATTTGTCCGTTGGGATCGAGGTCAGCAACTACTGTTAGCACTCAACCCCCATTATTACGGTGATAAACCAGCATTTGAGCGATTGACAATAGTCTTTAGCGATGAGGAGAGTAGATATTCCCGCCTCATGGCAGGTCAACTTCAATTAGCTGCCGTTGCCCCTCGTTATGCAAATCGACTTCCTGCTGGCTTTAGGTTATGGAGTATCGACAGTGTCGATAACCGTGGTATTGCTTGGCCTATGGTTAAAGCGAAAGGGGATATTGGCAATGATGTCACCTCCGAGTTGGTAATAAGGACGGTAATCGACATGGCAATCGATCGCGATATTTTGGTTAACCAACTGCTTGATGGTCATGCTACGCCTGCTTTTTCCATCTCTGATGGCCTACCGTGGGGCGTTAACCTCTCACTTGATAAAGCAGCACTTAATAAAAAGTCAGCCTCAAGTGAAAAGCTCTCTCAAGCTAAACAGTTACTCGATAATGCTGGCTGGAAGCTGACGGATGACGTTCGTCAAAAACAGGAGCTAAAGGCTGAGTTTTCACTCTACTATCTCGCTGGAGACAGCATTCGAGAGCAACTGGCACTGACCGTCGCCCAGATGGTGAAGCCATTAGGCATTCATATCACCCCAAGAGGCGAAAGCTGGGAAAACATATACAAACATATGCATAGTCAACCGGTACTGTTTGGCTTTGGTAGCCATAGCGCATCTGAGGTGAGGTACGTACACCACAGCCAGTATCGTGGTGTTGAGTACTTTAACGCGGGTTATTACAGTAACCTTAGTGTCGACAAAGCCCTCGATGATGCCCAGCACGCCCTGACGTGGGAAAGCTCACTCCCCTATTGGCAAGAAGCGCAGCGGTTAATCAGTAAAGATCGTCCCTGGAGCTGGCTGGTGAATTTAAAGCATTTATATGCAGCCTCTCCCTGTTTAGATCTTGGTGAACCAGGCATTGAGCCTCATGGACATGGCTGGCCTTTAGCCAATAACATCAGCCAATGGCGGTGGATATGTCACTAATTCTGTTGTTTATCACTATCACCCCCAAATGGTATCGCTTATGGCAGTAGTACCTAAGTGGGCTAATTCAAGAATATTCACTACCGTGGCAAGGTTGTTCCTGCAACTTGTGCTGGTTATCTTATTGGCTTACTTGTTGCTCTCTTGGTCTCCACTTGACCCCATCAATGCTTATCTGGGGGGGAATCTATATTCAGTTTCAGCCCAGCAAAAGGCAGAATTAACCGTGCAGCTTGGGCTTGACCAGAGTGTCGCGCAGCAGTTTTTGCATTGGTTTAATGAGCTGATCAGCGGTAATTTAGGCTACTCCAACCTCTATCAACAGAGTGTCTCTGAAATTATTAAAGATAAGCTGCCTCTGTCTCTGCTATTGATTGGTCTTAGTTGGCTTGCTTCACTATTTATGGGTTACCTCTTAGGCTTATTAGCTGGGCTGTTTCAGGGGCGATTTGTCGATAGAGTGATTAACCAATCAGCTTGGCTACTAGCGTGTATCCCCTCATTTTGGTTAGGCATGCTGCTTATTAGTCTGTTTTCTGTTGCCCTTAGTCTTACCCCTGTCTGCTGCGCCGCGCCCATTGGAATGCGCTTTGAAGAACAATCATTTTGGAGTATGAGCCAGCATCTGTTGCTGCCGGTGATGACACTCGCGCTAGTGCATATGGCGCCGATTATTTTGCATACCCGTGAGAAGGTGATTGACGTGCTCAATAGTGATTATGTGGTTTATTCACATTTGCATGGGGACAGTAAACGCCAGGTGGTGAGCTTTCATGTGCTTAAAAACAGCGTACTGCCGGCAATAGTGCTGCACTTCGCCAGCTTTGCTGAGCTATTTGGTGGCTCTATTTTAGCTGAAACAGTGTTTAACTTTCCAGGTCTTGGTGCCAGCATCGTCAAGGCAGGCCTTGCCAATGACACCGCGCTTTTAATGGGGTGTACCTTGATCTCGGCCTTGTTGGTTTTTTGCGGTAATTTAATCGCTAACGGCTTATCAAAATACCTGCTTGCTGGAGAGTCAAAGTGAATGATTGCCACCTAGCCAAAGTAAATACCTGGCGGAGCTCATCAGTGGAGCGATTTTTGTCACAAAAGGGTGCTGTAGCGATTGGCTGTTCTCTTTTATTACTGCTGTTGAGTGCCTTTTTCTGGCCTTCATCGGGAACCGAGATAAACCTGCTCAATAAGAATATGGCGCCGAGTCTTACTTATCTTTTTGGCACTGACTGGCTGGGTCGCGATCTCTTTAGTCGCAGTTTAAAGGCTCTGGTCAGTAGTTTTTATATTGGTGGCATGGCGGTGATATTAAGTTGCACCTTAGCACTGATGATGGCGATGCTCGCGTTAGTAAATAGATATTTTCGCTGGAGCGTCGATTTGCTGGTGGATCTGTTTATGTCACTTCCTCATCTTCTGCTGCTTATCCTGCTCGCCTTGGTGTTCGGTGGCGATCAACAGGGGTTAGTGATGGCGATAGCATTGAGCCACTGGCCAAGGTTAACGCGTCTACTTAGGTTTGAGATGCAGGTAATAGCTAACACCCCTTACTTTCAGTTAGCAAAGCAGTTTGGACACTCGCCATTGGTTATCTTAAAGCGACATATGTTGCCCCATCTGCTGCCTCAATGGTTTGTTGGTGCCTTGCTACTATTTCCCCATGCGTTGACACATATGGCGGCATTGACCTTTTTAGGCTTTGGCTTAGATCCATCAACTCCCTCTATGGGAGCACTGCTTTCTCAAGCGAGTCAATACTTACTAACTGGGATGTGGTGGTTGGCGTTGTGTCCGGGAGGGTTATTGCTCATTAGCTTGTTGATGCTCTCCTATCTGGCCAATAGCGTGCTTAAAATTGTTCGAGAAGGCCCGCAAACAACAACGACAAGCATTAGGAGTAAAGTGAATCTCGAAATAAAGCCCAGAATAAAAGTCGGAGTAAAAAATGCTTAGTGTAGAGAAGTTATCGATACAATCAGATGAGGTGAATCTACTCTCTCCTATTAGTTTTGAGCTAAAACCGGGTAAAATAATGGGCGTGATTGGTGCTAGTGGCAGCGGTAAAAGCTTACTTGCCTCAGCCATCCTTGGAGATATTCCCAAGGGGTTCTCACGTGGTGGCAAGGTAACTTTTAGTACCGAAGGCCTAGCTAATTCGGATGACTCGTTTGCCTCAGTTGCTTCCGTTGCATTAGCTGCGCAGTCGGCGACGGTGCTCGACCCGCTTCGCACTGTACTCACTCAGCTTCTTCGTCGAGTAAAATTGACGACACAGCGAAAAGCAGAATCGACTCAAAGTGCTTTGCTCAAAACGACACTCAATACACAGAGTCAGTACACTCAACTGATCAATCGACAGATTGCTCGCTGCTATCCTCACCAACTGTCAGGGGGGATGGCTAAAAAAGCACTACTTGCTCAGGCTAGCTGGCAGCAGACCGATTATATTTTGGCTGATGAACCTTGTTGCGGGCTAGATAGTCAAAGCGCACAGGATATTTATGCTCATCTATCTTATCTGGCTAAACAGGAGACTAGGGGGGTTTTGGTGATCAGCCACAATTTAAAGCAGCTACTTTCTGTGGCCGATGAAATCTTGGTTTTACAAGAGGGTCAGCTTGTCGAGAGAACCACACCGGATAAGATTTTATCGGGTATGAGTCATCCCTATACACAAGCACTTTGGCAGGCTATTCCCGCTAATTGGCACAAAGAGAAGGTTAAGTATGCTGAGATTGCCTAGCTCCTATGTGAGCTCTGTTATTAGTAAGCGCCATAGCTACTTTTCATATGGCATCGATGGGAAAGTAGTATGTTGAAGTTAAGTAACGGTCATCTCGCCTATGGCATTGGTGAACAAACGGGGATTCAATTTCCTGACATTGAGCTTTTACCTGGCCAAAGTTTAGGCCTGTTTGGACCAAGCGGCCTTGGAAAGTCATCACTGGCCAAGGTGTTAGCAGGCATAGAGGCGTTAAGTGGTGGTGAGCTTGTACTTCCAGAAAAACAATCAGGCTTGGCCAATCCAGTTCAATGGATCTTTCAGCAACCTGAATTTGCTTTTAATCCTAGGCTAACTTTACGTGCGTCACTCGAAGAGAGCTGGAGAGGAGAGGGCTATCAATCGCTTTTAGCACAATTTGCTATATTGCCAAGCTGGTTAGATAGACGACCCTCCCAGGTTTCTGGAGGCCAGTTACAGAGGATCAATATTTTGCGGGCCCTTACCGAGAGTACCCAATACTTAATTTGTGATGAAATAACCGCGCACCTGGATATGTTAACTCAGCAGCAGATCTGGCAATCGCTGGGTCAGTATACAAAAGAGAGGAAACTGGCGCGACTCGTTATCTCCCACGATGAGGAGCTACTCGGGCAGGTTTGCGATAGTATTATCTACTGGTCATAAGCAGCCGTAGGCATGATTACTTCTCAACTTCTCAACTTCTCAACTTCTCAACTTCTCAACTTCTCAACTTCTCAACTTCTCAACTTCTCAACTTCTCAAACAGAAAACGATTGAGGTCAGTAATTTTTATCTCTCTTAACAAGATTATTATAGAAAAAGTAACCATGGTGGCGATAACTAAGGAAAACAGCAGTGAATTTTCCAAGCCAGCCCGACAGGTAAGTGTTATCGCTCGGAGGTCGCCATTGCTGTCTTCTCTTGTAGCGTACTTCGTATGTTCAAAGCCATTCCTCTTTCGATACTGCTCAAGATTCTCTATTATTGTTTCCATTTTTAACATCCTGTCACTACTCATCCCATCCAGCTGAAATATTGCTAGTTTATTGTGCTGCAAACTGTATTTTTATATATAAGTCTCTCGTTTTTCAGGCTCAATTCATAGTGAAAGTTTATAAGGTTAAGTCCCTTTGTGATTTGTTTCCGTTTTATTACCGATAAATCTATAATGCTGCATTAATGCAAGACGAGAATAACAAGATAACAATAACAAGATAGTTAACAGATTGGAGTTTTTACAAAATATGAAGAGACAGTTGAACGTCGTTAAAAAGGCCATGGCCTTGTCAATAGGCTTGCTGAGTGTTGCAGCGCATGCAAGTGACACCTTAACCGCAGAAGAGGTGATTGGCTTACAACAAGTTGCTCAGGCGCAAGTTAGCCCATCGGGTGATCATGTGGCCTTTACCCGTTATGTTCCCCGTGAACTTTACAAAGAAGAGAATGGCTTGCACTGGGCTGAGCTGTATCTCGTCGATGACAAGGGGGTCGAGCGTCCTTATATCACGGGTCAAGTGACGGTGAATAACATTCAGTGGTCTGCCGATGGCAGCCTGATCTATTTCCTTGCCAAGATGGGCGAAGATAAGCACACCTCGCTGTACCAGATCCCCTTTAACGGTGGTCAGGCGCAAAAGACCTTAGGGCTGAAAGAGACGGATCTTGCTAGCTATGCCTTAAGTCATGACGGCAAGCAGATCGCCATCATTGCCAAGCCTGCTAAAGATAAAAGCGTTAAAGATCTTAAAAAACTCGGTTTTATGGCCGAAGTTTACGAAGAGAATCTGGAGAACAAGCAGCTGTTCGTGATTGACTTGGCGGTGAGCGATAAGCCACTCACGCCAATTGCCTGGAACATCGCAGATTATGTCTCGGATGTGCAGTGGTCAGCTAATGGCTCGCAGCTGTTAGTGAAAACTCAGCCAACAGCCTTGATCGATGATCAGTACATGAAGTCACAGTGGCATATCGTCAATGTGGCGAGCCAGAAGCTGGTTACCTCATTTATTACTCAAGGTAAGTTAGGGGGTGCAGAGTTTTCTCATGATGGTCAGTATGTCGCCATTCTAGGTGCAGAAGATATGCACGACCCAGCTGCTGGCCGTCTATATCTTGCGGAAACTAAAACGGGCAAGATCAGTGAGTGGCTGCCAAATCACTTAGGTCATGTGAGTGATTTTGAGTGGAAAAATGATAAAAGCGAGCTCTATTTTATCACCAATATCGACACCGACTCTGTGCTTGGCTTAATCAAGCCAGGCAGCAATGATTACAAGGTGGTGGTTAAAGCGGGTAAGTTTATCGCTTCACAGTTGAGTATCTCAGATTCTGATAAGACCATCGCACTAAGAGCGAATACGGCACTACATCCGAACGAAGTCTACATGCTCAGAGGCAGTAAGCATAAGGCGACGCGCTTGAGTAACTCGAACACTTGGCTTGATGACAAGCGTCTCGCTAAACAAGAATCTATCTCCTTCAAGGCTAAAGATGGCGTCGAGGTTTCTGGTGTACTTATCTACCCACTCGATTATAACAAGGGGCAGCGTTATCCGCTTATCATGTCCGTTCACGGCGGCCCTGAAAGCCATGATAAAGACGGTTGGTTGACCAATTACTCACGTCCTGGTCAGCTGGGTGCGACCCAAGGGTACGCCGTCTTCTATCCGAACTACCGTGGTAGTACAGGCAAGGGCGTCGATTATTCTAAGCTTGGTCAGAATGATTATGCGGGTAAAGAGTTCGATGACTTAGTCGAGTTTAAAGACCATTTAGTTAATATGGGCTTAGTCGATAGCAAGAAGGTCGGTATTACCGGTGGTTCATACGGTGGGTATGCCTCGGCTTGGGCGGCGACTAAACTGACTAAGCATTTCGCTGCCAGCGTCATGTTTGTCGGTGTGACCAACCAGCTATCTAAGTTTGGTACGACGGATATCTCAAACGAGATGCATCTGGTTCACGCACGATCTTACCCTTGGGATAAGTGGCAGTGGTACCTGGAACGCAGCCCAATCTACTGGGCGGGTCAGTCTGAAACGCCACTGCTTATTATGCATGGTAAGGATGATCCTAGGGTTCACCCGGCTCAGTCCATGGAGCTATACCGCTACATGAAAGTGCAGGGCAAGGTTGTACGTCTGGTGTATTACCCGGGTGAAGGCCATGGTAACCGCAAGGCTGCCGCTCAGTATGACTATCACCTGCGCCTGATGCGTTGGATGGACCATTACTTGAAGAATGACGGTAAAGAGATGCCAGCGAATGAGTTAGACCATAAAGCTAATCTCGAGGCTGTTAAGAAGGACGCTTAATTCCATCATTGCTTAGCGCTAACAAATAAAAACGCCTGAGCATGCTCGGGCGTTTTTTGTTTATTCATCGCTGTGATTATGGAACAGAGTCATTAACGCCTTATCAGGTAACGAATATGTGGACCATTTTGTTCGATGCTGAGCATGGTATAGCCATGGTTTTTTGCATCCGGTGGAATATTATTGATAGATTGCCCACAATCGGTCACCACCTCAAGTATCTCGCCCTTTTTAAGTGACTCCATGGCTTCAAGCGTTGCGACGGCTGGATAGGGGCAAGACTCACCAAATATTTCTAAATTATAATCGGGAGTAATGTTAGCAGTATCTAGTTGTGGATCAGTTTGAGCAGTCATACAGGCTCCTTGGCTAATGCTGTATTAGCTTTGGTTAAATTAGTTTCAATTGTATTAAAGTGCTCGTTTTGGGTTTGGTGCCCCTTGTTGCGGGCGCGTCGGGCGAAAAAACGCTTCTCCCAGAAAAGCACAAAGGCGAAACTGATGGCTAACATCAAATAGGTCAGCAACAGGCCACCAATATTACCAAATTGGTTAAGAATATTTATCTTGTCCCAGCTCGTTGCCAAAGGCTCGGCGATATCCTCCCACAGATAGGCTAATATCGTTGCACCTATTATGTTACCTGCGCCCACCCACCAGAAGTGAACTTGCCCCTCAACGGCGCGGTACATCCAGCCGGTCTCACAACCGCCAGCGATCACTATGCCAAAGCCAAATAGTAGCCCGCCAATGATGGCGTTAGGACCAGCCCATAAGATCTTAGGAGACATACCCAGTTGCAGGTAGCTGTAAATCCCTATGGTACTGACTGCCATGCCGATAATAATCGCCTTGGCCATATGGGTTCGGCCGGTGATCCACATATCGCGAAAGGCTGAGGTGAAACAGATTTGAGCACGCTCAATCAATAGACCAAAGGCGAGTCCAAACAGCAGGGCAAAGCCCAGACGTGGAGAATCAAACATCAGAAACATTGAGCTGGCAAGGGCGCCGAAGAAGACCAAGATACCTAAGACAAAGTGACGTCGAGTGCGGCTAGTATTTTGACTAAGTTTGGTTGGTTTTGAGACCTTTTTCAGCTTAATAGGGGTCCTGAAAAATGGCATTAAGCTCACTCTGGCGCCAAAATAGGAACCAATAGCGGTGGCAATAAGAAAGAACCAGGCATGCAGTGAAAACTGTGGAATACCGGTAAACAGTGCACCTAAGTTACAGCCCATCGCAAGCCGCGCTCCAAAACCTGCGATAATGCCGCCAATAAGTGCCTGCATTATCCTTATTCGATTTTTCGGCATGCGCAGTTTGACATTATTAGCCCAAAGCGCTGCGGCAAAACAGCCTGCAAACATCCCCATAATCATCACACCACCTACACGATCCAGCGGTGTCCCCTCGAGTTTTATCAACTGAAAGTACTGCCACTTCTCAGGCTCAAAACCTAGTATCTGCAATAGGTGACCACCCCAGCGGGTGAACTCACCGGTGACAGCCCAAGTGGAGCCTGTTAGTCCAAAAAAGTAGACTGATAAAACTCCCATGGCGATCACCGCCGGAGTGGGTGACCAAAACCGGATCAGGTATTGCTCTTTAAATGTGTGCCACATAGTTAACCTCAAAATTGTTAGACCGGAAAAGAGAGAAATGCAGATAATGTAAAGCGTTATTGTCAACGTTTGGATTAACTCTCCCGATGCTTGTTCTCTGTCTGACAAAAGGTCTGTATGAGATCGTTTCCCGCAAACAGGCGTTATTGAGTCGCTGTTACCGGGTGATTGAAGTAGAAATATCTTGAATGATCGAGGGGATCTAGGCTGAGATTTTCTGAGTTTGGGTTAATGGTTAATGCTGTGATCTGTTAAATACAAATGACTCACAATTCACTTTGTAGAGTATATGCATTAAATCAATGGGGTATATGTGATTGAGGTCACGTTGACTCGATTCTAAATGTGCTGTCGCTAGCAGTTTCTTCTATGTGTGATCGGCATATCGCTTATGAAGGGAGGTTGGGACAAGATAACCAAATAGAAAAGGCGCCAATCTTTACAACTGGCGCCACGTAATACCTATCAGTAATTAACTAGTCCTAAGTCAGTATTAAGGCTAGGTCGCCGCCTTCATATTACGGGTAAACTCACCTAGTTTCGCTAACAGTGCGGTTTCATCATCTTTATTGGCTGCGATGATCTTCACTACCGCCGAGCCAGAGATAATACCGGCTGCGCCTGCTTCTATGGCGGCTGTTACTTGCGCAGGCTCTGCAATACCGAACCCCAGCAGTGGCGGCGCACCGTTAAACTCTTTGAGGCGAGATAAGATCTCACCGATTGGCATACCAGCTTTCGATTCTGTACCTGTGACGCCGGCGCGTGAAAGTAAGTAAGTGTAGCCTTCGCCTTTCTCACTCACCATTTTTAGCGTGTCACGATCGGCATTGGGTGGTGCGATAAAGATAGGTGCGACATTGTGGGCCTTGGCCGAAGCGATAAAGGGCTCGGCTTCCTCTACCGGCACATCGGCGATAAGCACCGAGTCTACGCCAGCGGCCTGGGCCTTAGCGTAGAAGGTATCGATACTCTTGGTATAAACCAAGTTCGCATAGAGCAAGAGGCCGATGGGCAGATCTGGGTACTTGGCGCGAATGACAGTGAGCATCTCAAAACACTGAGTCGGCGTGGTGCCGGCGGCGAGTGAGCGCAGGTTGGCGCCTTGGATGACCGGGCCATCGGCCAATGGATCTGAGAAGGGGAACCCCAGCTCAAGGGCATCGGCACCATTTTCGACTAAACAGTCGATGATCTTCAGTGATAGCTCAGGGCTTGGATCGCCTAAGGTCACGAATGGCACAAACGCGCCCTGATTTTTTTCTTTCAATGCGGCAAATACTGCCTGGTAACGGCCTGCTTGTTTAGATTCGGTCATCGCCGCTCTCCTCTCTTTGCTGCGCTTTCTCGCTTTCATTTTGTTGCGCTTTTTCTCGCTCTTCCAGAATATCAGCGACGGTGAAGATATCTTTATCGCCTCGGCCCGATAGGTTCACCACTAAGATGGTTTCCTTGGTGGCTTTTTCTGCCAGCTTGAGTGCATACGCTATGGCGTGTGATGACTCCAGCGCCGGGATAATCCCTTCACAACGAGCCAGTAACTGGAAGGCGTCCAGCGCCTCATCATCGGTTGCCGACTCATAAGTCGCGCGGCCAGTAGCGGCAAGGTGAGCATGCTGAGGACCCACAGATGGGAAGTCTAGCCCCGCCGAGACCGAATATGACTCCTGGATCTGACCTTCGCTGTCTTGCATCAAGGGCGCTTTCATGCCGAAGAAGATGCCTGTCTTGCCGTGTTTCAGTGGCGCGCCATGCATGGAGGTATGAAGGCCAAGACCCGCAGGCTCGACACCGATAAGTTGTACACTTTCCTCGTCGATAAAGTCGGCGAACATGCCGATGGCGTTCGAGCCGCCACCGACACAGGCGATAACTGCGTCGGGCAGACAACCTTCACGTTCAAACAGCTGCCTCTTGGTCTCTTCGCCGATCATGCGCTGAAATTCACGCACGATAGTGGGGAAGGGATGCGGACCGGCAGCCGTTCCCAGCAGATAGTGGGCTTTTTCATAGCTGCCTGACCAGTCGCGCATGGCTTCGTTACAGGCATCTTTAAGGGTCGATGAACCTGAGGTGACGGGAATGACTTCCGCGCCCATCAGCTTCATTCTAAAGACGTTAGGAGATTGGCGTTCTATGTCTTTGGCACCCATGTACACCTTACACTTAAGGCCTAATAGGGCACAGGCGAGAGCGGTTGCAACGCCGTGTTGACCCGCGCCAGTTTCGGCGATGATCTCTTTCTTGCCCATGCGCTTGGCAAGCAGGGCCTGACCCAAAACCTGATTGGTCTTGTGAGCACCGCCGTGAAGCAGATCTTCACGTTTAAGGTAGATTTTTACCAGGGGATTGGGACTCAAGTTACGGGTCAAGGTCAGCGCCGTCGGGCGACCGGCATAGTTTTTCAACAGGTCGCTGAATTCGGCTTGAAAGGCCTCATCTTCTTGCGCTTCAATAAACGCCGTTTCGAGCTGTTTCAGTGCCGGCACCAATATCTGCGGTACGAACATACCGCCATATTCGCCGAAGTAAGGGTCGAGTTTAGTCATAGTGTTATCCTAATGTGTTGTTCAGCGAGTAGTACTTGCTATTGAGTATGATCTTGTTGTCGCGTGTGCTCATTTGTAAGTACAAACTCCGCGCACGCTCCTAAACCTCATACTCAATTTCTGCGTTCTACACGCCGACTATAATTTCAAAGTTTAATCTGATAAATAATCTTAAAGTTCAATACATTAATACTGTCTGTTAGTACTGTCTGAGTGCGCTAAATGTGGCGGCGATCTTCTGATGATCTTTCACCCCGGGTGCGCTCTCCAGGCCTGAATTGAAATCCAGGCCGTAAAATCCTTGTTTGCTCGCGTCACTGGCATTGTCTGCATCTAAGCCGCCGGCGAGCATGGCGTCTTGTTTATTAGGCAGGGACTGTTGCCAGTCGAAGCTAAGGCCGGTGCCACCAAATTGTGCGCCAGCAGCCTTGCTGCTTTTGCTGTCGAACAAGATGCGATCGGCGTTCGTTGGTATCGATAATTCGGCATTAGCTTCAGTGACATCGACTGCGGCATTCACCGCCACGGCTTTCCAGATTTTCGCTTGGCTGCCCGCGGCTGCTAAGGCGCTTCGCACTTGGGTGATATCATACTCAGACTCATTGCCGTGAAGCTGAACCGCAAACAGCTCGAGGGACGACGCGAGTTCGGCGATCATCTTAGCTGACTCGTTAACAAATACGCCGACAAAATTGAGCAGCTTACCCGAGGCTCGATGCGCCGCTAGCAGAGACTTAGCCTTGTCTGGCGTGATATAGCGAGGAGACTTTTCGGCGAAGATGAGTCCGCCATAGATGGCGCCAGCATCGGCGACGGCATTTGCATCTTCAACCGATGTGAGGCCGCAGACCTTGTTGTGGCCGAGCGTCAATGTACGACAAGCTAGGTCTAAGTCATCGGCTGCCATCAATGAGCTGCCGACCAGGAAGCCATCGACCAGTGGACTCAGGCGGCGAACTTGCGCCTGATTGTAGATCCCTGACTCGCTGATCACCACGCGATCCGCCGGGATACGTGGTGCGAGTTCCTCTGTGGTGGCCAAGTCGGTAGACAAGTCGCGCAGGTTGCGGTTATTGATGCCTATGATGTTGGCATCGAGTGCAATAGCGCGTTCGAGCTCGGCTTCATTGCTCACTTCTGTGAGTATGTCGAGCTGGTACTTGGCAGCCTCAAAGGCTAGCGCACGGTATTGGTCATCATCGAGTACAGACAACATCAATAGAATGGCATCTGCGCCTTGGTGAGCGGCGAGTTTAACTTGATAGCTATCGACGAAGAAGTCTTTACAGAGAATCGGCTGCTTAACTCGGGCACGAACCTTAGGGATATAGTCCATGTCACCCTGAAAAAACTGCTCGTCGGTGAGCACTGAGATCCCGGCAGCATAGTCATTGTAGACATCGGCAATGGCCTCGACATCGAAATCCGCGCGGATAAGGCCTTTGGATGGGCTGGCTTTCTTGCACTCGAAGATGAAACCGGCATTGGGCGCGCGTAATGCTTCGAACAAGCTGCGATCCGATATTTGGGGTTTGAGGCTAGCTTCCGGGAAGCGCAGTTTCAGTGCCTCTATATGCGCAGCTTTAGTAGCGACGATTCTGGTCAATACATTACTGGTTTCAGAAGGGCTCTGTTGGCTGTCACTGTTTTCTCTATTGTTAGTGTTAATATCTGCTATTGAACTGCTCACGCTATGACTCCTAATCTTGTGTTTCATCTGGTTTGGCTGCTGCACTGGCGCTGGCAAGCTGCTCGAGTAAACGGTAGGCCTTACCACTGGCTAGGGTCTCGAGTGCCAAGGCTGTGCCTGATTTGACTGAGTCACACACACCTGAGATGTAAAGCGCGCAACCTGCGTTGGCGGCAACCGCGTGACTGTGGGCGGTTTGGCCATGCCCTTGCAGTATGGCGCGAGTGAATGTTGCGTTCTGCTCGGGTGTGCCACCTTCGAGAGCGTTAAGCTCAGCCGGGGTTATGCCTAACTCATCCGGGGTGAGCTGATATTGCTTTATTTCGCCGTCAACCAGCTCACAGACTAAGGTGTCACCGTGGATGGCCACTTCGTCCAGACCACTGCCATGAACCACCATGGCGCGCTTCATGCCTAATGCCTTCAATACTTCGGCGATGGGCTTAACCAGTTCACTGCTGTATACGCCGAGCAAGATGAAATCAGGATGAGATGGATTGATAAGTGGACCGAGTACATTAAACAGGGTGCGGGTCTTCAGTGCCTGACGCACAGGTACCGCGTGACGCACGCCACCATGATAGTGGGGGGCGAACAAGAAGCACAGGCCGAATTCATCGAGACAATCTCGCGCAGTTTCTGGCGCCATGGTCAGGTCGATACCGAACTGGGCAAGCAGATCCGATGAACCGGATTTGCTCGAGACACTACGATTACCATGTTTGGCCACCTTGGCGCCCGCTGCCGCGGCCACGAAGGCTGCGGTAGTGGAGATATTGATGGTGTTGTGGCCATCGCCGCCGGTACCGACGATGTCGACGATGCCGTGAGCGCGTGTCGCATCACTCGGGGCCGGAAATGGTCTCGCCGCTGCGCGCAGGGCATCGGCCGCACCTGAGATTTCATCGATAGTCTCGCCGCGCATCTTCATGGCGATAAGCATGCCGGCCATGGCGACTTGGCTCATCTCACCTTGAATAATGGCGCCAACCAAAGATTTTGCCTCGGCGCGAGTCGCACTTTGGCCTGCATAGAGCTTATCTAACAGAGGTTGAAGCTGGCTCATTGTGCATCTCCTGTTTTTGTTGAGGTACTGGTACCTTCATGGGTTAAGTAGTTCAGGGTTTGCGTTAACAGTTGGCTGCCGAGTGTGGTTAAAATTGACTCAGGGTGAAATTGAAAACCGACTGCTTTATGACGCTTATGGGAGATAGCCATGGGCATCTCTTCGGTTGTGGCTATCACCTCGAGGCAATCGGGCACTTGGGTTGCCACTAAACTGTGATAACGGGCGACAGGCAGTGGCGAGGGCAGGCCGGCAAAGATACCGACTGCTTCGTGGAAGGTCGGGCTTGCTTTGCCGTGAACCACCTGTGGGGCGCGCTCTACTTTTCCGCCGTAGTGCTCAACCATGGCCTGATGACCGAGACAAATGCCCAGCATAGGCACCTTACCGGCAAGTTTGGCGATAAGCGCCATGAGGCAGCCCGCTTCATGGGGCGCGCCGGGTCCGGGCGAGAGTACCAGGGTCGCCTTGTCTGCTTCGTTTAGCAGTTTTTCTGCGATAAAGTCTGCGCTGAGATCGTTACGATAGATAACCACCTCGAAGCCTAAGCTTCTGAATTGATCCACCAGGTTGTAGGTGAACGAATCGAAATTGTCTAACAGGTAAATTTTCATAGTCCGCCTCCAATTTTTATTGCGCTTATCACCGCCTGCGCCTTTTGACGGGTTTCGTCGGCTTCGGCCTGTGGATCTGAGTCAAATACCACGCCAGCCCCAGCCTGGATATGGGCGATGCCCTCTTTTACGAATGCAGAACGGATGACGATACAGGTATCCATGTCGCCAAGGCCATTGAGGTAACCGGCCGCGCCGCCATAGCTGCCGCGCCTACTTTTCTCGACACCGCGAATGAGTTGCGATGCGCTGACCTTAGGCGCGCCGGTCAATGTGCCCATGTTCATACAGGCCTGGTAGGCGTGCAGGGCATCGAGATCGGTACGTAGTTGACCTGTGACGCGACTGACTAAGTGCATCACATGGGAGTATCGGTCGACTTTCAATAACTCAGGGATCTTACGGGTGCCGCTTTGGCTGATACGTGCCACATCATTACGGGCCAGGTCAACCAACATCAAGTGCTCGGACAGCTCCTTCTTATCCAGACGCAGCTCGAGTTCGATACGGCTATCGAGATCGGCATCTATCTGGCCATCGGCTGTCTTACCCCGTTGACGGGTGCCGGCAATGGGGTAAATCTCCACCTGATTGGACTGGGTCTCATATTTGAGCGCGCTCTCAGGCGATGCGCCAAATAGGGTGAAATCATCGCCCCTGAAATAGAACATATACGGGCTAGGGTTCGTCAGGCGCAGGGCGCGGTAAGCCCCGAGTGTGTTAGGACATGGCAAGCTGAAACTGCGTGACGGCACCACCTGAAAGATATCACCGGCCACAATATGACACTTAAGCGCGTTGACCGTGTCTTTAAACGTCTCATCGGAGATATCCACCGAGACTTCGGCGGTAACCGGGATGAGTTCGGCTGCGGTCGCGACCCGTTCAATTTGCGCCTTGACTGAATCGACGCGTTTGGCGAGTACCTTGTCATATTCACCCTTGAGCGTCTGCTCAGAGATAAAGTTATGAGTGACGATATTGGCGGTTTCTTGCTGACGGTCGACTGTGATAAGGGTTTCGGCCAGATAAAACAGATAGTCCGGGCAAGTGTTAGCACCATAGGGCACCTGGGGCAGAGGCTCGACGGTATCGATAAGATCGTAGGCCAGTACGCCACCTAAGAAGAGATCTTCAAATGCCGGACTGGTCCCGCAATCAATCTCTTTAACTAAGGCGCGCAGACCATCTAAGGGAGAAGTGGATTTGAGTCTGGCATCTTCATCTAGCTGCGCGGTTTGTTTGGCTAATGTCAGCTTGAGTATGTTTTTTTCTAAGTTTGAACTGGCACTATGAAAGAAGGTTAGAATCGGTGACAGCAGAGATTGGCCATTGTCGGTTAAGGCGGTGAAGGTCAGTTGATAACCTTCACAACGTATCATCAGGGCGGCATCGGTGAGGATCAGGCTCTTAATATTATCCTTGCTCTCAATTTCTGCAGATTCTAGCAACATGGTGTGAGGCGCATCTTGGGTGAGATGCTGATATAAACTTAAAGGATCATCCGGGTAGGAGATCCGCTCCTTACTCGTGGTGACTTGAGCTAGTTTCATCTGTTGTCTCTCTTCTGTGTTCAATTCTTTATATAAGCGCTTAAATATCGGCTTGTTTCTAATTGGTTATTTTTACTTTACTCAAAATCGGGTACAAAAAAGCCCGCATCTTGTGCGGGCTTCTTGTTGAATCTTGTCTCTTTTACATGAGCACAGAATTTCACACCACCCGCTAAGTTGGGAAGTGCCACCACCAATTGATGTTTTGTGCTTGAAAAAGTGTCTTCATCTGGAAATTGTTTCCGTTGTTAGAGTGAGAACATGTAAAAGTTAAATGCCATCAGTTACTAGATAAAAGTGCATTCGATGGCTATATAAAAGCATTAGCGAGTCAATGATGTCAATTGAATATTTCTATATTTGACCTTATCTGACCAGAAGAGGGCAAATATGGTTTTTTTAGCGATTCAATCATGAAAATTTAACAAGAGTTTTATAGGCTATTTAACTCTTATTTATGTTTATTCCCCTTTTGCTAACAAACTCAAGTAGAATAAGTCCATGACAGATGAAATATTATTAATCGATCTCCATAGCCACACCAAGGCTTCAGATGGTCAACTCAGCCCCAGCGAATTGATTGAAAGAGCGATTGGAAATGGTGTGCAGATGTTTGCGATCACCGACCACGATACCACCGCAGGATTAGCCGAAGCTCACGCCTATAATCAAAATCATGAGTCCCCTTTAACCTTAATCAATGGTGTCGAAATCTCGACGCGCTGGCATAATCACGATATTCATATTGTGGGCCTTAATGTGAGCCTACAAGATGAAGGCTTCGAAGCTTTTCTGGCAAACCAGAGAGAATTGCGTGAACTCAGAGCCAAAGAGATAGGCATAAGGCTAGCTAAAGCTGGCATCGAAGGGGCCTATGACGGGGCGAAAGCCTTGGCCGGAGACGCCGCATTGAGTCGAGGACATTATGCCCGTTGGCTGGCCAATAATGAATATGCTACCAGCATGGCAAATGTATTTAAGAAATATCTGGCGCGCGGTAAAACGGGCTACGTGCCTAATAACTGGTCAGATATGGCCACGGCTATCGAGAAGATACATCAGGCAGGCGGTGTCGCAATTTTAGCTCATCCCAGTGGCTATAAGCTGTCGACTAAATGGGTGAAACGTCTGGTGCGGGAATTTAAAGAGGCCAATGGTGATGCCATGGAAGTGGTTGGCAGTCGCCAGACCATAGAAGATCGTAATAATTTAATCGCATTAAGCCTGCAAAATGAGTTAGCGGCCTCTCTTGGCAGTGATTTTCATTTTCCTGGCAGTTTTATTGAGCTTGGCAAGAGTATGTACCAGCCCAAAGGTGTTAATTGGGTGTGGCAGATGGACAGTTGGAATGGTGAGCAAATCGCTTCTCAAGTATAGGCTCCTTGGCACCGGCGTTTTCGAGAACTTGTTTCAGAGCGTTCCCTAGAACCTCGCCTGGCTAAAGCCCCACAGATTTGAAGTATTGGAAATAGAGTATATGAGTCAGTTTTTTTACGTACACGAAGAAAATCCCCAGCCGCGTTTGATTAACCAGGCGGTCAATGCCCTCAAGAATGGCGGAGTCATAGTTTACCCAACAGATTCGGGCTATGCCCTGGGTTGCATGCTGGGTGATAAAGATGCCATGAGCCGTATGGCGCGCATTCGTCAGATTGATAACGATCATAATTTCTCCCTCATGTGTCGTGATCAGTCTGAGTTATCGGCCTATGCCAAGGTCGATAATCAGGCCTATAGAGTGCTCAAACATCATACCCCAGGACCTTACACCTTTATTTTTAAGGCCAGTAAAGAGGTGCCCAAGCGTCTGCAGAATCCTAAGAAGAAGACCATTGGTATCCGAGTACCGGATAATGTCATCGCGCTAGCCCTGCTTGAAGCCTTGGATGCGCCTTTGATGTCGACCAGTTTGATTCTACCTGGTGAAGAGTTTACCGAGTCAGATCCTGAGCATATTCGCGATATTCTGGAACATCAGGTCGATGCGATCATACACGGTGGCTACCTAGGCGAGAAGCCAACGACAGTGATCGACATGTCAGATGGCGGTATGGAAGTGATCCGTGAAGGCGCCGGAGATATCAGCCCCTTTATCTAGCGCATCCCTTCAGTCGACGCCCGCTACGGGCGTTTCACTCTCGTCATATCTTCCAGCCATATCGGCTAATTATCTGTGCAACTCATGGTGAACAAGGTATAATCGCGCGCTGGTTCGTTTGCTCGCCTTTATTTTAGGGCTCAATGGGCCGCCTAAGGTTTTGTTTTATGCGGTTGTGACTGGCTATAAACAAGAATATCATCAAGTATTAGAGTAGTTTACGCTGAGGAGCACGATGCAAGGGTCTCAACAAAGTTTGCCCTTGGCCATTGTCAGAGGCGAGCCGATAAAGCAGCTTCCCGCCGATCTTTTTATTCCTCCAGAAGCACTGGAAGTGTTTCTTGAGTCGTTTGAAGGCCCGCTAGATTTACTCTTATATCTGATCCGTAAGCAGAAACTCGATGTTGTAGAGCTGCCAATATGGCCTGTGACTAAGCAATATCTTGAGTATATTGAGCTATTGCAAGGCGCACGAGTCGAGCTTGCCGCCGATTATTTAGTCATGGCAGCCACACTTGCTGAGATCAAGTCTCGTCTGTTACTGCCAAGACCTGTGACTGAAGACCAAGAGGAGGAAGATCCTCGTGCTCGGCTAATACGTCAGCTTAAGGCTTATGAGGTGATTAGAGAGGCGCAGCAGCAACTCGATGATTTGCCCAGACTCGAAAGAGATGTGTTTCAGGCGAAGGTAACACCGGCAGCGGATATCAAGCCTGTGCTAGTGCCACCTCAAGTGTCCCTGACTGAAATAGCCTTGGCATTTGGTGCAGTCATGAAGCGAATCGAGGCGACAGAGCATCACCATGTCAGGCGTGAAGTCTTGTCGACGCGAGAGCGAATGACTCAGATTTTGGCCAAGCTCGATGGTGAGGAATACTTGCCATTTGAAGCACTTTTTGATGCCAAAGAGGGGCGCAGTGGTGTGGTAGTCAGTTTTTTAGCCTTGATGGAACTGGTTAAAGAGTTATTGGTCGAGCTGGTGCAGAGTGACCCATTTTCAACCATACATGTTAGGGCGTATTGATTGTCTAGCCAGAAAAAGTTGCAAAAACTGCAGATAAATCCCGACCAACTCAAGCAGTTGATCGAGGCGAGCCTGTTTGTTTTAGGAAAAACGGTCAGCATAAAGAGCCTGAAAGAGACAGTGCTAGTGAGCTTCAGTGTCACTCGGGTTAAGATCAAGGCAGCGATAGATGAGTTACAACAAGATTATCAGGGGCGAGGTGTTGAGCTAGTCAGCGTCGCCGGCGGCTATCGATTTCAAACTATCGAGGCCTTAAGTCCTTATCTTCAACCCTTGTGGCAGGAGAAGGCAGCAAAATATTCACGGGCAACCTTAGAAACCTTGGCCGTAATTGCATACCGTCAACCTGTGACTCGAGGTGATATCGAGTTTGTCAGGGGCGTAGCAGTCAGTAGTCACACCATAAAAAGTTTGACTGACAGACAATGGATTAAAACGGTGGGGCATAAAGAAGTACCGGGTAGACCGGCGCTATATGCGACTACCACCGATTTTTTAGCCTATTTTGGCTTAGAACGTCTAGCGGACTTACCGCCGCTAACCGATACTGAGTCCTTAGAGGCCCTCTTTTCAAATGTGAATTCAACTTCGGATTCAAATGAAGAGACAGGGTCTGAAAATACATTAAACACAGAAGAGTCTACTAATGAGTGAAAAGTTGCAGAAAGTCTTGGCCCGTGCAGGCCATGGCTCCCGTCGTGAGATGGAGGCATGGATTGCTGCAGGTCGAATTAGTATAGATGGTGAGATAGCAAGTCTTGGTGACCGCATCGAAACCGATGTAAAGATCCGTATCGATGGTCGAAGCGTTTCGATTAAATCGGAAGAAGATCTTATCTGTCGCGTGATTGCCTATCACAAGCCTGAGGGCGAGATTTGTAGTCGCAAAGATCCAGAAGGTCGTCCAACGGTGTTCGACCGTCTGCCCAAGACACGTGATTCACGTTGGGTGGCTGTCGGTCGTCTCGATATCAATACCTCAGGTCTGTTGCTGTTTACCTCAGATGGTGAGTTGGCAAACCGCTTGATGCATCCATCTAATGAAGTCGAACGTGAGTACGCAGTGCGTACCTTCGGTGAAGTCACTGATGCTTGTATTCAACGCCTGAGAACCGGGGTTACCTTAGAAGATGGTCCGGCGAGTTTTGATAAAGTGAAAGCGGCTGGCGGCGAAGGCATGAACAAGTGGTGGCATGTGTCACTTGCCGAAGGCCGTAACCGTGAAGTTCGCCGTTTATGGGAATCTCAAGAGGTACAGGTGAGCCGTCTTATCCGTATTCGTTACGGCAAGATTGAGTTACCTAAGTCTCTGCCTCGTGGCGGTTGGGTTGAGTTGACCATGGAAGATGTGAATTACCTGAGAAAAACGGCAGGCTTGACGGATGAGACTCGTACCGTCCTAGGTACCGATAAGCACAGCGTCGCTCGCTCGAAAGTGAAGGGCTCTAAGATCCGTCGTGCAGTGCGTAAGCATAAATCGGTAGCAAGTAAGCCAGGTCGTAAGAGAACTTAGTTAAAGAAGTTCCTAGACACTAGATTCTAGTCGCTAGGTATTTAAAGAAAAGGCTGCTGATGCAGCCTTTTCTGTGTCTGGACTTTGTCTTGTCCTAGGAACTAGATTCTAGAACCTAGGTACTTCCTTTCTTACTGTGCGTTCAGCTGCTGACCATTAACATCTGCAGAATCATCACCCATAAGATAAAGATAAGTCGCCATGATATCTTCTGGCTCTTTGAGTGTGCTTGGATTTTCAGCAGGGTAGGCATTAGCGCGCATTCCTGTGCGAGTGGCACCAGGGTTTATGCTGTTGACTCTCAAGCTTGAACCTTCATATTCATCGGCGATAGATTGCATCATGCCTTCGGTTGCAAATTTAGAGATGGCGTATTCACCCCAGAATGCGCGGCCCTGACGTCCGACGGCGCTAGAGGTAAACACCAGTGATGCCTTAGGTGCTTTCTTCATGATAGGTAATAGTGCCCTGGTCATCATGATTTCGGCGATGACATTGACCTGCATGACCTCTTTCACTGAATCCATTGAAATATGTTCAAATGGACCTAAAACACCTAGCAGGCTCGCGTTATGCAGGGCCCCATCCAGGTGACCAAACTGCTCTTCGATGGTCTCAGCCATATCGACATAGTTTTGCTCGGTAGCCCCTTTTAAGTCCAAAGGAATAATCGCTGGCTTAGGATAACCTGCTTGTACTATCTGGTCATATACGGCTTCTAATTTCTTCACTGTCTTTCCAAGAAGAATAACGGTGGCGCCATGCTTAGCGAAACTGATGGCAGCCGCGCGTCCGATCCCGTCGCCAGCGCCTGTTATGAGTATAGTTTTGTTAATAAGTAGATCTTTTGCAGCTTGATATTCCAACATGAGTCAATTTTTCCTGTCGGCGGAAAACCCCGCCACCTCTAGAGTCACTGATGTGATGAACACTTGTTTTAAACAAATGATTAATTATTGTACGCGTATTCATTGATCGCATGTAACAAAAATGTAGCTAAGTCAATAATTTTACGTTAACTTGAGCTTAGGTAAGGACTGGCAAAAGTCCTAGTTTGGTCACACGGTATTGCCTATTGTGACCAAATTTTTTGGGGAAAACAAAAATTATTACAACAAGATTTGGGGAACAAAGATGAAAAGACTCTTTTTGGGTGTTGCGATTGCATCTGCGCTAGGACTCACGGCCTGTAGTGAAGATAGTGTCGATGAGTTAAAAGATAAGGTTGAGCCTCTGATCCCTGAGTCTCACATGGTATTTGACCCAGCCGATGGTAAAGTGCCTTTGCCAAACGATTTACTCTTTGGCGGTACTTTAGATGGCACGATTAATATCCCTGGTGAAGCGGTCGATGGCTCCAGCGATTATACCGATCCTTCGATGGCTCTTGGCGCATTAGATGGTTGGTCGACCACGGCGCCTATCTCTATCACAATGGACCCTGCGAAAGATCACGATGGTACTGTACTGACTTTAGATCTTGCATCGGTTTTTCAACCCGGTGCAGTGAGAGTATTTGAGGCCACTGTGGGCGGCGCACTATCATCCGATCCCGAATGTAAAGCCAGCCCAGCAGTTTCCGCCTGTAAAGTCGGTGATGAGCTGCAATTCGGTGTAGACTTTGTCTCGAAAGGCTCAGGCAATACTATTGCCATCGTGCCTCTCAAGCCTTTGAAGGCTGGTCAGTCATATATTTATACCACAACAAATTTAATACAGGATTCTGCAGGTCGAGCTATCGCGCCGTCGAGCTCATACGGTCTACTCAAACTCGATATTGACACTCATCCACTGGAGACCCCAGATCAACTGATGCTACAAACATTGGTTAATAGCTATGAGAAAGGTATTGCTGCTGCACACGGAGTGGATGCCGAGACGATTAGCTATTCGGGTCTGTTTACCACTCAGTCAGTTTCAGACGTCTATGAAACACTGAAACTCTTGATGGCTCAGCCAGGCTCGCCCTATGCGCCTAGCTTCTCTGCTGCTCCTGCGCCTCTTGGCTATACCGTAGCCACTGCAGCCGGGCTAACAGAAGCCGATGGTTTAGCGTTTATTCTGTCTGATATGGCCAATGTATATGCGGCTGAATTAACACTGCCTATCTTCGGTGATTGTTCTTCTGCGGGCTGTTTAGACGAAAACATGCAGCCTACGATAAATGGTAGCTGGAAAGCGTTCGGTGATAGCCCGGTTTCCGTGTTACTAGCACTTCAAGCTGGCACCATGAGTCAGCAAAATTACGGCATGCAAGCCATGGCCTATGACATTGACCCAGCTGCGGGCATTGCTAACCCTGCGCTTTTAGCTGGCAAAACCTGGTTACTCGACGATGGCACTGCGGCCGATAAGGCCAAGCATCTGACCAAGTTTAATCCTATTCCAGCGATTAAAGGCTACGAGAAGGTACCGGTATTTATTACCTTGCCCGACGCGGCTAAGCTAGCAGCCTTCAACGAGTCTCAAGGTCTTCCCTTTGTGGCGCCTACTGCTGGTTGGCCGACTAATATCGCACTTCATGGTCTGGGTGGCGGTAAAGAGACTGCGATGACTTTTGCCGGCACCTATGCGGCTATGGGGATTGCAACCGTTGCAATCGATCATCCATTGCACGGTGCACGTTCATTCGATGCTGATGGAGATGGTGTCTACGAAGTGTCGGCATCTGCACCTGAGTTCGGTTATGCAATAGGAAAACCTGAAGCTTTTGTGAATGGTAATCCATTGGCCTTTATCAATATTGCCAGCACATTATCTGTGCGTGACAATTTCCGTCAGAGTGTTGTCGATCATCTTGGTGTGCGTCTGGCACTGACAGGTCTATCTATGCAGCTGGCTCAGATGGAGATGCCACAGGTATTTGATATTGGTAAGATCAGCTCACAAGGTTTAAGTCTTGGTGCTATCGTCAATACCAACTTTTCAGCCTATGCCAGCACAGGCTTAGTTCACCCAGAAACGGGGACTGCACTGCCAAACGTTTATGCGTTGAATGCATCTTCACTGGTTGCGCCGTCGGGCGGTTTAGCCGGGACATTTATTGGCTCGCCAACATTTGCCCCCATGTTGTTCGAAAATATAGTAACGACAGAAGCCTTCCAGGCATTGGTTGATGAAGCGAATACCGCTGGCTATGAACCTGGTACGCCAGAATATGCAGCGCTTGTTCAAGCCGTCTATGAAGGTTTCATACCTGCATTTGCCTTTGCGGTTCAGACTGCTGTAGATAGCGCCGATCCGATAAACCATGCTGCTATGCTTAAAGCAACTGGTCTTCCGGTACACTTGATTGAGATAGTGGGTGACGGCACCGATGAGAATAAGCCAGATCAGGTATTGCCAAACAGTGTCGAAGGATTTCCTACTGCGGGGACTGAGCCACTTATAGCCGCCTTGGGTCTAGAGTGTATCGATACTACAACGGCATCTTCTGGTGCTGTTCGCTTCGTTGAAGGGCATCATAGTTCCCTTACTGATACTTCCGGTACTGCTGCAACGGCAGAGATGCAGCAAGAAGTCGCTGCGTTTGCGCTGACTGCGGGGAAAGGCTCTGCGACTATCTTAGTTGATAATAGCGATGTTCTTCTGCCATGTGGCTAGTATTACTCTAACGAGTAAACATTAACTAAACCCAGCATTTGCTGGGTTTTTTTATTGGCTGATTTACCCGATAGCACATTTGTTATTGAGCTTATTCTGATAGAATAAGCTCAATTTTTGCATTCAAGATAAAATAAGCCGGAGCATACTTTGGAATTTTTGTACGAATATGGATTGTTTTTTGCCAAAGCGATCACCCTAGTGATATCGATAATTGCTGTCATCCTTGTGGTGCTTGCTTCTGCGATAAAACAGAAGGGGGAGAAGGGAGAGTTATTGTTGATTAACCTCTCTGAAAATCTCAAAAATCTTAAGCATGACCTTAAAGAGGAGTTGCTGACTAAGAAGCAGTTTAAAGCCTATGAGAAACAGCTGAAAGCCGATGAGAAGGCCAAAGAGAAAGCCGAGAAAGAGCAAGATGAACAGACATTAGACCCTAGAGTGTTTGTGGTCGACTTTAAGGGCAGTATCGATGCCAGCGAAGTGGCTTCTCTACGTGAAGAGATCAGTGCCATATTGGCTATCGCTGAGAAGGGCGATGAAGTGATCGTCAATGTTGAGAGCGGCGGCGGCATGGTTCATGGCTATGGCTTAGCATCGAGTCAGCTCGACCGTCTGCGTCAGGCAGATATTCATTTGACTATTTGTGTCGACAAAGTGGCGGCTAGTGGCGGCTACATGATGGCGTGTGTAGCGAATAAGGTCTATGCGGCTCCATTTGCGATTGTCGGCTCGATAGGCGTCGTAGCTCAGATACCTAACTTCAATAAACTGCTTAAGAAGCACGACATCGATTATGAGCAGCATACCGCTGGAGATTTTAAGCGTACCTTGACCCTATTTGGTGAAAATACCGACGAGGGTCGGGCGAAGTTTCAGACTGAGCTCGAAGAAACGCATGTGCTATTTAAACAGTTTATCGCTAAATATCGTCCTGAATTAGACCTTGATAAAGTCGCCACGGGTGAACATTGGTATGGTCAACAGGCTATCGAATTAGGTCTTGTCGATGCCATATCGACCAGTGATGATGTGGTGATGAAGCTAGCGAAAGAGAGAACCGTGATCAAGGTTCGCTATCAGTTGAAGAAAAAGTTTGCCGATAAAATTGCTCATGGGGCATCACTGTCATTTAACGCGATATTCAATAAACTCGCCGAGAAAAATCAGCGCCTAGGTTAATCGTTTGAGATGAGATATACCGGAGAAGCCTGCATATGCAGGCTTTTTTATGGACAGCTTTTGGGTGAATAGATTGGACTAATATTGGGGAAATGAAGTCAGGCTAGCCTAATGTGTGAGTCTTAACTCTTGTCTGTGCTCATGTTCATGACTCTGAGCGCATTGGGTACATCTCTGTTCAACGGGGTTGATGGCTAATCGTTCGGTTTCTATTTCATTTTCACAATCGGAGCAAAGACCATATAGGCCAATATCCAGCTGACATACGGCGGCATCGACTTGGGTTATTTGGCTAAATAATGGGTGTTCACATAAGCCTGCCTGGGTTAGCAGGGCTATCAGTTCGCATAGCGAACTCGATTGAGTATCTAGGCTGATGTTTTTACTCAGTGCAAGTTTACCTATCTCTATCCTTAGATTAGATTCTAGCTGTGACAATTCATGTCTGGTATGGGATCTGCTCACGAGTATATGCCTGAAAAGTTATTTCGGATATTAAGTCTAAACTGGTGAGGCATTTTGACCATGACTGAGATCAACTCTAGGTCATATTTAGTGCTTACATCAGTAAGATCTAAGCTGGACGTGGGAAGTTTTGTCTACTTCCCTTCACAGGTATGACCAGACAGGAGACTCTTACTGATTTTAACGTACTTTAGACTTATGCGAGTGCTCTGAGTAAAGAGAGAATTTCCGGCGTTTTTTTCAATACCCTCACTTGGGTAAATAGCTCATCGGCTTCACTGTATTGTTTTGCGATGAATTTAAGCCACTGTTTTATACGAGCGGGATAATATTTCTCTTTCTCGCTGACGATTTCGTAATCCGAGTATTGCAAGAGTAACTGTAATACTTCAGGCCATGGCATCTTAGCTTGGGATCCTTTGATCACATGAGCCAGATTAGGCACTGCCAATGCGCCTCGGCCTATCATGACATCATCACACTGACTGACTTGTTGGCACTTGAGGTAATCTTCACGGCTCCACACCTCACCATTTGCGATCACAGGTATTGAGATAGCCTGCTTTATTTGGTGAATATATTCCCAGTGAGCGGGGGGCCTGTAACCTTCTTCCTTGGTTCTGGCGTGCACGGTCAGTTCTGTGGCACCTGCGGCTTCAATCGCTTGAGCTATTTCGACGCAGCGACTCTTATCATCCCAACCTAGACGTATTTTTGCGGTTGCCGGGAGTTGTGCTGGGATGGCATCGCGGACTGCTTTTACTACGCGGTAGATGGTTTCAGGCTCTTTTAGCATCGCCGCTCCGCCATTGCTGCGATTGACCATGGGAGCTGGACAGCCAAAATTAAGATCGACACCAAGGGAGCCAAGTTCGATGGCACGCAGAGCATTCTCCGCCATCCACTGGGGGTGTTGACCGAGCAGTTGTAATCTCACTGGAGTACCAGATTTAGTCTTACTCTCATTAGCCAATTCGGCGCATAGGCGATAGAAGACTTTTTCCGGCAGGAGTTGATCTACTACACGAATAAACTCACTGATCACCAGATCGTATCCACCAACACCAGTTAGCAGTGCTCTCATTGGCGCATCGGCGACGCCTTCCATTGGGGCGAGTATTACACGCATTTTTTCGCTCTTGTCAGATTCATTCTTATTAGGTTCACTGGGTAAGTCTATTTATCGGCTAGCATGGTTAAGGCATTAAATATTGATTAGTGCAACGCAGCTGGGTGAAATCTCGTTAGCTTGGTTTAGGAGTGTTGAAACATCAGTCCTATCACGAGTGCGGCCAGCATTTTAGCTTATGATGAGATGGGATTCAAAAAATGTTTCTATTACTTAGCTTTAACTTAGTATTAATATCCTTATTTATTGAATTTGTTACATTATTTATTATGTTTGGACTTGCGGTTTACTGAAATATGCGTCATAAATGTGATCTTGTTAAAATTTTTGAAATAAGTTTGAGCTACATCAGGTCTACTTATGCAAGCCAGCTGACATGCAGTTTAGTTGGTAACCTAAACTACTTTACTGATTTTAAAGGAATACATTATGAATTTAGTTAAAAAAACTGCTGTAGCTGCTGCCCTTGGTACTATTGTTATGGGTTCGGCATTTGCCGGTGAAGCTCAGGCCAACCCATTTGGTTTTAGCCAGATGGAAGCGGGTTACCAGCTTGTCGATGGCGAAGGCAAATGTGGCGGTGACATGAAGAAGGGTAAAGAAGGCAAGTGTGGCGATGACATGAAGAAGGGGAAAGAGGGCAAATGTGGTGAAGGAAAATGTGGCGGCGACATGAAGAAAGCCCATGAAGGCAAGTGTGGCGGTGACATGAAGAAGGGTAAAGAGGGCAAATGTGGTGAAGGCAAGTGTGGCGGTGACATGAAGAAAGCCAAAGAAGGCAAGTGTGGCGGCGACATGAAGAAAGCCAATGAAGGCAAGTGTGGCGGCGACATGAAGAAAGCCAAAGAAGGCAAGTGTGGCGGCGACATGAAGAAAGCCAAAGAAGGTAAGTGTGGCGGCGACATGAAGAAAGCCAAAGAAGGTAAGTGTGGCGGCGACATGTAAGTCATTTTTTATTATCTGTTGAGGCTTATCCTTTACGATAGTGAATAGACATTTAAGGCCGGTGTATACTGGCCTTAATTGTTTTATCCAAGTATAAAACTGAAATTTTCTATAGTCAGCAAGGTTGTTTTTGGAGTGAATATGACAGAGCGAGCCAAGGTGGGATTAGGCTTGAGGCGTGAGATGTTGGATGAATTTTGCGACTCTATTCCAGATGCTATCGATTTTTTCGAGGTTGCCCCAGAGAACTGGATGACGTTAGGAGGAAAGTACGGTCGACAACTTAGGCAACTTACTGAGCGCAAACCTTTCTTCTGTCATGGTTTATCTTTGTCAATCGGTGGGCCTTCGCCGTTAGATATTGAGTTCATTAAGAATGTGAAAGCCTTTTTAGACGAGCACAATATCGAGGTTTACTCTGAACACCTTAGCTATTGTTCGGGTGCTGGACACATGTATGATCTTATGCCAATTCCCTTTACCGAGGAGGCGGTCAAGCATGTCGTTAAGCGTGTAAAGCAAGTTGAAGATATTATAGAAAGGCCGCTTATCCTGGAGAATGTTTCTTTTTACACGGCGCCAGGTGCCGAGATGAGTGAGCTCGAATTTGTCACTACTGTGCTCGATGAAGCAGACTGTAAAATGCTTCTCGATGTGAATAACATCTATGTGAACTCAATTAATCATGAGTACGATGCCGATGAGTTTTTAAGAGCCATGCCGACGTCGCGTGTCGCCTATCTCCATATAGCTGGCCATTTTGAAGAAGCAAAAGATATCATAGTTGACACCCATGGGGCCGATATTGTGTCGCCTGTATGGCAGTTACTTCAAACTTGTTATCGAGTACACGGAGTACATCCTACCTTGCTAGAGAGGGATTTTAATATTCCTGAGACACAGGTGTTGCTTAAGGAGATAGATAAAATTCATCGATACCAAGCGGCAGGTTTGTCTCAGCTGTCAAGGGGCGCATGATGAATTTTGATGTGATTCAACAGTCATTTATCGATTATATCAAGCAACCTTCACGCCCATTACCTAAGGGGACAGAAGCTCGGAGGATGAAGATATATCGGGATCTATTTTTCAATAATATCAATGGCTTTGTTACCAGTTCATTCCCCGTGTTGCACAGTTTGTATTCTGAACAAGATTGGTTGGCACTGATCCAAGAATTTTTTGTGACCCATGATTGTCAGACACCGATATTTATCGAAATAGCCGATGAATTTGTGGTTTTTCTTCAGTCTGAATATCAGTTAACAGACCGTGATCCTGCATTTATTATCGAACTGGCTCATTATGAATATATGGAGTTGGTCGTGGCAGTCGCTAAAGATAATCCCTTGCATCAAGGTATCCAAGGGCCGATAGCGCAAGTGGCACTGTGTTTGTCTGATACGGCTAAGGTATTACAATATAGCTTCGATGTTCAGCGAGTGAGTGAAGATTATCGACCCGATACCCCCGCCGAGAGTCCGCAGCAATTTTGCTTATATCGCGATGCACAAGAGGTCGTGATTTTCTTGCAACTTAATCCCTTAACAGCACAAGTACTGGGTTACCTGTCCCAATATGAGGCTGTCAGTTTCGACCATCTGTTGACTTGGCTAAAACAGACTTACCCACAGATGGCTGATGAGGTATTAACTCAAGGTTGTGGGCAGATGTTAGCTGATCTCGCTGCCAAGGGGGTGGTGAAACAATACTTGGCTTAATGGATTTGGATGAGGTGATTTGGCTTGGTTCATTAAGCTACAGAAGCCGATTGATATTAATAGCTATCGTTATTCTTAATAAAATCATAATCAAAGACACTTACGTCGGTAAAAGGTTAAATACTCGCTTCCTAAACTTTGGGCAAGTCTCTATAATGTTGCCAAAAATTGATCTAGATCAATAAAATTACCCAAGTGATTGAGCGAGGAAGTTATGAGTCAGCCATTTAAAGATCCATTTAACATCATCTATTTTATTGGTTTCATCTTAGTCATGATGATCCCAACTTTACCAGCGACCTTATCTTGGTTGAAATTTTCCGGACTCATTTAACGTAATACAAGTCTAGATACCCAGCACTTGTTTGGGTAAACTAACCACTCTTTGGAGTGGTTTTTTTTGGACTTTTTTTGATTTCAACAAAACGAGTTAAGTAAATATTTGAGTAAGTAGAGTAAGGGAAATAATGGCTTTTAAACGTGGTTTTTATTTGATTTGTGGATTATGCAGTTTGGCGCTGGGCTTGCTTGGGATCCCGCTTCCAATACTCCCTACCGTGCCTTTTATCTTACTCGCCGCCTTCTGTTTTGCTCGCTCTAGCGACCGGCTACACAATTGGTTGATGACTCATCCCTGGTTTTCAGAAGGTTTGAATGATTGGGCGCACAATAGAGGGATCCGTAAAGGGCTAAAGAAGAAAGCCTATATTGTCAGTGGACTCAGTTTTACCGTTAGCATAGCCCTAGTGCCATTAATATGGGTAAAAGTGATGCTGCTTTGCTTCGCCCTAGGGCTAGGCTTTTTCCTCAAGCAGATCCCCGAACTAGACGATTAAGCCAAGACACTCTTTTATACGTCATCTTTATACAGAAAACTCAGTATCGGCTTTCTCTTTAGAATATATCGCAAAATTGTGATCCAATGCGTAATTATTGTCCTATTAGTAGGGGAGATTGTTGCAAGTATGCCCAAAGACACATAAGCTTTAGCCGGATTTTTTAAAGCTGGCGAGATTCGTCGGCCAAACCAAAAGATGATGGTCATGAACAAAGACAGCTTAGCATTGATAAAACAGAGCATAAAAACAATTCCTGATTACCCTAAAGCCGGGATTCTTTTCAGAGATGTAACGAGTTTGCTTGAAGAGCCTGCAGCTTATAGAGCAAGCATAGAACTCCTGGCTGAGGAGTATAAAGATCAAGGCTTTACCAAAATCGTAGGTACAGAAGCTCGTGGCTTCCTGTTCGGTGCCCCTTTAGCCTTGGCATTAGGTGTCGGTTTTGTACCCGTACGTAAGCCGGGTAAATTACCACGTGAGACGATTTCTCAGAGCTATGATCTCGAATATGGTCAAGATGTTCTGGAACTGCATGTCGATGCCATCTCTGCTGACGATAAAGTGTTAGTGGTCGATGACTTGCTTGCAACAGGCGGTACGATCGAAGCGACAGTCAAGTTGATCCGCAAACTAGGTGGCCAAGTTAACCATGCTGCGTTTGTTATCTCTCTGCCCGATCTCGGTGGTGAGAAGCGTCTCGAAGCCATGGATCTAAAACTGGTTACCTTGTGTGAATTCGACGGCGACTAATCAAGCGTACAATATATTCCAGAGGTAGCTGACCAAGTTAATCATCTTGGTTCTGGTTATCTTGATATCCAGAGGTAGCTGGCCAAGTTAACCATCTTGGCTCTGCTTATCTTGTGTGACGGATCTCTGTGCCGGTGAATAATTCAGCGTACAATTTATTCCAGAGGTAGCAGGTCAAGTTAATCATCTAGGTTCTGGTTTATCTTGTGTGGCGCTGAATAATCCAGCGTACAATATATTCCAGAGGTAGTTGACCAAGTTAATCATCTTGGTTCTGGTTATAAAATGCTCCTCAGTAGCACCTTTTAACATGGCATGTTATGGTGCAGATTACTGAGGAGCGTGCTCCCGAAATTACTCAATGACACTTTGGGGAGTTCCATGTCATATCAGGTGTTGGCCAGAAAATGGCGCCCTGCCACATTTGAACAAATGGTTGGTCAGTCTCACGTTTTACTCGCATTAACCAATGCACTCACTCAGCAAAGATTACATCATGCTTACCTGTTTTCCGGCACTCGAGGTGTGGGTAAAACCAGTTTAGCTCGGCTATTCGCTAAAGGGTTAAACTGTGAACAGGGAATCACAGCCTCGCCATGTGGTCAATGTTCCAGCTGTGTTGAAATTGCCGAAGGGCGTTTTGTCGATCTTATCGAAGTCGATGCGGCTTCGCGAACTAAAGTCGATGATACCAGGGAACTGCTCGATAATGTGCAGTACCGCCCTAGTCGAGGCCGATTCAAGGTGTACCTCATCGATGAGGTGCACATGTTATCGCGCAGTAGTTTCAATGCTTTGTTAAAGACGCTCGAAGAGCCACCTGAGCATGTAAAATTTCTGCTAGCGACCACAGATCCTCAGCGTCTGCCTGTGACGGTACTGTCTCGTTGTCTGCAATTTAATTTAAAAAGCCTGACTCAGGATGAAATTTCATCGCAGCTGTCTCATGTGCTTACCCAAGAGCAGCTCACCTTCGATCAAGCTGCATTGACCCTGTTGGCTAAAGCAGCCAATGGTAGCATGCGAGATGCACTGAGTCTTACGGACCAGGCCATTGCTTTTGGTGCGGGTTCTGTGCAGCTAACTCAGGTACAGACCATGCTTGGCAGTATCGATGAGAAACATGTACTTTCCTTGCTTAACGCCTTAGTTCAAGGGGATATCGAGAATTTGATGCGGGTGATCGGCCAGATTTTATCCTTTGGCGCCGACCCCGAGGAAGTGCTCAGAAGCCTACTTGAATTATTACATCAAATAACCTTAAGTCAGTTTGCCCCCGCAGCGGCTCAGCTTTCCATTTATAGTGAGCAGATTAAGGCTTTTGCACAGCAGCTTAGTCCAGAACAAGTACAACTCTATTATCAGTTGTTGTTGACGGGGAGAAAAGATCTTCCCCATGCGCCAGACCCAAAATCGGGATTAGAGATGGCGCTGCTTAGGGCCGTCTCCTTCGTGCCAGAAACGCCGGTGACCCGCTGGGTCGTAGATAAACCTGCTAAAGTCGTCATCCCCGAACGTGTAAAGACAGAAACCGGACAGGCTAATCCTGAACCGGCGGAAGCTAAAGGCAAACCTGTTAGCCAAGCGAATTCAAATAACCAGCCAGCTGAAGTTCGAAAAGAGCCCGTCTCTGAGCCTGTTCCTGAGCCTAAGGCCGCAGTAACTCCTCAAGCTGAGCAAGATGATGAGACCGATGATTTACTTGCGCTTAATAGCGAGCAAGCGCTCATTTTAAGTCAGGCATCGAGCCAGGGGATGGAGCAGAGCAGTCTTAATACTGCGGAGCCAAGCCTCGAACAAGCTGTCGATCCAAGTGCAGCATCGATGAATGAGACATCGGGAGATGTCATTGAGTCAGCTCCCGCTACTAGTCAAGCCATTAGTAGCCAAGCAATTAGTGGCCTAGCTAGTGCCGAGCCTGATTGCCAAGCCGAGACGACTCGCTCAGACGATAGAGGAACAGCAAGGTTAAGTCCGCCTGAGGAAGCCCCTAGTAAGATAAATCCTTCTGGCACCAATCAGTCTGAATTATCTCAGCCTCACTTGAGCCCTGAGCAGCTTGCCCAAGATGCTGCCTTCGACGCTCAATATGGTTTTCAACAAGACGAACAAGAGCTGGGGGATTACCAGGCTTTCGACAGTCTGTCCGCCGCCGATGATGCACAGCCTATTCAGCAGACTGTGACTCCTATCCCTCAGTTAGATGTAGGCTCTGGCATGACTGGCCAAGGGGCTGATACTCAAGCTGGAACTGAGTTAGAAGACGATATCTTAGACGCCGTCTTAGCGGCGCGAGACTCACTGCTAACCGACCTGGCCAAAACGCCTGAGGAGAGTGCTGGAAAAAAGCCTGAAGCTCAGCGCAAGGACTTTGCCCCTCCTAAGCGCAAACCCCAAGCCGAGAATGTCGACGCCGCTCCGAGTGAAGCTCCGTCTTCGTTAGGCGGTCAGGCGATAGCTGAAGTTAAGTCAGACGCTAAACCTGAACGTCGGCCTCAGCCTGTTTTAGTGACGGATATTGAAGACAGGCCTCCTTGGGAGGAACCTGTCGAAGTCGCTGCTACTGAGAATGTCACTTCTTCAGGTGGCCATGTGCAAGGCACTGATACTCATCCAGTGGTATCGGCTCAAGTTGAAGCGCAGGTACCTGTACAAGAGCAGGTACAAACTGAAATACAAGCTCAGTCATTTGACCAGCTTTCTCCTCTGGGTGAAGGCGAGGTGACTGGCAATGAGGTTGATCTCAAGTGGTATCGATTGATGTCTGCTATCGATGTCGGCGGCAGGGTGCGTCAATTAGCGGTGAACTCAGTGTGCCATGAGTTTACCGAGCCCTTGTCTCTGTTGTTAAAACCTATCCAGAAGCACTTGGCCGCTGAGATAGCCATTGTGCAGTTAGAGGAAGCCTTAGGCAAAGCGTTAGGCGCCGAGAGTAAGGTCAGCATATCTGTTGGAGTCGATGGCGACAGAGAGACACCACTGGAAGTGCGACAGCGTTTTCATCGGGAGATCCAAGCCCAGGCGCATCAAGGCTTGTTAACCGACACCAATGTCCAATGGCTAATGAGCCAAATGGGAGCAGAGCTTGAAAACGATAGCTTAAGTTATGCACCTGAGCTATTGAGTTTAAAAGGAAATACCATTGAGCTCATCGATAAGTCGAACTTTAAGGCGTTACCTCAGTCATAAGTTTGTACGGCTTTGATTGATTATCGACATTATTTAAGTAAGATGAGCCAACTTTATTCGACCCTTAATTGAAGAGAAATAGATATGTTTGGAAAAGGCGGTATGGGTAACCTGATGAAGCAGGCCCAGCAGATGCAAGACAAGATGGCCAAAGCGCAAGAAGAGATCGCGCGTATGGAAGTGACCGGTGAAGCCGGTGCGGGTCTTGTGAAAATTACCATGACAGGTTCTCACAGTGTACGTAAAGTGGATATCGATCCTAGCCTGTTAGCAGACGACAAAGAGATGCTAGAAGATCTTATCGCTGCAGCATGCAATGATGCCGCACGCCGTGTTGAAGAGAGCCAAAAAGAGAGAATGGCTGAAGTGACTGGCGGTATGCAGTTACCACCAGGCATGAAGATGCCGTTTTAATTTGAGTATTACTAGATAATGAAATTTAGTCCCCTGGTTGATGAGTTGATCCAAGCTTTGAAATGTTTACCTGGCGTTGGACCTAAATCCGCCCAACGTATGGCATTTCAATTATTAGACCGGGATCGAAAAGCGGGTCAATTCCTGGGTCAAGCACTAGAAAAAGCCATGAGTGATGTGGGGCATTGTCAATCTTGCCGCACCTTCACCGAAGAGGTTCATTGTCCGATTTGTGCCAGTCACAAACGCGGGATATCTCAGGTGATTTGTGTGGTTGAAACCCCGGCTGATGTGCTGGCTATTGAAGCCGGTGGACATTTTACCGGGCGTTATTTTGTTCTGCTTGGGCATTTATCGCCTTTAGATGGTGTCGGTCCAGACGAGCTAGGGTTAGCTTTGTTGGAAGAACATTTAGCCTCTGGTGAGGTAGTCGAGTTGATCTTAGCCACCAATCCTACGGTGGAAGGGGATGCAACGGCGCACTTTATTGCCGATATGGCTAAGAGTCATGAAGTGATAGTGAGTCGTATCGCTCACGGAGTCCCTGTCGGCGGTGAGCTTGAGTATGTCGATAGCACCACGTTAGCGCTTTCTTTTAATGGTCGTCTTCCGCTGTAAGTTTAAAGCTATTCCTCTGCTCTGATTTTCAGAGTTAGATAAATCCAGTATTTGTTGCGGCAATACTGGATTTTTTTTAGCCATTTAAACGCCAGTTATCTCTTTCCCCTTGAAATGCAAAATTCCAGCCCCATCTCTATTTTCATAGAGCACTTTGCGCCGGTTAAAGCTTAATTCCATAAAGAGTTAGGCTTGGTGAAATACAATAAAGGAACAATCCATGTCACAACAAGAAACTCATGGCTTTCAAACTGAAGTCAAGCAACTACTAAATTTGATGATTCACTCTTTATATTCCAATAAAGAGATTTTCTTGCGTGAATTGGTCTCCAACGCTGCCGATGCCGCAGATAAGTTGCGTTATGAAGCCCTGACTAACGATGCCCTCTACGAAGGCGATGGTGAGCTGAGTGTGCGTATCAGTGCCGATGCAGATAAAGGCACTATCACTATCAGCGATAACGGCATAGGCATGACCCGTGACGGTGTGATTGAGCACTTAGGCACAATCGCTAAGTCGGGTACTGCGGAATTTTTCAATAACCTATCCGGTGATGATACTAAGGATTCACAACTCATAGGTCAGTTTGGTGTGGGTTTCTACTCTTCATTCATCGTTGCCGATAAGGTCACAGTGCGTACTCGTGCTGCTGGACACAGCGCCGATGAAGGTGTGTTGTGGGAGTCGGCGGGAGAAGGTGATTTTACCGTAGAAAACATCACTAAAGAGACTCGCGGAACCGAAATTGTCTTACACCTTCGCAAAGACGAGCAAGAGTTCGCTCAAGAATATCGTCTGCGCTCGATCATCACTAAATATTCAGATCATATCTCAGTCCCTGTGGAAATGTTCGAAGCGGGTACGCCTGCAATTGAAGCGTCAGATGATCAAGAAGCCGTGGCTGCAGTAGAAGGTTCATGGAAGCCTATGAACAAGGCGACTGCGCTTTGGACCCGTAACAAGAGCGATATCTCTAAAGAGGAGTATGAAGAGTTTTATAAGCATATCTCCCACGATTTTACCGATCCATTGTTGTGGAGCCACAACCGAGTCGAAGGTAAGCAGGAATACACTAGCCTGCTGTATATTCCAGCCAAAGCGCCTTGGGACATGTGGAACCGCGACCGTAAGCATGGTCTGAAATTATTCGTTCAGCGCGTGTTCGTGATGGATGATGCCGAGCAGTTTATGCCGAGTTACCTGCGTTTCGTGCAGGGCATTATTGACTCAAACGATCTGCCATTAAACGTGTCTCGTGAAATTTTACAAGACAACAAGGTGACGACAGCGCTTAGAACCGCAGTGACTAAGCGTGCCCTTGGTATGCTAGAGAAGCTGGCTAAGAATGATGCTGAGAAGTACCAGACATTCTGGGCTGAATTTGGTCAGGTGCTTAAAGAAGGCCCAGCCGAAGATATGGTCAACAAGGAGCGTGTAGCCGGCTTATTACGTTTCGCATCGACTCATAACGAAGATGCGGCCCCGACGGTTTCTCTCGCCGATTACATCGGTCGTATGCAGGAAGGTCAAAGTAAGATCTACTACATCGTCGCCGATAGCCATGACGCGGCTGCCAATAGCCCGCATCTTGAGCTTCTACGCAAGAAAGGTATCGAAGTCCTGCTGATGTCTGAGCGTATCGATGAGTGGTTGATCAATCATCTTACAGATTTCGACGGCAAACAGCTGCACTCGGTGACTCGTGGTGATCTTGAGCTTGGCGATCTCGAAGATGCTGCTGAAAAAGAAGCTCAGGAGAAGTTAGAAACTGAGTCTGAAGGCTTGGTGAAACGTGTTAAAGATTCACTGGGTGACAAGGTGTCTGCAGTGAAAGTGACCACTCGTCTTACCGATACCCCAGCTTGTGTTGTAGCGGGTGAAGGCGAGATGTCGAGTCAGATGATAAAACTGATGGAGGCTGCCGGACAAGCTGTACCTGAAAGTAAGCCTACATTTGAGATTAACCCTGAACATCCTCTGGTTGCGCGTCTTAATGATGAGCAAGATGAAGCCGTATTTACTCAATGGACCGAGTTATTACTGCAACAGGCTCAGCTATCAGAGAAAGGTAGCCTGGCAGATCCTTCAGCCTTCATCAAGCTGATGAACCAGATGCTGTTGGCTAAACTTAACTAAATTAAGCCATTGTCATTGAGAAGGCAGAGCATCTAGTACCGTTTGCTTGTATTAGGGTTCTGCCTTTTTTATATCTGCGGCATTCATCAGGTATCTTATGGAAGGCTCAAGCCTTATGGAGATGAGATAGACTGCCCCTATAAACAGATAACAGGATTGTTATGGAAACTGTTCTAGATCTAACGAAAGAGAATATTCAGCAAATCGTCGATGCGTCGGCAGAGCAAGTTGTTGTGCTCTGTTTCTGGTCTAATCAAAGTCCGGAAAGTATCACCTTAAGTCAGACATTGGTCTCCATGGCCCAGAAACAAGCTGGCCGTTTTGTGTTAGCAAAAATTGATTGTGACAGCGAGATGGAGATTGCCAATTATTTTCAAATTCAGAATCTCCCTACGACCTTAGTGCTCAGCGAAGGCAAGCCTATAGATGGTTTTTCGGGTTTGCAAGAAGAGAGGCAAATCACCGAGATGTTAGATAAGCATCTTCCGGCCCAATGGCAGCTCAAGCTAAACCAAGCCAAGGCATTACTCGTGGATGAAGACGTTCAGTCGGCGCTTCACTTGCTCAGGGAGGCTTATAGAGAATCACCTAATGCTGAAATCGCGTTAGTGTACGCCGATGCTGAGCTGATATCGGGTGATTTTTCTTTAGCTGGTGATCTGTTAGACAGTGTGGGCCTGGCCGATCAGGACGGCTACTATCAGACCCTGAAAGCCAAATTGGCATTGGCACTGGATGCTGCCGATACCCCAGAGATCCGTCAATTACAGCAGGCTTGTGACTCTGAGCCCGACAATGTGTCAATATTATTAGACTTAGTTAAGGGGCTTCATCAGGCAAAAAGAGATGAAGAAGCGCTGGCACTCCTGTTTGCTCCTCTATCTAAAGATATTTCGATTGAGAATGGTGAGGCTAAAAAGCTCTTTCTGGAAATTTTGACTGCATTAGGTCAGGGAAATCAGCTGGCGAATCAGTATCGCCGTAAGTTATACAGTTTATTGTATTGATATTGAGTTTAAATTCAGTACAAAAATCAAACATAATAAACCGATCCTATTTGGTCTGATTAAATATGATTGTCTATCAGGCCAATGTCTAATGACTAACTAAGCTAAAACTGTTTCTACCCCCTTCAAAATAGCGGTTAATTATGCGAAAATCGCCGCCAATGATAAAACTATGTGAAATAAGAGGAATCTCGAGATGCGCATCATGTTATTAGGTGCCCCAGGTGCCGGCAAAGGTACCCAGGCCCAGTTCATCATGGAAAAGTACGGTATTCCACAAATCTCTACTGGCGATATGTTACGTGCAGCAGTTAAAGCTGGAACGCCACTTGGCCTAGAAGCCAAGAAAGTGATGGATGCTGGTCAGTTGGTCTCAGATGAGCTCATCATTGGTTTAGTAAAAGAGCGTGTTGCACAAGATGATTGTGCTAAAGGTTTCTTGCTCGATGGTTTCCCTCGTACTATCCCACAAGCCGACGCTATGGCAGCCAGTGGCATCAATATCGATCACGTGGTAGAGATCGATGTGCCCGACGAAGATATCGTTAAGCGTATGGCTGGTCGTCGTGTTCATCCAGGTTCAGGCCGTGTTTATCATATTGTTTTCAACCAGCCAAAGGTTGAAGGTAAGGATGATGTTACCGGTGAAGACCTGACTATTCGTCCTGATGACGAAGAGTCTACGGTACGTAAGCGCCTGGAGGTCTACCATGAGCAGACTAAACCACTAGTCGAATATTACGGTAAGGTAGCAGCCTCTGGTCAGGCTACATACAACAAGTTTGACGGTACACAGACAGTGGCAGCAGTCAGTAAAGAGATCGTTGCTGCGATAGGCTAAAGGTATCTGATCCTTATTAGCATATGAGCTAGTTCTCATATTTTGAAAAGCTCACTTAGGTGGGCTTTTTTTATATGATTTTGAATGTTAGCCTAGGGCTTGTTTATGTAGAATCATTAGACTACACAAGCTCCGCCTTACTTAATAAAAAGAGTAAAGTTCAACAACTCGCTGCAAAAACAACCATGAAAGGTCAATAGGCCCTAGTCCGTATCGACATTATAAGAGAGTAATTTTGAGCAAAACTACCCCGGCATTCGGTGTGCTTCTGGTTAACTTAGGGACGCCCGATACACCCACGACAAAAGATGTACGTTCATTTCTAAAGCAGTTCTTGAGTGATCCAAGAGTCGTCGACCTTAACCCCCTTATTTGGAAGCCTATTCTCAACGGCGTCATACTTAATTTTCGTCCATCTAAGGTGGCAAAACTCTATCAATCCATATGGTGGGATGAAGGATCGCCCTTGATGGTGGTGAGCCAACGCCAGAGAGAGCTAGTTGCAGGCATGTTAGCGCAAGCGTACGGGCAGAGCATACCCGTCGAGCTGGGCATGACCTATGGTAACCCTTCACTGGCTCTGGGGCTGGATAAGCTCAAGTCTCAAGGGGTCGAAAGAATTATTGTTTTGCCTCTTTACCCTCAATACTCATGCTCGACCGTGGCGGCTGTTTCAGATGCCATTGCCACTGAGTACAAGGGATGGAGAGAAGTTCCTGAAACCCGCATAAACAAAGAATATTATCAGCACCCTGGCTATATTTCGGCCCTGGCCAGTTCGGTAAAAGCCCATTGGGAGCGACATGGCCAAGCCGACAAGCTGCTGATGTCGTTTCATGGGATCCCAGTCAGATATGTGACCGAAGGCGATCCTTATCAAGGGCATTGCGAGAAAACTTCAGAGCTCTTGGCCAAAGAGCTGGGGTTAAACCATGACCAATGGCAGCTTTGTTATCAGTCAATATTTGGCAAAGAGGAGTGGCTCACACCTCAGACTGATAAGACGCTAACCTCTTTACCTACTCAAGGCGTGAAGTCAGTGGATATTATTAGCCCGGCTTTTGCGGCAGATTGTCTGGAAACACTCGAAGAGCTTTCTATCGGTGGCAAAGAGATGTTCATTGAAGCGGGGGGGGAGAGATATGAGTTTATTCCCTGTCTCAATACTGATCCCGCTCATATCGCGCTTTTAGTGGAATTGGTGAAAGAGCAGAGCCAAGGCTGGTGCTAACTTTGTGTTAGAAGTGAGCGATCTGCATTAGACGCTCAACATCTGTCCCTAAAAAGGATAAAATACGTTACTAGAGACTGGCGTATATCACTGCGTGTGGTAGGATCTGCCGCCGTTTATATTGGCCCTTATTTGATAGGGCCAATTGTTTTGAACTATATTCCCATTATGGCTGATTTAATTTAATCGGCCTCCAGTATGTTGCCAAAGGTTGAGAGCACACAATGAAGTTTCCAGGTCAACGAAAGTCCAAGCACTATTTTCCCGTCCAAAACCGTGACCCACTATTGGCTCAGCTCACTCAGCAACCGCTTCGTTTTCCAACTTATATCACCGGGATCGATCAGACCTTGGTAGACATAGAAGCTAAAGTAGCCGATGAGCTACTCGAGCGATATAAACTTCCCAAAGGCAACTCGACTCTGATTGATGATGTCAGTGCTCACGCCTTGTATTCAGAATTGAAGCAGCATGGCTTAATCAGTGATGAATTCGCCGGTGGCACCATAGGCAATACGGTGCACAACTATTCGATTCTTGCCGATGACAGATCTGTCTTGTTTGGCGTTATGAGTAATAATATCGAAGTAGGTAGCTACGCCTATCGTTATCTGTGTAACACCTCTTCAAAAGTCGATCTTAACTATCTACAGCCGGTAGAAGGTGCCATAGGTCGTTGCTTCACCCTCATATCTGAGTGCGGCGAGCGTACTTTTGCCATCAGTAAAGGCTCGATGGATAAGTTAACCCCAGAATATATAGATAAAGACCTGGTTCAAGGAGCATCTGCGCTGGTGTTAACGGCTTACTTGATGAGAGCCAGCGGCGGCGATCAGATGACCAATGCGGCATTAACCGCAATAGAATATGCCAAAGAGGTCGGGGTGCCTGTGGTACTGACGTTAGGCACTCGTTTCTTAATTGAAGAAGATCCAAGCTGGTGGAGAGCATTCATCGAAGAGAATGTGACTATTCTGGCAATGAATGAGGACGAAGGTGAGGCCCTTACTGGTTTTAAAGATCCGCTTCAGGCCAGTGAAGCCGCCCTTGAACTGTGTGATATGGTATTAACCACTGCCGGTCCTATCGGGCTCTATACCGCAGGTTATACTGAAGATGCAGATAAACGTGAGACCACCAATACCCTGTTACCCGGCTCTATTCCCGAGTTTAACCGCTATGAGTTTTCACGTCCTAAGCTTAAATCGGCCTGTGATGAGCCGATTAAGGTCTACGCTCACATTTCACCCTACATGGGTGGTCCGGAGAAGATCCGTAACACCAACGGCGCCGGTGATGGTGCACTGTCTGCACTACTGCACGATCTTGCTTCGAACACCTTCCATAAGGCCAATGTGCCGGGTTCGAGCAAACACAAGCGTGACGGATTATGTTACTCCTCATTTTCACAAATCTGTAAGTATGCTAATCGCGTGGCCTATGAAGTGCTGGCACAGCACAGCCCGCGTCTTTCTCGTGGCTTGCCAGAGCGTGAAGATAGCTTAGAAGAGTCGTACTGGGAGAGATGACTCTCTTATAACGAATAAACCTCTTAACAAGCAAACATAAAAAAGGCGTCCAATTGGACGCCTTTTTGTGTCTGGAACACTTATGCAGGTTTCCATGGACGGTTTAAAACCTGCGTTGTGTCTGGAACACTTATGTAAGTTTGCCAAGTGCCGACGATGCTCCCGGCATCGTTTCGGCATTTCCTACTTCCGTGTAGGTCACGGCAAGAAACCTGCGTTGTGTCTGGAATATGTATGCGCTCCTTATGGAACGCATATTCTAGTGTGGCTGTAGCTGTAGCTGTAGCTAGGCTTCCTGTCTCTTCACCTGGTCGCTGAAGTTACCGGCTGTCTTGCCTGCTTGAGTATCGTTGAAGATCTCTTCATTGAGCGCGCCCTCAGATTTAGCGATGACCACAGTGGCAACCGTGTCGCCGGTGACATTGACTGCGGTGCGGACCATGTCGAGTAGTCTGTCGACACCTATGATCAGCGCGATACCTTCGACAGGAAGACCCACCTGGTTTAGTACCATGGCTAACATGATAAGACCAACACCAGGCACGCCCGCGGTACCGATAGATGCAAGCGTCGCGGTAATAACGACCATGGCATAATCTGTGATGGTTAAGTCAACGCCGTAAACCTGAGCGATAAATACCGTGGCAACACCTTGCATGATGGCCGTACCGTCCATGTTGATGGTAGCGCCAAGAGGCAAGGTGAACGAAGCGACTTTATTGTCGACACCCAGTCTGTGCTCCGCTGTTTCTATGGTCACTGGCAGAGTCGCATTTGAACTGGCTGTGCTAAAAGCAAACAGCTGCACATCACGCATCTTACGGATGAAGGTTAGCGGATTTAATCCTGAGAACACTTTGAGTAAAGTCGGGTAGACAACGAAGCCATGCAGCAGCAGCACGCCTAAGACGACGAAGAAATATTTCACCACACTGCCGAAGGTTTCGAGACCTAAAGTGAGTGCCAGTTTTGCCATCAAGGCAAACACACCATATGGTGCAAGCTGCATGATCAGTGTAACTACACGCATGATCACTTCGTTAAGGTCGTTAAACAGCGCTGCAACGCGTTTACCGCGCTCGCCGATATGAGAGATAGCAAACCCAAAAATAACCGCAAACAGGATGATTTGGAGCATGTTGCCTTCACTCATCGCCTGCATTGGATTTGTGGGTACTATATTGATGATCACCTCAGCCAGGCTTGGGGCTTCTTTGGCATTGAAGGTAAGACCTTCACTGACCATGGACGCGTTACCCGGATGGATCATGATGGCAATCAAGATTGCCATCGACAGCGCAATAGCTGTGGTGAATAGATAGAAGGCGATGGTCTTACCGCCGAGTCTGCCTAATTTCGATGGGTCACTCAATGAACATGTGCCGCACACCAATGAAATAAATACTAAAGGCACGACCAACATTTTCAGCCCGGATACAAATACCGTGCCGATAACATGCAAGAAACCTTCGGTGATGTATTCGTCGATAAATATACTTTCGGGGAAAAGGTTTCTGAGTAGTAATCCAAAAAGGATACCTCCACCCATACCAATAAGAATTTTACTCGTGAGTCCGAGTTTTTTTGCTTGAGTTAAAGCCATAGTGCTTCCTGTATAATTATTATGCTTTTCAATTTGCGATGTAAGCCTAGCAAGAAACTAAGATGGATGAAACGGTGTAATAGTTAAACTTTGTCGTGGTTTTGGCAAAATAAATCAAGATAGTTATGGATAAGTAGCAGGAAAATTATGTAATGTTGGCCTATAAGTAATAAGCGTCTCGCTTAAAAATTACATATTGAGTAACAGGGAGTCTGGCATGAAGTCAGTTTATAAGTATTTTATCGTGTTTTTATGGTCGTTTTTCATGGTTGCCTGTAGTGGCGGGGGGGATATAGCGGACCCATTAGATCCCGATCCAACACCGGATGAGGAGACTATATCTATAGTCCTGGCGATTTCTGATACAAATATAAATGCTGCTACGCCAGCAGTGGTTACAGCGACAGTATCTAATTCTAAAACTGGTGTCATGAAAGATACTCTTGTCACTTTTACTCTGAGTGATGATGCATTAGGTGCGTTTAATCCGGCAATTGGCACTGCTTTGACCAATGCCGATGGCCAAGCCCAAATAGAGCTGGCCACTTCCAATATTGAAGGTGCTGGTAGCGTCTCTGCTACAGTCGATGGTTTCGATGGCATCTCTCCTACCGTAGGATTTAATATGGCAGGCGATGGGGGGGGGACAGAAACGGGCAATAAACTTGATGTTATATTGACAGATGCCTTAGGCACTACAATAACCACAATTAGTGCTGCCACTCCCGGTCATATAGAAGTCACTTATACTAACGCCGTGAATGTCCCCTTGGTGAATCAAGTTGTTTCTTTTACTTCTACTCTTGGACTGTTTTCACCTGAGTCTGGCACTTCGCTTACCGATGCTAATGGTGTGGCTGAAATGATCATTACTGCGGGTGATGTTGCTGGTGCGGCGACGATTACGATTAAAGCGGGTGATATCGAACAGAACATTGGTTATAACACTCTTGGTGATCAGTTCCCTAAACCCATTGATGATTATTCTGTTTCGCTTACTGTGCAGGATAGTGCAGGTGCAGAGCTTAGGCAGATAAGTCAAAGTTCTCCAGGCACAGTCATTGCCACCTTATTAAAAAATGGCATTCCAGCTTCATACCAAACGGTGAGTTTCTCTCTTGAGGGGCAAGGTAACTTGAACCCTTCATCGGGAACGGCTTTGACCAATACGAGTGGTGAGGCCGTTGTCAATCTTATTACTGGGAGTGTTGCCGGCGCTGGTACAGTGACTAGCACATTCTTATTAGAAGGAGAGCTGATAACTGAAAGCTTTAACTATAATGTTGTGGGTGATGCCCCCGGAGGTGATGGTGAGGCTAATCAGATAACGATTGCCCTAACTGATAGCCAAACAGGACTTGCAACGACAAGTATTAGTTCTGCAAACCCAGGTAGAGTGACAATAGTCTTAACGGATAAAGATAATGCACCTTTGGAGGGAAAGGTCGTTAGCTTTGCGAGTACATTAGGGAGTTTTTTACCAACTCAAGGTACCGCACTAACTGACACGTTAGGACAAGCAAGTATCCTCATTTCGGCGGGCAGTATCGAAGGCGCTGGAGAAATAACGGCAAACTTCGGTAGTACAGTGACTCTGATTGGTTTCGTGACTGCGGGTGATGAGATCGATCCTGTAGAAGCAAGCCCTGAAATATCTTTTGAAATTTACGACTGTAATGGGGTTGCTAACTGGGACAAAGCCCTGAAAAACTTCGAAGTTTGTACGGTTACAGACAATATCACCAATGATAAGCCCGGTATTATCGGTGCGACAGTCACTCGTTCAGGCAGTACACAGGCTCTACAGCAAATTTTAGTCTCTGCTGCGACAACCTTAGGTGCAATTAGCCCTAATTCGGGCACAGCGATTACTAACTCGGAAGGAAAAGCGGTACTGGATCTGTATGCAAATGGTGATGTTGGGGCTGGAGAAGTCTCACTTAAAGTCAAAGATGTGACAAGCACTAAAGCATTTGAGATTGGGCGTGTCGATATTTCGTTAACCATTACGACAGAAATTGGCGCGGGGAATTTACCTGCTGGTGGTTCGACTATTGTCGAGGTGACTGTTTTTAATCCTGATGGCTCTTTATCGACAGGTCAACCTTTCCAACTTGAATTTGCGTCAGAATGTTCGGCTGCGGGCAAGGCGGTACTCGATTCACCTGTCGTCACTAATGCCGGTAAAGGTTATTCAACCTATCGCTCCACAGGATGTGAAGGACAAGACACCATCACAGTGACAGCAATCACTGGGGGCAGTGCTGTGACGGCATCAACCAGTGTCACCATAGACACTGTGTCAATTGGTGCGATTCAATTTCTATCGGCAGAGCCAAAATTACTCGCCTTAAGAGGCACGGGTGGAATTGCAGGCGTCGGAGCTCGAAGTGAAACTTCAGTCGTAAGCTTTAAATTGCTGGATGAAACCAATCAAGCTGCACCTAATGAGAAAGTCTGTTTCGAACTGAGCACTGAAGCTGGGGGCATGGTATTAACCCCAGCTCCGGTTGCACAAGATTTCCTCGACTGTAGTAATATGCCTGTCCCCGGTGATGCCGAGTATCCTGCAGATATTTCGCTTCCAAATCGATACGCGGTAGCTTATACCAATGCACTCGGTGAAGTCAGTGTGACCGTTCATGCCGGAGATGTTCCTAGCTCAGTTAAAGTCTTTGCATTATGGTCTGGCAGCAATGGTAGTGGTCATAACGGTGTAATTTCGAATACTTCCGACCAGCTTTCTGTGACAACAGGAATTGCCGACAACAACAGCTTTTCGTTAGCACCGACAATTCACAACCCTGAAGGCTGGGATTATGATAATCAAATCGTGCAGGTTCATATATTGGCTGCAGATCATTTTAATAACCTAGTCCCTGCTGGAACTACGGTGACATTTGTGACCGAAGGTGGCGGTATCGATGGTTCATGTCAGACTGGTTCAAAAGCAGATCTAAATGATCCTGAGGTGCTTATTCCAAACGGTGCTTGTAGTGTCGAGTGGCGAAGCCAAGATACTCGACCATTTAAAGGGACGGGTGTAGTCTGTCCAAATGGTGGTTTCGAGGGAAGTACAACCCCACCATGCCACGGTTCGACGTTGACGGGTTATACCAATGGAGCTAACTCAATTATCGCCGAGCCTCGTCCAGGCAGGGCGACGATAACGGCTTATGCCATTGGTGAGGAGAGCTTTGTTGATCTTAACGGTAATGGACTGTTTGATTCAGGTGAAGTCTTTACCGATTTGTCAGAAGCTTTCTTCGACCATAACGAAGATAATCGTTATCGTGATCTACCGCGTTTTGTCACCGACCCAGCCTTAGGTGCAGTGCCGGCCGGTGCGATAAATGAAGAGTACTTCGACTATAATGCTAATGGAGTATTTGACGAAGGGGATGCAAAGTACACAGGCTTGCTTTGTGCTAAAGGTTCAGAATCTGATTGTACGGATACTGGCACCGGCAATAATCGTTCTGAGTTAAATGTCTTTAGAAATACAACTATGGTTATGTCTGGTAGTCTGCCATTCATGCGATTGGTTAATATCGATAACCTAGGTGCAATTACATCTGTGGCTCCAATTGATTTAACCATTACGGCTCCACAAACGGTTTATCTGTTTGTATCTGACCTTAATAACAATACTCTTCCTTATGAAACTGAGATAAATGCAGTGACGGACAACGGTGAACTGTCTGGTTTGGTTAGTTACACCATAGGCAGTAACTCATCTGCAATGCCTTTCCTTTATGCATTCACTGTTGGTAATGAAAGCTCACCTAACAAGAAGACCAGTGGTACATTAACTATCACAGTTAAAACGCCGTTAGGTAATGCCGTTAGTGTTTCATTAACAGTAATCGATGCAGGTTAAATGATTTGCGGGTCTATACCCGCTTTCTTTTGTTTTAAAATGAATAAAGTCAGCTGCTCATACAGCTGGCTTTTTTATTCGATCCCAAAAGGATTAGAAAGAAATTATTAGGTTGGGGAGGTTATTAAGTTTGTCATGATTGGAGCTTAGAGATAGAAGCCACCATTAAATGGTGACTTAAATGTTTGAACAAAAGTTATCAGTTCCAGACTACTTCTGGAACTGATATACGCTGCCTAGCAGCATCAACTGGGTTAGCTCATCCAGTGCGGTGCGTGATTCGATCAGCACCTGTGGGTCGGCTAAGTCTTCGACGCTGAGGCGATCGCGGTAGTGCTTGTCTATCCAGTTATTAAGCTCACTGAATAACACATCATTCATCAGGGTGTGCTGATTAACAGCAGCCACTTCGGTGTCATTCATGGCGACACGTAATCTCAGACAAGCCGGACCGCCACCATTTTGCATGCTTTGCTTCACGTCGAAGTAGTGCACTTGCTTGATTGGGGTGCCAAGGGTAATCACTTCCTGAAGATAAGCGTGCACCGCTTCATTCTCCTGACAGTTTGTCGGCGCGATAATCGCCATCTCACCGGAGGGAAGGGTGATGATCTGAGTGTTAAACAGATAAGTCTTCACCGCATCTTGAATGCTGACTTTATTTGTGGGGACTTCGATGAAGTGAAGCGGTGAGTCACCAAACTTCTGCTTTATTTCGTTTAATTTGTTCTGTGTATCCAGAAATGCCTGCTCGTGATAGAAGAGGACATTTTGGTTACCGACGGCGATCACATCGTTATGAAACACGCCTTGATCGATAACATCCGGGTTCTGTGAGATATACACCGTGTTGTCATCATCGAGCTGATGCAAACGAGCGATGGCTTGAGAGGCTTCTAATGTCTGTCTTGCCGGGTATTTTTTCGGCTTAGGTGCCGCTGGGTTGGTCGCTTGTTGGCCATAGACAAATAACTCGATACCCGTTTTGCCGTACTCTCTGCAGAGACGGGTGTGGTTCGCCGCGCCTTCATCGCCAAAACTGGCGTGCTCAGGCAGATGCTGATGATGGCTGAAATGCTTGTCGTTATTGAATGTCGCCGCCAGGATATTACCCGTAGTGATGGGTTCTATGCTGCGGTGTAACTTGTCGACAAGATTTGCTGGCGTGAAATGCAGTTTCCCATCACGACAATCGGCACTGGGTGAGACTGTTGCCGCATTCGCGGTCCACATGCTCGATGCACTACAACAGGCACGTAACAAAGCTGGAGCCTGTTTAGCGGCTTTATTTAATACTTCGGCGTCAGAACCTGTAAAACCAATTCTGCGCAGCGTATGAAGGTCTGGGCGCTCTTGAGGGGCTAACATGCCCTGAACCATACCCATATTGGCGAGTGCTTTGGCTTTTTTTAATCCTTGTTTCGCTGCGGCTCTTGGGTTTGAAACGGCTGCTGCGTTACTCAGTGATGCCACATTACCAAAGGAGAGGCCCGCATAATTGTGGGTCGGTCCAACAAGACCATCGAAATTCGCTTCAAAATGCTTCATGAGTTTTCCTTATCAGGGTAGCGATACCTTTTATTATTAACTTGTATTATTCTTTTGGCTTCATCCATGAAATTGGCTTCTGGTGTTGCCAGTTACTCCAAATACACTAGAGTTAAGCTAAGATGTGGTATGAGGTTGAAATGAGCTCAGTATACTTAAGCTTCAATTGTTCACAAGTGAGGCAAAATTGGCTAAGTTTGTGATATTTGCATCGAAATGCACATGAATTCCTTGCTAGATGACTAATAATGGAATATTAGTTTTTAATTAAGCATTTATTTCTTTCACACTTTTTTTAGAAATAGTTCCAAAATGGTTAAAAATGGCTCATTAGCACAAATAAAAGAGGGATTAGCTTGAAAAAATTGAGACAAACCTCTATATATGGAGCCAAATTACAGCATTTTGAGACTTTTTGGCGCAGATCATTCTATGGGTAAATCGCTAGTTATTGTCGAATCACCGGCCAAAGCCAAGACTATTAATAAATATCTCGGCAAAGATTACATTGTTAAATCGAGCGTAGGTCACGTAAGAGACTTACCAACTTCATCCAGTCCTGACTCTAAAGTGGCGACTAAAACGCCTGCAGAAGTTCGGAAGATGGCTCCTGAAGAGAAAGCCATCTATAAGAGCAAAAAAGCGAAACAAGCGCTTGTTGCTCGTATGGGAGTTGACCCTGAAAACGGCTGGAAAGCCAAGTATCAGATACTCCCTGGTAAAGAGAAAGTGGTTAAAGAGCTGCAGGCTCTAGCCGAGAAAGCTGACAAAATCTATCTCGCAACCGATTTGGATAGAGAGGGAGAGGCCATTGCATGGCACTTGCAGGAGATCATAGGTGGGGATGAGTCACGCTATCAGCGCGTCGTCTTCAACGAGATCACTAAGACCGCTATTCAAGACGCATTCAACAAACCCGCGCACTTAGATACCAATATGGTCAATGCCCAGCAGGCTCGTCGATTCCTCGACCGCGTCGTTGGGTTTATGGTATCGCCTCTGTTATGGAAGAAAGTCGCCCGTGGATTATCCGCTGGTCGAGTTCAGTCTGTGGCAACGCGTTTAGTGGTTGAGAGAGAAGGCGAGATTAAGGCTTTCGTTCCCGAAGAGTTTTGGGATATTCATGCGCAATTGAATACCCAGGCTAATGATCTGCTTAAAATGCAGGTGGTTAAGTTTCAGGGCAAGGCATTTAATCCTGTCAATGAGAAGCAAACCCTGGAAGCGGTTTCTTTTCTGTCTCAGTCAAGTTTCGTGGTTGCGGCTCGTGATGATAGAGCGACCCAGAGTAAGCCTTCAGCACCGTATATCACATCGACCTTGCAACAAGCGGCGAGTACCCGCTTAGGCTATGGCGTTAAGAAGACCATGATGATGGCTCAACGTCTCTATGAAGCGGGTCATATTACCTATATGCGTACCGACTCGACCAACTTGAGTCAGGAAGCTTTAGATAATGTACGCGAGATGATAGCTAAAGAGTTTGGCGATAAATATCTGCCGGATGCACCTATTAGATACGGCAGCAAAGAGGGGGCTCAAGAGGCTCACGAAGCCATTCGCCCATCAAATGTCAAACTGCATGCTGCTTTGATGAGTGACATGGAGAGAGACGCACAGCGTTTGTATGAGCTGATCTGGCGTCAGTTTGTCTCTTGTCAGATGACACCTGCCAAATACGATGCGACTCGCTTAACGGTTAAATCCGGTGAGTATGAGCTCAAAGCCACTGGCCGTACGTTACGTTTCGACGGTTGGACTCGGGTTCAAACTAGCATTAAGAAGAAAAATGAGGAAGATAATACGCTGCCTCATGTTGATCAGGGCGATAAGCTAGATCTTAAAGAGCTGGACCCCAAGCAGCATTTTACTAAGCCGCCGGCGAGATACAGCGAAGCGTCTCTGGTTAAAGAGCTCGAAAAACGTGGTATCGGTCGTCCATCGACCTATGCGACGATTATTTCGACTATTCAGGATCGTGGTTATGTGCGCGTCGAAAGCCGTCGTTTCTATGCAGAAAAGATGGGTGAGATAGTCAGTGAGAGTTTGGTCGGCAGCTTCAAGGAGCTAATGAGCTATGACTTTACCGCGGGTATGGAACAGACACTCGATGACGTCGCCAAGGGCGAGCTCGAGTGGAAGAAAGTGCTCGATGGATTCTATAAAGATCTCACTAAGCAGATAGACCAGGCTGAACTGCCACCGGAAGAGGGCGGAATGCGCCCGAACGAGATGGTGCCCACCGACAACATCAAGTGTCCGACTTGTGAGCGTCCTATGGGGATCCGTACTGGTACCACTGGTGTGTTCCTCGGTTGTTCCGGCTATGCCTTACCGCCTAAAGAGCGCTGTAAAACCACCATGAATCTGACTCCGGGCGAAGAAGCCGTGAGTGAGAACAGTGAAGATGTTGAAACCGATGCGTTACGTGCTAAGCATCGTTGTGATATCTGTGGCACTGCCATGGACAGCTATCTTATCGATGAGACTCGTAAGCTACATGTTTGTGGTAATAACCCGATATGTGCTGGTCATGAGGTCGAACTCGGTCAATTCAAGATTAAGGGTTATGAAGGCCCTATTATTGAGTGTGATCGCTGTGGCAATGACATGGAGCTCAAGAACGGTCGCTTCGGTAAATACTTCGGCTGTACCAACAGCGAATGTAAGAATACCCGTAAGCTGCTAAAGAGCGGTGAAGCTGCGCCTCCAAAGGAGGATCCGATTCATCTCCCTGAGCTTAAGTGTACTAAGTCTGATGGTTACTTCGTGCTTAGAGATGGTGCCGCTGGGATATTTATGGCTGCCAGTACTTTCCCTAAATCACGTGAAACTCGCGCGCCATTAGTGGAAGAGTTGGTGAAGTATCGTGAGCTATTATGGCCTAAGTATGCCTACTTAGCCGATGCACCAGTTAAAGATGGTGATGGTAATATGGCATCGGTTCGCTTCAGCCGTAAGACGAAGGAGCAATACGTTGCTACCGATGTCGATGGTAAGGCAACCGGCTGGACCTCTAAGTTTATCGACGGTAAGTGGGTGACAGAGGCGAAGAAGAAAGCCAAGCCAAAAGCGAAAGCGACTACGGCAACTAAAGCTAAGCCTAAAGCGGCAGCTAAGCCAAAAGCGGCTGCAAAGACTAAAGCGGCTGCAAAGACTAAAGCATAGACCAGAACGCTTCAGTACATATTAGCCTATAAGGAAAGCCTCGATTTATCGGGGCTTTTTATTGTCTGCTGTTTACGAGACTCGAAGTCGTAAGCGATAAGTTTTAAGCGGTAAGCGGTAAGTGGTAAGTGGTAAGTTTTAAGTTGTAAGTTGTAAGATTGATATGACCCCGGTAAAGTGGACACGGGGTTTAAAGTCTTGATTCAAATACTATGGGACTCACTCCATTTAGAGTCCCATGCCTTCTCACCATATTATAATAATCATCGA
>JAKVHY010000007.1 GCA_023284085.1 Shewanella benthica
AATTGTAGTAATCTTCATGGTGGACCCGTCCTCTTTCTGATGAGTTGTAGCAACTTAATCGTGGCCCATTGTGAGGCCGATTAAAAGGGGATGGGTCCATTCCATTATCTAGACTGGCTGTTCTACTAGAATGGGGTCTCTTCAATTTGAGCTTGATTGCTAGCCTGCTGTAACTCATTTTGCCCAAAGCGTGTTAGTTAAGAATGAACTTGAGGTAGTTTTACCTTATTCGCTCCGACCCCTTTGTTAAGAATTTACTCGCTGGAGAAGCAGTTTTGTTGCCGCAGCCCTCGGGGACTCGGCATGACAAATCGCCGACACCAATGCAATCCCAGCGACCCCAGTCGAGCTAATCGCGTCGAGGTTAGTCGCGTTGATACCGCCGATTGCCACAATAGGCAGGGCGCTCTGCCTCACCGCTGCGGCCAGCCCGGCAATGCCCCACTCTCGATTAATGTTGGTCTTTGTTGGCGTCGCAAAGATGGCACTCAATCCCAGATAGTCCAGGGGTAAAAACTCTGCTTCAATCAGCTGCTGCTTATTTTCAATCGACAGGCCGAGTAATTTTTCCTGTCCAATCAAACGGCGGGCGAGGGCGACCGGCATATCCGATTGACCAAGGTGCACACCGTCGGCATCCACGGCCAGCGCCACGTCAACCCTGTCATTGATAATCAAGGGCACGCCGCTGCCTTGTAGAATCTCTTTCACCGCCAATGCTCTTTCTATAAAGGTACGCACATCATTATGTTTTTCACGAAGTTGTACCATAGTCACACCACCAGCAACCGCCTCTGCAACGACGGTTTTTAAGGTATGCAGGTCTTGCCGATCATCTGTGACTAGATATAGCTGGTATGGATTCATGTGCTGCCCCACAGGTAAAAGTTAAACGATTATGATATCTTCAGGCGTTGTACTAAGGTCTCAGTATCTAACTGGTACAATGCATCCAACAAATTAAGCTGCAAACTGCCAGGGCCGCGTGATTCTTGTGCCGCGATTTCGCCGGCCACCCCCATGATCGCCGTGGCCGCTAATCCAGTCTCTTCACCCACGGCAGCGAATGCCCCGGTGAGGGCGGTCAGTGTACATCCCATTCCCGTGACGTAAGGCATCATAGGATGACCATTGCGCAATTGAACTTGTCCTTCGCTGGTCATCACAAAATCTGTAGCACCAGAAATTACGACGCTGCAGCGGTAAGTTTCAAGCAAATATTGTGCTGCCCCCACGGCTTGCTCACTGCTTTGGAGGGCATCAACCCCCTTGCTTTTCCCTCGCTCGCCAGCGAGCGCAATAATCTCTGATGGGTTACCACGGATGATTAACTTGTTGGCCGCTTGGGCTATTTCACGTGATATTTCCGTCCGCAATGTACTGGCGCCACATCCAACCGGATCGAGTACGATCAGTTTATTATGTATGTTGGCCTGTTCGACGGCAAATGCCATGCGGGCATGCCAGAGGCTGTCTAAGGTGCCAATATTGATCACCAAGGCGCCTGAAAAAGACAGCATTTCAGCCATTTCATCCCGTGAATGGGCCATGATCGGCGATGCACCAATAGCGAGTAACGCATTAGCCGTGTTATTCATGACCACATAGTTAGTGATATTCACCACTAAGGGCTTTTGCTGACGTACTGCATGTAACGCGTTAACAATTATGTCTATTTGGGTCTGCTTTTTCATCGTTTTACATCCGTAAGCAAAAATTGTGCGGCTTAAATTAAATGACTCGCGGGGATGGCATCTAATCCTTGTTGCCAAAATGCAATTTCCATCCGCGTGGCGGTCCTAAAAACCTCAACCAGGTTACGGCCGCGCTGACTGTGTAAGTTGACTTCCGCCAATAACTCATCGAGCCGTTCTATCCCCTGCGCCGCACTCTGCTGGAAATCTTCACCACTATAGAGCTGTATCCAGTCCAAAAATGGGTTCGCCTCAAGTTTAGTATTTTCATCCGCAACTAGATGTCGACCGATCTCGGCATAACCTATGGCACAGGGAGCTAACGCCGCATAGAGATCGATAATATCGCCTCGCATACCGGCATCCAATACGTAACGGGTATAGGCAACGGTACCGAAATCTTCCGCTTCCGCCTCTAAATCTGACTCCGTCAATCCCCATTTGGCGCAGTAAGTCACATGATGATGAACTTCCGAATTCAGTAACGCCTGCACAGTAGGCAGCGCCTTACGCATATCCGCTAAACTGTCTGCTTTATAAATGGCCAGTGCATAGGCGCGGGCATACTGTTTTAGAAATAAAAAGTCTTGCTTAAGATAATGCAGGTAAGCCGGTTGGGCTAATACGCCTCGGGCCAGTTGTTGAACAAATTCATGCTGGGTGTAGGCATGCCAGTCTTCACGACACGCATTGATTAAGTCTTGATGATTCATATTGCTCTCTCTGTGTATTATTTATTACTTGGTATAGGACTGCTGAAACATTAAAGATTCGGAACGTAATCGCGTGCCTTCGGCAGAGTTGTGATCACTTGGTGTGCATACAAAAATTGGGCGTAGTCATCATAACGCTGCCAATCTACCGCCGCAGGACGCAGTGCAAAACGGGTCAAGGTATCCTTCCAGGCACGTTTATTCAGCTCATTATTCAGTGTGTCCGGCGCGTATGCCACGAACTCTCGCCACGCCGCTTGCGGATGATTAACGATGTAAGTCGTCGCTTGCTCTAACGCCTTATTAAACGCCCTGATCGCGTCTTTATTGTAGTTTTTGGCATTCGCGACCAATACCAGTTCATCATATACAGGTACACCGTGTTCTTCTGGGTAGAAGGTTTTGGCTTGATAACCCTCTAACGCCAGTTGGTTGGTTTCAAAATTACGCTGTCCCCCCCAGATAGCATCCACTTTGCCCGAAGCCAGTGAAGATGACAGCGCCCAACCAACATTGATGATGTGCACATCGGCGAGGCTAACATTCACTGTCTGCAGCATAGTGCTTATACTTGCTGCTTCATTGCCGGCGATGGAAACACCAATTTTTTTACCTTTTAGATCGGACAAATCATTAATTTTGTTGTTATCGAGCACCATCAATGTATTCAAGGGGGTGGCAATCAAGGTTGCCGCACGGATCAGGGGTAAGCCGGCGGCAACATCAATCGTCAGGTTGGGCTGATAAGAAATAGCCAAGTCGATCTTGTTCGCCGCCACCAATTTTGGTGGCATGCTGGGGTCGGCAGGCTCTAGGATCTCAATATTAAGACCCTGTTGTTGAAAATAGCCGCGCTGCTTGGCGATCACAATCGGCCCGTGATTGGGATTGACAAACCAGTCCAGCATCAAGGTCAGCGTTTTAGTCTCGGCTTGAACATGGGCAGACAGGATCACGGCAGTTAAGGCCAGGGCCTTTAATATAAATTTATGCTTCATTACATTTCCTTGTTGTCTTTTTACGGACGAATATCGTTATTAAACATGGTTAGCGGTAATCGCTACCTGTGCCACACATTATTGATGGCTATGGCATGGACTAGACTTCCCAGGGAATCAATTTTTTTAACAGCTTATCGGTGACAAAATACAGCGAGACCGACAGTGCGGATAAAATGAGCAGCGCGGCAAACATTTCATCGATCAACATGCGCGCATTCGCCTGTAACATCAGATAGCCCAAGCCTTCACTGGAACCCACCCACTCTCCAGCCACCGCGCCAATGGGGGCGATCACGACTGCCACACGGATCCCCGATGCCAGCGTAGGCAAAGACGCCGGAAACTGAATATGGCGTAACATTTGCCATCGAGTGGCGCCCATCGTCTGGGCAAGGTCGAGATAACCTGTGGGGGTATTGCGCAAGCCGTCATAGCAACAGGTGGTCACAGGAAAGAAAATGATCAGTGCCGTCATCACAATCTTTGACGCCATGCCATAACCCAGCCAAAGCATCAATACCGGGGCGATGGCGAACACCGGCACCGCCTGGCTGGCAATCAAGATAGGTAATAACCAACGTTTTATCGGGTTAGACAGCAACATTTGCAAAGCAAAAAACAGTCCCATTGCTAAGCCTAATAATAAACCCAGTACAATTTCCTGAGCCGTGACCAATGTATGTTTAAGCAGTACATCATGTCTCTGTATCAGCCTGTCAAATACATCTAAAGGGGCCGGTAATATGAATGACGGCATAGCTAAGATAACCACCACGGCTTGCCATAAGCCAATAATGACTAACGCGCTGATCATGAGACGAAGCACGGGAGTCATATGCCATTTGTTGTTGTGTTGCTGACAGGGAATAGGGTCAACACGGGTCATATTATTCATGCTTATTGTGCTGCTCCGTCTTCTCGTTCTAAACATGTCATTATCTCTTGTTGCAGTGCGGCGCACTGGGCATCGAACAGACGGGGGGGAGGCGAGCTAGGTACGTTCAGCGACTCAGCCGCGGCAGGTACTCCTCGCATGATGTAAATCTGATCGGCTAAGCGGATCGCTTCTTGCGGGTCGTGAGTGATCAACACCACGGTTTTATCGATTAATAATTCGCAGGCCAGATCTTGCAAGCGATAACGCGTCACAGCATCCAAGGCCGAAAAAGGTTCATCCATCAGCACCACAGGCTTGTCTTGCATCAAGGTTCTCGCCAGTGCCACACGTTGACGCATGCCCCCCGACAGTTGCGACACCGTGTGACTGGCACTGTCTGCCAGTCCCACTTTTTGCAGCAACGCCAAGGCTTTTTCGCTTGTTAACTTACGCGCAGAGGTGGACCGTGAGCCTGCAATTTGCTTACCGAATTGATGACTTAACATCACGTTATCTAGCACAGATAGCCAAGGCATCAAGAGATCTTGTTGTGCCATGTAGGCGATATGAAGGGATAAATCGGCGTGGGAAGGAGTGAGGCTTAATGTCCCAGACCAATCCACTTGTTGGTCGAGTAAACCGGCCAAATAACGCAGTAGTGATGTTTTACCACAGCCACTACGCCCTAAAATACAGGTCCACTGCCCGGCGGGGAAGGTCATATTGATGCCCTCGAGTGTGGCCGAGGTGCTATGGAGATAACGCAAATAACCGGTCGATATCACCATACCAATAGCCGGGTTGTGGCTGGGTGAATCAACGGACATCGGCATGGCCGGTAAAGAAATGATTGACTGGGCCATGGCCGTGGCCAATCTGTAATTCATCGGCGTGGGCGATAGCCAGAGAAGTATATTGCTTAGCCAGTTTAACCGCCTGCAACATATCATGCCCCTGAGCCAGATACGATGCGATGGCCGCCGACAAGGTACATCCCGTACCGTGGGTGTTGTTGGTGTCGATGCGTTTGGCATTGAAATGGGTTACCCGATCCGCAAAGACCAGCAAATCATTGCTGGTTTCGGCTTGCTCTAAGTGACCGCCCTTGAGTAATACTGCGTTAACATCGAGTTGGCGCAGTTTATCAAGCATCAAATTCATCGCATTTTCATCACTCGGTATTTCGGCATCGATCAGTGCCGCACCTTCGGGGAGGTTGGGGGTGATCAAGTCGGCAAGTGGCAGTAATGCAGATTTAAGCGTGTCGATCGCCGACTGTTTCAACAATAAATCGCCACTGGTCGCTACCATTACCGGATCAAGCACTACAAACTTAGGACGATACTGTCTTATTTTTGCCGCGACGACGTTAATAATATCGCTATCTGCCAGCATACCGATCTTTACGGCAACCACGTGCAAATCACTAAAAACGGCATCGAGTTGCTTCTCTACATGCTCGAGGGGAATAGGGAAAATGGCAGATACACCTAAGGTGTTTTGCGCGGTAATTGCGGTGATCACCGAACAGGCATAGCCGCCGGTCGCTGAGATTGTTTTGATATCAGCCTGAATACCCGCGCCTCCGCCACTATCGGACCCGGCGATCGTTAGCACTATGGGTGTCGTCGATAAATGCGTACTAGAGGGGGAAATAAAATTAGACATAAATGTTCCTAGAGCTGACGCACTGGAACTTATCGAGCTAATGATTGCGGGGAAGTGGAGAGTAAATCATCGCTAGCAAGACTCATAGTTCCCTACGCCAGTATTAACTGAATCAGGTTCAACGGGTCTCACAAATTGTGATCTCAGCCTGTTCAGGCCCCCCGACTATACATACGCGGCAAGGATAACAAGTTTGGTTAAAAGAGCAATATGTCAATCTTGGTAATGCGAACTTTTGAGGTGTAAAGCCTAAATTCGCTTAAAAATGTCTAGATGTCACCACGGTATTTGTAAATCCATTTACGGTATCGCCGCAGGTTATAGATTTAACTGAAGCTAATAGTTATTCTCGGCAACAAGCTCCTGCGTCGCTCTCGATAATTGCTGCTGCATTATTCTACCTTCACCCGTCCATGGGCTCGTACCTTCTGCATTTGACCTCCATGGTCTTAAGCGTTCCATACGCTTTAAAGACATTTTCCATATCCCTATGGGTCAGGGAAATGTCTTATTTTGTATGGAACCAAATAGACCATGCAGTCGTATATCGAAAGCCACTTGCGTAGCATAAAGGGCTTTGCCATTTTCTTTAAACATCAGCCGCACAGCGTGAGGCTCTCAGTGTTTCCACGTCTGTGTTACATTGACTTAAAAGGGGAATAACCATTTTAAGTCAATGGGCCTTGAATTGAAAAAACATCAGCCGCTGAACTGACCAGATACTTATATGGAATGGTATATCACATGGTTTTAAGGCAAATCGGCTCTAGAGGGAACTATGACGTTAGTTGAACAAATAGTGAGTCGTGAAATAGAGGCAGTTATTGTTTATGAGTCAGCTAAAGTGATTGCTTTTGCGGATCATGATCCCATTAACTTGGGGCATCTACTAATTAGCCCAACGTTTCCTTATGAAAATTTCATCGATGTTCCAGAGCCGGTATTTGCAGAGATAAATGCGGTGGCTAGGAGCTTATACCTTAGGTTGGACGCTAAATTTAGCCCGGATGGCATCAGCTTTATTCAAAATAATGGTAAGTTTAATGAGTTAGGACACTATCATCTTCATGTGTTTCCACGTTTCGACGGTGATAAATTTGGTTGGCGTAGCAGTCAACTTGGGATCCAAAACATAAATGACTTACGTCAGTCATTAGCAGGCTTATAACCAGCCTCTGGACTAAGGTTCAGGCTGTTTGCCATTTGCTGAGTCAATCGCCCGCCAGCACATGGTTCGCAATATTAGAGGGCGTTCTCAAGGAAGTCTTATGATTTATTCAACCACAGAAACCATTCCCGGAAGAGAAATAGTCGAAATATTAGGTGTCGTCACTGGTAACGTCGTTCAATCGAAACACATTGGGCGTGACATTATGGCAGGGTTAAAAAGTCTAGTCGGTGGCGAAATTAGAGGCTACACAGAAATGCTAACCGATGCTAGAGATGTTGCTGTTCAACGTTTGGTTGAAAATGCTAATCAAAAAGGTGCCGACGCCGTCATTGGGGTACGGTTTACCACTAGTGCGATTATGGAAGGTGCTTGTGAAATAATGGTGTTTGGCACTGCAGTTAAACTGAGAACATAAAAAACTAATAAATAATGACAAAAACAATTTTCTGTTTTTATTTCTCGGCGTTCCAATAAACAATTTTTTGCCCATAGTTTGGATGTTAATGCATATCAGATTGCCATAGATTCCCTAATGTCGATAGTCATTTTCAGAGCTTCGATTTTAACTCGCTATGTCCAGAAACGAGTTATTAGCCAGTAAAACTGAAATCGAAGAAGCAACTTTCTCGAAACAACAACAGGTGTGAACGCGGCTGTGACCTTCGACAGCAAAGATGCTGTCGAAGAGCCCACAGGGCCAATTTTGCTCCATACACCATTTGGCATTTCCTCCTTGACCTACAGGGACCTAGGGAACGCAATAATGATACCGGGAGTATCTTGGCCGATGGAGGTCAGAGTGTTCACTGTGTGTCACAGTAGTGTCTGCCCATTTAGCGAGCCGCAGGCTATAGATACCAATGAAGCCATGCTTACCAGATGACACCTAAATACCAAACCAGCCAAATGAACCCACAACAGATACTTCAGTAACTTGTTATCCGACAAGTTATTAAATCACTTTTGATTGCACCTCTCCCTCGAGTAATCGAGTCGTTAGCATATCCCCGACGCTAACGTCTGAGGCTTTCAGTAGCACCTTGCCATTTGAATCTTGTGTGATGCTGTAACCTCGGCTCAGTGTGGCTAACGGGCTCACTGTCTGTAACTGATGAGCACTGACGCATAGGCTGCTCTCGCTGCTGGCTAACTTCTCTTTGATCGAATCTTTTAGCCTTGAGGTTAAATAGCCGAGTCTCTGGCTCTCTAATTCGAGCTTATTTGCAGGCGATTGCTGATTTAAGCGATAGGTCAATTGTTGCTGTTTAAGTGCCAGACTGGCCAGTTTCTTGTCGATAGCGGCATCGAGTCTAAACTGCATCTCATCGAAACTCTGGCCGTATTGCTGCAGGCGACGCTTGGGATCTTGTCGCTGTAGACGATGAATTAAGGTACTCATGTGGCTGTTGGTTTTCAGCTGGTAATGCTGCCAGCTCTGTCTGAGTCTTGAGATAAATAGCCCGAGTTTCTCACCCTTGTTTTCGGCATCTTTTGAGAGCAGTTCGGCGCCAGCCGAGGGCGTTGGGGCTCGTACATCGGCGACATAATCGCTGATGGTGGTATCTATCTCGTGGCCGACAGCCGAGATAATGGGTAGGGCGCTGTTATAGATGGCATGGGCGAGATCTTCACTGTTGAAACACCAGAGATCTTCGAGGGATCCACCGCCTCGGGTCAGCAAGAGCACATCGACTTCCTGTCTGGCATTGGCGATGGCGATGGCGTTACAAATGAGTTGTGCCGCAGGCTCTCCCTGTACTTGGGTCGGGTAGACCACCACTTCGATAGAGGAGTCTCGTCTGGCTAACACGTGGAGTACATCTTTAAGGGCTGCCCCCGTTGCCGAGGTGATGACGCCTATCTTCTGAATATTGGATGGGATAGGGCGTTTGGTATCGGCAGCAAATAAGCCTTCGGCCGCCAGCTTCATCTTCAGCGCTTCATATTGCTGCGCTAGCAGGCCATCGCCGGCAGGAAGCATGGACTCTATGATGAGTTGATAGTCGCCTCTGGGTTCATAGACGCTGATTGAGCCCTTAACCAGTACTTGTTGACCATTAATAGGCTTGAAGGTCACCGAGCGGTTGCGGCCCTTGAACATGGCACAGCGAATTTGAGCCTGGTTATCTTTGAGGGTCAGGTACCAGTGTCCCGATCCCGGAGCGGCGAAGTTTGAAATCTCGGCATTGAGCCATATTTTACCCAGCTCGCCTTCCAGAAGTTGACGAACTTCACCGTTGAGACGTGAAACGGTATAAACATTATTTTTTGGCATTTTCATAGGGATTTTGGGGTTAACCGTACTTTTTTACTATTTTCCATTTACCAAGGCCAATATGCAAGGTATAATCTCGCCGCAATATTTCACTCGAAACTTACTCTATTTGGGAGATGTTGCCATGCTACGTTTAAAGAAAGAAGCACTCACTTTTGATGATGTGTTACTTGTTCCTGCACACTCGACCGTACTCCCTAATACCGCCGTTCTCAAGACTCGTCTAACTAATAAAATAGAACTTAATACCCCTATAGTGTCTGCAGCCATGGATACCGTGACTGAAGCTCGTTTGGCTATTGCCATTGCACAAGAAGGTGGTCTAGGTTTTATTCATAAAAATATGACAATTGAGCAACAAGCCGAAGAAGTCCGTAAAGTTAAGATTTACGAAGCAGGTATCGTACAACAGCCTGTGACCGTGACTCCTACTACTACCTTGGCCGATCTTAAGATTCTGACCCTGAAGAATGGCTTCGCCGGTTACCCGGTTGTCAACGATGCCAATGAACTTGTCGGTATTATTACCGGCCGTGACGTGCGCTTTATCACTGACTGGAGTCGTACCGTCGATCAGGTGATGACACCTAAAGATCGTCTGGTTACCGTTGCTGAAGGCACTAAGCTGGATGAAGTGCAAAAATTGATGCACTCTCATCGAGTTGAGAAAGTGCTGGTTGTCGATGGTAATTTTAAGCTCAAGGGTCTTATCACAGTAAAAGATTTCCAAAAAGCCGAGCAAAAACCCAATGCCTGTAAAGATGAGCTAGGTCGCCTGCGTGTTGGCGCTGCTGTCGGTGCCGGTCCAGGTAACGAACTGCGTGTCGATGCCTTGGTTATTGCCGGTGTTGACGTTCTGCTCATCGATTCATCACATGGTCATTCTGAAGGTGTACTTCAGCGTATTCGTGATACTCGTGCTAAATATCCAGATTTACAGATTGTCGGTGGCAACGTGGCAACCGCCGAAGGTGCATTGGCGCTGGTTGAAGCCGGTGTTAACGCTGTTAAGGTCGGTATCGGCCCTGGTTCTATCTGTACGACTCGTATCGTTACCGGTGTGGGTGTGCCTCAGATCACCGCCGTTTCCGATGCAGCCGAAGCCATTAAACATTTAAATATTCCGGTTATTGCCGATGGCGGTATCCGTTTCTCAGGCGATTTAGCCAAAGCCTTAGCCGCTGGTGCTTCATGCATCATGGCTGGTTCCATGTTTGCCGGCACCGATGAGGCGCCGGGCGAGACTGAACTACACAATGGCCGTACCTATAAGTCATACCGAGGTATGGGTTCTCTAGGCGCCATGAACCAAACACAAGGTTCATCGGATCGTTACTTCCAGAGTGACAATGCTGCCGATAAGTTAGTGCCGGAAGGTATCGAAGGCCGCGTTGCTTATAAGGGCAAGCTTAAAGAGATCATTCACCAGTATATGGGCGGTCTACGTTCATGCATGGGCCTGACAGGCTGTGCCACGATCAAAGAGCTGAATGAAAAAGCCGAGTTTGTGAAAATCACTTCGGCCGGCATGGGTGAGTCCCATGTACATGATGTGACTATCAGCAAAGAAGCACCTAACTACAGCCCACGCTCATAATTTAGCTTTGCACCTTGGTTTAGAAAGGGGCGGCGAGAGTCGCCCGTTTTAAATATCCTCATTTATGCCGATCTTAGTTCACGTAATTAGCGTTAAATTAAGATTGATACCGACAAACTAGATAAATAAATAAAGGTTCCCCATGAACAATATTCATGAGCATAAGATACTGATCTTAGATTTTGGATCTCAGTACACACAACTCATCGCCCGCCGTATTCGTGAGATAGGCGTTTACTGTGAACTATGGGCCTGGGATGTGAGTGAAGAGCAGATTAAAGGTTTTGCTCCAAACGGTATTATCCTGGCCGGTGGCCCTGAGAGCGTAACAGCTGAAGGTTCACCTCGTGCCCCTGAGTACGTCTTCAATGCCGGCGTTCCTGTACTTGGGATCTGCTACGGTATGCAGACCATGTCAGAGCAGCTCGGTGGCAAGGTTATTCAAGGCGTAGGCGAAGGTGAATTTGGTTACGCTCAGGTAGAAGTTCAAACCGATTCGGCTCTGTTTAACAGCATAGAAGACGCTGTCAGTGAAATTGGCAAGCCACTGCTCGATGTCTGGATGAGCCACGGCGATAAAGTCTCTGAAATCCCAGCAGGCTTCGTCAGCGTTGCCAAGACAGAGACTTGTCCTTTTGCAGCCATGGCAAACGAAGAGAAAAAGTTTTACGGTGTGCAGTTTCACCCTGAAGTGACTCATACCCGTCAGGGCAAACGTATACTTGAGCATTTCGCATTAGATATCTGTCAGTGTGAAGCAAACTGGAAGTCAGCTTCCATCATTGAAGATGCAATAGCTAAGCTTAAGCAACAGATAGGTGATGATGAAGTTATCTTAGGTCTGTCTGGTGGCGTCGACTCATCGGTTGTTGCTATGTTGCTGCACCGTGCTATCGGCGACAAGCTGACTTGTGTGTTTGTCGATAACGGTCTGCTGCGTCTCAATGAAGCCGAGCAAGTGATGGACATGTTTGGCGACCATTTCGGACTGAAAATAGTTCATGTGACTGCTGAAAACCGTTTCCTCGATGCCATGAAAGGTGAGGCCGATCCCGAAGCTAAGCGTAAGATCATTGGCCGTGTTTTTGTCGAGATTTTCGATGAAGAGTCGAAGAAATGTGCCAACGCTAAATGGTTGGCTCAGGGCACCATCTATCCTGATGTCATCGAGTCTGCCGGTAGTGCTACGGGTAAGGCTCATGTGATCAAGTCACACCATAACGTCGGCGGATTGCCTGATGATATGGAGCTAGGTCTTGTTGAGCCACTGCGTGAACTGTTTAAAGATGAAGTGCGTAAGATAGGTCTTGAGTTAGGTCTGCCATACGACATGCTTTACCGTCATCCATTCCCTGGACCGGGTTTGGGTGTGCGTGTACTTGGTGAAGTGAAGAAAGAGTTCTGTGATCTGCTACGCCTTGCCGATGCTATCTTCATCGAAGAACTGCATAAAGCAGACCTTTATAACAAGGTCAGCCAGGCATTTACCGTGTTCCTACCAGTACGCTCTGTTGGCGTGATGGGCGATGGCCGTAAATATGACTGGGTGGTTTCATTGCGTGCAGTGGAAACCATCGACTTTATGACGGCAAATTGGGCCCATCTTCCTTACGACTTCTTAGGCCTGGTGTCTAACCGTATCATCAATGAAATCGATGGTATCTCACGAGTCGTTTACGATATTTCGGGTAAGCCGCCTGCGACTATCGAATGGGAATAATCAACGCTTAACTGACACTTAACTAGACTTAAGTGTAAAATAGCAAGGGCGCTTCGGCGCCTTTTTTGTTCCTTGAAAAACAATGTTAATAGTTACCTGGTGGAAAACCCCTTGTCTGAGCAGAAAAAAGAGTCCCAAGAGCAGCCTGATGAAAACGCTTCACAATTAGCGTTAGATAAACACTTCATGTCGATGGCGATGGAGATGGCCCGTAAAGCCGAAGCCGTAGGTGAGGTGCCTGTTGGAGCCGTGTTAGTCAAAGATGGTGAGCTAGTCAGTGCGGGGTTCAATTACTGTATTGGGTTACATGACCCTTCCGCTCATGCCGAGATGCAGTGCTTGCGTCAGGCTGGAAAGGCGATCGAGAATTATCGTCTACTGAACACCACTCTTTATGTCACTCTGGAACCGTGCGCTATGTGCGCCGGCGCTATGGTTCATTCTCGTATTGAACGTCTGGTCTTCGGGGCAAAAGATGAGAAGACGGGGGCGGCAGGAACGGTTATCGATCTGGTGAGACACCCGGCATTTAATCATCAGCTGCAAGTCAGTGACGGAGTGTTAGCCGATGAATGCAGTGAACAGCTGAGTCAGTTCTTCAGGCGTCGACGCAAAGAGAAGAAGGAACAGAGGCAGCTAGAGAAAAGACTTGAGGCTGAAAAGCAGATTCTAAATGACTGAACTTAGGTGTTTGTCTGTTTAAATAACGACAAACCCCTTTGCTATTCTGCAGGTTGAATAAATGCGAAGAACATTTTCTGGCGGCTTAAGGTGCGCAAGTGTTTGGCTTTTTGCTGTGTTCTGCGTCTGGTAGAGCTAAACTTCATTTTTGTTTTTTTCATTATATTTCCGTTAAATCCATTAGTACTACTGAAAGCATAGGTATGCTGATTATTTTGTGTCAGTGCGTAACCAGCTTACTCAGGTGGTGTACCCGCTAGTTCACTGTTTTCTTTATTAGAAAGCTCGACCACTTGAGTCTCTTCGGCTCTGGCTTTCTCATCTTCTATCATTCGGTTCTGATTATCTACCCAGACTAAGGTGTCATAGTAGCGGCGAATGCTGTCAACATAATGGACCGCCTCGTTTCCGCGAGCATAACCATATCGGGTTCGCTTATAGTATTTACGTTTCTGCAGTAATGGAAGCACTACTTTCAGATCTCTCCATGCACTGGGGTTGAGCCCCATAGACTCGGCGAGCTTACGCGCATCTTCCACATGTCCGTAGCCGATATTATAGGATGCTAAGGCAAACCACATACGTTGATTTTCCGGAATGGACTCAGGTAAGCGCTTTAAAATATCATTGAGGTATTTAGCGCCTCCCTTGATGCTCTGCTCTGGATCTAGCCTGTTGGCGATTCCTACCTGCTTTGCCGTTGGCAAGGTTAACATCATCAGCCCGCGAACGCCTGTGGGAGAACGAGCATTAGGATTCCAGTGAGACTCCTGATAAGCGGTCGCGGCAAGTTTACGCCAATCTAAACCATCGGCATAAAATTGGAATTTTTCTTTGTATCTCGGCAACTTATTGTCGATGGCTCGCAGAAATGCACGAGTATCGACATAATCGAAGCGCTTCACATGGGCAAAATATTTTTCGTTGAGATGTGCCAGGGTGCCGCTGCGTTTCTCTTGGTGCCAGAAGGTTAAGAGATCACTCATCAACTGATCACTTTGATGTGGAGGGAGTAACCAGACTATGGCTTGTCTTTCCTTCAATATGGGACCGGCGCGGAGCTCTGGCATAAATCGGCGGTTGATATCGAAGGTGGTCGAGTCGGCTATGGTGTAGGTTATCTCGCCTCTAGCAATCATGCCCATCAACTCTTCGCTGTCTCTATCTTTTTCTTGATCCCAGAGGAGATCCGGGTACAGTTTCTGCAGTTGCGACAAGGTCTCCACGAAGGAAGAATCTGTGATGACCGTGATGTTTTCTTCTAATTGGGAGATATCTTTGGGCACTTTTGTGCCTTGCTTATAAACTAAAACTTGATTAACACGGTAGAGAGGCGGGCCCAGACGAAACTTTTCCCGTCGAGTCTGTGTGTCCGCAAGACCTGCCGCAATAAAGTCGATTTCACCATTATCGAGTGCAGTGTAAAGCTCACCTATGTTGGGGTAAGGTTTCATCTCTAAATCGAGCTCGAGAAAATCGGCGAAACCAGCAGCCATCTCATAATCGAAACCAGCTTCACCTTGTCCTGTGGTGACGAAGATTTGTGAACCATAGAGAGTGCCTACATTTAATTGTGTTTTAGCTGCAGGTTCGGGCATCACTTCAGTTTGTTCCACTGCGACTCTCTGGCAGGCGGCCAGTAGAGTAAGTGTAAGTAAAACAAACAGAATTTTTTTCATTTATCGCTAAATCATCTAGTTATTGTCGTAGACATAGCGGGCAATTATATCATATTGCTCGCGAACTGAATAAAAACAGCATTTCTGTACAAAAAGCAATCATGCTGTGGCGAAGTGTTAGTTAATATTATGAGTGATATTGTCGATTAATTCCCGTTTTCGAGTCGACTGTGAACAAAATTTATACAAGGCTATTTTTCGCTATAGAGAACACTGTTTTCGCCAGTAACTGCGGGTGCTTTGTCTGTCATCTTTCCCTATAATGTCGCCAGTTCTGACCCTGCAATTATAATATATAAGGTGAAATGACGTGATGGAGATCATCCGCGGAGCCCCAGCTTTATCAGCGTTTAGAGTTCAAAAGTTAATGGAAGCTTGTCAAACCGCTTCGCTTCCTGTTTCTGGCATCTATGCTGAGTACGTACATTTAGCAGATTTAACTGAGTCTCTCGGCGAGAACGAGACCCAGCAACTTGCAAAACTCCTAACCTATGGCCCGGCTATCGAAGCCCATGCGCCACAAGGCACACTTCATTTTGTCACACCACGCCCTGGTACAATTTCTCCTTGGTCTTCTAAGGCTACCGATATTGCCCATAACTGTGGTCTCAATAAAGTTAAGCGATTAGAGCGTGGTATTGCTTACTATGTAGAATCTGATGCGCTAACGACCGAGCAAGAGTTGTCACTGACTGCACTCTTACATGACCGCATGGTCGAAGTCATCCTTACTGACTTCGAGCAGGCGGCTGTACTTTTCGTGCGTACCGAGCCAGCAGTCGTCAAGAGTGTCGACATCTTAGGTGAAGGTCGTAGTGCGCTTGAGCTTGCTAACACACAGCTTGGTTTAGCCTTAGCCAACGATGAGATCGATTATTTAGTCGAAAACTTCGTTAAATTGGGCCGTAACCCAAATGATGTCGAGCTGATGATGTTTGCTCAGGCAAACTCAGAACATTGTCGACATAAAATTTTCAATGCAGATTGGACAATCGATGGTGAAGTTCAGCCAAAATCCTTGTTCAAGATGATTAAGAATACCTTCGCCGTTACTCCGGATGGTGTGCTTTCTGCTTACAAAGATAACGCTGCCGTGATGGAAGGCTATACCGCGGGTCGCTTCTTTCCGGAAGATGATGGTGTATATAGTTATCACACCGAGCCTATGCATATCCTGATAAAGGTCGAAACCCATAACCATCCAACGGCGATCAGCCCATACCCGGGTGCTGCTACTGGTTCTGGTGGTGAGATCCGTGATGAAGGTGCGACTGGTCGTGGTTCTAAGCCAAAAGCCGGTTTAACGGGCTTTAGCGTATCGAACCTTAAGATCCCGGGTTTCGTTCAGCCTTGGGAAACCGATTACGGTAAGCCTGAGCGTATCGTAACGGCTCTGGATATCATGACCGAAGGCCCATTGGGCGGCGCGGCATTTAACAATGAATTTGGTCGTCCGGCTCTGCTAGGTTATTTCCGTACCTACGAGCAGGAAGTCAGCAGCCATAACGGCGTCGAAGTGCGCGGTTACCATAAACCGATCATGTTGGCCGGTGGTCTGGGCAACATTCGTGCAGAGCATGTACAGAAAGGTGAGATCACCGTTGGCGCTAAGCTAATAGTACTTGGTGGCCCCGCGATGAATATCGGTCTTGGTGGCGGTGCAGCCTCTTCGATGACATCCGGTGAGTCTAACGAAGATCTCGATTTCGCTTCGGTGCAGCGTGAAAACCCTGAGATGGAGCGTCGTTGTCAGGAAGTTATCGACCGTTGTTGGCAGATGGGTGATAGGAACCCGATTCAATTTATCCATGATGTGGGCGCAGGTGGTCTATCAAATGCCTTCCCCGAACTGGTCAACGATGGTGAGCGTGGCGGAAAATTCGAATTAAGAGATGTGCCATCGGATGAGCCCGGTATGAGCCCGCTTGAGATCTGGTGTAATGAATCTCAAGAACGTTACGTGATGTCTGTCGCGCCAGAGGATCTCGATACCTTCACCGCTATCTGTGAACGTGAACGTGCGCCTTACTCTGTTGTCGGTGTGGCAACTGAGGAGCGTCATCTATCCATGAGTGATGAGCATTTCGGTGATAAGCCTATCGATCTTCCATTAGAGGTCTTATTAGGTAAAGCACCTAAGATGAGCCGCGATGTGGTCAGTGCCAAAGCTGAGTCTCCGGCTGTGGACCAGAGTAAGATTGAAATTAAAGATGCCGTTCGTCGTATCCTTAGACTTCCAACTGTAGCCGAGAAGACCTTCCTTATCACTATTGGTGATAGAAGTGTGACGGGTCTTGTTAACCGCGATCAGATGGTGGGTCCTTGGCAGGTACCGGTTGCCGATTGCGCCGTTACAGCAGCGAGTTACGATTCATATACTGGTGAAGCCATGTCTCTGGGTGAGCGTACCCCGCTCGCACTGCTGGACTTTGGCGCCTCTGCACGTATGGCCGTTGCCGAATCAATCATGAACATAGCCGGTACCGATATTGGTTCATTCAAGCGTATCAAGTTGTCTGCCAACTGGATGTCTGCTGCGGGTCACCCGGGCGAAGATGCCGGTCTATATGAGGCAGTTAAAGCTATCGGTGAGGAGTTGTGTCCTGAGCTAGATTTGACTATTCCCGTCGGTAAAGACTCGATGTCGATGAAGACAGCATGGCAAGATCAGGGCGTCGATAAGTCGGTGACCTCTCCTATGTCGCTGGTGATTACCGCGTTCGGTGCAGTACAAGATATCCGCAACACAGTCACGCCAGAGCTACGCACCGATAAAGGTGACACAGAGCTGTTATTGATTGACTTGAGCGCCGGCAATAATCGTCTCGGTGGTTCATGTCTTGCGCAAGTATATAGTGTGCTTGGCGATAGTGCGCCGGATCTGCAAGACTCGAGTTTGCTGCGTGGTTTCTTCGAAGTGATTCAGCCGTTAGTTGCAAGTCGTGATGTTATTGCCTATCACGATCGCAGCGATGGTGGTTTATTTACCACCTTGGTTGAGATGGCGTTTGCGGGCAACACAGGACTTAATATCGACCTTGCAGATGTAGACGGCACCGATATCGAGCGACTCTTTAATGAGGAGCTTGGTGGTGTCATTCAGGTTAGCTGTGCACAAAGTGAAGCCATCATTGCTAAGTTCAATGCCGCGGGCGTTGCCTGTCACGTTATTGGCAGCTTAACGGCTGACGATACTATAACGATCAATGATGGTGACAGAGCAATACTGGTCGAGTCTCGTACCGAGCTAAGGACTATCTGGGCCGAGACCACGCATCAGATGCAATCACTGAGGGATAACCCTGAGTGTGCCGATGAAGAGTTCAAGCTTAAGCATGATGCAAGTGAGCCTGGCTTGACTGTCGACCTTAAATTCGACCCGAGTCAAGATGTCGCCGCACCATTTATCTTGAAAGGTGCTGCACCTAAGATGGCTATCTTGCGTGAACAAGGGGTTAACTCGCATCTGGAGATGGCTGCTGCCTTCGACAGAGCAGGCTTTGAGAGTCGTGATGTTCACATGAGTGACATCCTCAGTGGTCGGGTAACTTTAGATGAGTTCCAGGGCTTAGCGGCTTGTGGCGGCTTCTCTTATGGTGACGTGCTGGGTGCTGGTGAAGGTTGGGCTAAGTCAATCTTGTTTAATACCCGTGCCCGTGAGCAGTTTACTCAGTTCTTCGAGCGTGAAGACAGTTTCTCTCTGGGGGTTTGTAATGGTTGCCAGATGTTATCCACGCTGAAAGAGATCATTCCTGGCACCGAGCATTGGCCACGTTTTGTACGTAACCGCTCCGAGCGTTTCGAGGCTCGAGTCAGCTTAGTGGAGATACAGAAGAACCCTTCAATCTTCTTCGAAGGGATGCAAGGCTCGCGTATGCCTATCGCTGTATCACATGGAGAAGGCCGCGCCGAGTTTGCATCGGCTGAAGCCATGGCATTAGCCGAAGCCTCTGGCACCATAGCGCTGAGATATGTGAATGGTCAAGGTGAGATCGCCACTAAGTACCCGCAGAATCCTAACGGCTCGCCAAATGCACTATCGGGGATATGTAGCACAGATGGTCGTGTGACTATCATGATGCCACATCCTGAGCGTGTGTTTAGAACCGTGGCAAACTCATGGCATCCCGATTCATGGGGAGAAGACAGCCCTTGGATGAGAATGTTCAGAAACGCGCGAGTAAAATTGGGTTAAATTGATATTGAGCCAGGTCTCAACTTGGCTTGGTTTTTTAACTTCAACTGCAGCAAATCTGCTGAAAAAGAGCATCGAAAATTTCGATGCTCTTTTTTTTAGAGAAAACAGTCATAATTTATTCCCTACTAAATAGAGAGTTAGGATTACATTAGAGAGTTAGGGTGTACTAAACCGTGATAAATACACAGTTAGCTGTGGATCTATTGGCAAGTGTGTAATTGGAGCGCTAGCGATTAGTAATAGACTCAACTAGTATATATGTGGTTGCTTGATTAGGCGTTAGCTAAACTGTGTAATCAGGGGGTTTTGAAAGGCTTAGATATGAAAAAGCCACCTAGCTGAATCAGCTAGGTGGCCGTTTTGCGCTAACAAAACTTCAAGTAAATCTGTCTACTCTAGTGGAAGTTTAACGTTCTCTAGCAGTATAAAGTTCAACAAAAACACGCTTGTAGTTATTTGCTAAACGATTCAATAATTTTTTCATAATGGTATCTCCACACAGTTAAAGGGTTATGTGAGCGGAGTTTGACTAGACCGGGCTACTTCACCGGATTACATTAGTCGCTCCTGAGCACAAGACGTATATTATTCCTGTATGGATTAATCATCAAGCGAGAAAAATTACAGTTCGTCATTACTAAAGCTAATCCATATTGTAGGTAAATTGTTATATATATAGTGCCACTGATTATTAATTGCAATAATAACAGTGTGTTGGGCGTTAATCTTGAATTCGTTTTGTTTAATATATTTAATGTTTTTTACTGTTACCATCTATTTTGTTCGGGTTTATTTTGAAATTTGTGGTTAACGGGTGAAATTCTTGTTTATATCTGAGGTGGCTAGCTTCCTAACACGGTATCTAGACTTGGTCAACCGAGTCGTGTAGTGAACTGTGTCCTTAGCCACAAAACCCATGTTAACCCCAGTGATTGATTGATTTGAATCAAATTTGAATGGTATAAAATAGCGGTGAGAATAGTCTGTGTTTTAGTTAAGTTTTTGATAATAAAGATTTAGCTTCTAGTGTGTTATGTTTTACCCATGTACTTAGCGCAAATATATATATTGTTGTGAGCTTGGTCATGGAAATGGCTTGATTTGAACATTATTGTGCTTATTTCGAACATTTTGTAAAAAACGATATTTAGCCTCTCTTTACCGCCACTGAGCGAGTAAAAGGCTTAAAATAAAATTCCTCAATAGGCATTAACTTTGATTGATGGGGATCTAATCTTAGTTGATGGTTGCACCACCTAAGGAGTCACTAATGATTTTAGAAGAAGTTGTTGAGCTCTCTCGCTTTCAATTTGCGATGACAGCCATGTATCACTTCTTGTTTGTTCCCTTAACTTTGGGCCTCGCTTTCTTGCTGGCTATCATGGAGTCACTCTATGTGATGACAGATAAGCAGGTTTATAAAGATATGACCAAGTTTTGGGGTAAGTTATTCGGTATTAACTTTGCTTTGGGCGTCGCTACCGGGCTCGCTATGGAGTTCCAGTTCGGCACTAACTGGTCATATTTTTCCCATTACGTCGGCGATATTTTTGGGGCGCCATTGGCAATCGAAGGATTGATGGCCTTCTTCCTCGAATCCACCTTAGTGGGCATGTTCTTCTTCGGTTGGGATAGGTTCAGTAAACGCCAGCATCTGGCGGTCACCTGGTTAGTTGCCTTCGGCTCTAACATGTCAGCGTTGTGGATCTTGATTGCCAACGGTTGGATGCAGAATCCTGTGGGATCGGTGTTTAACTATGAAACCATGCGCATGGAGATGACGAATTGGGGAGAAGTGTTATTTAACCCGGTTGCTCAAGTTAAGTTTGTCCATACCGTGGCTTCTGGTTACGTTGCCGGTGCCATGTTCGTCTTGGCTATCAGTTCTTACTATATCCTTAACAAACGCGACTTGCCGTTTGCTCGTCGTTCGTTCGCGATTGCTGCGAGTTTCGGTTTAGCATCAATTCTGTCGGTTATCGTACTCGGTGATGAATCAGGCTATAAAGTCGGCGAAGTGCAGAAAGTCAAATTAGCAGCGATTGAAGCTGAGTGGCATACAGAACCGGCTCCGGCTTCGTTTACTGTGGTGGGCTTCCCTAATCAGGAAACCATGGAAACCGATTATGCCATCAAGATCCCATTCGCAATGGGCATCATAGCTACACGTTCTTTGGATGAAGAAGTCACTGGGATACATGATCTCATTGCCGATCACGAAATTCGTATTCGCAATGGTATGAAAGCTTATGCCATGTTGACTGAATTACGTGAAGGTAATAAGTCACCTGAATTACTTGCAGCGTTTGAAGAGGCTAAAATTGATCTAGGTTACGGATTCTTGCTGAAACGTTATACCGACAAGGTAGTCGATGCAACGGAAGAGCAAATAGTCGCAGCGGCTAAGGATTCTATTCCAAGCGTAGCACCTATGTTCTGGACCTTCCGAGTCATGGTGGGATCGGGGATCATCATGCTATTCGTGTTTGCCGCTGCATTCTGGCAAAGCACGCGTCATCGCATCGAAGAGAAACCTTGGGTACTGAAAGCGGCGCTGTACAGCTTGCCCTTGCCCTGGATTGCCATCGAGTGTGGCTGGTTTGTGTCTGAATTTGGTCGTCAACCTTGGACTATCTCAGAGATTTTACCGACCTTCATGTCCGCATCGAGTGTTACCGTAGGTGATCTTTGGTTCAGTATCATCTCAATTACGACTTTTTATACTATTTTGTTGGTGATCGAAGTGTATCTAATGCTTAAATTTGCTCGCATGGGACCCAGTAGTTTGAAGACGGGTCGTTATCATTTTGAAAACCTGGACGCCTAAAAGGAGATCTGATTATGTTTGATTATGAAATGTTAAGATTTATCTGGTGGGCGCTGATAGGCTTGCTCTTTATTGGTTTCGCCGTCACAGATGGTTTCGATATGGGGGTAGGTGCACTCTTGCCTATTCTAGGTAAAGATGACACTGAACGTCGTATTATGATCAATACCATTGCCCCTCATTGGGACGGTAATCAGGTATGGTTCATCACTGCCGGTGGCGCCTTGTTTGCAGCTTGGCCCATGGTATACGGGGTGTCGTTTTCGGGCTTCTATGTGGCGATGATGTTGGTGCTGTTTGCCTTATACCTCAGACCCGTAGGCTTCGATTACCGCTCTAAAATCGAAGATCCAAGATGGCGTTCAGCATGGGATAAGGCGCTGTTTATCGGTGGCTTCGTACCGCCGCTGATCATAGGTGTTGCCTTCGGTAACTTGCTTCAAGGTGTGCCGTTCAATTTCGATGAATACTTGCGTGCGACTTACCATGGTGGCTTCTTCGGCTTGTTGAATCCCTTCGGTATCATAGCGGGTCTTATCTGCGTCAGCATGTTTATGATGCAAGGTGCAACCTGGTTACAGATGAAGACTGAGAGTGATTTGAGAGCCCGTTCTGCGAATGCGGCTCAGGTACTCGCCTTACTATTGTTTGTCTTGTTTGGCGCAGCCGGTGTCTGGCTGGTCAATGGTATCGACGGCTATGTGATCACCTCAGCTCTCGATACTTATGGGGTTTCGGATCCAACACTTAAGACGGTTGCCGTCGAATCTGGTGCCTGGTTGGCGAACTATGACAAGTATCCTTTGACTATGATGTTCCCTGTTTTGGGATTAATCATGCCACTCTTGGTCATCGTCGCCAGTCGCTTGAATCGTTCTGGTTTCGCCTTCCTGTTTAGTTCATTAGCTATTGCTGCTGTGATCTTGACCTGTGGTGCAGCTATGTTCCCGTTTGTAATGCCTTCATCTTTGGAGCCAAACGTGAGCTTGACCATGTGGGATGCCACGGCGAGTGAAACGTCTCTGACTGTGATGACTTGGGCTGCGATTATCTTTATCCCGATAGTGCTTTCATACACTATCTACACTTACTATAAGATGTTCGGCCGTTTATCTCGCAGTTTCATCGAAGACAATAAGACGTCACTTTACTAATAAGGAGTTCAATCTATGTGGTATTTTGCTTGGATACTTGGAGTATTGCTGGCGTGTTCATTCGGCATCATCAATGCCCTTTGGCTCGAGAACACCGAGAATATGGACAGAGAGACAGAGAATAAAGATTAATTATTTTCCGCTCTAGTCGATACTAAAAAAGCCCCGCCCTTGAGAAAGGAGCGGGGCTTTTTATTTATTAAGGCAAGAAGGCAGAAGCAAGAAGGCCGAGGCTGAAGCAAAGAAGCTCAAGATAGAGAAAGAAGGCTCAAGATAGAGCCAAGAAAGCTCAAGATAGAGCCAAGAAAGCTCAAGATAGAGCCAAGAAAGCTCAAGATAGAGCCAAGAAAGCTCAAGATAGAGCCAAGAAAGCTCAAGATAGGGGCAAGAGGGCTCAAGATAAGGCTAAGAAAGCTCAAGGCAGAGCCGAAAGCTCAAGATACACGTCATTCCGGCATGCTTGTGGCCGGAATCCAGCTTGAATGATGTAAATTTTTTTGCTTTAAGCGAGAGTCGCCTTATAGGCTATTTAATTGATATTAGATATGGTGTTGGCAGGTTTAGAGTCACGAGTCACGAGAAGAGAAACGCCACAGCAATGAAGCGTCCCTCGGTGTCATCTCGTCACTCACATATTTATGCTCTAAATATGCTGATTTTTTGCTTTATTTCGGCGGCAATATTCGACAATTCCATGGCTGAATTGACAGTCTCACCGGCTCTTTGCTCGCCGTCTCGGGCAAGCTCGGTGATCTGATGCAGATTGCGGGTGATCTCGTCAGCGACGGCGCTCTGTTGTTCTGTTGCGCTGGCTATGCTGCTCGAGGCTATGGCGAGCTCTCCTATGCTGTTAGTGATCTGATTAAGTTGACTATTGGCCTCTTCACCTTGAGTTGCCGATGACACTCCCAGTTGCTGGCTCTGTGCCATCTGAGTTGCGGTTATTTTTACTTGGGCCTGGAGTTGATTGATTGTTACTTCTATCTCTGTGATAGACGCTTGTGTCCTCTGGGCCAAGGTGCGTACCTCATCGGCAACGACGGCAAATCCTCTGCCTTGTTCTCCAGCCCTGGCGGCCTCGATGGCGGCATTGAGCGCCAGCAAGTTAGTCTGTCCGGCGATACCATTGATGACTTCGGTCACCTTGCTGATGGCCTCACTCTCTTTGGTGACATTCTCGACACTGACATGGCTTGAATTTAACTGTTGATTGAGTTTTGCCAAGCCTTGAACCACTAGGTTCAATTGTTGATGTCCTTCGCGTGAGGCTATATCGACCTGTTGGCTCTTATCCGCCCCTTCGCTGGCATGGCTGGCGACGTCGCGAATCGAGGTCGACATCTCTTCGATGGCCGTGGCTATTTGATCTGTTTGCGCCATCAGAGACTGAGCCTCCTCGCCATTGAGTTTGGCAACCTCTTGTGCTTGTGATGCCTGGGTCTCTAATGTCCCGACCGACTGTTGCAGCGCAACTATCAGCTGTCTGAGACTTTCGGCCATCTCCGAGGTGCTGATGGTGATCTTATCGACCTCATTGTTACTGTCGCTGCTTGGCTGGGCAAACGTTTGCGATAGATCCCCATGGCCGAGCATGTCCAGTTGCTGTTGCAATACTCCCAAGGGCTTCAGTGCCTTGACGAGCACCAGGGATAACATCAGCGTGATGAAGATGATACCCACCGCACTGACGGCAACATTGATGCGCAGTAACGTGAGGCTCTCCTCGTTGAGCTCACTCACCTTAGTCATGCCGATTAATGCCCAGTTCCAACCCGGAACATCGACGGTGTAGGCATACATCTGGTGCTGGTCTGTAGACGTATATCGCCATGAGCCCTTATCAGTCAATGCCTGTCTGAGCGTCAGCCCATTCAACATCTCTGGGGTCATGATGGTACCGCTCTGGAATTTGGGGTGGGCGATGATGCTATTATCTTTGCTGCGCATCAACATGTAATGGCCGGTCTCTTCGATCTTCAGCTGCGTGACCGTCTGTCTGAGTTGGGTCAGAGAATCTGTGATATCGAAGCCTATGTACAAGATGCCGATGACCCGGCCCTGTACATCGGTGAACGGGCGATATACCGTCATATAATCTTTACCAAACAGGTTGGCATAGCCTTCATATATCTCCCCCTTGAGCAGGGCCCGATAACCCGGGTGATCCTTGCCCAGATAGGTGCCGAGGGCGCGTTTGCCATCGGTCATCTTCAAGGAGGTGGAGATACGCAGGAAGTCATCGCCATCACGGACGAAGATAGTGGCGTTGCCGCCGGTAAGATTCGAATAACGATCGACCTTACTCTTGGTGGCATTGAGTTGCTCTTTCTCATGCTTCAATGCCGGGGTGGCTTTGCCGAATATCTTCACCGTCTTGTCGGGTTTGCTGAACTGGCCCGGATACATGATCCGCAAAATATCTGCGTTGCGGCGCGCTAGAGCGAGAAGAGTGGAATACTGCAGCTCGATCAGATCCGCCGTGCTCTGCATCTGGGCCTTGATCCCCGTCACCGCCTTAACTTCGAGCTCATCTGCGGCGGCGAGGTAGGATACGCTGCCAGTTACTCCGAACACTAAGATGGTTAGAATCAGGGCGAGTGCCCCTATCTGTTTCGCAATTGGCCAATGTTTATAATTCATCTAGAGGTCCACTGTTATTATTTTATAGTGTCAATCTAAATCACTTTAACAATCAATGAATTGATATAGATCTAAAAGCGACATGAATAGGTGTGATCTCAGTATTATTTTTCTTTTCTGTGTAGCAAATCCGCAATGAAGAGCGGCTGAATGGGGAGATGAGTGGGAAGATGAATGGGGAGATGAATGGATTGCGGAATAGGATAAAAAAAGAGGAGCACATTTGTATGCTCCTCGATGTCATTGGTATCGGTTAGCTCTGGCTTGCTATAAGCGCCTTATTTTGATTATTGTCATTGGCGCTTTTTTCAGGTCGCATCACGAGCTTATACATGGTCGGTACCCAGATCAGCGAGAGTAAGGTGGTGAGCAAGGTACCACCGGCAATCGCGATGGCGAAGGGGGGCCAGAAGCCACCTCCGGCGATAATCAAGGGCAGGAAGCCGCCTATTGTGGTAATGGTCGTGGAGCCGATATGACGACCACAGCCCGATACGACCCTGACTATGGTGTCTATATTGCCTTCTCTGGCATCACTCTGGTCCTCAAGCTCGGCCAGGATGACGATAGCCGCATTAATGGCGAGTCCCATCAGGCCTAATAGGCCGATGATCACGGTGAAGCCAAACGGATAACCGAACAGGTAGACAGCCAGTAAACCAAGCCCAGCGGACTGCATCGCGCTGAATAGTATGATGGCCGTTAGCCTGAATGAGTTAAATGACAACACCACAGTTGCTAACAGTAAGGTAACGACTAAGACTAAATTAGACAGTAGGTTGCCTACGGCCTCATTGCGTTTAGCACTCTCTCCGCCGACTTCGATATGATAGCCAGCAGGCAAGTTAAGCTCGTCTATTCGCGCCTTAGCATCATCGAGCACCTGTTGCGGCAGCACACCGCTGACAATATAGGCCTCTATGGAATTGACCCTCTGGCCATCACGGCGAGGAATCGCGCCGCGACTGACTTGGATCTGGCTTTCGGCGAGGGCCGATAAGGGAATGCCAGCTCCCGATGAGGATACCAGGTTGATCTCAGAGAGCTTGGTCTGCTGCTCCCGAGTACTGTCTTGTAGCCTGACTCTCACGGGTATAGATTCAGTTTGCTCTAAGATGCTGCCGCCATTGATGCCAGTTGTGGCCATCTGGATCTGCTCGGCTATCTCAGTCAAATTGAGGCCGCTCATCAAGCTGGCATCTTCATTGACCTGAAACCATATCTTGGGGGCTCCGGCGCTCAGGGTGGCCCGTGTGTGTATCACATCCGGGGTATCGCTCAAGATGCGCCTGACTTCATCGCCAATCAGTCTGAGTTGATCTAGGTTAGGGCCAAATACTCTTAGCTCAACCGGGGCATTGAAGGGAGGGCCTTGCTCCAACTTTCTGACTAGTATCTGCGCCTCAGGGTTGGCAAGATCTAGTGCTCGTTGCAATTGAGGGATGAGATGGTTGGCGGTGTCGAAGTCTTCGACTTTGACCATGGCCTGGGCGTAATTGCTCGCGCCTTGCTGGCGTTGCAGCAGATTGTAATAAAAAGAAGGCGTATTGCCGCCTATGACCCAGTCTATACGGGTCACGCCCGGCGTGTCTCTTAGCTGTTGATCCATCTGTTCAACGAGATGACGGGTACTCGCCACGCTCGCATGGGGGGGAAGATAGACTTCAATTTGGAACATATCCCGGTCTGAGGGCGGGAAGAATTGTTCTGTCATCTGACCCGAAGCAATGAAGCCTGTGATGGGTAAGATGCCTATTAACAAGCCTGACAGCAGAGGGCGTTTAAGCGCCAGGGTCAGCGAAGCGTTAAACAGCTTGCTCACTTGTGGCAAGCTGATGCCTCTTTGATACCATTTGTCTTGATCTCCTTCTACACCGAAACGACCCGCTAAGCCGGCTATCAAGGTGTGGGAGATGATGTATGACCCCAGCAGGGCAAACATGACAGATATAGCGATACCACCGACAAATTCTCCGGCCGCACCTGGCATAAGTACGATAGGAGCGAAGGCGAGCATAGTGGTGATGGTTGAGCCTGCCAGAGGTAACCACAGGTGTTTGAGTGTCGCCCTGACCGCCTCGACTCTCGATAAGCCCTGTTGTCTTCGCTGGGCGATGGCATCGACGATGACGATGGCATTATCGACCATGATCCCTAAGGCAACGACCAGGCCGGTGACAGACATCTGATGGATAGGCAGGCCGACGAACTTCATGCAGGTTAAGGTAAATAGTGCAGTCAGAGGCAGAGATAGGGAGACGATGAGGGCATTGCGCAAACCTAAGGTCAGCATCAAGACCAGCAGAATAATGATGAAACCTAACAGTAGACTTCCTACCAAGCCGCCGAGCCTGTCACTGGTATAACTCTCTTGATCGAACAGCCATTGGATATCGATATTGGCTGGAACCGATGCCTGCATGGCTTCGACTTCGACTCTGACTTTGGCTAGCCAAAGGTCCACCCGGGTATTATTGAGCATGCGGGCGGCCACCATCACACCTTGCTGCTGCTCTATGAGGGCAATGGAATTGGCTGGCGTCTTAGCTTGTTTGTTAATGGTGGCGATATCGCCTAAGCGGATAATCTGACCCTGAGAGTCCACTTTTAACGGCACTCGGCGGATCCTCGAGAGTGAGTCGAGCTCTCCGGATACTTCAATCAGGGCTCTGAAATTATTGTTATTAATCTCTCCGGCAGACACCTTAGTATCGGCGTTGCTGAGAATACGGGCGATGGACGCCGGGGTGAGCCCAAGCTGATTGACCTTGTTGCCATCGAGTTGTACCAATACCTCTTCGGTAGGGGCACCATAAAGCTTGACGAAATCTGTCCCGCTGAGCAGCCTAAGCTTACTCTGTAACTCTTTAGCGTAACGGTTGAGCATATCGGTACGAATTTCACCGCCGCCTTTCCAAACCAGTCCTAAGATGGCGGTGCTGGCATAACCAATTTGATCGTCCAGTAGCGGATTCTGTGCGGCTGCAGGCAATACTTGTTTAGCATCGGCGATGAGATCTCTCGCCCTGGACCACACAGGATCTGTATCTTGTACACTGTCTTTAAGTTCGAGTTGAATAACCGAAATGCCTGGCCTGGATGTGGATTGGATCAGTTTCAGCTCTTCTAACCTGCGTAGACGATTCTCCAATACTTCGGTGACTAAGGCCTCGACTCGTTCGGCCGATGCTCCCGGATATTGAGTGATCACCGAGGCGAAGCGGTTGGTAATATCGGGATCTTCCATTCGTGGCAAGCTGGATATCGCGCCTAATCCAGCCACTATCAAGAGGGCGATAAATAAGCTTGCTAAGCGTCCATTCTCTACTAAAGCTTTAACCATCTTGTTTACCTCGCAGCCGTGGCAGCTGTAGATGTGGGTTTGACACGCTGACCTACGACCAACTTATGCAGGCCTCGATCGATATAAGCCTCATCGACATGAACCGCGCCTCGAATGAAGGCCATGTCATTCTTGGTATAGAGGATCTCTATGTCTCTTCGCTCAATATTGAAGGTTTCATGATTATCCTGGTCCAGATCTGAACGCAGCACATATAGGTTCCAAAGTCCCCGAATACCATCGGTAAGCGCCGAAATAGGCACCCAGAATCCCGCTTGATGTATCTCCTTCTCGTAGGCCAAATAGGCTATCTCGCCATTGAGTACCTTGGCATCTTTCGGCAGAGAGAGGCGTATCGGTACGGTTCGGGTCACTGAATTAACTTCGGCGCCGATGCCTTCTATGTGAGCCCAATAGTTAGTTTTAGCCACACGCAGTGATATTTTCTGTTGAGGACTCAGGTGTTGTGCCACATTGACCGGCACCCCTATGATGGCTTGAGGGTTGTTGTTTTCGACTAAGGTGAAGATGGCGCTGCCCAAGGTGATGACTTCGCCTAGGTTGCTGCTTCTTTTGCTGATCACACCATCGAAAGGTGCCAGCAGTGATGATTTCTCTATTCTCAGGGCATTGGCATATACGGCAGCCTTGAGTCTTTTCTGGCCCGCTTTCAGGCTGTTGAGCTGGCCCTTGAGTTCATCGAGTGTCTGCTCGGAGGTGTATCCCTGTTTCTGCAGTTCCAGACTTCGGTTTAAGGTGCTCTTTGCCAGTTGCAGATCGGCGCTATTTTGTAACACGCTGGCATTGAGTTCATCTTGCTCGGCTTCGAGCAGTCGCGTGTCCAGCTGAGCCAGTAATTGTCCGAGTTGAACCGAGTCGCCGCTGTCCACGGCGATGAGCTTAATTTTTCCTGCTAACTCGAAGCCTATGCCTGTGGTGTTACCGGCCTTAATCGTGCCGGTAAACTCTTGAGTATGATGATAAGAGGGAGAGAGGGTAAGCGTGGCAGTAGTCACTGTTTGCACTATTGGTGACCCAGCATGCTGAGTCACCTCACCCTGACACGCAGCAAGAGAAAGGGTAAGCAGTAGGCTTATTGACACTCTCGAGTTTGAGACGGCTGTTAAAATACTCATCCTGACACGCTTCCTTGGTTAATCTGGTGTTGCAAAAAGGTTAACTAGACTGCCTAGTCTATTTACAAAGAACTGGACTGTCTAGTCTACTTTGTGATTAAATGTGTCTAAAATATAAAAACCTTGTTAAAAGAGGCTTGTGTATGGAATCGGTTACTCCGAACGGAAATTTAACTCGAAGCGAGCAAAAACGTCTGCAAATACTCGAAGCGGCCATGGAGCTTTTTTGTGGTCAGGGCTTTCCCAATACCAGTATGGATGAGGTTGCTAAGTTAGCCGGTGTCTCGAAACAGACTGTGTATTCTCACTTTGGCAGCAAAGATGAATTATTTGTCGCATCGATAGAATCGCGATGCGTGGTTCAGCGTTTAGCCGAGGATGTGTTTACCGACCCCAGTCAGCCTGAATTGGCCCTGAGTTGTTTTGTCGAGTATTTTGGTGACTTGATTGTCAGCCCGGAAGCGCTGAAAGTATTTACCACTTGTGTGGCTCAGTCTGAGACCCACCCAGGAATATCGGCACTCTTCTTCGACGCCGGTCCACAACACTTACTCAACTTATTGACTGGCTATTTTGAAGATGTGCACAAGTTAGGTGTTTACCAATTTGATGATTGCCGCAGCTGCGCCGTGCGACTCTGTCTGATGATGTATGGTGAGATGAGATTAAAGTTGGAGTTAGGCTTAAACGCAGACGATCTGGTCGAGGGCCGTGCTGACTACTTAACAGGTTGTATTACGATGTTTTTAAAGGCTTATAAGGTTTAGTCGCTAGAAGCAGCTTAATCCTAGGGCTTGAGCCCCAGGATTAAGCCTGGTGTTAGTCATCTATTACTATTTGCCTAACATGTCTTTTTTGAGGCTGGTCTGTGCCGGGCTGTCGCCCAACCAAATTTTCAACAGGGCTTGTCTAAATGCTTCACCTTCTATGGTGTCCTGTGGGACGCCATTTTTATAAGCTGTGACGCCTGAAACCTTACTGGTTAGCAGAGTAAACTGATCACCCTCTTTTATCTCGTCACTAAACAGCGCCATAAATGCATCTATTTGAGCTTGGATGTCTGTGGTATTGCCATCGGTCGCATCATCGAAGCCATCTATGATGGCATCACGCATCTTATCTGAGGTGATCATACCCGAGGTGATATTTAATCGAACCGCAGACTCGTCGCTTGATATCACACTCGCTAAATCAACGGAGGGGGCCGTTAGGTATAAACTTCCCACATAAAGATCGATAAAAAACTTACTGCGAACGCCTGCACCGTTGAGCTGAAGCTGGCTATCATTGATAACAATCTGCTCGGCTACATCGACGCCGGATATCTCTTGAGCCTTGACCTGACTGCTTAATGCAGCGCTTAAGACGATGGCACTCATGAGCGTGGCTAGTGTGGTTTTAGTTAAACAATCACTGAGGGACTTCATATAACCTCTTATTTTTTTGTTATTTGGTTATGGGCGAGCCTAGGCTCAAAACAGCCTTAACCTCTATGACCAAGCTGATATTGACCATCTTGATGGATCAGTGCAGCTTGTTTGTGCTTAGGCGATATTAGCAGGGGTCCGTCATCGAAGAACAGAAAACATTTCCAATTGCGAACAAACACATCCCAACGAGTCTCGATAACCTGATACTTCTCATAACAGAAATAGACGGGAGTTTTATCGGCCCAATCGAAATGGGCAGTAAACATCTCTGGTAGTGCCGGATCTTCACTGTCCCAAGCACTCTGCCAGTCATCGGCTTCAACCCAAGCTGTATCTTTCGCGGCCCAGTCGCCTTTAGAGAACTGCTCTGTACTGCTGCTACGATTGCTGATCCACTTGTTCCAAACTTCCATCGCCCCTTTCTGATCCAGCGGTTTGATAAACGCTTTATCTTCATCGGTCACAGGCAGATCTTTATGGTTAAAAATCCATTTACGTTGGTATTGCTCGAGCGGGATGTAAGTATGTGCCAAACGACTCTCCAGACCCTTCTATGGTCAGAATTAGTTAAAGTTGAATCAAGGGATTATACAGACTTGAACATGATTATTAAATCGCTTCTAATCTCGAAAGGAAAATTAGGCGCGTCATGAAGGTGATTATCTGGTTTTTGCTTCTTGGGGTCAGTCTGTACGGGAAATAAGCAAGCGCCATGATCTAGGGGTCAGGCAGCGGTTATGCACATTTAGTGAGCAGTATTGAATAGAGAAATAGGGCGACCTTGGCAACACTAAGTTTAGTTGCTTGACACCGCAGCCTAAGAGTTGAAGATAGTAGCGTGATAGACTCTTAGAATTAGTCGAGATAGAACAGCGCTCAAAGGAGGAAAGAAGAGAGCTGCTTAATGAGAGTGTAAGTAAAAACTAAAACGATAAGGAATAATATGTTAAAGCTGACAAACTCTATATGTGAAGCGCTTATCTGTGATGATTGGCGTTTAATACTTGTTGAATCGGTTCATGGCAATGATAGTCTTGTACTTAGATGCCCTGAGTGCCGTGCGTCTATCAAGTTAATGAAGCAAGGAAAAGACGGGCAGAAGGCACATTTTGTGCACGATAAAAGAAACCCTGATTGTAGCCTTGGTGATTCAATGGGTAAGAAACTGAAATATAAACATATTTCAGTAAAGGTCTTAGACAAAGATAGAAAAGACAGCTTCTTATTTGAAAATTTAATCCCTGATTGTATCGATAATGATGCAGTTATCAATGATGGTGAGATAAGTGAAGATATCATTGATGTATTCGCTTCATCTCTGTCTGATGCAGAGAAGCGACAAGAGATAAAAGCGCGCGTAGGCCAAGGCCAATTTCGACAAGATGTGATCCAAGTATGGGGCAGTGAGGCTTGCGCGTTAACGCTAACCCCTGTCAGCGAGATGCTTATAGCTTCGCATATAAAATCGTGGCGCAACTGTAAAGATACCAATGAGAGGTTGGATGGTGCCAATGGCATTTTGTTGTGTGCGCACATAGACAAGCTTTTTGATCGTCATCTGATCACCTTTAAAAAAGTCGGTATTGAATACAGAGTCAAATTTAATAGCGAGCTGGATAAATCTTTGATGACGCAATTGGGAGTAAATGAAGGGGATGCACTCTCAACTAGCAAAATTAAGTCGGCAGACCTTGAAAGGTTTGAAGATTATCTATTTTATCACCAGAAAATCTTTTCTCAGCTAAATGAAATAAATACGCAATAGACCAAGATCACAGGGCAGCAATTAGGCTAAGTTGCTGTCCTGCTCATCGTTTATTCAAGGATGAGTGAGTTTACTACCAATATTTTATCATCAGTAATTTTACTATTAGGTAGGGGCTGCTGAAATACATCCTAGCTACAAAAAAATGTCATAGCTAAAGCTGCATTATCCAATAAGTTTACAAAATTCATTGGAGGCAAGTGCATCAGAAAGGAAAACTGGAGATTAAGTGTCAGTGAACACTTGAGGTAAATATGGTCTCCCCACAGGGACTCGAACCCCGATCGATCGCTTAGGAGGCGACTGCTCTATCCTGTTGAGCTATAAGGAGACGCCTGTGATTATACTGGTTTTCGCCTCAATGAAAAGAGCGGATGAAAAGCTAATGACTTCAGTTGCTTGTTTATCATGCGATTTAACTAATTAATTTAAATTTTGGCTACATTTTTATCGCCAGGTCATTAATTTGCACGTTATAAGAGGCATTCTTATCGACTAATATCGCCGTCGCTGTTTTTTCAGTGACTTGATCAATTTTTATTTCTGCACGGCTTTTCCCAGCAATGACGCGCATTTTATCGAAACGGTCGTTGATGTTTTGTTGCAGTATTAACTGAAACTTATCACCGACTCTGATGCCGTGGCGTCGACCTAGGTTTAAAATGACTCTGTCATGCTGTCTCGCGACGACTTGCCCTAATACCGGCCGGCAACTCAATGTGCTATCTATGTCTTCAACTACATTGGCTAATACTTTATCGATACTCTTGCCGTAGGCAGAAGCCCAGAACCTTTGGTTATTCGAGGGGACGGTTTCTTGGCGTTCAAACTCCCAGGGAGAGGAGGTGGTGTATGAATCGCTCCATATCTGTTCTCCACTGATGCCATGGTATAAGGAAAGTCTGATACGGAATTGGCGCATGGGATCACTGTGCCATAGGCCCAGCATCTGGCTTTCGGCTGGATCGGTCGATATATCGATAATCTCAGGCAGGAGTACATATTGGCTATCGGTGATTTCGCTGAGCCAACTGGGTAGACGATAGCCGCGTATATCGACGAGTTCTTGTTCAACATCTAAACGCTCGTTGGCGTGGATATGCACAAAGCTGTTCTGTGATTGGGCTTCCAGTGCATCACCGAGTCGCTGTGCTAGGTCTTTCTCAAAAAATCCGATATTGCCGTAGCGTAATTGAGTCCTGTCCTGAATCAAAAACTGAGGCACCAGTATTGCGGCTTTTAGCTGTTGGCCATCACATTGTGAGCCAGGTGATTGCATGACATCGACTCGGAGCATGACAGTCAGTTTTTCGCCGTCAATGAGCTCGTTGACTAATTCGACTCTACTGGCCTGGGCCTGGTTTGTGAGCGAAAAGCTGTCTTGTACCAGTTGTCCGTTGCGGACTCTTTGGGTGCTGGTGAAGTTGGCGCCATTTTTGAGTGTGGCATAGGTCAATGCCTGCTCTATGGCATCTTCCCTGGCTTTGCTTATGTTACCGTCGACAATATTTGCCTGACCTTTGACCACAATCCAGGCTGCATCGGCGCTTGAGGGTAAAGTTATTAAAAATAGCCAAATTATTACAGCGATAATTTTCATGTCAAATGTCCACTTCTAAATCTATGATGCCGCTTTCAAGCACACTATGAGCGTCAATAAAGGGCGTTAATATTGAGGCTTGGAACTGAGGTTCTACACCCTAAGTGCCGCATTTCTGACACTCGGTTAGCTCAATCTGCCTATTATCTTGCTTGTAGTCACTATTAAGAAACTATTAACTAAAGCATGCAATTAATATTCCATTACTCTGTCTAGAGTTTATGTCAGGAGCTGGTTCAAGCGCCGATGTCGGCGTCCTCTTGCTCTGTGAGCAATAACTTAGCTTAAGCTTTGGCTTGTTAAGCCGATAAATACCTATTAGGAAAAAATCCCGACTCGTATTTTTTATTTTTGACCAAGGTGGCTTAACATTTGCTTTAAATCTTATGAAGAGTCATAGATTAACCCGAACGGTCTCATGGCACATACTCAGTGTCGGCAGACTCGGGGGATATTACAGCTTTGAAATAGTCAGAGACTTGAGTTAGATAATTGATATTGAGTGTTTATCCAGGAATTAAGTATGCGTAAAGCACTAGTGTTTACTGCAGCGTTACTCTTGAGTGCGTGTGCAAATAGCGGTGAAGGGCAGTCAAAAGATAACCTTAGTCAAGGCAATCAATTGCCGTCGACATCGGCCATTAACCACTTGTCTGAGCAAATCGTCAGTGAGTTGGTTGAGCACAATGATGAGCTCGGGAGCGATCAGCCGCTGCTGGTGGCAACGCCTGTGTTACTGGAGTCTTTTAATCAAACAAATGCCGTTGGCTTACAGTTGCAGCAAGGTTTGATTGCAGCTCTGCATGCGCGTCAATTTAACTTGGTTGATATCAATGTCGGTGACAATATTCGGGTGACCCCTGATGGGGATTTCCTATTGACTCGCGATTGGCAGCAACTCCCTTCCGGGATTGCCGTTGAGCATGTCCTAGTATCGACGATGAGTCTCAATACCCGAGGGCTAGTGGTTAATTCCAGGATAGTGAATATAACCAATAATCGAGTGGTTTCGGCGTCACAGGGAACATTTAATATCAACGAATTACCTGGGTACCTGAAAGCATCCGAGAAGATCACCTCAAGAGATGGTCTGTTATATAGAGATCCCGTAGGCGGATCACAGCAAGTTCAAGTGATAGGTGGTGCGCAATGAAAACATGGATAATCTTATCTTTACTGTTTATCTCAGGCTGTGCGTCACAGGACAGGTATATAGAGTGGGAAACTCAGGCTCCAGAAAGCTTTCCTAAATTAACGGCGATAGGCTATGCGCCATTAGATACCCAGCCAGCCCAGTCTCAGGCTCAAAAAGTGGTGATGGCGATGCAAGCCTCGAAAATTGTTGCATACAGAGAATTAGCCGAACAGGTTTTTGGCCAGCAGTTGTCAGCAAGCAGCAGTGTGAATGATTGGATGTTAACAAACGATAGCATTCAAGCATCGGTATCTGGTGTGATACGCGGCGCTAAAGTGGTAAGGAGTTATCCTGCAGGGGATCATTATGTGACTGAGCTTGAGTTAGATTTTTCCTTGGTGTGGGCCTTGTATCAGCAGCAAAATAGACCGCAAAAGATAAAAGAGATCACTTACTTTTAAGCGTTAACGATTGGAGACAGGAAGCGGTAGGCTTGCTGTCTTTGATTTTCTTATCTCAGCGCATGGTTCTCTTCTCATCATCTGATTTCGTTCATGATGCCTAGCCAATTCATTTACAGCTAATTCACTTACTATGCGAACCGTATTCCTCTTGAAACTGATAAGGCGTGGCTGTGTCTGGCGTGATGAGGATTGGTATTAGTTATGTGGAAGCGGTCTAGGAATACCTTTGTCATTATGGACTATGGTTTGTTTACTTAGCTCAGAAAGCTCGTTTAGGTACCTTGAGACTTGAGACATTGTACTGCTTGTAGGGAAGTGCTATGGCCGAATAGTTCGTGATAAGAAGCTAGGCTTGTATATCATTGCCTAAGCTAGATATTGTCGAGGTCTTTCCCTTGTCATTATAGGTCAAACTAGATGCATTGCGGCTAACTTGCAGAGCCTGGGAAAAACGATTCATGCTGGCGATATTCAGTTCTATTAGGCTGGAGTTTTCACTGTTCAATTGTTTACATTCAGCTAGCAGCGTTTTGACCGATGCCACTCGAGCCGATAAATGTACATCACTGATGAGTAATGCCCTTTCATCATGGAGGGATAAAGCTTCATCTTTACTTTTCAGCTCATCGAGTAATCCTGCCTTGGCGCTCGCCAACGAAAGTAGAAGGTCTGCATCTTGATTGATCAGTGCAGCTTTCTCATCTGTGATGATTACTTTTAGCTTATTAAGCAGTTCGAACTGAAGTTCGACGATGTCGTTTATCTTGCTCATAAAATTACTGGTTCATTCCCTTTAGGTCATTTTCAAACTGAGCGATGTTGCTGGCCAGTTTTTCTGGATCAATCTTATAGCGACCCTCTGCGATAGCCAGCTTTATTTCTTGAACTTTTTGCTCATTAATTTCTGGCATATCAGTCATTTTTGCTTGAGTGCTTTGTAGTTGTTGTGCCTGAGCAGTCAAAGAGACCGAGTCACTCTTAGGTGGCGTGCTCAGAGAGCTGACTGCGTTATCATTGGTTTGTTCACTGCTTTTATGTGCAGGTGACTTGCCTATGTGAGTGTGTACTGCAGTGTTTGCTTGCTTAATATCAATAGCCATATTCGGCTCCAACAATTAAAAATAAAAGATCATACTAGTATATCGGCAGTGATACCCTGAGCTTTAATAAAATTTAAGCAAAATTACATTCTGACCTCGACCTTGCCGACATCTATGACTCTTGCGTCGACACGTTTATTCGAATAGGTGTTCTTAATACGAATTCTATCACCTAAATTACCATCCTGCAGCGCTTCTCCGACGGTTTTTATTTCAAAGTTCTCTGTGCGAGCAAGAATTGACACTGAATCTCCTTTGCAGACGAAACAGAGGTTATTACTGAATATAGGTTGATTGGGAGCCATTCTTCTTTTTACTCTGGTACCAACAACCTCGTCCAGATTGTTAAATTGCTGACCTCGTAGAAGAGTTTGCTCTACATACTTGACGACTATGTCGCCTTTAGCGATTAAATCCCCAGGGCCCAATGTCGCTCTGGCGACAACGACCGGGTAAAGTATGTCGACTCTTACGGAGATGAATATTTGCCAAGGGTATTGGAGCTGGGGGCTGTTACAGGTTATTTTTACCGTGTTGTTGCGTTTAATCGCTCTGTTACTGGCCAATTCCGCCTTTACTGGTGGAAAACATAATGGTGGCTTAAGTCGTGTGTCTAAACTTTGCGGGGTAATGTTAACTCTTGCATGCTCTGCGACATCTATTTTTTCTTCTACAACCCCTATAGCTAATTGGGATATGGCCGATAAAGAAGGCACACTCGCATCTTGTGTGCTTAACGCGTGATTTGACAAAAATATCAAAGAAAAAAGGACATATTTTACTTTCATAATGAATAGACTAGCTCGATGGGCTAGATTACACCTATAATTTCTGAGTTACCGAAAATTTAGCCTTTCTCTAAATAATAGATTTAAGGCGCCATAAACTTGACTTTATAGGGTCAAGTTGTGAGATATTTAACACTTATAAGTAAGTAAGCAATTAGTATGCCTAGTATTCATAAAATCATGAGTATTCGGTGACATTTAAAAGACGACAGGGCAAGCGCATTATGTCAAGCATTCTTGAGTCAGTGAACAAACGAACACAGTTAGTCGGTCAGAACCGTTTAGAGTTATTGTTATTTAAACTCAATGGTCGTCAAAGGTACGGCATCAATGTTTTTAAAGTAAAAGAGGTGCTGCAATGCCCACCTCTTACCAAGCTTCCTAAGTTAAACCCTTATGTGAAAGGGATCGCCCATATTCGTGGTCAAACGATTTCGGTAATCGATTTGAGTGCGGCTACAGGCGGGCGTCCAGTCGAAAATATTGATAACTGTTTCATCATCATTTCTGAGTACAACAGGAGTGTTCAAGGTTTCTTGGTTGGTTCAGTTGAGCGGATCATCAATATGAACTGGGAAGCCATCTTACCGCCACCAAAGGGGGCTGGTAAAAACTCATATCTCACGGCTGTGACCGAGATTGAAGGCGAGCTGGTAGAAATACTCGATGTGGAGAAGATTCTTGATCAGATCTCGCCGGTTAAAACTGAGATAAGTAAAGAAGCCGATGAGCAGCTGACCTTAGATAGGGAAAAACATTTCCATATTATGGTCATAGATGATTCGGCCGTGGCCCGTAAACAGATCATTAGGGCATTAGTATCATTAGGTTTGCAGATAGATACAGCTAAAGATGGCAGAGAAGCACTGGAGAAATTGACGGCAATGGCTGCCGAAATGGACGATGTGTCGACCGAGATCCCGCTCATTATCTCAGACATTGAAATGCCTGAAATGGACGGCTATACCTTAACTGCAGAGATTAGAGACAACCCTAAGCTAAAGAATATTAAAGTGGTGCTGCATACATCTTTAAGTGGGGTATTTAACCAAGCTATGGTTGAGAAAGTTGGAGCAAATGATTTTATTGCTAAATTTAATCCAGATGAACTTGCTGCAGCAGTAAATAAGCATTTGAGTCTATAATGATTATTAGCAGGACGTGGTAAGTTACATTAAGCTTGTTTATTGTGACTCTCTCATGTATAAAACTGCGCTCGGATTGAATCTCGTTATACTGAGTTTAGTTAAATCTTTATAGCTGTTTTTTTGATACTAGGATATCAAGTTGCCGAATAAATCACTCGCTGAAACCGAATATACACAATTTAGACTTTTTCTGGAACAACACAGCGGTATAGTGCTGGGCGATAATAAGCAGTATCTTGTGCGCAGTAGGCTGGCGCCTTTGATGGGCAAGTATAATCTGCCATCACTTTCTGAAGTTGTTAGGCATTCGATGAAGCCCACTGAGCGTCAGCTCAGGGCGGCTGTGATCGATGCCATGACGACCAATGAAACCTTGTGGTTCAGAGACCGCTATCCTTTCGAGCTTCTGTCAAATGTACTCTTACCAGAATACTCCAAACTGGGTCGGCCGCTTAAAATTTGGTCGGCGGCTTGTTCGTCGGGGCAAGAACCTTACTCATTAGCGATGACTATCTTAGAGTATCAACAGAAGAGACCCGGTACTTTACCTGGTAGTGCATCAATTTTAGCCACAGACTTGTCACCTTCTATGCTCGAGAAGTGTAAAAGTGGTGAGTACGATAATTTAGCCTTAGGCCGTGGCTTGTCAGATCAGAGAAAGCGTCAGTTTTTTGATTCTACCAGTTCTGGGAATATGTTAATTAAAGATAATGTGAAGAAATTCATTAACTTCAGAGCTCATAATTTGCTTGAAAGTTATACCTTACTCGGTAAATTTGACATTATCTTCTGCCGCAACGTGCTGATCTACTTTGCGCCGGAGGCAAAGGAAAAAATATTGCGGCAATTTGCTGCCGCATTGAACCCTAAAGGCATACTTTTTCTTGGCGCTTCCGAGTCTATCGCCGGCTTAACCGAAGAATTTGATATGGTCAGGTGTAACCCTGGCATCTATTATCAAAAGAAAATTTAACCGCGGACGGAACTCGTGCCACTAGAAGGCTGACAGGTTCTGTTCGGCATCCGAGCCTCTCCCATAAGCTCACGGCTAACCAATTTGACCCTACGAAGAAGCCAACTTTCTGACTCGTAGGGCTTTCTCTGGCTCATTTCGAGCCATATTCACATCGAGAGCGAAAATATTCGGCTTCAAATGGTCGATCAAGTGTTAACTTGTCAGTTTTCGGCCCTTCTAGTCGCGCGTTTGTCAGCATCTAGCGGCTAAGTATCCTTGTCTATTACCATTCTCCTTCTTTATGGCACAAGTATTGCTTTATTTATGATATCGAGTTCAGGAGGCAATTTTATGGCGATTAATTTTGATAAGGCATTGGGTGTGCATCAATACACACTAGGGATCAGGGCCCAACGTGCTGAAGTTATCGCATCTAATATTGCCAATGCCGATACTCCCCATTATAAAGCTCGTGATGTTAACTTTGATAAGGCATTACAAGCTGCGACCAGTAGGCAAGGTGGCTTGGCTATGAGCCGCAGCGATAGTCGACACTTTGATCTGTCAGCGTTATCACAGCAAAATTATGGATATAGAGTGCCGAATCAGCCTGATACCGGTGATGGTAATACGGTTGATATGCAAAAAGAACAATCAGAATTTATGCAAAATGCACTCGAATATCAGATGTCACTCGGCTTTCTCGATGGTAGGTTTTCTGGTCTGAAGAAAGCGTTAAGAGGAAATTAATCATGAGTCTATTTAATATCTTTAATGTTGCAGGCTCTGGCATGTCGGCTCAATCAATAAGATTGAATACCACAGCCAGTAATATAGCGAATGCCGACTCGGTCTCAAGTAGTGTCGATAAGACCTACCGTGCTCGTCACCCCATTTTTGAAGCCGAGATGGCCAAAGCCAGCTATAAACAGCAATCATCACCCTCAGTCGTGGTGAAGGGCATAGTAGAAAGTGATGCACCCTTGTTGAAAGAGTACTCTCCAAATCATCCAATGGCTGACGGGGATGGCTTTATCTATAAACCTAACGTCAATGTGATGGAGGAGATGGCTAACATGATTTCGGCATCCAGATCGTACCAAATGAATGTTCAGGTGGCTGAAGCGGCAAAGTCTATGCTTCAGCAAACTCTAAGAATTGGCAAACAATAGGAGGTAAGAAGTGAGCCTCATTAACCCACTTAATAATCAACCCCTCGGTGGAGCGTCTCAAACGTCGACTCAGTCGGGTGCACCGTCGAAGCAAGCCTCATCGGGTACTGTTCAAGCGGCCGCAACTCAGTCTACTGAACAGACATCAACGGGAAATCCGTTTCTCGATGCGATTCGTCTGCCTGATGAGAAATCAATACCAGAGGCAAATAATCAAGAGCTGAGCCAAGAGGATTTCTTCTCTCTCTTGAGCCAACAGTTGTCGATGCAAGATCCTTTTAAACCCGTCGATAACGATCAGATGATTGCACAGATGGCGGCATTTTCTACCGTTGACGGCATCAGTAATCTCAATGATGAGATTATGAATCTTAATGCAGTGATGACCTCTAGTCAGGCACTGCAAGCTTCAGGACTGGTGGGACAGAAAGTATTGATCCCGTCGGATACCGGACATCTCTCGGAGGAAGACCCTGTGCTTAAGGGAGTCGTGAGTACGCCTGAGGCTATCGAGACCATAGTCGTACGTATCGAAGATGACAAAGGGCAACTGATCACCACGTTTAACATTGATGGTAGTCAAGGCGGTAATGTCGATGTGTCCTGGGATGGTTTGGACAAAAATGGTGACCCGATGCCAAGCGGCATTTACTCGATTAAAGCCAGCGGTAGAATCGATGGACAGAGTGAGGAGCTGGCAGTGTCCACTTATGCTCATGTTACCAGTGTCTCTCTAGGGACTGCGTCTACCGGCTCAATCTTGAATTTACGCGGTATTGGTGGCATTAAACTCGGCGATGTCTTGGCGGTTTCTGAGGTGTGATATCGCTTTTAGGCGTGCTGTAATGAATTGAATGTCAGTGGTGGATGTCATTGGCTGAAATAATAAATTTAAACTGGGCGAAGATGTACTTGCCTGCAGTTATGAATTGAATTTGAATTGAGGTGAATCATGTCGTTTAACATTGCATTGAGTGGCATCGCTGCTGCGCAGAAAGATCTAAATACCACGGCAAATAATATAGCCAACGTTAATAGCATTGGCTTTAAAGAATCCCGTGCTGAGTTCGCCGATGTGTATGCGAATTCCATCTTTGCTAACGGTAAGACGGCGGTCGGTGGTGGTGTAACCACCAGTCAGGTTGCTCAGCAATTTCACCAAGGCAGTTTACAGTTTACTAATAATGCTCTGGATTTGGCGATCAATGGTGGGGGATTCTTCGTGACCTCGTCAGAGCTCGAAGCCCAAGACCATTCTTTTACCCGAGCGGGTGCATTTAAAGTCAACTCCGCTGACTACCTGGTTGACTCACAAGGTAATTATCTACAGACATTTCCTGTAGATAAGGATGGCAACTCAACATCAGTGAGTTTAACCACCACTAAGCCGGTGCGGATCCCTGATACGGCGGGTAGTCCCAAGAAGACGGACAATATTGGTATTCAGATGAATCTTAATGCCGCCGATTCTACATTAGATCCTGCCCTGTTTGATCCTAACGATCGTGATACCTATAACAACTCCACCGCTGTGACCATGTATGACTCTCTGGGTGAGCCGCATATCTTGACCACCTATTTCGTGCGACCACCGAATGCGGCTTATACCGGTGAGAGCAATTGGGTGGCCTTCTATGCCGTAGATGGTCAACAAGTTGACTTGGCAGGCCCAGCTGGAACATATGGAATAGATACTACAGTCCCTGCTAACGGGATTGCTGATTCAACGGGGACTGCGGTGACTGCTGGTGGCTGGAAAGGCGCGGTGATCAAGTTCAATGATACGGGTGCTCATACCACTACCGATCCTGCGACTATCGCTACTGTGCAGTTGGGGGTTGGTGGTGCAGGTGTACTAGGTCCTGGAACCGATGGCACGCAAACTCTGACGATAGACTTTAATAACCCGACTCAGTATGCCTCTACGTTCGAGGTGACCGAATTAAACCAGGATGGCACCACTGTGGGTCGTCTCACCAATGTCGAAGTCGGCGCCGATGGCTTGATCAATGCCAGTTACAGTAATGGCACAACAGTCGCTCTGGCTCGGGTGGCATTGGCGCGTTTTGCCAATGAGCAAGGCCTGAGTCAAGTGGGGAACACTTCCTGGAAGGCTAGCCAAAGTTCGGGCCAGGCACTGGCAGGCGAGGCCAATAGTGGTACTTTCGGTAGTATTCGCTCATCTGCATTAGAGCAATCGAATGTAGATTTGACCACAGAGCTGGTGGATCTTATCTCTGCTCAGCGAAACTTCCAGGCGAACTCTAGAACACTGGAAGTCAATAATACCTTGCAACAGACGATATTGCAGATCCGATAACTAGCTCTTAGTCGTCTATCGCGCCAAGGGATCGCCACAGGGTCATGCCTTTGCACAACGCGGCGAGCAGTTGCCTGGTTAAATCAGGAAAGACATTAGACAGAAAACGTAAAATTTGAATACCGATGGGAGATACTCTCATCGCCTGTTGTTATGAATTGAATTTTGGTGGCATTTAGTATTCCACCTGCTGTAATCGATTGAATATAGGTAAATCATGTCATTTAATATCGCGTTGAGTGGAATAGCTGCTGCTCAAAAAGATCTAAACACCACAGCGAACAATATTGCTAACGTGAACAGTATAGGCTTTAAAGAGTCTCGCACTGAGTTTGCCGATGTGTATGCAAATTCCATTTTTGCTAATGGTAAGACTGCCGTTGGCGGAGGAGTGACAACCAGCCAAGTTGCTCAGCAATTTCATCAAGGGAGTATGCAGTTTACCAATAATGCGTTGGATATGGCCATTAACGGCGGTGGTTTTTTCGTCACATCTTCGGATATTAATGGACAGGATCAATCCTTTACACGTGCAGGTGCGTTTAAAGTGGATTCGAATAACTATTTAGTCGATTCTCAGGGTAACTATTTGCAAACCTTTCCGGTGGATAAGGATGGCAACTCGACATCAGTCAGCCTGACTACGACTAAGCCCGTTGCGATTCCTGATACCGCAGGTAGTCCGCAGAAGACAGGAAATATTGGCATACAGATGAATTTAAATGCCGCTGACTCTACATTAGATCCTGCCTTGTTCGATCCTAACGATCGAGATACCTATAACAACTCGACGGCTGTGACCATGTATGACTCCTTGGGTGAGCCGCATATCATGACCACCTATTTTGTGCGTCCACCGAATGCGGCTTATACCGGTGAGAGTAACTGGGTGGCCTTTTATGCGGTGGATGGTCAACAAGTCGACGTAGATGGCGCAGCAGGAACATTTGGAATAGATACTACAGTCCCTGCTAACGGAATTGCCGATTCAACGGGGACTGCAGTAACTGCTGGCGGTTGGAAAGGTGCAGTGATTAAATTTAATGATATAGGGGCATATACAGGCAGTGATCCAGCCACAATTAAAACAGAATCCTTGGGGGTCGGTGGTGCCAATGTACTGGGTCCTGGTACCGATGGCACGCAAACTCTGACGATAGCGTTTAATAATCCGACTCAATATGCCTCGACGTTTGAGGTGACTGAATTAAATCAAGATGGTACCACTGTGGGTCGTCTAACTAATGTCGAAGTCGGCGCCGATGGCTTGATCAATGCCAGTTACAGTAATGGCACAACAGTCGCTCTGGCTCGGGTGGCACTGGCGCGTTTTGCCAATGAGCAAGGCCTGAGTCAAGTGGGCAACACATCCTGGAAGGCTAGCCAAAGTTCGGGCCAGGCACTGGCAGGCGAGGCCAATAGTGGTACCTTCGGTAGTATTCGCTCATCTGCATTAGAGCAGTCGAATGTAGATTTGACCACAGAGTTGGTGGATCTTATCTCTGCTCAGCGAAACTTCCAGGCGAACTCAAGAACACTGGAAGTCAATAATACCTTGCAACAGACGATATTGCAGATCCGATAACTAGCTCAGTAATACCTTGCAACAGACCGCACTAGACTAGAGATCCCAGATCCGATAATCTGCTCGATATTGTGTCATTGATACAAAAAGGCATTGCCGCCCGGCAATGCCTTTCCGTTCTAAACCTTCATTTTTTGTATCCCTCTTTACTCAAGCGCCAATTATTTGTTTTTATTCTGGCATGATGTTTGCTTTGTTTAGTTATCAACAAGTATTAAACAAATGATTGACGGAGGAACCCAGTGGATAAATTACTCTATGTCGCCATGAGTGGCGCAAAGCAGAATATGAATTCGCTGGCTGTACGCGCAAATAACTTAGCTAATGCCAATACCGATGGTTTCAAGGCGGATATGGCCCAAGCTCGTTCGATGCAAGCATTCGGTGAAGGGTTGCCGACACGCGTATTTGCCATGACTGAGAGCCCATCGGCTGATTTTACCGCTGGGCCTATCAAGACCACAGGAAGAGATCTCGATATCGCCGTTAAAGGTGATGGTTGGATTGCGGTGCAGAGCGCCGATGGCGGAGAGGCATACACTCGCTCCGGCAGTTTAAGTTTTGACACTACAGGCCTACTGCGTAACGACCGGGGAAATCCCATCATGGGGGATGCCGGTCCTATCGTGTTACCCCTGCCTATCGAGAAGATAGAGATTGCTCAAGATGGCATCATCTCAGTCAGACCCTCAGGCTCTACGGCGGAAGTTATCGAAATAGTCGGTCGTATAAAGTTAGTCAACCCTGGTAATCAGAATTTGATGCGAGGGGAAGACGGCCTGTTCAGATTAATGTCGGGTGACAATGCCCCTGCGGATCCTTTTATTACACTAGAGAGTGGCGCAGTGGAAGGCAGTAATGTCAACGCCGTCTCTGAGATGGTGGCCCTGATTGATATACAACGTCAATTTGAGATGCAGGTCAAGATGATGAAAACAGCAGAAGAGATGGACAAAGCCTCCTCTTCACTAATGCGTATTTAGATTTAGCTAGGAGTAATATTATGCATCCCGCGTTATGGATTAGTAAGACAGGCTTAGATGCTCAGCAAACCGATATTGCGGTGATCTCTAACAACGTAGCCAACGCGAGTACGATTGGCTATAAGAAGAGTCGTGCGGTGTTTGAAGATCTCCTTTATCAAACGGTTAACCAAGCTGGCGGCATCAGTGCGTCAAATACCAAGTTACCCAACGGGTTAAATATCGGTGCCGGCACTAAGGTTGTCGCGACTCAAAAGGTGTTTACCCAAGGAAACATGCTGACGACCGATAACTCCCTGGACATGATGGTAGAAGGTCCGGGATTCTTCGAGATACAACTCCCCGATGGCACCGCGGCTTATACCCGTAATGGTCAATTTACGTTAGATGACACCGGGCAAATTGTCACCTCAGGTTCGGGCTATGTGGTTCAGCCGGCAATAACCATCCCAGATAATGCCACCAGTATTACCGTGTCTGCCGAGGGAGAAGTATCGGTTAAGACGCCTGGCACCGTAGAAAACCAAGTCGTGGGCCAGTTGAGCATGTCTGATTTCATCAATCCGAGCGGCTTAGATCCCATGGGACAGAATTTATACCTGGAGACCGGCGCCAGTGGCACACCGATTCAGGGCACGGCTTCACTCGATGGTATGGGGGCTATTCGCCAAGGTGCACTCGAAACGTCGAACGTTAACGTGACCGAAGAACTGGTTAATCTTATCGAGAGCCAACGTATTTATGAGATGAACTCCAAAGTTATCTCGGCCGTCGATCAGATGCTGTCTTACGTGACGCAGAATTTGTAGAGGCAAGGTTATGAATAAGCAAGCTTCATTATTAGCGTTATTACTGAGTTTCTTGTTGAGCGCTTGTGCTTCGACCAGCGGTGAGAAACCGATCCCTGACGACCCGTATTACTCTCCCGTGTATCCTGAAGCGCCGCCAACTAAGATTGCCGCTACAGGTTCCATGTATCAGGACAGTCAGGCATCTAGCCTCTACTCCGATATTAAAGCGCTTAAAGTCGGCGACATCATCACCGTTATTTTGATGGAGGAGACTCAAGCGAAGAAGAGTGCCAGTAATGAGATCAAGAAGGGGACAGATTTAACCCTAGATCCCATCTATGCCGGTGGCGGCAATATCACCATTGGCGGACAACCCTTGGATCTAAGATACAAGGACAGCATGAATACCAAGCGAGAGTCGGACGCCGATCAGAGTAATAGTTTGAGCGGCAGTATTTCGGCCAATGTGATGCAAGTTCTTAACAATGGCAACTTAGTTATTCGCGGAGAAAAGTGGATAAGTATCAATAATGGTAATGAGTTTATTCGCTTAACCGGGGTGGTACGCTCACAAGATATACGTCCAGATAACACCATTGACTCACCAAGAGTCGCTAATGCTCGTATTCAATACAGCGGTACTGGCACTTTTGCCGATGTACAGAAGGTCGGATGGCTCAGTTCATTCTTTATGGGCAGTTGGTGGCCTTTCTAAGGTTGCTATTGAACTTAGTCGTGATTAAGGAATTAACGCTATGAAATATAAATTCATCACTCTTTTATTATTGGTTTTTGTTGCCGCCCCCAGTCAGGCACAAAGGATAAAAGACATTGCCAACGTTCAAGGCGTGCGCCATAACCAGCTTATCGGCTACGGTATGGTCGTCGGTCTGCCTGGTACGGGTGAGAAGACGCGTTACACCGAGCAGACGTTTAAGACTATGCTGAAAAACTTTGGGGTTAATTTGCCCGATAATTTTCGGCCCAAGATTAAGAATATCGCCGTCGTCGCGGTGCATGCGGATATGCCGCCCTTTATCAAACCCGGACAAACGATGGATGTCACTGTGTCGAGTCTGGGCGAAGCCAAGAGTCTGCGCGGCGGCACCTTAATCCAGACCTTCCTCAAGGGGGTCGATGGTAATGTTTATGCCATTGCGCAGGGTAGCATGGTGGTCAGTGGTTTCAGCGCAGAAGGTCTAGATGGCTCTAAAGTCATTCAAAACACGCCTACCGTTGGCCGAATTCCTAATGGTGCCATTGTCGAGCGTACCGTTGCTACGCCTTTTTCTAGCGGTGATTACCTCACATTTAATCTACGTCGCGCCGATTTTTCGACGGCTAAACGATTAGCCGATGCCATCAATGACTTGTTGGGTCCGGGAATGGCGAGACCCTTAGATGCGGCGTCAATACAGGTGAGTGCGCCAAGAGATGTGTCTCAGCGAGTGTCGTTCCTGGCAACATTAGAGAATATTCAGGTTGAACCCGCAGCAGAATCTGCCAAGATCATCGTTAACTCACGTACCGGGACCATAGTGGTGGGCAAAGATGTGCGTCTGTTACCTGCGGCCGTGACCCATGGTGGTTTAACCGTTACGATTGCCGAAGCGACTCAGGTATCACAGCCCAATGCCTTGGCGGGAGGCCAAACCGTGGTGACCTCAGACAGTACCATAGATGTCAATGAGTCAGACCGACGGATGTTTATGTTTAATCCGGGCACGACTCTGGACGAACTGGTTAGGGCCGTTAACTTAGTGGGCGCGGCTCCCTCAGATGTGCTGGCAATTCTGGAGGCCTTGAACGTGGCGGGAGCGCTGCAGGGGGAACTCATCATCATCTAGCTGTATGCTCGATTTTGTTAGCTGCGTATCTTTAATATTGTTCAGTTAGGGCTTGGTTCCAGGCCCTAACGCCATGTCTTCATTAACCTATCACTCTCCAATGCCCCCTAAGAATTCGATGTTTATTGAATTAACACTCAATCTATCGATGATCTGGCATGTGCCTTGCTTTATAAAAACCATACCGTCTGTTTATTGTCGGCACAACCGGGAACTTTTATGCAAAAGCTGTCAAATTCATCACATTTTATGGACATCGGAGGCCTCGACTCGTTAAGAGCCAAGGCCCTGAAAGATGATAAGGCCGCTTTGAAGGAAGTTGCCCAGCAATTCGAAGGGATCTTCGTGCAGATGCTGATGAAAAGTATGCGCTCTGCCAATGCGGTGTTCGAATCTGACAGCCCGATGAACAGTGAATACACCAAATTCTATGAGCAGATGCATGATCAGCAGATGTCACTCAACTTATCAGAAGAAGGCATGTTGGGGCTCGCCGATATGATGATGCAGCAACTCTCTCCCGACACCAGCAAGTTTACTCCTGCATCTGTGCTCAGAGGGGATATGCATTCCGGCTTATCTCAAGCATCTTTCAAATCTCATGTGATGAATCGGGCAATAACGCCTGATGAAGTCATAAAAGCCGTGGATAGTGCCGATGTTAGCCCCCTGAATCCTCTTGACAGTATTTTGACAGGCAAGAGTTTGCCATCCGCAGTGAGGCAGGCGGAAATGACCTTCACCGATAAAGATGACTTTGTCGCTAAGCTCTACCCCCATGCAGAAAAAGCGGCGCTAGCGTTAGGCACTAAACCCGAAGTCTTGATCGCACAATCGGCTCTGGAAACGGGTTGGGGTCAGAAAATGATAAAAGGGGCTCGAGGCGAATCTAGCAACAACCTTTTTAACATCAAAGCAGATAAACGTTGGCAGGGTGATAAGGCTCTCGTCAGTACGCTCGAGTTCGAACAAGGCATTGCGGTACAACAAAAAGCCGATTTTCGTGTCTATGAAGACATAAAGCAAAGTTTTGATGACTTTGTCAGCTTTATTTCTGAAGGACCTAGGTATCAAGAAGCGTTAAAGAAAGCCGCCAATCCCAACGAATTTATCAAAGCATTACAAGATGCTGGCTATGCCACGGACCCTAATTATGCCGATAAAGTGATTAAGGTGATGGAATCTATTAAACCGAGTCTTAGTCTGCCATCTCTGGGAGCAAGGTAATGATTTTTATTGGTAACAGAGTTGAGTTTTCCACTTCGCAGCAAGGCGTGCAGCAAATAGTGCAGCAAAGTGTGCCGTTAGGTGAGCCGCAATTAGATAGGAGTCGTGTGTAATGTCTATGGATCTGTTGAATATTGCCCGCACCGGTGTCTTGGCTTCTCAGGCCCAGCTTGCTGTGACCAGTAATAATATCACTAACGCTAATACCCAGGGATACCACAGGCAAGTTGCCGAACAGTCCAGCCTGGAATCCCAGCGTCTGGGGGATAATTTTTATGGTGCAGGCACCTACATTTCCGATGTAAAACGTATCTATAACGAATATGCCGCTCGCGAACTGAGGATCGGTCAAACTAGTGCCAGTGAAGCGCAGACCACTCAAACTAAGATGAGTGAGCTCGATCAACTGTTTTCACAAATTGGTAAATCCATACCACAGGGTCTGAATGACTTGTTTGCCAGTTTAAATAGCTTAGCCGATCTGCCCGATGATATGGGCATTCGTGGCACTGTGTTAGGTTCTGCAGGCCAACTGGCGGATAACTTAAACCAGATGCAATCCCATCTAGATGGTCAGATGAAGCAGACCAATGATCAAATCGCCGGCATCACGGACCGAATCAATGAGATCAGTAAAGAGCTGGGTCAACTCAATCAAGAGTTGATGAAGTCTCAGGGTGAAGATGCTCAATTGTTGGATAGGCAAGATGCACTCATTCAGGAGCTGAGCCAATACGCGCAAGTGAATGTCATCCCACTGGATACTGGCGCTAAAAGCATCATGTTAGGCGGTGCTGTGATGTTGGTTTCCGGTGAAGTATCCATGTCCCTTGGCACTACCGCGGGTGACCCTCATCCGGGAGAACTGAGAGTCGTCGCTAAGATAGGCAGCCAGAGCCAGGCCATAGATCCGGCAAAGATGGGTGGTCAGCTGGGGGCGTTATTTGAATTTCGCGATGAAACACTCATTCCGGCAGAACTTGAATTAGGCCAACTCAGTTTAGGTGTTGCAGATGCGTTCAATCAGGCTAATAGTCAAGGTTTCGACCTTAACGGTGAGATGGGCCAGAACATATTTAAAGATATTAACGATCCGACGATGTCTGTTGGGCGAGTAGGTGGTTTTGGTTCCAACACGGGGTCGGCTAACCTAAGAGTCAATATTGATGATGTCGGCCTCTTGTCTGGCAGTAGTTATGAACTGACTTATACGGCGGCTCCAGTTAGTTACTCACTTAAAGATACAGTAACTGGCTCAGTCACCCCGTTAACCTTAAATGGCACTCAGCTCGAAGGTGCTAATGGTTTCTCTATACACATCGATTCAGGTGTATTTGCTGACGGCGATAAGTTCGAAATAAGACCCTCTTCTGGCGCGGCTGCGAGTATTGCCGTAGATATGACGGATGTCAAAGGTATCGCAGCGGCGGCCCCAAAGATCACTGCCGATGCGGCGAACTCAGGTAACACCTCAGTAGAGATGGTGAGTGTTAGCAGAGGGGATCCAGCTTTCCCTCCCACAGGCTCTGAGCTGACCTTCGAGATCAATACCACCACGAGCATGTTTGAAGTCTTCGATGCCAACGGCACATCACTAGGTGTACCAGCAGCTTATACTCCCCCTTCAATTAGTGCTCATGGTTTTAGTTTCGATGTGGCCACAACGGCTGGCGCAACGGATAGATTTACTTTCGATCTCTCATTTGCCCCTGGTGATAACAGCAATGCGGTCGCCATGGCTAAATTGAGTGAAGCTAAGTTGATGAACTCCGGCGGCTCGACATTGAGTGATGTGTATCAAGGCACCAAAATAAGTGTGGGTGGCAAAGCAAAAGCGGCCGACATTGCCGCTGGAACGGCGCAGTCAGTGTATCTACAGGCCTATAACCGAGTACAGAGTGAATCTGGGGTGAATCTAGATGAAGAAGCGGCCAATTTAATGCGCTTTCAACAGGCCTATCAGGCGTCAGCGCGAATTATGACCACGGCCAATGAAATTTTCGACACCCTGTTCAATGCGGTTCGATAAGGCAAAGAAAATGATTATTTTAGCTTTCAGATTAGTTCAGCGAGATAGGGGGTAGAGATGAGAATTTCGACTGCGCAGGTATTTAACCAAAGTCTCACCAGTGTTTTGGATAGGCAGTCTGCAACCAGCAAGATTTTAGAACAGATATCCAGTGGTAAGCGGGTTAATACCGCGGGTGACGATCCCGTTGCCGCTATCGGCATCGACAACTTATACCAGCAGAACGCACTCGTCGACCAGTTTGTCAAAAATATCGACTATGCGACCGGTCACTTGGCATTAACCGAAAGTAAGTTAGGCAGCGCTGAAGCGGTGGTGAGCTCAGCTAAAGATCAGGTATTGCGTGCGATAAACGGCACAGTGACAGATAACGAGCGGCAAACCATTGCCGATGAATTGAGATCCAGCCTCGAAGAGTTGCTTGCTATCGCCAATTCGAAGGATGAATCGGGAAAATCTCTGTTTTCTGGTAATGAAACTGGCACTCAACCGTTCGCATTTAATACCAGCGGCAACATTGTTTATAGCGGTGACAGTGGGGTCAGAGAGTCAATTGTGGCTTCTGGCGTAACGGTTGGCACTAATTCGCCAGGTGACAGTGCATTTATGAAAGCCCCCAATGCGATGGGTGATTTCAGCGTCAATTATCTGCCGGGCCAAAGCGGTGATTTCATTGTAGAAAGTGCCAAACTTGCCCCTCCAGCGGTTCATATACCAGTAGCGCCAGAAGGCTATACCTTTGACTTTACCGACAACCTTGCTGGTGGCGTACAGCTGGAAGTATTTGATTCGGCAGGGACTTCACTGCAAGTGGTGGCTAATTTTGATCCAAGCAGTCCGGTTGACTTTAACGGTATCTCAGTAAAGCTCGATGGCATGCCGGCTGCAAACGATTCATTCACCATGTCGCCCGCGACCGAAGTCAGCATTTTCGACACCATTAATCAAGCCATTGCCATACTGGAAGATCCCACTAAGGCGAATACGCCTGAGGGAAACTCAGAGTTGGCACAGATATTGGATAATATTGATAGTGGCAGAAACAAGATAGATTTTGACAGAGGTATTGCCGGTAATAGCTTAAAGAGCGTTGAACGCTATCGCTCGACCCATGCTGACGAAAAGATAGTCAATAATTCGGCGCTTTCGATGTTAGAAGATCTCGATTTTGCCACGGCTATAACTGAGTTCGAAAAGCAACAGGTTGCCCTGAACGCCGTGTCGACTCTGTTTAGTCGAGTGGGATCGACATCATTATTTGATTACCTATAAGCAGCAATAAATAGATTGACTGACGGTAGAGAGACACCAGGCAACAGTTTTAAAGTACCAACACTTAACTGTCGCAGCATTAAGCATTAAGCATTAAACATTAAACATTAAACATTAACAAACTGTAGCCAGGCTTGAGCCTTGGCAGTAACACATTAAAGAGGAACTCAAGATGGCTATTTCAGTTAATACCAACGTAACATCCATGAAGGCTCAGGGTAACCTAAACAGAGCTCAAAGCAATACATCAACCTCTATGGAGCGTTTAGCATCGGGTCTGCGTATTAACAGCGCAAAAGACGATGCCGCGGGTCTGCAAATCTCAAACCGTATGACCAGCCAAATTAATGGTATCGGTGTCGCCATGCGTAACGCCAACGATGGCATCTCGATGGCGCAAACTGCAGAAGGCGCGATGCAAGAGTCGACTAACATCTTGCAGCGTATGCGTGATTTGTCTTTGCAGTCGGCTAACGGCTCAAACTCAGCCGAAGATCGCGGCGCAATGCAAAAAGAACTCGGTGCATTACAATCGGAATTAACCCGTATTGCAGACACCACCTCATTTGGTGGCCAAAAACTCCTCGATGGCTCGTTTGGCACTAAAGACTTCCAAATTGGCGCGAATGCTAATGAAACACTGAGCTTAACCATGGGAGATGTGTCTGCAGCTGCAATTGGTCGCGAATATCAAGGTTTCGATGCAGGGAGCACTGCAACGATGGCAGCTGGTACAGAGGCTGCAGCAGGCTCATTGAGCATGACTGTTGGTGATAAGACGTCGGATATTGCCTTGCAAGCAGATATGAGCGCTAAAGATGTGCAAGCTAAAATAAACAGTCTCGACGGTATCAGTGATGTGACAGTTACCGGCGGGGAATCTGTTGCAGCTACAGCAGCGACACAGGCAACCGCCACAATGTCCGGTATATCTTTTACTAATGGCCAAGATTCAGTCTTTGATATTAATGGAACGTCTGTTACCGTCACCGGTACTGGGGATGCTGCAGCTGATTTAGCTACTCTTGTAACGGATATTACAACTGCATTAGGTGCTTCAGGTGTCACAGCGGCTGAAAATAGCGGTACGATTACCTTTACGGGAGCCGCTGATGGCTCTCAAATTACTCTAGGTGTTGACTATTCTGCCACCAATGCTGCGGACTCGACTGTAACGTTTAATGGTGGGACGCCTCAAGCAGGCGACGGTTCTACTGACTTTGGGGCATTTAGCGTCGACACGACCAATGGTGTTGCGGCAGTGGCAGCATCTAAGACTGACTTCACTGTTGATTTATCAAACGCTAAACTTGATAGTGGCATAGAATCAGTCTCTGTTGGTGGTACTGATATGACAATAGCGGCAGGCACAACCTTTAAGTCGGTCGCGGGTATCGATATCGGCACACCTGCGGGTTCCCAGGAGGCCATTAGTGTTCTAGATGCAGCCATCGCGATGATAGATGGTCAACGCTCCGATTTAGGTGCGTTACAAAACCGTATGGACTTTACCCTTAATAACTTGAGCAGCGTACAAAACAACGTATCCGATGCGCGTAGTCGAATTCAAGATGTCGATTTTGCCGCCGAGAGCGCCGAGCTGAGTAAACAGCAAATTTTGTCTCAGGCTTCTTCGGCTATGTTGGCGCAAGCGAATCAGCTGCCACAGGTAGCACTGTCGTTATTAGGCTAGTAGAAGACTCTAGTTCCTAGGAGAGTAGAAGTTCCTAGGATCAAAGAAGACTCTAGTACCTAGGTTGTAGGACCTGAGCCCTAGAGCTATAAACCACCTAATTCTTTACCGAGTTAGGTGGTTTTTTGTTTTTATGTCTTCCATTCCCGGCTAGAACGGGTCGTTTGCTTATGTAGGAGCTGCTTTAGCTGCGATGTTTTGTTTTTCTTTGAATCAACCTTTGTTCTGTTTTAATCGTTAATCCCTCCCGGCTGAAGCCAGTCCTATAACTTTCAATCGAATTGAAATATTTTTTAAAAATTTCTAAAGTAAAAAATAGTGCTGCCGTTATATACACTGTAACCCAATAAGATCCGCCTGGCTTAATGTAGACAGGCACAGTCTAAGTCAGGAATAAAGAGGAATAAATCATGGCTATTTCAGTAAATACTAACGTTACTTCGATGAAAGCGCAGGGCAACCTAAATAAAGCTCAGACTGCTACGTCAACGTCTATGGAGCGTTTAGCATCCGGTTTACGTATTAACAGTGCTAAAGATGATGCTGCGGGTCTGCAAATTTCTAACCGTATGACGAGCCAGATCAATGGTATCGGTGTCGCCATGCGTAATGCTAACGATGGTATCTCGATGGCGCAAACCGCCGAAGGTGCGATGCAAGAGTCGACCAATATTTTGCAACGTATGCGTGATTTGTCTTTGCAATCGGCTAACGGTTCAAACTCTACTGATGACCGCACCGCAATGCAAAAAGAGATCACGGCTTTGCAAAGTGAATTAACCCGTATTGCCGATACCACTTCTTTTGGTGGCCAAAAACTGATTGATGGTTCATTTGGGTCTAAAGATTTCCAAATTGGTGCGAGTGCCAATGAAACCATTAGTTTATCTATGTCTGATGTGTCAGCATCTGCCATTGGTCGCACGTATCAAGGTTTCGATGCAGGGAGCACTGCAACGATGGCAGCTGGTACAGAGGCTGCAGCAGGCTCATTGAGCATGACTGTTGGTGATAAGACGTCGGATATTGCCTTGCAAGCAGATATGAGCGCTAAAGATGTGCAAGCTAAAATAAACAGTCTCGACGGTATCAGTGATGTGACAGTTACCGGCGGGGAATCTGTTGCAGCTACAGCAGCGACACAGGCAACCGCCACAATGTCCGGTATATCTTTTACTAATGGCCAAGATTCAGTCTTTGATATTAATGGAACGTCTGTTACCGTCACCGGTACTGGGGATGCTGCAGCTGATTTAGCTACTCTTGTAACGGATATTACAACTGCATTAGGTGCTTCAGGTGTCACAGCGGCTGAAAATAGCGGTACGATTACCTTTACGGGAGCCGCTGATGGCTCTCAAATTACTCTAGGTGTTGACTATTCTGCCACCAATGCTGCGGACTCGACTGTAACGTTTAATGGTGGGACGCCTCAAGCAGGCGACGGTTCTACTGACTTTGGGGCATTTAGCGTCGACACGACCAATGGTGTTGCGGCAGTGGCAGCATCTAAGACTGACTTCACTGTTGATTTATCAAACGCTAAACTTGATAGTGGCATAGGATCAGTCTCTGTTGGTGGTACTGATATGACAATAGCGGCAGGCACAACCTTTAAGTCGGTTGCAGGTATTGATTTAAGCACAGCCACTGGCGCACAAGATGCCTTGGGTGTTCTAGATGCAGCCATCTCGATGATTGATGGACAGCGTGCGGATTTAGGTGCGATACAAAACCGTATGGACTTTACCCTTAATAACTTGAGCAGCGTACAAAACAACGTATCCGATGCGCGTAGTCGAATTCAAGATGTCGACTTTGCCTCTGAAAGTGCCAAGCTAAGTAAGCAACAGATCCTGTCTCAGGCTTCATCTGCTATGTTGGCCCAGGCGAATCAGTTACCACAAGTGGCATTGTCGCTACTTTAATGGTTCAACACTAGACTTAGTGAATACTTAACTCATACTCATACTTATTAGCTGAGAGAGTCGATAAAGTGAGTAGTTAATAAAGGAAGATTCACTATTGAATCTTCCTTTTTGCTAAAATGAACCCAAGCTTTTGTAAAAGCCCAAATGTTTTTTTATAGCTTTGTAACCATGTAAACTTTTAAAGTAAAAAATTTATAGATAGTGATCTATTTTCCTATTCTATCGTGCCTAGGAAACACAATTAAAGAGAGGGTGTTATGGATATCAATATACCAAGTATCGCTAATCCATCTATGCCAAGCAGTGCTGACGTTGAGGTGGCAGCTGAAGTGGCCGCTAATCTCGCTAAGACAAAAAGCACCAATGTGCAGGAAGCAAATGAGGTGTCTCAGGTTAAGGTTGTCGATGAAGTCGAAAAGACAGCAATTGAGATGAAAGAAGAGAAAGATAAAGTAACGGCTGCATTAGACGTTGTGGTTAAACAGTTATCTGATGTGATGTCGATGATGAACAAAGGCTTGGCATTTTCTGTGGATGAAGATTCAGGCGCCGCAGTGGTCAAGGTGATGGATATTGATTCTGGAGAAATTCTCCGTCAAATACCCAGTGATGAAGCTTTAGAGTTGGCGCAAAAATTGCTTGATGTCAAAGGGCTGTTAATGAGAACTGAAGCCTAAGCGTTAACATTAAGGCTGGGTTACATCTAGATTAAGAGTCGTTATTTTCATCAAATTTAGTAGAGGTTATTATGGCATTAACATCGGTCGGTCTTGGCTCTGGTTTAGATATTAACGGTATTGTCTCGGCGTTGGTAAAAACAGAGAACGATCCTAAAGTCGCTAAATTTGATGTTCAAGAAGGTGCGATTTCTGCTGAAATATCGGCCCTTGGCACCCTCAAAAGCAGCTTGTCAGAGTTTCAAGATAGCTTAAAGTTCCTTGCTGATCCCGAGTCTTTCGAGAGTAATAGCATTAGCCTATCAACTAAAGATTATCTAACAGCCACTATTGACGAAACAGCTGTAAACGGCAGCTATAGTCTGAAAGTTGACCAGCTAGCCGTCAGTCAAAAAGTTGGCTCCGCTGCCGTAACAGCACTTGATACAGGCACATTGAATTTTGCAGTTGCTGGTGAAAATTTTGATGTTGATGTTACTGCTGAAGATACATTAGAAAGCTTAGTCGCTAAGATTAATAACTCTGAAGATAATGTGGGTGTCACCGCTACCATAGTAACCAGTGATGCGGGTGCTCAGTTGGTATTAACCTCTAATGAGACCGGCACTACCAATAATATTACCGTAACCGCAATCGATACTGGCGCGGGAACAGTACTGGCCGATACCTTTGCCATGTCTGAGTTACAGACTGCAAAAGATTCAATTATTTATATCGATGGACTTAAGCTGACCTCGAGCAGTAATAAGATTGAAGGTGCAATTAGTGGTGTGACACTTGAGCTTAAAGATGCTGATATCGATAAGACGACAACTCTTAAGGTTGAAAAAGATACCAAGTCACTTAAATCTGGTATTGAAAGTTTTGTTAAGGCTTTTAATGCTCTTTCCAAAACATTGGCAGATTTGACCAGTTATGATGCTGAGACTAAAAAGGCGGCGGTATTACAAGGAGATGCTTTGCCTCGTAGTATTCAAAGTCAGCTAAGAGGGGCTTTGTCCTCAGTTTACGCTACAGAATCAGGTAGTCTGTCACTTGCTGCTTTAGGGATTACCACCCAAAGAGATGGTTCGCTAGCAATTGATGATGACGTACTAGATGCTGCATTGAGTGACAACCTCGATAACATGAAAGAGATGTTTACCAATGAAACTACGGGCGTAATGGCTAAGCTTGATGGGAAGTTAGATCCGTATGTCAACACGGGTGGTATCATTGATGGCCGAGATACTTCACTTGATGGTCGTTTGGACCGTTTGACAGATCAGCGTGAAGATTTTGCATTAAAAATGCAATCGTTAACAGCAAGATTGTATAAACAATACAATAAAATGGATGCCCTTATTGGGAGTTTAAATAGTCAGAGCAATGACATTAAGGCAAGATTAGATTCATTGCCTGGTTTGGTTAGAGACTCTAAATAATGTTAATTGATAGACGTTATCAAATTGTAGGTGTTGTGATGATTGAGTTATGATGACTAAAAAGCACCAATTGTTGGTAGATGCCTTGGATAGAGTCACGGCGCTATGTTTTGACTATTTCAGTCAAATTCGTGAAAATGCATTAATTGAAAATGATGACTTGGTATCAAACTTGCTTTCTAGTATTGATGAGCGTCAAAAATCACTTGATGCACTTATTGCTGATAGCTCTTTTGTTGAAAGAGCTTATTTGGAGCAGCAGTTGGAACTGACATATAGCTTAAAAGTTAAGGCTAAGATGGTCATGGCTGAGTTGCAATTGCAATTACAATCAGGCAAGCAAAGTCAACGTCAGGTTAATGTTTATATAAGTATAGATGCAAATAGGTAGGTACTCATGAGAGGGTCATTACAGTCATATCGCAAAGTGTCGCTAGAAAGTGAGATTGGCGTTGCTTCACCACATCGTATTGTTCAGATGATGTTCGAAGGGGCACTGCAAAGAATCGCACAAGCCAAATTTGCCATCGAGCAAAAAAATCACACATTAAAAGGTGAAAGCATAGGTAAAGCGATAGGTATTATTGGTGGATTAAATGGCAGTTTAAATATGGAAGCCGAAGGTGATGTGGCATCTAATTTAAGTGCATTATACGACTTTATGTTAGTGAAATTGTCCGAAGCGAATATGAACAATGATGCTAAAGCGCTTGAGGATGTGAGTGGTGTTTTGAGAACAATCAAAGAAGGTTGGGATGCTATCCCCGAGGATAAGCACCTGTTAACTTCGGCTAACGATGCTAGTATATAGTTGGTTTTTTTATGAAAAGGTCGCATATGCGACCTTTTCATTAGGTGTGAATATACGACGAACGTCATAAATTTGACACTAAGGGCTACTTTAGAAGAAAAAATAAACTAAACTAAAATCAGCTAGAGATAAAAACTATATGGTACTTGCTTATGTTGTTGTGATAATACAATATTCCACATACAGTTAAAATGACATGGTATGCCCTGTCTTTTTTTTGCAACAACTAATAAAATAAATAGTGACTGCAAATTAACAAATTTTAGTGCTTGATGGCTTATTTAATGATGCAAACAGATCAACGAATTCTACTTGTCGGTAACCAGTCTGAGCGAATTAATCGCTTGTCGTGTGTATTTGAGTTTTTAGGTGAACAAGTCGAGTTAGTCGCAATAGATAAACTCGAATTGCGACTACGAAGTACTCGATACCGGGCCTTGGTTATTGCTGTTGACTCACAGTCGAAAGAGTTATTTCAATCCCTTGCTGGGAAACTGCCTTGGCAGCCTATTTTATTGCTAGGTCAGCAGGACGGCATCAACGCCTCTAATATACTTGGCAGTATTGAAGAACCACTGAATTATCCCCAATTAACTGAATTACTGCATTTCTGTCAGGTCTTTGGCCAGGCAAGACGTCCAGAAACGCCTACCAGTGCTAATCAGACTAAGTTATTTAGAAGTATGGTGGGTCGAAGTGAAGGGATAGCACAGGTCAGGCATTTGATTGGCCAGGTTGCCTCATCTGACGCGACTGTGTTGGTGCTGGGTGAGTCGGGTACAGGTAAAGAGGTTGTCGCCAGAAATATTCATTATATTTCCGATAGGCGCGATGGTCCTTTCATTCCAATTAACTGTGGTGCGATTCCAGCCGAGCTGTTAGAGAGTGAACTATTTGGCCATGAGAAGGGCTCTTTTACCGGGGCTATCAGTGCCAGAAAGGGTCGCTTTGAACTCGCTGAAAAGGGCACGCTTTTCTTAGATGAAATTGGCGATATGCCATTGCAGATGCAGGTTAAACTACTTCGTGTACTCCAGGAACGAGTGTTCGATCGTGTCGGGGGCACTAAGCCTATCAAGGCCGATGTGCGTGTCGTCGCTGCGACTCACAGAGACTTGGAACTGATGATCTCCGATGGGGACTTCAGGGAAGATCTCTACTACCGACTCAATGTATTTCCCATAGAAATGCCAGCCCTATGTGAAAGAAAAGATGATATTCCCTTACTCTTACAAGAGCTAGTGAGCCGAGTTTACAATGAAGGTCGTGGCAAGGTTAGATTTACCCAGCGAGCTATCGAGTCACTTAAAGAGCATAGATGGGCCGGGAATGTCAGAGAGCTTTCCAACTTAGTCGAGCGACTCACCATACTTTATCCTGGTGGTCTGGTCGATGTGAACGATTTACCGCATAAATATCGCCATATTGATGTGCCTGAATATCATGTGGAGATCAGTGAGGAGGAGCTGGAGCGTGATGCCTTGGCCGCTATCTTCAGTGATGAAGAGTCGATAGAGATCCCCGAAACTCGTTTCCCAAGTGAACTTCCTCCGGAAGGGGTTAACTTGAAAGATCTTCTTGCTGAGCTTGAGATCGATATGATCAGACAAGCACTCGAGCAGCAAGATAATGTGGTTGCCCGCGCTGCAGAAATGCTGGGGATCAGGCGTACAACCTTAGTCGAGAAGATGCGTAAGTACGGCATGGGTAAGGATTAAATAGAAGTTTCTAGTTTCTAGTTTCTAGTTTCTAGTTCCTAGGCCCCTAGGAACTAGCGCCATCCCCCTTCTTTCAAATAGCCGGATTTGCTGGCGTCTATAAGCTTTTTAGCTATTATCCTTAAGTGAGCTTGCGACCTTACTAGAGCCTAGGAACTCGTCCCCTTTTCCTATTTGGCCTACTTCGTGCATATACCCCGTTAGCAGCAATTTTTTGACGGAGTGGATATGTCCGTAAGTCCTCAATTACAACTTAATCGTTTGAAGCAAGATTCGCCTAAATGGTTGGATACAGCGCCAGCTGCCAATATGTCGAATCGTATGGAGCATATTCTGCAGGCTATGCCATCGGGGATTATTATCATCAATGGAGATGGACTGGTCACCGATGCGAATCCGGTTGCTGTAGAGCTGTTAGGTTTACCCTTAGAAGGACTTAAATGGCTGCAGATCATCAAGCGTGCATTCTCTCCTCAAGATGATGATGGTCACGAAGTCTCGCTTAAGAATGGCCGCCGGGTAAAGTTGGCCATTACCCCGTTAACTCCTGAGCCAGGACAGTTGATTGTGCTTACCGACCTCACCGAAACTCGCTTGTTACAGAAGAACCTATCACACCTACAGCGTTTGTCGGCATTGGGAAAAATGGTGGCAACTTTGGCACATCAAGTGAGGACTCCGTTAACCGCTGCACTACTTTACGCTTCGAATCTGGCCAGTACGAAAATATCGGCGCAATCGAGAGCCCGCTTTCAGACTAAGCTAGTCGACAGGCTCAATGAGCTAGAACATCAGGTCAATGACATGTTGCTGATGGCTAAGGGAAGGGGGCAAGATCAAGGCGAGGCACACAAGGTTGTAACGATTTTAGATCAGGTTATGGCCAATTGTGAGCCCATTGCTGAGCAACACTTGTGTAAATTAATCCAAATTGATAATTCTGTTAGCGAGTTTCTGGCTAATTCCAGTACATTAAGTTCTGCGATTAACAATCTAGTGATCAATAGCATAGAAGCGGGGGCGACACTCATTGAGCTAAGGGGAAGCGAAACAGAGAGTCAAATTCAGATCCATGTAACCGATAACGGCAAAGGTTTAGATAAAGAGATGCAGCAGAAAGTACTCGAGCCTTTCTTTACCACTAAGCCCCAAGGCACAGGTCTGGGCCTTGCGGTAGTTCAATCTGTAGTAGCCAATCATGGTGGCAAAATTCAATTGCGCTGTGAAAAGGGCAAAGGTTGTAAGGCATCTTTACACTTTCCTAAATTAAACAATTCGGCGGTGCAGTCTGGCTCACCGGTTTCTGTGACAAATTCAGTATCCGCAGAGGAGAGGCTAAATCATGTCTGAAGGTAAATTATTGCTGGTTGAAGACGATCATTCACTCCGGGAAGCTCTGGTAGACACCTTGTTGCTGGCGCAATATGAATGTGTCGATGTCGCTTCGGCCGAAGATGCGATCATTAAACTTAAGGCTGAATCTTTCGATCTTGTCATCAGCGACGTACAGATGCAGGGGATCGGCGGCATAGGTCTACTGAATTACCTTCGGCAGAACCAAGCTCAGTTGCCTGTGTTATTGATGACAGCTTATGCAACCATAGATAATGCGGTCAATGCCATAAAACTCGGTGCGGTAGATTATTTAGCCAAACCCTTCGCCCCCGAGGTGCTGTTGAACCAGGTTTCTCGATATATGAAACCTAAGATAGTGCAGAATATGCCCATTGTCGCCGATGAAAAGAGCCTTGCCTTGCTAAATATTGCTAAGAAGGTGGCTGCATCGGATGCTTCGGTGATGATCATGGGACCGAGTGGTTCGGGTAAAGAAGTACTGGCTCGATACATTCACCAACATAGCAGTCGTGATAATGGCCCTTTTATCGCGATAAACTGTGCCGCAATACCCGAAAACATGTTGGAAGCCACCTTATTTGGCTATGAGAAGGGCGCCTTTACTGGTGCGTATCAAGCTTGCCCGGGTAAGTTTGAACAGGCACAGGGAGGCACTATATTACTCGATGAAATTACCGAGATGGATTTAAGCCTTCAGGCTAAATTGCTACGAGTATTGCAAGAAAGGGAGGTTGAACGGCTCGGAGGACGTAAAAGCATAAAGTTAGATATCAGGGTGCTTGCAACGTCCAATCGTGATCTAAAAGCTGTGGTCGCGTCAGGGGAGTTTCGTGAAGATCTCTATTATCGAATTAATGTCTTTCCACTCACTTGGCCGTCATTGAGTCAGAGGCCGGCAGATATTTTGCCTCTGGCCCGTCACCTCCTGAATCGCCATGGCGCTAAATCTGGATTATTGGAGATCCCTAGTCTGGATGAAACAGCCTGTAGACGATTGCTGACCCATAGATGGCCTGGCAATGTCAGGGAACTCGACAATGTGATTCAACGCGCCTTGATCTTGATGACGGGAGAACAGATTCTAGGGGCAGATATTATTCTCGATACCCAGGAAGTGCTCATTAGCCAGATACCGGTAGAGCAGCAATTACACTCGACGAATAAACCAGCAGAACTCGATGCGTTAGGTGATGAGCTTAAGGCACAGGAGCATGTGATCATTCTTGAGACACTAAACATGTGTCAGGGCAGTAGGAAACTGGTTGCCGAAAAACTGGGGATCAGTGCCAGAACCCTCAGGTATAAGATGGCCAAAATGAGAGACATGGGCATAGAGATCCCCGCATAGAAGAACCCGCATAGAAGAACCCGCATAGAAAAGTTCCTAGGTTCGAGATCACAGGTCCTAGGAACATTGCCACTTTAAGTCTGTTTAACTGTCCTGGCTTACGGCTTACGGCTTACGGCTTACGGCTTACGGCTTACGGCTTACGGCTTAAAACTTAAAACTTAAAACTTAAAACTCGATATCGTGTCGACCGATCTATTTCCCTTCCCCTGCTTATAAATCTTGGCAAAGTTTTTGCATATTATTCTCTAACAGTTATTTTCGTCAACTATTCGTCACTTAGCGCGTTCAGCAAGACGACGGGGAGAAAAATATGCAGATTGGAGCCAACTCATTATTACAAGAGATGCAGTCTCTTAGTGGTGAAATTAAACCTTCTGGATTCAATTCCGGTTTCGGTTCACCGATCACCCAACAAGTCAGTAATACCTCAGGTAGCGATTTTGGTCAGCTGCTGTCTCAGGCTATCGGCAGCGTTGGCGAGCTTCAAGCAAATGCTGGCTCATTGGCCACACGCCTGGATATGGGAGATACCAGGGTGACTCTTTCCGATACCGTCATCGCCAGAGAGAAGTCCAGTGTCGCGTTTGAAGCGACGATGCAAGTTAGAAACAAGCTAATTGATGCGTATAAAGAGATTATGAGCATGCCTGTCTAGTGACGGTCATATGCTAAGCAATACACTTGATAATTAATAGAATAAACGGGTAACAATTTTGAGCACAGACATGGTAGTAGGTTCTGAGTCTACGTTGGCAAACGATAAGTTGGCGGGTGGAGTCCAGGAAGAAAATAAATCCGGCGTCAGTATGTTTGGCGGGACTGATATGCTGCGCCAGATCACCATGATTCTCGCGCTCGCGATCTGTTTGGCATTGGCCGTATTTATCATGCTGTGGGCACAAGAGCCGGAGTATAGACCGCTTGGGAAAATGGATACCCAAGAGATGGTAAAGGTTTTGGACGTCTTAGATAAAAACAAAATCAACTATCAGATCAATGTCGATGTTATCAAGGTGCCTGAAGATCAGTATCAAGCAGTGAAGTTGATATTGAGTCGCGAAGGGATCGATGGTGCTTCGAACCAAAATGATTACCTGAGTCAAGATAGTGGTTTTGGTGTGAGCCAGCGAATGGAGCTGGCCAGGCTCAAGCACAGCCAAGAGTTAAACTTGGCCAGAGCAATTGAAGAGCTGAGAAGTATCAGCAGAGCTAAGGTTATTCTGGCTATTCCCAAAGAGAACGTTTTCGCTAGAAACCGTGCCAAACCCAGTGCCACTGTGGTACTCAATGTTCGTCGCGGCGGACTCGGTCAAGAAGAAGTCGATGCCGTCGTCGATATCGTCGCTTCTGCCGTTCAAGGCCTAATTCCCACTCGCGTAACGGTGACAGATTCAAATGGTCGGTTATTAAATTCTGGTAGCCAAGATGCGGTGTCGGCAAGAGCACGCAGAGAGTCAGAGTTGGTACTGCAAAAAGAAGCGGAATACCGGACTAAGGTTCAGTCAATTTTAATGCCTATTCTAGGGCCTGAGAATTTTACCTCTCAAGTCGATGTTACCATGGACTTTACCGCGGTAGAGCAAACTTCGAAGCGTTACAATCCAGACCTGCCAGCCCTTAGAAGTGAAATGACTGTCGAGAATAACTCAAATGGTGGCAGTGCATCCGGGATCCCCGGCGCCTTATCTAATCAGCCGCCTATGGAGAGTGATATTCCACAGGATGCGTTAAATACTGACGCACAGTCAAATTCTGCAGGTAATGGCTCATCACATAGAGAAGCCACCAGAAACTTCGAACTCGATACTACCATCAGCCATACCAGGCAGCAGGTGGGTATGGTAAGGCGTGTCAGTGTGTCAGTTGCCGTGGATTATAAAACCGGCACCCTTGGAGAAGATGGTCAAATCAATCGAGTCCCGAGAACCGAACAGGAGTTAGCCAATATTCGCCGCTTGCTAGAGGGAGCCGTAGGTTTCAGTACTCAAAGAGGTGATGTGCTTGAAGTGGTTACCGTTCCCTTCATGGATCAGCTTATCGAAGAGTTACCAGCTCTTGAGCTGTGGGAACAGCCATGGTTCTGGCGAGCACTCAAGCTGGGCATGGGCGGGCTGATCATTCTTGCATTAATCATGTTTATCGTTAGGCCCATGCTCAAACGTCTTATTTATCCCGATAGAGTCAGTATTCCCGATGAGCCTAAATTTGGTGATGAACTGGCTGAGATCGAAGATCAATTTGCATCCGATACCTTAGGAATGCTCAATCGCCCTGAAGCCGAATACAGTTATGCAGATGATGGTTCGATTTTGATACCGGATCTTCATAAAGATGATGATATGATTAAAGCTATTAGGGCGTTAGTCGCAAATGAGCCTGAGTTATCTACCCAAGTGATAAAAGGTTGGTTACAGCAAGATGAGCAATAAATCACAGAATGACGCCAAAGCCGAGAATGTCGACCAGCTAACCGGCACTGAGAAAACGGCAATATTACTTTTGAGCCTAAGTGAAGCGGACGCTGCGTCAATTTTAAAACACTTGGAGCCTAAGCAAGTTCAAAAGGTCGGCATGGCGATGGCTGCCATGACTGATTTTGGTCAAGAGAAAGTCATAGGTGTGCATAAGCTGTTTCTTGACGAAGTTCAAAAGTACTCATCTATTGGCTTTAACAGTCAAGAGTTTGTTCGTAAGGCCTTAACGGCGGCGTTAGGTGAAGACAAGGCCGGAAATCTGATCGAACAGATCATCATGGGCAGTGGTGCTAAAGGTCTGGATTCACTCAAGTGGATGGATCCTCGTCAAGTGGCGACCATAATACAAAATGAACATCCGCAGATCCAAACTATCGTGCTTTCCTATCTGGAACCCGATCAGGCGGCAGAAATTGTTGCCCAATCTCCGGAGAATACTCGTCTGGATCTTATGATGCGTATCGCAAATTTAGAAGAGGTTCAACCCGCAGCGCTCCAAGAATTAAATGATATCATGGAGAAACAGTTTGCCGGTCAAGGCGGTGCTCAGGCTGCTAAAATGGGCGGCTTGAAGGCGGCTGCAGATATCATGAACTATCTGGACACCAATGTTGAGAGTCAGCTCATGGAGACCATGAGAGAGTCAGACGAAGAGATGGCGCAACAGATACAAGATCTTATGTTTGTCTTTGAGAATCTGAGTAGTGTGGATGACATAGGTATTCAAGTACTGCTTCGCGAAATTCAACAAGATGTGCTGATGAAGGCACTCAAGGGAGCCGATGATGTACTCAAAGATAAGATTTTGGGTAATATGTCTAAGCGAGCGGCAGAGTTGTTACGTGATGATTTAGAAGCCATGGGGCCTATCAGGATCAGTGAAGTCGAAGTCGCTCAAAAAGAGATCTTATCTATCGCCAGGCGTTTAAGTGACAGTGGTGAGATTATGTTAGGCGGTGGCGGCGGAGAAGAGTTCTTATAATGAAAACTGATAGTGAAGGTAAGCCGACAGACAATGAGCCTGGTCAATCCGAGGCCGAGTTCACTCATTGGCAGATCCCTGACGTCACAGTTGCTGCTCCCGCAGGTGCTTCAAACTTGTTCGGTCGTAGAACTATACATAAAACCACTGTGGATGAACCCCAATCTGTTTTACCCCCCACATTAGCTGAGATTGAAGAGATCCGCGAGCAAGCCGAACAGGAAGGCTTTGCTCAGGGAAAAGAGCAAGGTTTTAAGTCTGGCGTTGAATCGGGCCGATTAGAGGGGTTAAAACAAGGCCATGAAGAGGGGCTTAAACAAGGGATAGAGCAAGGTCATAGTGAAGGGATCGAGCAAGCCAAAGTGTTAATCTCTCGATTCGAGTCCTTGCTGCAACAATTTGAACAACCTTTAGCCCTGTTAGATACCGAAATTGAGCAAGAATTGCTCTCCCTGACGATGAAATTAACCCGCGCCGTGATTGGTCACGAGTTAAAAACTCACCCCGAGCACATCTTGGCAGCATTGAGGCAAGGGGTTGATTCACTGCCGTTGAAGGGACAAGGGATCACCATTCGCTTGCATCCCGATGATCATCACTTGGTTCAAGAACTCTATAGCGCCAATCAGTTGGAAAAAAACCGCTGGGAATTGGAAGCCGATCCGAGTCTGTCACCTGGTGATTGCGTCATCAACAATCAGCGAAGCCGTGTCGATATGCGACTCGAGCAGAGAATAAGCACAGTTCTGGAGGAGATGGAGCATCATGTTCAACATCTCAACGAATCCCAAGAACAGCAACAGCAGGCCTTATCATCGGTCAGCCAGGATGCCAAACAGAATGTGGCTGATGAAGCAGAGGAGCAATCCGAGCTTGAGCCTAGTGCACCAAAAGAGACACTTAGCACTAATGAAGAAAATGTGTCAGCAGCTAAAGATTCAGAGGGTGTAAAACAAGATGAGCAACCGCCAAAGCCAGTTACTGAATAAAATCAGACGGCAAAACGATAGGGTTCATCCATTTGTCGCTGAGGCCAGTGGACAGTTGATCCGCGTGGTAGGCTTAACGCTCGAAGCCATCGGTTGCCGGGCTCCGATAGGTAGCCTATGTAGCATAGAAACCTTGGCTGGAGACTTAGTTGCCGAGGTGATAGGCTTCGACGATGAACTGCTCTATTTAATGCCGATAGAAGAGCTAAGAGGCGTCTTACCTGGCGCTAAGGTCACCCCCTTAGGTGAGCAAACCGGACTCAATGTCGGTCTTGCATTATTAGGCCGGGTGCTCGATGGCAATGGTCAACCCTTAGACAATCTAGGCCGATTACACACAGATCAAAAAGCGCCAAGACATGCCCCTACTATCAATCCCCTATCCCGAAGAGCCATCACTGAGCCCTTAGATGTCGGGGTCAGAGCAATCAATGCCATGTTAACTGTCGGCAAAGGCCAAAGAATGGGACTGTTTGCCGGTTCCGGAGTGGGCAAGAGTGTGCTGCTGGGCATGATGACGCGGGGCACGACCGCCGACATCATAGTCGTGGGGTTAGTCGGAGAACGTGGCCGGGAAGTTAAAGAGTTTATCGAAGAGATCTTAGGCGATGAGGGACGTGCACGCTCTGTGGTGGTGGCAGCGCCCGCCGATACGTCTCCACTCATGCGTCTTCGAGCCTGTGAAACATCAACCAGAATTGCAGAATACTTCAGAGATTTAGGCTATAACGTATTGCTGCTTATGGACAGTTTGACTCGTTATGCCCAGGCACAAAGAGAAATAGCACTCGCGGTCGGTGAGCCTCCCGCAACCAAAGGCTACCCGCCTTCGGTGTTTGCTAAGTTACCCAAATTGGTTGAAAGAGCGGGTAATGGTGGTCCGGGTCAAGGTTCTATCACGGCATTTTATACCGTATTAACCGAAGGTGATGATCTTCAAGACCCCATTGCCGATGCGGCAAGGGCCATTCTGGATGGACACATAGTCTTGTCGAGATCATTAGCCGATTCAGGTCATTACCCCGCCATCGATGTCGAAGCCTCTATTAGCCGTGTTGCACCTATGGTGATCAGCACCGAGCATCTGGAGTCAATGCGCCGTGTAAAACAGGTATATTCACTGTTTCAACAGAACAAAGATCTGATTTCAATCGGGGCATACACTCAGGGCAGCGACCCTAGAATCGACAATGCGATACGGCTTCAACCGGCGATGAACGCATTTTTAAGGCAAACGATGAAGGAGTCGCTCAGTTTTGATTCCTGTCAGCTCATGCTTTCTCAGTTGAGTGCTCAATGTAAGGTTTGATCATTTTCTAGTTCCTAGTTTCTAGTTCCTAGTTCCTAGATTCTAGGAACTAGGAACTTCTTTTATCTCAGGAATAACTATGGCTAAGCGAGATCCCCTTCACACTGTATTGAAACTGACCAGCGAAGCGGAAGAGCAGGCGGCACTGCAGTTGCAATCGGCTCAATTAGCACTGCAAAAATGCCAGAGCCAGCTTGAGGCGCTGCAAAACTATCGCTTGGATTATATGAAACAGATGGAGAGCAATCATGGTAAGAATATCAGTGCCAGTTATTATCATCAATTTCACCAATTTGTACGCCAAGTAGACGAAGCCATTACCAAGCAGCTTATCTCGGTCGCTGAAGCGGATACTCAGAGACGTTATCGGCAGCAGCATTGGCAAGAGAAACAGCAAAAACGTAGGGCGGTTGAATTACTGTTAGAACATAAGGCACAGAAGGCAAGAACAGCCGAGATGAGACTCGAACAAAAGATGGTGGATGAGTTTGCATCACAGATGTTTTATAGAAAAAAAGTTCGCTGAAATAAGATTTTTTTGATGCTGTTACTTGTCTAAATATCCCCTTTGTATATTGGCACCTTTATTGCTTAATTTATTGGTAACCTGTGGGCATTTAATTTTTGGCCACTATTTTGACAAAGCCGTTTTGACGAGAAAGTGCTAGCGTCAGTGATTTATCTTAACAATTAGTGCTTATCTTGATTGGACTTCAGCCTTGTTGGAGGCTTAATGCAGAAAATGACGAATATACTCTTAGCGAATAAAGAAAACACATCCGATAACCTATCTGTTGGTGGAATAAAACAAGGTGATAAGAGTCGTACTCAATCATCTGACAATAGCGATTTTTCTTTGGCTTTAGAACAAGCTAGCACTCAAGCGAAAGAGTCAAATCGAGCTAAAAATGTCAATGTTGAAACCAGATCGGCTAAAGATGGTCCAAAACCAACGGGATCGGGCGATGAGTCTGAGCGTGAAGCCAAAGTGGGTGACAAGGAAGTCGATGTCAATCATGTGCTGGCTCAAATAAATTGGGCCAGTAAGCTAGAGGGAAGTGCTAGCCTAGATAACAGCGGCGATACCTTGCCGCTGGAAGGCAATGAGAAAGCGACAAGTGATGCAAGATTAGATGATGACGTACTCAGTCTGGTCAATGATGCAGCTGAAGAGGTCATAGCCGGTGATGTCGCGATTGAACCATCGCAGCCGGGATCACTTATCGATATAGAGAAGTTAGCCATTGATGCTGATATTCAGTTGTCGAACCCAGATACCCAACTCTTAGACCCTAATACTCAACTGCCATTAGATAAAAACCTTATCGATAAGCTAGTACAAGAGTCGGGTTTATCTGAGGCAGAATTAACAGAATACTCCCCTGAAAACTTAATTCAGCTTATCGCTACAGTGACAAGTTCAGAGTTTCAGGCTGGCAACGTGCGCTCTGCAGCTGTAGTTAGCAGCCGTGGAGGGAGCGAAAGCCGCAGCGCAGGTCTTACACAAGCGAATAATACCTTGCCATTATCTGAGGCAGAAACCTCTGATAAGTCATCCGGGGTAAAGGATGTAGCCAAAGTGACCCAGTCCCAACAAGCTGCTGGGCTTGACGTGTTAACCCGCACAGAAAGTCAAATCGAGCAAGGTAAAGATAAGCAATTTAGCTCCATTCTAGGCGAGAAAACTCAACTGGAACAGGCATCTAAGCTACCTGCTGAAGTGACGGCTAAGGCTGAGCAACAGCTTAAAGGGGCTGAGTTATCGGTACAGCTCAATCCCTCGAAGGCCAATCTAGAGGCTTCTTCAACGCTAATGGACACGACATCCACGTCAAACGTAGACATTAAAACCTTAGCTGGGATGCAAATAGGCTCAACACCACAGAGTAAAACTGACACTCCCCAGTTTCAGTTGCTATCAAGACAGAATAATGACACTCAGAGCCAGATGCAGGAGATGATCCAGCGCTTTTCTCCCGTCATGAAGCAGCAACTAGTGACTATGGTGAGTCAAGGGACCTTGCATGCAGAAATCAGGTTAGATCCGCCTGAGTTGGGGCCATTAGTGGTGAGAATTCAAGTTCAGGGCGACCAGACTCAAGTGCAGTTTCATGTCGTCCAGCCTCAGACCAGAGATATTGTCGAGCAAGCATTACCTAGGTTGAGAGAGATGTTGGCCGAACAGGGGTTGCAGCTCACCGATAGCCAGGTTTCTCAGCAAGATTCGGGAAAAGATCAAGGTGAAGCAGAGCATTCGGAGCGTTCACAAGAGGGTTATGACGTAGAACTGGATGAAATATCTGCAGATGAGTCACTATTAAGCTTAAATCAGGCATCTAGTTATCGTTCAGCTATAGATTATTACGCATAAGCAGGTAGTCTATAGCAAAATTAGATCCTTGATGGGTAACAAGGCATTACCCCTTGATCCATTATAGTAAGATAGCAGCAGATTTAAGCCTAAAAGGGAAATCAAATGGCCGAAGAAGAATCCTTAGAGCTCGAAGAAAATGAACAGACGAAAAGTAAGCAGAAACTGATTATTTTCGGCGTTATTGGCCTGGTATTAGTGTTAATCATCGCCGCAGCTTTGTGGTTTTTCATGGGGGCAAGCGATAGCGCCGCAAACAGTGAAAATGCCGATGGCAGCGCAGAAACTCAAGAGCCGATGAATGTAGGCGAAGCTTTCTATGTGGGAATGCCCAGACCATTCCTGTTTAACCTCCCGGGGGCGAACCGCTCTAGGCTGGTAGAGATTAAGGTTCAGTTGATGGTGCGTGGTGCTGACGATGGGGTATTAATTAAGAAACACATTCCCTTGATTGAAGATGCACTACTGACGACGTTTAGCAGTGCCGATGTGCAAAAGTTAAGTAGCCTAGCCGGTAAAGACGAGATGCGTCAATTGGCCTTACTCAATGTTCAGAATACGCTACAACCTGTGACTGGGCGTAAAGTCGTTGAGAAAGTCCTGTTTACCGGTTTCATTATGCAGTAGTACATGAGAACGAACCCAGAATAATTTTTAGTTATTGATTTTTGCTAATCAAGTTTCAAGCGCTTGTATGAGTTAGCGAGTTCCCCTATTTTTGTTTAAAAAGGCGTTATTGTGAGTGATCTATTAAGCCAAGACGAAATTGATGCGTTACTGCATGGTGTAGATGACGTAGATGATGAAGATGAAGAGAGTGAATCCGAAGCTCGCTCTTATGATTTCTCTTCTCAAGATCGCATCGTTCGTGGAAGAATGCCGACCTTAGAGATCGTCAATGAAAGGTTTGCCAGGCACTTACGCATCAGCATGTTTAATATGATGCGCCGTGCAGCTGAAGTGTCGATCAATGGCGTGCAGATGCTCAAGTTTGGTGGATATGTTCACACTCTGTTTGTTCCTACCAGCCTGAATATGGTGAAATTTAGTCCGCTCAAAGGAACGGGCCTCATCACCATGGAGGCAAGATTAGTCTTCATTTTAGTGGATAACTTTTTTGGTGGGGATGGCCGTTTTCATGCCAAGATTGAAGGTCGTGAATTCACACCAACAGAGAGACGCATAGTGCAACTCTTGCTAAAAATAATCTTCGAAGACTATAAAGATGCCTGGGCGCCTGTGATGGATGTTGAGTTTGAGTATCTTGATTCTGAGGTTAACCCGGCAATGGCAAACATCGTCAGTCCAACCGAAGTGGTCGTGGTCAGTTCTTTTCATATCGAAGTGGATGGCGGTGGTGGAGACTTCCACATCACCATGCCTTATTCCATGATAGAGCCGATACGTGAACTGCTCGATGCCGGTGTGCAGAGTGATACCCAAGACACGGACAAACGTTGGTCTTTGGCATTGAAAGACGAGATCATGGATATTAAGGTAGGCATAGATGCCACCATAGTGGAGCAAGAGATCACCCTTAAAGATGTGATGGAGTTTAAAGTCGGCGATATCATTCCAGTCGATTTGCCTGAGCATATTGTGCTGCGCGTCGAAGACTTACCCACTTATCGATGTAAACTGGGCAAGGCCAGAGACAATTTAGCCTTGCGGATCACCGAAAAAATTCCCCGACCGGAAACAGTAAAAACGGAATTGAAATTGGTGACGCGTAAGAATAAGAGTAGAGATATTTCTGAATTATAAATCCTATCTTAGCCAGGGAATTGAATCGCTAAGATATTACGCTAAATGAAGTAGTTAAGGTAATAACAATGAGTACAGAAGATACAGGTGACGATTGGGCCCAAGCAATGGCTGAGCAAGCAATAGAGGAAGCACACGCTGTCGAGCTTGATGAGCTGACTGGTGAAGGCCAGACCTTGTCTGCCGATGAAGCGGCAAAACTCGATACCATCATGGACATTCCAGTGACCATATCGATGGAAGTGGGCCGAAGCTTCATCAGTATTCGCAACTTACTCCAGCTCAACCAAGGTTCGGTGGTGGAATTAGATCGCGTCGCCGGTGAGCCTCTGGATGTGATGGTGAATGGCACCTTGATTGCCCATGGTGAAGTGGTGGTTGTGAATGATAAGTTTGGTATCCGCCTGACCGATGTCATTAGCCAAACCGAGCGTATTAAGAAGTTGAAATAAGGTAGATATGATTAACTCGTTGTTCGTAAGTGGATTGGCGGCTTCCCCTACTGTTGCCTCAACGACAGAGAAGGGATCGGCTATCTCGACAATGTCCAATATGTTAGGCGGGTTAATTGTTGTGCTCGCCATCATTTTTGTGCTGGCCTATATCGTTAAACGCTTAAAGTTAGCGCCATCTAGCCACAGTGTATTGAAGACCTTGGCGGTTATGCCATTGGGACAGAAAGAGAAGGTGGTATTACTCGAGGTGGGTGGCCAGCAATATTTACTCGGTGTGACTGCCCAGCAAATACAGGTCATAGACAAATTAGACACGCCCATCAGTATAGAGACTGAGTCTTTTGCTGAACGATTACGCCAAGCTAAGACGAATTCAATATGAAGCGATTATCCTATTTCCTCATCTTGAGTCTTTTGCTGATCTCACCCGGTGCATTCGCCCTCGATGGTGTCTTACCTGCGTTGACTGTGACCACGACTCCCGATGGTGGGACTCAGTACTCTGTGACTATGCAGATATTGCTGTTAATGACGGCAATGAGTTTTCTGCCTGCCATGATCATCATGCTCACCTCATTCACGCGCATCATAGTGGTACTGTCGATTCTAAGACAAGCAATTGGCTTACAACAAACGCCGTCAAACCAAGTGCTTATTGGCATAAGTATGTTTATGACCTTCTTTATCATGGCGCCTGTGTTCGATAAAATTTATGCTGAAGCCGTTAAACCCTATATCGCTGAAACCATGAATATTGAGCAGGCTTTCAATATTGGCAAAGAGCCGATCAAGACCTTTATGTTGGCTCAAACTCGGGTGACAGATCTCGACACTTTCATCGAAATCTCGGGTTATCAGAACATTAATTCACCCGAAGATGTGCCCATGAGCGTGTTAATTCCCTCTTTTATCACCAGTGAGTTAAAGACTGCGTTTCAGATTGGCTTTATGTTATTCGTGCCTTTTTTGGTGTTGGATCTTGTGGTGGCCAGTATCTTGATGGCTATGGGTATGATGATGTTATCTCCCATGATCGTCTCACTGCCCTTTAAGATCATGTTATTTGTGCTCGTCGATGGCTGGAGTCTGGTGATGGGCACTCTGGCCAATAGCTTTGCTGTCTAGGTGGGTTTATGAATCCTGAGTCATTAGTCGACATCTTCCGCGAGGCGCTCTCTGTCATAGTGACAATAGTGTCGCTGATAATCGTGCCTGGACTCGTTATCGGCTTAGTGGTGGCGGTGTTCCAAGCGGCAACCTCAATTAACGAACAGACCCTGAGTTTCCTGCCTCGTTTATTGACGACCTTGTTTGCGCTGATGTTTCTGGGTCATACCTTGATCCAAACCATGATGGAATTCTTCGTACAGATGGTCAACATGATCCCCCAGGTCATAGGATGACAAAACACCAATTTATTCAAGAGACCAATATGTTTCGAGTGATTAATTTGATTCGATTCGAGTGATTAGTTTGATGCGAGTGATTAATATGATTCGAGTGTTTCGAGTGTTTCGAGTGATTAATTTGATGAGTCAAATAGGTTAGCCTGATGGATATTCTCATGGCGACTCTAATGGACACGATAGCCTCTTACATGTGGCCACTGTTTAGGGTGTCTAGCATGTTTATGGTGATGGCTGTGTTCGGGGCTAATACCACACCTGTCAGAGTCAGAGCATTGTTGTCGATGGCGATTACCTTCGCCATTGTACCGGTTTTACCCCCAGTGGAAAATGTAGAGCTATTTGCGGCGTCGGCGATTTTTATCACCTTGCAACAGCTGCTGATTGGCATCGCCATGGGATTTGTGACCTTGATGGTGATGCAATGCTTTGTACTTGCTGGCCAAATTATAGGCATGCAGACAAGTTTAGGTTTTGCCTCTATGGTTGATCCCTCATCCGGTCAACAAACCCCGGTAATAGGTAACTTATTTTTGCTGTTAACCACCTTGATCTTCCTCGCTGTAGACGGTCATTTGGTGATGATCCGTATGCTAGTGATGAGCTTTGAGACGATTCCCATATCGGATCAAGGTCTGAGTTTGACAAGTTATAGAATGTTGGCCGAGTGGGGGGGCTATATGTTTGGTGCGGCGTTGACCATGTCTATCGCACCTATCGTTGCGCTATTAATGATCAACTTGTCATTCGGTATCATGACCCGAGCTTCACCGCAACTGAACATCTTTGCCATAGGTTTCCCTGTGACCATGGTGAGTGGTTTAGTGATCTTGTGGTTAACCTTGACGCCGATAATGGAGCACTTTGGTGAGGTGTGGACGTCAGCTCAGCTGCTGTTATGCGATATACTGAAGCTGCAGTGTAATGCCGATGGAACATTTTGATGTTGCAGCTTAAGCGACTGCAGCGTCTACCTAAGGGAGTGCTAGTTCATGGCTGAAAATGACAGTAGCCAAGAGAAAACCGAAGAGGCCACCCCCAAGCGATTAGAACAAGCTCGGGAGAAAGGCCAGGTTGCACGCTCCAAAGAGTTAGGCACCTCGGCGGTCCTGGTGTCGGCCGCAGTTGGTTTTGCCATGGTTGGCCCAAGCATTGCCAGTAGTTTAGTCACTATAATGACCACCTTGTTTACCCAGGACAGGGAGCAGATTTTTGACACCAATCAGATGGTTCTGGTGTGGGGCATGGTAGGGAGAGAGCTTGCCTTCCCCATGGCCAGTCTGATGCTTATTATCGCATTAGTGGCCTTCATCGGTAATATCCTATTAGGCGGTATCACCTTTTCTGTTAAGGCATTTATGCCAAAAACTGAGAAGATGAATCCGATGAAAGGGTTTAAAAGAATGTTTGGCGTGCAAGCCCTGGTGGAATTAACCAAAGGTATCGCTAAATTTTTGGTTGTCGCATCATCCGCATACTTTATTTTGAGTTTCTTTTTTAATGAGATCTTGGCCCTGTCTCGGGATCATCTTCCTAGCAATGTATATCACGCACTCGACTTACTGGTGTGGATGTTCATCTTGCTGTGCTCGTCAACCATACTCATCGTGGTTATCGATGTGCCATTTCAAATTTGGAATCACAATAAGCAACTCAAGATGACCAAACAGGAAATAAAGGATGAATATAAGGACACCGAGGGTAAGCCTGAGGTGAAAGGTAAGATAAGGCAGATGCAAAGGGAGGTGGCTCAGAGACGTATGATGTCAGAAGTGCCCAATGCCGATGTTATCGTCGTCAATCCAGAGCACTATGCTGTCGCGGTGAAATACGATGCCATGAAGTCGACGGCGCCCTATGTGCTGGCAAAAGGCGTCGATGAAGTCGCTTTTAAGATTAGAGAGATAGCCCGTGAACATGAGATAGCCATTATCTCGGCACCCCCTCTCGCCCGTGCCATCTATCATACGACTAAAATAGATCAAGAGATCCCGGAGGGACTATTCACCGCCGTCGCTCAGGTACTCGCTTATGTATTTCAGTTACGTCAATATCAACAACGTGGAGGCAGAAGGCCGACGGCTATTCCGGTTAAACAGCCGATACCGGAGGATTTAAAGTATTAAGTACGTCTTATATTACATTTCTGCTGCAAATTTATTCAGTTGACTCCTTAGCCATTCATTTAACGTCAGTCTAACGGTATAGTGCCGACTTATAAAATAAAAACCATATTGATAACTTAGTTATTACTTACGGAAATTATTTCCACGACTTGGCTCAAAAATTGCTTTGTTAGGGCTAGATGTCAAAAGTTTGGATTTCTTGAATGGATGTTAGCTCACTACTCGGTCAACTGAAAAAAATAAAGCCTTCGAGTTTTAAAGGCATAGGCACGCCTTTGTTTGTTCTCGCTGCGTTAGGCATGATCATATTGCCAATGCCGCCATTCCTGCTAGATATTTTATTCTCATTTAACATCGCCTTGGCCTTAGTGGTGTTACTGGTGGCTATCTACACCGACAGACCATTAGATTTTGCGGCGTTCCCCAGTGTGCTACTTATCGCCACCTTACTGCGCCTAGCGCTCAATGTGGCATCGACTCGTATCGTCTTACTCGAAGGACACAACGGTGGTGATGCTGCCGGTAAAGTGATTGAGTCTTTTGGATCTGTGGTGATAGGCGGAAATTATGCGGTTGGCCTGGTCGTATTCTTAATCCTTATTATCATTAACTTCGCCGTGGTCACCAAAGGTGCCGGGCGTATAGCAGAAGTTAGCGCTCGCTTTACCTTAGACGCCATGCCAGGTAAACAGATGGCTATCGATGCCGACTTGAATGCCGGCGTATTAAACCAAGATCAGGCGAGAGATAGGCGCGCCGAAGTCACCAAGGAAGCCGACTTTTACGGGGCAATGGACGGTGCATCTAAGTTTGTTAAAGGTGATGCGATTGCCGGAATCATGATCATGGTGATCAATATCTTGGGTGGATTCGTTATCGGCATGGTGCAGCATGGCCTGGATTTTTCCTCTGCCGTCGAGATCTATACTCTGCTCACTATCGGTGATGGATTGGTAGCCCAGATCCCGGGTCTGTTACTCTCAATTGCTGCAGCCTTGATGGTCACACGTCAGAACGAGTCCGGTGACATGGGGCAGATGATGATGTCGCAGATGCTTGACAATCCTAAGTCAATTGCGATTGCTGGCGGTGTCTTGTTTATCATGGGCATAGTGCCAGGCATGCCACATTTTGCTTTCATCTCTCTGGCATCAGTCGTCGGTGCAGTGGCCTACTTCTTATATAAAAAACAAACGCAGGAGCGAGAAGAATCCCTGGCGCTTGCGAAAAACCCTCCTAGGGATACGGCCGTCGCTAAGCCGAAGGAGCTCAGCTGGGATGATGTTCAGCACGTAGACACCATAGGGTTAGAAGTGGGTTACCGGCTTATCCCATTGGTCGACAAAGGCCAGGGTGGTGAGTTACTCGGCAGGATAAAAGGGGTGCGTAAGAAGCTATCCCAAGAGCTTGGCTTTCTGGTGCCCGCGGTGCATATTCGCGATAACTTAGATCTGTCGCCAAATACCTATCGCATCTCCTTGATGGGAGTGGCTTGTGGTGAAGCCGAGATAAGACATGATTGCGAACTCGCCATCAACCCGGGTCAGGTATATGGCAAACTCGACGGCATAGAGACGAAAGACCCGGCCTTCGGTTTAGAAGCGGTTTGGATAGCCCCAGAGCTTAGAGAGCATGCGCAAACCTTAGGTTATACCGTGGTTGATGCTGCAACGGTCGTGGCCACTCACTTGAGTCAGCTATTAACCAATGATGCGGCTAAGCTTCTCGGTTATGAGGAAGTGCAGCAGCTTATGGATATTTTGGCCAAAAATTCTCCTAAGTTAGTCGATGGTTTCATCCCCGACGTGATGTCCTTGGGAACCGTGGTTAAAGTCATGCAAAACTTGCTTAACGAAGGTGTTTCGATTCGCGACCTTAGAACCATAGTGCAGACATTGCTCGAATATGGTCCCAAGAGTGCCGATACCGAAGTATTGACGGCCGCCGTGCGTATATCGCTGAAAAGAATGATAGTCCAAGAGATCAGCGGGCCGGAAACCGAGATCCCCGTCATTACTTTGGCGCCAGAGTTGGAACAAATGTTGCATCAATCAATGCAAGCGACAGGAGGAGAGGGACCAAACATCGAACCTAGCTTGGCCGAACGGATGCAAAAGTCTTTAGAAGATGCAACACAAAGACAAGAGATGGTGGGGCAACCTGCTATATTACTCACATCGGGCATGTTACGTTCGACTCTCTCTCGATTTGTAAAGCACACGATTCCTAACCTAAGGGTGATTTCCTATCAGGAAGTACCCGATGAGAAACAAATTAGAATTGTTTCTGCTGTGGGTCAGTAGAGGGCATATAAGTGAAAATTAAACGTTTCTTAGCAAAAGATATGCGTACGGCATTGGCTCAGGTTAAAGAGACCTTAGGCTCGGATGCCGTGATAATGTCGAATAAAAAGGTCACAGGTGGAATAGAGATCGTCGCTGCCGTGGATTATGACGAGCCGAAACCTAAGGGACTAATTGCCGAAAAGTCAGCATCGTCTCCTACCTTTATGGATCTGGCCGAAGAGAAAATCTCCCTCGGTCTAAAGCGGCCTGTTCGCTCCGAAGCCAGAGTAAAGCCGGCGCCGGCGGCCGATTCACTGCAGGCATTGTTAGAGAGGCAGCAGAGTCGCGTCGAGCAACACGTTTCTCAGCACACCAGTGAAGAATTGGACATGCCCGAATGGGCAAAAGGTTTGCAGGCACCACAGTCGTTTACCAAATCGTCACCTGAGACGCAGCATTATTCCAATAAGCCTGCACCTGAGACGAAGGGGAAAGCTAGCCCAGAGCTTGAGATGATGCGTGAAGAGTTGTCGTCCTTGAGAAGCTTGCTGACTCATCAAGTCACAGCCTTGATGAGTGAACAAAAAAGCCGGGTTGACCCCGTAGGTGCCATGCTAGAAAGTAAATTATTGGATGCTGAATTTTCTCCTACGGTGGCAAAAAAGCTGTCTGAATTGAGCGAGCACTATACACCGGCAGATCTCGTCAGAGCATTGCCTCGTAGCTTAGCCAATATGTTGGATAATCAAGGTGATGATATCGTGCGCCAAGGTGGTGTGGTGGCCTTTGTTGGACCAACGGGTGTTGGCAAAACAACGACGCTAGCGAAAATAGCCGCCAGGTTCGCTGCCCATCATGGTGTGGAGCATGTTGCTTTGGTTACAACCGATCATTATCGCATTGGAGCCTTTGAGCAATTGGCAACCTATGGCAAAATAATGGGATGCCCGGTTAAGCAGGCTCATGACCTCAATGAGTTGGAACAAATATTGTATCAGTTCCGTAATCGCAAGCTAGTATTGATAGATACTGCAGGAATGGGCCAAAGAGATATGCGCTTATTCCAGCAACTTGATAATTTAGCTGCAAATAGCAGATTACCTATTCGCAGTTATCTGGTACTGTCATCTACAGGTCAGAGAAGAGTTTTAGAAGAAGCGGTGACACAATTTAGTCGTATCCCATTATCTGGTGCCATACTGACGAAATTAGATGAATCTGTTTCCTTAGCCCCAGCCTTGAGTGTGTTGATACAAAGTGGGTTACCATTGAGTTATGTTACTGATGGGCAAAGAGTTCCAGAAGATATGCAAGTGGCCGATACATTCGCGCTAGCAAACAAAGCGCTGTCGGTATTAGATAATAAACCAGCAGTCAGAAGTAGTGAAAGGTCAGATGAAAGGGCCTATGCATTTGAGTAAAGTAATGAGTCGGGATCAAGCAAGTGGTTTACGTATGATGAATCAACCTTATAACGAAAAAGTGAAAGTAATAGCCGTGTCGGGTGGTAAGGGAGGCGTGGGTAAAACCAGTGTAGCCATCAATACCGCAGTTGCGTTAGCCGAAAAAGGCAAGCGTGTACTCGTCCTGGATGCCGACTTAGGTCTGGCAAACGTGGATGTCATGCTTGGCCTGCGCGCCGAGCGTAATTTATCCCATGTTTTATCCGGTGATACCGATTTAGACGATATCATAGTACGTGGACCTAAAGGGATAGGAATTATTCCTGCCACTTCGGGTACACAAGCTATGGTTGAATTGTCTGCGGCACAACATGCCGGATTAATTCGGGCATTCAGTGAGATGAAAACGCAATTTGACATACTCATTGTCGATACCGCTGCGGGTATTTCCGATATGGTACTGAGTTTCTCCAGAGCCTCACAGGATGTATTGGTTGTGGTTTGCGATGAACCTACATCGATTACCGATGCTTACGCGCTAATTAAGATACTGAGCAGGTCGCACGGTGTCTTTCGTTTTAAAATAGTCGCGAATATGGTCAGAAGTTTACGAGAAGGGATGGAACTCTTTGCTAAGTTGAGCAAAGTTACCGATCGTTTCTTGGATGTCGCACTCGAGTTAGTGGCTACCATTCCATTCGATGAGAATTTGCGAAAGTCGGTGCGTAAGCAGAAATTAATCGTTGAAGCCTACCCTAAATCGCCTGCATCGATTGCTTACCATGGTTTAGCGAATAAGGTCATTAGTTGGCCTATACCGCAGCAACCGGGAGGCCATCTAGAGTTCTTTGTTGAGCGTTTAGTGCAGCGACCTGACTATCAAGAGGATAGAGAGAGTGAGTAAAGCCTCTGCGTATACTTCTTTAGATAATAAAGCTTTAATCGTTGAACAATACGCATCGCTTGTAAAAAAAATAGCTCACCATTTACTCGCTCGTTTACCTGCATCGGTGCAACTAGACGATTTACTACAAGCTGGCATGATGGGGTTACTCGAAGCTTCATCAAAGTTTGACGCTAACAAGGGGGCTAAGTTTGAGACTTTTGCGGGTATTCGAATCCGTGGGTCTATGTTAGATGAAATTCGTCGTGGGGACTGGGTGCCGAGATCTGTCCATAGAAACCAGAGACGAGTCGCCCAGGTTATCGATGAGCTTGAGCAGGAGCTTGGCAGAGATGCTAAAGATGACGAGATAGCCCAAAGACTGGACATGACCTTAGATGAATATCATCATATTTTAAATGATGTTTCAGTTGGGAAAATAATTGGCATTGAAGATTTAGGCGTATCGGCCGATGTTATTAGTCACGATGATGGGGTTAAGGATGATACCTATGAATCGATTGCAGAAGATCAATTTCATTCTGCACTAGTCGCAGCAATCAAATTATTGCCTGAAAGAGATGGACTGGTTTTGTCGCTTTATTACGATGAAGCTTTAAATTTAAAAGAGATTGGGGCCATTCTAGAGGTTAGTGAGTCACGGGTTAGCCAGATTTTAAGTCAGGCGATGCTAAGGCTCAAAGCTAAACTTAAGCATTGGACAAAAAAATAACGATTACATGAGCAATAATTAACAGTTCCGCGGAGGAAACTTTGGACAAGAATATGAAGATTCTCGTTGTTGACGATTTCTCAACAATGAGACGTATCATCAAGAACTTGTTAAGAGACTTGGGTTTTAGTAATACCCAAGAAGCAGATGACGGTACGACAGCACTACCTATGTTACAGAAAGGCGATTTTGACTTTGTTGTGACCGACTGGAATATGCCTGGTATGCAAGGAATCGATCTTTTAAAAGCGATTCGTGCCGATGAACAACTGAAAAACATCCCTGTATTAATGGTAACTGCAGAAGCAAAGAGGGAACAGATCATCGCCGCGGCTCAGGCCGGGGTTAATGGTTATGTTGTTAAGCCCTTTACGGCAGCGACATTGAAAGAGAAGTTAGAAAAAATCTTTGAACGACTCGGCTAACCAAGGTTGTGATATGCAGGTGAATACTTCAGGGCTCATTTCGTTAGAGCAGGCAAATAGGCTGGTAGACTTGCTGACGCAAGGCGAGCAGTCACTCGCTGATGACTTAATCAGAGATATTGCTATGCCTATCCAAAAGGAGCTTTTTGATGAGGTCGGCAGGCTCACGCGTCAGCTTCATAGCGCGATCGTCGGTTTTCAGGTCGACGATCGACTGGTTGAGTTAGCCAATACGGAGATTCCGGATGCTAAAGAGCGGTTGAATTATGTCATAGATATGACAGAGCAAGCCGCGAATAAAACCATGGACGCTGTTGAAGAATGCTTGCCTTTAGCTAATGCACTCACCACCAATATCCAATCGGTTAAACCAGCTTGGGATCGTCTTATGCGACGTGAGATTGAACTGAGTGAATTTAAAACCTTGTGTCACGACGTTCAACAACTTGTCGAGCGCAGTGAATTAGATTCGATCCGTTTGAAAGAGCTGTTAAACCAAATCTTACTTGCCCAAGATTTTCAAGATTTAACCGGGCAGATGATAAAGCGTGTTATCGATCTCGTTCGTGAAGTAGAAAATAATTTAGTCTCGATGCTGACGGTATTTGGTGAACAAGCCGTCAGTGAAAATCCGGCAATCATAGATAGCAGTGTTAAGGCCGAAGGGCCAATCATGAACGCGGAACAGCGTGACGATGTCGTCACAGGTCAAGATGAAGTTGATGATCTGCTGTCGAGTTTGGGGTTTTAATTAGGAGCCATATTAATGTCATTCGATGTTGATGAAGAGATACTGCAAGATTTTTTGATCGAAGCCGGTGAGATTTTAGAGCTTTTGTCTGAACAGTTGGTCACGTTAGAAAATAATCCCGATGACTCGGAGTTGCTTAATGCGATTTTTCGAGGTTTTCACACCGTAAAAGGTGGAGCGGGATTTCTTAGCTTGTCTCCAATGGTCGATATTTGCCATGAAGCTGAAAACACCTTCGACCTGCTGAGAACCGGCAAACGACAAGTCTCTGCCGAGTTGATGGATGTTATTCTGCAGGCGGTTGATGCGATCAACGCTATGTTTGTACAGACTAAGGCTGGGCAGCAGCAAGAGCCGGCAGATGCGACTCTGTTGGCTAATTTGAAATTACTGAGTTCAGCGTCTCCACTTCCAAGAGCTGCAGTGCCAGTTGCTGCTGCGCCTAGCGATGCTTCGATTGAATTATTCGATGAGACTCCACTAGGCGACGACTCAGGTATTGAATTGTTTGATTGTGCTCCTCAGCCAATATCGAGTATTAGCGGCGAAGGCGGAATTGACGAAATCAATGATGATGAGTTCGAGGCGCTGCTCGATGCGTTACATGGTGGCGGTAACAGCCCAACTGCGGCTCAGCCAGCAGCAGTCAGTGCGCCAGCACCGAGCCTATCTGATGACATTACTGACGATGAGTTTGAATCTTTACTCGATGAATTACATGGTTCGGGTAAATTTGACAAGAAAGCATCGAGCGCGAGCGTTATCGATACTCCCCCAGCTGTAGATTCTGATGATATCTCAGATGATGAATTTGAAAAGCTACTCGATGAACTTCATGGTGCGGGTGGTCGACCCGGTGCAGCAGTGTCTGCACCAGTAGCCACAAAATCTGTGCCTGCGGTTAAGTCCGTGGCTCCTGCCACTGCTGTAGCGGCAAAAGCTGCAGCAAAACCTGTTGTGCCTGAGAAGAAAGCGCCGGCTAATCAGCCTCAGGCTGAAACAACCGTACGTGTCGATACAGCCAGGCTCGATCAGATCATGAACATGGTTGGCGAACTCGTGTTGGTGCGTAATCGTCTACTCAGTTTAGGTGTCTCTCGTGATGATGAAGAGTTGTCAAAAGCGCTAGCCAACCTTGATTTAGTGACGGCGGACCTGCAAGGTGCAGTGATGAAGACTCGCATGCAACCGATCAAGAAGGTCTTTGGTCGCTTCCCACGCGTTGTAAGAGATCTTGCTCGTACTTTGAACAAAGATATTACCCTCACCATGATAGGTGAAGACACAGATCTCGATAAGAATTTAGTCGAGGCCTTAGCCGACCCTTTGGTCCACTTAGTCAGAAACTCAGTGGATCATGGTATCGAGATGCCTGCAGCACGTGAGGCGAGTGGTAAATCCAGAACCGGTACCATAACCCTTTCGGCGAGCCAAGAGGGCGACCATATCCTGCTTAAAATTGAGGATGATGGTGCCGGCATGGATCCTAATAAGCTCAAAGAGATCGCCATAGCTCGCGGTGTGCTCGATGATGAAACGGCGGCCAGGATGTCCGATCAAGAGGCTTATAACCTCATCTTCGCCCCTGGATTTTCCACTAAAGTTGAGATTTCTGATATTTCCGGCCGTGGTGTCGGTATGGATGTGGTTAAAACCCGTATTGCTCAGCTGAACGGGACGATTCATATCGACTCTCTAAAAGGTAAAGGGACAGTATTAGAGATTAAGGTTCCCTTAACTTTAGCCATCATGCCGACCTTGATGGTAGAAGTGGCCACTCAAGTGTTCGCATTACCACTGTCGAGTGTCAGTGAGATATTCCACCTCGATTTGACTAAGACCAATATCGTCGACGGCCAATTGACTGTGATTGTACGACAGAAGGCGGTGCCGCTCTTTTACCTAGAGCATTGGTTGAGTCGAGTACCCTCAACTTTGAAGCACGGTGATAAGACTCATGGTCATGTGGTTATCGTCCAGTTAGGCACCAAACAGATAGGCTTCGTGGTGGATTCATTGATCGGTCAAGAAGAAGTCGTTATCAAGCCTCTTGGTACCATGTTGCACGGCACTCCGGGTATGGCTGGGGCTACCATCACATCAGATGGTGGTATTGCATTGATCTTAGATGTACCTGGTTTACTTAAGCATTACGCAAGAAAATAAATAAAATATGCGGTATAGGAAATTGAATGGCCATTAAAGTTCTCGTAGTCGACGATTCTAGTTTTTTTCGTCGAAGAGTCAGTGAAATAGTGTCTAAAGATCCTGATTTAGAGGTGATAGGGACCGCGGTGAACGGCGCTGATGCCGTTAAGTTGGCAGCAGAGCTTAAGCCCCAGGTCATCACTATGGATATCGAGATGCCCGTCATGGATGGCATCACCGCAGTACGTGAGATAATGGCCAAGACACCGACGCCAATCTTGATGTTTTCATCGTTAACCCATGATGGTGCGAAAGCGACGCTCGATGCCCTGGAAGCCGGGGCATTAGACTTCTTGCCTAAACGTTTCGAAGATATTGCCACCAATAAAGACGATGCGATTTTATTGCTGCAGCAACGCATAAAAGCCTTAGGTCGTCGGCGACTATACAGGCCGATAGTAAGGCCAAGTACACCGAGTTCTCCTAGCACAAAAGCTAAATTGACTAGCAGTTTATCGGCATCGGTGCGCAGCGTCAGAGAGACAGTCACAAGCCCGAGGGCTTCGAGTCTAGTACGAGCATCGGGTAAAAAATATAAATTGCTACTGATAGGCACCTCGACAGGGGGCCCAGTTGCTTTACAGAAAATCTTAACTAAATTACCTGCCAACTATCCCCATCCCATCTTGCTTATCCAGCATATGCCAGCGGCATTTACCCCGGCATTTGCCAGTAGGTTGAATGGATTATGTCAGATTGAGGTAAAAGAAGCGCAATCGGGAGATCAGTTGCGACCCGGTACGGCTTACCTCGCGCCTGGCGGCATGCAGATGATGTTAGAAAGAGGTGGCGCCTATGGCAGAATTAAAGTGCTCGCTGGCACCGCCGATATGAATTATAAGCCGAGTGTCGATATCACTTTTGCTTCGGCATCAAAAATTGCCGGGGGAGATACCTTAGCCGTGGTGTTAACGGGTATGGGAGCCGATGGCAGAGAAGGTGCACGCATGCTCAAGAGCGTGGGTGCAACAATTTGGGCTCAAGATGAGGCAAGCTGTGTGGTTTATGGTATGCCACAAGCGGTTACTGCGGCTGGCCTGTCGACTCAGTCTATCGATTTAGAAAATATGGCTGCTGCAATTATTCGAGAGTCCGGTAATGGCTAAGTCACAGAGGAAGCTAAGTACCTCCTCTGTGCTGATTATTTTTCTGCTTTCACTCGCGGTGTTTGTTTTAAGCTCACTGTATCTTGAAACTCGGCATAAGAATGAACTGTTATTGTTAGACGTCGAGCGATTACAGCAAAGTCAGGTGCTACTTATGGTACCCGATGAGCAAGCTCAAGCCCTGGCGACTTGGATGGCACAGCACCCGGAAGCGACTCAGACACTCGTCTCTCAGGTTAAGCAAGGTGAAAAGGTGACACTTGAAGTGGGTCCAGGCGTTAACAACACTGACGTTCAAACGGCCAGTGCTGTCGCCTCTCCACTCGCGTTAGTAGACGAGGGCAATACTCAGGTGTCAGTGCCCCTAGCTTTGGAACATGTTCCCTTGCAATATGTGCCTTTAGACCCGGTGCCATTGAAGCTGAGTGCTAAACCGAGTGATGGGACTCACAAGCAGCCACAGGTGCGAGTCGAACAGGCTATTAGTTTAATCGCGAATGATTTAAGCTTGGATGACGTCAGTGAGACGTTATCCAATGTTGCCGACACCATGCCTAAAGCGAAAGCGTCGACACTTTCAGTCGATGAAGATGGCGTCAAGGTTATCAGCCTACCTCATGGCGGAATTAGAGTGACGACGCGTGATAATAATTAGCATGTCGTTATCAGTAGATGTTAGGGGATTTTATTGAAAGTCTGGACTATCGCGAACCAAAAGGGTGGAGTTGGTAAAACGACGACGGTTGCCAGTCTGGCCGGCTCTCTGGCCAAACGTGGCCAACGTGTACTCATGATAGATACCGATCCTCATGCTTCACTGGGTTATTACTTAGGCATCGACTCTGAGGAAGTACCCGGCTCTCTCTATGATGTCTTCTTGGCTCATAAAACGTTAAGTGCAGAATTAGTAAAGCAACATATTATGTCCACAGCCGTCGAAGGGATCGATCTTCTCCCATCGACCATGGCGTTAGCGACAATAGATCGCTCCCTTGGACATCAAGAAGGCATGGGGCTGATTTTAAAGAAAACCTTAAATCTGGTGAAAGATGATTATGACATCGCCTTGATCGATTGCCCGCCTGTATTAGGCGTGTTAATGGTCAATGCTCTCGCGGCCAGTGAACATATAATTGTCCCGGTACAGACTGAGTTTCTTGCGATTAAGGGACTCGATCGCATGATAAAAACCATGATCTTGATGGGACGCTCTAAGAAGACCAAATACAGTTTTACCGTAGTCCCGACCATGTACGATAGGCGTACCAGAGCCTCTTCTTCGGCGCTGCAACATTTAGGAGAAGAGTATGGTGAACACCTATGGCCGGATATTGTTCCAATAGATACTAAATTTAGGGATGCCAGTTTGGCCCATCTTCCTGCATCACATTACGCCCCCCATAGTCGTGGCGTAAAAGCATATGAAAGGTTACTAGACTATCTGCTTGTTGGGGCGTTATCTCATGACAAGCTTAGTTGATGAAGCCGTATTCGATTACTTTAATGTTTTGCTCACCGAAGTTGAAGAGCCCAGTCACGTAGCAGCAACATTAACTCAGCCCAAGTTGAAAGAGTTTGAGCCTCAGCTAGATAAACAGGCCTTGGAGCAGTTACTGGCACCCGTCTTTAAGACTAAAGTGACGCCACAAATTGAAGTAAAAGTTAACGCACAAGTTAAACCCCAAGCTAAAGCTGAGATTAAACCAGTCTCTAAACCAGAGATTAAACCAGTCTCTAAAATTGAGTCTAAAATTGAGTCTAAAATAGAGTCTAAAATAGAGTCTAAACTAGAGTCTAAAATAGAGTCTAAAATAGCGTCACAGATTAACCAAGTAGTAGAGATTCAGCAGCTTGCGGTGTCTCCGCCAAAAGTCACAAAAGATCTGCTGGAAAGCCTCGATGATGAGTTTCCGGTACTATTTTTTAAGGTCGCTGGATTAACATTAGCCGTGCCCTTGGTTAGTTTAGGTGGAATTGTTAAGTTAGAGCGGGTCAATCACATCATGGGTCGACCCGATTGGTACAAAGGTGTGCAAACTCACCGGGGAGCACAGCTCAATGTCGTCGATACTTGTGCCTGGGTAATGCCGGAAAAGTATGATAGTGCATTAGCTGAAACCGTAAATTATCAATATGTTGTATTATTAGAAGACAGTAACTGGGGATTGGCTTGTGAATCATTGGTCAACTCGGTAAAAATTAACAAATCAGCGGTCAATTGGCGCAGTAATGCAGGAAAGCGTCCTTGGTTGGCTGGAGTAGTAAGAGAGCAGATGTGTGGCATTTTACATGTACATGCACTTATAGAATTATTAAATTCAGGTTTAGGCAGTCAGGATCCGTAGGTTGAGGCAAATATGACAAATGCAAAGAACGTAGCAGTAAACAAAGATGACGAAGTGTTGCAATGGGTAACCTTCAGACTCGATAACGAAACCTATGGCATCAACGTGATGCAGGTTCAAGAGGTATTGAGATATACCGAGATAGCACCTGTACCTGGGGCTCCTCATTATGTACTGGGTATCATCAACCTTAGAGGTAATGTCGTCACAGTGATCGACACTCGTTCACGTTTTGGATTGGCTGCGTCCGATGTTGATGATTCGACCCGAATCGTGATCATCGAAGCCGAGAAGCAAGTGATCGGTATTCTAGTCGACAGTGTGGCCGAAGTGGTCTATTTACGCGGCTCTGAAATTGACAGTGCGCCAAATGTCGGTACCGAAGAGAGTGCTAAATTTATCCAAGGTGTGAGTAACCGAGAAAATGAGTTACTCATCTTGGTTGATCTCGATAAACTTTTATCCGATGAAGAGTGGATGGAAGTGTCACAAGTTTAATGTCTACATTATTCCTAGTTCCTGGGAACTAGGAATACCTTCCCTATTTAAGAGTCTCATTCATGATCAGTGATGGAATTTTAATTGCGGCTTTAGTATACGTAATCGCTTGCCTTGGCCTGATCTTGTATCAACAGAAGCAAACGAGTAAGTTGCGTGTGAAAGTTGAAGCCTTAACCTTGCTAATAAAAGAAAGTGATCGTCAGCGTGAAACCGTTAAACGTGAATTACAAGAGTTAAGAAGTGGCACAATAGGTGTGGGGCGTCGAATGTTAGAGCTTGAAAAGCGCACCGCTAAACAAGACGCCAGACTCGATGAAGTGAATCAACAAGATCCCCAGGCAAAACTCTATTCCAGAGCGATGAAAATGGTTGATTTAGGCGCCAGCATAGATGAACTGATTCAAGAGTGTGAGTTACCCAAGGCGGAAGCTGAGCTCATCATTCGGTTGCATGGGAAAGGCTAACAAGTTCCTAGTTCCTAGGTTCTAGATCCTAGGAACGTTTCAAACCTCTTCCACAATCTTCTGATGCATGTTGTTCCATTGTTCTGGAAACTTTCCATCCAATGTATACGCAAAGGCGATCAGTTCGGCGATTAGCAGATATAGCTCTTTAGGGATCTCTTCACCGAGTTCCAAGCGTTGTAAAAAATCACTCAAGTGAGCATCTTTATGGATGTGTACACCGGCTTCCTTGGCGAGTTCGATTATCGCATCGGCGGCAGCGCCCTTACCTGTGGCTGTGATCACAGGAGCCTGGCGGCCGTCGTAACTCAAAGCGACGGCTTCGCGTGCGGTTTTGGCTTGATCTTTTGCTGCACCGTCTTCTTTTTGTTTGTCATTATCGTCATTCATTTCGCTTTCGATCCCTATCTAACGATCTGTTCAATATTATTGTTAAAAAGCCTCGGGCCTAAAGACCCTCCTACAGGGAGAGAACCAACCGCATAATCCATCGGGGCTAAAGCACCCTCCTACAGGGAGAGAACCAACCGCATAATCCATCGGGCCTAAAGACCCTCCTACACCCACCTTCGCTCGTCAAACCTCCATGGCGGCGAGATGCAGAAGGCTGCTTGTGTTCGTTGTAGGAGCGGCTTTAGCCGCGAGAGAATCAACCTACAAGCTATAAGCCTCGGGCCTAAAGACCCTCCTACAGGGAGAGAACACACCATCAAAGCCTCGGGTTGTAGGACCGGCTTCAGCCGGGAGAGAACACACCCATAACCCCATCGGGCCTAAAGACCCCTCCTATACCCATATTCGCTCGTCAAACCTCCATGGCGGTCGATGATGCCGAAGGCCGCTTGTGTTCATTGTAGGAGCGCGCTTTAGCCGCGAAAGAACACACCATCAAAGCCTCGGGCCTAAAGACCCTCCTACAGGGAGAGAACCAACCCCATAATTCATACCCCATCGGGCCTAAAGACCCTCCTACACGGAGAGAACACACCATCAAAGCCTCGGGTTGTAGGAGCGGCTTTAGCCGCGAGAGAACCAACCCCATCCCCCAGGGCCTAAAGACCCTCCTACACCCATCTTTGTTTCCAGGCTCCGTCGTCATCTTTGCTGTTTTTAAGCTTTTATCTTAACTAAAAAATGCTCACCAGGTAGTAGGCTTGCGGGTACTTTCGTCAGCTTAGTCTCAACTCTATCTGGCGTGAAGCCAATATCTGATAGCTTATTCATTAACGGCGGTAATAGCACATCTATCTTCTTTAAGAGTGTGTCATTACTGCCATTGAAGGTCATATTTATCCTGTTGTCTGTAACCTGAGCTTGGATCAATAGTGGCCCCTGGGCTAAGTTGAATTTAAGTTGTAGCCGCCAGCTGTTGGCCTTAGGCTTATCATCATCTTCCTTGTCTTTACTAAAGTGTCCTTCTAACGCTTCTTGATGTTGATTGAGTGAGTAGGGGAGGGTGAAATACCAATTTACCTGAGTACTCGTGTCACTACTTGCTTGGGAATAAAGACTCAAGTTTGTGAACAATTTACCCAGAGCCTCAGTTGCTCCGGCTTTGTCTAACAAACTCAGCAGTGAACGACTTCCCCCGAATTGAGCTTGCAGCTTTTGCAAATACTTCTGTGCCGGCCCACTGAGTTTATCGGTATTGCCGCTAGCATGACTGGCCTTGACCCCTAGGAGCAGTTGCAAAAGAACTCCGACGGAGCTGATATGGGACAAGGGACTCGCTGAAATAGACAGAGGCTTGGCTTGAGAGTGAAGACTCGCTATCGCTGAGAGCTCATCTTTTATGGTGCTGGGCAGCGCTAAAGCATTGAGGGAGGGAGGGCGTAGCTGCGGCAGAAGCTTGGTTAACTTAGCTAATAGGCTGTTTTCAGGCTGAGTTACAGCCTGTTTATCGCTGAATTTTCCGTAGGCTTTCTCAATGGATACCTGCATCGTATTTTGTTTGTTTGGCTGCATAGTATCAAGCTCGACCTTACCTGTTTTAACATTGAAGCTTGAAGTCGTGTTGGTCAGGTCTATTGCTTTATGAGTCTCTTTATTCGGTGCGATTCTATTCAGCTCTTTATTTAGTTCTGTGCTCTGCTCTTTACTGCTAGTAAGCGCTAATGTCAGTGAGTGGTTACTCTTCGGCTCAGCCTGCAAATCTGCAGGTAAGGCCGACTTACCGGGCCCTTGAGTATTGTCCATCGAAGCTTGGCTTAACATTTTAAAAAGCTGGCTATAGATGTTGCCTATTTCAGGTTTGGCGAGCACTATCTGCTCCCCCTTAAGGGCGGTCATTGGATTCTTGGTCGTTTCAGGGGTTAACTTAACCTGGAGTTCATCTATCACAGGGGTCAGGGTCAGTAACCAATGTTTGTTTTGATAATGAATGCTGGGGATGACACTTAACGGGTTTGGTTTGGCTTGATTAAATTGAGCGTTATTGGCAATTTCAGCCACAGTCATGTTTGCAATAGGCACGCTGGTACCGTTTGAAAAAATGAGCTTGTTATTACTTAACTGAGTCATAGGTAACGGATAGCCTTGAGGTCTGCTACTCAAGACTTTCATCTGCTGGATATCTACGCCCTGTTGATTAACACGCTGCTTTAGCGCTACCGGTAGAGCTATGCTAACCGACTTACCCAGAGCGAGTAACAGGCTGTTAATTTGATTCTGAGAGCGCCCGAGTGCTAAGTTTGTCGTTAGCCTGCTGTCGATAACCGAAGAGCCTGTGGTCGTCGCGGTATTTGTGTCAGCTCCAACTCTACCCTTATCGCCGGTAACTACAGGGGGTAAGTGTAAAACGTGTTGGCTGGTGACTAGCTGGTAACTGGTTGCGACAGCGGCAACTTGTCTATTTTGTATCGATGAAAATGAGACTAAATATTTGCTTCCATCTACGGAGAGGAGATCCGTTTTTGACGAAAATTGTATTGTGGCAAGTTTAACAGCTAAACTTTGTATTTCAGCTATAGGTGGCGTCGATTTTACATTTGCTTGACTCGTGGATGATACCCTCTGTGCCTCTGGGCTTAGAACATCACGATTATGTGCATCTCGATTTAGGGTTTGTTGTGTTAGTAAATCCCGATTTTCAACTGGTGTTTTAGACGGCGTAGCCCCAGCTTTAGGTACCGAGCTTAATGAGTCTGACATCGAGCGCTCCCAAAATTATCACTTAAATTTACACTTTTTTTAAATTTAAGTTTGATCTATTTTTATTGCTAAGTATCCTTAGCGCTCTTGTTAACTAAATCACACTCACAAGTCTAGTTAGTAACAGATGTATACAATTTTACCGGATATATCTGCTTATCGACATATTTTGATGTGTCTTTAGCTTTATGTCGAAGCTGAAAAGGATTCAGCTGCATTATCGAAGAGAGAAATATGAAGTTTAAATGGATAGCATCGGTCGTAGTGGCACTGGGTCTAAATCATGGATTTAATGGATTAGTGTTTGCTACTGAATCAGTCACCGAGCAAGGCAAGAATTCTCAACATGAAATATTAACAGTAAACCTGTCTCAAGAGCGATCTGAGCAAGAACAGGCGCAACAAGTATTGCCTAGTCAGGAGTTAGCTCCAGCCCAAGCCCAAGCAGAAAAGATTCAAACAGCGCAAGAGCAACAAGCTCAGGTCGCCGTTCTTTATATTGATGACAGAGATCCACTCGAAGGATTTAACCGCGCCATGTGGGACTTTAACTATCTGTTTATGGATAGGTACTTTTATCGTCCCGTTGCTCATGGATATAAGGACTATGTACCAAGACCGGTAAAAACCGGCATCAATAACTTCGTGACTAACTTCGAAGAGCCCAGTGCCATGGTTAACAATACCTTGCAAGGCAAGTGGGGATGGGCTGCTAATGCCGGTGGCCGTTTTACCATCAATACGACATTGGGCTTGTTAGGCGTTATCGATGTGGCCGACATGATGGGGCTGCCACGTAAACAAGACGAATTCAATGAAGTGCTTGGTTATTATGGGGTTCCTAACGGTCCGTATTTTATGGCTCCCTTTCTCGGGCCTTATGTGACCCGTGAACTGGCCTCTGACTGGGTTGATGATCTATACTTTCCATTATCAGAGCTTACAATGTGGCAGTCACTGGTTAAATGGGGACTGAAAAACCTACATAGAAGAGCCGCTGCCATCGATCAAGAACGCTTAGTCGATAACGCATTGGATCCATATACTTTTGTCAAAGAAGCTTATTTTCAACATATGGATTATAAAGTGTATGATGGAGATGTTCCGGTAGATCAAGATGATGATGATCTGCTCGATGAATATATGCAGGAATTAGATTAAAAGAAGACTCAATAACTACTAGTTTCTACTCGGTATAGTAGTCAGAGCCTTCTAAAAGGACCCTAGATGGCGCTAGAAGAGTTAGTTATATTACTTGTCGAAGACGATCCCGTTTTTCGCCACATCGTTGCCGCCTTTCTCGACAGTCGTGGAGCTAAGGTCATTGAGGCCAATGATGGTGAGCAGGGACTCGATAAATTTAAGCAGTATGCATTCGATATAGTGCTTGCCGATCTGAGTATGCCTATCATGGGAGGCTTAGACATGTTGAAGAAAATGTCTGAGATTAACCCTGACACGCCCTCCATAGTGATCTCCGGCAATCAAGTGATGGCCGATGTGGTCGAAGCCTTGCGTCTGGGCGCCAGTGATTATCTGGTTAAGCCGGTAGCGGATCTTTTTCTGATTGAACATGCCATAAAGCAATGTTTAGAATCTAATGTCTCCAAAGAAGTAAATTTAGAAGATTTAGAAGAATTGTCCTACCAAGAACTTCAGGATAATTTGGCGCTGTTAGAGCAAAATGAACAGGCTGCCAAGAGCGTACAACAGCAACTGTTTCCTCCCTCTCAGATAAACTACTTAACCGCTAAGGTTGACTACAGCTTATATAAATCTGATGAGGTGAGTGCTTACTTTATCGATACCGTGAATGTCGGCGATAACCATCTGGTGATGTATATGGCCCATTTTCATCCTCAAGATAACAGGGCGGCATTTGCCAGTGTTCTGCTTAAGAGCTTCGTTAACCAAAAACTGAAGTTATATCGAAATGGTACGAGCCAAGCTATTATCGAGCCATACAATATGCTGAGTTATCTTAACGAGCGTATGACTAAGTCTGGTTTAGATATCTGTATCGACATTGTCTATGTTGTCGTCGAGCTGACTCAATACAGGGCATCGATTGCCCAAGCCGGTAATGGTCTTCGCTGTTACATTCGAAATCAACATGGTTTAACCCCCTTAGCCCTTCCTGACTCCCTCCAGTTAGGCATTCTGGATTGGGGACACCCTAGTGCCCAATTCCGCACTTTAATGCCAGGAGAGCAGCTCTGCATCGCCTCAAGTAAACCAGAACACAAACAGATGCTATTAGATAATCAATTCCACGGCCTGGCCTACAACACAGAAATCCCCACCGGCGGATACATGCAGGTGTCGTTCTAAAGAAGGTTCTAGGCAGAGCATAAAAGTTCCTAGTTTCTAGGAATGATTATCCGACCGTTTTTTGATAAAAGTCAGTGATTGGTAAATCCCCTGAATAGAAAGTGAGTCGTTAATTTTCTTCAAGTTGTTAGAACTTTTAAACCATGGATGGTGATATGAGAAAATATGCTTTTGAGCATCTTGATGTTTGGAGACGTTCATCTCGTTTGGCTTGTGATGTCTATTTATTATTTAATGGCTGTCGAGATTATGGCTTTAAAGATCAAGCAACCAGATCTGCTGTCTCAATCCCCTCAAATATCGCAGAAGGAGAGGAAAGATCCTCATTCAAAGAATCTGCTCGCTTCCTCTATTATTCTAAAGGCTCTGCAGGGGAGTTAGTCACGCAATTGTATATAGCTATTGAAATTGGTTTAATTGATAGAGAAAAAGCATTAATTGTTATCGATGAAATTAAGCAGATATCAGCCATGTTAGCAGCATTGATAAAAATAAGAAAAGGAGAAGTGAAAGAGCCTACAGTGGAATACAAGACTAAAAGTAACTGAGTTATTTCGATACTAGTTTATGAAAAACTTTCGACTTTATAGTGTTTGGAATAACTTAGCGGGTCTTGCTTCATATCTGTTGTAAGCCCTCGTACCTAGGAACTAATACCTAGATACTTCTTAACAAAAAACGCCTCACTATCACTAGTGAGGCGTTTTTAATATCAGTTCCTAGTTCCTAGTTCCTAGGGAACTCGAACCTTCTACGAATGCTTTATTCCTTCATGATCTGCAGTGACAGCCATCTCTTCTTCGAGTGCTTCCTCTTCAGTATGAACATGATTGCCTTCGGCGCCGTGCATCCAACTTACTAGCTTGTCAGCCATGAAGTAGAGGACGATACCTGAGAGTGCCGATGTGATTGCGATACCGGCGAAGATAGCCATAGCGTTAGCTAGTTGCTCTTCTTTTGGTCCATCGTGTCCGATGAATGAACCGACGAAGCCGCCTATCTTGTTTGCCGCAGCAACGAATAGGAACCATGCGCCCATCATAAGAGATGCGATACGCAGTGGAGCAAGCTTAGTCACCATCGAAAGTCCGATAGGGGATAAACAAAGTTCACCCATGGTATGGAAGAAGTATGCACCGACTAACCACCACATGCTTGACTTAGCGTCAGGGTTTCCGCCCATCTCAAGTACTGCACCTATCATAAATAGGAAACCAATACCGAGCAGGACAAGACCTAGGGCAAATTTAACCGGAGAGTTCGGCTCGTTCTTGCCTAAACGGATCCAGATAGAGGCGATAACAGGCGCGAAGATAACGATGAACATGGCGTTAAGAGACTGGAACCAAGTCGTCGGTACTATGAAGCTACCGATGGAGCGGTCGGTAAATTCATTGGTGAAGAGGTTCAGTAGACCACCGGCTTGTTCAAAACCAGCCCAGAAGATGATAGTAAATAGACCCATGACCATGATCACTTTAATGCGATCACGCTCGATTGCCGTTAAGGGTTGCTTTCTGTCTTGACCTGTCGCTGCCGCCTTTTCTTTTTCTAACTTGGCAGCAGGGTAACGACCTATGTCGCCCAGTAGTTTCTGTGCGAAGAAATACTGGATGACGAGAGAGCAAATCATACCAATACCGGCACAGAAGAAGCCTGCCTGCCAGTTATTAATAAAAACTTCTTTACCTTCAAAGACAATTGTCTGACCGAAGGAGGTGTAAGCCCAAGCGACAACGAAACCTGCCAGCGCTGCACCTACGTTGATACCCATATAGAAGATAGTGAAAGCACCATCACGGCGATGATCGCCTTCTTCATATAGATCGCCAACCATGGTTGAGATATTTGGCTTAAATAAGCCGTTACCTATGATTAACGTGCCCAAACCGATATAGAAGACTAATACCTCAGAGCCTGGAATCCAACTGTGTGGCGCAGCTAAGGTAAACTGACCTATAGCCATCAGAGCGCCACCAATCATGATAGCGCGGCGTTGACCTAAGTAGGCATCGGCTAACCAGCCACCGATGAGGGGAGTCAAATAAACTAAACCGGTGAAAGTACCATAGAGAGAGATAGCGTCGGCACTTGTCCAACCTAAACCATGACCGCCTTCAGATTGAACTTTATCTACCAAATACAGTACCAAAATGGCACGCATCGAGTAATAACTGAATCGTTCCCATAATTCTGTTGTAAACAACAGGAACAATCCCTTCGGATGCCCGAACATCGTCCCTTGGGGTTTTGCTACACTCATTAAGTCTTCCACCTTGCTTGTGATTGCCTGCGAGACAATTGTCACCACAGAAAAATTGTTATTGCTTTATTTTACAGTCTTGTAACTTCGCCTAGCGAGATCGAGTTAAGCTTATGATAAATTGTGATTTAACAACTAATGTTAACAACAATTCAGCTACAGACTATTGTTATATTTTAATATTTGGTGCTATATATTCTACGAAACCCTACTTATATACCCTTTTCTTATTGCTAATGTCAATTTTGCAGGCTTGAATGCCGAGTATTTAGACAGGTGGGAGTGTAAAGATGAGAAGCTGAGCATGTAGGAGGGGCTTCAGCCCCGAGGATCTTCAAAACACAAATCATCAATCCCTCCCGGCTAAAGCCGGTCCCTGTAGGAGGGGTCTTCAGCCCCGAGGCTTGTGGGGTTATTCCCTCCCGGCTAAAGCCGGTCCTACATGAACGCTGTGCTCACGGAATGGCCTGCGGCCACATGAACGCCGCAAGCGGCTACGGAACGGACTACGTCCTGACTGATAACCGTAAGCGCAGCGTTCATCTTGGTTTGAATCTTTTACCGTAAGTGAGCCTGCGAACGTTCCGTCAACCGTAATCGTTTTAAGCGCAGCGCCGTCCTCTTTGCTTAATGTAGGAGGGGCTTCAGCCCCGAGTCTTGTGGGGTAATTCTCTCCCGGCTAAAGCCGGTCCTACAATGAAACTAGATATCGCCAGCCTCTTGGCTTCTACAGCGCAGCGTCCTCTTAGCTTTAACCCCGTCTTTGCTTTTCAGGCGAAGCCATCGTCTCTGCTCCCCCTATCACTATCTCTGCTTCCGGAAGCAATTGCCGATACTTGGCGGCTAAAGCATGTTTGGCGTCGTCATCACCATGAACGATACGAATGTGTCTGGGCTTATGCTGCATACGTTTGACGAAATTGATGAGGTTATGTTGATCTGCATGAGCTGAATAACCACTTATGGTGTGTATTCCTGCCTTTATATCTATTTTATCGCCATTAATATAAACATAACCGCCTCGAGGGCCGTATGTTTGTATCTCTCTACCAGGAGTGCCTTTAGCCTGATAGCCAACAAAAATCACATCTGCAGTAAATTTCGGCAGAAACTTTTCAAGGTAATTCATGATCCGGCCGCCACTACACATGCCACTCGCTGCGATTACTATCGCAGGCTTATTTCGGTTAGCGAGATAGTTTATGGTGCTGAGATGTTCCTCATGAGTGTCGACCGTATACAACTGTTCGAAATCAAGAGGGTGACGATTTAGGTTGAGTTTCTTCTTCGCTTCGTTGTCCCACAGGCGTTTAAACTGAATATATTGTTCGGTAAACTTGGCGGCCAGCGGTGAATCAACAATTATCTCCATCTGTGCCCAGAGAGGATGGTCGCTCCTTTGATGAATGATCTGCTCAAGTTCATAAAGCAGCTCCTGAGTACGACCAATACTAAAAGCCGGGATGAGTACCACTCCATTGTCGGATACCGCTTTCTCAATCACTTGTCTTAAGCAATGGGTTCGTTGCTGACGACTCTCATGGTTTTTGTCACCATAAGTGGATTCAATGATCAGCGTGTCGGCGCGGTAAGGACTCTTAGGGCCCGCAAGTAATGGTGTATAAGTCGCACCAAGATCACCTGAGAACACCACTCTATGTTTATCCGCTCGACCATTTACCTGGTTGGTAACCTGGCTACTACTTTGATTATTAACTCGGCTATCAATTTTATCATTAATTGCAATGCTGGTTTTTTTATTGGTTCTATCTTTATCACTAAGGGCGTTATTGTTTAGGTCACTTAGTTCTATTTCAACATAAGCGGAACCTAAGATATGTCCGGCAGGCTTAAACTTAGCTTTAGCCGTATTAAAGCTAGAATAGATTACAGCTGATGAACTCAATGCTATTGACTTAACAGGCAGGGGAAACCAAAGGTTATATTCAATAGGGATAATCAGTTGCTGTAATTTATTAAGATAAAGCTTAATGAGGCGTTTATTCTTGGTAACACCCACTTTCAGCGCATCTGCGATCACTATGGGTAAAAGCGCAGCCGTTGCGCTGGTGGCATAGATAGGCTGATTAAACCCAGCAGCAAGCAGGTAGGGGATACGGCCGACATGGTCGATATGGCAATGAGTCACGAGCAGAGCTATTAGATTAGTGATGTCAAAGTTGATCTCTAATGTATTTGCATTGGCCTTACCGGCAGTTTCTGCGCCTTGAAACAGACCGCAATCAATTAATACGGCGGACTGTGCATTGATATTTAATTGATGACAAGAGCCCGTTACTCCATCAACAGCGCCATGATGAGCGATATCCACATTCTGAAAATTCGACATAATACCTTCCTTGTATTATCAGTAATCAATCTAATGTAGCTGAATAAATACCGGCATTACAAATTAGAATCCATCTAACCCTGCCCAAATATCCGCCTTCACCGGTTTATCGCGGCTAAAGCCGCTCCTACATTAAGACGCGCAGCGACTACGGAACGCTGTGCTCACGGAACGGCCTGCGGCCACATGAACGCCGCAAGCGGCTACGGAACGGACTACGTCCTGACGGACAACAGCACGCTACACCGTCCTCTTTGTTTTATGTAGGAGGGGCTTCAGCCCCGAGTCTTGTGGGGTTATTCTCTCCCGGCTAAAGCCGGTCCTACATAAAGAGATGCGTCTATCCGTAAGAGGGCTTTAGCCCCGAATGTTTCATTCCGTCTCCGCTTTTACCGTAAGTGAGCTTGCGAACGTTCAGTCCTCTGTTATCAGTTATCGCTTTACCCGTAAGCGCAGCGTCGTCTCAGCTTCACCAGACCAGACCAGACCGTCCTCTTCGCTCTAATCAGCGCAGCATCGTCCTAGCTTTTATCAGCATAGCGTCTTCTTCGCTTTCCCCCGTCTTAGCTTTCGATCTTTTCCCCTTTTACTCTAAAAACAATTCTGCTACCATTTTCAACCAGTGTAAGGAATTATGCACAGATACATTTGTGTTGTCAGATAGAGAAAAGAGTCAAAATGAAAGCTTGGTACCTCCTTTATTGTAAACCCCGCGGTGAAGCAAGAGCCGTACATAACCTCACTTTACAAGAGATAGAAACTTATCTACCGACAATTGGAGAGGAGAAGAAGGTTAAGGGGCAGGTCACAGTCAAACGTATACCTCTATTTCCGGGTTACCTATTCATTTATTTTGATCCACAAATAACCAGTGTTGCCCGCATACATTCCACACGCGGTGTTGGACGCATCGTCGGTTGCAAAGAGTTAATGACCACGGTCGATGACAACATAATTCACAGTATCAAAATGCGTGAACATAAACTCCTATCCGAGCTTCTTCCTGAATACAAGGCTGAAGGGACTGAATCTGGCGAGTTACCAGTAATAGATGTTGAATTTACACAAGGTGAGAAAATACGCTTCACCGAAGGCCCATTCGCAGAACTAGAAGGCATCTTCGAAGAGAAAAATGGCGATAAACGTTGTCATGTACTATTCGAAATCATGGGGCAACAAAAACGAGTATCAGTCCCTAAAAAAAGCATCAAACCTATATAAGACAGCGTCGCCTAGCTCCCACAGGCAAAGCCGACGTCTCGGCGCTAGTGACCTCTTAGCTTTACCAGCGCAGCGTCTGCTTCCCAGCCATCTTAGCTCATCAACCTGTAGGAGGGGTCTTTAGCCCCGAATCTTCCTCCCCATCTAGGCTCTAACCAGGCACGTGTTATCTTTGTTTTACCCAGCATCTTTACCTTTCCAGCGAAGCGTCGTCTTAGCTTTATTTGCCATCTTCGCTTTTATTACCTTCTTAGATTTTCCAGCGAAGCGTCATCTTAACTTTTAATGACCATCTCAGCTTCCACAGGCATAGCCGTCCTCTTCGAACCGTTAGCACAGCGTCATCTATGTATTATTCATTATCTTTGCCACCCCATAGTCTTTCCCTATTCTATTTGTAAGAGATCCGCCATAGCTTCTTCTAGAAAGTAGAATCTCGATATTTAATGATGCTTGCACAAGGTAGGTCTAAGAGATTAAGTGCCTATTTTGTTGCTTTCTAGGCCTTTTATCGTTGCTGCATGCGGAATAATTGTAATCTGGTGGTTAATCGGCGTTTGTGAATTTATTTGGGTTAATAATGAGCAGCAACAGAGTGAAAAATCTTGTACAATAAGCCGCTTCATTCACTTCTATTTTTGGGTGCCGTGAATGATGGAAGGAAATTATTATCAGTGTAGTGAGCCGTTAAGTGGGGAACCAGCCACATAATTCGGTTAACCCCCCTAATGTAATGGAGCACAGAAACAACAAGGTAAAAAGTACACATTTACTTTGTTCTGTATTGCTTCGTAGGGCTAAAATTTAGATTTACGCTAGCTCGTAGGGCAATTTGGAAGCCGTAATCCATGGGCGGTAGCGTGTCTGAAATTTAGTTAAACCAATGGTTTGTCTGATTGTATCGAACTTTGATATCAATGATTCGATTTCTAACTATCAACCTGAGTTCAGTCTAGAGCAGAAATGTCGACATAGTACTTAAATATGTGATTTTTCGAAGTATGATTATCGTTATTTGTTAATTTTGAGCGAAAAAGCATTATAGTGAAAGGACTTCTAATGAGTTATCTCGTTCCCTTAATTTGTACATTTTTTATTTCATTTTATACAATTAAATTTACCAAACCCTTAGCTGTAAAAATTGGCTTAGTGGATCTTCCAAACATGCGAAAAGTTCATGTTGGAGAAATTCCTCTCATTGGAGGCATATCCATCTATATTGGAGTGCTTACAACCTCTATGTTGTTTATAGACTCGAGTCGAGAGCTAAATATTTTTTTAGTCGCTGCTGCTATGGTGCTCTTTATCGGAATTTTGGATGACCGATACGATCTTTCGGTACGCTTAAGGTTAGTCGCACAGATTATTGTTGCTTCTATGATGATCTTTGGAACCGAAATCTACCTTACGAGTTTTGGCCATATCTTTGGTTTTATTGAATTTCAATTGGGTCCAGTAGGTGCATTAGTGACCATCATCGCCATTATTGGTGGAGTGAATGCCTTCAACATGATAGATGGCATCGATGGTTTAGCTGGAATGCTGAGTTTAGTGACATTTGTCTCATTGGCATTTTTGTTAGGCCGGGTAAGTAATGATTGGTACATGCTACCAATACTCTTTATTGCTTCTATTTCTGCTTATCTAATGTTCAATCTTGGCTGGCCATCAAAGTCTCTGCAAAAAATATTTATGGGTGATGCTGGTAATATGTTTATTGGCTTGACTGTAGTTTGGCTGTTAGTTGTTGGATCTAGTGCTGAGGTCAATGCATTTAGACCTGTTACCGCATTATACCTTATAGCCATTCCATTAATGGATATGGCTGCCATTATGTATAGACGCATAAAAAAAGGGGGCTCGCCGTTCAAACCTGATAGAGAGCATCTCCACCATATTTTCGAGCGAATCGGCTATACAAGAAAACAGACTCTTGCTCTAATTACCACAGCAGGAGCCGCTCTTGCCTTTATCGGTTGTGCTGGTGATATTTATCAAGTACCAGAGTGGATAATGTTTGCTACTTTTATCTGTATTTTTTCCATTTATACTTGGGCTTTGTCTCATATCTGGTTAATTTTAAAGTGGTTGAGAAAGTAGTTGCCAGCGACCCCAAATGATCACTCTGAAAGGGGACCAGCTGGTTTTATTCGATCATATATCCGTTTAGTTAGTTTCAGTGTGTGGATCTAGCTATAGGGTCAATTCCTTACTAATTTATTTTCATTAATACTTATATCATTATGAATCATTTTAAACATATTCTAGTTGCTATCCCATTTATCTTCCTTTCTGCTTGCAGTTCAGCTCCCCCACAAGTCGAAGCTTCTATATCCTTAATTGGTCCAACAACATCTAAGATATCCGGTCAAGTTATACCTGAGTCACTTTGGGTGAACATGCAAATGACCCCCACAGGTGTTTCGCAGATTTACCAGGACTATCAACTTCAATATGGTGATAAGTATATATCAGCATTAAACCAAGACTGCCGAAAAATGTTGATATCAAAAGAGTTTGGAGCAGCTAAAGCACAAAGGCGAACAGTCTGTGAAGCGGCTGATCAATCTTGGGTATTACTGCCTTTAATGGTTGACAGTAAAGAGAAAGCATTCGAATTAAGCCAACCAGATTAATTAAAGTAATTAGATTACAAATTCCTTATGATGAGTGCGGCTACTTTATGAGTGGTACTCGTGATTTAGTTTCAAAAGTAAAATGAACCAGGTTAATTACCATGTTATCTCATATCAGAAAAGCTCTTATCTTTGGCGCCTTCTTACTCTCGATATCAGGCTTGTTTATCCCCGCATTTTCTGCACAGCAAGCTTCGACAGCTAATGTTACATCACTTTCTCAATTACAGAGTGCTGGTAGCAATAATGCCGCAATGCCTAATGCGAGTTTGCAAAGTGGCACTTATACTAAACAACATAGGTCAGGTATTTTATTACCCGGTGAAACTAGCATAGATCAACTTTTACCTACTGCAGAAGAGGGCTTACCGCCACCTTTTGGTGCGAACTTGTTTGCTGGTGGTTACGAATCAGAACGCATCGATGGTTTAAACGAAGATTATGCTATCGCTTCAGGCGATAAAATCTCGATCTGGTTGTGGGGAGCTGTGAACTTATCCGAAGTACTTACAGTCGATAATCAAGGTAATTTGTTTATTACCAATATTGGGCCTGTTCACGTTGCCAATGTGAAAGCGAGCCAGATTAATGATGTCGTCAGTAAAAAAATCCGTAGCATATACAAAGATGCAGTACAAATATATGTCAATTTATTAACATCAACACCTGTGAGTGTATACATCACGGGGAGTATAATTAGACCAGGTCAATATGCTGGTTTAGCATCGGACAGCCTGCTTTATTACCTGAAACGTGCCGGAGGCATCGACTCAGAAAGAGGCAGTTATCGAAGTATTAAGATATTGCGTAATAATGAGACTATTCATGAAATCGATCTCTACGATTTTATTGTAAAAGGTGAAATTGTAAAATTCAACTTTAAAGATAATGATGTCATATTAGTCTCCCGTCAAAATGCTACCGTAGTCGTTTCCGGCAGCGTCAGATATCCATTCCGATTTGAATTTAAAAATGATGGAACACAAGGTGAGGAACTGATCAGCTATGCTAGGCCTTTGGCTAAAGTGAGCCATGTCGGTGTAGTCGGTGATCGCAAAACCGGTCCCTTTTCTGTCTATATGCCATTTGCAGAGTTTAAAAAGTTTGAATTAAAAGATGGTGATCGTTTGATGTTTAATGACGACATTAGGCCACAGGTGTTTGATATTCAAGTTGCAGGTAGCTATTTAGGCCCTTCGTACTTTGCGGTAAAAAATAATACTCGCCTTCATGATCTACTTGCCCATGTGCCTATTGATGCAGATCTAGCTAATAGTGGTGCAATATACATTCAGCGTAAGAGTGTGATTGAGCGCCAAAAGCAGATGATTGAAGACTCGCTTAATCGATTAGAAAGGAGTGTATTTACCGCGCCAGCATCTTCAGATGGTGAAGCAAGGATTAGGGCTGAAGAAGCTAAAATGATCCTCGAGTTCACCAAACGTGCTCGGCAAGTAACACCTCTTGGTAAGGTGATAGTTTCCGATGAAGGTAAAGTCGCCAATGTTTTACTTGAGCAGGGGGATATCATTTATATACCGGCGAAAACTGATCTGATTCATATCGGTGGTGAAGTGATGATGCCTCAGGCTGTTGTTTTCAACGAAAATGCTACAGTAAGGGATTATATTGCCTGGGCTGGCGGATACTCTGAAAGAGCCAATTATGAACAGATAATGGTGATACATCCTAATGGCATGATTAATACCAATGTTACAGGTAAATTACTGGCTGGCGATCAGATATTAGTATTGCCAAGAGTAGACGCCAAAACAATGCAGGCAGTGAAAGATATAACTCAAATTATTTATCAGATTGCCGTTGCTGCTAATGCGATGAATTAGGTGAACACTTGACTCAAATTATAAAACGTAATAACTGGGCAATATGGCGTGACGTCATATTTGCTCTTTTTGTGCGAGAAATTAGAACTGGCTTTAATGATAAGTTTGGTCTTGCTTGGTCAATAGTGAACCCTGTAGCCTTTATTTTTATACTCTCCTATATGAGAGGAAGAATGGATGGCGGTGAAACTCATACCGTACCAACATTTGTTTTTATGATGTACGGTATGTTGCTAATTCAATTCTTTCTTGAAGTAATGAGTGGTGTATCAGGTTCGATTAATAAAAATAAACCCTTGTTTGCCTTTAGACAAGTTCAGCCCATTAGTAGTATGCTAGCAGTATCACTATTTCAAACCTTGGTTAAGCTGTTCGTTTTTGTTGTTATTTTGGTCATCATGTACTTTCTTAAAATGGAGGTGGTTATCGCAGATCCTATAAGACTGATGATTAATTTTTTTTTGGTAGGCTTACTTGGTTTTTCTTTAGGGGGAATGTTTGCGATTGCTATCTGTTTCGTCCCTGAATTTAAAAAAATACAATCAATGCTTACCAGGCCGCTATTTTTTATCTCTGCAGTGTTCTTTTCATTGCAAGATATTCCTGCCGAGCATAGGTACTTATTTGATTGGAATCCCATACTACATGCAATAGAGCTATCACGATATGCAGCATATCCTTCATATGGCTCTGTTGGTGTGAGTGAATCTTATTTAATTGAATCCACAATTGTTTTGACATTTTTCTCATTAGCCTGCTATTACAGTTTCTGGAAACAGGCTATCAGTCGCTAAACAATATTTCTGATGTGATAATTATGATCAAGCTGAATAACATTACAAAATATTATCCGTCAAAGTTAGGTAATCAGTATATTTTTAAAGATCTTAGCTTTGAAATCCCCTCGGGTCATAACATTGCCATTTTAGGTTCCAATGGTGCGGGTAAATCGACACTGTTCAGGTTATTAGCGGGTAGTGAATACCCTAATAAAGGCAGTGTCGAAACAGATCTGAATCTATCTTGGCCTGTCGCACTAACAACCGGAATACATGGGCAGATGACGGGCAGTGAAAATGCGCGATTTATTGGCATGATCAATGGCGTGGCGGACCTCAATCTATATGAAAAAAGAGTCCGTACCTTTGCCCAATTAGGCGCCAAATTTGACCTGCCAGTAAATACCTATTCGAGTGGTATGAAACCGAGACTAGCCTTTGCTTGCTCTATGGGAATCGATTTCGATGTGTATTTGATTGATGAAGTGACGTCAGTTGGAGATGCTAAATTTAGACAAAAAACAAAACAAGCGCTTACTGCTAAAAGCAATAATGCCAATGTTATTATGATCAGTCATGAGATGGATGAATTAAGACATTTCTGTGACAGCGCTATCGTACTGCATAAAGGCCAACTGACATTTTACAATGACCTAGAGCAAGGCATTAAACATTACCAGGCGTTATAAATATGACACAGAGTGCTGTGAATAAAGTAGAAGTTAGATTTAACCAACTCAAACAAAAGACACAACAGAAAGAGTGGAATAGCGTTGAAAAACTGATCCTGATTTCCAATAATTTAAAGAAAGAGGATATTGCTCTGGCAAGACGAGTATTACAAAGGGCGATTGTTTTAAAACCTAATAATCCTAAAGTCAAAGCGGCTTTGGCCGATTTTTCTTCAGAGCTTTCTGTAGTTCAAGATAGTGTAATGAAAAGCTCCTCAACTGAACAAGTAGACTGGAAACAAAGTAAGTTTTTAGTCATTAAGAATGCAGTAGATAAAGGGCTTGGGAATAAAACTGTCCAAAAAGCCAAGCAGCCCTGGGTACTGTTTTTATTAGTACCCTTTCTCATTTTTGCTTTTTATCAAACTGTGTGGGCAAGCCCAAGGTTTGAGAGTCGAGCGCAATTAATCGTGCAGCAGCCCGATGGTATGGCAACCATGGATGCTTCGATGGCCTTGTTGAGCGGTTTAGGCGTGAGTTCACCGGCCTCTGCCGATTTAGAGTTGGTTAAGGCCTACCTGTATTCTCAAGACATGATTGACTATCTGCAGCGCGAGTTAGACATGGTGACGCATTATAATAGTTATGATGTTGACTATTTCTCACGACTTCACGATGAAGCCTCTCAAGAGGACCTGTTTAGTTACTATGAACAGCATGTCAAAGTCGAAATTGATGAAAAGTCCTCAGTGATCACTTTCTATGTACAGGCATACAATAGTGAGTTCGCGCATAAATTAAATCGCTTATTAGTCGAAAGATCAGAATGGTACATCAATTCTATTGGCCATCAACTTGCTGATGCTCAACTGAAATTTATTAAGAATGAACATGAACTGGTGGAGGTCAGATTAGAAGGTGCTAAATCCAACCTGTTAAACTTTCAACAGCATTATAACCTTCTTGATCCAGAAGCCGAAGGGGCTGCATTTCAGCAGATCACCTATAAACTAGAAGGGCAAGTTGCTAGCATGCAAGCAGAGCTTAAAACGCTGTTGGCTGTCATGACCGAAACTGCGCCTCAGGTGTTATTGTTAAAAATGCAGATAACTGCACTGCAACAGCAGCTAGAATTAGAGCGTGAAAGACTATCACTACAACAAAACCGCAGTGAACAAGTCCAAACCGGTGAACCAGGCTCTATCAGCGAAGTGCTAGCAAAGTACACTGATTACAAAATAGCGTTAGAGCTAGCGTTACAAGCATATACCTCATCACAAATTTCACTTGAAAAAGCACGTATAGAAGCATACCGACAGCTTAAGTATTTAATTGTGCTTGAGTCACCCACTCAGCCACAAGATAACCAATACCCAGATGTGTTTTACAACCTGTCTTTATTTGCTGCAATTTCGCTGATGTTGTTTGGTATCGGTAAGATTATTATCGCAACAGTGCGTGAACTTAATTAATAATAAACCGACAGAACATGAAGTTTTAAAGCATTCATAAATATTAGAAAAGTATCATTGGAAATATAATGAACAATATAGAAAAAGAAACAGTAACAACTCAGTATAAAGGAATTGTGTTGGCCGGCGGTTCTGGCACACGTCTTTATCCATTAACCAAAGTCGTCAGTAAGCAATTGATGCCAATCTATGATAAACCGATGATCTTCTATCCAATATCAACTTTAATGATCGCAGGTATAAAAGAAATTTTAATCATAGCGACTCCACAAGAACTTCCTCGTTTTAAAGAGCTGTTAGGCGATGGCAGTGATTGGGGGATCACATTTGAGTATGTAGCACAGCCGAGTCCTGATGGATTAGCGCAAGCATTTATATTGGCTGAGCAATTCTTAAATGGCGCACCTGCAGCGCTAGTATTAGGTGATAACCTGTTTTATGGTCACGACCTTTCTACGTCGCTACGCAGAGCCGCTTCTAAGCAAGATGGGGCGACGGTATTTGGTTATCATGTTGCCAATCCGACAGCGTATGGTGTAGTAGAGTTTGATATCGATGGAAATGTTAAATCAATCGAAGAGAAACCCGTTACGCCTAAGTCAAATTACGCTGTTCCAGGTCTATACTTTTTTGATAAACGTGTTGTTGAATATGCAAAAAATGTCAAGCCATCTGCAAGAGGTGAGTTAGAGATCACTGATGTGATAGAGCAATACTTGCAAGCAGACAAGCTCAAAGTTGAAATCATGGGGCGTGGTACGGCTTGGCTTGATACAGGGACTCATGACAGTCTTTTACAAGCGGCAACGTTTATCGAGACAATAGAAAAGCGTCAAGGGCTAAAAGTATGTTGCCCTGAAGAGATAGCGTATCGAATGGGCTTTATTAATGAAGGCCAGCTTCGAGATCTTGCTATGCCACTTAAAAAGAGCGGATATGGTCAATACTTGCTAAACATGTTAGAGCAAAAAGTATTTTAATTAATTATAAGAGTCCTGCAGCATATGAAGTTTATAGATACAGCAATACCAGATGTAAAAATAATTGAGCCACAAGTCTTTGGTGATGAACGTGGTTTTTTTATGGAAACATTTAGGGCCAGTTTATTTAACGAAAACTGTGCTGAACGTGAATTTGTGCAAGAGAATCACAGTAAATCAACTCACGGTATTCTGCGTGGACTGCATTTTCAGACAGAGAACACCCAAGGAAAGCTGGTTAGAATCACTAGCGGTGAAGTTTACGACGTTGCAGTGGACTTAAGAGAAAGTTCTGCAACTTTTGGCCAATGGGTTGGCGTAGTATTGTCAGCAGAAAATAAACGTCAACTTTGGGTGCCAGAAGGTTTTGCTCATGGCTTTTATGTGATGAGTCAAGAAGCTGAGTTTGTGTATAAATGTACCGACATATATAACCCGAAATCAGAAGTGTCGATTAAGTGGAATGATCCTCACCTTAAAATTGATTGGCCTTTAGTTGATGGGAAATTGCCTTCTTTATCAGAAAAAGATCAACAGGGTTTAGCATTTGAACAAGCGCCTAAATTCTAGTCGGAATACCAGCTTCTCATTTTTTGGTGAGTTGCAAACAATATCATTTTTATCGCTTTATTATTAAAATAAATAGCGGTCTGATTCAGTTAAGGTTTTTATGAAAGTTTTAGTTACAGGCCGCGGTGGCCAACTCGCTTGGGAGCTTGAGCAAACAGCCCCTGACAATGTCGATTTAGTTAGTTTTAACGCTAAAGAGCTAGATATCAGTAATCAGGGTAGAGTCAATGAAGTGTTGATGGCACAGTCACCCGATTTGGTCATTAACGCCGCGGCTTATACTGCGGTAGATAAAGCTGAAACCGATCAACAAACGGCTTATGCTGTCAACGATCTTGGTAGTGAATATCTAGCTTCTGCCTGCAAGCAAATAGGGGCTAAGTTGATTCATGTATCAACAGACTTTGTTTTCGATGGTACTAAAACACAGCCATATCAAACGAGTGATACACCTAACCCTATTAACGTCTATGGTGCATCTAAGTTAGCGGGCGATATTAAAATTAATGATATTTTGGCCGATCAGGCAACAATTATTCGCACAGCCTGGGTTTATTCTGCCAATGGTAATAACTTTGTTAAAACCATGCTGAGGTTGATGGCTGAAAAAGATCAACTTGGCATCGTTTATGATCAGGTTGGTACACCGACTTGGGCAAAAGGCCTAGCTCAAATGATCTGGTCATTGGCTGAAACCACAGATATTGAGCCTCAAAAGGAGTCTTTGCTTCTTCATTGGACTGATGCCGGAGTCGCATCTTGGTATGATTTCGCCGTAGCCATACAGGAACTTGCTATTGAGAAAGGCCTACTTAAGCGAGCTATTCCGATCTCTGCAATACCTGCGTCAAATTATCCTACACCAGCAGCCAGACCCAGTTTTAGTGTCATAGATAAGAAGTCTGCCGAAATCGCTAGTGGTCTGAACACCGTGCACTGGCGTCAGCAGTTAAGTCAAATGTTAGATCAATATAAAGAGCTAGATAAAAAGTAAGCCTGTTGAATGGTAAAATTTCACATATATTCCTCTATCAGAGTCAGATTAAGCATATGAACAATAAAAAACTACTTGTAACAGGCGGCGCAGGCTTCATTGGCGCAAATTTCGTACACTATTGGTTAGCAAATAATCCTAACGATACAGTCATAGTGTTAGATGCTTTAACTTATGCGGGTAACAAAGCAAACCTAGACCCGGTTAGTGAAAACCCTAATTTCACCTTTGTTCACGGTAATATTTGTGACACACCTCTAGTAGAGCAACTGTTAAAAGAACATGCTTTAACGACCATCGTACATTTTGCTGCTGAGTCTCATGTGGACCGTTCAATCACTGGTCCTGATGCGTTCATCGAAACCAATATTTTGGGAACTTATAGCCTTTTAAAAGCGGCGAAAAAAGTGTGGATTGATGAGCCTGTATCCAAGGGCGAACAAGCCACTGAACATAGATTTCATCATGTTAGCACGGATGAAGTTTATGGAACTCTCAGTGCGACAGATCCTGCTTTTACCGAAGAAACGGCTTATGCGCCAAATTCTCCATACTCGGCCAGTAAGGCGGCATCTGATCACTTAGTGCGCGCTTATCATCATACTTACGGCTTGCAGGTGACGACCTCAAACTGCTCTAACAACTACGGGCCGTACCATTTTCCAGAGAAATTGATCCCGCTCATCGTCACTAATATCCTTAATGATAAACCATTACCCGTATATGGTGATGGTCAACAAATCCGTGATTGGCTCTATGTTGAAGATCATGCTCGTGGTATTGAACTTGTGCTCAAAAAAGGCCGGGTAGGCGAGAACTACAACATTGGTGGTAATAACGAGTGGGCGAATATCGATATCGTCAACCTAGTCTGTAAGCAAATGAATGAGAAGTTTGAAGCAAACCCCAATTTAGCCAATAAATATCCTGAAGCCGTTAAAGTTATTGCGGGTAAGTCAGCTGAATTAATTACTTATGTACAAGATCGTGCCGGCCACGATAGACGCTATGCAATCGATGCAACTAAAACTAATAATGAATTGGGCTATGTTCCAGTTGAATCGTTTGAAACGGGTTTTGCCAAAACATTAGATTGGTATTTGGCTAATGATGACTGGTGGAAATCAGTGTTGAGTGGCGATTATCAAGATGTGCTTAGATAGTAGGAACTAGGAAGATAAATATGCAAATCGTACCTGTAATTATGGCTGGCGGCTCAGGAACACGCCTATGGCCATTAAGTCGTTCACTCTTTCCGAAGCAGTTTTTAGCGCTGGCCTCAAATGTGAGTATGTTACAGCAAACTATAGAGCGAACTGCTGGTCTACCTTGTGAAAAAACAGTGTTGTTATGTAATGAAGAACATCGTTTTTTAGTGGCTGAGCAGTTAAGGACGATTAACTATCAAGGCGCTCGTATCTTGCTTGAGCCTGCTGGACGAAACACTGCGCCAGCGATTGCTTTAGCGGCATTTGATATTGTCGCCAAGCAAAAAGACTCGTTAATGATGGTGATGGCAGCGGATCATGTCATTAATGATCAATCAGCGTTTGAAAAATCGGTGCTTAATGCCGTTGAATTGGCACAACAAGGTAAGTTAGTCACCTTTGGCATTGTACCTAATGCGCCAGAAACGGGTTATGGCTATATTAAGCGCGGTACAGAGTTACAAGATTCGGCCTATGCAGTGGATGCTTTTGTAGAGAAGCCAAATTTAGAGACTGCACAAAGCTATTTAACCAGTGGAGAATACTACTGGAATAGTGGCATGTTTATGTTTAAAGCCAGCACGTACTTAGCGTCGTTAAGAGAGTTTGCGCCAGCTATTTATGAGGCATGTCAGCAAGCTTATAACGAAAAGTCGGAAGACTTAGACTTTATTCGAGCAGGCAAAGACGCCTTTTTAAGTTCACCTGATGACTCTATTGACTATGCCATCATGGAGCACACTTCACAGGCTGTCGTAGTACCTATGGACGCAGGGTGGTGTGATTTAGGTTCCTGGTCAGCATTGTGGGAAATCGATCATAAAGATGACGCGCAAAACTCGACTCATGGCGATGTGATTTTGCATAATACAACCGGGTCATTAGTACGTGCGACGAGTCGATTGGTTACAACGATTGGGCTTGAAGATATCATCATTGTTGAAACTAAAGATGCGGTGTTGGTTGCTGCTAAAGATCAGGTTCAAGATGTCAAAGAGATAGTCAATAAATTAAAGCAAGAAGATCGCAGTGAATTCAAGCATCATCGAGATGTTTATCGTCCTTGGGGTCATTATGATTCAATTGACTGTGGTGATCGGTACCAAGTTAAAAGGATCACTGTAAAACCAGGCGCTAAGTTGAGTGTACAGATGCATCATCACCGCGCCGAGCACTGGATTGTGGTTTCCGGAACAGCCAAAGTCACTAATGGCGATAAAGAGGTTTTATTGACCGAAAACCAATCTACATATATCCCAGTTGGGGTGATCCATGCGCTAGAAAATCCAGGGAAAATTGACTTGGAACTTATTGAGGTTCAGTCAGGGAGCTATTTAGGTGAAGATGACATCGTCAGGTTTGCAGATAACTATGGAAGGGTTTAAAGCGTGGATACCAAGGAACTAACTTGTTTTAAAGCATATGATATTCGAGGGCAACTCGGGACTGAGCTAAATGAAGAGATTGCTTACCGAATAGGTCGCGCCTACGCACTCGCTATAGCACCTAAATTAGTGGTTGTTGGTGGAGATGCTCGTGAAACCAGTGAAGCTTTAAAGCTTGCTGTTGCAAATGGTCTTATGGATGGGGGTTGTGATGTAATAGATATTGGCATGGTCGGTACCGAAGAGATCTATTTTGCTACTACTAATCTTAAAGCATGTGGTGGTATCGAAGTAACCGCTTCTCACAACCCAATTGACTATAATGGCATGAAACTGGTTCGTGAAAATAGCAAACCGATCTCTGGTGATACTGGGCTTAACGAAATTAAGCAACTTGCCGAGAAGAACATTTGGCCTGAGGTGACTAACAAAGGCAAAATAGTTCAGCAATCAAATCTTAACGAGTACACCGATCACCTTTTAACTTATATTAAACCTGAAAATATTAAGCCTTTAAAATTAGTCGTCAATTCGGGCAACGGTGCCGCAGGTCATGTCATCGATGTTTTAGAAGCAAAGTTTAATGAGCTTAATATTTCTATTGAGTTTATTAAAGTGCACCATCAAGCAGATCATACTTTTCCTAATGGTATTCCTAATCCGCTACTACCTGAAAATCGTGCCGATACGGCTAATGCAGTGAAGATGCATAAGGCAGATATGGGTATTGCTTGGGATGGAGACTTTGACCGTTGCTTCTTGTTTGATGAAAATGGCGAGTTCATCGAAGGCTATTATATAGTAGGCCTGCTTGCTGAAGCTTTTTTAGTCAAACATCCAAATGAAAAAATTATTTTTGATCCTCGTGTATATTGGAATACGGTTGATATCATAAATGCGAATAATGGTATACCTGTGATGTCAAAAACAGGTCATGCTTTTATTAAAGAGCGCATGCGTAAAGAAGATGCCATTTATGGTGGCGAAATGAGTGCTCACCATTACTTTAAAGAGTTTTCATACTGTGACAGCGGTATGATCCCTTGGTTGTTAGTTGCTGAGTTGCTGAGTGTTAAAAACCAAACGCTATCATCGATGGTGAAAGACAGAATTGAAGCTTTTCCAAGCTCTGGTGAAATAAACCGAACCGTGAAAAATGCCGAGCATACTATTGCAATCATCGAACAGAAGTATGCGGCAATGGCAGGTGCTGTCACTGACTATACAGACGGTGTTGGCATTGAGTTCCCTGAATGGCGTTTTAACTTGCGTAAGTCAAATACAGAACCCGTGATACGGCTCAATGTTGAGTCTAAAAGAGATTATTTAATCATGACAGAAAAAACCGAACAGTTACTGGCTGACGTGTCATCTAGTGATAGTCCTTCTGAGGATCACATCCAGCTTGCAATCCCAATCTTACATGGGAATATTGAAGTTATAAATGCTGGTGTATTAGAGGGCTGGGCTGCTTATAAAGACACTGATAAAGCTGTCAATTTAAAGGTTAAAGCGGGTGACCGCATTATCGGTATTGGTATTGCGGATCAGTTTAGATCTGACTTAAAACAGAATGGCATACACGGCGGTTATCATAAGTTTACGATTCCATTGACAACCTTGAGCAATAACACCGATCAAAAATTAAAATTGGAATTGCTTAATGCTGAAACCAATCAAAGTGTACAACACCCTGAATTTTTATTAGAAATTATAGGGAAAAAGCTATCTGCGACAATTTTACGTGAACAAAATGGGCATATTTTAGTCGATGTTGAATCAGATAAAGCATTGGGTGATTTTGTTATAGAACTTTATCATCAAGATAAGCTGATTGCCCACCAGCAGTTAACGTCAGATAAAGCCTCCCTGCGTGCACACATTCCTATGCCGATCAGCTTAATGGACGGTGGCACACATCTATTGAAAGTGGGCGTGGTGGGCTACCCAGATATTTTGGCTATGGGGCTAATCACTGCGCAACCTATTCAAACACCTTGGCAGTATATTAAAGATAGCCACCTTAAACCGGGCTTCATGTCGTTGCCTAAACAAGCCTCGCACCGTTATGAGTCGCTAGAATATCAGTTAGAGGCCATTTCAAGTGAAACGTCAAATTGCAGTGTGCAAAACCTTACCTTAGTACATAAGTTATTAGTTGAAGGCTATGAAGGGCGTGATAAATACCCTAAATTTAGTTTACCAAAATTCGACCAGCCTCGAGTATCGATTATTGTGCCTGCATACAATAAATTTGAGTTGACTTATCACTGCCTTGCTTCAATTGCGCTTTCATTTAATAAAACCAGTTATGAAGTGATTCTAGCCGATGACTGCTCAACGGATGAAACTACTGAAGCTGAAAATATCATTGATAATCTGGTGATATCTCGTAACCCTGAAAATTTACGTTTCTTACGCAGTTGCAATCGAGCATCTGAAATCGCACAAGGCGAATTTATCATTATGCTTAATAATGATACTGAAGTAACGTCATTTTGGATTGATGAACTCATCAATAAACTCGACTCAGATACCTGTATCGGTATGACAGGGTCAAAATTACTCAATCTCGATGGAAGTATGCAAGAAGCTGGCGGCATCGTTTGGGAAAATGGTCAGCCCTGGAATGTTGGCCGCGATCGTAATCCAATGACACCTGAGTTTAACTATGCACGGGAGGTTGATTATTTAACCGGTGCAGCTATGTGTATACGTACTAAACTTTGGCAACAAGTCGGTCGCTTTAGTGAAGAATTAGTCCCTTGTTACTACGAAGATACCGATATTGCCTTCAAAGTGCGAGAGGCAGGCTTTAAGACCGTTTATGTGCCTCATTCACAAGTTGTACATTTTGAAGGCCAAAGCCACGGTACGGATGTCACCAAAGGTCTAAAGCGTTATCAAGTGATTAATGAGCAAACTTTCCGTAATAAATGGTTTAAAGCGTATCGACATAATGGCAAGGCAAGTCTTGAAAACATGATGTTGGAAAAGGACCGTAATATAGATCAGCGTATATTATTTATTGATGCTAACACTCCATTGCCAAATAAAGATGCTGGTGGTTATGCCGTGGTTCAAGAGATGAAGCTGATGCTTTCTCTTGGCTTTAAGGTGACCTTCGCATCTGAAAATTTGGCACATATGGGTAAATATACAACAGACCTTCAGCGTTTAGGGGTTGAAGTTTTGTATGCTCCATTCTATACCTCAATTCCACAAGTCTTAGATAGTCGTTTACAAGAGATGGATGCTGTTTATATAGTCAGATATCAAGTGGCAGAAAAGTATATAGACAAAATACGCCAGTCTTCAAAGGCTAAAATTTTATTCAATAATTGTGATTTACATTTTCTTCGTGAAATACGTGCGTCTGTACGCGGTGAAGGTTGTAATCTTTCTCTAAGTAAAGCCGTTGAGACAAGAGCTAAAGAGCTTGATGTTTGTAGAAAGGTTGATGCTGTCCTCTGCTACAACTCTACTGAACATGCTGTAATTACTTCTCATATACTCGAAGCTGAAAAGCTTCATATTACGCCATGGGTATTGGAGGAAAAGTCACAAGCACCCGCATTTGGTAAAAGAAAAGGTATCGCATTTTTAGGTGGTTTTAATCATCATCCGAATATAGAGGCAGTAGAATATTTAGCAAATGACATTATGCCATTATTAGCTAAGCAGCGCCCTGAAATCACCCTTACTATTTACGGCAGTAATATGCCAAAAGAGTTGGAAAAATATGATTGTGACAATATCAAGATGCTTGGCTTTGCTGAAAGCTTAGATGGTGTATACCACGACCATAGAGTGTTTGTGGCTCCATTGCTATCAGGTGCTGGCATCAAAGGGAAAGTATTAGAATCCATGGCATACGGTACTCCAACAGTACTGACAGAGGTGGCTGCTGAGGGAACAGGACTTTCACATGGTATTAATACTCTTATTGCGCAAAAGCCCCAGGAATGGGTTGATGCGATTATAAAGCTATATGATGATGAAATTCTTTGGATTAAAATGTCTGAAAATGAACAAATATTAGTTAAAGAGAAGTATTCATTTGAACATGGTTATAAATCATTTAAGAATATATTTTCAAGTGTTGGTATTTACTCTTCAAGAACAAATTAAAGAACGAGGTTAAGTAAGTGGATAATAAAATTGCAGTAGTTACAGGGATAACCGGCCAAGATGGTGCATATTTAGCTGAGTTACTATTGAATAAAGGTTACACAGTCTTTGGTACTTACAGAAGAACAAGCTCTGTTAATTTTTGGCGTATAGAAGAACTTGGTGTCAAAAATCACCCAAACCTAACGCTTATTGAGTATGATCTTACTGATTTAAGCTCGAGTATTCGCTTGTTAGAAACAAGTAAGGCAACTGAAGTATACAATTTAGCCGCGCAGAGTTTTGTTGGGGTTTCTTTTGATCAACCAATTACCACTGCTGAAATTACCGGCATAGGCCCAGTTAATTTATTAGAAGCGATACGCATCGTTAACCCAAAAATACGTTTTTACCAAGCATCGACTTCTGAGATGTTTGGTAAAGTACAAGAGATCCCTCAAAAAGAATCGACGCCTTTCTATCCAAGAAGTCCATATGGCGTAGCCAAGCTTTACGCGCATTGGATGGTGATCAATTATCGTGAGTCATATGATATCTTTGCTACAAGTGGCATTTTATTCAATCATGAGTCTCCTTTACGTGGTCAAGAATTTGTGACACGAAAGATTACTGATAGCGTTGCAAAGATCAAGCTAGGTCAACAAGAAGTAATAGAGCTAGGTAACATGGATGCAAAACGTGATTGGGGCTACGCGAAAGATTATGTTGAAGGCATGTGGCTTATGCTACAAGCAGATAAGCCTGATACCTATGTATTAGCAACTAACCGTACTGAGACAGTTCGTGATTTTGTGACAATGTCATTTAAAGCTGTAGACATTGAAATAAAATGGCAAGGTGTAGCTGAGCAAGAAGTTGCAATCGATACCGCTACAGACAAAGTGGTTGTCAAAGTAAATCCTAAATTCTATAGACCTGCCGAAGTTGAGCTTTTAATAGGCGATCCGGCTAAAGCTTTTGATGAGTTAGGCTGGAAGCCAAAGACAACTTTAGAAGAACTGTGCGCCATGATGGTAGAAGCGGATATGAGGAGAAATCAAGTTGGGTATTCCTTCTAAAAAAGTACTGATCACTGGAATCGATGGCTTTACCGGTATCTATCTAAAGCAGCATATGTTGTCATTAGGCTATCAAGTTTTTGGTACTGTACGAGGTACGCCTGATACACCAGAACAGTTCCAAATGGAGCTTACTGACCCAAGATCTATTGAGCGGGTTCTCAACACGATAAAGCCTGATTATATCGTTCATTTAGCTGCAATCTCTTTTGTTGGGCATGATGACACCGCTGATTTTTACCGTATCAACGTGATAGGTACCGAAAACTTGCTGCAGGGCATTATAAATGCTGATCTTGCACCTGAAAAAGTATTGATAGCCAGTAGTGCAAATGTATATGGTAATTCACGTAAAACATTAATCAGTGAAGATACTCCATGTGAGCCTGTAAACCATTATGCTTGCAGTAAATTAGCCATGGAGAAAATTGTCGCGAACTATTTTGATAAGCTTAATATCATTATAACTCGACCATTTAATTATACCGGTCCCGGCCAAGCTGAACATTTTTTGGTGCCTAAAATCGTTACTCATTTTAAACGTAATGCACAGGCGATAGAGTTAGGCAACTTAGATGTATCTCGCGACTATTCATCTGTAGTGAATGTTGTTGATGCCTATGAAAAGCTACTAGTGTCACCAACTGTTCACACGATTGTAAATGTATGCTCTGGTGTTTCAGTTAGCTTACTTGAAATCGTTGACACTATGAAAGAGTTAACACAGCAGAAGATGGCCGTAAAAGTGAATCAAAATTTTGTTCGAAAAGATGAGATTAAGACTATCACTGGTGACAATTCAAAATTAGTGTCCATCATTGGTACACGTACTAATCAATCGCTCAGTCAGTTATTAGAAAGCTTCATATAAAAAAGTTTTAAGACCTCTTTTGGGGATAATTGAACAGCGTGATGTTTAAGGAATCAAATTATGAAAACTGTGATATTGCATTATCATCTGTTTAAAAATGCAGGAACATCTTTAGATGCTGCTTTTAAAGAAAATTTTAGTGAAGTAGATGGTGAGTGGGTAACCAAGGAGTTCCCAGCTCAGCCAGCAGTAAATAGAGAGCAGGTAAAACAATGGATCATAGACAACCCTCAGGCTAAGTGTTTCTCTTCCCATACGGCTATCTTTCCTGTTCCTATCATCGATGGTATTAAAATAATACCTGTTATATTTATGCGTAATCCTATAGACCGTATAGCTTCTGCTTATGCATTTGAAAAAAAACAAGGTGGTGATGGTTTTGGTGCTGTTTTAGCACGAAATACCGATTTATCAGGGTATGTTGAGACTAGGTTAGCCCTGCCTAATGATAGGCAATGCCGTAACTTTCATTCGCAACGGTTTGCACAAATGTTTGGTGAGAAGCAAGGTGATGAGTTAAACCGTTCATTGCTTGCTCTTGAGAGTTTACCTTTTGTAGGAATTGTCGAACAGTTCTCAGCTTCTTTAGAGGTTTTAGAGCTGCTCTTAAATGATAATGACTTTACTGTAAGCCTTAAAGCGGTTGAAAAAAATGTATCAAGAAGTACTAAAAAGACTATCGAACAAAAATTAGAAGAGATAGAGTCATTATTAGGGCGTGATATTTATCAAAATCTAATAGAGAGTAATGCTGATGATTATGAGTTATATAAAACTCAAATAGGACATTGACAATGAAGAAGATGAAAATAGTTATTGTAGGTAATTGTCAAGCAAGACCTATTGCAAAAATCATGTCTAAATTAAATGGTAATATTGATGTTACCAATGTAGCAATAGTGCACTTACTCAACGATGAGCTATTTCATCAGTTTGAAAATGATTTCGAAGAAGCTGATTATATTATTACTCAATTGGTAGCCGATAATTACCCTTGTAAATTTGTTCGTACCTCAAATTTGAAACGAAAATATGGAGCAAAGGTTTATTCAATCGTTAATCTATACTTTTCTGGTTATACTCCAGATTGGGTATATATTAGAAATCCCGGAAAGGGAACGTTAAAAGGGCCTATGTCTGATTATCATAATCTGACCATAGTTAAAGCGTGGTTAGATAAGTTAAGTGGCGATGATGCTGTCTTATTAGTAGAGGACAGAGAGTATAACAAAGAAAACTATTCACATTTAGCGTTATCATCATTAGATGAACTCAAACAACGTGAAATGACTGCAGATGTGAAAATTGCAGATTTTATTGAGAGTCAGATGAATGCACAACGTTTATTCTTTACTTTCAATCACCCTTGTATGTTTCTGATTATAGAGTATTGTTGTCGACTATTAACAACGTTGAATATTAGTTACGACAAACATAATGCTACTGACCTTGGTGAAATGCTCAATCAATTCATCCCCAATTTGAATAGTGGCTTAAACTTCAATTTCCCAAGTGAAAAAATAATTAAAGGGGTTGAGGTTGTATCTATTGCAATAGACGAACTGAAAACTGGGGCGAAAAGAGAATATTCATTACGAGAAATTATAGAAGTATTTTATCAAGTGTACGATATGAATGCGTCTTTAATCGTCGAGAAGTTTTCTAAGTAAGATATGTTTATCACTTCTGCACATTATTCAAGTTCTGTAACTGTAATGAATAATATTGGATGAGTATGTTTGGCTAGGACAGAACGTTACTTTAATGAAAAATGTTGAAATGGATAAAGGTAATATAATTTAAACTAAAACCTTGGTCACCAAGGTATACTTGAAAAGCTAATGCGTTAGTTGTGCTAACTAAAGTTGTAAAAAATATCACTTGGTAAAGATCACCAATGAGTTTAGATAGGTTATCGGCTAATTATGTACAAGTATTTTCGATAATACACAAAACCCTTAGTTTATTTACAGTCACAATCAACAGTTTAAAGAAATGGAATAAGAATGAATAGTAGAACCATACCTAAAGTCATAGTTCAATTTTGGAATGATATAGATAAACCTAGCGATATCAAAGGCCTTATGAACTCTTGGCGGGTTGAAAACTCTGATTTTGAGTACAAGTGTTTTAATACTCAAACTGCCGCTACGTTTATTGAAAGTAATTACGGGAATGAAACTGTTCAACTCTTTTTAAAAGCAAAGCTTCCAGCAATGCAGTCTGATATTTTCAGGGTTGCATATTGTTTGAAAAATGGAGGACTATATATAGACGCGGCTTCAAAATGCATCTTAAATCTAGGTCCTTTGGTGGAAAAAGAGGAAAAATTGTTGGTGATGCGTAAGTGGCACGGTGGGATTTGTAATGGTATTGTCGCCGCCCCCCCTAGTAACCCTATTTTGATGAAAATATGGGAGGAAATTCTACAAAACTTAAGAGATCAAAGCATAAATGATGTTTGGAAGGCTACGGGTCCTGGTTTATTTAATAAGTTTTGTGATGACCCCATTAATTCATCTAGTACAAATATTTATAAACAGTTAGATTTAAAGAAGTATTTCTTGCTAGTTAATGATCTTAAGCATAAGGGGGAACAACATTGGTCAAAGAAACAGAAAGAAATAAGTATTTATAATACACTAGAAGTGAAGGATATTAAGAAGGTTTTACCTAAAATTTATATCCACTTAGGGCACCATAAAACTGCATCAACGTCTTTTCAAAACTTTTTAGAGTTAAATGAAGCGTATTTAAATTCAAATAAAATTGGACTGGTAACTGTACGCTCAAAATTCTCTACAGCCTATAAAGAGCTTAGAGTTGATTATACAAGAATAATTCAGGGAAGTTTGTTGTCTAAAAGCCCTAACATGGAACAAATTATCCATCAATTGGTTCAAGTGTTAAAAGAGCTCTTTTCACTCGTTTCACATGATGGTTTTGAACATATAATTATTAGTGATGAAAACTTGTTAGGCCCACCAACAGGACATTTTTTTGCTGGTAGAAAAGGAAGGGAAACAGGTTTTTACTCTTCTAGTGAGCTTGTTTTTAAAGCATTAAAGATAGCTTTTGGTTACAAGCTTGAAAAGGTATTTGTGACTGAAAGGGGGGCTGATAGTTTTCTTCGTTCCTCTCATAAAGACTTTGTTCTAAAGTTACAAGACTCTGAAATATTTTCTTTATTTCAGCAGGAAATGGATGATGATTATGAAAAGCAATACCGTGATTTGTTTACTAACTTTCGAACTATTATTGGTGAGCAAGCTCATGTTTTTGATTTTAAATGTTTCATCTCAGACTATGGGAAAGCGTTAGACTTAGTTCTTTCTAGAAAGTTGACACTCCCGAATAAATTAACTAATAAGTCTAATGCCTCTATTAGTGAAAGAGGAGTAGAGCTAGGTGTTATAATGAGCAAGTATTTAAGTAGTAATGAAGAAAGGAATGCTTTTAAAAAGTTCTTATATTCGAATGCGATCTCTCCAAAGCAATAATGCAGTAACTAGACTATGATTAGCCCTATAAAAATGATACTTAATTGATATTTTGTATTTGTTACTTAAGTCATGGTGCTTCTAGTATATGTAAGTGTGTATTATTTGATTTCATTAGGTGTTACAGCTAATAGGGATGAAGTAACATGCTGAATTTATGAAGCTTTGTAGTTTTGTTTATTTCTGTCTTACTCTGAATTTTAATGGTTTTTATGATGTTTAATTTTTCTTCTCTAGTCAATGCCCCTATAGCCAATAATGCACAATTTCAATTTTCTGTGCGTCATAGTATGGCATTATATAATCATAATTCAATCTACACTTTTATTCCGAAAAATGGATGCTCCTCGTTACGTCTTTCTGTTGCAATTGCTAATGGTTTTCTACAAAGTAAAGAGCAAGTTCATTGGATTCATCAAAATAATCAAACGTTTAAGCCTTCGCAAGCTGAAATGGTGAATGCAAGTTACAAGTTCATTATTTTACGGTGCCCTTACAGACGATTAGCCAGTGTGTATTTAGATAAGTTTGTTTCTAAAGAGGTCAACGCTTGGCATTATCGAGATGCGCTTAATCGAGAATGCAACTTAGATGATTTATCATTTTCAGATTTCGTGCATTCACTCAAAAGACCAGCAATCAAGCAATTAGATCCTCATTGGAAGCCTCAGTCTCATTTTTTGCTATATAAAGAGTATGATGACTATTTTTCATTAGAAAACTTTAGCTATGCTGTTAAACAACTAAAAGACAATGTTGGTTTGGATGTTATTGATGCACGTTCGCTAACGGGGCATGGAACAGATAAGTATGTCTCTATTAATAATGAATCATTTAGTGATACTGCAGCTTTTGATATTGCTTTACTAAAAAGAAAGGGAAAATGCCCTAGCTATGAAAGTTTATATAACCCGGAGTTAGTTGATTTAGTAAAAAAACTTTACTCTGAAGATTTTACGCTTTATAAATCACGTTGTGATGAAACAGATCTGCTTTTTCAATAAATAATCGTATTATTGGCGAACTTAAATATGATATCAGATAAGCATAAATGTATCTTTGTGCACATACCTAAAGTCGCAGGAACCAGCATTGAAAGTTTGATTTGGCCTGGTCAAAGAGATGTGCCTGAACTTTGGATGGGTTTTATTGACAAATTCCATAATAAATACCAGACAGGAGGGTTGCAGCATCTGCTTGCTTCTCAAATAAAACTTGAGGTTGGTCGTGAATGCTTCGATTCATATTTTAAGTTCTCATTTGTCCGTAACCCCTGGGATAAAGTGATATCCCAATATCGATATATGTCTAATCGAGTTGATTTGAGAGAGTTTATTGGTATGTCATCTGCGTGTAGTTTAACTGAGTATCTTCACTTAATAATCAAAAAAGAGCATGTGCAATGGATGCCACAGCATCAGTTTATATTGGATCATAACGGTGAGTGTTTAGTAGATTTTGTGGGGCATTTTGAAAGTTTTAATTTAGATGCTGACATAGTGCTTAGAAAATTAGATCTCCAGAAAGAGATCCCACACTTAAATAGCTCTAATCGTATTGAATATCAATCATATTATGACGCTGAAACCATTGGGATGGTTGCTGATATGTATAAAACGGATATCAAACTGTTTAATTACTCTTATGGTTGATTTAATTATTCATCTGGATGCGATTGTAAGATTAGTTAAGGATTTATGAGAAAGGCGATTACTATGGTAATCGCCTTTTTTGTTTAGAGGCTTTGTTGCTGCTCTAGGTTATCAAGCCGTCTGGTTAGGCCGTCAATTGCACTTTCTTTACTTTTGAGTTTATTATTGATCTGTTCTATGTAGATATGCGCTTTCTCTAACTCGTGCAATATTCCCGTTGTTTTTGTTGTCAAGTTAAATGGCTCATTTTTACCTGTTGGGCCAACACCAATCAGATGTGCATTCTTCCACATATAATCCGCGTGCTCCTCAATACTCTCTACAACGTACTCTTCAGGCTTGAAAACACCATCACAAGGGGTTGTAGAACAAGATGCACCACTCGTTGTCAGCGTTCCTACTATTTCTAAATTACCTGCTGCGTCTAAAACAAACTCTTGAGTATCTGTCGCCAAATTTGTAATCACAAATGTTTCATTTACATTGCCATTTATTTGAAACAAAGCGTTTGTATTGGAGGTGTTTTCAAACTCTATTCTTGGACTACCGTTGTTCGTGAGTCTCAGAAGTACTCTACCATTATGCAAAGTACCGTTGGTTTCTTCAATGTGGACTGCCGTAGTGCCTGAGTTGTCTTTTACATGTAACTTGGCATCAGGAGATGTCGAGCCTATGCCTATATTACCGCTCGCTGCAATATCAATTGAGCTACTTGGTGCGCCTGGACGTATTCTAAATGGCAATGTTGATCCGTTTGTTGCATCTCTAATAAAAAAACCTGCCTCGTTACCGGCGACATCCCAGGTTTGCGGGGTGAAGCCTGAGGTGCCGTCTTGTTCTAGTCGTAGGGTCGGGGTATTCCCGCCCTTTAAATGAACATCAACAACAGGGGTGCTGGTCCCTAAGCCTATGCGGCCACCATCATCAACATACAATGAGTGACTTGGTGCACGAGCTTCAATGGTAAAAGGTGTTTTTCCACTGTCTATGTCATCAATTGAGAATTTATTGGCACCGCCATTGGCACTATCGTTTGCTGTAATCTGCCAATCGTTGCTTGGAAAGCTTGAAGATGAACTGGTATCTACGAATCTGATCCGCAAGTTGTTTTCTTTTAATCGAATGGTGTCGAAACCGAAAGACTCTCCGTTGACACAGTCCATACCTATGCAGGTACTTCCGTCTACAATAAGATCATCGAGGATCACTTGGTCAGCTTGTGCTGATGTTGTCATCGTCATTGCGATAGCTAAACTAAGCGGCAGCACTTTTAATGTTGTTTTCATACTCATACTCATAGTTATATTCTTATTCATTGTTATGTCCCTTGCTATTTTAAGTTTAGTAAGGAATAGCCAACTACTTGGCTAACTGCTCGTCCACTATTTCAAAGTTATTCTTATCAACTATCTGATCAACTTTCGGTTCCTGTCCCAGCTCCCCTTCATACTCAAGCCCTTGCACAAATTCACTGTCTTTTACATTGAAGTAACCTGATTTAGACTCAACCTTACCTAAGTTTCTGATTGCGCCTTGTCTGCCGTTCTTACGGTCATTCACTATCTCTAGTTCACCTAGCTGACTATATTCAATTTGATAGCTGTAATTACCATCCTTGATTATGCCTAGCTGCTCTATGTCAAGCTCAGTATTATTAGCGTTTACTCTCATCTGTTTTTCAAACCCATCAGGGCCTGTAATCGTTACTGTTGCTCGGTCAAACTTCTTTTCGAATTGTTCTATATCTAGTTTACTGCCGCTTACCACTAATGAGTTTTCTGCCGTGGCTAAAGTACTGATCATTACTGCGAGCGCTGCTAGTACGCCTATATATTTTTTTTTCATTTGAGGGTCCTTATTAGACGAATGGGTTAATTTTAACCGTTTAGCAACATAAGGCAAACCTTAATTTTTACAATTGTATTCAGGTTTGACCAGTGGTTAGTTTTTCTGGACGTATTAGTTCTATTTTTCGGCTACTGAATAAACCCTACTTTATCAATGGGTAATGGCTTTAAGGGAGGTCTGTTTACTTTTTGTTCTAATATTTAATTCTTACTGGTATTACTTCAAGATGATGAAAAAGCTGTTATCATTATGTTGCGCTCGTGGGCTTGGCTACATTTGCAATTAATTTGTTTAATAGATTAAAAGAACAATAAAGTAGAGGGATCTCCTGATGAAACGTTTAATTAGTGGTTTGAATTGTTGCGAAAGGGTGTTTGTAATAGCTTTTGTTATGGTTTCAACTTTTTTATCACCTCTTGTATATTCTGAAAGTATCGGCTTAACAATTGATGGCGCTTTTTCTACTACAACGATTGGTGATGGCAATGTGAGTTCATTAACACTCACGTTGGATAATCAAACGGGTGTGTCAGTCAGCGATATTGGCTTTACCGCAACGATTGATGATCCCACTTTTATGGACTTTTTCGATCCGGTTAATGTGTCTTCGACTTGCTCAAGTGGTAGCTACTCTTTTACTGCGACAGAGTTCATTGCAGTTGATTACCTTTTGATTGCTGGTCAAGCGTGTACTTTTACCTTGGATTATATTGGTACGATTAATGATGGGTTAACAGTTCTTGGCGTCTCAGTTACTGACCTAGTCTCTAGCGAAGGTGCCGGCACTAATCTAGCAGGGCCTGTGCAGCTAACTGTCGACCCAACTTATATGACAGCTTCACTAGCCATTTCCAATGCTTCGCTATCTGTAGGAAGTGTTAATACAGCGACTATTACCTTGGGTAACTTACCCTCTGATTTCTTTGGCATTCGTTTTCCGCAAGGTGTTATAGCGTTTACTGATGGTGTCGAATTAGCCTCTGTCGTCAACTTTGTTTCTGACTGTGGTGGCACAAATCCTAATGTTGCAGGCAGTTCAAGTTTTAGTTTTCCAAATGATTATGCCAATACCAGTAGCTGCGTTATCTCATTTGATGTTGTTTCAACCAATGCCGGTGAGAAGCTGCTTATTAGCGGGGACCTTTTCGATATTGTGAATGGCCGTACAATAGGAAAGGTAAGCAGTAGTTACATCTCTGAATTAGGTTTTATCAATGCTAGCTTCTCACCTACAGCTTTGGTACCAAATAGTACAGCGACTATTGATGTGTCTATTCTCAATACTGATAGAAGCAACCCTGCAACTAATATCTCTTTTACAGATGATTTAGGTAGTGTGCTTTCTGGTCTTGTTTCTACGGGAGACTTAACCAATGTGTGTGGTGCCGGTTCCTCTTTGACCGGCACTAGCGTGTTAACCTTTACTGGTGGTAGCTTGGCTGCTGGCACAAGTTGTAATTTTAGTATTAATGTCGCTGTGCCGGGTAATGCAGCACCAGGCAATTACATCAATACCATTTCAGCTATTAGTTATGAACTCGATGATTCGACAATTAATCCATCAGATGCACTCAGTAGTTTTACTGTTAATAGCGCACCCAGTTTATCAATTTCGACTAATCAAAGCGGTAACCCGACAACAACGGTTGCTGCAGGCGATGTGATCAGTGTTGAATATGTGCTCACTAATGTAGATATAGCCAATGTCGCTTCATCAGTCTCATTTAATCATGAGCTGACAGGATTACCTTACTTTACAGCTGCAGTTCCCGCAGACAATTTTTGTAATGCCAGCGGAGTAGCTACCTTCACACCCCTCTATAGTGACGCCTATAACTTTATTCCTCCTTCAGTATCATTTACCGGGATGACATTAGCGGCTGGTGCAAGTTGTACGTTTAGTGTTGATTATACGGTTCCAGACGACTTTGACGCAGGAGCTTATCTTTTTTCTGTAGCAGCGATTGATGCAACAATAAATAGCGTAAGTGTTCAATCATCGTCGCCATCAGCCAGCAGTGCTTTTACTGTCGATGCTGCGCCCCAGTTGGCTATGGTATTTAACCCCGCAGCTGTTGCACCCGGCAGTGCCTCTAATATTAAATTTGCCATTAGTCATGGTGCTGGTTCAAGTTATAGTGCCGACGATATAGGCTTTAGCTTAGATCTAGATGCTATGTTGACTGGTATGACGGTACAGAGTTTGCCATCAGAACCTTGTGGTGTTGGCTCAACAATTTCTGGTAGTACAAGCTTAACCTTGGCTTCAGGCGTATTGGCACCCGGGGATATATGTGAGTTTTCTGTTCCGGTCAATGTACCAGCTAATATGCCTGCGAGCTCTTATCCCTTTGATAGCTCTCTATTAACTGCCTCAATTAACGGGAGCACGTTAACGTCTCCTTTAGCAGCAGCTGATTTGCAGATCACCAATGTGACTTTTTCCAAAAGTTTTGATCCCACCTCGTTAAGAGTCGGCAATGTGTCTACGACGATTAAATCAATTTATGTCATCAATAATGCCGATACTGTTGAGCAAGTCTCTGAGCTCTATTTTAATGAAGATTTTTCTGGTATCGATTCTGGGGTGACAATAGCATCTATAGCTGAGACTGATGTGTGTGGTACGGGCTCCTCTACTACGATAGTGGGACAAACATTTATTTTGTTTGCTGGTGTACTTGAGCCATTAACCAGTTGTAGTTTTGAAGTGGTACTCAACTTACCTGCAAACATGACTGCAGATGAATATTCAAATTCGTCATCTACAATTTCAGGTAAAGTTAATGGCAATATCACCTCATTTGAGGCGATGACGGCTAGGTTTACGGTTAATGAAATCTCGGTTCTTACTGCTATTGATGTCAGCAGTCCCACATCTGAATCTAGTATTTTGATGAGTATCGATTTCTCAGATGATGTTCAAAATTTTGTGGTGGGGGATATTGTTGCAACGAATGCGACATTATCGAATTTTATAACTCTCAATGCGTCTCAATACAGTGTAGAAGTTTCTCCTGATGCCGATGGTACTGTTACGTTAAACATAGCTGCCGGTGTCGCTGAGGATATATCAGAACCAGCGGTCACTAATACCGTTTCTGCGCCTATTATGTTTGAATATCAATCAGTGCCATTAGTGCCTACGCCCAGTTTATTGATAGGTCAGCCGTCTTCATTATTAACCAGTGCGTCAGATGTCACCTACGCGATTAATTATACCGATGTCGAAACGGTTAACCTCTTGGTAAGTGCGATTAGTTTAAATACCACTGGTGATGCTAATGCTGTGGTCAGCATACAAAATGGAGATAGCAGTTTTGCGACAGTCACATTGAGTGGTTTTACTGGTGACGGTTCAATTGGCATCAATGTAGCCGCTGAAACGGCTAGATACAGCACTAACCTAGCGCCTGCAGCAGGCCCGTCGAATGTATTTGTGGTTGATACCCATAAGCCTACAGTGACTCTTAGTACCTCATCTACGAGTCAAGTTGGTGACTTTAACGTCAATATCGTATTTGAGGAAGCTGTTGCAGACTTTACTATCGATGATATATCGGTGATAAATGGCGCAAAATCTGATTTTCAGGTCATTGATGCACAAAACTACTCTGTGACAGTGAGTGCTTCTGGTGAAACGCTAGTCTCAATTGATGTTCTTGATAGTGTTGCTCATGATAGTGCTGGTAATGGTAATAGTGCTTCAAACTCGCTATCAATTACTTATGATGATCTGCTTCCTACCGTTGATATTTCAGGTCCTGCTGGTCCAGTAGCGACTAGCTTTACAGCAACAATTGATTTTTCAGAAGCTGTATCAGGTTTTGTTGAGGCAGACATTCAGGTGGTCAATGCAAACCTGTCTGATTTTACCGATGTCGATGGTCTGCAATATACGGTTTTAGTTTCGCCAATAGCTCAGGCAAGTGTTGAGCTGTCAATCGGTGCTGTTGCGGCGGTGGATACGCTTGGAAATGGAAATACAGCTTCAAATACTTTTTTCGTTATTTACGATTTTAACGATGCACCAGTTATATCAGGTATACCCGCTACATCAGTGAGTGAAGATAGTGCTTATAGCTTCTTCCCCACATACAGTGATGCAGATGCTGGGGATTCGCTAACATTTAGTATTGTAAATAAGCCTACTTGGGCCACTTTCAGTACCACCAATGGCACACTTTCTGGTGTGCCAACGAATGATAATGTAAGCACTACTTCCGGTATTATTATCAGTATCTCTGATGGTGCTTTATCCTCTTCACTTGCATCGTTTGATATAGAGGTAGTGAATACTAACGATGCACCGACGATTTCAGGTACACCGACTACTTCGGTTAACGAAGATGCAAGCTATAGCTTTACGCCAATGGCTGCAGATGTCGATACAGGTGACAGCCTGACCTTTAGTATTGTTAATAAACCAAGTTGGGCGACGTTCAGCTCAGTGAATGGCTCTTTGTCAGGCAGTCCGGCTAATGATGATGTTGGTACTAGTTCTGGTATTGTGATTTCAGTGTCTGATAGCACGGTTTCTACTGCATTGAGCTCATTTAGCATTACCGTAGTGAATACTAACGATGCGCCGATAATTTCAGGCTCACCAGCCACTTCGGTTAACGAAGATGCAAGCTATAGCTTTACGCCAATGGCTGCAGATGTCGACACCGACGATAGTTTGAGTTTCAGCATAGTGAACCAGCCGAGCTGGGCGACCTTTAGTTCAGTGAATGGCATGGTATCAGGCACCCCAAGTAACGAAGATGTTGGCATCACTTCGGGCATCGTTATCTCAGTATCTGATGGCTCGATATCGACACCTCTGAGCGGCTTTAGTATCACGGTAGTGAACACTAACGATGCACCGACAATTTCAGGCTCACCAGCCACTTCGGTTAACGAAGATGCAAGCTATAGCTTTACGCCAATGGCTGCAGATGTCGATACAGGTGACAGCCTGACCTTTAGTATTGTTAATAAACCAAGTTGGGCGACGTTCAGCTCAGTGAATGGCTCTTTGTCAGGCAGTCCGGCTAATGATGATGTTGGTATTAGTTCTGGTATTGTGATTTCAGTGTCTGATAGCACGGTTTCTACTGCATTGAGCTCATTTAGCATTACCGTAGTGAATACTAACGATGCGCCGACAATTTCAGGCTCACCAGCCACTTCGGTTAACGAAGATGCAAGCTATAGCTTTACGCCAATGGCTGCAGATGTCGACACCGACGATAGTTTAAGTTTCAGCATAGTGAACCAGCCGAGCTGGGCGACCTTTAGTTCAGTGGATGGCACGTTATCAGGTACCCCAAGTAACGAAGATGTTGGCATCACTTCAGGCATTGTTATCTCAGTATCTGATGGCACGATATCGACACCTCTGAGCGGCTTTAGTATCACAGTAGTGAACACTAACGATGCACCGACAATTTCAGGCTCACCAGCCACTTCGGTTAACGAAGGTGCGAGCTATAGTTTCACACCTGTTGTCATAGATGCTGATACTGAAAGTAGCCTGACTTTTTCCATCGTTAATCAACCAAGTTGGTCTACGTTTAGCGGAGTAGACGGTACACTCTCGGGGATGCCAAGCAATGATGATGTTGGCATTACTTCAGGCATCGTTATCTCGGTTTCTGACGGTACAGAAACCGTATCACTTGCAGCTTTCAGCATCGAAGTCACTAATGTTAATGGTATACCTGAGATATCAGGCTCGCCTGAGCTTTCTGTGTTAGAGGATGAAAATTATAGCTTTACGCCTATTGTTGTCGATGAGGATGCTGACGAAACCCTTAGCTTTATGATCACCAACAAACCGAGTTGGGCATCGTTTGACATGGCGACAGGTATGTTAAGTGGCACACCTTTGAATGCTGATGTCGGTGTCTATTCTGGCATCATCATTACAGTGACTGATAATGCTGAAGGCAGTGATGCGTTGGGCGATTTTTCTATCGAGGTGATTAATGTTAACGACGCCCCAGAGTTTACTTCGGAACCTATAATTGAAATAGTTATTGAGCAAGCATATAGCTACCAACTTACGGCACAAGATGTAGATGAGAGCCATGATATTAGCTTCTCTATTGTTGCTGCGCCAGATTGGCTCAGCTTAAGTAATTCAGGTTTAATTAGTGGTACGGCACCAGCTGATGCTCGCGGTGAACAGTTTAATATTGTCATTGCTTTGACTGATGGCGACGTTGAGCAGCCTGTATTACAGGAGTATGTACTCGCGGTAATAGAACCAACGGATACGAACCTTGCTGCTAAGTTGTACTTTACTCCTGCACCTGCATCACCTGGGCAGCCTGTCAGTCTGATTATAGATATCAGCAATACAGGTTTAATTACTGCAAATGGAGTCGTGTTTGAATTAGCCATTAGTGATGAGTTGAGCATTACTGAACTAGCTGGTATTTGTAGTGAAGTCGGCCTAGGTAAAATGAGTTGTCAACTTGATGGTGATTTAGCTGTAGAAGAAACAAGTACGACAGTCATCGGGTTATTCACCGAAGATAATGGTTCTGGTTTTGCCAATGCTGAATTAAATATTACAGCTGACAATATTGATGGTGAGACGGTTTCAGATACTGCGCAGTTGTTGATTGCCGAAGTGTTATCCCTTGTGCCTGGCGAGATACTCTCTAGTACACCTTCTGAAGTTGGTTTTGCCTTCGATATTAATAATGATACCTACACAGATCTCGTTAGCTTTAATGGTACAACAGCTCAAATTGAAGTGCGTCTTAATGATGGTTTAGGAACATTAATGGACTCTGTATCCATAGATGTAATCGAAGACGTTAAAGGTATGGTTGCAGGGGATATCAACGGGGATGGTCATATCGATATTGTCACTGTTGGTGGAGCCTCTGCAAATAGTGTTGCTTATTTACTCGAAGAAAATCAGCAGCTCATGTCGCACTACGTGCTAGATGCTGTTAAAGCCGACGTGGCTCTCATTGCTGATCTGGATGGTGATGGTGAGGTTAGTGTCATCCTTGCTGGTATATATCAGAGTCATGTGGCTATTTATACGGGTATAGGCAGTGGTAGTGAGTCTGTCGAACTGATTAACTTTTTTGCTCTTATCAATCAAAACGCTTCTGTTCAAGAGTTGGAAGGTACAAACGTTACTCTTGCTAGCTCAGCATCAGTTTCTCCAGAGAGAGCAGCTGCAGAGAGTACTATGGGGGTGACTGATTTAAGCCTTATAGAAACCGATGCTAGTGTGCAACTGATTGTATCTTCAGATAATGAAATGCCAGTGTTAGTACAGTTTGATGAGAATATATGGCAGGTCACACAAATCGAAGGCTTGCCGCAGGCTGTGGAACGTTTGGTGCTTGAGGATATAGATGGTGATGGCAAGCTAGATGGCTTCAGCTATATTGATAGTCAGTGGAAGTTGACTATTGATCTATTTGGCTCTCCATCGAATAGCTCAGTTAATTTCCCTGATGCTGATAAGTTACTTGTTGCTGATGTCGATGATGATGGCGTAATGGATATCTTGTTTGTGACACCTCAGGGAGTGAGTATCTGGCATTACTATGCCATTGATGATATTCGTGTCGACACTGTTGTTATCGTAGGTGATGATATTTCCGATGTCGCTCTTGTTGATATTGATAATGACGGTGATTTAGATTTGGTTACTATAGATGGGCAAAATGGTCTTTCATTGTGGTATTTAAGCCTAGAAAAAGGCTTCGGTGAGCAAGAGATTGATCTGGCCTTAATTGTCCAAGCTACTAGTTTTCCTCAAATTGACCAAGCGGGGACTATAATTTTTAACATTATCAATAAATCTAGTGGAGATGCGACTCATGTTTCACTTACGATTAGTATACCGACAGGTTTAAGCTTCAGTCAGTTACCTTCCGGGTGTGTACTATCTGCTGATTTGAAATGTGGGGCAGGGGCACTAGCCGCCGGTGAGCGAGTGAGTATCACAGTATGGGCTACAGCTGTGTCAGCAGGAAGTTACAAGGTGGCAGGGGTAGTGGGAGCGACTCAATATGACATAGACTCTACAAACGATAGTGACTCGGTGACTTTGAGTATTCCCGAGCCTGTTGAAAAAAGTAGTGATGCTGGTGCAATGTCTTTGGTCATGTTTATGTGGCTGTTTATGTTGGTGCTATACCGACGTCGTCAGTTCCGCTAACCATGTGTTTATAAGATAGTCGATCACAAGACCAGTCAGTAAGAAGCGTATTTAAGCCGACAATATTGTTGATTGTCGGCTTTTCTATTTCTTTGCTGTCTATCGACAAATAGCATCTTTGCCGTATCTTGTTAACTAATGTTAGTGTTTTTGTAAATAATAAAATAACGATATGCCGAACGTAACGGCAAGGGAGTGGGTCATGCGCGAATCTAGCTATGCTGTGAGAGCTGTTGTTAGCTTAACTAATCATGTCAAATTACGTCATTTGAAATTACGTCGTTTTGCTTTAAGTAGCATCTGTGCTGCAATCCTTTCTACCTCAGCTTTCGCCGATAGCTTGCCTCAACAAACCCCTCTCGATGATGGAATATTGCGTTTGATGGGCAAACTTGAGTCTGCTAAAGATCCTAAGTGCCATGCTACGGCTACTCGCCTGGAGGGGTTAATTTTTGGGACTCCCCTGACTGAAAATGCTCGTTATGCTAAAACGGAATTTCAGAAACGATTAGTCAGGGATATCTGGCAAATTGCAGCAGAAGATAATCCCGATTTAGACCCGTTAGGGCATGAGGCTGTTTTGAACGCTGCGAATGCATTGTTTACTACCACCACTATTCGAGTCGGTGAACAAAAGTCGTCAAAGGTTACGATTGGTAATGTGAGTACCGAGATCACAGAGCGTGATCAGCAGCATTATGGTTCCATTGCATATACATTAAGAGCTATGCTCGCTGTGCAACAAGATGTTTTGTTGGATTTTGACATCGAGCTTCCCGAATTGAGCGATTCTGCGGCCGAAGTGATCACTCAAAAAGTGGATTTACTCACGCTCACTTTACTTAAAATAGCGGATGAACAAGCTCGTCAAGCTGATAAATATCAAGTTTCAGTCGCCAATATTCACCACAGTTGGCAGTTACTTTTCCCTCAACATCTTGCGGATAAAATAACTGATGAGCGAGTCGTCAGTTCAGCATCTTTTTCAACGAGAAGTACTGGCATATTAATGCGTTTAATTGAGCAAAAAATTGCCGCCTTTGAACAATATAATGATGTCAATCAAACACTTTTCGCTCGCAATCTACAAGTCTACTTTGCTAAGTTGGCGATGCCAGATGATACGCGTCAGGCTGCAGAGTTTAAGCAGTACCTGACTGAAGCAATGATCGCTTTTGCAGGTAGTTTATATCTCGATGCGCAATCACAGGTCTTGTCTGGCTCGACAATAAAAGAAGAGCACGTCGCTGCTTCTTTAACTCGGTTATTGCCACATACAGTCAATGAGTTTGAAGATGTCATATTTTACCCTAACTATCCAAAAGATAAGCAAGTGGTCATCGAATCCTATGATATGGATTCATTTCGGGATTCAGGGTTACATTGGTTGTATCTGAGAGAGGCCTTAGTCGATGCTAAGGAGATGGTAAAACTTGAGGCAGACCCGTTTGCTGCAGAGCTTCTAAGTGAAGCAGTGGCTCATTATGGTGTTTTGTTATTACGAAATGCGGGTATCGAAGGTAAACGGCTCAAACAAGAGTTTTTGTCTGCAGATCTTATCTCTATAAGCTACCAGATGATAAATAATGAGATCAGTGCTTATGCTGTTTATCAGCCAAAGCAAGTGGCCGCAACAGGTATCATTTCAGCAGGCCGTCAGCAGAGTTCAGAGATGCCCAGATATTTTATCAATGTCACTGAGCAGAGAAAGTTTCACGCTGAACATAGATCATCAGATTGGTTAAGTCGTCAGTTACGCAGTTATTTAGATAAAGATGAGCAAACAGGTATTATCACCATTCCGCCCGCTTTTGGTGGCAGTGGTATCGCAGCAGAAGATGTCGATGGTGATGGATTAGCTGATATTTTAATTTTAAGCGGCCTAGGCAATAAGCTCTATCTTAACCGGGGTGACTATTTCGAAGATGTTACAGAAAGTGCTGGTTTAAGCAATCAAAGTCATCGCGCTGGTAGCGGGGGATTGCCTGGAGAACCTAGGCAACCCCTTATTGCTGATTTCGATAATGATGGTGATCAGGACATAATGATCACCTACGTCGATGAGCCACATCGTATTTATCGAAATGATGGAAATGCGAAATTTACTGAAATGACCCACATTGCGCAACTCGGTGGCAATGGTGCCGTAGGGGGGCCGGCAACAACCTTCGATGTCAATAATGATGGTCTGCTTGATATCTATATTCAGTATTTTGGTAACTATTTACAAGGTGACCTGCCTACATTAAAACGCCGTAATGATAATGGAGGGGAAAATGTACTCTTTATTAATCAAGGTGGTTTCAAGTTTACACAAGCGCCTAATGCGTTGGGAGCCAATAATAAGGGCTGGGGACAAGCCGTTACCCACACAGATCTAAATATGGATGGCTGGCAGGACTTAATTGTTGGTAATGACTTTGGAGTCAATGCCTATTATATCAACCAAAAAGGGCAAGGGTTTATTGATTACGCCCATAAAATTGGTACAGATAAGCCGTCTTACACGATGAATATAAGTTTGAGTGATCTGAACCGTGATGGGGTCGCAGATATATATGTGTCCAATATCGTCACTATGAACAAGGATCAAAAATATGTATTGCCGAGTGAGGACACCACTGCAGAGTTCAACCCTGATAAATTAGCTAATATGCGTGTAGTTGAAGGCAACGATCTTTTCTTATCGACTAAAAATGCTCAAGGGGGTCTGAAGTACCAACACAGTGACCTTGTGGGAAGGGGATACTCTTCTACAGGTTGGGCATGGGACGCTGACTTTTTTGATGTTGATAACGATGGTGATGATGATTTGTATGTGTTAAATGGTATGAATGACTATTATGTCTATTCGACGAAAAACCCATATTATACCGATCCTCATACTGGGAAATCTATGGATGTCGATTTTCCAGATGCAGCTAAGGCTGCGAATGTTTTCTTTTTAAATAGTGGCGGTAAACTCAATAATGTGTCCGCATTAAGTGGCTTAGATCTTGTGGCTAACTCTCGTTCTGCCACCTATCTGGATATGGATATGGATGGTGATCTTGATGTAGTGATAAATAACTACCATGGGCCTGCTCAGATATTTGAAAATCAAGCCGAAAAGTTAAAAAACAACTGGTTGAAAATTCACTTGCAAGGTTCTCCTGAAGATGGCGTTAATCTTGATGGTATAGGTGCGCAAATTATTATAGGTACTGATACTGAAGGCTATAGTTGGCGACAAGTCAGCGGCAGCCAAGGTTATATGTCTGTTCACCCAAAGACACAGCATATGGGCTTAGGTAAATCGACAAAAGCTAAAGTGATGGTGATTTGGCCTAATGGTCAGCGTCAATATTTTGATAATGTCGAGGCAAATCGCAGTTATACAATTCGTTACCCTTCGAATAAAAAAGTTGTGAATAACAATTAAAGGCTTAGCACATAGTGTGTAGTGGTAGCTGAATGTTCAAATTTAGCTATCACGCTAAACCTCCTAATATAGTCAGGCTTTGAAAGAGATTATCTGATGCATCATTGGCTTTATGCTTTGTTATTCTTGTTGGGTACATGTCACTTCAATATTTACGCTCAAGCCGTTTCTGTTGAAGACCCACTTGTCAGTGCCACTGTTCATTCAGTATTTGAGCAGCGTCGAGAATGGCTATCAAGCAGAGATGTTATAGACATTAATGACCCATATCCCGAGGATATTAATAGCCTCATATATTCAGATTCTCCATACCTTTTGAGTCATTCACTTCAGCCTGTTAACTGGCTAGAGTGGCAGGCAAGTTTTGAGCAGGGTAGTGGCGATAACAATAAACTCCTTTTTATTTCAATTGGTTATTCTACGTGTCATTGGTGTCATGTGATGGCGCAAGAAAGTTTCAATGACCCTGTTATAGCCTCGCTACTCAATGCTGACTATGTGAGTGTGAAAGTTGATCGAGAACAGTGGCCGATTGTCGATCATAGATTTAAAAATGCCTTAGAGGCATTAAAAGGTGAAGCCGGTTGGCCAATTAATGTGATCTTGACGCCTGATGGTAAGATTATCTGGATTGATTCTTATCTTCCTAAGAAAAAATTTTCCAAGGTGGTCGCTGGATTCGCCAAACGTTGGAACAGTAAACCTAAGGCAATAGAGGGGCTTGCCAATCGGCTTGAGCAGCAGCTTTCGTCCGATAAGGTGAATGTTGATATAGCTAAAAAATATCAGCTTAGCAATACGCTATGGCGAGCACTTCTGCCAACAAAACATCAAGAAATTCATCACCTTCTTCAGCTTGAACAGCAGGGTCAAGGTCCACGTTTTCTACGTACAAATTGGTCATTGGGTTTAATTGAAGAGTTTTTAAGGACAGGCGAGCCTGCATTGTTAAAATTGGTAGAGCAACACTTGCAGCGGATTATATTAAGTCCAACTTATGATGGCATTGAAGGTGGCTTTCATCGTTATGCCGTCGATGGTCTTTGGCAAACCCCGCATTTTGAGAAGATGCTCTATACCCAAGCAAATATGATCCGGGTATTAGCCAAAGTCTATGCCATTACCAGAAAGCCTGAATACGCAATAGTCATGGCGCAAACAAGGGGCTGGGTCAATGAGTGGTTGCGACAGAATAGCGGTTATGCATCCGCATTATCTGCCATTTCAAATAAAAGAGAGGGTGCTTATTATCAATTAAACTCAGCGGCGCTCGTAGATATTTTGAATGCATCTAGTCAAAGTCAAATTAGTGCGGCTGATGCAATGTCAAATGATCAAATATTACTGTCTCTAACTAATATTTCTCGTGACTGGCGAAGCACTAAAACTGTCGTCGCTGCGAGGGAATACCGACAAACATTAGTACGACCTTTAGTCGATGAGAAGGTGCTCGTTAGCTGGAATAGTATGTATGCAATAGCCTTACTTGAAGCATTCGATGCCACTCAAGAGCCAATTTATTTAGAAGAAGCGAGTGAGCTGTTAGATAATCTATGGAATAACGCCTTTGTCGATAATACTCTTTACCGTAGTATTTTTCATGGTAAAGCCAGCATAAATGCTGAACTTGAGGATCTTGCTTGGTTCGCGGTTGCCCAAATGAATCTCTCCTATTACCAGGGTTGGTCAAACTCTATAAGCGATGGCAAAGATAACGGGGCACTCGCGCGTGGTCACTTGTTGCTTGAACAGTTAGCTGAGGAGCTTGCCAATGAGAAAGTGTACCTAGGGTTACTGTCCCAAAATCGAGATGGTGAAATCGCGTCTGTAAAATCCATTGTTTATAAAGCATTACAACAGGGGTATCAATTAACCCAAATAAGGCAGTATAAGCAATTATCCAAGCAAGTTGCGCTCTATGATAAGAGGCAACTGGATCAGCTTGTTAATCAGTATAGCTTGGTGCGTCACCAAGCTAATCGCTTCAATAATATCAATGTACAAAGGGCCTACTTCGCCAAGGGACATGGCAAAATTCGAGCATCGGTAAACAAAAATGTTGTTAGCCTAGCGTTCGATTTAGAGCCTGGTTGGCACATTAATGCGAATACCGCTTCTATGAAACGCTATATACCGACTAAAGTGACACTATTGCAATTGAATGGTGAGTCAGTCCAGCATTTGGTGTCTTACCCTCAAGCTAAGCATCAAATATTAAATTTTGATCAATCTCCGCTGGCATTATTCGATGGGCAATTTGAAATCAGTGTGACTGATCTTGATTATGTCGATATAGGCAATAATAATCAGCAAGTTGTACTTTCAATGACATTACAAGCTTGTTCTAATTCATTGTGCTTGCTACCAGAAAAGTCAGTTGTTTTCTTACCTCTGGAACGATGAGTAAAGACGTTTGGCTGCGAAATTGTTATCTGAGTGTGGATTTTTCGTGTTTTTTTCATATACTGTTGACTGTCTCGAACAGAGGAAGGATAGCGAAAGAGGTTAGTCATAAGGCCGAGAAAATACTGATGACTGCGTTAACAGAAATATCACTCATGTGCTCCAGTCAAATGCATTGATGCATACACATATGATTAAAATAAATTAATGAGATCCCTATGTTATCAAAATTACAAAATTCATTGTCTTTTATCTTTGTTTTAGCTTGTTCAACGGCAAATGCATCGGATGTTCCGAACGTTTTTTCTGCTTCAACATCTGCGAAGGCTGGCGAGGTTAATGAGAACTTTGATTATTTAAATGTGCGCGCTAATGATTTTGAAGAGCAACTTGAAATGCTACAGCTCAAATCAATGGGAAATCATTTAATTGATGGCGAACAATCTGTTGAAGTTGACTGCAGTGGCAATCCTGCCGCTTTAAATGAAGCATATGCTGAAAATGTGCAATATAGAAATCTCAATTTCACCATTACAGGCAACTGCTATGGTGATATTCGTGTTATACGCACATTTGATGAGAATAATGTATGGACTAACGACTCTTTCCAGCCTGGCGGACAAACTTTGAATATTTTTGGTGCTGAAGGTGGCAATGCACATCTGATCCCAAATGATTTGTCTGGTAGTGTTACTATTTGGGGAGGCTTTGGTGGTGGATTGTATTTAGGTAATTTGACGATCCAAATGGGTAACAGCACTTTAGCCGCAGCATACTCTCGTAATGGACAAGGCGGACTCACCAATGTCATCATTGAAGGGCCAGGAGAAGAGAGTGCTGATTGGTCTGCTGGAGTATGGTTACAAGAGGGGGCTCAAGCATATTTATCTAACCTCACCGTAAGCGGTGTGAATGTGGGTGTGTACGCAAGAAACAGTGCAGTTGTTCGTTTTCTTGGAGACGAAAATAGTATTTCTGCCAGTGATATAGGGATCTATATATTTAGTTCGGATGTGGCGCAACAAGCAAAACTCATCACTTCTAGTATTGATATCTCAAGCGGTTCGCGTTGGCTTCAAGCGGGAAAAGGATCGACGACAGCTGACACCGTCAATATACGAGAAGGTTCTAGCTTAGTTGTCAATGGTGCCATGAATTTGAGTAACGGTTTGTGGGTTGAATTATCGCAAGCGAGCATCAGAGGTGAGTTTACAAGTCCTTTTGTCAATGTAAGTCAGGGCCAGCTTTTTTTGGATGGCGGTCATATTGCTGATGTGTTCGAAATAACTGATGCAGGCAACGCCAATGTTTCAAACTCTAGCATTAACGTGTTGAATATGTACCGTGGGGCCAAATTAAATATACGCAACTCTACTATAGGTGGTAATGCCCATATAGCGGAAGATGCTTCTGTATTTTTAACTGAAGTGACGTTTGAGGGGGACCAATTCAAGGTATTGAGCTCGAAGGCTTATTTTTGGGGCATGAATGATACGTTAACAGACAAATTATTTTGCCATGGATTGTCTTTTGTAGAATTTCCAGGTGTCGATCTTGTTACCGCGGCCCCAGCTTCAAATTGTTTAGATTTTGAAGCTTCTAACACGCTAATGAACTTAATTAAATCAAACCACGGTTCTTAATGTTATCGATGAAATTAAGTCAAGGTTTAAGAGGGTGTTATGTTGGTAAATAAATCAAAAATAGTGTTGTTTCTAGGGGTGATGTTGCAGTCATCTGCAATGGCGGCTACTCATCTTAATTGGGATAATAATAATTGGAATGAAGCCAACTGGGATCTTGGTGGTGATATTGCGTTTCAAGATTTGGATGCAGATGGACAAATTAATAAGTATGACCTCGATGATGATGGTGATGACATAGAAGATATTGAAGAGCTGAATATCGGTACGGATCCTTTGTTGGCTGACTCAGATGGTGACGGTATTGATGATGGCATCGAGTATTATATTTATCATACTAATCCACTCCTCGCTGATTCTGATGGTGATGGGCTTTCAGATTATGATGAAATTATAGCTGGCACAGATCCACTCGATCCCAATGATTCGCCAAATCAAATCTTAACCTTATTGCCAATTGCTGATGTGAATAACGATGGATTAATTGACACGCTTGGCTATTATAAAAAGACAGGCTTAATTGGTGTAGAAGTATTTTCAAATGTGACTTCAGTGTCATTAGCAAGTTTTACTATTTCGCATGAATTCGATGACGCAGAAGTGTATTTATTAGCAGATAGTGACATGAATGGCACCAATGAAATCGGTGTGTTTGGATTTAATTCGGCTGTAAACCGTTATCAATTATCTGTTTATGATTCTGCTTCAGGTAATAATCTGGGTGTGTGGAACTGGCCTGCTAAGTTGACGGATGTTGCTTTGGTCGTATTAGAGGATTTATCCGGCGACGGTATTCAAGAGTATGCAATTTCAGGTATTCATTCAACTAATGGAACTCGTCAACTGATTGTGAAAGATGGGGCTACTAAAGCTGCGTACCAGACATTCAAATGGCCGAATTTATGGGATAACACTCGTTTCGTTACTATGACAGATGTGACGTTTGATGGTGTGCCAGAAGTCGCACTGTATGGGCGTCATACTCGTTTAGATAAAGGCCAGTTATTTATTTATGATGGTGCTGACCCAAGTATAAAAGTGAATGTATATAACTGGAATAAGCTTTGGTCAAATACTGAGTTAGTTGAGATGGATGACATCGATAGTGATGGTACTACTGATTGGGGGCAGTTTGGGCAACGTAAAGATGATGGCCGTTATCAGTGGGTGGTGAAGAAGGGACATGATAAACGTGGCGTTATTCGCATCTTTAGCTGGCCAAACGACCTCGTTGATGTGCAGCCAATGTTGGTAGGCGATAGAACGAGTGATAATATTCGTGAAGTTGCTATAACCGGCGTAAGCTCCAGTAATGGTAAAGTTTTTTTACGTATTAACGACGGTAAATTACCTAACCAGCGGATTGCTAATTTTAGCTGGCCAGCTAATTGGGCCGATGTTCAAATAGTAGAGCTTGCTGATTTAGATAATGATGGCTTTAACGAATTTGCCTTATTAGGTTATTTGAAAACTAACGGTAAAGTACAATTAGTTATTAAAAATGGTCAAGAAACTACAGAGTATGGCCGTTTTACATTAGCCGGGGATTGGCGAGATTTAGCGGTATCGACTCATCAAGAGCTGGGAGAAATATTCGTGACGATTAGTGGTGTTGAACAGGCTGAGTTAACAAGAAAAGTTATTGTGTTAAATGCTGCCCTAGAAGTGGTAGGTAGCTACAATTTACAATAACCTCAGTTAAGTCAAAATTGGTAAATAAAAAAGGAGCTTCGGCTCCTTTTTTATGATTGGCAGAAATTGAAGAGGTGTTCATAAGGTGTGTGTACCACCGTGGTTAAAATTTCCTCCTAGGTGTTACCTCAATAGCTTGAATGATTGGAAGTTTGTTGTTCGTCAAGTTTTTAGCAGTTAGTGTTATTTGATTGTGTAATGCTGTGTTAGCTTGTTGCTGCTTGCTATTGCTTGATGTTTTATTGTTGTGTTGCTGGTGCGTTCTGCACAGTGCACCACTCATTATAATAAAACCTTGTTAGGTGAGATATTTCACCTTTGTTCTGGGAACGGACTTCCATTAAGGATTTGTCATGTCAAAATCTTTTTCCTCACTAGGGACTATTGTTGCTTCTAGTCTCTATTTTTCGGCGAGTTTATATTCTGCAACTTCTATCGCTAATGAATTGGATCGAACCTCGTCTAATCATATTGGGCAAGATTTAGCTATTGCAGCCTCTTTAGATACAAATACCCCTGTACTTATTCCTCTTGATACTTTGCAAAGTAATCCCAACTATTCTGCACTCGCAAAGCAAAAGCTCTACCGGGGACCGTATCAAGGTGGTGTTGCTATTGGTGCACCAACAGTTGTAACAACGGATAAAATTAAGCGTTGTAATGGTAAATCCTGTGTTGAGGGTGAGTTTCTAGTTAAATTTGCACCACAGCAATATCAAGCTTTTGCGACCAGCCAAGTCACCCATTTAAATAATGATAACGGCGTAAGCGCACAAACAGTACAGGCAGCTAAAAGTCGTGACGCAGGGCTAGGCAGTTTATTAATAAATGGGGTGGAGTTGGTCCCGCTTTTTAAGCAAAAATCAGTGTCCAGTAAGCAAAGAGTCTCGAGTTTAATATCGCCGCAACTTACAAAAGCCCGCGCCGAAGCCAGTCGTTGGTATCGGGTTAATTTAACCGATGCCAGTCAACACAAACAAACAATGCAGCAGTTGGCCAGTCGCCCCGATGTTGAGTACGTTGAAGAATTAAAGATCCGTACCATCACCGACATCCCATCAGAACAAGCCCTTAATAATGATCCGGATATTAATAAACAGTGGCACCTCGATAGCACTAATACTCCCGCGGCGTGGCAATGGTTAGCGGATAATGATCTGTCACAATATGGTGACCGCAACGTGGTCGTTGCCGTTATCGACTCGGGAGTCGATTACAACCACCCTGATTTAGCCTTAAATATGTGGATCAACCAGGGTGAAATAGCGGATAACGGCATCGATGATGACGGCAATGGTTTTATTGATGATGTCTATGGCGCAAATGTTTTAGGTTCTACATATGACCATCATGGCGATCCGATGGATGACCATGGTCATGGTACTCATGTTGCGGGCATTATTGCCGCCAAAAAAGATAATGGTCATGGCGGGGTGGGGATTGCGCCAAATGTGCAAATTATGGCGATTAAGGCGAGCCAATATAGCGGTATATTGACCTCGGCAGACATTGCCGAGGCACTCTATTATGCCGCTGAAAACGGCGCTGATATTATCAATATGTCGTTTGGGGGTACAGGATACTCACACGCAGAAGAAGACGCGCTAGCCGTGGCTTTTGCAAGCTCGGTATTGATTGCATCAGCTGGAAATAGTGGCAAATCTAATGATGGTTTTTGTTCGCCGATTGTTGAACGCAGTTATCCAGCCGCATACCCTTGGGTACTCGGGGTGATGGCAGAGTCGCCAACACCGAATAAATATGGCGATTATTTAGCTGGTTTTTCAAATTATGACTGCGTAGCCAAAGATAGCGTCGAATACGAAGTGATGGCACCTGGAGTGGATATCTATTCTACTCTACCAAATGAAGGTTATGCTGCGTGGGATGGCACGTCGATGGCCGCGCCTGTGGTCGCCGGTATTGCCGCTCTTACCCGCACACGTTTTAATGATAAATCTGTGTACTCATCGCGATTTATCATGGGCCAGCTTGGCGCAACGGGCGTAATTAAACAGGGTAAAACCTATGACGAAACAAAACCAGCCATCTCTTATCACAGTATTGATGCGCTGGAAGCCTTAACCAATACGCCTAAACCGGCATTGAATTATCTTGAACATTATCTATGGGATGGGGCTAACGAGCTGCAGTCCTATCAAGGTGAAGGCAATGGCGATGGCGTGGTGGACGCCGGTGAAACCATAGATTTAGCGGTTATTGTTCGCAACCAATGGGGGCAATCGGATGGCACTGTTGTGACCTTATCGGCAGAGGTCGATGGTGCAATGGGCGTAGATCCCCATGTGACTTGGCTAAACGATAGTGTTAACTATGATTCGGTCGGCACCTTTGGCAATGATGATAATGGTTTGATGTATGACACTGACGGTGTCGTGGTGGGCGTTGAGCAGCCTTTCACTTTTAAAGTGGCCGACAATACTCCGAATAATCATATTATCAATATTAAAGTGCGTTTTAGTTCAGACAATGGCTTAGACCCTCAAGACGGTAATCAATACACTTCAGAATCTGAGTTCCAGTTATTGGTGAATCGCGGAGTAACGCTACCGAGTATTTTAGATTCTGATGCACCGGGCAGTGAAGGCGGGCTACTTGATATCGATGGCGTGGTCGATGGGGTGATCACCTTAGGCAATCAGGCGTTGTACATTATCGATAAACCGGTGCTAATCGCCAAAGACACCACGGTAAAAATGGGCCCTGGGGTGCAAGTGCAGTTTTGGGGCAGTCAACCGGATGATGCCTATGCACAGTTCAGAAACAGCTACCTGCAAGTTGAAGGCCGTTTACTGGCCGAAGGCAGTGTTGAAGCGCCATTTTCTTTTATGCCTTCGAGCTTATTTCCCGACAGGATGGTGGTGCTATTAACCAGAGATGCGCAGCAAGTCGATTTAAAATATGGAACCATTGCTAATCTTTATAATGGTTATCGAGATTCAAATGGAATAAACAAGTGTAATGATGACTCTTGTTCTATATCAATTACTGCACAATTTGTTGAGCTTATTCGAGGAATAGAGGGTTACGAATTATTTGTTGATAAAATGTCAACTGGAAATTGGCAAACTAGTCCGACTAATTCTTTAGGTGGAGTTGATTTACGTCAAGGGCGCTTGCATGCGCTGGGTGGCATATATTCATGGGATGAGAGTGCTGTTGTTAATAAAGAGACACATTTAAAAATTATGCTCCCGACTAATTATAGTGGCAGCTTAAGCGATAACAGTAATGTTAAAAATTTCGAGTATGGCCCTAGTAATAGTAATGAAGCCGTTCAATCTAATAACGTATTCTTGGGCAATGTTAAGCGTAATGCCCAAGGTGCGCACTATCCCAGCTTATTAGCCTCGCCGGCAGCGGCAAATAAAAAAACCAGTTATCAGCTCAGTTCACCACTTACTGTGAGTGGTAAAACCTATTATGTCGCCAAGGTGAACGGTTGGAGCTTAGCTCAAGCGGAAGAGTTTGTCAGTCAACTCGACAGTGGCGATTTTGCCACTATTTCAACTGCCGATGAGTTTACCTTGCTGTCTGATTGGTTATATGAAACCCCCGCGCTTTATAACGCCAATGTCGGCTATGTGCGTCAAGACGATGACAGTTATGCTTGGCATAATGGCGAGCAGCCTAGCTATGACTTTACCGAAAACCAACTCTATTGGCAAAACCGCACTGCAAATCCTGAAGTGGTGGTGATTGATGGCAAGCAACCCTTGCTAGAATATCTGTCAAGCAAGCTTGAAAATGACGCATTAAATGGCTATCTGAATTGTTCTTCAGAATTCAGTGACGCAGTTGCCTGCGTCTTTGAGCCCGAGGATCCGCTAACCATCAGTTGGATCCAGCAGCGTTACAATCAATTTCAGCAAGATAGGTTGTCGGTTCTTCTTAAAGAACGGTTAGACAATAATGACTATGCAGACTATGCCAGTTGCCATGCGGCCGGAGATTATAGTTGCCAACAAGCCGATGAAGCCGCTTGGCGCATCGCTTTCGTTGAGCAAAATAATCAAAATTGTACAACTAATAATGCTTATGATTGTTTGTATTATGCTGTTGATTATAGCGATTGGTATGACGCCAATTTCGGAAAATATAACGCAGAGGACGCGAAAACACGGGTAAGAGCAGATTTCAGTTCTTCAAGCTATATTCTAGAGTTTGATAATGACCCTGGTAAGGCGGCGCTAGAGGGAATATTAACCCAATACATTGAAAACGATTTTCAATCTGATAGCGCCTTTAGAAATAACGCTATCTTGAATCGCTATTGGGATGCAAACCCAGATAGATGGATGCAGATCCAGACCTTTACTAAGCAGGGCGATCCCGCTTATGAAGATTTCAGTGGTAACTATTGGGGCACCAACAGCGAGTTTTTAATTGACCAGGTGATCCTTGATTATAAAGATGACTTTAACCTTAACAAAGCTAAAGTTACGCCACGATTAATCGCGGCACCGCAGACCGCTTACCCGTTTGTCAGTGATGTTAAATTGCTCGATGCAGAAGGTAATCCACGCCCTGATGGTAAGTTTGGCGCCGAGGCGATGATTTGGGAAGTCAGCTTTAACCGCGACATGGCGCAAGACGTCCAACCTAATGTCTGGTTTGGCCCTGATTACCCCTATACCGACTTTACCGTTCGAGGCGACTGGATTGATGCCCGAACATGGCGTGGTAACGTGCATGTATCACCCGTTGCCAGTGACGGCTATCAATATGTGCGCATTCAAGATGCGGTGACGGCTGAAAATGCCTGGCTTAAAACCGGTGAAGACTATGCCCGTTATCGCTTCTTAGTTAATAGCAGTGGTTTAGAAGCATTGAATCTACAAGCTTCAGCGGGTGAGGGCTATATTGATCTAACTTGGTCTCAAGATGATTTTGAAACCCTTTACGGTTATAACCTTTATCGTGCGACCTCTGAAGAGGGCAATTACACCCGGGTACATCAGTCGTTAATTGAGAGCGAAACCCACAGTTATATTGATGAAAATGTTGAACCTGGACAGCAATACTTTTATCAATTTAAGGTCGTCTCTGCTGTAGGGGAATCAAAAGGCAGTAATATAGCGAGTGCCACGCCGGTCGATACGATTGCGCCGTCGGTGAACCATAGCCCGATAACCAATGCGGGTTATGGCGCCAATGTGTTAATTCAAGCCGATGTGACCGACAATATTGCGGTGGCTAGTGTTAATCTGCACTACCGCACCATGGGGCAGGCAAACTATATTGCTACGCCGATGAGCAACCAGCAAAATAGTCAATACCGGGCTTCACTACCGGGAAGCGCTATGGTGTCTCCTGGGGTGGAGTATTACATCGAAGCCTCCGATGGCACCACTTTCGGCTACCATGGACGCAGTGCAACTCCGCACTCAGTACTTGTCAATGACGCCCCTGTTATTACGCGGATACAACCAACTCAAGGCATTGCAGAGGGTGGCACTTTAGTATCCATCACAGGACATAACTTTAATGCGGGAGCCAAGGTTAATTTTGGCAACGCTGATTGTGGTCAGGTCAACTGGATTAGTCACTACGAGCTACAATGCACCACAGCTGCGCACTTTCCTGGCGCAGTGGATATTACGATAACCAATTCCAATGAACAAAGTCATCGCTTGGCTGGAGGTTTCACCTATACGGCAAGTGATGTAACCATAGGCATTGGTGATAATTCGGTGGGTATTGGCTCTGAACTCATAATTCCTATCCGCATTAATAATGTTAATGGCTTGAAAGCATTTGAACTCACGGTTGATTTTGATGCCGATAAACTAAAACTTGAACACGTTGCTAAAGCTGAAATGAGTAACAGTTGGAGCTTGTCGTATTATAAGCCTACAGATGGACAGGTTAATATTGTTGCTGCCAGCAGTGGTTCATCTGCTAATGGTGACGGCTCACTGATTAATTTAACCTTTACCGCTATTTCGCCAACAGAAACCTTTGCTAATGTTTCGATGTCAGCAGTGTCGTTAAATGATGGTGCTATCTCTGCGGATAAATATGCCGCCTTGATTGAAATTATACAGGGCTTTAGTATTTCAGGTCAGGTGACCCATTGGTCTGACAGTTCAGTGATAGTCAATACCTCACTGATTGTTGATAATGGGGTTGCAACAACAATCAATGACGAACTAGGACACTTTAGTCTTACGGGGATTAGAGCTGGGGCACATACATTACGAGCAACGCACAACCTTATGCCTTCCGCTAACACCATTACTGCCTTTGATGCATCATTAATGCTGCAACATATCTCAGGATCAAATAGTTTACAGGGCTATGCTTTACGAGCGGCAGACTTGAATAACGATGGTAATGTGACAGCCATGGAGGTCAATACCGTGTTAGAGCATGCTGCTGGTTTGGTTTCTTTGCCACTAACAGGTTCTCCGAGTATCTGGCAATTTAACCCATCTGAGCGTAGTTATGCAGTATTAAAGAAAGATTTAACCAACCAGAACTTTACCGGTTATTTAATCGGTGATGCATCGGGCAATGCGTTAAATCAAGCAAACCTCAATGCTATAGGTGACGATGCTCAATGGTTTAATAGGCAGGTAATAGGCGACAAGCGTATTTCATTGGATCTGTATGTTCACAAGACCGATACCCTTGCTATTGACTTAAATGTAAGTTTTGACGCCGTTTTAGTGAGCCTTGTTAGTATTGAAGCTCAAGATAGTGTTAGCAATTGGAGTGTTATTAGCCATTCACCAACTGATGGTTTGGTTAATATTGTGCTAGCAAACGATCAAGCTCTCACCCAATCAGGTAGCGTATTACGATTTGAGTTTGTACTGCTTTCTGCTGAAAGTACGACTTTATCGGCTAATTCGCTAATGCTAAATGAATCATCTATCGTCGTTGACGATATAACACTTAGTTATAGTGAAAGTGATTCCGACAACGACGGCATTAGTGACAGGCTGGAGTTATTACATGGACTTAATCCCTTCGATAGCACCGATGCCCTTGCCGATAATGACAATGATGGCTTAACCAATCTTGAGGAGATATTGCTTGGGACCGATCCAAACAATCGAGACTCTGATGGTGACGGTATTAGTGATGGCGACGAGCAGAATAGTGGCAGTAATCCATTAGACCCGCGTGATAAAGTGGCGAACGTGTTTACTATTGAAGCATTTGTTGATGTCAACCAAGATGGCATAGATGATTGGGTTACCATTAAACAAGAGGATAATGGCCATTCAGTGAGTATCCATGATGCGGCTACTGCGAGTAAGTTGTTTAATTATAGCGTTGAACATTCGTTGACTAATACTGAAGTGAGATGGCTCAGTGACCGCAATAACGATGCAATACCAGAGTTAGCATTGTTTGGCTTAAATACTGAGTTTAACCGCTATCAACTCTTAGTTAGGAATGGAGCTAATGGTGATTCAGTTGGCGTTTGGAATTGGCCTAATGTACTCGATGAGGTTAGATTTGAAGTGCTGGATGACTTAACACAAGACAGCATTGAGGAATTTGCAGTCAGCGGTGTGCATAGAATCAATGGTACGCGCCAGTTAATCGTTAAAGATGGTCAATCCAAAGCCGGGTATCTTACATTTAAATGGCCAAACCTATGGGACAAACCACAATTTGTCACCATGACCGATATGACGGGTGACAGCATTCCTGAAGTTGCAATGTATGGCGTACATACCCGAATCGGTAAAGGTCAACTATTTATCTATGACGGCGCTCTAAATACCAAAGTAGATGTCTATAACTGGAATCCACTGTGGTCAAATACGCAACTATTCAAGATGGATGATTTAGATTCCGATGGCACTGATGATTGGGGGCAGTTTGGTGAAAGAAAAGACGATGGTCGTTATCAGTGGCTGGTTAAAAAGGGCAATGATAAACGAGGGGTGATACGAACCTTTTCATGGGCAAACCTGCTTGAGAGTGTTAAGCCACTTCAAGTTACTGATAGAACTGAAGATGGTGTTAGGGAGGTTGCAATTGTTGGGTTATCTACTTCTGATAATAAAGTGAAGTTATGGATTAATGATGGCAAGGCGATGAATACCCGTATTACTAATATCGCTTGGCCTAACAATTGGAATGCTTATCGAGTCATTGAGATTGGTGATATGAATAATGATGGATTTACTGAATTTGCCTTGTATGGCTTTAATCAGGTCAATGATAATTTTCAAATCATTATAAAGGATGGCAAAACAGCCACTGAGTTTGGGCGTTATACTTGGGTCGGTGATTGGGAGGATATACAAGTAGCTCACGCTGACATAAATAACGATGGTTACTTGGATGTTATCTTGATTGGCCAAAACCAACTTGATGAACAAACCAGGCATCTTGTTATCGATGCTACGGATCTACAGACTGTGATTAGCCAAAGCACTATTGTGCACTAGATCACCAAGTCATTAAAAATGAGTATCATTTCTTAATAAATTAAAAGTCTGCGGTTGTTGAACTGCAGACTTTTAAGGGGAATATCTTTTAATTCGTATTGCGCCTTTAAACCTCTAATCCTTTAAGCATCATTTGATCAACTAGAGGGTTCTATTTATCGATTGTTATCGCCAATTCTTGGTCGTTGATCTCACACATAGTCAAACGTGTTTCGTTATGTTATAAGTTAGTCATGATTTAACCCTGCGTTTACATTTGGTGGTTTGAGTCCGTTTTAAATATCTACTGTTTGAGAGTATATAGTTTAAAACTGGCTAATCTGGGATGTGGCTATAGGGAAGGTGCACTGAAGCACGGAATTTAAAAAGGACCTTACCATGAGGATTTACTCAAGCAGTATTGCTATTGCGGCATTGCTATCTAGCCCTTCGGCTTTTGCTTCACCTCCAGATACCTTAGTGGATGATCCAAGAGATCATGCATTCAAACACCCCAGCGCGAGCAGTGTTTTCGAGGGCTTTCAAGAACACACAGTAAACAATAAAATCTTAAAGCAAGCATCTTCAGCCTCAATCGAATTATCATTTACAGTTGATGAGTTGAGTGGGTCTAAGTTTGTTGTTTTATCTGACACTCATGAAGGCTGGTTACCGCTTTCTGGTGATTCATTAGTTTTTAATGATGATAACTCTGGAATGATTAGTTCTGGGGTGTATCCTTTTTTTTCTGAGGAAGCACTGACTTGGAGCGTTGTTGATAGTAAACTTTTTATTGATGGCACAGGTCAACAAAGTGCTTGGGGTTACTTTAGTTATCCCTATAGCGGTATTGCTGAAAAATATGGTGACACTGTCGCTGCTAAGTTTATTGAACTTTATGATTTAAGTGTAATACAAACTAATTTTAACTTAGAGGAGCGTACCCGATTTAGCTCTTCCTATGAAAAACTGCCATTTTCTGAAGCTGGAACAAGAGTCAAGGTTACCACAACCAAAGATATTGAATTGATCATTCCTGATTCATGGAACTGGACTGATGAGATTCCTACAGCTCAGCTAATTGAAGTGAGTGAAAATACACTTGTTAATCCATCTGTCAGTTTGTTTTCTGCAAAAACGATGGCAGATCTTGCTGGCGATTGGGCGGTCTTTTTACATTATTCTCATGAAAATGGCTGGGGTGGGGAAGATACAACGCCTGGAGTCTATGGAGATAAATTACAACTGGTGGCTGATGGGTCTTCGGTTTCATCTAAGAGTGGTTACAACTTTATCTGGTCTCTAGAGAATGATGCATTAAAGCTCGTCGATGGAAATCGTTATTTTATTTTCACTCCATTCAAACAGCTAGATAAAACCTATTTGGCCAATATCGAGCAGTATGATGGAGATACGCTAACTCGCACCTTTGTCGGTAAGTTGGCACAATTCGACACTAGCTTCGGCCAATTTACACAAAACTTAGTCACTATGTTGCCAAACATGTGGCTCTCAGGTATTAATTTACCTTCACCAGATGCATGGGATGGAGATATACCATCTTTCGACTCGGTATGGGGGTATCAGTTCAACAGCGATGGCACTTTTTGGCGTGGCACAGGTACCGGATATCAGGACTATGAAAATAAAACCGGTCCAGAAATTTATAGAGGGCAGAAGTGGCAATATTCGACTGCTGATAACCTTGTCTCGTTGACCTATAACGATGAAGAGATTAGCCGTGAACGAGTTTTAGAGGTTATCTCGGTTGATAGTGAGGGTGTTGCGCTCGCCTTCGAATATTCAACATATGGGTGGGATATAGATGGTGATGGGGTGATCACGGCAGATGAGACCAGGAACTTCATTTTACCCAGAATGAATATGATGCGTCTCACTGATTTGAGTCTCTATACTGATGCTTGGAATGCCATCCCTGATACGGACAATGATGGCTTGAATGATTTTCAAGAGGTAGACTACGGGACATCACCAAATAACCCTGATTCAGACCATGATGGTATAAACGATGGTGATGAGTTAGCGCTCGGCTTGGACCCTCTTAACCTTGATTCTGATGGTGATGGGTATACTGATGGATTTGAGCAGGAGCAAGGCAGCGATCCACAATCTAATACTTCAACGCCAGCATCTACAACTCTATTTTTTAACTCGTCAGAATTAAATAATAGTAAAGCTGTGTCTTTACCAGCAACTAAAAGTGGTAGAAGCCCTCACAGCGGTACATCGATATATTTGAGTGATGGCGGAGTGGCAAAGCAAAGTGATGGCTGGTTAAGCAACTATACCTCGGTGACTTCGACTTGGTCTGTTATCAATGGTCAATTGGAGATCACGGGTTCAGATGAACCAAGCGTTTCTTTTTTATACAGTTCTTATCCCTTTGATAGCATAGCTACGACATATGGCCAACAGGTAGCAGATGGGTTAGTTAATGCCGCTGATAATGGTGTGATTGGCTATGACATCGAGTTAGAGGAGCAAGTAAAAGTTACTGGTTATACCTATTCTAAGCACTCACTTGAAAACGATGTATTACAGGTTATCAAATCGACACAATCGGAGCGAATGCTCGTACTTCCAGGTGAGCTCAGTTGGGAAGGGGGTAATCCACAATCTGATTATATCGATGAATCAATAGAGCAGTGGCGTACCGATTTCACTGGATTACTGGCTGGCAGTAGTCCAGTGGACCTTCAAGGTGATTGGGCTGTATTCCTCAGATCGGAATTAACTTTTTCTCCAGCAAGGGGAGTCGGAACGGTCGATGGTTTGTATGCGAATGTTCTCTCGTTGGGCAGTGACAATTCTGTTGATTCTTCGTATTTCACCGAAGCTTATAATTGGGATTTGGTCAATGGTTCATTAGAGCTTACAGCGTCTTCAGCAAAGATTGTTATCACTCCTTTTCAGCAATACGGTAAGCATTATCTTGCTTTATATGAAGTCTATCAAGGCAATGAACTGGTTGAAGCCTATTCGGCAGAGTTAGCCCAATTTGATGGCAGTTTTAATCAATTAACCGAAAATTTAACGACTCAACTTCCACATATCTATTTTTCTGGGATTAATGCTCATATCTTGTCACAGTGGGAAAATGATCAGCTGCTGTTAGAGAATGTTTGGGGTTATCAATTCCGTGAAGATGGCACCATGCGCCGAGGTGTTGGCGGCAGTGTTGATTATGATACTGGTAATGAATCCTTCTACATGGGACAGGAGTGGAGTTACACGTTAGAGAATAATCGTATTGTGATGTCTTATATCACATCATTTAAAGAGCGAGTGCGTACTTGGGATGTGATCTCTGTTGATAGCAATGGACGTGCTCTAGTCTTTGAGCGCTCAACCTATGATTATGATATGGACGGTGACGGCACGATTGCAGCTGATGAACGTGGCATATTTATTGCGCCACGCTTTAATACTCTAGAGTTGTTCGATTTAAGTCAGTATGCAGCAGCATGGAACTCATTACCTGATAGCGACTCTGATGGTGTTAATGATTATCAAGAGGCTGAGTTAGGCACGGACCCAAATAACGCCGACAGTGATTTTGATGGGTTAACGGACAGTGAAGAGCTTGAGGCTGGCACTAATCCATTAATGGCAGATTCTGACGGTGATGGCTACAGTGATCTCTTTGAGCTTGACGCTGGAACCGATCCACTTTCAAACTCATCAACGCCAGCAGCAGGTGATTTGGCCTTTAATCTAGAGATGCTAAAAGCCAGTAAAGCCATCGTTTTATACGATACAGTACCAGGTTGGTTACCTAACTCAGGTACATCAATCGTGTTCAATAACGGCGCCGGAACAATTGCATCAGGTTTTCTTGGCAACTACTCAGAAGCTACGATGAACTGGTCGATAATGGACGATAATCTCGTTATCGAGACACCAGATAGTTCATCACTTGTTTACCCTTGGGTTGAAGTTCCATTTGCTTATATAGCCGAAACTTATGGTCAAGAGTCTGCAGACAAACTTAATGATTTAGTTTCTCAGGGAGTTATTGATTCATACGGTTTCCAAATGGAGGAGCGACATTCCAATATTCAGAAAACCTACAGTAAACTGTCTGAAACTAACGGAAAGTCCCGGGTATTAATAAGCTCTGTTTCAAAACAAGAACTTATCATCCCTGATGAATGGAATTGGGATGGCCCTCTACCTGCTGCATATCAAACAACAGAAAGCGAAGAAACTTATCAAGCTGTCCCTGTTAGTTTATTCAGTGGTAAAGTTGCAGCGGATATCGCTGGAGAGTGGAGTGTCCCTCTACATTATGAGTACCTAAACGGACCTGTTTATGGTGCGGGCGTAGCCCCTGGTGTATATAGTGATAAAGTTACGCTCAATGCTGACGGGACTACGTCAACCGTACATAGCGGCTTTAATTTCGACTGGTCGCTAAGTAACGGCATGTTAGTACTAGTCGATGGCTCGAACCGCTTCGAAGTCACACCTATCCTAGTGGAAGGAAAACCCTATTTAGCCAATGTCGAGCAGTATTTTGACAATAAACTTGTTAGATCTTTTGTCGGTCAATTGGCCAAGTTTGAAGCCGATGTTAGTTATTTAACCGATCAACTTACTAGTCATTTACCTAGCTTCTGGCTTGCTGGAATAAACTCCTCTCTTCCTGAGGGATATGATGAGCAAGGTCTTCTGAAGTTAGACTGGATGTTCGGTTATCAGTTTAGGCAAGATGGCACTTTCCGAAGAGGTATTAGTGGTCAGTATGAAGATTGGGAAAATCAAACTAACCCCTACCTGTCAATGGGAAGTATTTGGAACTATACCGTTGCAGATAACTTAATAACCATGACCTTTGAGAATGATTACTCAAAGAGAGAACGTACTTGGGAGATCATTGCAGTTGATGATAGTGCTCGTGCATATGTGCTAGAACGTTCTACATATGGACGTGATTTGGATAGCGATGGCGTTATAACAGATGACGAAACGGGCAACTTTATCCCTCCACGAATTAATGTTATTTATCCTGGTCAATTAAGTCACTGGGAAGAGGTTTGGAATGCCTTACCTGACAGTGATTTAGATGGGTTAAATGATTATCTAGAGGAAGATTTAGGCACGGATCCAAATAACCAAGATTCTGATTTTGATGGTCTTACTGATAAAGAGGAATATGATGCTGGTCTGGATCCAAATGACTCGACTGATGCCGTTGCTGATTTTGATAATGATGGATTGACTAACGCGCAAGAAGTGATGCTAGGTACGGGGATATGGAACCCTGATAGTGACGGTGATGGTGTTTCAGATGGTGAAGAATATGCTAATGGCAGTGATCCGCTCGATGCCAGTGATAAAGCGGCATCAAATATAACCTTGATTGAGTTTGCTGATGTGAACAATGATGGTATCTCTGATTGGTTAGGTCATCACATCCAAACTGACAAAGTAAGTTTTACGCTGTTTAGTGGAGATAACTATACAAGCCTTGGCAATTTTGAGGTAAGCCATAGCTTTGATGAAGCGAGTTTACATTTACTTGATGATAGGACTGGTGATGGCACTCCAGAGATTGGACTATTTGGATTCGACTCAACGGCTAACCGTTATCAGTTATTAGTTCACAACGGTGAGACAGGTCAAAGTCAAGGTAAGTGGAACTGGCCGGCAACCCTTGGAAGTGTCGAGTTTGTTGCTCTGGGCGACTTAACCCTAGATGGTAAACAAGAGTACGCGATATTTGGGGTTCACTTAGTTAATGGTGTTCGCCAGTTAGTAGTGAAAAATGGTGAGAGTAAGAAGACATATCAAACTTTTAAGTGGCCAAATATTTGGGATAATGCTCGCATAGTGACAATGAGTGACCGAACTGGCGATGGTGTACCTGAAGTTGCTTTATATGGTCGTCATACCCGTTTGGATAAGGGGCAGTTATTTGTCTATGACGGATTACTTAACAGTAAACTCGAAGTATATAACTGGAACAAGCTTTGGAGTGATATCCAACTTGTTGAAATGGACGATATAGATGGTGATGGAACAACCGATTGGGGACAGTTTGGTGTTCGTAAGGATGATGGGCGCCTACAATGGATTGTTAAAAAAGGGCACGATAAGAAAGGTGTGATAAGAACGTTCTCTTGGGCTGCCGATTTAACCAATACATCACCTATGCTTGTTGGCGATAGAACGGGTGATGGCATTCGTGAAGTAGCAGTTATTGGTACCAGTCTCGATACCGGTAAACTCTTTGTTCGTATCAATGATGGCAAGTTACCTAATAAGCGTATTGCTAATATAAGCTGGCCTGATAAATGGGAAGAGCAACAGGTGGTTGAGCTTGGAGACCTAAATAGTGATGGCTTTAATGAGTTTGCTATGCTGGGCTATCTTAAGAGTAATCGTAAAGTTCAGCTGGTGGTTAAAGATGGTCAGAGCCTTACCGAGTATGGTCGATATACATTAGATGGTGCTTGGGAAGACATCTCGGTATCTAGTTACGACTATGATGCCGATGGTCAACTAGACGTGGTTGTTAATGGGGTGAATGTTGATAGTTCACAACTCGTATCGCATATGTTACTTGGTACTGATTTGTCCTTAGCCGATAAAGTTGTTGTAGCGCATTAACGTGCTGTAAAACTATGTAGTTGAAAGGCCTCTTATTGAGGCCTTTTTTATGTGTTATTGTGAAGTTTGATACCGTGACAGGTTGAATTTTGCACTATAATTGTTGCGGGTTATTTGGGTTTGTTTAATTCAAGGTGCTGGTAACTTTGTTATTAATGCGTCATTAATTCAAGGAAGAGACATGATAGTTAAACGTTTTCAGGTGAGTTGCTTATTTTTTGTAATGTTTTTTAGTGGAAACTTATATGCTAGCGAACAGGACTCTGACCATGTAATAATTTCTCAAAACGGCTCCAAGCTATCGCAGTTTACTGACCAAGTGCCTAATACCGCAACGATTGTGGGCGCTAAAGAGGCCGGGATTCGTTATGAAATACGTAGCACTCCTTCAGATCACTTAGCACTGAATTACCTAGTCGAGTTGAATTCGCCCCCCTTACTTAGCCATAAAAAGAGAGCAAAACAGCGGCTGCGGAGTCAGTTTAGTCAAGAATCAACTCAAACTAGTTCTGCGTATTCGATTGCAAATCAAGCTTATCGAACAAGTATCACTCATTATTCACAATTACTCGAACAATCGCAGATTTCAACTTTTGATAAAATCAATCGTTTAGTTAAAGGTGCTAAGTTAGTTCATCGCTTTACAAACACAACAAATATGTTGGTCTTAGCGCTAAATGCTAACGAGCTTGAGCGAGTGAGATCACTGCCAGAAGTGAAGCGCGTGACTCAAGAGCAAATATTTAGCGCCACACTAAGTGAAAGTGTTCCTTTGATTAATGCCCCTGCAGTATGGAAGATGCTTGATTCAAATGATAACTTGCTCAAGGGGACCGGTATCGTTGTCGCCGTTTTGGATTCAGGTATCGATTATACTCATCCAGATCTTGGAGGCTGTATGGGGGAGGGTTGTCGTGTTGTTGCGGGCTATGATTTTGTTAATGATGACACCGACCCGATGGATGGCTATGGTCATGGAACACACGTAGCTGGAATTATTGGGGCAAATGGATTATCAATGCAAGGTGTTGCACCAGAGGTGACCTTTCATGCGTATAAAGTGTTAAGCGATCAAGGTTATGGAGCGACTTCAGGGATTATTGCTGCATTAGAAAAAGCAGTCGATCCTGATGGTGATCCGCTAACAGATGATGCTGTCGATATTATCAATATGAGTTTAGGTGGTGGTGGTTCTGCTGATGGTCCATTAAGTCAAGCTGTTAATGTCGCAGTTCAAAATGGCATCGTTGTCGTTGTGGCTGCTGGCAATGACGGGGGCTACGGAGATATTAATAACTCCGAGCCTGCAAGTTCTGTAGAGGCCATTACAGTTGCTTCATCGACAAAGGAAGATGAGTTGTCCTCATTTTCATCTAAAGCTTTACCTGCAGAGGTGGTTAAGCCTGAAATTACCGCTCCAGGTAGCGATATTTACTCTACTATGCCTAATAGCTCGTATGCTTCAATGAGTGGTACCAGTATGGCTGCGCCACATGTAGCAGGCGCTGTGGCATTATTATTACAGCAACAACCTGAATTGATGCCTGCACAGGTTAAGTCAATGGTTATGGCTGGTGGAGTTGATTTGGGCCTTGACCCTTATGCTCAGGGTACAGGTCGCCTAGATCTTGTTAAGAGTATTAATACCAGTATTGTTGCAAAGAAAGGTTTTGCTCATTTTGGTAGACTCGATGTCGATGTCGATGTCGATGGTGATAGCTTCAATAATACACAATCAATCACCCTAACTAACCTTACTGATAATGATATCAGGTATTTAGCTTCTTTCTCCGGTGGACTTGCTGAGAATGCTCAACTTTCATTGAGTATAGAGCAGGTAGTCATTCCTGCAAACTCAAGCATTACAGTCGATATCTCTCTTTTAGTTAACGATCCAAGCAATTTTCCAGTAGCGAATACTGGCTCCGGTGTGCAGTTTGGCAGAATGTTACTCACCTCAGAATCAGCCAATAGTTTCGAAGTCCCGCTGAGCCTTGAGCATTATATCGAAGCGACATTAACAACCAATTCACCTGGTAGTGTATGGGTTTTTGTTGAGTCGAATGATAGAAGCTTTACCTCATCGGCTCAATTGTCTCAAGGCGTAGAGGAACAAATTCGCCTTACTAACAAACCTTCGTCGATGTTTGTGCTATATGCTGGGCTAAATGAAACCCATGTATCTGATGATTTACCAGCGGGTGCAACGGTTGTCGGAATGGAAACATTTGAGTTACACCCTACAGCTAACTTTTCTCAACATTTTGATATAAATCACTTAGTCCATACGATAGGCGTCGGCTCTGTAAGTGGCATGTCCGGTGAAGCCTTGCCTGTATCGAGTGTTCGAGGGGATTTTATTGATTACACTGTAAGATTAAATGACATGCTCTATTATATGGGAATGAATGGGGCATACCATGTACAACCTATGATGCCCTATCTTGCGGTGGGTAACCTCGCACAAGGTAGCCAACTTGAAATAAACAAGATGTATATGGTTGATGAGTCTCTTTTTGACTCTGATGAGCAACATCACTTTGTTTACATGAATGAGATACCAGCAGATCAAGTTAGCGACCACCATTTTGATATCGATTTTGCCACTACGACGAATGCTGAAGTTGAGCTTAATTCAAACCAGAAACTAGGGACTTATGCATTTCAGACCAGTGCATTTGGTTATAGCTATTCATTATTTAAAGAATCATCTGCTCAGAGGGTTGTCACTCACTACCTACCAGAACAGAGCCAGGTGTTGCCTGCGGTAACTGCTGTAAGCCAACTGGATAAAGCTTCTCCGTACAGTGCTAATTATAGTTATATTGCGTCGACTCCATTCTTTGCTGTTAATGATTTAGGTGGTCTAGATCTGTATTCAGACCTATTTAGTTTACAAGAAAAACTCATCAGTTCACCCGATACAAGCATCTCACTGAGACCAGAAGGCCTTTTTTGGTCGAGTGAAGTATGGGTCGGTGAATCACATGTAGATCTTTGGGATGTTGATGTCTCTTTAATATCAGATAATTTCATCTCTGATGTCAGGGAAAATGAGCATGAGTTGGGCTTAAATACACAATACTCTTTTTACTGTAATGGCAGTGACGGCAGTCGAGTGGTAATGGTTTCAGGACATTTACCGGCAATTGTAGCTCAGAAGATGTCCATTGCTCTGCCTGTTGAAAGCTGCTCCGGCAGTAAATTTTTGCAGATCAGTTATGATAATTATTTAGGTGAAAACTTATATCGTTCAAATATAGAGTTTGAACTTTCGAGTTTTACGATCATTGATTCAATAGCAGGGATGAATCTCTATGAAGGAGAACTGTTAGTCGGTGACCAAATATTAGATAAACTGAATTCGAATATGATTATCAGAGGTAAATATAATCTGAATTTAAGTGGTGTCGATCTGCGTCTTGATGGGGGAGAGTGGCAGGAACTAACGGCTAATGACCTCGGAGCTAGCAAATTCTCTATTGATATACCTATGGTTGCCGGCAATAGCATTGCAGATATGCGTGTCCGCTATAGGTCAAATAGTGATACTCAGGTTGTGCAGACCTTGAATGGCCTATTTCGCTTAGGGGCAGATGCAGGACTAGAGAAGGATGTCGATGGTGATGGGATCATCAATAGTGAAGATAAAGATAATGACAATGATGGTATCGATGATGAGTGGGAATATTTATATGGGCTGAACCCGTATGATCCTGATGATGCTAGCTTAGATTTTGATGGCGATGGCCTTAGTAATCAACAGGAGTACCTTTTAGGCTTAAACCCTAATTTATCCGATTCAGACGGTGACGGTATAGATGATGGTGTTGAGCTTACCAATGGTAGTGATCCGCTCGATGAGAACAGCTTTGTGGGTAGTCAGTTAACCTTGATAGCCTTTGATGATGTTAACAATGATGGCATCTCAGACTGGTTGGGTTATGAGACGCTAGAGAGCAGTGTTGCCATTACGCTATTTGATGGTAGCAGCTTTGCAAACATAGCCAGTTTTGAATTGAGTCACTCTTTTGAAAGCCCTGAAGTTTATCAACTAGGGGATAGGACAGGGGATGGTACTCAGGAATTGGGTATTTTCGGTTTTGATTCTGGTGCAAATCGCTATCAGTTAATCATTCATAATGGTGAAACAGGGCAAACGTTAGGAAAGTGGAACTGGCCTGCAACACTAGGTGAGGTAGAGTTTGTCGCGCTTGATGATTTAACCCTAGACGGTGTGCAGGAGTATGCAATTACCGGTATTCATCTGGTCAATGGCGCTCGACAACTTGTCGTTAAAGATGGCTCGACCAAGGGGGGGTACCAAACGTTCAAGTGGCCAAACCTTTGGGCTAATGCCCGTATAGTG
>JAKVHY010000008.1 GCA_023284085.1 Shewanella benthica
AAGCTTGAGAAACTTGCATAAAAAATCCGAGACCTAGAGATAGGACTCGGATTCTGAAGCATCTAGAAGATCAGTCAACCGATCGATAAATCACTAAATGATCGGCATTACCCTCATGTGAGGGGCTAGCAAGATCACTGTCTATTTTCGAATCATGACTCGCTGCAAACCAGTTATTCGCTGCGGTTCAGGCGAGACTCAATCAAGACATCGATAACAGCCGGATCGGCCAGTGTCGATGAGTCACCTAAGTTGCTCACTTCGTTTGCGGCAATCTTTCTCAGGAAGCGGCGCATGATCTTACCCGATCGTGTCTTAGGCAGGCCGCTGGCCCATTGAATAAGATCCGGTGTTGCCAGGGCGCCAATCTCTTTTCTTACCCATTTTCTCAGGTCTTGGCGAAGCTCTTCAGATTCTACCGTGCCTCTGGTGAGTGTGACGTAAGCGTAGATACCTTGACCCTTGATATCATGGGGGTAACCCACCACAGCAGCTTCTGCCACACTTTCATGTGAAACTAAAGCGCTCTCTACCTCGGCGGTGCCGAGTCTATGGCCAGATACGTTGATCACATCATCGACTCGACCCGTTATCCAGTAATAACCGTCTTCATCACGTTTTGCGCCGTCACCGGTGAAGTACATGCCGCGGAAAGTCTTGAAGTACGTCAGTGCAAATCTGTCATGATCACCAAAAACGGTACGCATCTGTCCGGGCCAAGAATCGAGTATGACCAGGTTACCTTCGGCCACACCTTCTATGATGTTACCCATGTTATCGACAAGTGCAGGTTGCACGCCGAAGAAGGGGCGGGTAGCCGAGCCAGGCTTAGTGTCGATAGCGCCGGGCAGTGGGCTGATCAGAATGCCACCGGTTTCGGTCTGCCACCAGGTATCGACAATGGGGCACTGCTCGTGACCTATGACTTCGTTATACCAGCGCCAAGCTTCAGGGTTAATTGGCTCACCAACGGATCCCATGATGCGCAGAGAGCTGCCATCGAACTTATCAAATTGTTCCTTGCCTTCTGCCATCAGGGCGCGGATTAGCGTAGGTGCGGTATAGAGTATGTTGACCTTATGGCGATCGACAATTTCACCTAAACGAGAAGGTGTTGGATAGTTAGGTACGCCTTCATGGATCAGTACGGTGGCAGCATTGGCAAGCGGGCCATAGACCATATAGGAGTGACCAGTAATCCAACCCACATCAGCGGTACACCAGTAGACTTCACCGTCTTTATAATCGAACACATATTCATGGGTCATGGACGCGTAGACCATGTAACCACCTGTGGTATGGAGCACACCTTTAGGGTTACCGGTCGAGCCTGAAGTATAAAGCAAAAATAGAGGATCTTCGGCGCCCATCTCTTCGGGTACGCAATGCTCAGAGGCTGTTTCCATGACAGTATCCCACTTGATGTCACGACCTTCTTGCCAATTGACATCGCCACCGGTGCGCTCGAGAACGATGACACGCTCTACACAAGTCACATCCGGGTGAGACAGTGCCTGATCGATATTGGCCTTGAGCGGAATAATACGACCGGCACGCACGCCCTCATCGGCGGTGACGATAACCTTAGAGTTACCATCTATGACGCGTGTGGCAATGGAGTCCGGTGAGAAACCACCAAATATCACTGAGTGAACCGCACCAATGCGAGCACAGGCCAACATGGCAACGGCAGCTTCCGGGACCATGGGCATGTATATGGTGACCACATCGCCACGTCTCACACCTTGGCTTTTTAATGCATTGGCAAACTTACACACATCTTTGTGTAATTGACCGTAAGTAATGGTGCGTTGATCTTTAGCATCATCGCCTTCCCAGATAATGGCGACCTTGTCGGCATTTTTTTCAAGGTGACGGTCTAAGCAGTTGGCCGAGGCGTTGAGTGTGCCGTCATAGAACCAATTGATTGACAGGTTATGATCGTCGAATGAGGTTTTCTTTACCTTAGTGAAGGGCTTAATCCAATCGATGCGTTGGCCGTGCTCTCTCCAGAAACCTTCAGGATTCACAATCGACTCTTGATACATTTTTTTGTATTTTTCTTCGTTTATATGTGCGTTTTCAGCGATTTCGCTGGGAACTTTGTAGAGAGACTGCGTGCTCATGGGGCTTCCCTTATATCTAATGAGATTAGGTTCAGTATGTAGGTTTCGGGGCTATTTGCTCTATTAGACCTTGGTCTAGTACAAAAATATCCTTTGTTTTTAGTCTGTTGTCAATAAACTCATGTCTGGATTTAATCTTCTATTTAACGCACAATGAGCATAAAAAATGAGAGTCATATGAATCTGACCATAGTGGTTGGCGTTATTGCCGTTTTTTATGTTTGTCTGCTGTTCCTACTCGCGTGGGGAGCGGAGCGTTGGTTCAGTAAAATAACCAAGAAGATCCAGGTGTGGATCTATGGCTTGAGTCTGGCTGTTTACTGCTCATCCTGGAGTTTTCTCGGCACGGTCGGCCAGTCGGCCCAAGACCTCTGGTCTTTCTTACCTATATTTATCGGCCCCATCCTCATCTTTACCTTAGGCTTTGGTCTGCTGCGAAAGATGGTGATTGTCTCTAAAACCCACAACATCACTTCGGTGGCTGATTTTATTGCCGCCCGGTATGGCAAGTCTCAATTATTGGCGGTCATCGTCACTTTAATTGCGCTATTTGGCATCATGCCCTACATCGCCTTGCAGCTTAAGGCCATGGTATTTAGCCTCAATCTGTTTCAGCCCGATGACTCTCCCTTCGATGGTGCCCAGATATCCTTGATCATCACGGCTGTACTGGCCGTGTTTGCCATCTTATTTGGTACCCGAAAACTCGATGCTACCGAGCATAATCCCGGCATGATGTTGGCCATCGCCTTCGAGTCTTTGGTCAAGTTAGCGGCATTTTTACTGGTCGGTGCGGTGATAAGTTTTGGTTATTTCGATGGGTTCGGTGATATCTGGCGCCAGGCGGCGGAGCGAAACTTGATCAGCGAGCCTAGCCTTAGACTGGAGTCCCTGATGCCTCAGCTCTTGGTGGGTATGGCGGCTTTCCTGTGCATGCCCAGACAGTTCCATGTGATGATGGTGGAGTGTATGGATGAGAAAAGTCTATTAAAAGCGCGCTGGATATTTCCCATCTATCTATTGCTGTTTGGCCTGTTTGTCGCGCCATTAGCCTTAGCAGGAAAGCTGATTTTAGGGGATTCGGTTGCCGCCGATACTTATGTGATTAACTTGCCTTTAGCCTTAGATCAACCCATGTTGGCCGTGGTGGCCCTGCTCGGTACACTTTCTGCCGCGACCGGCATGGTGGTGGTTGCTGTGGTCACCATCAGCGTGATGGTGAGTAACGAATGGCTGGTGCCCATCATGTTACGCACCGGGAAAATTAAGCAGAAAAATTTCAGTCAGTTTTCTCAGTTTTTGCTCAATGCCCGCCGCTTGTCGATCATTGTCATCTTAGGCTTAGGTTATTTCAGCTATCTCACCTTTATGGACAGCGACTCCCTCTCGGCGCTGGGGATGTTATCCTTCGGCGCCTTCGCTCAACTGGGACCTGCGCTCATAGGTGGTATGTATTGGAAGCATGGCAATCGCTCCGGGGTGTTACTTGGCCTGCTGGTTGGCTTCGGTCTCTGGTGTTACATCTTAGTCAAGGGAGCGTACGCTGCCAGCGGTGTGTTTGGCAGTGATTTTGGTCTGCTGGAGACGATTAATCCCAATGTAAGAGATATTTTAACCGCCTTACTCGCCAACTTAGCTTGCTATATTTTAGGCTCTATCTGGTTTAGGGCCGGAGTATCGGAGCGTATTCAAGCCAGTGAGTTTGTCACTCCCGGGGCGCTGAAGAATAGCAGCAGCCGCAAGGGAGCCCCCATCTCTCAGCAAGATCTCTTGATCCTGGCGAGCCGGTTCGTCAGCCCGACTCGCGCCTATGAGAGTTTTTCTCGATTTTCCGAAGAAGCAGTAAAGAGTGACAGTTGGCATAAGGCGGCTCCTGCCGAGCTTATCGCCCACACTGAGCATATTCTGGCTGGGGTATTAGGGGGCTCGAGTGCGGCCTTGGTGATGGATTCTGTGTTGCAGGGCAGGGATCTGGCTCTGGATGAAGTGTTTAATCTGGTCGATGAAGCCTCTTCCAAGATAATTCTCAGCCAAGACATGTTGCGCGGAGCCATAGAACACGCCTATGAAGGCATGAGTGTGGTGGATAAAGACTTAAAGCTGGTGGCCTGGAATCATAAATACTCCGAGCTATATCAATACCCGACAGGTTTTCTCAAAGAGGGAATGCCCATCAGTGAGGTGGTGCGTTTCAACGCCGAACGTGGTTTTTGTGGTGCGGGTGAAATAGAGGAGCAGGTTAATAAGCGGGTGCAGCACATGATAAACGGCACCGCCCATGTGTCGGAGCGAGAGAGGCAAGACGGCAAGGTGATCAAAATACAGGGCAATCCTATGCCGGGTGGCGGTTTCGTGATGACCTTCACCGATATCACTCAGTATCGTGAACATGCTAAGGCCCTGCAGGAGGTGAACGATTCTCTGGAGGCAAGGGTGAAGGAGAGGACCTATGAGCTGGCGATGTTAAACAGTCAGTTATTGGAGTCTAAGGCTCAGGAAGAGATGGCTAATGCCTCTAAGAGTAAATTTTTGGCTGCTGTGGGCCATGACTTGATGCAGCCCTTGAATGCGGCGAGATTATTTACCGCCTCCTTGTCTCAATATCCAAACTTAGATCAGGAGAGCAAGACGACACTCTCCCATGTAAACAGCTCACTCAAGATTGCCGGTGAGCTGCTCACGGATCTGTTGGATATCTCTAAGCTCGACTCGGGCGTGGTGGATGTCAATCGTCGTGACTTTGCTATCTCAGAATTGCTCGATGGTCTGGCGGTAGAATTTGCTGCCATGGCCCAAGATTATCAAATTAAGTTCAGTATGGTGCCCAGTACTGCCTCCGTTAACTCAGATCTGAGTCTGCTCAGGCGAATACTGCAAAACTTTTTGACCAATGCCTATCGCTACGCCAAGGGAAATCGCGTCTTGCTCGGCTGCCGTCATCGGGGAGATTATCTTGAAATCCAGGTACTGGATACTGGGTGTGGTATCGATGAGAGTGAAATTTCGGAGATTTTCAAAGAGTTTAAGCGTCTGGATAACCCCACCAGTAAGAGCGTCAGCGGCCTGGGTCTTGGTTTAGCGATTGCCGATCGGATCAGTCGGGTATTGGAGCATGAGATCAAGGTGGATTCAATTCTTGGTCAAGGTTCAGTGTTCTCAATCAGCGTCCCTATGGGCAAGATAATTACTGAGACGCAGGTGAAAAAAACGGCGGCCATGATCCAGCCTTTAGCCGGTGTTAAGGTACTGTGCATCGATAATGAAGAAACGATTTTGGCGGGACTGGATAGTTTACTCAGCCGTTGGCAGTGTGAAGTGATCTGTGCCACCGATCTTGCCGATGCCAGAATTAAACTGGGTCTTAAAGGGGTCGCACCGGACATAGTATTAGCCGATTATCATCTGGATAATGACGAAAATGGTGTCGATGCTATGGATGGCATACGTGCCCTATATGGCAGCCATCTTCCTGGCGTACTTATCACCGCCAATACCAATAAAGAGCTGGTGGATGAAGTTGAGCGTAAGGGGTATCGCTATATGGCGAAGATGGTGAAGCCCGCCGCGTTGAGAGCCTTGATCTCGAGCCTAGTTAAATGATTCGTTTGAAATGTGATGGTCTGACCCTATAGATTGTCTCTCTCTGGGAAGGTGTTTTCTAGACTTGTGTGAATAAGAATATTTGGAGTGGAGTTTGATGCAAACAGTAGTCATTGTTAATAGAGTCGTAAGGCCTTCGAAAGTTGTGTGTGTGGGACGCAACTATGTCGAGCACATCAAGGAGCTCAATAATGAGGTGCCCGATGAGATGGTGCTGTTTGTTAAGCCAAATTCGGCGATCTCAACTGAGCTGGTGAGTTTTCATCAAGAGGCGATACATTATGAGGCCGAGTTATGTTTTGTGGTTGAGAATGAACAATTTAGTGCCGTAGGCCTTGGACTAGACCTTACTAAGCGAGGACTGCAGAGTCGACTCAAAGCCCAGGGACTTCCCTGGGAGAGAGCAAAGGCATTTGATGGTTCTGTGGTATTTTCTGAATTTGTTGCCATCGAGAGTGTAAGTGAGAACCTGTCGTTTGAGCTGATGATCAATGATGTAAGAATACAAGTTGGCAATATCGCGTTAATGCTGATTAAACCCGAGAAAATCTTGGCCGAGATACAGAGCTTTATGAGTTTAATCGACGGGGATATCGTGATGACTGGCACGCCTAAGGGGGTTGGAGTCGTTAACAGAGACGATAAGTTCAACGCTAAGCTTTACGATAAAGAGCGGTTACTGACACAAGCTTGTTGGACCGCTCAATAAGTCCCGTATTCTACCTCCTGTAAAATTGTTAAGCCTGTTTAAGGCAAGATGTTCGCTCTTGCCTTGCTGTCGCTACTGTCTGTTACTAAGACGTGTCCACTTCCGTAAAAAATAAATGACTCTAATCAGAGATTATATCCGTAAACGTCCTTGTATAGGCCTAGATTAGTCTTATTTCTAGCACCTTGTAAAATATTTCAATCAAGTGTGTTGACGAGAAAATAGCCTGCTATATACTGAAATTGTTTACACGTGTAAAAAATGTAAAACAACAAAGCCAGCAAGATTTGCCTTAGCAAACAGACGGAGAGCTCTATGTCAGAACAACGCTGTGATTCTTATTACAACGCCACCATCAATGATGAAACACATTATCCACGGCTGGAGGAAGACATTCGGGTCGATGTGGTCATCATAGGCGGCGGGTTTACCGGTGTTGCGACTGCGGTGGAGCTGGCGGAAAAAGGCATTAAAGTCGCCATCTTAGAGGCGAACAAGATAGCCTGGGGCGCTACCGGGCGTAATGGCGGCCAGGTGACCGGCAGTTTGTCTGGCGATGCCGCCATGACGAAACAGCTGAGAAATCGCATAGGCTCCGAAGCGGAAGATTATGTCTGGGATCTCAGGTGGCGCGGGCATGAGATCATCAAGAGCCGGGTAGCCAAATATAATATCGACTGCGATCTTAAGTTTGGTCATCTGCATACCGCTTACAAACCCGCTCACATGGCAGAGATGGAAAAGACCTATGAAGAAGCGCTCTTAAGAGGCATGGGTGATGAGCTGTGTCTGTTGTCGAAGCAGGAGATCCCTGACTATCTGGAGACGCCCCTGTATCATGGCGGACTACTCAATAAACGCAATATGCACCTGCATTCGGTCAACCTGTGTATCGGTGAGGCGAGGGCGGCAGAGATGCAAGGTGCATTGATCTTCGAACATTCGGCGGTTGTTGAAATCTGTGATGGTGACTTACCGGTAGTCAGAACAGAACATGGCTCCATCACCGCCAACAGCGTCCTATTGGCGGGAAATGCCTACCATAAACTAGCACGTAATAAACTCAGTGGCATGTTGTTTCCCGCATCTCTGGGGAATTGCGCCACGGTAAAGCTCTCCGCCGATGTCGCTAAGGCGATAAATCCTCATGATGTTGCTGTGTACGACAGCCGGTTTGTACTCGATTATTATCGAATGACGGCGGATAATCGGCTTATGTTCGGTGGTGGTACAAATTACTCGGGACGGGACTCGAAAAATCTGGCTGCTGAATTACGCCCGGCACTCGAGCGGACATTTCCTCGTTTGAAGGGAGTTGATATCGAGTTCGAATGGACTGGTATGGCCGGTATCGTGGTGAATCGTATTCCACAGCTGGGTAAAGTATCGCCTAATGTCTTTTATTGCCAAGGATACTCGGGCCATGGACTGGCAACGTCCCATATCATGGGGGAGATCATGTCCAAGGCAATCATAGGTCAGTTAACTGAGTTTGACTTGTTTGCCGGGATGAAACATATCCGCATTCCCATGAATGAATGGCTGGGTAATCAGGCTATGGCACTGGGGATGACCTACTACCGGATGATGGAGCATTTTCGTTAATACTCTCCATTCATTTTTTATATTTTGTCGATTACTTCCCATAAACAAAAAAACCAATCTAAACAGATTGGTTTTTTTGTTTAATTACAGCTTTTCTAGACTAGAGCTCCACTTTTTCCATCTCTAGCCGTTGCAATGAGATAACGGCTTGGGTGCGATTTCTTACGCCTAACTTACGAAATATCGCCGTGGCATGCGCCTTGATGGTGGCTTCCGATACGCCTAAGTCATAGGCTATCTGCTTATTGAGTAAGCCTTCGGCAAACATCTGCAGCACCTTGTATTGTTGTGGGGTGAGATCGGCAAGCTTACTGGCCACAAGAGCGGTAGCGTCTTCGTTTATTTCCTGTATCTCGGCATGATCCGGTAACCAGATATCCCCATAGAGTACCGAGGCTAGGGCGGCAGCCAGTGTTTCCATCGAAGATGACTTAGGAATAAATCCTGAGCTACCATAATGGACGGCACGGCTGATGGTCATATTATCTTCATGGGCGGAGATAACGATGACAGGAAGATCGGCAAAGTGGGTTCGCAGATGGATAAGGGTCGAATACCCGTGAGAGCCAGGCATCTGAAGGTCTAACATGACTAAGTCATAGGTCTGGTGTTTATTTTCAAGCAGGTCCTGAAGTGCATTGGCACTGTCTGCTTCAAACCAGTTGGTGTTTGGGAAGGGACCACTCAAGGCTTGTCGTAAGGCGTTACGAAACAGCGGGTGGTCATCGGCAATAATAATGTTCAAATTTTCTAGCTTCATGGCTTTATATTTTATTTCGTTGCGCGTGAAGATTACATCAATGTAACAGAAAAAGTATGGGGGGGACTATTGGTTTATGGGTATTTGGCGGTGATTTAGCCTTAAAGCCCGGTTTTATTAGACTTAGGTCTAACTAGAGGCATACGGAGTTTCAGGGGATGAAAACTATCGGGCAATAATCAGGTCATCAAGGCAGTGATTATGGTCACTGCCTTTTATGATTTATGACTCTTGCGTCCAGACCTGGGTGGGATGTCTGTCATCATCTACGGCAACGAAGGTGAAGACGCCTCTAATGGCATGCTCTCTGTGGTCTCTATACATGTCTTCTACATAGATATTCACTTCGACTTTTAAAGAGGTATTACCCACATGGATAACCCTGGCGATAATTTCGGCCAGGCTGCCAGCAGGAATCGCCTTGTTAAAATCAATCCTGTCCGAGCTTACCGTAACCAGAGGCTTACGGCAGAAGCGAGTGGCGGCGATAAAGGCGGTTTCGTCCATCCAGGCCAAGGCTTCGCCACCGAAGAGGGTGTTGTGGTGGTTGGTGATGGACGGAAATATGGCCTTGATGACACGGGCTTCGGATTGTTCTATACGGGCATTCATCATTGGTGAGCGAGATTCGGGAGTTTGGGGAAATGGCATACGGCAACCTAAGGTTATGCTAGTTCAATATTGGCGGAATATAGGCGGAGAATTATAGTGAAACTTTCCGTCTAAAGGAAACATTATTAAACGAGTGTTTTATTGCCATTTTAAAAACCGATTATCTATGACTTAGCAGTGCCATTTGTTAAATAATAAGCTGATATTGAGCTTATTTCACCTAGATCAAAAAAAGGCTTCTTAGCAATGCTGAGAAGCCTTTTTTACGGGGTTAGCCTTTACGAGCTAAGCTTATTCATTCTGTCTCTCGAAGCTTTAGCGAGAGAGCGAAGCAGTTTCTCCGAGTCTTCCCAATGCAAACAGGCATCTGTGATGCTTTTACCATAGACCAGCTCTTCTCCAGGGATCACCTTCTGGTTACCCTCTTCGATGAAGCTTTCGGCCATGATGCCTGCGATAGCCGTCGAGCCTTCATTCATCTGTTTGATGATGCTGTCGGCGACGATGAGTTGCTGGGCATGTTTCTTCTGGCTGTTACCGTGGCTGAAGTCGACAACCATACGATGGGAAACACCTAAGCTTTTCAGTTGCTCAGCGGCGGCATTGACGTCTTCGGCGTGATAGTTAGGTTGCTTACCACCCCGTAGAATGATGTGGCCAAATGGGTTACCACTGGTGCGATACACCGCCATGGCGCCATCTTTATCCGGAGAATAGAAGATGTGCGGCTCTTTTGCTGCGCGTACGGCATCGATGGCAATATTGATGTTGCCGTCGGTGCCATTTTTAAAACCAACCGGGCAAGATAGGGCCGATGCCATCTCACGGTGAATTTGACTCTCTGTGGTACGTGCGCCGACAGCGCCCCAGGTTATAAGGTCGGCGATATACTGACCGTTCACCATATCGAGGAATTCGGTTGCGATAGGTAATTTAAGTTCGGTAATTTTTTGCAATAATTCACGGGCGAGACGAAGTCCCTTGTTGGCGTTGAAACTGCCATCGAGATCGGGATCTGAGATGAGTCCTTTCCAGCCGACTGTGGTTCTGGGCTTCTCGAAGTAGACGCGCATCAGGATACACAGATCGTCTTTCAGTTCCATATGCAGTTTTGCCAAGCGCTCCGCATAATCTATGGCCGCCTTGGTGTCATGAATTGAGCAGGGACCTATGATAACCAGGAGTCGTGAGTCTTCACCGGTTAAGATAGCCTCGACTTCGCGTCTCTGTTGAACAAGGTAGTCGGCAGCCTCTTGTGTGAGGGGATATTCAGAAGCTAATTTAGCGGGAGAAATTGCCTTACATAATAAAGTGGTGCGTAGTTCATCTGTTTTAATGGTCATTCATTGTACCGAGCGTTCGTAAGGGCATTTAGCCTGATTGCTTCGGATTATAACGAATAGTTTAAAGATGCACAGCGCCTTGATCACGAAAAGTGAGGCTAATTTCGGCTATCTGTGCATATATCTCGATAAACAAGTGAATGTTTAAGCCGTTTTAGGCCCCATATCAGAACATATGACGTTTCAGTCCTGTGATATCGAGGATCTTAGTGGCTATCTCTTCGACCGAATGATTGGTGGTGTCGACGTAGGGGATACGCTCGCGTTTGTACATCATCTCTACCTCTTTGACTTCGATACGACATTGACGCAACGAGGAGTAACGGCTGTTCTCCATGCGGCTCTGGCGTATTTCATGGAGACGCACCGGATCTATGGTTAGACCGAATAGTTTTTTCTTATTACGTTTGAGTTCTGGGGGAAGTTTGAGGTTATCCATGTCATCTTCGACAAAGGGATAGTTGGCGGCTTTAATGCCGAACTGCAGCGAAAGGTAGAGACTACTTGGGGTCTTGCCACAACGAGACACACCTAATAGTACCAGGTCGGCGCTATCTATGTTCTTTAATGTCTGACCGTCATCATTGTCCATGGTGTAATTGATGGCTTCTATTCGAGCTTCATAGCCTTCATTTCCCTTGCCGTGAGTTCGATGAACCACGGGAGAGGCTTTCATTCCCAATTGTTTCTCTAATGGGGCCACAAAAGTGTTCAAAAAATCATAATCTATGCCTTCACTGCTGAAGATGATGTCTCGAATCTCAGCTTTGACGATAGAGTGGAACACTAAGGGACGTTCACCTGTGGTAATAAAACAATCATCTATTTGCGCTTTAATAGTATGAGCTTTAGCTTCCGTTTCGACGAAGGGAATTGTAAGCGCGTCAAATTCAACGGGAAATTGTGATAAAACCGCATGGCCAAACACCTCTGCCGTGATGGCGGTGCCGTCTGAGATATAGAAAACTTTACGTAACATTTTGACCTCTTGTAGTAATAAAATTACAAATAAAATTATAGATTTACGCTTGTTGCGATGGAGTGTAAAATGCCGCTGCCCTCCTGTGAAGGGGCCACACTGAAATAAACTTGCGGAGATAGAACTGTGCAGCAATATGTACTCTGGTATCAAGAATTAGGCATGGGTGACGTCAACAAGGTCGGCGGTAAGAACGCTTCTCTTGGAGAGATGATTAGCAACTTAGCTAATGCGGGTGTTCAAGTGCCAGGTGGTTTTGCCACCACCTCTTACGCGTTCAATGAGTTTCTTGAACAAAGCGGACTTAACCAGAAGATATACGACATTCTAGATATTCTAGATGTAGATGACGTGAACGCACTCGCTACAGCCGGTGCACAGATCAGACAATGGGTGATAGATACCCCATTCCACCCCGAATTTGAGCAGGCCGTAAGAGACTCTTACGACAAGCTTTCCTCTGAAACTAAGGATGCATCTTTTGCGGTTCGCTCATCAGCGACAGCAGAAGATATGCCCGATGCTTCATTTGCCGGTCAGCAAGAAACCTTCCTTAACGTTAAAGGCTATGAAGCGGTTCTGGTAGCGATGAAGCATGTATTTGCCTCATTGTTCAACGATCGCGCTATCTCTTATCGTGTTCACCAAGGTTACGACCATAAAGGTGTCGCCCTGTCTGCCGGTGTGCAGCGCATGGTTCGCTCCGACACTGCCGCTTCTGGTGTCATGTTCACCATGGACACCGAGTCGGGCAATAATGATGTGGTATTTATTACCTCTTCATTTGGCCTGGGTGAGATGGTTGTACAAGGTGCGGTTAACCCGGATGAGTTTTATGTCCATAAGCCCATTCTAACGGCCGGTCATCAAGCCGTTGTTCGCCGTAATATCGGCAGCAAACTCATTCAGATGGTGTACTCAGATGATGAGGCCCATGGCAAGCAAGTTAAGATAGAAGACGTTGCCGCCGATAAGCGTCGTCAGTTCTCTATCAATGACGAAGAAGTCATGGAACTGGCTAAGCAGGCTATGGTTATCGAAAAGCACTACGGACGTCCAATGGACATCGAATGGGCTAAAGATGGCAATGACGGCAAGCTTTATATCGTCCAGGCTCGCCCTGAGACTGTGCGTTCTCGTGAAGATGTACAGTTGATTGAACGCTATCATCTTAAGACTAAGGGTGAGGTACTCTGTGAAGGCCGCGCCATCGGTCACAAGATAGGCAGTGGTGTGGCTAAGGTTCTGTCTTCAATTGCTGACATGGACCAGATTAAAGAAGGTGATGTACTGGTTACCGATATGACAGATCCCGATTGGGAACCTATCATGAAGCGCGCCAGCGCCATTATCACCAACCGTGGTGGTCGTACGTGCCACGCGGCGATCATTGCCCGTGAATTGGGCGTGCCTGCCGTCGTAGGTTGTGGTGACGTGACCGAACGCATCAAGACTGGCCAAAAAATCACAGTTTCATGCTCCGAAGGAGATACAGGCTTCATCTATGAGGGGATCCAGGACTTTGAAGTCACTTCGTCTCGTGTAGATTCTATGCCTGATCTGCCAATGAAGATCATGATGAACGTGGGTAACCCGGACAGAGCGTTCGATTTTGCCCGTCTTCCTAATGCCGGTGTTGGCCTTGCTCGTCTAGAGTTCATCATCAACCGCATGATAGGTATTCATCCTAAGGCGCTACTCGAGTTCAATCAGCAAGATGCTGCGCTTCAGGAAGAGATCAACGAGATGATCGCGGGTTATTCATCGCCGGTTGAGTTCTATATTGCACGCCTGGTTGAAGGCATGGCGACTATCGCGTCGGCTTTCTATCCGAAGAAAGTGATTATTCGTATGTCTGATTTTAAGTCGAACGAATACGCTAACTTGGTGGGTGGTGACAGATACGAGCCTGAAGAAGAGAACCCTATGCTGGGCTTCCGTGGTGCTAGTCGCTACATCTCTGATTCTTTCCGTGACTGTTTCGCACTCGAGTGTGAGGCTATCAAGCGTGTGCGTAATGAGATGGGTCTGACTAACGTCGAGATCATGATCCCATTCGTTCGTACTTTAGGTGAAGCGGCTCAGGTGATTGAACTGCTTAAAGAGGAAGGTCTTGAGCGCGGTAAAGATGGTCTTCGCGTCATCATGATGTGTGAACTGCCTTCTAATGCACTGCTTGCCGAGCAGTTCCTCGAGTACTTTGATGGTTTCTCTATCGGTTCTAACGATTTGACTCAGTTGACTTTAGGTCTGGATCGCGACTCAGGTATCATCAGTCATCTATTTGATGAGCGTGACGAAGCCGTTAAAATCCTGCTGGCTATGGCCATTAAAGCCGCTAAGGCTAAGGGCGCTTATGTCGGGATCTGTGGTCAAGGACCTTCGGATCATGCCGATTTCGCTGCCTGGTTAGTCGAGCAAGGCATCGACACGGTTTCACTGAATCCCGACACTGTGATCGATACCTGGCTGTATTTGGGTAAAGCACAGAGTTAATTATTCTTTACATAGAATAAGCTAATCTTAAAAGCCGCTATATAGCGGCTTTTTTTTATGTCAGATTTTTATATAATGGTGGCATAATTACATAAATATAATAGACAGAAACATATATGTTACCTAACCCTAAGTTGCCCAAGTTATCACATGAAAACACCCTAGAGCCTGAATACCTTGCCTTCTTAATCGCACTCGAACGCAGTGAGTTCAGTGGTGACATAGACAAGCGTTACAGTGCACGCTTAGCTCAGGCAACCGATAACTCTGTCTATCAATTTTTGCCTCAGGCTGTTCTTTACCCCAGAAATCAACAAGATGTTGCCCTTGCCCTTTCGCTTGCTTCACGAAAAGAGTTCGATAGCGTGGTATTCAGTGCTCGTGGTGGCGGCACCGGCACCAATGGTCAGTCACTGACCCATGGTTTGATTTTAGATCTGTCTCGCCACCTCAATAACGTGTTGGAGATCAATGCCGAGGAGGGCTGGGTGAGGGTAGAGGCCGGTGTGGTCAAGGATGCCCTCAACGATGCGCTCAGGGAACATGGCTTCTTTTTCAGTCCGGATCTATCTACCTCCAACCGTGCCACCATGGGGGGCATGATAAATACCGATGCTTCCGGGGCGGGCTCGCTGGTTTATGGCAAGACTTCCGATCATGTACTCGAGCTATCCAGCGTGTTATATGATGGCAGCGTATTGAATACTTATGCAGTTAAGCGTGAGGAATTGAAAAATGTCGCAGCGATCACTAATAACCCACTCGGTCAGCAGTTAATCGCTAAAATCGCCGATATGTGCAGTGACAATCGTGGTGAGATAGAAACGCGTTTTCCTAAGCTCAATCGATTTCTCACCGGCTATGATCTGAAAAACGTCTGGAATGATGAGTTAACCGAATTTAATCTGTCGCGCATCTTAACCGGCTCCGAAGGCACTCTGGCGGTGATCACCGAGGCTAAATTGGATATCACGCCTCTGCCTGATGTCCGCATGATGGTCAACATCAAGTATGACTCATTTGAATCTGCGCTGCGTCATGCCCCTGAGTTGGTTAAAGCCAAAGCGACTGTGGTAGAAACTGTCGATTCTAAGGTCCTCAATTTAGCCCAGCAAGATATCATCTGGCATTCTGTCTCAGACTTGATTAAAGATGTGCCTGGCAGTCGTATCGATGGCCTGAATATGGTGGAGTTTGCCGGTGAAAGAGAAGAGGTTGAAGCAAGAGTATCTAAGCTTATCTTCAGCCTGGATGCTCAGCTAGCAGCTGGTTCTCGTGGCTTACTCGGTTATCAGCAGACCAGTGATAAAACCAGTATCAATATGATCTACGCCATGCGTAAGAAGGCGGTTGGCTTGCTAGGGGCAATGAAGGGGCGACGTAAGCCCATAGCCTTTGCCGAAGATACCGCCGTACCGCCGGAGAAGTTAGCCGACTTTATCATGGAATTCAGAGCCCTGCTCGACAGCCATCAGCTTCAATATGGCATGTTCGGTCATGTGGATGCTGGGGTATTGCATGTGAGGCCGGCACTGGACATGTGTGATATCAATGACGAAAAATTGTTGAAGCGAGTTTCCGATCAAGTTGCTGCGCTAACCCTTAAATATGGCGGCTTGATGTGGGGCGAGCACGGTAAAGGGGTGCGCGGCGAGTATGGCCCGGCGGTATTTGGTCAGCATCTGTATGGCCTGCTCGAAGAGGTGAAGGGACTGTTCGATCCCCATAATAAACTCAACCCTGGCAAGCTGGTGGCGCCCAAAGGCACTGGAGCCTTGATCTACAATGTCGACAGTGCCAAACGTGGTAGCTTAGATCGACAGATCCCGATACAGACTCGGGATGCATTCCCCGATGTGATGAACTGTAATGGCAATGGCCTGTGTTTCAACTACAGCAGCTATTCACCCATGTGTCCCTCATTTAAGGTGACGGGTGACAGAGTCCAATCGCCGAAGGGGCGTGCGGGTCTGATGCGAGAGTGGCTGCGTCTGCTGGAGAAAGAGGGGGTGGATGTGGTAGAGCTTGCGAAGCAAAAACCTCAGGGTTTGCTACAGAGGGCTCAAAATAGCTTAAAAGCTAAGAGTGAATACGACTACTCCCACGAAGTTATGGAGTCGTTGAAGGGCTGTTTAGCCTGTAAGGCCTGTGCATCTCAGTGTCCGGTTAAGGTCGATGTGCCTAAGTTCAGGGCACAATTTTTCAATATCTACTACCAAAGGTATCTGCGTCCGGCAAAAGATTATCTGGTGGCCGGCATCGAGGACTCTTTACCCCTGATGGCCATCGCGCCCAGACTCACTAATGTCCTGGCGCAGAACAGCGTCAGTCAGTGGGTGATAAAGAAGTCCTTGGGTTATGTGGATGCGCCGGCTTTATCTGTGCCGACCCTGAAACAGCAATTAGATGGTCATGCATGTAGAGGTTACGATCTTGAAGCGCTGGAAGCGATTACTGATGATGAACGTCATCAATATGTCTTGGTGGTTCAAGATCCATTTAATAGCTTCTATGAAGCTGACACGGTTTACCATTTTATCAAGCTCATTGAAAAGATGGGGCTTAAGCCTGTGTTACTGCCCTATAAACCTAATGGTAAGCCCATTCATATTAAAGGCTTCTTGGATAAGTTTGCCAAGACTGCTCAATCGTCGGCGGATTTTTTGACCAAGTTGCATGCATTGAACATGCCCATGGTAGGGGTCGATCCGGCCATGGTATTGTGTTATCGCGATGAGTATCGAGAAGTTTTAGGTGATGCCAGAGGTGATTTCGAGGTTAAACTGTCCAGTGAGTGGCTGCTCGAGGCGATAAAATCCATGCCCGCGGTGGCGGAACAGGTCAAGAATACCCGCTTTACTTGGTTCAGCCACTGTACTGAATCGACTGCTAAGCCAAGTACCGGCGCCGAATGGAAGACGATTTTCTCTCATTTTGGTGCCAAACTTGAGACGGTGAGCTTAGGGTGTTGTGGCATGGCAGGCACTTATGGCCATGAGCTCGAGAACAAGCAGCGTTCTAAGTCTCTGTATGAAATGTCATGGGAGCAGGCCATGAAGGCCGTACCTCAGGAGCAAGTATTGGTATCGGGTTACTCTTGTCGTACTCAGGTGAAGCGCTTCGGTGGTTTTAAGCCAAGACATCCGGTGCAGGCGTTATTGAGTTTAATTATTGCAGACTAGTATACCGGTTGGTATTAGATAAAAAGGCGAGGTTATCCTGGCCTTTTTATTAGCCTTTCTATTGGCCTTCCTACTGGTAAAATGATTGAGGGCGACATAAGGAGATGAGATGAGTAAAACATCAGAAAATAGCGAGACAGAGAGAGTCGATACTGCATTGCAGCAGTTGCGGCAAGATAATGCCCTTTGTACGGAAACCGTGTTATTCAATATCGATAATCAGGGGCTGTGGTTCTACCGAAATGAACCCTTGCCGACTAAGTTTGCTCGTCTGTTCAGCAGTATATTACACCGTATCGATGCCGAACACTTTCTGATCACACCGGTTGAAAAACTTAAGGTCTCGGTGGAATCTGTGCCGCTCATTATTGTGGATTACAACGAGCTTAAGAACGGTTGTTTTGAGCTGGTGACAGGCCTGGATACCCGCTTCGATATTGAGGGTGTGAGCGCCTTTACCATTGAAGAGGACAGCGTCTTCGTTGAGCTGTCTAATGGGCTAGCGGCCAAGCTAGGCAGGGCCTGTTATTATCGATTCGTAGAAGAGTATATTTTAAAAAATAAAAAAATCTAGGTTAACGCTTTGATGTTATATCGTTTTCATAATTAGTTTTGAGTATTGCTAGTTTCTTGTGAGCTTAGTGGTAATATTAAATTAGATCCTTATTGAATTGGAGGTGCTAGTTGAAACATTATGAAAGTCTTGGCTACTTGGTATCTCACTTGAATATAGATCTGCAAAATGCATTGGATGAGAAACTCAAACGATACCAACTCGATATTAAGCTTTGGCCGGTTCTTTTTGCCCTGTGGCAAGAGGAGGGAATAACGCAAACTGAGTTATCTAAGCGTTGTGATGTCGCTAACTACACCATGACTCGGTTATTAGACCAGCTGCAGACACAAGGTTTAATCCATCGCCATCAAGAAGCCGACAATCGTCGTGCTTTTCAGATTTTTTTAACCGACATCGGCAAAGCCCTGGAGCAAGATTTAATCTGTGAAGCCGAAAGGGTCAATGACAATTTTCTGGTCAACCTGTCTGAAGATGAGCAAGCGTCTTTTATCATTATGCTCAATAAGATCAATCGCTTTTCCATTTGATCGGTTAATACCATTCCATATAAGTATCTGGTCAGTTCAGAGACTCTCAGTTTTTTCAATTCAAGGCACATTGATGAGGAAATGGTTATTCCCTTTTAAGTCAATGCAACACAGAAGTGGAAACACTGAGAGCCTCACGCAGTACGGGTTTCAAAGCCCTTTATGCTACGTTGAATGTTCTCGATATACGACTGCATGGATGCAGGAGGTAGAGCAACGCAGGAGCTTGTTGCCGAGAATAACTATTAGCTTCAAACATTCGCCTTGCCTACAGCGCTTTGAACTCCCGCTGAATGATCAGATACTTACGCGGAATGGTATAATACCTGCCATTGGTTTCAATAGGCACAGCTGCAAATGTTAAAATCCACCTCAATATTCGTCTTTTCTCTTATGCTGAGCGCCTGCTCTGTTAATATTGCGCAAACTGGCGAACCGTCATCGATAAAGCGGGTGAGCGAGAACAAGTCTGCTCAAATTTATGTCACTAAGGTCGAGCTTGCAAGGGGTTACACTCTGGTGGTGTCTGAGGGGCCGTTGGAACCGAGATCTATCGGAAGTGTTACCGTAAAACTGTATCGGGATTTAACCGTAGGAGACTTCGTCTCTGCAGTGTCATATGCCAGAGATGGGACGATATTAACGTCACTATTGGTTGAGAAGGGGACTAATGAACAAAAGCTGTCAATTACCACCATCACGGCAGGCAGTGGCAATTACCAAACTAGCCAGCTTATCTGCATCCAAGGTGAAAGGCTCAGTCTGTGCTAGCTCAGAGCGATAGAGGTGCGCCTATCAGCTTGCTGGTTTAGTCTGGTGGTGCTTATTGAATCAAGTGATCAGTTTAATAGCAGCCAGAGTAAGCCTGACAATGTGGTGAATATGACGAGGTTTTGCAATGTTCTTCTACTCTTACTTAGGTTCTCCTTCCCCTGGTGAATACTAGTGATCAGGCTGTTACTCTTATAAATTCGACAGATCATCTCTTCAGATGTTGGATCGATAAGCAATTGAAAACGACAGGGCTTGCCATCATTAAGCTGGATGTTATGTTCACTGTTGTGGCCGAAATTTAGTTTTCTAGAGACCCGTTTTCCATTGACAAACACTTGCTCTAAACCACACCAGTTGCTGGCCTGGAGTTCTATCACATCTTGGTTGAAATCATACCTGAAAGTCACCATAGCATTTTCCTATGCGAGTAAACTAGCTTCAAGTTAAGCTGACAAATATGACATTTTCCAGTACGGTTCGATTAAATTTCTGTGTCTGACTTGTATCTACTTGCCAGTGTTGAAAATTTTTATTAGAAATAAAAAATGGGACAAAAAATTAATTTTGTCCCATCAATATAGTGAAAAAATCTGTAGTGATTTTACCGATATTTTTCTATGCTTTTGCTGCTTCGATGATCTTGCGTGCCATCTCATCGGCAATAGAAGCTGTGGTGCGATCTTGCTCATCTGCTGCGGTAAAGATAGTCATCAAGGTGTTGTAAATCTCTTCGACTTTCTTCGTCGATGCATTGGCATCATAGTTTTTTTCGAAGGAGACATTGATGATGCCACCGGCATTGATCACATAATCCGGTGCATAAAGAATCTCCAGTTCTTTTAGCTTCTCTCCGTGGCGGGCTTCGGCTAACTGATTATTGGCACAACCTGCCACTATGCTGGCTTTCAGCAGTGGGATGGTTGTATCGTTGATCGTGGCGCCCAGAGCACAAGGGGCATAAATATCGACATCTTGATGGTAGATGTCCTGTGGGGCAACGACTATGGCTCCAAATTCGGCTGCTGCTTTATCCAGAGATGCCTGATGTATGTCAGTCACTATTAGCTCGGCACCTTCCTCATGGAGGTAACGACACAGGTAATAGCCAACATGACCCACACCTTGGACAGATATCTTGAGTCCTTTGAGTGAATCAACACCTAGTTTATGCTTTGCCGCGGCTTTTATGCCTAAATAAGTTCCCAGTGCGGTGAAAGGTGATGGATCGCCACTTTTTCCTTCGAGTCCAGCCATGTAAGGCGTTTCTTCATGGGCGATCATGATATCTTTGGTCGATACCCCAACATCCTCAGCGGAATAATATCTACCGCCCAGAGCGTCGATGCAACGCCCAAAGGCGCGGAATAGGGCTTCACGGTCTTGAAGCTTAGGATTGGCGATGATGACAGACTTGCCGCCACCCATAGTCAGACCCGCGAGGGCATTCTTATAGGTCATGCCGCGTGATAGGCGTAACACATCGTTTAATGCCTCGTCATCTGACTCATAATTCCACATCCTACAACCGCCAACTGCCGGTCCAAGATTGGTGTTATGAATGGCAATGATGGCTTTTAAGCCACTTTCTTTGTCTTGACAAAATACGACCTGTTCATGATCGTCGAAAGAGATATGATTAAATACAGCCACGTACTGTTCTCCACTTGGGGATGTAAACGCCAGAGCTCAAAGAGATACTCTGACGGCTTGTTATATTTATTGCAGAACGATAGCATTTAGCGATACTCTCAACAAAGTAAAGATTGGGATTAATTGTGATCTGTGTGGCAATCTAGCTTTCCACTTTACGTCAACGTAAAGATGTAGTGGCTTTAATGCCCAAATTGCATTAGCCAGCGAAGCGAAATCAATATGTTTACAATAATAAGATAGGAATTCAGTATGACGGAACAAGCAGTCGATCAAACTCAAGCGCTAACGGCAGAACAACAAGAAGAGCTGAGACAGGAGTGGATCAGAGAGCATTTTCAAAAGGCGAATAAATTCTTAGCTGAAAAAGGCATCATTCCTAGCAAGGTCATAGTCGATGAGAGCCGTTATCTGGCACCCTATGTCGCGGTTTGGAAGATGGAGTCTAAGCAGCCTAAGAAGCAGACTTTTTGGGTGATGTCCGGCGATCTACCCTCGGATTATGTCGATGTAAAAATGGCGGCAACAGCCCGTGATGCATTGCGTCACTTCTCTATGATGTGGCAGTTGAAAGCCGAAAACTTAAAACAAAGTGGCGCCACAAGAGAGCCTACTCAAGCTAAGTTCGCTCAACTTTTGGTCTCTAGAGCCGAAAGTTTGTACCATATACATAACGATGAAAAGCTCTGGGGCTAGCGGGAGAATATTCTCTGTATCAGAGGATATCAATCCATCAAATGTTCGCTGTTTTAAACGCAGAGCATAAAAATGGCACCTCACTGGGGTGCCATTTTTGATTCTGCTGGCTTTAAGTGAGCTTAAGCCTAAAGGAACTCGGCTTAAGCTAAATAGTAATAGCCTAAGTTAAGCATGGTGAGCAGAAACTTTGTCATCTCAGGTGAGTCGGTTAAGCCGAGCACTTTATCATTGTCCAGGCTCATCTGATTGGCGATATAGGCCAGCTCATCTTGGTTTATGTTGAACTCGTACTCCTCACCGTTAATGAACAGACGTGATTGAGTATCGCCCTCGAGACAGATAACTTTTAAGCCACCAATTCGGACTAACTGAGCACCTTCCGCCAGAGCCGAAGTTAAATCTGTCGCCGAGTAATCTTGCTCGGGCTCGCACAAGTCCAGCTCGAAACGATTCTGACTCAGTAGTTGGCCTAACATCTGCTGGTAATGCTGAGGCTGTGCTAATAAGTCTTTGAGCAGATCCAGTATTCCTGTTTGATGGTCTATGGACAGACTTGCCGGCATCTCAGGCTCATTTGCAGAGATAAAACGCTGTAAGCCCGTGTTGGTGTCAAGCAGATGATCCGCCAGTCCACTCATCAGCTCTTGCTGACTCGGCGCTCTAAAGCCTATTGAATAGCTTAGGGCCGTGGTGATTGTTTCCCCTCGATGTGGGTAGCCGGGGGGGATATACAGCATGTCGCCTTTTTCCAGCACCACATCAATAATAGGCTCGAAGTCGTCGATAAGTGCGGTATGGGTATCGCCACCACGGGGAGAGTAATCACCTCTAGCCCCCACTTTCCAGCGGCGTGTCCCTTCTCCTTGAAGCAGGAAAACGTCATAGTTATCGATATGAGGTCCAACGCCGCCGCCAGGTGTGGCAAATGACACCATGAGGTCGTCGAAACGCCAATCGGGGATGAATCTGAAGGCTTCGACTAACGAGACTGAATCTGGGTGCCAGTGATTGACGGCTTGCACTAACAATTGCCAATTATCAACGCCAAATTGATCATATTCTTCTATGGGGCCCTGAATGATATCCCAGTCGTCTTTATTGGTGATGATAACCCGAGAAGATATCTCCTCCTCGCAGGCAAGACCCGCCAGCTCATCGGCGCTGATAGGATCGACAAAATCCGTGAAGGCATTTTTGATGACTAGGGGGGTCTGCTGCCAATGCTGCGCTAGGAAGTCTTGAGTATTGATATTCAGTTTATACATAGATGCTTATTGATAAGGTCATAAAAAAGGCGGTAAGGATAAGCTTACCGCCTTTGCTGTCGTTTGTCTTATAGACTATTGAAGCGTTACTTTAGTTCATCGACGAAGGCTTCAGCGCGGCCAATGTAGTTGGCTGGTGTCATCTTCTTAAGTTCAATTTTCACTGCAGCTGGAAGCTCCAGACTATCGATGAATACGGCTAACTGCTCACCATCGATACGCTTACCACGAGTTAGCTCTTTAAGCTTCTCATAGGGCTTCTCGATGCCGTAGCGGCGCATCACAGTTTGAACAGGCTCTGCCAATACTTCCCAGTTTTTGTCCAGCTCTGCTCTAAGCTGAGCTTCGTTAACTTCTAGCTTGCTGATCCCTTTCAGGGTTGACTGATAAGCGATCAAGGCATGTGCCATGCCTACGCCTAAGTTACGCAGCACGGTTGAATCGGTAAGGTCACGTTGCCATCTCGATACCGGCAGCTTAGCGGCTAAGTGCTGCATCAAGGCATTTGCTATGCCCAAGTTACCTTCCGAGTTTTCAAAATCGATAGGATTAACCTTGTGAGGCATGGTTGAAGAACCAATCTCACCGGCTATGGTTCTCTGCTTGAAGTGGCCCAGTGCAATATAGCCCCAGATATCACGATCGAAGTCGATCAGGATAGTGTTGAAACGGGCGATAGCATCGAACAGCTCGGCGATATAATCGTGAGGCTCAATCTGAGTGGTGTATGGATTCCAGTTGATCCCTAGGCTTGTGACGAAGCGTTCGGATAATGTGTGCCAATCGACTTCTGGGTAAGCTGATATGTGAGCGTTGTAGTTACCCACGGCGCCATTGAGTTTGCCCATGATTTCGATCGCTTGGATCTGCTTAAGCTGACGCTCCAGACGAACCACAACGTTGGCCATCTCTTTACCTAAGGTCGAAGGCGAGGCGGGTTGGCCATGGGTACGGGACATTAGGGGAACAGTTTTGTGCTCGATTGCGAGTCCCTTGATGGCATCGATAACCTGCTGACAAGAAGGAGCCAGTACTTGCTCGCGTGCTTCGGTAAGCATCAGAGCATGAGACAGGTTGTTAATGTCTTCCGAGGTACAGGCGAAGTGAACAAACTCGCTGATAGCGGCCAGTTCGGCATTATCGGCAATCTGCTCTTTGATGAAGTACTCAACCGCTTTAACATCATGATTAGTGGTCGCTTCGATAGCCTTAACTCTCAGTGCATCTTCTTCACTGAAGTTATCTTTAATTTGATCAAGAAGGGCTAATGCCGCTTCGCTGAACGGTGGGACTTCAACTATTTCTGGGCAGCTGGACAGCAGCTTTAGCCAGTTTATTTCGACTTGAACACGGTACTTGGTCAGGCCGTACTCGCTGAAAATCCCTCTCAATGAGGCGGTTTTACTACCATAACGACCGTCTACAGGAGAGATAGCAGTTAGTGCGGAAAGTTCCATTAGAAGCTCCTTAATGAACTTGACTTATTATAGGGTGAGGCTTTTTTTAGCTATATCGACTATTGTTTTTCTGGCGAAGACAAGGTGTCTACGCTTGCCTCCTAATTGGCGCCATAATACTGCGCTGCGCATGGCAGAGAGTAATAGGGCTCGGATTTTTTCCTGTACCTGAGACTGTTGCAGATATTCAGGGTTACCCGATATCTGTATTTTAGGACCTAAGGTACTGATAATATCGCTGTAGATGCCGGCAAAATTGGCTACTACCTGCTCATCTGTGATGGCGAAGTGGTGCAGTTGACGGTGCACCTGATTGATTCTTTCGGCTAAGATCCCCATGGCATTACCTCGGGACAGCTTGCGCTCCAAGGCCAAAACTCCGATAAGGTAACGTGTGACCTCTACATCTTTCTCTTTGCCGTCGCCTAACTGATTAACGATCAGTTGATAGCCTTTTCTCAGAGCGACTTTGTCTGCGTAAACATCAGATGTGGTCTCAGGTTCAGTGACTAAAACCGTGTTCAGACTGGCCGCGAGACTATCAGTATCAGCACTTCCGTGCCTGGCAATATGCTGCACCTGGGCGATGGCCTGTAAGATCCCTGCGAAGGCCATTGTGCGTTCATTCAGTTGCTCGTTCACGGATTACTCTCTGATTAGTGAGTCGATGATGCCGCCGCCTAAGCAGAGCTCATCAGAATAGAAGACTGCCGATTGGCCTGGGGTCACCGCCGCAACAGGTTCATCGAAGAGGACTCTTATTATGTCTTCGCCTTTATCATTGGTTTCAAGAAACAGGGTACAAGCTACGTCTCGTTGACGATAGCGGGTTTTTACCGTGATTTTTGCTTCATTGATGGGGCCTTTTCTATCGACCCAGTGGAGCTGGTCAGCATAAAAACCCACCGACATTAATCTTGGGTGAGTGCCACCTTGGCCGACCACTAAGACATTTCTGTCCATCTCTTTATCGACAACATACCAAGGGTCGTCATTGCTGTTCTTCATTCCGCCAATACCCAGGCCTTTGCGCTGGCCTAAGGTGTGGTACATGAGTCCCTGGTGCTTGCCGATGACTTCGCCTTCTGCAGTTTCGATATTGCCGGGCTGGGCAGGTAAGAAGGTGCGTAAAAAGTCGGTGAACTTACGTTCGCCGATAAAACAAATTCCGGTACTGTCTTTCTTGTCATGGGTGATGAGACCCATCTCTTTGGCTATCTCTCTGACTTCACTCTTTTCGAGCTCGCCCACGGGGAAGAGAGAGCGGGAAATTTGCTCATGACTGAGCGTATAGAGGAAATAGCTTTGATCTTTATTGCCATCGACACCACGTAGCATCTGGCACTGGCCTGTTTCATCGCTGCGGCGTACATAATGCCCCATGGCGATATAATCCGCGTCGAGAATTTCATCGGCAAACTCGAGAAATGCTTTGAACTTGATCTCTTTGTTACAGATGATATCTGGATTTGGAGTTCGACCCGCCTTGTATTCGGCCAGGAAGTATTCGAACACATTGTCCCAATATTCCGCGGCGAAGTTGACGGTATGAAGCTTGATGCCAAGCTTGTCACATACCGCTTGGGCATCTTTTAGATCGTCTGCAGCAGCACAATATTCATCGGTATCATCTTCTTCCCAATTTTTCATGAAAAGGCCTTCAACCTGATAACCTTGCTTAAGTAGCAAGTAAGCCGAGACGGATGAATCAACACCGCCGGACATGCCGACAATGACTTTTTTACTGCTATTTGCTGTGGGTTCGATAAATGCCATAGATCCTAAAAACCATTGAATGTGTTTTTAATCGCTGATTTGCTTAGAGAAGATTCCATGAATCAAGCACAATATCTGCTATTGACCGTTTTCATACAAGGAGCAAAATAAGCGACTTTTTCGGGGGCGTATTCTATCACGCATTATTGTTCGGAGCTAACTTGAGATAGTCATCATTGAGCACTTCCAGCGGATAGTGAATTTTGTTCAGGAAATCATCTATGCAAGAGAGTCCTCAAAGGCGTGGAGGTAAACTTGTCTATGTTAGCCTTTGGCTTTCATATCCAGGATTCGGTATTGGCCGATATCGATATCGTCCAGACTCCATTGACCTATTTTATAACGGATCAGTCTGAGGGTGGGAAACCCTATATGCGCGGTCATGCGTCTCACTTGGCGGTTGCGACCTTCACAGATCTGAATCTCAAGCCAGGTGGTGGGAATATTTTTGCGTTCACGGATAGGGGGCTCTCGGTCCCACACTCTGGGTTCTAAGATGATGGATATCTTAGCGGGTAGCGTCATGCCATCTTTCAGTTTTACACCGTCACGTAATGTCTGTAGCGCAGCTTCGTCCGGTGCGCCCTCCACTTGAACCCAATAGGTTTTAAAGGTCTTCTTCTTCGGCTCGGTGATCTTTGACTGCAATTTTCCGTCATTGGTCAGTAGCAGTAAGCCTTCACTGTCTCTGTCTAGACGACCTGCAGCATAGACATCTTTCACGGCAATGAAATCCTTTAGGGTCTTTCGACCTTGTTCATCGGTAAATTGACAGAGCACATCGAAAGGCTTGTTGAACAGAAGGATCACAGGATCTTTAGCCGCAGGCTTGCTTCTGGCAGGTTTTCCAGCTTTCGACCCCAAGGTACCGTGTTTCTTATGGGCGCTGACTTTCTTCTTATCACCCCAGGTAGAGGCGTTATCTGCTGAGGGCTTAGCACGATTTTTTTTTAACTGTTTTTGATGAGGAATAGTATGACTCACTCTGGCTATCTTCTGACATAGTATGGCTTGATGCGGACATTGTACTTGGCATTCGCCATTAGTGGAATTTGAAAATTGTCAGGAATGTTTTATGATGTTGGCCATGAAAATATGATCTATCTCAAAACGTCATGCTGTATTGAGATGTTCAACGCAGGTATTTAAGCGTTAATATAGGCGTTAAAGTCTTATTGCAGTTAGGGAGTGCCCGACTTCGAGTCATAGGCTTGACTCTCTATCTAGTGAGCACAAATTAAGTAGCCCGCGCTAAGGTGGGAGACTCAATGATGTATTTATAAAAAAGTGTATTTATAAAAAACTGTATTTAAATAAAAAAGCAGTATAAAAAATAATCAAAAGTATCTTAAATTCTTATTATTACAATAATGTAGGACGGAAAATGACCGATAACTCATCAACCATTATTTATACTGAAACAGACGAAGCCCCCGCGTTAGCGACCCTGTCTCTGTTACCTATTATTAAGACGTTTACTCAAGCGGCTGGTATCAATGTTGAAACCCGTGACATCTCATTATCGGGTCGAATCATTTCACTCTTTCCTGAGAAATTGACAGAGTCGCAAAAAATTGCCGATGCACTGGCTGAACTGGGAGAACTTGCGGGTAAACCCGAAGCCAACATCATCAAACTTCCCAATATCAGTGCATCAATTCCTCAGCTAAAAGCTTGTATTCTTGAGCTTCAACAGAAAGGTTATGATATTCCATCATATCCCGATGAGCCGACCAATGCTGCTGAGGAAGATGTTCAAGCCCGTTACGACAAGATTAAAGGCAGCGCCGTAAACCCGGTATTACGTGAAGGTAACTCAGATCGTCGTGCGCCAGGCTCTGTTAAAAAATATGCTCAGAAGCATCCGCACTCTATGGGAGCCTGGTCTAAAGATTCTAAGACTCACGTTGCACATATGACTGAGGGTGACTTTTACGGCAGTGAAAAATCTGTCACTCTGACTGAGGCAACTCAAGTCAGTATCGTCCTTAAGACGAAAGAGGGCGGTGAGCAGGTACTTAAGACTGCACTTGCTTTGAAAGCGGGCGAAGTGATCGATGCTTCAGTGATGAGTAAGCAGGCGTTACTCGCGTTTTTCGAGCGTGAGACTCAAGATGCTAAGGCGCAAGGCGTGCTGCTTTCTTTGCATTTGAAAGCCACCATGATGAAAGTATCGGATCCTATCCTTTTCGGTCATGCGGTCAAGGTCTACTACAAAGACTTGTTCGCTAAGCATGCAAGCCTGTTTGAAGAGCTAGCTGTCGATGTTAATAATGGTCTTGGCGATGTTTACGCCAAGATAAGCACACTACCAGCGGAGCAAAAAGCCGCCATAGAAGCCGACATCGCGGCTATTTATCAGACTCGCCCTGAACTGGCAATGGTCGATTCAGATAAGGGCATCACTAACTTGCATGTGCCTAGTGATGTGATCATAGATGCGTCTATGCCAGCCGCCATTCGCACTTCAGGTATGATGTGGGGACCGGATGGTCAGCCTCAAGACACTAAGGCCATGATCCCGGATCGTTGTTATGCTGGTGTATATCAGGAAACCATCCAATTTTGTAAAGAAAACGGTGCCTTCGATCCAACCACCATGGGCAGTGTGCCTAATGTGGGCTTGATGGCTCAGAAAGCCGAAGAGTATGGTAGCCACGATAAAACATTCGAAATCTCTGCACCAGGCAGCATGAATGTTATCGATGCTAACGGAAACACGCTGTTATCCCATGATGTTGAAGCGGGTGATATCTGGAGAATGTGCCAGGTTAAAGACGCGCCTATTCAGGATTGGGTTAAGCTTGCAGTCAAGCGTGCACGTTTATCGAATACACCGGCGGTATTCTGGTTAGATGAGAAGCGTGCACATGACGCTCAAATTATCAAAAAAGTGAATCAGTACCTTGGCGATCATGACACGGATGGCCTGGATATTCGTATCTTGTCACCCATAGATGCAACACGTTTCACCCTACAGCGCACTAAAGATGGCTTAAATACTATCTCAGTGACGGGGAATGTTCTGCGTGATTACCTAACGGATCTGTTCCCCATTCTTGAGCTGGGTACCAGTGCTAAGATGCTTTCTATCGTTCCCTTGATGAATGGTGGCGGTTTGTTTGAAACGGGTGCGGGCGGAAGTGCACCTAAGCATGTACAACAGATTGAGAAGGAAGGGCACCTGCGTTGGGATTCATTAGGTGAATTTCTGGCTTTAGCCGCATCGTTAGAGCATCTGAGTCAGACGACTAACAATGCTAAGGCGCAAGTACTGGCTGATACACTCGATGTGGCTATCGGACAGTTTCTCGATAAGAACAAGTCACCTTCTCGTCGAGTGGGGCAGTTGGATAACCGTGGCAGTCATTTCTATCTTGCCATGTACTGGGCTCAGGCTGTCGCTGGCCAGTCACAAGATGCTGAGCTTAAGGCGCAGTTTGCTGAACTAGCGGGAGCATTGGCGAGCAATGAAGACAAGATTGTTGCTGAGTTAAATTCGGCGCAAGGTAACCCTGTCGATTTTGGCGGCTACTATCGTTTAGATCCTATAAAGGCTGCTGCCGAGATGCGTCCGAGTGCGACACTTAACGCCTTGTTTGTTTCTTAAAGTATAAAACCTAGTCGAAGTTGGTTTACCGCTTCGGCTTAGTTTTAGCCTGTGATGGCTCGACACCGTCAATAGGTTTCGGCTGTGAAAATCAGCCAATAAAAAAGGCAGGGAGCTCCCTGCCTTTTTTTGATCTTGGCCACTACATTAATTAATTGTTGATATTACTGACGCGTGCATACCTTTTGGACCCGCTTCTACTTCAAATTGAACTGGTTGGCCTGCTTTTAGAGTTCGATAGCCTTCCATTTCAATGGTAGAATAGTGTGCAAAAACATCTTCACCGCCAGCATCAGGGCAAATAAACCCGAATCCTTTGGCGTTGTTGAACCATTTAACAGTTCCGTTTGCCATACTTCCACTTCCTTCTGTTGTTTACTTACCAGTAAGATAGTAAAACTAAATGAGCGGGCTGATTCACCGCTTGTTGAACAGAATGAAAGCAGTTCGTATGTAAGTCAAGCGTATCTTAACAAAAACTCAACATTTGAGTTGAAAATTTGTATCAATTAGTGTGTGAAATATGAGATGTTGAGTAAAGGGTTGAAAATCTTTATATCGATTGGTACAAGGCATGACTAGAGGCTAATATTGAAACATGGGTAAAGTAGGAAATATTGAACACGTAGAAGAGCGTGTTGAATCGGAGCTGATGCCACCTTCGATGTATAAGGTAGTGTTAAATAATGATGATTATACTCCGATGGATTTTGTGATTGAAATATTACAACTTTTTTTCAAGAAAAATGAACACGAAGCCACAGATATCATGTTGGCCATCCATCATCAGGGCAAAGGAATTTGCGGTATTTTTCCATTTGGAATTGCAGAAACTAAGGTTGCCCAGGTAAATCAATTTGCAAGACAAAACGAACATCCGTTACTGTGTTCTTTAGAGAAAGCCTAAAGTTAGGTTTGTTACGTTGTATATTTAGGGGGTGCTTATGCTAAACAAAGATCTCGAAGTCACCTTAAACCTGGCGTTCCAGCAAGCCAGAGATGCGCGTCATGAGTACATGACGGTAGAACATTTATTGCTGGCCTTGATTGACAACCCGGCCGCACAAGAGGCACTAGTCGCTTGTGGTTCTAATTTGAACAAGTTGAGGGAGGAGGTGTCCAGTTTTATTCAACAAACCACGCCCATCATCGCCGATCCTGAGGATGATAGAGAGACTCAGCCTACATTAGGCTTCCAGAGAGTACTGCAGCGGGCGGTGTTCCATGTACAGTCTTCGGGCCGCAATGAAGTCACTGGTGCCAATGTGCTGGTTGCTATTTTTAGTGAACAAGAATCACAAGCGGTTTACTTATTACGCAATGCCGAAGTCACTCGACTCGATGTGGTCAATTTCATCTCTCATGGAGTGTCTAAGAACGAAGGCGACTCCGCAGCGAGTCAAGAGCGAATTGAAGATCATAGTGAGCCTGAAGAGGCGAAAAGCAAGCTGTCTGAGTTTGCCGATAATCTCAATGAGCGCGTAGAACAAGGGCATATAGATCCCCTTATCGGACGCAGCGAAGAGATTGAACGTGCGATTCAGATCCTTTGTCGCCGCAGAAAGAACAATCCGCTGCTGGTGGGCGAAGCCGGGGTGGGGAAGACGGCAATTGCCGAGGGACTTGCCTATCGTATCGTTAAGAATGAAGTGCCGGAAGTGATGAATGGTGTCACTGTCTATTCCTTAGATCTCGGGGCTCTTTTAGCCGGAACTAAGTACCGCGGCGACTTTGAGAAGCGTTTCAAGAGTCTGCTTAAAGAACTAGAAAACGATGAGAAGGCGATCCTGTTTATCGATGAAATCCATACCATCATAGGTGCCGGCGCTGCATCGGGTGGGGTGATGGATGCGTCTAACTTGCTAAAGCCTTTGCTGTCTAGCGGCCGGTTAAGATGTATGGGCTCGACCACGTTCCAGGAATATCAGAGTATTTTCGAGAAAGATCGTGCCTTGGCCCGACGTTTCCAAAAAATTGATGTTAATGAACCTTCCGTGGCAGAGACGACCAAAATATTGCGTGGACTCAAGTCTAAATATGAAGAGCATCATGGGGTGAGATACACCATGGCGGCTTTGAGTGTGGCGGCCAAATTGTCTGATAAACACATTAACGATCGTCATCTGCCCGATAAAGCCATCGATGTTATCGATGAAGCCGGTGCCCGAATGGCGATGCAACCCCCGAGCAAGAGAAAGAAGACTATCGGTCAGAGTGAGATTGAATCAATTATTGCTAAGATTGCCAGAATACCTGAGAAGTCCGTATCAGCCACTGACAAAGATATGCTGAAGAACCTAGACCGTAACCTTAAGATGGTGGTGTTTGGCCAAGATAATGCGATTGGAAGCCTTAGCGCTGCGATTAGACTGTCTCGTAGTGGGCTGAGTGGCGAAGAGAAACCCGTTGGTAGTTTCTTGTTCGCGGGTCCTACCGGTGTCGGTAAGACTGAGGTGACCAATCAATTGGCGAAATGTCTCGGGCTCAAACTGATCAGATTCGATATGTCCGAGTATATGGAGAGTCATACTGTGTCTCGCCTGATCGGTGCGCCTCCTGGTTATGTTGGCTATGATCAGGGAGGATTACTTACCGATGCGGTGATTAAAAATCCGCATTGTGTGGTGTTACTCGATGAGATTGAGAAGGCGCATCCGGATGTTTATAACTTGCTGCTGCAGGTGATGGACCATGGCACCTTGACGGATAACAATGGCAGGAAAGCAGATTTCAGGCATGTCACCCTGGTGATGACCACCAATGCGGGAGTGCAGGAGACGGTACGTAACTCCATTGGCTTTAAGCAGCAGGATCATAGCTTAGATGCATTGTCTGAGATCAATAAGATTTTCTCTCCAGAATTCAGAAACAGGCTAGATGAGATTATCTGGTTTAATCATCTGGATATGACCGTGATTGCTAAGGTTGTCGATAAGTTCTTAGTGGAATTGCAGGCTCAACTCGATGATAAATCCGTGACTCTGCATGTCAGTGACGAAGCGAGAACCCTATTGGCTGAGAAGGGCTATGACAAGTCTATGGGAGCAAGGCCTATGGCAAGGGTTGTGACTGAGCTTATTAAGCGACCGCTGGCGGATCAGATATTGTTTGGTGATCTGGAGAAAGGGGGGGAAGCACACGTCGATGTTGTCAATAATGAGATTGTGATCACCACCGACAGAGTGGAGAAGGTGCTGAGCTAGTCGGTTAAAAAAGAGTAAAAAAAAGGCTGCAATTGCAGCCTTTTTTAATACGATAAACTAAAAAACCGGTTAGGCCGATTTTAAAAATCTTGTGATAGCTAACTTAGCGTGAACGGAAGACGATGCGACCTTTGCTCAAATCGTAAGGGGTCAGCTGAACTGTCACTTTGTCACCCGTTAAGATACGGATGTAGTTTTTACGCATTTTGCCTGAGATGTGTGCAGTCACAACGTGACCGTTCTCTAGCTCTACACGAAACATTGTGTTCGGCAAGGTTTCAAGGATCGTGCCTTGCATCTCAATGTTGTCTTCTTTCGCCATTAATCAGTTATCCTGTTAGCCTTCAAATGTTAAAAACGGGCATATCATGCCGCAATTTCACCTTGCTGTAAAGAGCAGGTTAACTTATCTGCGTTAAATAGTGCGCTCTTTGACCGCACATACTCAAAAACCAATAAATTATTTCTCATCAGGTGTTTGCAGCCAGCCCGAGCTGGTTAATATTTGATAAGGAGTATAGTCTCTCTTATAGTTCATCTTTCTCGATTCATCAATTTGGTAGCCTAAATAAACAAAATCTTTTCCCATCAATTTAGCCAGACGACATTGGAGCAGAATAAGCAAAGATCCTAAAGAGCGTTTGTGTTCTTCGGGAGCAAAAAAGCTATAGATTGCCGATAAACTGTGAGGCAGAATGTCGGTGACAGCCACCCCTACCAGCTTGTCAGCGCTCCATAGTTCAATAAATACCGGGTCTAACCAACCAGAGCCAATGAAATGTTGATATTGCTCTTTAGAAGCCGGATACATGGGCCCATCACTGTGCCTTTGATTGATATAAGTTTCGTACAAAGTATAGTGATATTCGGCTTGTTTGCCGATTATTTTCCATACCAGATCTCTGTTGTTTTTCAGGGTTCTTTTTTGTCGTCTCGAAGGGGTGAAAGTTGCGCTGGGTATACGAATGGGCAGGCAAGCGCTGCAATGGGGGCATTGGGGTTTGTAAATGGTGCTGCCACTGCGTCTAAAGCCCAGTGACAATAACTGTTCGAACAAGTTTATGTCGATACTCTCTTCCTGAAGCACCAGGAGTTGCTCCATTCGGGTGTCCAGGTAACTGCAGGGAAAGGTTTTAGTCACCCCTACTGAAACTTGTTGTGATTTAGAGCTCAATATGAACCTCGTTGGGTAACCAAGTGTTGACCGAAACATCACCATCTCGGAAACGCTTGAGCAAATTGATAAAATCTTTTCTTTTTAATGCCGTAGCGCCTAGAGAGGCTAAGTGTGGGTTCATCACTTGGGCATCGATTAACTTGAAACCGTTTCTCAATAGGTGCTGATGTAACATCAGCATGGCCGCTTTAGACGCATTGGTTTGGGTGTGGAACATAGATTCGCCACAAAAGACCTGTCCTATGGCTACGCCATATAACCCTCCGATGAGGGCGCCATTATCCCAAATTTCTACTGAGTGGACTTTACCCTGATGGTGTAGTGCCAGGTAAGCTTGTTGGATATCTGTGGTGATCCAGGTGCCATCTTGTGCCACTCTCGGTTGAGCACAGCCCTTTATGACGGCTTCGAAAGCCTGGTTTATGCTATAGGTCCAGGTTTGTTTTTTAAGGTATTTTATTAAACTACGACTGGCTTTCATGCATCCCGGGACAAATACTGCCCTAGGATCCGGTGACCACCAAAGGATAGGGTCATCGAGATTGAACCAGGGAAAGATGCCTTCATAATAAGCATGGAGTAATCGAGCCGGTTGCAGATCCCCCCCTATGGCTAATAGCCCGTTAGGATCTGTCAGTGCCAGTTCAGGTTCTGGGAACTGTTCGAATTGATGATTTAAATAGGACAGTGAGTTCACAATTGAGTAAGATTATCCTTAGAAGGCCTTCTTATAATTTAGCGGAAAAATGACTATGTTGAAACCTAGTTTTAATCTATTACTCTCTTTATTGTTGGCTTTGACGGTAACCTTTTCTCTGAATTGCGCGGCTGCCTATCAGAGGGATCAAGCCGTTCCCGTAGAGAAAGTCCTTTATGGTGAGCTGGTATCGGTGAGAAATATTACCGAGAAACAACTTATTGAAGATCAAAATCAAGGATGGAAAACCTTCGGTGGTGCCTTGATTGGTGGTGTTATTGGTCATCAATTCGGCGGTGGTAGCGGGCAAGATGTCGCGACTGTCTTAGGGGCCTTGCTAGGGGCTGGTATGGGTCATAGATATGGCGATAGCACCTATTACCGAGAGCTGAAATTGGTTGAACTGATGATCAAGCAGGAGGATGGCCAGCAGGTGATGATCATACAAGATCTCGATTCAGGCATGATATTCAACGCCGGGGATGAAGTGAGGGTCGTGTATCTTCAAGGAAGCGTTAGGGTCGATATCGCTATGTAATTTACCCGCTATAGCCGTAACAACAAAAAGGAGCCTCAGGCTCCTTTTTGTTGTTACTAGTGGGATTGGTATAAAGCTTAGAAACCGCGAGGTAACTGACCTTTTCCTGCTAGTTTTTCACGCCATAGCTCTTTTGGCGTCTTACCGCCTTTTGAGCTTGAAGTGGTCACGGCTTCGGCTCTAGTCTTGTTAGTCGACGTTGCTTTAGCTGCCGCCTTAGGTTTAGCCGTCTTTGCAACTGGCTTAGCTTGGGTTTGAGTCACTTCAGCAGCAGCTTCACCGCCACTTAGCTCGGTAAGCATAGTGTCGAGATCGCTAAAGCGTAATGACTTACCGCCATCGATTTTGTACCAGCTTCCTTTCTGTTCAATCGTTACAGTCGAACCTTGCTTGGCAGCAAGAGCAGACTCTAATGCGCTGATAACCTCTTCTTTGGTCAGTTTTGACATAGTAATAACCTATTTATTTTTTAATGTTAACTTGAAGGTTTGGGCTGATTTTATAGGCTAAACCAGTAAAATGTCCAATTTTCACTGAAAATCGCCGCTATTTGCTGGTTTTTGCAGCTTATTTACATGTAATTGATAATTAACTTGATTTTAAACGAGTTAATTAAAGGTTGTTAAAATGTCACCTGGCTATTTTTTGAAGTGTGAGCGGGTTAAATCTGTGCCGGGATCGGTACATGGGTTAGACTTAAACTGTATTTTTATAAGGGCGGTTCAATGACACGTAACGAGTTAGCAGAATATCTCGCAGAGTTTTTACAAGCGGGTAAGTTTAAAGATTATGCGCCTAATGGTCTGCAAGTTGAGGGACGAGCAGAGATAAAAAAAATCGTCACCGGGGTCACCGCCTGCCAGGCACTGATCGATAAAGCCATCGCACTCGATGCCGATGCGCTGTTGGTGCACCACGGATTCTTCTGGAAAGGGGAGAGAGAGGTGATAACAGGCATGAAGCAGAGGCGGATCAAGGCATTACTGACCCATGATATTAATCTTTTTGGCTACCATCTTCCCCTGGATGCACACCCCATGCTGGGCAACAATGCCGAGCTGGGTCGAAAGTTAGATATTGCGGATGCAGAGCCAGTCCCAGGGCTTGCTCAGGGACTCATTTGGCAAGGACGTCTAGATACGCCTGTCTCTGCAGGTATTTTTAGTAAGAATATCAGTGAGATACTTAACCGGGAAGCTCTGCATATTGGCGATCCCGCTGCCGAAATACAGACAATTGCCTGGTGCACCGGTGGGGCTCAGGATTATATAGATGATGCGGCGAGCTTAGGTGTCGATGCCTTTATCAGTGGGGAAGTGTCGGAGCGTACTTATCACAGTGCCCTTGAGCTGGGTATACACTACTTTGCGGCGGGTCATCATGCGACAGAAAGGTATGGCATCCAGGCCCTTGGTGAGCACCTTGCGCGCGAGTTTGATATCGAACATGAGTATGTCGACATCGACAATCCTGTTTAGGTTTAGGTTTAGGTTTAGATTTTGGGACTAGTGGCTTAAGGCTAGTTCATCTCGGACTCAAGAAACTAAGCCGTCGCAGACAGACCGCTTAGTTTATGCTGAGTGCTAATCGGCGTGAATACTGGTTTTTTTCTTCATGGCGATTTGAGCTTGTTGCTGAATGACGCTGTGCCAAAAACTTGCGCCTAATTTAGCTATCACTCTCGACTCGCCATTGAGTAACATGGCCATGCCGACTTTAAGCCGAGGAGAATAGGCGACTTCGGCGACATAACCTGCAACCCAACCTGCGTGATAGATTAATTTTTCCCCTTCAAAATCATACACTCGCCATCCTTTGCCGTAATGAGCATCATTCAGGTAAGCTTTCCATTCCCGGCGACGCAACTCTTTACTGGTGCGCACTCCCGGGGTTTGAACATCCGCTAATAAACTTGGGGATAACACCTCCGGGTTATTTCCCAGGTTTGCCATTAACCATTTAGAGAGATCGGTAATACTGGCATTAACCCCTGCGGCGGGCTCGACTTGATAGTAGTTAGGCTTTACCTTGACCCTTTTAAAACCCGAACGTGTCTTGATGTGCGGACTGGCTCTATTATCTGTTGCCATAAAGCTATCCATGCCTATCGAGGCGGTATCCATATGTAGGGGCTCAAAGATGCGCTTCTCCACTAAATTAGCGTAGCTGTCGCCAGTTTGTTGTTCGATCACAGGTTGGATAAAAGAAAATGCAATATTTTGGTAGCTGTAACACGTACCAGGTGCACACATAGGGGTTAATTTTTTAAACTTAGGAATGATCTTCTCTAGTTTACCGTTGGCATTAAGAATGTTGTCATAACTGTTCGGCATCAGGCCTGTGCTTTGTCCTATGAGATGGCCAAGTTTAACTTGCTCGCTCGTTTTAGCATCGGCGAGGTGAAACTCAGGCATATATTTGCGCAGTGGCTCATTCCACTCAAATTTATGTTCATGGACCAGCATGGTCGCTAAGGTACCCGCGAAGGTTTTTGATACCGAGGCGAGTCTGAAAACTGTGTCTGTGTTGATATTGAGACTCGCGCCTTGTTGGCGCTTGCCATAGGCGCTCATTTTTATAATTTTATTATTATCGACAATAACGAAGGCGCCACCAGGCACCTTGTTTTTCTTTAATTGCGCATGAAATTGCGACTTAAAACTGTCACCGATAGCCTGATAGTCAGATTGAGCGAAACTTGTGGCCGAGAAGATTAAGCTGGCAAGGGGAAGAGTAAGTAAAGATAAAGACCAGTTGGACATGACGAAAAATCCCAAAAATAAAATCTAAAGAAACAAAAGACAAGATAATCGATCATGTTAGCAATAAATTAGGCCAACAAAAAACAGTCAATTGACAAAAATGAGTATTAATGAATATTTTGTGTGAAAAACAAACGTTAAGGCAATAATTAATCCACTGAAATTAATATTAATCAGCTGCGGACTGAGTCAAGCTGTTTTAGGGCGATGGGTGAGAAAGAGCTGTGAGAGGGACTTGCGACCATGTGAATATATGATTATTCTGGTTTTATTCCTTAAATGATAAGACCTCGATATGAAGTTGGCATTGGTTAGCGACCCTGATACCGGAAATGGTATTGCTGGAATAAAATATGTGCTGGATGCACTGGGAACAAGCTCGAAGCGCATAGGCTATATCGCCTCACAGCCAGATCCTGTCAGAGATTACTACCTAGCTACTCAACACATGTACAGCAAGCTAGGTGATAAGCTCGATTGTTATCTGGAACTGGAGTCAGGCTTCAATGAGACAAGCTTGAAGCAACTATTAGCCTGTGATGCGATTCACTTATCCGGAGGTGATACCTATCGTTTCCTTAAGTGGCTTAAGTATCGTGATTTACTCCCAGTGCTTAATCAATATGTGACTGATGGTGGTGCACTTATCGGCGTCAGTGCCGGAGCGATGATCATGACGCCCTCAATCGATACTGCGATTTTATGTGGCGATGCAAACTACGTGGGATTACAGGATCTGTCCGGCTTATCTCTGGTGCCATTTCATTTCGTTCCCCATGTATCGCTAGCTGAAAAAACTTCTGTTGTGGCAATGGAGTTAGCCGCGATATCAGCTGATTTATCACGAGTGTATTTTTGTGGTGATAATACCAGCCTGGTCATTATCGATGGAGAACTAGTTGAATTAGGCGAGCCATTTCTTTGGGTAATGAATGAGATCAAGCCGGCATAAAAAAACCGCCAATAGGGCGGTTTCAGTGTGTAGCATATATTAGCGGTTTAGCACTGCGTTGAACCGCTCGAACCCTGCTTCTAGATCGGCAATCAAATCATCCGCATTTTCCAGACCTATGTGCAGTCGGATAAGAGGCTTGCTGCTATCCCAGCTTGTGGCCGTTCTGATCTTGTCGATACCGAAGACGCCTAAGATCAGGCTCTCGAACCCACCCCATGAGAAACCCATCTTGAAGTGTTCCATGTTTTCCACCAAGGCGGTAATAGACTTGAGGTCGCCCTGTTTTAATACGAAAGAGAACAGGCCGTTGGAGCCACTGAAATCTCGTTTGAAAAACTCATGACCCGGACAAGTCTCGAATGCCGGGTGTCTTAAGTGATCCACTTCCGGGCGAGTTGCTAACCAGTTTGCCACTTTTAACGCGTTCTGTTCATGCTGTTGCATTCGTACGCCCAGAGTTCTCAGCCCTCTACTGGCGAGATAGACATCATCGGGGGAGGTGCACAGTCCCATTAGATAGCTATTCTCTCTCAGTTGCTCCCAGTGCGTGTCGTTCGACGTCGCCGTGCCTAACATCACATCAGAGTGACCAACAATATATTTAGTGGCCGCTTGAATGGATATATCCACGCCCATCTCGAAAGGGCGCGAATTTATCGGTGAGGCCCAGGTGTTATCCAGCATGACAATGAGGCCATGTTGATGTGCTATTGCGCTCAGCGTAGGCACATCTTGAATTTCCATGGTGACTGAGCCTGGTGACTCTAGGAACAAGACTTTAGTGTTAGGCCTGATAAGTTCTGCGATGCCTTCACCTATCATGGGATCATAATAGGTGGTTTCTATGCCAAAACCTGCCAGCAGCTTGTTGCATAGGTCTCGGGTTGGTTCATAGGCACTGTCGACCATCAACAGATGATCGCCGGCTTTTAAAAATGATAACAGGGCACCGCTGATGGCCGCAGATCCTGATGGGTATAGCGCAGTACCGCTGCCGCCTTCGAGTTCGGCGATAGCCGCCTGAAAAGCAAAGTGGGTGGGGCCACCACGTCTACCATAAAACATCTCGCCGTTAGCACGGTTTTTGGTGGCAAAACGCATCTCTTCCATAGTGTCGAAGATCATAGTCGATGCTCTAAATACAGGCGGATTGATCACACCCTTAGTCCATTTCTTGTCACGTCCAACGCTGATGATCTTGGTTTCTTTTTTCATAGGGCATACTTCCAGAAACGAGTAGGAGAAATAATCTGTTTTAGCCATCTTAACATCTAAATGGCTAAAGAGAAGAGTGTGTGCCATTTACTCTTCTGGGCTTGCTAAGATACCAAAAAAAATTAATAAAAATTCAGTGAGTTATGATGACACTACTCTTTTATATAAGGCAGTGAGACCAAGATCTCTACGCCTGAGCTGACTAACTCAGCGCCAGCTTTACCGTTTTTATCTGGAGTCTGTAGATCCCTTGCCTTGATGGAGCCTTTGTGGAAGTCAGTGATAAGCCGGGCGATATAGAGTCCGAGGCCTAAATGGGGCTTATCTTGGGCTTTTTGTTGGCGTACTGAGACCATAGATTCGAAAATTTGCTCTGCCATTTTTTCGGGTAAGAGGGGGCCGAAGTTTGCAATGGTCAGCTCTGCGTGCCTGTGCTTGGCCGTTAGGGTGACTGTGATGGGCGTATTGTCGGTACTGAATTCTAACGCGTTGGCAATCAGCTTATCCATGAGCTGAGCGATATACTCGGGCACACCACTCATGGTCAAGGGTTCCTGTATGATCGATACCAGAAATTCCTTGTCTGGATAAGTGAGCTGATAACCTTGCATACAACCTGAGATGACCTTAGATAGGGGGAATATGTCCACTTCAGCTTGAGATAAGCTCTCTTCCAGACGTGTGGCTTCACTCATGTTATTGAGGATCATATTGAGTCTGCTAACGCCTTCTTCTGCCCTATCGACGTATTTTCGGGTGTCAGGATCTAATTGTTGTAGGCTCAGGTGTTCCAATGAAGAGCGCACCACGGCCACTGGGGTTCTCAGCTCATGAGATAAGCGCGAAGACATATTCTCTAAGTAATGTGTGTATTGGCCCAGACGGCCGACAATACTGGCAAAACTTCTCGAGAGATCGCCGATTTCATCTCTGACTTCAGAGCCCTGGATGCTTTTTCTGATCCGGCCTTGGCTGTCTATGGCTTCTTCGGTCTCATCCCTGAGCTTTCTTATCCTGCTGGATATACTGGAAGCGAAAAAGAACAGGGCTAAGGTGCCCATGCTCATAATGGTCAGGATGACGTTAAATAATTTCTCCAGCGCCTTGTTACGCAGGGTGCGGATGCCATGCGTGGTCTCCTCGGCTATGACCACCCCCATGACCTTATCGTCAATCCAGATGGGACTGGCTGCTGCCAGTATGACGGCTTTATTGTCCGGGGTTAATCGCCAGGTAGAACCTTGCCTACCCGCGAGTGCATTCTTGATGTGACTTCCTTTGAGCACGGTGGAGTCCTGCAGGGAGTCGATAAAATCTTTTGGGGGGGTCGTTAAGATTTTATAATAGAAACGGTGCAGGTAGTCCCGTTTAAAGTGCCCCCAAAATGAGTCATCGGGTTTGTCTTGGACAGTTCGGGTCCAGACACTACTGCTGGTACGAATGTCACCGGACTTGGCTAATACACGTCCATGTTTATCAACCACCCAAATACGCGAACTGTTATGGCTCATGCCTTTGATGATGCTTTCTATTTCAGGAGAAGGCACCAGTACTGTGCCTAAACTTTCCACATCATCGATGGCCGATGTGCCGACAATGGCATCCAGAATGCGGGTCTTGTTATCATTGACATCATAGATGGCGAAACCCAGTTTGCTACCTACCATATCCAGCGGCATGCGTATTTCAACATTGTAACCGACTTCAGTCTTGATCCACTTTCCCTGAATTTTAAGCTCTGGCGTGACAGGCATTCTTTTTTTGGGATTTTCAGGCAGCTTATATGCACTCACCCAGCCATCTCTTTGAGTGGCGATGATATAGCGCTTAAATTTACCATCGGGCGCCAAGGTGGCTATGGCCAGGTGGTCATTGACATCAATTTTGAGACTGTTGCTGCCACGATAGATGACACTGGGATCTGTTACTTCGAAGAAGGCGTAGAGAAACCCCGCGTATTTACCCACCATATGTTTAAAACTGACGTTTAACGGGGCGTCGGCTGAACGTTTAAAGATTAGATGGTCTTCGCCATAACTGATACTTCTGTGGCGGTAAGAGGCCCAGTCACCCAACTTGCCATCGAGTTGAATGGGTCCGGCTAGAGGGTAAGCGTATAGGTCACGTCCCTGTTCTACCTGAGTCAGAAAACTGGCCTGTATGTCAAAGAGGCTAGGGCGTTCATGCAGTGCCGTGGCGAGTGCTTGTGTGGTGCCTTCGAGTGTTTTTTCCTGACCGTATCTCAGGTACTTTTCCATCTCCCACACATATTGATAGCCTAACCAGGGCAGGCAGAGGAGAAACAAAGATAGAATGGCGACTTTCGATCTCAGGCCTATCGGTGGATGAAATTTAGATAATTTGTGTTTCAGCAGCAACAAGAGTTCGCTCAGCCCGTTCGCTATTTTATAAACGCTAGCCGGGGTTATCTTGACCAGTGTTGTTATTAACCAGGCCCAATGCTTGCGCATGCTGTTTTTAGTCTCGCTAACGATGATGAAAGCATACATAGAGGCTTTAGCTCTTATGTCCAGGAGGCGATATAACACTAGCGATACTCTTTGTTTAAATATGTTAAGCGGCCTCAGCCGAGCTTAGCCCTGAGGGTCCCATCGGTATCCCATACCATAAACGGTATCTATGCAGTCGAAATCTGCGTCGAGGGCGAGAAATTTCTTTCTAATTCGTTTCACATGAGAGGTGATGGTGCTGTCATCGACAAAGATTTTAGCTTCCTGCATCAATTCTTGTCGATTCCTAACATGCCCCGGGCGTTTTGCCAGTGCGTGCACCATCCAGAATTCGGTCACAGTGAGTTCAATATGCGTCTTGTTCCAATACACTTGCATGCGGTTGATGTCGATGACCAGTTTATCTCGTTCTAGCAGGTTTTCATCTAGTAACTCTTTGCCTTGCAATTCTGCTCGGCGAAATAGGGCGGCCAGCCTGGCAATCAAGTGTGGAAAACTGACATCTTTACTCAAGTAATCATCTGCGCCCAATCTGAGACCACATACGGTATCAAAATCACTGTCTCTGGCGGTTAAAAAGATAATAGGCAGGTTGCTCGACATGGCCCTGAGGGACTGACATAGGGTAAACCCACCGTCAATCTCATCTTCTAGCCCGATATCTATGATGGCCAGATCCGGGAGACGTGTCATGAAAGCCTGCATCGCCATAGGGCGATTAGCATAGGCTTGGACGCTGTAGCCTTGCTGTTGTAATACTTCTTTATAGTTTTCGCGAATGGCGACTTCATCTTCAACGATGGCGATACGTTTCATGACCTTTAACCTTTTAAAGTCGATTATCGTGACAATAGCTAATTGATAATCGTCGGCAGCTTACTTTATTGCCGGATAACCCTGTTGGAATGTGACTATACAGCAAAACAACGAGGTAAAAAGCCAACTTAAGTGATTGCCTTTTTGTTGCCACAATTGATACCCGCAATGCCATTTTTTCTCCCCGTCAAAGTCATTTCTATGGGTTTTAATGTTCATATCGAATTGAAGCGAACTCTTGGTTCAGAGAACACATCAATAACGTTAATGACAGTAGGGAAGAATAAAATGAACAAACAATTGATTGCCGCATTAGTGATGAGCTCATTAACATTTTCGAATATGGGCTATGCATCAGACACAGAAAATCAAAGAGAGCACCATGAAGAGTTGATCGGCGTGGGCTCAGGAATTGTCCTAGGTGCCGTCGTCGGCGGGCCCATTGGCGCGATTATCGGCGCGTTTACCGGCGGCATTATCGGTAAGTCGGTTGGAGATGGTACTGAGATTGAATCTCAGCAGGTCAAGTTAAGCCAGCAAAAAACCACCATTAATCAGCTCAATGCAGATAACCAGTCTCTGGCGCTTATCTCTAATCAGTATGAATCGGTGCAAGATGAACTGGCTGAACTCAAGTTGGCCAGGCAGCAGAAATTGACCGAGTTAGAGCTGGGCTTAAATATTCAATTTAAGACTGGCTCCTCTCAGTTAGAGACTCATTTTCAGCCTCAACTGGATGAATTGGCGAGTGCACTGGTGATGTCTGATGACCTCAGGTTAGATCTAACCGGGTATGCGGATCGCCGTGGAGAGTCGACCTACAATCAGGCTTTGTCTGAGCAGAGAGTTGCCGAGGTGAAAAGCTATCTGGTGAGCAAGAAGGGGGTGAATGAACAAAGATTAACAGCCAGTGCGTACGGTGCCAGTGCGCCGATAACCGCTGAGCAGAGCTTCGAGAATGATTTTTTCGATCGCAGGGTCACGATTAAATTTGTCTCTCAAGATACGGCCATTGCCGCCAACCATTAATCGGTTTTCATGATAAAGGAATATAAAGATGAGAACAGGTTTGTGGCTAGAGCATCATTTGAATTTACACGCCCCTCTTAGGAGGGGGCTTAACATCGCCATATCCGCAATAGTCATCATGATGGCATCTTGGATAAATGTGGCTCAGGCCATGAGTGCCGTTGAGATAACTCAGGGGAGTTTTGTTTATCACAGGCAAGGAGAAAGTGAGCCTCAGATAGCGATGCCACTTCACACAGATGTTCAGATGAAGGTCTCCGGTTGGGTTAATCGGGTCACAGTGACTCAGACATTCACCAATGATAGTGACGATTGGCTTAATGGCAGTTACCTGTTTCCTTTACCCAATGAGGCTGCCGTGGATCATATGCGCCTGATCGTTGGGCAAAAGGTCATCGAGGGTCAAGTCAGAGAGAGAGAAGAGGCCAAAAAACAGTTTGAACTGGCTAAAGCTACAGGTCAAAGAGCCAGCTTGGTGGAGCAGTCGAGACCCAATATCTTCACCACCTCTGTCGCTAACCTGGGGCCGGGTGAAACCTTAGTGGTGCAGATAAGCTATCAAGAGCTGGTGAAGTATGAAAAAGGGGAGTTCAGCCTCAGATTCCCTATGTTAGTCAATCCAAGATACGTGTCCAAACAAGGAGACGAGAAGGATAATTCCTATCCTTCTACACAGAGAATATTGGCACAATTTGCTGACTTAAATGATGGCCATGAGGAGCCCAGAGCCGCAGGTCCTAAGGTGAACATTGAGATAGATCTCGATGCGGGGATGGCGCTCAGTGAGATACACAGTGTTTACCATGATATTGATAAGCAGCCAGTGACTAATAGCCAATATCTGCTCAAGTTAGTGGGTGATACGCCTGCCAACAGAGATTTTGTCCTCAGATGGACACCTGTTTTGGGTAGCGAGCCCGTTGCGGCTATCTATGCCCAGGAAGGCCAAACCCATAAGGAGGCAAATCTTTCACCAGAAACCAGCGACTATGCCTTACTGATGTTGATCCCGCCTGAGGTTGGTGCGATCACCGCGATAGCCAGGGACTTGATACTCGTTATCGATACCTCGGGGTCCATGTCCGGTGAGGCAATCGCACAAGCCAAAAAGGCAATGGGCTATGCGTTAGCCGGATTAGGGACACGTGATAGCTTCAATATCATAGAATTTAATTCAAATGTGCACGCCTTATCTGCTCAGTCTCTGCCTGCCACGGCAAAAAATATCGGTCGGGCTAATCAGTTTATACGCACCTTAAAGGCCAATGGTGGCACAGAGATGGGTTTTGCACTGACTCGTGCGCTTGCTCCCGGGATGCACTCGGCTTATCAGAAAAATGCAGATGATTCAGACCCAGACAGTGCCCGGTTGAAGCAAGTCTTGTTTATGACAGACGGTGCCGTGGCGAACGAGAGCGACTTGTTCAGTCTTATCGAGGAGCATATCGGTCATTCGAGACTGTTCACCATCGGCATAGGCTCGGCGCCTAACTCTCATTTTATGGAGAGAGCGGCTGAGCTAGGCAAGGGGAGTTTCATCTACATAGGTAAGCTGGACGAGGTGCAGCAGAAAATAGAATCGCTACTGTATAAAATTGAGCATCCTCAAGTCACTGATATTGAGCTTCGCTACGGCGATGGCACGATTCCCGATCATTGGCCGAGCAGTATTGCGGATCTGTACGCTAATGAACCCTTGTTAGTCGCGATAAAGATGCGTCCCAAGATTTACCAGGCTTCGGCCTCTGAGTTAATCGTATCGGGCATGATAGGTAACCAATATTGGCATAGTAGTTTGTCTCTCAATGAGCGCAAATCCGCTGCAGGTTTAGATCTTGTCTGGGCCAGAAAGCAGATCGCCGCATTGGAGATGAGTAAAGATGGGGCTAACCAGGCCAGAGTAAAAAAACAGGTGACGGCTTTGGCGCTCAAATATCATCTGGTGAGCCAGCATACTAGCTTAGTGGCGGTTGAGGTCATTCCTGCAAAGCCTTCGTCTGTGGTGTCAAATAATGCCAGTGTGGTGCAGTCCACACCATTTGGCTGGCAACCACCAGTGGGCTACTTGCCTCAGACCGGAGGTGAGAGTCGCTTGCTTATCATGATGGGCATGATCTTGTTGGGTTTAGGTTTAGCCTATCTGGCAAGCTTTAGTCTTGATAGGGGAGCTGGGTTGAGTCTGCTTCGTAGCTTAGCTGCCCAGAAAAGCCGACAAACAGTGTCGATTAAGACTGGAGGAGAATATGGCGGTGATGGACAGGTGTCAGCTAAAGGCCTGGAGACATGAGCCTGTTACTGGGCTGGCGCACAGGGCTCTGCTGCACTGTGATATTGACCGGATTGTTATTCTTAGGAGGAGGCTCATATATGCAGGCTAAGGCGTATTTCGCACAATATCTCATTGAGCAAGCATGGCGGCAAACCTTAGAGGATAAGCAACCCCATAAACCATGGAGCTGGGCGGATACCTATCCGGTGGCTAAACTGACCTTGATGACGGCAGATAATGTAGACAATGAAGACAGAACTTTTTATGTGCTGTCCGGTGCGTCGGGCAGAAATCTAGCCTTCGGGCCTACTATGGTCCAGGGTGGAGGTTTGCAGGCCCAAGGGGGAAACAGAATCATAGCGGGTCATAATGATACGCACTTTTCTGTGCTTAACGGGATTAAAGCCGGGCGGGTGCTTAAATTTCAAGACGCAGATAAGCACACCAGTCTGTACCGGGTATCTTCGACTCAAATTGTGCACGAATCTGATACTCGTGCGCTGATGCCTAGTTATCATGACCAGCTGACCCTGATCACTTGTTATCCATTTAATGCCCTACAAACAGGCAGTCCGTACCGACTCATAGTGAGGGCGCTGCCTGTGTAGCGACTATTCTTCTAGCTGGGGATGGGCATGACCCGGTTTCGCCCCAGACGTTTGGCCTCATAGAGCAGTTTGTCTGCTTTCTCTATAAGCTCAGCGCCTTCGAGGTTTTTATGCCATTGTGCGACGCCGAATGATGCGGTGATCTTATTGATACGGACGCCTTTTCTTCTGTCCTTCAGGGAGATTTTTTCCAGTCCACGGCGCATGGCTTCGGCCAGATGACGAGAGGCGCTAAGTTGGCTTTTAGGTATGATGACGGCAAATTCCTCGCCACCATATCGATAGATTTTTGCGCCATCTCTGCAGGCTTCCAGCAAACGCTTAGCGACGGCTTTAAGTACTTGGTCGCCTAATTGATGACCATAATTGTCATTAAATGCCTTGAAATGGTCAATATCCACCAGGATGAGGCATAAACCGTCAGGTGATTGACTCAGGGAGCCTCTTAAATCATTATCGAATGCGCGGCGATTGAAGATACCCGTTAGTGCATCGTACAGTATGATTTGTTCAGATTTTGCGAGTTGCTGCTTTAATGCATCTATCTCTTGTTGGGCTTTACTCAGTTGGCCGGTGAAATATTCTGTGCTCGAACGTATATCGTCTGATTCTTTGACTAAGCTTCTGACGATACCGAGTACCTTCTCTAAGCTGACGCCTTCCTCCTCGATTCGATTTAACCTGTCGAAATTACGGTCGATACGTCGTTGAAATTGAGTGGCATCTAAGTTGGTATCCTTGAGAGCATGAGAGAGTTCTGTCGCCATAGCCTCGAGGTTTTGTCGCATGTCGAGGACATCGACTTCGACGGGATCTGACACGTACTCGCGATATAGCATCTCTGCATTCACGGGCGGGCAGGTATGGTGCTGCTCAATAACCGTGTCGAGTCGTTTATTTAATTCCGGGCTTTGCTCTGAGACATAGGTATACCAGAGCGCGTAATTGGTTGGCGTAGTGGGAATGTGGTGCTTTAACATCAAAGGGACGGCTTTTTTTAAATTTCTGGCCGCCATTTTTATGATTTCTCTAGACATAAATCTCCCTGGACTAATCTAAGCTTCCTAGACTAATACCGATTTAAGTAAGTATAAAATAAGAGCATAGTTAATGAGCCAAATAAAGAGCAGCCAGAAGGGGGATACTATCCTCCTGGCAATGCTTAATCTGTGACGTTATTTTTGGCTGAGTTGGACTGGCGCCCATGTTAACCATTTAGTTTCGAGTTTTTTGTGTAAGGTGAAACTCGCGTCTGATGTCAGCATGTTATTCGCCATGGTTTGCCGCTCAGTGACTACACCTACACCCCCCGCCAGTATGGTCTCTAATGATCCTGTCTCAATCTTAGCCCCGGAAAAGAGACCGACATCGATTTTTATACCAGACAGGTCCCAGAATTGACTAGTTTGGTTGACCAGGTGGCGATATTTTCCATCGATATGGGCGAACATCTGTACCGAATTACCCGTATCGGCTAACTGATAAGCATCGATAGCACCAATTTTGATGCCTCGAAAAATAATAGGGGTTCCGGCTGTCATTGAGCCCAAGTTAGTGTCTTCGAGAGTGAATTGTAACCAGTCTTTTTTGGCCTGTATCACTGGGGTCACTTCACCGATAAACTGAGTACGAATTTGAGTGCTTACCCCAGGTTTGACGCCGATATAGGGGCCCGTTATTAAGGTTTCAGGCGCTTTAATACCGGCAAGGGATATTTGAGCATCGACGAGGAAATACTCGGCGTCTTCTTGAGTAAAATGTTGGGCATACCCTCCATAGAGATAGGCATCGACGCTGACACTTATCAGGTCTTTATTCAAGGTGACACGTTCGATTTCGCCCACCTTGTGGCCTAAGTAACGTATAGGCGCCTTGGCCGCTAACTTGACATCGGCGGGGAAGGTCAGCTTGATGGGTTTTGCCTGAGCCAGTGCCAGCGATTTAGATTCATACAGGTGAGTTTGAGAGCCAATATCCTCATTGTCGAGCAAACCGAGTGTGATACTGCCTTTTAAGGCTCCCTGTATAGGAGCTACATCGATTTCTATGCCCGAGAGACCGGCATTGACTGTAATGGCACTGTTTCGCCAAAAAACGCTATTGGTTTTGACTAAGGGTTTGAATTGGTTTCGAATGCTGAGGTTAATATCGAAGTTTTCATTAGTCGAGTTCCAGTTAACCTTGTCGACCTGGCCTATCTGCATTTTTTGATAGTAGACAGGCGATCCCGATGACAGACCCGCACCATCGGTACTCATCAGGGATAATGTAAACTGATTTAGCCGGTCAAAATAATCATCAGCCGCATCTATTGAGAGAAACAAAGCCAGTTGTGCATGATTTTTTGCCACGGTTCTACTGGAGCCCTGGATTAGGCTGATAGCGCCTTTAGTCAAGGTCGATAGGTCACGGGTTTTCACCGATATACCCTCGAGGGATGCCTGGATTGACAGGGCCGATTCGGGGATGAAATAGCTATTGGTATTAACCAGATCAGTAAACTCAGGCCAGATTTCGATCTGGTATTCTACGCCGGTTAATGCCTGATTAAGGCTGACGGAATTGACCTTGCCAATGGCTAATTGCTTATAACGAACTTCGGCACCTATCCCGACTCCAGGATGATTCTCGGCGGTTAAACTTAACAGTAATTTAGACTGTGCGTCTTGATCCGGTGCTATCTCCAATAAAGGGTATTGCTGTTTAGGCTCACCGCTTCCTGGTGAAAAGTTAATGACGCTACCTGTGATCAACCGCTCCGCATGCTTGATACCAGACAAGGATATGTCGGCGCCCTCGAGCCAGAAGTGAGACGTACCCGAGAGCAACTGGGTATATTCTTTATCAATCTTGGCAGTGAACTCCACACCGGTATCGGTTAGATGTGTATCTGTGATACGGCCAATATCTATGCCTCTGAAAACGATAGAGGTGCCGGTGGATGCAGCATCAGATTCAGTGGCTGTCAGCGTAAATTCGATGCCACCTTGGGCTAACGCTTGACTGTCATAGACTCGGTAACTGTGCCCATTTTCGGCTCTTTGAGAGTCATCCGAAGAGCTAAAACTAAGGCCACCGGCAAGAATGGACGACAGGCTTTCGGCTTTTATCTCTATGCCTGAGAGCGAGGCGCTGATATGCAGGCCGGATACGTTCCAGAATTGAGAGTCCGTCTTTACCAAATGAGTGTACTGCTTCTTGATAAATGCGCTCAGTAAAATTTGCCTCGAGCCTTCGAGATGATAACTGATGATTTTTCCGACGGGGATCTGTCGATAGAATATCTGTGAACCTACATCCAAAGACCCTAAGGTATCGGCTGTTAATTCAATGACTAAACCATCGCTTCCCGGCAGCATGGCCGGGGCATCAGTTTCGGCTTCGAAAAAAGATTGAGATTGACCGCCACCGGGTTGAATGGCGATATAGTTCCCTGAGAAAAGTGCATCTAACCCTTCTACACCTGTGATCGAGGCTTTAGGTGTGACTAGCCAGAATTTGGTTTGCTCATTAAGAAAAGGGTCCGCTCGGTAATCCATCTTAAGATCGACATTAACGCCTTGTAGTTCGTCATCGATGCCAATATCGACGACTTTACCCACCGTCAGCCCTTGATAGCGTACTAAGGTCTTACCGACATCAATCCCAGTCGCGCTGGGGAAGTGGATACGCACTTCGATACCGGCTTCTCTTATGCTTTTTATTCCTAACCAGGACCCAAGGGCTATAGCCACGAGAGGGAGAAGCCAGATAGGCGAAAAAAGCTTCTTTTTAACTACTTTTGGTGTTTCCATTTGTGTCATCTTTCGATTCCAATCGATCCCAGAGTAAACGAGTATCAAGTACTTTAGCGGCGACCTGAGTCAGTAAAATCACTAAAGCAAATGCGGTAGCGGCAGGTCCGGGTTTTGCATCGAGCAACTGACCCATATTGACCACCGCAGCGGTAATAGATATGACAAACAGGTCGAGCATTGACCATCGACCTATCCATTCAATAACATGAAAGCCGACCATCAACCTCTTCTTGGAGATGGGCAGACGAAAACTGATGGCTAGCAGATAAATAGTCAAGCCACAGATTTTTAGAATAGGCACTAAGATACTGGCGGTAAATAATATTACCGCAATCGGCAAGATATTCAGATCGATAAGATGGGTAATGCCGGTAAAAATAGTATCGTGACGAGTCTGCCCCTGACTGGTAAAGATAGTGATCGGATAAATATTTGCCGGGATCAATAAAATTGCGGCGGTGATCAACAAGGCCCAACTTTTTTGCAGACTGGAATAATCACGAATGGCGAGTGCTGAGCCACACCGAGAACAATGAGTTTCCTTGTGGGGCATCAACTGCTGGCATGAGGGGCAGAGTGTCAGGCCCAAATCTTTACCTTGGTTTCTCTGTGGCTGCTCCGAGGGGCTAGTCATCTAATAAACCCCACATATGTTCAAGATGATATTCACGTTGTAAAAATAGCGTCACCAGAAATAACATGGCGAAACAGAAAGTGCCCATTCCCAGATAGATATCGGTATAGTCCGTGAGTTGGAAGACGGAGACGAAAATACTGATCATATAAATTTCTAACATGGAGACTTGCGAGAGTAGACCATGATATTTAAGCAGGCGCTTCAATATATCCCGAAAAAAAGGCACCTGTAGTCGGTACTTGATAATTAATATTTGCGCTAGCATAGATAACAGCAGTAAACCTGGGGCGATGACCGCCGAGGTGAGAACGGCAATAGCGACGATCCAGTAACCTTGATTCGCTACAGCCATAGCACCTTCGAAGATGGTGGTGGTCCTGATGCTGCCAAGAAAGTGTAATTCGAGAACGGGAAGTAAGTTTGCCGGGATGAAAAAAATGATCGCGGTTAGGCACAGGGCGAGCATGCCGTTTAAGGAACAATAAGGTGTATCATAGATGGCAGTATGACATCGAGGGCATAAGGCGCGCACAGACGAAGGCAAGGCTCGCTTCCTTATCACCAGATCACAAGAACGACACAGGGTCACACTCGTATCTGCACACTCATGTTCTGTAAGTAATTTCACCCTTTCTTACACACCCTTTTATGGTTAATACTTGGTTCGACGAAATTTGTTATTTCGTCTGAACTGCTTGTAATTGAGTCATGCTTACTTGGAAAAACCTGATAGATATCACTCTATAATCATACAGATAATATCAGATTTTGCGGAATACTTGCATAAGAAGTTATATTTATGAGACTCTACAACTGTATATATAAACAGTGAGAGGGACGTTATGGCGGTTGTAACTAAATTTGTAGTGGTCAGAGAGGGGGTTGAGAAAATGACATTCACATCTAAGAAGGAGGCTGATGCCTACGATAAGATGCTTGATATCGCCGATAACCTCACCCCCTTCTTAGCTGAGTCAGAATTAGACATAGATGAAGTAACCTGTGAAAAATTGAGTTTTTATCTCGCTCAACACAAGGACCTATTACTCAGTTTACTGAAAGGTGTGGTACCTCAGAAAGCTGAGACGACAGAAATTAAAAAAAAGACTAAGAAAACCGACGCTAAAAATGTCGATACCAAAAAATAAAGTGTTAGGAAGTTTGTATGAGAACTGAATTTTACCAAACCCTGAACCGTCAAGCACAAGCCCTTCTTCAGGGCGAAGACGACTTAGTGGCTGCGATGGCCAACTTTTCCGCCTTGATTAATGACTCACTCGAAGATCTTAACTGGGTGGGGTTCTATTTATACAAAGATGAGCAGCTGGTGTTAGGCCCATTTCAGGGCCGGGTTGCCTGTACGCGTATACCACTGGGTAAGGGAGTCTGTGGTTCGGCGGCATCAGAGAAAAAAACATTTAGAGTGGCCGATGTTCATCAATTTTCAGGGCATATCGCTTGCGATGCGGCGAGTAATTCAGAGATAGTTATCCCTATTATTAGGGATAATCGACTCATCGCCGTTTTAGATATAGACAGTCCTAAGCTAGCTCGATTCGATGAAATTGATCAAATTGGCCTAGAAAACTTAGTCTTTAGCTTCGAAAATGCGTTATTTGGCTAAACTATAGGCAGTTTTTCGCAATTCGTGTTCGCAATCGTCAAACTCGGGTTTATAATAGGCGGTTCGAATACTAAGGACGTCGAGGATTTTCCTTGCTTGGGAATGAATGCTTGGCGTTTGTTAATTGTAATTGCTAAAGTATGTCTGCCGTGTTTGCGCTGCGTTTGGATAATCCTGTTGAGGATTATCTGATTAAGCCCGCGAAAGACAAATATAAACGACACTGCTTAGTCTATTTTATGTCTAGTCAGTGCCCCTTTTAAACTGTGGAAGAAATAATGGAATCAACAGACAAGTTGACCGACACCAACGCAATTCTTGCGTATTTATATGAAACATTTCCTTTGTGCTTTATTGCCGAAGGCGAAACTAAACCATTAAAAATTGGATTGTTTCAGGAGTTGGCTGAAAGGTTAGCTGATGATTCTAAAGTCAGTAAAACTCAATTGAGAATTGCTTTGAGACGCTATACTAGTAGTTGGCGTTATCTGAAGGGCGTAAAAGCCGGTGTTCAGCGAATCGACCTCGAAGGCAAAGAATGCGGTGAGTTAGAGCAAGAGCATGTCGAGCACGCGCAATCAACGCTTAAAGAGAGCCAGGAAAAGGCGAAGGCGAAACGCGTAGCGAAAGCCGCGGCGGCAAGGAAGGAAGGGCAAGCTGCTAAGCAAGCCAAGAAACCCGCGCCTAAACGAGCCAAGCCAGCGGCTAAAAAGCCAGCGAAAGAGCCAGCCCCTGTTGTTAATTTGACGCCAGCAGTGTTAAATGAGCTGAAACAAAATCAGCGTGTTAGTGTCAAACTCGGTAAGTTGCCAGTTTCTGGTGTTATCGTTGACATTAAGAGAAATGATGTTCAAGTCCAATTGGATTCTGGCCTAACCATAAAAGTTAGTGTTGATCACATCATGCTTTAATTTTAGTAAAGGAGTAACTTGTTGATGCGAAAAATTACCCTGGCTGTCTCAATCGCCAGTATTTTTGTCGGATTCTCGGCGTGGGCGTTAACCCCTACAATTCCATTCAGCGAGTTACCCGCTTTAACGCAGGAGCCGCAACACAAAGTTGCGAGCAAGCGCGTGACGGGCCTTTTCACTCGTTCTCACTATCACAGATTCGATTTAGATGATGCTTTTTCCGAGCAAGTGTTTAAACGATATCTAAAGCAGCTCGATTACCGACGTAATGTGCTGCTTCAGAGTGATCTGGACAGCTTTCAAGTATATGCTAAACAGTTCGATGACATGCTTAAAAGTGGTGATTTAACACCTGCTTATAAGATGTTCGAACGGGTTCAAAAAAGACGTTACGATCGTTTTACCTATGCACTCTCCTTATTAGACAAAGAGATAGACTTTACGGTCCCTAATGATAAATATCAGTATGATCGTGAAGATGCGGCTTGGCCTAAAGATGAAGCGGAAGTGGATGAGCTTTGGCGTCAACGCGTTAAATACGATGCATTAAATCTTAAATTGACCGGTAAAACATGGGAAGAGATCGTCCCAGTGCTTGAAAAACGCTATAACAACGCGATAAAACGTTTGAGTCAGACTAAGAGTGAAGATGTATTCCAAGGTGTGATGAATGCCTTCTCTCGGACAGTCGAGCCACACACGAGTTATCTTTCCCCCCGCAATGCCGAACGCTTCCAGATGGAGATGAACCTGAGTCTTGAGGGGATAGGTGCGGTACTGCAGATGGATGATGACTACACAGTTATCAAGAGTCTTGTGGCTGGCGGCCCAGCGGCGGTCAGCGAAAAGTTATCTCCCGAAGATAAAATTATTGGCGTAGGTCAAGAAGGTAAGGAGATCGTCGATGTTATCGGTTGGCGATTAGACGATGTAGTCGAGCTGATTAAGGGTCCTAAGGGCAGCAAAGTTGTGCTGCAAATTTTACCTAAGAAAGGGGGCTCTTCGGCGAAGTCTTTTGAAGTCGTTATCACCAGAGATAAGATACGTCTCGAAGATAGAGCGGCAACATCCGAAGTGATCGAACCTGATAATGGCCTCTACGCAAATCGTAAAGTTGGCGTCATTCAGGTCCCTGGTTTCTATATGGATTTGTCGAAAGATGTGTCTAAAGAGCTGGTTAAGCTCAAAGAAGCCCAGGTTGAAGGTATCATCATCGACCTTAGAGGCAATGGCGGCGGTGCATTAACCGAAGCCACTTTGCTGACTGGATTGTTTATCGAGCAAGGTCCAGTGGTGCAGATAAGAGATGCTAACGGCAAAGTTTCACAGAATCGTGACAATGATGGTCGCACTAGTTATAGCGGTCCATTGACTGTGATGGTGGACAGATACAGTGCATCGGCATCTGAAATTTTTGCTGCGGCATTGCAAGATTACGATCGTGCGCTAATTGTCGGTGAATCTACATTCGGTAAAGGTACTGTGCAGCAACACAAGAGCCTAGGTCGTATCTATGATATGTATGAGAAACCTATCGGCCATGTGCAATACACCATAGCTAAGTTCTATCGCATCAATGGCGGCAGTACCCAACTCAAAGGTGTGACACCCGACATCTCTTTCCCGAGCGCATTAGAGCCGGGTGAGTACGGTGAGGCCGAAGAAGAGAACGCACTGCCTTGGGACAAGGTACCTATGGCTCAATATGGTACGTTAGGAGACATCAATCCTAATCTGGTGACTCGCTTAGACTCTAAACACCAAGCGCGTATCAAAAGCGATGTAGAGTTTGGATATGTTAACCAAGATATCGCCGAGTTTAAGCTGCATCACAATGAAACCACTGTGTCATTAGTCGAGAGCGAGCGTGTTACCGAGCGTGAAAGCAATGAAAAGAAACAACTCGAAAGACTCAATGAACGTCGTGTTAAACAAGGCTTAGAGATCGTCAAGTCACTGGATGATGAAGATGAGACGAGTAGCGATGATAAAGAGGCAAAGTCGGATGAGGAAGAAGTTAACATCCCCGATGCCTTCCTCGATGAAACCGTCTATATCACCTTAGATCTCGTCGATAGTGAAAGGCTTGCCAAGAACGAATCACACTAGATTGATATGATTTTAAAAAACGCGCTTCGAGCGCGTTTTTTTATATTTATTATTCAGCTTATGGCGACATAAGCGTTGAAAAGGATTTAAGGTCTGTTTATGACACAAGCACAAGCAAAATACCTAAAAGACTACGCTGCACCTAGATTCAGCATCACTCATCTGGACTTGAGCTTTAACTTAGATGGGAAAGACACCCAAGTGATTGCTAAGAGCCAGGTGGTTAGACGAGACAAACAAGCGACAAGCTTGGTACTCGATGGAGATGAGATGAAAGTCTTATCGGTGAAAATCAATGGTGAAGACGTCAGTTACAAACAAGGGTTAACGAGCCTGAGTATAGATACACAGCTCGATGAGTTTGAACTCGAGGTCGTGACTCAGCTAGACCCGGAAGCAAATTTGAGCCTAGAAGGCCTCTACATGTCAGATGGGGCATATTGTACTCAGTGTGAGGCCGAAGGTTTCAGACGAATCACTTATTTCCTCGACAGACCCGATGTGTTGGCCATCTATACGGTACGTATAGAAGCCGATAAGGCCGCTTTTCCTTATCTGTTAAGCAATGGTAACCCGGTCGAAAAGGGCGATCTCGATGGTGAGCGTCACTTTGCCAAGTGGCATGATCCATTTCCTAAGCCTGCTTACTTGTTTGCCCTGGTCGCCGGTGATTTTGACTTATTAGAAGATGAGTTTATTACCCGTAGCAATAACGTCGTCAAATTGCAGGTTTTTGTCGATAAAGGCAATTTAAATAAAGCGCATCATGCTATTGCGTCACTGAAAAAATCCATGGCATGGGACGAGTCACGCTTCAATCTAGAGTATGATCTCGATATCTACATGATCGTAGCCGTGGATTTTTTCAACATGGGAGCTATGGAAAACAAGGGGCTCAATGTTTTCAACACTAAATATGTTTTAGCCGACACCAGCTCAGCTACCGATGATGATTACCACGGCATCGAAGCTGTCGTGGGACATGAGTATTTCCACAACTGGACAGGAAATCGGGTGACTTGCAGAGACTGGTTCCAGTTGAGCCTCAAAGAAGGATTAACGGTTTTCAGAGATCAAGAATTTAGTTCAGATCTGGGCTCGAGAGCCGTTAACCGTATTCACGCCATTAAGGTCATAAAGAATCAGCAGTTTGCCGAAGATTCAGGCCCAATGGCTCATCCAATACGCCCTGAATCTGTCATCGAGATGAATAACTTTTATACGGTAACTGTGTATAACAAAGGCGCCGAAGTGATTCGCATGATGCATACTTTACTCGGGGAGCAGAAATTTCAGGCCGGAATGCAGTTGTACTTCGAGCGTCATGACGGTCAGGCGGTCACTTGTGATGACTTCGTTGCCGCAATGCAAGATGCGAGCGGCGTCGATCTGGTTCAATTTAGGCTGTGGTACAGCCAGTCGGGCACCCCAGTGGTGACGGTTGAAGAAGATTATGATGAGGCCAATGCGTGTTACCGTTTAAGGATTAAGCAGAGTACCCCGGAGTCGGCCGAGCAAAGAGACAAGCAAGCGCTGCATATTCCCTTCGACTTAGAGTTGTTATCCAGTCAAGGTGAGTCGATGTTGAGTGAAGTGCTCGATGTTAAACTGGCAAGCCAAGAGTTTATCTTTAATAATATCACTCAGAAACCTGTGCCATCTTTACTGCAGAATTTCTCTGCACCGGTTAAATTGGACTTCGATTATTCCATTGAGCAATTAGTCCATCTAATGAGATTTGCCAACAGTGAAGTCGCTCGTTGGGAAGCTTCTGTGGCTCTGGTAAGCCAGTCGATTTGGGACAATGTCGCTAAGTTGCAGCTCAATCAAGCCATGCATGTCGATCCCAGAGTCGTCGATGCCTATCGAGGTGTGCTGCTTTGTGAACGCTTAGATCTTGCCTTAGTCGCAGAAATCTTTACCTTGCCGAGTGTTTCCGCACTTATAGAGCAAGTTGAATCGGTAGAACTCGATGCCTTAGCGATAGCGCGAGACTATGTGAGCGAAGAGATAGCCAACGCTTGTGAAGATGAGTTACTCACTCGCTACCGAGAATTAGCGGGAATAGATAATGCCGCTGCTCGTGCGCTTAAAAATGTCTGTCTACTCCTGCTTCAAAAAGTCTCCGATGAATATCAAGAGTACGCCGAGAAACAGTATCGTCAGGCGGAGAATATGACTGACAGTTTAGGGGCGCTTCAAGCCGTGAATGGTGAAGCATCACCTATCAGAACTGAGCTGATGTCTGATTATGAATCTAAGTGGAAAGCGACGCCATTAGTGATGGATAAGTGGCTGACGTTACATGCGACTTGTGGTGATGATCATTGTCTGGACACCTTAGTGGCCTTGACTGAACATGAGTCTTTTAGCTACTCAAACCCTAATAGGGTCAGATCATTAGTCGGTGCTTTCGCCGCCGGTAATCTGGTTCAATTTCATCACATAGAAGGCAAGGGCTACAATTTTTTAACCAATGCGATCATCAAGCTTAATAAGGTGAACCCTCAGGTTGCTGCGCGTATCATTACGCCTTTGATTCAATTCAAAAAGTTTGATTTAACCAGACAGGCTATGATGAAAGCATGCCTCGAACGTATCTTAGGTCTACCAGATTTATCCAAAGACTTGTTTGAGAAAGTGTCCAAGGCACTTGGCCTCTAAATCTACTGTCAATCATTAACCATATCAGCCCCTAGTCACTTAGGTTCTAGTACAGTTAATCATTAATTTTTAATCATACCAGCCCCTAGTCGCTTAGGTTCTAGGGGCTTATGTCTCATTTCTTGTAGTTGCCTTTATGATCTTTTATTTTTCACTCAATGTCACTTATCACGACTTTCAGCAATTCTACCGAGGTGAGGTGAGTAAGGTCGAAGTCCATGATCGTAATGGCAGAACCTTGTGGATCCATGGCAGACATTTTCGCCGTTTCTTAACACGCTCGGGTATTGTGGGTCAGTTTAAGATGGAACTAAATGCTCAAGGAGAACTTGTATCTCTTTGTAAAGCCTAAATCACTCTAGAGTAATTACTTCAAACGGGTGATTCATTTGCCCCCCTAACCTTTCTTGCTAGAAACTAAGTTAATTTACTGTATTTACAGTTAATTAACTTACCTTGCCCGCAATAATAAATTCACCTATGTTCGATTTTAAATCAAGCGTTTGAAATAAAGCTTTAAAATCAGCTAACGTCCTTAATTCTTTAGAAGATTTTCTTAATTTCTGCCTTGCTCATAAGATGTAAATGCTGTAACAATGGTGTTACCTGCACGCTAACGAGATGTTGGCCGCCATTCCTAATAACAAGAATTCAGCAGGTTACGGAGAAGCGCTAAAATGAAAAAGGTTAACAACGGCTTTACGAAGTCGACACTTGCTTTAGGGATCGTAGCGGCACTGAGCATGGGGATCACATCCAGTGTCAATGCTGTATCTTTTAATTGGGGAGAAGTTGAAGGCACGTTCGATTCGACATGGTCAGCGGGTGCAAGCTGGCGTGTAGAGGGGCGTGATTGGGACAGCCACATAGGTAAGGTGAATCACCCGCAGTTTGATTGGTCGGGTTATTCAGCATTTGGTGATACCAAGTATAGCTCGGATCAGATCTGGGCTCAGCCCGGTTCCTATTCCAGTAACGGTGACTTGAGTAATCTACTCTATTCTCAGGGCGATACAACAGCCGTCGTGTTTAAGGGCTTGCATGAGCTATCGCTTAAGTATAAGAATTTCGGTGTGTTTGCTCGTGGTATGTATTTCTACGATCAAAAAGCCAATGACGGCAGCTATGGTTTTAGCGACCCGTTGACGGGAAATGAGTACGATCCCTGCGCCGATTCCAAGTCATCAGAGGTGCAATGTAAAGACATTCGCCTGTTAGATGCCTTCGTCTATGGTGATTTCGATTTTAATGATGGTGCCAATCCGCTGACAGTCCGAGTCGGTCAACAGGTGGTTTCTTGGGGAGAAAGCACACTCATCCCCCATGGTATCGGTGTGATCAATGCGGTGGACCTGAACATTCTCAATGCGCCAGGCGCCGAGCTCAAGGAAGCGTACAGACCTCAAGGTATGGTTTGGGCATCTTTTGGCGTCACAAATGAACTTTCGGTGGAAGCTTTCTATCAGTACGATTGGGAGCCAGTTTGGGTGCCAACACCAGGTTCATATTTCTCGACTAACGATTTCGCCGGTTATGGTGGTTACGGCCAGAATGCCCAGCTAGGTTTTCAGTCTAATCCTGACATGAACCTTGAGTTTCTTGAGGGTGAATATAATAATTTAGCACAGCTAGTTGCTGCTGGAATGTTCGATACAAACGGTGAGTTAGATATCAACAAGTTTCGCGATGCTGCCCTAGCGTATTCTACAAAAGCCACGTTAGTCCAAGATCAAGCCAGTGCCAGTGATTCGGGACAGTATGGTTTAAAGCTTGGCTACTATGCACCCCAGCTGGGAGAGACCGAGTTTGGCCTGTATTACATGAACTATCACAGTCGTCGTCCGTTAATTAGCGGGACCACAGCAAACTACACAAACGAAGCTTTACTCAGGGATGGTGAAACACTTCGTGGTGCTGTGGGAGCTGTAGATAGGGCTACACTATTAGGTTTGGAGAGCTTCTCTAAGGCGCAAATTGAGTATCCGGAAGACATTCAGCTCTATGGATTTAGCTTCAACACGCTTATCGGTGATACGTCGGTGGCGGGTGAGATTGCCCATCGTCAAGATGAGCCTCTGCAGATTGACGATGTGGAACTCCTGTTTGCTGCCATGCCGCAACAGCTGGCTAACGCAGGTCTCAGGCCAGATCTTGATGGTATCTCTCAAATGGACAGTGTTGCCCCAGGCCAATATGCCGAAGGTTTCATTCGTTTAGATACTACACAGGCTCAGGCGACCTTTACGCATCTATTTGGTCCGACATTGGGTACCAGTAATCTGGTCATGTTGGCCGAGATAGGTGGTGTCTGGATCCACGACATGCCAGGATTTGACGAGCTAAGGCTCAATGGTCCGGGTACAGCCCGTTCAGGTGGTAATCCTGATATGCCGGGCATTATCGAAGCCGTTCACAATGGCCCCGAGACTAACCCATTCCCGACGGACTTTGCCTGGGGTTATCGTCTGGTCGCTAAAGCGGATTACAACAACTTGTTTGCCGGGGTAAATATGTCGCCGCGGATAATTTTCTCACATGATGTTGATGGTATCACTCCCGATCCTATGTTCCTGTTCACCGAAGGCAAAAAATCTGTGTCTATTGGGGTGAATTTTGATTACCAGAGCCGTTGGGGAGCCGATTTCTCCTATAACAGCTTCTTCGGTGGCGTAGGTACGACAAACCAGATGTCAGATCGTGATTACGTGTCATTTAACATCAAATATTCAATCTAGATCACAAGGACAATAATAATGAAGAAACTTGCGATATTGTCGGCGGCTGTGATAGTTGCTTTGAGTGCACCGAGTGCATGGGCAAAAGTTACCGAGGTCGAAGCGGCTAAATTAGGCACTGAATTGACGCCTCTGGGTGGAATCAAGGCAGCTAATGCCGATGGGTCTATCCCAGCCTGGGATGGTGGGATCACCACGCCTCCAGTTGGCTATAAGAAGGGGATGCATCATCCCGATCCGTTTGCTGGTGATAAGATAGAGTTTACGATCACCAATGCCAACAAGGATAAGTATAAAGCGCACCTTACCGATGGTCAGATTAAACTCTTTGAGCTGTATCCTGATACCTACAAGATGAATGTCTACCAAACCAGACGTACAGCTTCTGTCCCTCAGTTCGTCTATGATGCAACTAAGGCAAACGCGACGCGTGCAGAGTTGGTTTCTCAAGGTAATGGCGTGAAAGGAGCCTCTATCGGTGTACCTTTCCCGATCCCTGAAAATGGATTAGAGGTTATCTGGAACCATGTACTGCGTTTTCGTGGTGTGGATGTGAAAACATCACGCAGCCAAGCGGCGCCTACGGCTGGCGGTAGCTATACGCTGGTTGAAACTACCGAAGAGATACGTTTTCAGTATTCACGTCCTGAAATGACGCTGGATAAGCTTGCTGCTTCTAATACCTTGTTTTATTTCAAGCAAGTCGTGACTCAGCCTGCTCGTCTTGCGGGTACGGCTCTGCTCGTTAAAGAGACCATGGATCAAGAAGCTTTGCCAAGACAAGCCTGGACCTATAACACGGGACAGCGTCGAGTGCGTAAGGCGCCTAACGTGGCATTTGATACGCCGGGCTCGGTCTCTGATGGCCTGAGAACAACGGATGATTTTGACATGTTCAACGGCTCGCCAGTTAGATATAACTGGGAGCTTATGGGCAAGAAGGAAATTTATATTCCTTATAACGATTACAAACTTCATTCAGATCAATTGGAGTACGATCAGATCATTCAACCGGGTCATATTAATCCTGAGTTTGTCCGTTGGGAAAAGCATCGTGTTTGGGTGGTTAAGGCTCAGCTTAAAGAGGGCATGCGACATATCTACAAGACGCGCGTCTTCTATATAGATGAAGATTCATGGCAGGTATCGCTCGCCGATATGTACGATAACCGTGATGAGCTATATCGTGTCGCGGTTGCGCATGCAATCAACTACTACGAAGTGCCAACACATTGGAGCACCTTAGAGGTCTTCCACGATCTTCAGTCACGTCGATATATCGCCATGGGTCTTGATAATGAAGGCCGTATGTATGATTTCGATGCCAAGCTCAGTGAAGCTAACTTCACTCCGGCTGCATTGAGACGTGCAGGTATTCGTTAACCCTCAGTTCCAAGGGGCGGGATACCGCCCCTCTATTCTTTAAGGAAGTCTGTATGTTGTTTAGCATGCTTCGAACAGTATCTATCTGTCTGCTTTTAGCCATCTTTTTGCAACCTAACGCGCTGGCTAATGATGCCTATGATGTTAAAGGTCAAATACAGGCTTTAGCCATTGATTCTATTATTCTCGATATCGCGACTAATGGAGACACAGTTCTGGCCGTGGGCGAACGGGGCCATGTTTTTATCTTCGATGAACAGGCAAGCCCTCAGTGGCAACAAGTGCCAAGCCCGACCAGCGCACATCTCACCAAGGCATTTTTAATCACCCCTCAACTTGGTTGGGCCGTTGGCCATGATGCGACCATCATTCGAACCCAAGATGGGGGGAAAACCTGGCAGCTACAGATGGAGTCCCAGGAAATTGAAAAACCCCTATTGGATATTCATTTCTTCGATGAGGAAAATGGCATTGCTGTCGGTGCTTATGGACTGTTTTATCGCACCAATGACGCTGGGGTTCACTGGCAAAGTGAGTATCATCAAGAGTTATTATTTGAAGAAGATGTCGACTACTTGGCCGAATTAAAGGTTGAGGACGAAGCCTTCTATTTGAGCGAGCGAAGCACCTTGCTGCCACATTTTAACCGGGTTATTTCCACGACAAATGGCCAATTAGTGATGGTGGGAGAGCTAGGTTTAATGGCGGTCTCCTATGATCAAGGTCGGCAATGGCAGAAGCTAGACTTTATCTATGAAGGCTCCATGTTTAATGCTGTCTATGTTAACGATTCATTATTTGTTATGGGATTACGGGGACATGTATTTAAAACCGATGCAAGTCTGACAAACTGGACCGAAATCTCATTACCCGTGACTTCTACCATCAATGGGGTCATGGTGAAAAAAGATGGCAACCTTCGTCTCGTCGGTAATGCCGGTGTGGTTATCGATGTCACGTTAGCGGGTAAAGCTCAGCTGATCGAGCAGCGCCAAGGTGAGAATTTAGTGTCGATAGCTCAAGATCCCCAAGGTCATATCTGGATTGCAGGTACCAAAGGCCTCTTCAAACAACAATAATAGGATCTTAAGATGTTAGAAAAACTAGTTAATGGATTAGAATCCTTTTTATTCAGGCGACGGGCCTTCGTCATCTTGCTGTTTATGTTAACCACCATTTTCTTGGCGTTTCAGGCCAGTAATCTGAAAATGGATGCGGCTTTCATCAAGAATATTCCGCTCAATCACAGTTACATGAAGACTTACTTGAAGCACCAGAATGATTTCGGCGGTGCCAACAGTATCATGGTCGCCGTTGAAGACACCAGTGGTGATATTTTCAATGAAAACTTCTTCGATGCGTTGAAGAATGTCCATGATCAGCTCTTCTTCATTCCGGGAGTCGACAGGGCGCAAGTCAAATCCCTGTTTTCTCCTTCCACACGTTTTACCGAAGTGGTAGAAGATGGTTTTGCCGGCGGCCCGGTCATTCCGGCAGATTTTTCTACTACTCCAGCGGGTCTGGCGGTTGTTAGAGACAATATAGAAAAAGCGGGCATAGTCGGTCGACTCATTGCTGAAGATTATTCCGCCGCCATGGTCAAGGCACAGTTGATGGACTTTGACCCTCAAACCGGTAAGCCACTCGATACCTTAGCGTTCGCGGCGCAATTGGAACAAGAACTGCGTACAAAATATGAAAACGAACATATAAAAATTCATATCATAGGTTTTGCCAAGATGGCTGGGGATGTGGCCGATGGGGCTAAGGGCGTCATGCTCTTCTTCCTTATCGCGATTGTCGTCACAGCTATCATGGTTTACCTCTTCTCTAAGTCATTTATTCTTACCTTGTTGCCCTTAGCCTGTAGTTTAATCGCAGTGATCTGGCAGTTGGGTTTATTGACTGTAGTGGGCTTTGGACTAGACCCTATGTCGATACTTATTCCATTCTTAGTGTTTGCCATCGGGGTGAGTCACAGTGTGCAGATGATCAATGCCGTGCGCCGTCGAGTGCTAGAAGGGCAAACGACGAAGGCGGCTGCAGCACTTGCTTTTAGAAGTTTATTGATCCCGGGAGGCATCGCGCTCCTGTCCGATACCGTGGGTTTCTTAACCCTGTTATCCATAGATATCGGCATCATCAGAGAGCTGGCTATTTCAGCCTCTCTGGGTGTTGGAGTGATCATATTGACTAATCTGATCCTATTGCCACTCATCATCTCCTATACCCAAGTAGTGGCGGTGAAATCGAGTGATGCCTCAATTGAGCGTACCAATCGAATCTGGGGGTTCTTGTCTCGATTTGCGACGACAAAATATGCTATCTGGGTGTTAGTGGCGACAACGGCGTTATATGCCTTAGGTTTGCAGCAAGCGAACCTAATGAAAGTGGGTGACTTACAGGGCGGGGCACCTGCACTGCATTTCGACTCTCGCTACAATCAGGATACTTTTTACATCACAGATAAGTTCTCAATCACCACAGATGTGATGACGATTATTGTCGAAGCCTTCCCGGAAGCTTGTACTTACCACTCTGTGCTGACACAGATAGATGAATTTGAATGGTTAATGAGTAACACGCCTGGGGTGGAGACCACTGCCAGTTTGGCGTCGGTTGCTAAGCGAGTCAATGCCGGTTTCAATGAAGGCAATCCCAAATGGCAGGTTTTGCCCAGAACCACAGCGAGCCTGGTACAGGCGGTTGGGCGTGTACCGACGAGCTCAGGGCTACTCAATAGTGACTGTTCCGTCATGCCTATTTATCTTTTCTTGAAAGATCACAAGGCTGAGACGATTGAAGTTGTCATCGATAAAGTGAAAGCATTATCTGCGACGATGAATAATGACAAGTTACAGTATCGACTCGCATCTGGGCCCGTTGGCGTGATGGCCGCGACGAATGAAGCTGTGGCTGCGGCTCAATTACCTATGATGTTATATGTCTATGGGGCGGTATTCTTCCTTTGTCTGTTAAGTTTTAAATCTCTTAAAGCGACGATATCTGTCATCTTGCCTTTGTATGTGGTTTCTACATTGGCTCAGGCATTGATGACACAACTCGATATCGGCTTGGCTGTTAGCACCTTACCAGTAATAGCCCTGGGTGTCGGGATTGGTGTCGACTATGGTATCTATATCCTTTCCACCATGGCTGGTAGGCTCAGAGAGGGAATGCCGGTGCAACAGGCCTATTACGAAGCTCTGGTTGAGCGAGGCAGTGCGGTTATTTTTACCGGACTCACCTTGGCTATCGGCGTCAGTACTTGGTTCTTTTCGGCGCTTAAGTTTCAAATGGATATGGGAATACTGCTGACATTTATGTTTTTAGTAAATATGTTGGGTGCCATAATTATTTTACCCGCAATAGGGGCGGTTATGTGGCGAAAACCCAGAGAGGTATAAGTTAACAGGGAGCTTAGGCTCCCTTTTTATTGCCTTGAAAATGAATAGTTACGCTGTAATGCCGATTGATTTATCATCTCACGGGTCAAAATACCTCTGTTACTGGTTTTAAGGTGGATCTACCACTAAAATAACGCTCGAAATGTGGCAGCTTTAGTAATAAACTTCGGCCATGACCTAGGTCACACTATTTTGACTGGTCATTTGTAACAGCATCCCAAAAATTATAAAAGCGCTGCCATAGACCCTTAAAGGAAACAGCAACATGGCCTTGAAAGATGCAATGCCTTCAGTACTGCTCGAAAACGTAGTCAATCTTATTCATTCAAAAGTTCCTACTACACAAGTAAAACAGGTCGAGCAGTTTGCCACCTGTCTGTATGCCCACATGTCGAAAGACGATCTTAAGTCCCGTAATGACAGCGATCTTTATGGTGCCGTATTAAGTCTGTGGAATGCCGCGAATATGACCGTAAAAGGCGAGTCACATATTCGGGTTTTTAATCCCAGTCAGTCTAAGCATGGTTGGCAATCAACGCATTCAATCATCGAAATCATTCAACCTGATATGCCTTTTTTAGTTGACTCTGTGGGTATGGCACTCAATCGTATCGGCATCACTACCCATATGATGCTGCATACTCCCTTGTCGATTAAGCGAACCAAAGATGCTATCACTCAAGTTATCTATGGCGACGATGGCAAAGGTAAACTGGAAAAGGTTGCCGTATTCCTCATCGAGATCGACAGACTCAGTAGTAAAGATGATATTAAACAGATAGAAAAAGAGATTTCATCGGTACTTGGTGATGTTGCTGCCTCGGTCAATGACTGGGATGCGATGTCCGCTAAGCTTGATGAAACGATTAACGATCTTGCTATTCGCCCATACCCAGGTGAAAAGCAGGAGCTTAAAGAGGCCACTGACTTCCTTAACTATCTGAATAATCATCACTTCACTCTGTTAGGGTATCGTAGGTATGACTTACGTAAAGTTGAAGGCGATCTTGAGCTGATTGCTGATACGACATCAAGCTTAGGCTTGATGAACATACCTGGTAAGCCTCAGCCCGAGACGGGATTATTATTGTCTAGCTTTTCGGACAGCGCACGCAAAGAAGCCCTAGATCATAGCTTGCTACTGCTGACTAAGAGCAGCGAAAAAAGCCGGGTTCATCGTCCCGCTTATGTGGATTATGTAGGCGTTAAGCGTTTCGATAAGCAAGGTCATGTCATTGGGGAAGATAGATTCCTAGGCCTCTACGCCTCAAATCTGTATAACCGCAGCCCTCGCGAGATCCCATTATTGGCCGAAAAAGTCCAGCGCGTGCTGGACCGATCAGGTTTAACTCCTCGTTCCCACGATTATAAAGCCTTGATGCATATACTCGAGACCTTGCCCAGAGATGAACTCATCCAGGGCAATGTCGATGAGCTGGCTTATGTCGCTCACGGCGTACTCGAGATGCAAGACAGAGATAAGTTAAAGCTGTTTGTGCGTAAAGATGGCTTCGGACGCTTCTTCTCTTGTCTGGTCTATGTGTCTAAAGACAGATACAACACTAAGTTACGTGAAGATACTCAACGTATTTTGGCTCAGCATTTTAAGAGTGATGCTGAAGTTGAATTTACTACCTATTTTTCTGAATCAACACTTGCGCGTACTCACTATATAGTGAAAGTCGACAATAACAGTATGGATGTAGACGTGGCTGCCATTGAAAATAATTTAACTGAAGCTGCTCGTTCTTGGGAAGATAAGCTTAATGATTCTCTCAACAGTGCCCGTGGTGAAGAGTCTGGCACTAGGCTAATGAAGCGTTATATCACCGCATTCCCACGTAGCTATCAAGAAGATGTATTACCGAGCTCGGCGCTTGTGGATATTTTGCAACTCGAAGCATTGGATGATGCTCATAAACTGGGTATGCTGTTTTATCTACCCCAAGAAACAGCATTAAGTAACAGTAAAGTGCGCTTGAAGCTGTTCCATAAGGATGAGCCGATCCATCTTTCAGATGTCTTGCCTATGCTGGAGAATTTCGGTCTTAGGGTGATCAATGAGCGTCCCTATGAGATAAAAACCTCCGATGGTGATACTTATTGGATCTTAGACTTCCTCATGACAGTTCGGGGCTCTACCACTGAAAATGTTGCCGAGAGTCAAGACCGATTCCAGGATGCGCTTTCTCAGGTATGGAAAAAGCAGCTTGAAGATGATGGTTTTAACCGTTTAGTCCTGGCAACGGGTCTTAGCGGTCGCGAAGTGTCTATACTGCGTGCTTATGCGAAATACATGCGTCAAATCGATGCGACATTCAGCCAAGCGTATATCGAAGAGACATTTACCCGCTATCCTCAGCTCGCCGATCTCTTGGTTAAAATGTTCATTCGTAAGTTTAACCCCAAACTTAAGACTCGCACCTTGGGCAAGTTTGTTGAACAGATAGACTTACGATTAGACGAGGTGTCTAGTTTAGATGATGACAGAATTATTCGTCGTTATTTAGACCTTATCAATGCCACATTAAGGACTAACTTCTATCAAACTGCCGATGACGGTGCTGTTAAGCCTTATGTGTCATTTAAGTTTGCGCCGGAAGAGATTCCCGAGATGCCACGTCCGCTGCCAAAATTTGAGATATTTGTCTACTCACCAAGAGTAGAAGGTGTCCATCTTAGGGGCGGCAAAGTGGCCCGTGGTGGCCTGCGTTGGTCTGACAGACGTGAAGATTTCAGAACTGAAGTATTGGGCTTGGTTAAAGCTCAGCAAGTTAAGAATACCGTGATTGTTCCCGTTGGAGCCAAAGGTGGATTCGTCTGTAAGCAGCTGCCAACAGACGGTGGCCGCGAAGCCTACTTCTCGGAAGGCCAAGCATGTTACCGAATATTCATTCGTGGTCTGCTCGACATCTCAGATAACATCATTGAAGGTGAAGTTATCCCACCAAAGAATGTTGTACGCCATGATGATGACGACCCCTACCTGGTTGTTGCTGCTGATAAAGGAACGGCGACTTTCTCTGATATCGCTAACAGTATCTCCGAGGAGTATAATTTTTGGTTAGGTGACGCATTTGCCTCCGGTGGTAGCAATGGCTACGATCATAAGAAGATGGGGATCACGGCTCGCGGCGCCTGGGAGTCGGTTAAACGCCATTTCCGCGAAATCGGTATCGATTGTCAGACAACTGATTTCACCTGTTTAGCCATTGGTGATATGGCGGGTGATGTATTTGGCAACGGCATGTTGCTCTCGGAGCATATCCGTCTCGTTGCGGCTTTCAACCATTTGCATATCTTCATCGATCCAAACCCTGATGCACCCTCTAGTTATAAGGAACGTGCTCGTTTATTCGACCTGCCTCGTTCTAGTTGGGAGGATTACAATAAGGAATTGATCTCTAAAGGCGGCGGAATATTCTTACGCTCGGCTAAGAAGATCCCTCTGTCTGCTGAGATGAAGGAGATGTTGGATACCAAGAAGACGACGATGACACCGACAGAGCTACTTAAAGAGCTGCTGAAGATGAATGTCGATCTTATCTGGAATGGGGGTATCGGTACCTATGTGAAGGCATCGACTGAAACTCACGCGGAAGTGGGTGATAGGGCGAATGACACCTTGCGTGTCAATGGTGACGAAGTTAGCGCAAGAATTATAGGTGAAGGCGGTAACTTAGGTTGTACTCAGTTAGGTCGTATTGAGTATGCTACCCATGGTGGCCGCATGAATACCGATTTCGTCGATAATGTCGGTGGTGTCGATTGTTCCGATAATGAAGTCAATATTAAGATCTTGCTTAATGCCTTGGTTGCAGACGGTGAGATGACACTTAAGCAACGTAATCGTCTCTTGGTTGAAATGACAGATGAAGTAGGTCGTATAGTCCTTCAGGATTGTAACGATCAAACCCGGACAATCTCAGTGACTCAGGTTCGTGGTGCTGAGCAGTTAAAAGAGCAGATCCGCTTCATTCATTATCTGGAGAAAAATGGCAAGTTAGATCGAGGGCTTGAGTTCCTGCCTTCGGAAGATGAGCTGGCAGAGCGCTTAGCGAACGGTAAGCCGTTGACTCGCCCTGAATTATCTGTTCTGGTTGCATACGCAAAAATGGTGCTTAAAGAGCAGTTATTGACACCAGAAATTACTGATGACCCTTTCTTAAGCCAATTACTGATTGCTTATTTCCCACAGCAATTACAAGATAGATACAGCGACCGCATGGCTGCACATCCTTTGCGTGGGGAGATCATCGCCACCTCATTGGCCAATGAGTTGGTTAATGATTTGGGCTTGAATTTTGTCCAACGTATGCAAGATGAGACTGGTGCCTCAGTCGCCGAAGCCGCGATTTGTTATACTATGGCTCGTGAAGTATTTGGTTTAGCTGATTTAACTAAAGAGATCACCTCACTCAATGGTATTATCCCTGCGGTAGTACAGGGCGAGATGTTGCACCAATTACGTCGTAATATTCGTCGAGCCTGTCGCTGGTTCCTGCGCCATCGTAATCGCAGTCACAGCATTGAGCAGTCAGTCGCATTTTTCAGTCCTGTGTTCGCGGATTTAAAAGCGAATGTTCATGGCTACATGGCTGAAGCTGAAGTTGAAGGCATACAAGCTGAAATTGCGGCCCTGGTGAAAGAGGGGGTCAATGAATCTATAGCGACGAATGTGGTTAACATGAGCACGCTATTTTCTGCACTGGATATTGCTCAAATTGCTGAGTTAGAAAATAAGCCTATTGCACTGGTCGCACAGATCTATTTCAAGTTAGGCGCACGTGTTGACTTGCATTGGTTCCTCGATCAGATCAACGAGCAACCGGTTGCTAACCACTGGCAAGCACTTGCCAGAGCGGCATTTAGAGAAGAGTTAGATTGGCAACAGCGCTCACTGAGTTCTGTGGTGCTAAGATCATGCACCTCGACTTGTGATGCTGATACCATCCTCGATCAGTGGATAGACTCCAATCAGGGCTTGTTGGAGAGATGGTTCCATATGCTCGCAGACTTTAAAACTTCGCAAAGCCATGAGTTTGCCAAGTTCTCTGTCGCCTTACGTGAGTTAAATCTTTTGATTCTTCATTGTGAAGGTTAAAAGTAAATAATAATATTAATCAGCCCTGGCATTTGCCGGGGCTTTTTTCGGTCTAGGAGAAAGCATGTTTTACAAAATCGCTCAAAAAGTCATGTTCCAAATGGATCCTGAGAGAGCGCACCATATCGCACTCAGCAGCCTTAAATCCACGGCGAATACCCCGTTAGATTGTTTCTACGCTCAGACGTTTGAACAAGCACCTGTTGAGTTTATGGGGATAACCTTCCCTAATCCTGTCGGTTTAGCCGCCGGTATGGACAAAGATGGTGAATGTATAGACGGTTTTCATGCTATGGGTTTTGGACATATCGAAGTGGGCACAGTCACACCCAAGCCCCAGCCAGGTAATGAGCAACCGCGTCTATTTAGATTAAAGCCTGCAAAAGCCATTATCAACAGAATGGGTTTCAATAATAAGGGAGTCGATAATCTTATTATTAACCTCAAAAAGGCAAAATCTGGTGCTCTGGTTGGTGTCAATATTGGTAAGAATAAAGATACTCCAGTAGAGCAGGGCAAGGATGATTATCTTATCTGTATGGAGAAGGTGTACCCATACGCGGCATATATTACTGTCAATATCTCCTCTCCAAATACACCAGGCTTGAGAAGCATGCAGTATGGGGATCTGCTCGACGATCTATTGAGATCACTTAAAGAGAAGCAGAAAGATCTTGCACAGCAGCATGGAAAATATGTGCCTCTGGCATTAAAAATAGCGCCTGATTTAACCCCTGATGAAATTGAAAAAATTGCCGTTTCGCTCATTCGCAACAAATTTGATGGGGCTATTGCGACAAATACGACCTTGAGCCGTGATGGTGTGAGCGGACTTATCAATGCAAATGAAGCTGGAGGCCTAAGTGGTAAGCCTCTGAATTCATTGTCTACATCTGTAATAAAGCAGCTTTCTGATTGTCTTCAGGGTGAGATTCCGATCATAGGTGTTGGTGGAATTAACTCTGCAGCCGACGCGCTAGATAAACTCGATGCGGGAGCCTGTATGGTGCAAATATTTTCAGGATTTATTTATCAGGGACCTGAATTAATTAAAGACATCGTCAATGCATATAGAGTTCGCTAATTAAAAGATCGCTTTCAGATCCTTTTAAGATCGCGCGATCGCAATTTGATCGCGCATGATCGATGTAAGATGCTGTTATCTTAGTTAATTTATTTAAATTATATTTTGATATTGCACAAAATATCATCTATTATCGCCTTGTATTCTATATGACAGGTAAAGGTTATGTTATTAATGCCAAAAAGGGATTGGCAATGGAATTATAATGATGCGTATGGTGTGTTGAGCGTCTCATTAGGTTCAGAGATGGAATTTCTGACGCCTTATAAAATGAAAACGTTAATTCCTGATGCCTTGATGGAATTAGAGTTTAATATGGAACATGCCAAATTTTATATTGAGTTTCTAGACCTTATCTCAAAGTCATTACGCATAACGGGGGCTTTGCAAGTTCAGCTAGCGCTCAATGCCACGGCTGCACATTTCTTATTAAAGCCACAAATGCCTAAGTCATGGTTTTTCTCTACCAGTAATATGTGTGTCTTTAGTGAGCTGGGTAAAATTTTTCACTTGTCTTGTCAGGGAGGAATAGCGCAGGTCTTGGTTGTTGAGACGAGTGTTCAAGCCTCACTGGTGATGTTACTGGAAAAAGAGTTACAGCTGAGTGATAGCAAATCACTAGGCCAATTCGAATGTATTAAAGTGATGCACGATAGACTGCATCCAATTATGGTTAATCGGCAGATTGTGGCAGCATAGTTTGCCTGTTCAGCCATATTTCACTGTCCATCTTCGTCTTATCCCCTCATAACTAGTCTAGATTTAAGCTCATTCGCCTTGATTTCGTCTGCCAAAAACACCACTGAGTCGATCACTTTCTTATACTGATTGCTGTAAGAACTGGAATAATCCCCATGAGAGCCAATAACTTTTTATCATTTCAGTGCTCATCAAGGTATAATGTCTGATTAATTTTTACTGTGTGTCTATCTATACGATGTTAAATTTTTTTGCTGCGGCTCCTAGGGGCTATGAATATGCGTTATCACTCGAGTTAGCTGAGCTCGGTGCCTCTGAAATCAAAGAGAGCGTGGCTGGTGTCTACTTTACGGCATCTCTCGAGCTAGGTTATCGAATTACGCTTTGGTCACGTTTGGCGAGTCGAATCATTTTCGTCATACATAAAGGACCATGCGAGTCACCTGAGCAGCTCTATAATGCTGCTTATGGTATAGATTGGCAGATGCAGTTTTCTAATCGCAGCACATTTAGTGTCGATTTTCACGGTCAAGGTGGTTTCATCAATAACACCATGTACGGTGCACTTAAGATAAAAGATGCCATCGTCGATCGTTTTCGCGACGATGATTTTTCAAGGCCAGATGTCTCCCGCGACAATGCAGATTTTCGAATCGACGCACACTATCGTCGTGGAGAGATCACCATAGGCTTGAATTTCTCCGGACCTGCTCTGCATAAGCGTGGTTATCGCTCGACCACAGGTGAAGCCCCTTTAAAAGAGAATCTTGCCGCAAATATGCTGGTGCGTAGTGGCTGGAAGCAAGATCCTGTTTCACTGCTCGACCCTTTCTGTGGTAGTGGCACTATCTTGATTGAAGCTGCCATGATGGCTTGTGATATGGCGCCGGGTCTTCATCGTGAGCGCTTTGGTTTTGAGCATTGGCTGAGACATAATGACAAACATTGGCAAGAATTACTCAATGAGGCTCGTGCCAGAGCCTCTATAGGCATAACCCGCTGTACCACTAAATTTTATGGGTCAGACATACAGCCTCATCTCATCTCTATCGCTAAACAAAACGCAGAAAATGCCGGTGTGAGTGACTTAATCGAATTTATTGTTAGCGATGTTTTAGAGGTTAAAGTACCGGAAGCATCGGGTTACCTTATCAGTAACCCTCCCTACGGTGAACGTTTAGGCACAGTTACTGAGCTGCTTCAGCTCTATTATCAGTTGGGTGATAAGTTTAAGGCTGAATTTGGTGGCTGGAAATTAGCCATGTTAAACAGTGATAAAGAGCTGTTATCCGCCTTGAAGCTCAAAGCCGATAAACAGATGAAGATGAGTAATGGTCCACTGGATTGTGCATTCAACCTTTATACTGTTCATGCTGATAATACTCGCCGCGTCGACCCTGAGAATATCAAGAGAGATGGCGATGTTAGCGATATTGCCGTGCCTTTCGCTAATCGGATTAAGAAGAATTATAAGCAACTTAAGAAGTGGGCTAAAAAAGAGGGTATCGACAGTTACCGTATCTATGATGCCGATCTACCAGATTATAAAGTTGCCATCGATAAATACCTGGATTATGTCGTTATACAAGAGTATACCGCGCCAATGGATATTCCCGAGTCTGTGACCAAGCGTCGTTTGACCGATGTGCTTATTGCCTTACCGAGCGCGATTGGTATCGATCCTAAGAACATCATTTTGAAGAAGCGTGAGCGTCAAAAAGGCATTAATCAGTATGAGAAGCTCTCAACGACTAAGCTTGAGCTTATCACCACTGAATATGACGCCAAATTTAAGTTAAACCTTAAAGAGTATCTGGATACCGGTCTGTTCCTCGATCATCGTCTCACCCGTAAACTCGTGGGTGAAAAGTCTAACAATCGCGATGTCCTCAATCTGTTTGCCTATACGGGGACGGCTTCTGTACATGCTGCACTCGGCGGGGCTAAAACGGTGACGACCGTAGATATGTCTAATACCTATATCAGCTGGGCGAAAGAAAACTTTGCTTTAAATGGGTTAAATGACAATAAGTATTCGTTTGTTCAGGCCGACTGTTTGACTTGGATCAAACGTACCCGTGATACTTATGACTTCATCTTCATCGATCCGCCGACGTTTTCAAATTCGAAACGCATGGAAGACTCCTTCGATGTATTACGTGATCATGTCGCTTTACTCAGTGACTTGATTAAGATTCTCAGGCCAGGTGGTGAGATCATCTTTTCCAACAATAAGCGTAAGTTTAAGATGGAGATAGCAGCCCTAGAAGCTGTTGGCATTAACGTTGAAAATATCGACAGCCAAACCTTACCGATGGATTTTAAGCGTAACCCACAGATCCATAACACTTGGCTGCTAACGCATGCCGAGTAAGTCCTATATCTTGTTCCACACAGATGCGTGTCATCTGTGTGAGTTAGCCGAGCAGTTGATTGTTATGTCTGGTATCTCATACATAACAACAGACATCTGTGATGATGAAAAGCTAGCTGAACAATATGGCATTCGTATCCCCGTGCTAAAACAGATAGATTCTCAAAATGAGCTCAATTGGCCATTTGATGAAGATGTATTAAAGAAATTTTTAGGAGCATAAATTGAGTCTTGTTCGTATTAATAGTGGCTCTCTAGCCTATGGTTACACCCCACTATTACAAAAAGCTGATTTTACCATTGAACCAGGTGAGCGCGTCTGTATCGTTGGCCGCAATGGTGCCGGTAAGTCCAGCCTGATGAAAGTATTGAGCGGTGATGTCTTGCTCGATGAGGGCGAATTTAATATCGCCAGCAACATTAAGGTGAGTCGTTTACAGCAAGATCCACCCAAAGCCGAGCAAGGCTCTGTCTACTCCTATATTTCTGCCGGCCTGCAAGAGGTTGGCGAGAAGCTAGAACGTTATCATCAGCTGGCCCACGATGTCGGCACCGCAGAGCCGGATGAGATGAACCGCATGCTGAAGCAGATGGAGCGGCTTCAGGAAGATATTGACCATCTCAATGGTTGGCAGTTAGACAGTCGTATTAATCAGAATTGTGAACTATTGGGTCTAGACCCCGACAGTGCCTTGACAGAATTGTCGGGTGGCTGGCAACGTAAGGTGGCCTTGGCCAGAGCCTTGGTCAGTGAGCCGGATTTGTTATTACTCGATGAGCCGACCAACCATCTGGATATCGATACTATCGAATGGTTAGAGCAGTTTTTGTTAAGTTACAAGGGCGCCATCGTATTTATCAGCCACGATAGGGGCTTTATTCAGCGTATGGCGACTCGCATAGTCGATCTCGATCGCGGTGTCATCACCTCTTGGCCTGGTAGCTACCAGGTATATCTCGATGGCAAAGCCGAGTGGTTACGCGTCGAAGCCGAGCAAAATGCACTATTTGATAAGCGATTAGCGGATGAAGAAACCTGGATCCGCCAAGGTGTGAAGGCCAGACGCACACGTAACGAAGGTCGTGTTCGTGCATTAAAGGCGTTGCGAGTCGAACGTATGGCGCGCCTAAATCGACAAGGCGGCGCTAAGATGGCCGTGGCCGATACCGATCGTTCCGGCAAGCTTGTTTTCGATATCGAAAACCTGAACTACAACCTGCCAGATAAGAACTTGGTGAAGGATTTTACCTCGGCTGTGATGCGCGGAGACAGAATCGCCCTGATTGGCCCCAATGGTTGTGGAAAATCGACCTTAGTCAAACTCTTGATTGGTCAGTTAGAGGCTCAGTCGGGTAGTATCAAGGTAGGGACTAAGCTCGAAATTGCCTACTTCGATCAATACAGAGAAGCGCTCGATCCTGAGAAAACAGTGGAAGAGAACGTAGGTGAAGGTAAGAAAACCGTCACCATTAATGGCCAAGACCGTCATATTTTGAGCTACCTACAAGACTTCCTCTTCTCGCCGATGAGAGCTAGAACGCCGGTGAAGGCACTTTCAGGTGGTGAGAAAAACCGTTTATTGCTAGCACGTCTGCTGTTAAGACCGGCTAACTTAATTATTCTCGATGAGCCAACTAACGATCTTGATATTGAGACCCTCGAATTGTTAGAGTCTTTGTTAACCGATTATAAGGGAACCTTACTCTTAGTGAGCCATGATAGGGCTTTTATCGATAATACAGTGACCAGTAGTTGGTGGTTCACCGGTAACGGTGGCTGGAGTGAGTATGTCGGTGGCTATGAGGATGCCGTGTCTCAGGGGGCTAAATTTTATTCTGAGGAACCTCAGGCAACAAAGAGTGTCCAATCTCAGAAGGTTGAGGTTAAAGAGGTAAAACCAGCAGAAAAGCCCAAAGCCGAAAAGAAGTTATCTTATAAAGTTCAACGTGAGCTCGAAGCGCTACCTGCTAAGATGGAGCGGTTGGAAGTGGAAGTTGAAGCTTTGCAAGAGAAAGTGAGTGCGCCAGATTTTTATGCTCAAGATCAAGATAAAATTAATCTCCAACTCGGCCAACTAGCCGACAAAGAGCAGGAGTTGGAAGTGTGCTTCGAGCGATGGGAAGAGTTAGAGTCGCTCAAGTAATACAAAATTAAAACTAGAAATAGTATGGGAATAGCGTTAATGAAGTTGAAACTGGATAAAGCACTATCATTAGTTGCAGTAGGTGTAATTGGTGTTTTGCAAGGTGCCAATGCAGCATCTATATATGAAATTAAAAACCTAGACGAAATTTATAGCCAGACGGACGGCGCTGAATTAATCGGCACATTACAGGGCACCCGTAGTGGCTATGGTATGGCGATTAATGCTAATAATGAGTCTTTAGGTGTGGCAAAAGGTAAAAAATACCTGAGTGTGTCAGAGGATGATGATGGTGTCATCGATATCGAAGATGGTATCGCGCCTGAAGAGAGGGTAGTGCTTTCCATTAATACGCCGATTAAAGCTAACAACTTCACCTTTACCGCTGAGGACAATGATCCATCTAAGCCTTGGTTACCGACTTTTGACAGCGTCAATGGCACCACAGATCCGGGCTTAACGGATCCAGATGTTCCTGCTACTATCAACTCAGTCGATGTCTACTTTTTCGGTATCAATGATACGGGCGTAAAAGTGGGTTCGATGACCTCTAAAGAGCTAACTGAGCCCTATACAGGTAGTACGGCAGATCAAGAGTTTTGGTACTACCGAGATTTTGAAGAACGTGGCTTCGTTAAAAATGCCGATGGCACAGAGACAGCTCTGGTACCGACTTTGACCGAATATGTTAAAGACGATGAGACTCCAGCTGTTAATGTGGGTGGTTACTCGGTAGCGGCCAAAGTGAATGCTAACGGGCTAGTGGTGGGCTATGTCGGCACCGAGTTGTCTAAGAATGCTAAAGATCGTATCGATAGCTGTATCACAGGTACAACTTATCCTCTAGATGTCTGTGTGCAGACGCTGCAGTTTCCCTATAACCAGTATGGTAACAGTTATATTAACTATCAAGTGCGCGGTTATGTGTGGCAGTTAACTGCGGATGGGACTGGTGTAGAAAGCGAGAATCAACTGCCGTTAGGTTTAACCCCGAGCTCTGATTCTTCTTTTATTTATACGGCTCAAGGCCTTGGAGTCAATACCGCAGGAACTGTCGTAGGGCGCTCTCATGTGTATCGTCGAGGCAATAAAGATAAACTGGCTTATGATGCTGCATATTGGACTAAGAACGACACCACTGGTGAGTATGACTATCACTGGATAGATATGATAGATGATAGATATCAATCTATTGCTTATGATATTAATGATAATGGCATCTTAGTGGGCAGTTATAAACAATATCTGCAAGGATACGAAAGAGATAAATTTTTCTATTTCGATACTAAAGGAACTGCTGAACTAGTTACTCCTTTTGATTTTAGCAGCAGCGCTGGAATCTCAGATCTAAGCAGTAAGCCAAAAGATATCAACAACAAGGGCCAGGTCGTCGGTTATATCGAAACCACCCACGATAAGGAAAAGCCGCGCCCTAAGGCGGGCTTCTTGTTTGATAAAGAGACTGATGATTTTAGGAATCTTAACCAGCTGTTAACGTGTGAGTCTAAAGGCTTTGAGAAGGTCGATGACAAGTGGATACGCAAAACCGTTGAAGTCGCAGATGGTTCAGGTAAGACACTTACCTACAATGCAGATCTTGTGATTGTCGAGGCTAACGGCATCAATGAAGAGGGGGTTATTGTCGGTACAGTGTCAGTGCGTAAGCCTCAGTACAAATTCGATTCAAATGGCAACCTGGTTATAGGTGATAACGGTCTGCCTATCTTCGAAGTGAATGGCTATGGTGATCCATTGACATCTTACCTGCCTCGCTCTGTGGTATTGCAAACGAATGGAGACGAAGTGACCGATGAGTGGCTAGCTGCTAATAATTGTGTCGATAATAATGAAGAACCTGATGATTATGAGCGTAAAGGCGCGGCCAGTTTTGCCTGGTTGTTTGCTTTACCCTTACTTTGGTTCCGTCGTCGCTACTCGAATACGTAGCACAAATATTCACTTGAAATAATCAAGGTCAATGCTTGTTATAGCAGATACTGACTCTGGTAGAACAAGATCATAGAAAAGTCGAGGCGAAGGCCTCGATTTTTTTTGTCCAAAAAACTCAACAGCTTAAAAAATAACCATGAAAATTGGTTAAATATTGATTGATCTTGAGTCGAAAAAGATTTATTTCTATCAAGTGAAGCTATTGCTTCTTTGTATGTAAAACAGAGGATGCTTGCATGAAGAGACAAAAAAGAGATCGTTTAGACAGAGCTTTTTCGAAAGGATTTCAAGCCGGAGTTGGCGGCCGCTCAAAGGAGAATTGTCCGTACTCGACACTTGATTCTAAGTCACAGTGGTTAGGGGGGTGGCGCGAAGGCGTAGATGGCCGAATAACTGGCTTATTTAATAAGTAACGCAGCATTTTGCCCTCCTGGTAACAGAAAACTGTAGCCGAAGAGGGCATTTTTATATCTGGTTTATTAAGCTTAAAACCACAATCACAAAAATAAAGTCTAGAAATTGCTCGTATCTGTGAAGATGCCGACTTTCAAATCTTTAGCGCTGTAGATCTCGCGTCCATCGACTTCCATGGTTGCATCAGCGATACCCATGGTGAGTTTGCGGTAAACTTTACGCTTAATCGTCAGTTTATAGGTGACTTTCTTAGCATCGGGAAGTACTTGTCCGGTAAATTTAACCTCTCCAACACCTAATGCCCGCCCTTTACCTTCGGCGCCTTCCCAACCGAGGAAGAAACCTACTAGCTGCCACATAGCATCTAGGCCCAGGCAACCCGGCATCACGGGATCGTTTTCGAAATGACAACCGAAAAACCACAATTTTGGATCGATATCCAATTCAGCAACAATTTCACCTTTGCCGAATTCTCCACCATCGGCATTTATCTTAACAATGCGGTCGATCATCAACATATTGTTTATCGGCAGACGCGGCGAGTCTTTACCCAATAACTTCGCATGACCACAGGCGATAAGATCTTCTTTACTGAAACTGTTTGCATTACTCATTGATTTTCTTCACTCCAACAATATGATCTGCCAAGACTAGCGAACACGTGTACGCTAAACAACTCCGATCAGCTAGAAAACTTGAATTTTCGGAGCAACTTCTCAAAAAATGTACTTTCTTCATCGGAATAGCCCGCTAAATTTGCCAATCGAGCTTGGACCAGACCATAAAGTGAATCTTCAGGAAAATCATTATCTTCATCGGCAACACCGGCTGTAATCTTCATGAGTAGCTCGACGGCTTCATCGATATGTTCTATTTGGAAAATGCTAAACTTTTCGGCTTCAATCGCTGCGACGAGTTTTGCTGACAGGTTGAGTTGTTGGGTGTTGGCTCTGGGGATTATAACTCCTTGACTACCCGTTAGTCCGCGACGTTCACATAAGTTAAAGAAGCCTTCAATTTTCTCATTGACGCCTCCTATGGCTTGTACTTGACCGAATTGGTCTATGGCACCGGTTGCCGCAATACTTTGATTAATTGGTTTCTCAGTAATTGCAGAGATCAAACTGCAGTATTCAGCGAGCGACGCGCTGTCTCCATCGATCTCTTGATAGGATTGCTCGAAGACGATGTTGGCATTTAAGTGTAGTGGGGCATCTTTACCGAAGATGCGATATAAGCAAGAAGATAAAATCATCATCCCCTTAGCATGGATATTTCCCCCTAGTTCAGATTTTCTTTCTATGTCGGCGACCTCTCCATCGCCATAATGAACCGAAGCGGTAATACGTGCTGGCTCTCCATAGCAGTATTCAACAGTTTCGAGTACAGTCAGACCGTTAATTTGGCCGATCCTCTCGCCCTCTGTGGGTAAGTTTATAAACTTATCATCGAAGTTTTGTGCTGATAGTGTCTCAGAGGCATCATGGCGAAGCTGATAACGCGTTAAGGCGTAGGTGATATCGTTAGCCGAAATTTCAGATTCACCACAATATGCGTGAGCCTGAGATATGAGCTGTCCCACTTGAGATGATAGCAAGGTCAGGCGTCGCTGATGATCGGCTAATCGTGCACTGTACTTAAATAATGGTGCTAAGGCTGATTGAGATAGAGACACTTGATTAAGCGCCGCCACAGAAACTAACCAGTTACCATATTCTTCTTCGGTGTGACTGGTTAAATCCAGTTCGTAGCTCATCTCTCCCAGAAGAGGAAAATGAGTTGAAAACTGACTCTCTTCTATCCAACAGACACTGTACTGGTTGCTCGTGCCGACGAGTACAATCTTGCAATTGAGGGGCACTTGGGGAAGCTGAGAATGGATTTGATAGCTTTTAGATGACAAAATATTGAGTAGTAGATCCCATAAACCTTCTCGCTTCCACAGGGAATGAGCACAGATAAACAGGGTATGGCATTGGGCTAGTGCGCCAGCTTGATATTGGAGTTTATCAAGATTATCTGTATTTATGGGATGTTGGCTGGTATTTATAAGTCTACCGACCAAATCAGTACGTTTAATATTGCCAGACAGGTAAGAGTAACTTTGTCTTTTATGGGTGAAAACTAGCGGTGCTTTCTCTTCATCCAGTACTAATTCTTGTTCGTCTATCCACTGAAAACTGGGTGTCTTGCTATCATTCGAACCAATGAGCAGCTGAGAAGCCTTATTATTTTGCTGGTTAGCTAACGCATCAATGAATGCTTTCCTATCTATACCTGCAAAATCTGCAAGATACATATGTTGGTGTGCAGTTTTAGTCAAAAGCGTGAAAGCGTCAACGACTCTCTCTTGACCTAAAAGCAGACTTTTCTTTTCATTTTTTAGCGTTGAGAGTACAGGAAGGTTATGCTGAGGCGTTAATGATGACACTGGAATGACGTTTGGATTCATAGAAACATTAGCTACTTTAAAAATAGAAATCAAAATTGTGATTGTTGATATGTTAGCACATCGAGTGTATAGCCCATATTCTAATTGAAGCTTAGACTCTGGGTTATGAGCAAAATTGCAGTAATTAGAGCTCGATAGGTGCAGGCGAGACTCTTTAAGTATAGGCATCTGCTATCTTTGCACCCTATATTGTGTGTTACCTAGCCACTTAACCCAAATCTTTAAAAAAAGAGTTTACTTCGATCTTAGATACTTATAGTATTTGCAGCGTTCGGAGAGATGGCAGAGTGGTCGAATGCACCGGTCTTGAAAACCGGCATGGGTTTATAGCCCATCTAGGGTTCAAATCCCTATCTCTCCGCCACATTCAAGACGAAAGGCTACTCGAAAGAGTAGCCTTTTTTCGTTTAGGAAAGAAATTACCTGATAGGGAGATGAACCCTCGGGTTCCTCTTGTTTAAAGTCAGCTATCTCTGCGCCATATTGATATGAGGCTGGGCACTCTCATTCGAGAGTGCCGGGTTTCAAAACTAGCAATGCTAGCCATCAGTTTTATCTGGAGCGTTTTATTTAGATGACAGAGTATCTTTTCTATCACAACTGGATCTTCAATTCTTGCAATGATCTTAACCACACCACCGCATTGATAGCAGGTTTCGATATCTATCCCAAAAAACCGTTTGAGTCTTTGCGCCTAAGTCATAGACTTGGGTTTTTCTGCGGTAGTTTCTTTTTGGATAGCGTCATCCGGTTTTCGGTATGGCCTCTGCTTTCTTTGTTTAGCCTTGTTGGGGGATATCTCTGCTCGCTTCCTTTAGGAAACTTCTTTATTTTACGATAGTTTTACTTAAAAACTTTTGCGCCTTAAATAATAAAAGATGTTCTTTTTTATTTACTCTAGGTATAGAGATTGGTGTGATTTTAGATAAATCAACAGTATCTATATCAAAATAGATGTCTAATTCTTCATCAGGCTCTTTAAGATTGAACTTTTTATTACCATCTGAAATGATAACTTGATAAATTTTTTGTAATCCCTTGCCATTTATTTCATTATTTGCATTTTCAACATCTTTTATCAGGCTTCGAACTTTATCAATGTCTTTTATCTCTACGAGTAAAATGTTAATTTTATCAAGTCCTTCAATATCTTTATAAATGAAATTACCTTCAGGCAACCCCATCTTAAAAATAGCCATTGATATAGTATTAAGGATTCTAGCGCCATCCATAGATGGAACACCCGTCAAAAACAATTCAGGTAATACTATCCCGTTTTTTGAATTAGTATTCATCCCCATTGTATAGGCATAATCATAACTATAAAGCATTATGTCTGACTTTTTGTTTATAGCAAAACCATTTTTTTGGATTTCTTTAATTTTATCATCATTCATTATACTCCCCCCTTAATTTAACTAAATATATTTACTACTTTTTAATTTCTACTGTTTTTTCTGCTTCAAACTCTTCAATCATTTGTTCAAGAACATCTTCAGAGTATAGGTAGAATAAACGTCGTTTTTCGTAATACCTAAAATATACTGTACTTCATATTTTAGATATTTACCTCTTTTCATTGCAATGAACGAGCTAAAGTCAGACATTTTTAACCTACAATTCTACTGTTTCCAAAATACCAGGCAATAAAACAAGTACATTCGGCTGTTGTGCAAACCAGCTCTGAATATTATTTTTGTTTATGTTGAAATAAAATCAAAATAGTCATGACCTCGCTCATTGCCAGCGATGACGGCTTGTTGCGTTGTTTTTTGTTTAATTTGAGTAAGATCGCTTGCCACTCTGGCACAAACTTCTGATAAAAATCATCGATGTCAGTGAAAAGAGCTTCTAAATTAACCATGCTTGGAGAGCGAACGTTCATTTTCTTAGTCGAACGTGCAGCTCGTGCTTCAAGCACTTGGTTCGATTATTGTTGGGCTCTTATGTGAAGCTCAGGTTTATTACTTTACACTGTCGAACGCAGGTAAATAGACGCTTAGATGACATCTGATGAAATATTTTTGCACCGACTTCTAGTACTCTCGGTGCTGCCTGTCGCCCACTGACAATAACAAGAAATAGGCCAACACTGGCGGGTCTTGTAGCATACTTATACCTCTTAAGTCTTTGAAGTTTTAGCTTTATCGCTAAGGGAGAGTCACTTGGGGATTGTTCTATCAAACTAAAAGAATTACAATAGAGTAGGGCACGGGACCACTCTTTTGGTGTCCGACAGTTTTCTATTTTGAAATCTAAGTAACTTTCGATACATTGAACGTATAGCTGTTTCGCCCAATGCCCATTCCATTAACCCGACTAAATCTGTCTGCACAAGATCTTTAGCTTGATGTTCACCGTCAGCTGCAGTGCCAGCGTTAGCGTTACGTATTTGTAACTAGACCTTTATGCATTAATTCGACATAAATTTCAAGGTGACAAAATATGATACCTGCATCCATAGACAAAAAATATTTGATTGAAATTATCTTAATTACTAAGTAAAGGTTCAAATGAAAAAGATACTTCTTATAGAGGATAACCCTCAATTATTAAAAAATAAGATTGAAGAGCTAAGAACAAACTTTACTCATGCTATAGATACGGTAGAAAACTTTGCACAATTACAGGACTATTTAGCTAAAAATAAAGAGAATGTATTTATAGCATTACTTGATTATTTTCTCGAGGGGGCAATGGAGGGGCAAGGTGTAGATTTGCTTCTTGAACATAAGATTCCAACTATTGTATATACGCAAGAATACTCTACTGAGATTAGAGAGGTATTATTAGATAAGTGTGTTTTTGAATACTTAATTAAAAAACCAAACAGCGATCTTCTTTACAGTACAAGATTAATCGAGCGTGTATATAAAAATAATTTCATCAAAGCATTAATCGTTGATGGATCTGAGAGTTTTCGTAATAAATTAGCAGGGAATTTACAGCAATTTGGTTTGGAGTCATTACAAAGTAGTGACGCTAAAACTACGTTAGAACTATTAAAAACTCACAGTGATATTCAAGTCGTATTAATTGATTTAGATATAAGCGGTGACATTCAAGGTGTTGAGCTTGTTGAAGATATACGCGAACATTTCCCTTCGACCATGCTCGGCGTACTTGGAATGACCCCGCATGGCTATAACAGTCAGCTTTCTATAGAATTTTTAAAAAAAGGTGCTAATGATTTCATCACTAAGCCTTTTGTAAAAGAACAATTAAACCTTCGCATTATGCAAGTCCTTGAAATGTTGGACACCATTCAAGAAAAAAGTATTGAAGCAACCATAGACCCACTCACTCAACTTAAAAATCGCCGTGCTTTAGAGGTGGAATCTAAAGTGATGATACAATCAGCACTTATTGAAAATAGTCCATTATCAGTCGCTATGATAGACATAGATAATTTTAAAGTTGTTAATGATACCTATGGTCATGATGTTGGGGATGATGTCTTAAAGTTGATAAGTAAGGTTTTAAAATCTAATTTTAGAAAAAAAGATCTTATTGTCAGGAATGGCGGAGAAGAATTTTGTGTCGTTCTTGATGATCTGACGCTAGAAAAATCTATTGATATTTTTGAAAAGTTAATAAAAAAAATTGAATCAACACCTTATGAAAAGGATGGCGTTGTCATAAATGTTACCGTGTCTATTGGTTTATTTCATGGAATAAAAAATGATATTAAGTCTATGCTGAGTTTGGCTGATAAAAAGCTCTATGTGGCTAAAGAAAATGGACGTAACAAGTTAGTTTCATAGTGATTGTAATGACCGCAGATTGAGCAATAAGATAGATATTACAAATACCTTTTTGGATATTTTAATTTAACTTGTATGTTAATCTTAAGGTTATTAAGTAATAGGTGGTATGAGTATAGGTAGAATAAATGTCCTTTTTCGTAATATCTAAAATATACTGTACTTCATATTTTAGATATTTACCTCTTCTTCATCACAATGAGCGAGCTAAAGTCAGACATTTCTCGCCTACAACTCTACAGTTTTCAAAAATACCAGGTAATAAAACAAGTGCCGCCCGCTGTTGTGCAAACCAGCTCTGAATCTATTTATGATCTAGCTTATATTAAGCTCCATAGTGGATCTATTGAAGCCGGCTTATCATTTGTCACCAACGTTGCCATCCCTGGATCAAAACCAGTTTCCTCCCCGTTATTTGGCTTTTAATCGCGCTGCTAATGCTCGACTATCACGTTGACCATGGCTGGTTTAATCGAATTCTCATAGATAAAACAAATAAATACAATGCTTTGGTTATTATCTGCTCAATGTAAGGGCTTACCAGCGGTGAATCATCTCGCATATTAAAAAACGAGCTTTCTTATTGAGGGTTTATGGGCTAAATTAGCATTAAATAAGAATTTGAATCAGGTGAGATTCTTCACGTTAGCCCTAAGGTAATTTGAATTGATTTCAGTATATTTAGTCGATGATCATGAGCTAGTCCGCACCGGAATTCGCCGTATTCTTGAAGATGAACGTGGTATTAAAGTCGTGGGCGAAGCGGGGGACGGCGAAACTGCGGTTCAATGGAGTCGAAATAACGAAGCCGATGTCATCCTGATGGACATGAATATGCCAGGGATCGGTGGCCTGGAAGCGACACGTAAAATTCTACGTTATCAGTCTCATGCAAAAATTATCGTGCTAACAATTCAAACTGAAGATCCATTCCCGACTAAGGTGATGCAGGCCGGTGCATCAGGCTACCTTACCAAAGGTGCGACCCCCCCTGAGGTGTTGCAGGCGATTAGGCAAGTGGCACATGGGCAAAGATATCTTTCTCCGGAAATCGCCCAGCAGATGGCTCTGAGTCAATTTAGTTCGAGTGATGAGAACCCATTTCAATCACTCTCTGAGCGTGAGCTACAGATCATGATGATGATCACCAATGGCGAAAAGGTGAGTGAGATTGCACTGCAACTTAATTTGAGTCCTAAGACAGTCAATAGCTATCGCTATCGTTTATTTGCTAAATTGGGTATCAATGGTGATGTTGAGCTGACACGCCTCGCGATCCGTTATAAAATGCTTGATGCAGGGCAGTTCTAGCCATTAAACATGACTAATGTTAGCAATAGCGTCATAAATTAGTTAGTTATGAGTAAAAAACTGTCGCGATTCATTAGCGTAAACAACTTTAGCCATTTTACCTATGCCAGTTCAGTTTGATTCAGTTCTTTTTCTCAAAAGTGTATCCTCATCGCCGGGTGTTTATCGCATGTATGACGCAGAGGATATCGTCATCTATGTGGGAAAGGCCAAAGATCTTAAGAAGCGTCTTAGCTCCTATTTTCGTAAAAACCTAGTTCATGTAAAAACTCAAGCCTTGGTCTCTCATATCGCTAACATCGATGTGACAGTGACTCACAGTGAGACCGATGCGCTGATCCTCGAAAATGATTATATCAAGCAGTATATGCCCAGATATAACGTGTTACTTCGAGATGATAAATCCTATCCGTATATTTTACTGAGTCATCATAAGCACCCTAGACTTGCCTATCATCGTGGACCTAAGAGGGATAAAGGGACCTATTTTGGCCCTTATCCAAATGGTGGTGCTGTTAGAGAAAGTTTGCATCTGATGCAAAAAATATTCCCTATCAGGCAATGTGATGACCTTTATTATAAATCTCGCTCTCGGCCCTGTTTACAATATCAGATAGGTCGATGTAGTGCCCCTTGTGTAGATAAAATCAGTAGTGAAGAGTATGAAGCTCAGGTCAAACTAGCCAGCTTATTTCTTAAGGGCAAGAATCAACAGGTGATGGTTGAGCTAGTGTCGAAAATGGAGGCTTGCGCGCAATCCCTTGAATATGAAAAAGCGGCTAGCTATAGAGACCAAATCTCTGCACTGAGAAGAGTGGCTGAGCAGCAAGAGGTGTCTGGTACTTCTGGTGATATGGATGTGATAGGTGCTCATTACGCATCGGGTGTGGCTTGTTTTCATCTGCTCTTCATACGCAATGGTAAAATTTTTGGTAGCCGAAGCTACTATCCAAGTGTACCGGCTCAAACCGATATGGATGAAGTCTTGAGTGCGTTCATGATCCAGTTTTACCTCAATGGCGATAGTCAAAGAACGCTGCCGAAAGAGATTTTATTGAGTCAGAGCTTCGATGATTTACCTCAGTTAGAGAAGGCGATACAAACGGCGCTGGATAAAAAGGTAGAGATTAAAACTAATGTACGCAGTGAGAGAGCGAGTTTTTTACGTTTAGCCGTTACAAACGCGACTAATGCGGTAAATACCCGGCTGTCTCATAAGAATACTGTCGAACAGCGCTTCTTATTATTAGAAGAGGCCCTGGAAATGACGACGCGAGTCCAAAGAATGGAATGTTTCGATATTAGCCACACTATGGGAGAGAGCACTGTGGCTTCCTGTGTTGTTTTTAATCGAGAAGGTCCGAATAAGGCAGACTACCGTCGTTACAATATTAATGGTATTACGCCAGGTGATGATTATGCGGCCATGAAGCAGGCGATCACTAGGCGGTTTGATAAAATTGATAAAACTGGCAAGATCCCGGATATTTTATTTATCGATGGAGGCTTGGGTCAGCTTAGAATTGCACAAAAAATCGTAGATGAAAAATTCGCTCATATTGATACGGCTCCTATGTTGATCGGTATCGCTAAAGGAGAGGGGAGAAAGCCGGGCCTGGAAACTTTGATATATGGTGAAAATGAACTGTCTTTCTCCATCGCAGCAGACTCAGGTGCCTTGCACTTGATACAGCATATTCGCGATGAGTCTCATCGCTTTGCCATCACAGGTCATAGAAATAAGCGGCAGAAGACACGCAATACTTCTACACTGGAATCCATTGCGGGTGTCGGACCTAAACGCCGCAAGGCCTTGCTACAATTTTTAGGTGGAATACAGGAAGTGAAAAGCGCAAGTGTGGCAGAAATGGCGAAAGTGCCGGGGATCAGTGTAGACTTGGCGCAAAAAATACATGATTCATTAAGAGGCTAGCCAGATTAAGGCTAGCTTGATGCCATTTTAACGTTAGATTTTTCAGCCTTTCATTAGAAGTCGCTAGGTAACTCTCTTCCTATACCAATCTAATTCCATCAATAGTCGCTAAACACAGGACAATAACTCATTGTGCCTGGTTCTTTTTTTACATCACAAAATTACATCACCAGCTAAGCTAGTCACGTCTATAACCCTCAATATCTTTTCATATCAGAGTCGTTAACTGCAGAATCTACGGGCATGAATTCATGAATGGAGATTTGTTGCATTATTATTTTAAAGACGAGCTAATCAATATTAATCGCAGGGCTAGAATGGGAATGTTAGGTGAGAAAACCTTGCCTGATCTGTCATAGTGAAGGCTATTTCATGGCACTTACTTTTGTGTGGGGCAAGTCATAATGAGGGCAGGGCTTGAATCTGAACCACAGACAAGTTAACAGTGCTGTATCGTGTGGATAGCGTTAACGATGGAAAATTTGAACTCTGGCGAGAAGAACTAGCCTTCTCTAGGGGAACAGACGCTGTTTTGTACTCGAACATAGCTGATGATTCTCATTGTTTGGCCATCACAGGCGCCATAGCAATAAGTGGCAGGAAGTAAGTGATCCTAGATATGTCAGATTTATGCCTTGTAAAGGTCATTGTGTGTATAGCCTACAAGGTCGAAATAATTACCAATTTTAGGCGTTACACAGTAAATTATGGGGGCAAGTGTGGCTGAATGAGCAAAAGACCCCCAGATTAGACTAGAAATGGCACAAACAATACATGATTCATTGCGAGGCTAGCTAAATTAAGGCAAAATTGGCGCTGCTTTTAAACTATTGGTTTTCTCATGCCGTTTAATATACCTATAGCTTTAACTTTGTTCAGATTATTTCTGTTACCTGTGTTTATAGTGGTTTTCTACCTTCCTTATTCTTGGGCACCTTTTGCAGCAGCCTTTATTTTTTGGTTAGCAGCTATCACCGATGCACTCGATGGCTATGCCGCTCGAAAATTAAAGCAGTCTACTCGATTCGGTGCATTTCTGGATCCTGTGGCTGATAAGATCATGGTTACCACCGCACTCGTTCTGCTGGTTGCCGATAACAATAATATCTGGCTCACATTGCCGGCATTATTTATGATTGGCCGCGAGATGGTTATCTCGGCGCTGCGTGAATGGATGGCTGAGATTGGTAAGAGAGGGGCCGTTGCTGTCTCCTGGATCGGTAAATATAAGACGGCGGCACAGATGGTGGCTATTACCGGTCTTATCTGGCATCCCAACGATTTCCTTACCTATGCAGCATACGCACTGCTTTACGTTGCCACAGTCCTTACTTTTTGGTCAATGATGAATTATATCTTGGCTGCTTGGGGGGATTTGACCGCGGAATCGGATAATTAAAATGCAATAAGGCTATTTAGTATTCAAGCAGTCATTTATCGGCAAATATGCGATTGACTCTTGATACTAAATCGGTAGAATGCCATTCCGCAGTCAGGGGAAAGCTTCTTAGGAAACAACTTGCTGCAAATCCTCAGTATTAATGAGGAAAGTAAGATTGATATGATTGCGACATTAGCTCAGTTGGTAGAGCGATACCTTGCCAAGGTATAGGTCATCGGTTCGAACCCGATATGTCGCTCCAATCATACAGAACCATAGGTTCGAACCTCTCTTTATAAGAGATGGTCGCTCCAATCTTACAAGATAAAAATTAGGCGCGATGGCAGAATGGCTATGCTACGGATTGCAAATCCGTCTATCTCGGTTCGACTCCGGGTCGCGCCTCCATATTTAGATTGTGATGAGTTTGGCTTTTTATTAAGAGCAAAATAGTATTAACTACCGATAATACGTATCATCAAAGTCAACGAGTTTGCCCGAGTGGTGGAATCGGTAGACACAAGGGATTTAAAATCCCTCGCTTAATAGGCGTGCCGGTTCAAGTCCGGCCTCGGGTACCATCATTTCTCTATGAGAACTGGCAATGAGCCTCAACGAAAGTTAGGGCTTTTTTGTATCTGAATATCCAGAAACAGATTCAAAATCCCTCGCTACTCTTCTCTTGATATGAGCGGGCATGTGCCAGTTCAACTCTCTACTTCTAAGACTGGCCTCGGGTACAATCATTTTTCAGTTGGTATTTCTATTGACCGTTAGTTTTAAAGGGCTAACTGGATCTGTAGATGAGATGAGTGAATCAATCTGCTCTTTGGGGATTGGAGTACTAAAATAGTATCCTTGAATTTTGTCACAACCTAGCGCTATAACACTGTCTAGTTGCTTCTTAGACTCGACCCCTTCTGCGACTATGCTCATGTTGAATGCATCTGCAATGGTTATGATAGCTTTAACCAAAGCCCATGTCTTATGACACGCCCCTAAACGTTGAATAAAGCACTGATCTATTTTGATTATATCGAAGGGTAAGTTCTGTAAGTAATTCAGTGAAGAGTATCCGGTGCCAAAATCATCGAGAGCGAGTGAAAACCCCATGGCTTTAAGGGTATTAACGGTTCTTGTTACACATTGAGAATGCTCCAAAAATGCAGTTTCTGTGATCTCAAATGTGAGTTTAGAAAATGGGAACTTAAAGCGGAAAAGTATATTTTCTAGCCGATCTAAAAAATCGTGTGCATTAAGCTGTTTGGCTGATAGATTCACCGCGAGGGTTAGATGGCGGGTATGAATACATTCTTGCCACTCTTGTAGCAAGGTACAGGCCTGTATAAGGACTGCTTGGCCTAAGTCATATATGAGTCTGGACTGTTCGGCGATGGGAATGAATTGTGCTGGTGAAATACGAGATTGGTTATCTATCAGTGGCCATCTGACTAGGGCTTCAAAACCAATGAATCTGCCCTCTTCGATAGAATACTGGCCCTGATAATGCACTTCCAGCTGTTTTCGTTCTATTATCTGGCGTAATTGGTTTTGTATGAAAGCCTGTTTTTGCGCTTGCTCTGACATCGAAGGAACAAAAATCTGGTAACAGTTTCTGCCTGCCGATTTAGCGGCATATAAGGCTATATCGGCCCACTTGAGTAAAGTCGCTTTATCTGGATTGCCATTATTGCAGCAGGAGATGCCAATACTCGTCTCTACTGAAATCTCTTCGTCTCCTATAATGCACGGCACTGCGATAAGGGTAGCAATTTTTTTTGCTATCTCCTCAGCATCGAGACTCGACTTGCAATCTTCGAGTAAGATTGCAAATTCATCCCCCCCTAATCTAGCTGCGATATCTGTCTCTCTAAGCATAGATTTTAGCCGTATTGAAATTTTTTGGAGCAGGGCATCGCCGATATCATGGCCTAGGGTGTCATTGATTAGTTTGAACCTGTCTAAATCTAAGAGGAGTAATACTACCGAGGTATTTAAGCGTTTCGAACGCTTGATTGCCTGGGTGAGTCTATCGTGGAAGTAGGTCCTATTCATTAGCTGAGTTAATGTATCGTAGCTGGCTAAATGGACTAAGCGGCGCTCCATCTCGAGTCTTGCTGTGAAGTCTTGGAAGAGGATGGTCATGGAAGAATCTGCATGTTTCATGGCCGAAGTGCATGTCAATTCAACCAGTAAGTTCTCATTTTTGTGATTGATTAACTGAGCGACTTGATGCTTATACAGCCCTAGTTTTGTGACTTTATCTTTAAGATGCTGGAAAAGAGTCTGGTCTCTTATCTCGTTGGCTTGCCACTGAAACCACAGATTAAAAGCTGCCCCCAGAATATATTGGGGCTCAGTATTTAATATTTTGCATGCCTTCGAGTTGGAAAATTGTATGTCTCCTTTTTTATCGACTTTAATGACCCCTTGATCCGTAGCTTCAAGAATAACTTCTCGTTCACTTTTCAAGTCATGGTTTTTTGATTCTAGTCGGTCAATTTTTACAAACTGCTTGACCTTGCTGAGTAAAATCGTGCTTTCAATCGGTTTGGTCAAATAGTCGATGGCGCCAGCTTGGTAAGCTTTTAATATATCAGCAGAGGAGGGATCGTGAGTCGTCAACATGATGATAGGGGGATGTTTATGAGCTTGGGTAGCAGAGATTAACTCCGCAACCTCATAGCCATCCATGTCGGGCATGTTGACATCGAGTAAGACTAGTGCAAATTTATCATTTATTAGCTTAGATAATGCCTCACTGCCTGAGCTGGCCTGTACAAGCTGGATGTTTGTTAAGGGCTGCAATACCTTCGCCAAGGCGATACGGCTATTGTGCAGATCATCAATGATGAGAATTTTGCTTACGTGCAGGTCCATTTTCTCATCATCCGTTTACCGTCCTTGGGAACTGTGCCGAGAGATCTTTGATTAACTGAGTGTAGACCAGAATTTGATAACTTCCCTAATTACAGGATTATGTATTTGAACCGTTTTGTTCTGTGACATAGGTTAAAAATTTAGATTATTTGCCATCAAGTCCGTGACTCTGAAAGCCTGAGAGCGATATAATGTATACGCTTTGTTTTGTATCAGTAGTAGAAGGTTGTTGGTTATGAAAGGTGTTGTTTCAAAAGGTTTTACCCTTATCGAGCTTGTGGTCGTTATTATAATTTTAGGTATTCTAGCGGTTATTGCTCTGCCTAAGTTTATCAATTTAGGTCAGGATGCTCATGATTCTGCTGCTAAAGGCGTTTTTGGTGCATTTCGATCTGGAGTGACTATGTATCACAGTTGCTGGGCTGCTTCGGGAGCCAGTGCTGATGTCGAAGATCTGATCTGTTATGGTGACGGCACCTTAGATTCTAGCTTTACAGGTTATCCCTTGAGTACCACTAATGGCGGCGGCGGTACAAAATTAAACCATGATAAATGCCGGGAAGTTTGGCAGGGGTTACTGGAAGGGGATGAATACGTACTGAGATATTTAGGGCAAGCTGATGATTTTGGTAAGGACACCGACATTGTTTATTATTACGCAGGTGCAGAATTATACAATGATGATGGTAGCGTAAATAATTCCGGCTACTGTTTTTATGACTACATCTCCGATAACCGCTCTAAAGTTGAACATTGGGAACTAAAATATTGGCCGGGGAATGGCAAAACCGAGATAATCCGTGCTAAACAAAGCTAAACAAAGCTAAACAAAGCTAAACAAAGCTAAACAAAGCTAAACAAAGCTAAACAAAGCTAAACAAAGCTAAACAAAGCTAAACAAAGCTAAATGAAGCTAACTCGAAGAGTAGAATTAAGTTTTGCTCTTCCAGTTAAGCTTTGCTAAGAGATCAATCTGTAAATCCTCCTTTCGTATTCTACTCAGCCCGCCTTAAATTTTGCCATACTTACATCATTGACCAGATATGTTTACAACTGGTGAAAAGTTCAGAGATTGAATCTGTCGATGCATGGAGGTGAATTTATGTTTACAAGGTGTTCGAGTGTATTAGTGTTCGCTGTCTTAGTTATTTTGTTCTGTACCAGACCACTCCTTGCTATGGATCGCTCAGAAGCCGCATTTAATTCTTTGCTCTATCAAGTTCAATTTGTACGGTTAATTAAACCATCAAAGCAAATTGAGCAAGATTATAGGGCATTAACCTTAGGACCCATGGAGCTAAAACTAGCCAGAGTCGAGCGGATTAAATCTGAACTGCAGCAATTCTGGGGATCCCTAGGGATCCCTACCAACGCAACGAACATGAAAAGCTCGGATAACTTACTTCAACAGGTTCTCTCTTTGGAACCGCTCTCTAAGGACTATCTAGCCACGAGTAATAAGATCCGCTACTTACTCTGGCTAGACCAGAAAGGGGACTGGAGTGAACTAGAGTCTAACTCTTGGTTAAAGCAAGGCAATAAACATAGCTTGGTGCCTGAAATCAGTCGCAGATTAAAAGAGCTAGGTGATCTGAGAGAGTACAATCCGCTCAGTACACTGTTTGATGCTAATGTTAAAAATGCTGTTAGACTTTTTCAACAGCGTCATGGTTTGAAAATAGACGGAATTATTGGTCCCGAAACGCTTCGCTGGATCAATATTAAACCCGTGAAACGGGCTGAGTTGTTAGCGATTAATTTTATAAATAAGACCCGTTACTTAGCCTCAATTGAGCCTATTTTTTTAATTGTAAACATTCCTGCATTTGAGTTAGAACTTATCGATAATGGTCAAGTGGCGTTGCAGTCTCGGGTGATAGTAGGTAAACCCTATCGTCAAACTCCCCTGTTAAACAGTCGAATTTCAAACTTGGTGATCAATCCAAGCTGGCGTGTCCCTAGGAGTTTATTAACTCGAGATTTATTACCTAAAGTCAGGGAAGATGGCGGTTATATTCAGGATAGAAATTTCAATGTTTTCGATAATCAGGGACAAATGGTGAGTAAAACCGCGCAAGAGTGGCAAGATTTAGCCCATGGTCGTTTTCCTTATCGTCTCGTTCAAAAGCCTGGAGAAGGCAACACCTTAGGGCGCTATAAATTTTACTTTGAGAATAAATACAGTGTCTATCTACACGATACCGCCGACAAGGAGTTGTTCGAAGAGTCCAACCGTGCACTTTCATCCGGGTGTATACGTATTGAAAATGTCGAGGGACTAGCCAACTGGATGGCATCCAATCTGGTAACAGATAAGCAGACTTGGGTTGAGATGCAGGCTGAGCGACAAAAAACCCAATGGTTTACTCTAAATCAGAGTTTACCCATTCATTTGGTTTACTGGACCGCTTGGGTAGATAAGTGGGGCGCCGCTCAATTTAGAAATGATATATACCAAAGAAATTCAGCACTTAACTTAGCATTGGCTAATACGTCTCCATGAGCCTGTGATTCTTATCCTATACCTTTATCATTGTTAACTTGATATTTGTCAGCTTTCAGTTTAATTTATCTGCTGTTTTGCTTGAAAAATAATCAATGGTGGTCGTGTGTCTGTAGTATGTCCAACTCGTAGGCAGTTGTTGCTAGGTCTTAGTGGCGCTGCAATGTTTTCGATAGTTCCTTCTAAAGCTTATGCCAGTCGTTCGACGAAAGGTATTCGTAGTTTAGGTTTACATAATTTGCATACAGGGGAACGTGGGCAAGGAAGCTATTGGGTTGATGGAAATTACCAAAATGAGATTTTGTCAGATTTTAGTCACATCTTGAGAGATCATAGACGCAATGAATCAGCGCCTATGGATAAGCGTCTCTATGATTTACTATTTAAGCTCAAAGAGTCGCTCAACATAGAGCAAGAATTCAATGTTATCTCTGGATATCGCTCAGCTAAGACTAACGCCATGTTAGCGGCTAAAAGCAGTGCTGTAGCCAAGAAGAGCTATCACATGAAAGGTATGGCTATGGATATTGCGCTTGAGGATGTGAAGTTGAGTGATCTTCGTGATGCGGCCATTGAACTTAAGTTAGGCGGTGTCGGCTATTACCCAAGATCTGGGTTTATTCATGTCGATACCGGACCGGTCCGTACTTGGTCATAGATGATTGATGAATCTTTACGGGCATCACCATAAAACAGTTTGTTAGCCCTGTATCGTTATGCTATTATTTCGCCGCGTAAAAACGTCCTTGCTGGTCGAAAGTAAGGACACTCTGAAATTAATATTATTTTTAAGTGAGAAAAACATGTCTTATACTATTGCTGCTGAAATCCGCACTGAAATCGGGAAAGGTTCGAGCCGCCGCCTACGTCATGCGAACAAAGTTCCTGCTGTTATCTATGGTGCTGGTAAAGAGCCTATCTCTATCAAGTTTAACCAAAAAGATATCATCAACATCCAAGAAAACAAAGAATTCTACACTGACGTTCTGACTATCGCTGTAGATGGTAAAGAAGTGAAGGTTCGTGTTCAGGCAATGCAGCGTCATGCATACAAGACTCTTATTGAGCATGTCGATTTCACATTCGCATAATCTGTATATGTGAATGTTAAAAAGCGCCTGTTGGCGCTTTTTTTGTGCCTAATGTTTAGCGATCTATACGTTATCTGACTCCTTTTTGGGGCATGCAGCGATAATCGTGGCGATTCCCTGCTCGTTAACCTCTTCCAATCTGATATCAAATCCCCAGAGCCTATGTAAATGTTTTACCACTTCCTGGCAACTTTTAGCTAAAGGCATTCGATTAGTTGGAATATGTTGTAGGGTTAGTGAGCGATCGCCGGTGACTTCAACTTGATGGATCTGAATATTGGGCTCAAGATTGGAAAGATTGTACTGTTGAGATAACATTTGACGTATATCTTGATATCCCTGCTCATCATGAATCGCTGAGACTGAAAGGTAGTTTTTCTTATCATCATCCAAAATACTGAACAGTTTAAATTTCCTGATGATATTAGGTGACAAGTATTGGCTAATGAAGCTTTCATCTTTAAAATTTTCCATGGCAAAATGTAAAGTCTCCAACCAGTCGCTGCCAGCAATATCAGGAAACCACTCTCTGTCTTCATCGGTAGGGTTTTCACAGATCCGTCTGATATCGATAAACATGTTGAAGCCCAAGGCATAAGGATTAATGCCATTATAGTGGGGGCTGTTGTAGCTTGGCTGCACAATAACATTGGTGTGGCTCTGCAGAAACTCCAGCATAAATCTGTCTGTCACTAAGCCATCATCATAGAGGTGATTTAAAATCGTGTAATGCCAAAATGTGGCCCAGCCTTCATTCATTACTTGGGTTTGTTTCTGAGGGTAAAAATATTGCCCCATTTTCCTTACTATCCGCACTATCTCTCTTTGCCATGGCTCGAGTAAGGGCGCATGTTTTTCGATGAAGTAAAGTATATTTTCCTGAGGTTCCTCTGGAAACCTTAACTCGGTTTTCTCATCCTGCTCTTGATGTGCCTTAGGCACGGTGCGCCACAGGTCGTTGACCTGACTCTGAAGATACTCTTCACGCTCTTTCTGCCTGAGTTGCTCCTCTTTAAATGAAATCTCACTCGGCCGCTTATATCTATCGACCCCATAGTTCATCAGAGCGTGGCACGAGTCTACTATCAGTTCAACCTGCTCTATGCCATGGAGCTCTTCGCACTGGCTAATATAGTTCTTGGCAAAAACCAGATAATCTATGATAGAGCTGGCATCGGTCCAGGTTTTAAAAAGGTAGTTACTTTTGAAGAAACTGTTATGACCGAAACTCGCGTGAGCCATCACCAAGGCTTGCATGGTGATGGTGTTTTCTTCCATCAGATAGGCAATACATGGGTCAGAATTAATGACAATTTCGTAAGCCAGTCCCATTTGGCCACGTTTATAACTCTGTTCAGTCTCAATAAATTTTTTACCGAAGGACCAATGGGTGTAGCCTAAAGGCATGCCGATACCCGCATACGCATCCATCATCTGTTCTGCGGTGATCACTTCAATTTGGTTGGGATAGGAGTCTAGCCGATAGTGGGCGGCGACCCTCTCTATTTCAGTTAAGTATTTCTGCAGCAGTTCGAAGTTCCAGTCTGGTCCGTCATCGAGCGGTGTCCGCTTTTGCTTGTTATCCATAACGCCCCCTTATACAGCTTGCTTCTTGAAGAGTTCTCTAAACACAGGATATATATCTTCGGCCTGTTTGATATGCTGTACGGCTATGTTATCGAAAGATTTCTGTAGTCCCTCATATTCGCGCCACAGTGTCTGGTGAGCTCGGTTGGTGATCTCTATGTAGCTAAAGTAGCGCACCACAGGCAAGAGTTTTTTCTCCAGTAGTTGCTTACAACCGGGTGAGTCGTCGGCCCAGTTATCGCCGTCAGATGCTTGCGCCGCATAGATATTCCATTCACTCTCCGGATAACGTTCCTTCTGGATCTTGTGCATCAGTTTCAGTGCACTGGAGACTATGGTGCCACCGGTTTCTTGTGAGTAGAAGAACTCATGTTCATCGACCTCTTTTGCCTGAGTATGGTGGCGAATATAGACAACGTCTAAATTTTTATAGGTACGGGTTAGAAAGAGGTATAGCAAGATATAGAAGCGCTTAGCCATGTCTTTCGTTGCCTGGTCCATAGAGCCTGATACGTCCATCAGACAGAACATGACGGCCTGACTCGAGGGAATCTCACGTTTGGCAAAGTTGTTATACCTTAAATCGAATGTGTCAATAAAGGGCACTTTGGCTATCTTCTGCTTCAGCTCTTCAATTTGATCTTTTAAAAACAGGATACGTTCGGCTTCTGCGCCCGGCGTATTCTCGAGCTCTTCGAGTTCAGTCTCTAGCTCGGCGAGTAACTTCTTCTTACTCGAAGACATGGCGATACGTCTTGCTAGTGAAGATCTCAATGAACGGACAATATTGATATTGGCAGGGACACCATCATTGGTAAATCCTGCTCGATATACCTGATATTCGACTAATTTGTTGAGTCGATTATTCTGCAGGTTAGGTAGCTCTAGATCTTCAAAAAGAAGTTCCAAGTATTCGTCTTTCGAAATTTGAAACACGAAATCGTCGTCGCCTTCTCCTGAATCGGAAGCATCTCCCTGACCCGAGCCTTGGCCTCCACCGCCCGGCGGACGTTCAATCTTGTCTCCTTTGATAAATTGATCGTTGCCGGGATGGACTCGTTCTCTTATTCCGCCTTGGCCCTGGTGAAATGAAGGCTCACTGATGTCCTTGGTGGGGATGCTAATCCTCTCGCCCTTATCGACATCGGTCACGCTACGACGCGTCACCGCATCACTCACGGCTTTTTTAATCTGTTGCTTGTAGCGATTGATAAATCGTTGACGGTTAACCGTACTTCTTCCTTTAGCATTGAGTCTTCTGTCTATGAAATTCGCCATGCGCACCTCCTGAGCATAATCGGCAGCGTGTCTCGCTGCCGGTCTGCCTCTATTAAGAAGACTTACGTACTCTCAGGTACCATTCTGATAGCAGCCTGACTTGCTTCTTGGTGTAGCCTTTCTTCATCATTCGATTGACAAAATCATCGTGTTTACGCTGATCATCTGTGGATGTTTTGGCATTGAAAGAGATCACTGGGAGCAGATCTTCAGTATTAGAGAACATCTTCTTCTCTATGACGGTTCTGAGTTTCTCATAGCTAGTCCACAGAGGATTTGAGCCTTCGTTATTGGCCCGGGCCCTGAGTACAAAGTTGACAATTTCATTCCTGAAATCTTTGGGGTTGCTTATCCCTGCGGGCTTTTCGATCTTTTCCAGTTCAGCGTTGAGTGCTGAACGGTCGAAAAGTTGACCGGTATCAGGATCCCGATATTCCTGATCTTGAATCCAAAAATCGGCATAGGTGACATAGCGGTCAAAAATGTTCTGTCCATATTCAGAGTAAGACTCCAAATAAGCCGTTTGTATCTCTTTACCGATAAACTCCACATACTTAGGGATCAGATAGCCCTTAAGAAATTCCAGATAGCGTTCGGCGGTTTCGGTGGGAAACTGCTCCTGTTCGATCTGACGTTCGAGGACGTAGAAGAGGTGTACAGGATTGGCCGCGATTTCACTCTGATCGAAATTAAATACCTTCGATAATATTTTAAAGGCAAAACGGGTAGATAGGCCCTGCATACCTTCATCGACGCCAGCATAATCGCGATATTCCTGATAGGATTTTGCCTTAGGATCTGTGTCTTTCAGGCTTTCGCCGTCATAGACACGCATTTTGGAGTAAATGGATGAGTTTTCAGGTGACTTGATACGGGATAGCACACTAAATTGGGCTAAGGTTTCCAATGAACCCGGCGCACAGGGGGCATTGGTTAGCTCTGAGTTACACAGTAATTTCCTGTAGATCTGCATCTCCTCAGACATCCTCAAGCAATAGGGCACTTTAACGATATAGACCCTATCCAGGAAAGCTTCATTGGTTTTATTGTTGCGAAACGTCGTCCACTCAGACTCGTTAGAGTGAGCCAGAATGATGCCGCTGTACGGCAGGGCAGACAAGCCCTCGGTACCATTATAGTTGCCTTCCTGAGTCGCCGTCAGTAGTGGATGAAGCACCTTGATTGGTGCTTTGAACATCTCGACAAACTCCATTATGCCTTGGTTTGCCCGGCATAGGGCGCCAGAGTATGAGTAAGCATCGGCGTCATTCTGCGCAAAATGCTCAAGCTGGCGAATATCTACCTTACCGACCAGAGAGGAGATATCTTGATTGTTTTCGTCCCCGGGTTCAGTCTTGGCGATGGCTGTCTGATCCAGAATGGAGGGAAAAACCTTTACTACCTTAAACTTGGAAATATCGCCGCCGTATTCATGCAGACGTTTTACCGTCCAAGGAGACATGATGCATTTAAGATATCGGATAGGAATATTGTATTCTTTTGCCAACAACTCACTGTCTTCATCCGGGTTAAATAAACAGAATGGGTGGTCATTAACAGGACTTCTGACACCGTTGGCGGTCAGCACATAGATAGGGATCTTCTGCATCAAGTCTTTTAGTTTCTCAGCCAGAGAAGACTTACCACCACCGACTGGGCCGAGGAGATACAATATCTGTTTCGATTCCTCTAAGCCTTGTGCGGAATGTTTAAGGTAAGCTACGATCTGTTCTATGGCCTCCTCCATACCGTAGAAATCTTTGAATGCCGGAAACCGGGAAATCAGCCGGTTTGAGAAAATACGACTGAGGATCGGATCCTTAGAAGTATCTATAATTTCAGCGTCACCGATCGCGAGTAGCAGCCGTTCGGCAGCTGATGCATAAGCACTTCGGTCTTGTTTGCTGATCTCTAAAAACTCTTGCAGTGAATACTCTTCGTCGAGTTTCTGTTCATAGCGCTGTTGGTAATGCTCAAAAATGCCCATATTCCACCCCCTGAAACGCCTAAAAAGTGTGTAAGCGATAACGGAAAACATGTCTCCTACTTTTAATATTAGACCTTAAAAATGAACAGCGTCATAAAAAAGCCAAATAAAACAAAGAGAAACAGTTGCAAATGCAACTGTTGCACTTGTAGTTAGGGGGGCGTTTTAGTAGAACTTATTTAGAATAATAAAAAAAGGAGCCCAAATGGCTCCCTCTTGTCAGTGCGCTAGATTTTTACCCACACACTATTTTTTCGGCGAGTTACGCGAAATTTTGGTTAACGAAATCCCAGTTAACCAATTCCCAGTAATGGGCCAAGTAATCAGGACGAACGTTACGGTAATCTATGTAGTAAGCATGTTCCCATATATCGACAGTCATGATGGGTGTCACTGTGCTATCGGTCAAAGGAGTGGCTGCATTGCTAGTGTTAACAATAGCGACGCTACCGTCAGCATTCTTAACTAGCCAAGTCCATGCGCTACCGAAGTTATTGACAGCTGAATCGGTAAACTTAGCTTTGAAGGCTTCGAAAGAACCAAAGGCGTCATCAATCGCCTTAGCTACTGCACCGGTTGCTGCGCCGCCACCATTTGGTGATAAACAGTTCCAATAGAAGGTGTGGTTCCAGATCTGAGCCGCGTTGTTGAAGATTCCGCCAGTTGACGTCTTGATGATCTCTTCAAGGCTTTTTTCAGCAAGTTCAGTGCCGTCAACTAGGCCATTTAGCTTAACAACATAGGTGTTGTGATGCTTGCCATAATGAAATTCAATAGTCTCTTGCGAGATATGAGGTTCTAGTGCGTCTTTTGCATACGGTAATGCAGGTAGTTCAAAAGCCATGAGTTGCTCCACTCTAAGTTGGGTTTATTATCTTTCTAGAATCTAATTCTACTTGAAAATTCCTTATCAGTATCTTCAATTTCTCGATTAAATCAATAAATATGTTTATATTTAATAACCTTTTAAAAAGTAGGTTTTTGTTATGGGTAAACCTGAAGTACAATAGGAGAAATTATTAGTAATTGTGTGTGCAGTTTAGGAATTGAAATGGAAACAAACGAAACAGTAGAGAAAATCAAAGCACAACTCGCCGAAAACCCAATCATAGTCTATATGAAAGGTTCTCCCAAATTGCCTAGTTGTGGATTCTCATCACAGGTTGCTGAAATCATGATCAACTGTAATGCACAATTTGCGTTTGTTGATATTTTGCAGAATCCGGATATCCGCTCTGAACTGCCTAAATACGCCAATTGGCCGACTTTTCCTCAGCTCTGGATTGAAGGTGAGTTGATCGGTGGTTGTGATATTTTGACTGAAATGTACCAGAAAGGTGAGCTGCAGACGCTTATCACTGAAACAGCGGCAAAATATGCTTCTGAAGATGAAAAGAACGCTTAATTTTAGTTAAGCGAGTCAGTCAAAAAAAAGCCTTTCATTTGAAAGGCTTTTTTTATGGGACTAGCATTTTACTTATTAGTATTAAGCCGACTCTGACTCAGTGGCTTTAGGCATAGGTAATAACAGGTTCATGGTGATCGCTACTATTCCGCACAGACTGATCCCCGTCAGGCTAAACGAGCCGATACCCAAGGCCATGCCGCCGATACCAAATACCAGAGTGACCCCTACGATACACAGATTTCTTGGCTCGGTGAGATCCACCTGATTCTTAATCAATGAATTTAACCCTACCGCTGCAATCGATCCAAACAAGAGGCACATGATGCCGCCCATCACTGGGACGGGTATGGTTAACATGATGGCGCCGAGTTTACCGACGAAGGCGAGAATAATGGCTGTAATGGCAGTCCAGGTCATGACCACTGGATTAAATGACTTAGTTAAGGTGACGGCGCCAGTCACTTCTGAATAGGTGGTGTTTGGCGGTCCACCGAAGGCCGAGGCGACAATCGTTGCAACACCGTCACCGGCAAGGGTCCTGTGCAGTCCAGGTTTCTTCAGAAAATCTTTACCCGTAACGTTAGAGATAGCCAGAATATCGCCAATATGCTCTACGGCTGGCGCAATGGCAACGGGGATCATAAATACGATGGCATGCCAGTTAAATTCCGGGGCGACGAAATTGGGCATGGCTATCCAACTGGCTTGGGCGACTGGGGTAAAGTCGACGATGCCAAAACTGAGACTCAAGCCATAACCCACTAAAATACCGGCTAAGATGGGCATCAATCTGAAAATCCCTTTAGCAAATATGGCGATGCCTATTGTGGTAAGCAGGGCGGCGAGTGAGATGATTAACGCGATATTCTGCTCCACGATAACCAGAGAGCCATCACCACTCTTACCCATGGCCATATTCACGGCGACCGGGGCCAAGCCCAGTCCTATCACCATGATAACGGGCCCGATAACGACGGGGGGAAGTAGACGTTTGATGAAACCATCACCGCGAACTTTGACCATGCTGGCTAAAATCAGATAGACGACACCGGCTGCCATCAGTCCCCCCATGGTTGATGGGATCCCCCAAGTCTGTACGCCGTACATGATAGGGGCGATAAAGGCGAATGAAGAGGCGAGAAAAATTGGGATCTGTCTCTTAGTGATTAGCTGGAAAATCAGTGTGCCTATACCTGCGGTAAACAGGGCAACATTGGTGTCTAATCCTGTCAATAAAGGCATTAATACCAAGGCGCCAAAAGCCACAAACAGCATTTGAGCCCCTTGAAGGGCGAGGGCGAAATTTTTCATTATTATCTCTGTTATTGGGTACCTGGCTAATGTTAACAGTATGGGAAATCTTTCATAGTAATTAGTGTCATGCTGGCTTGAATTTTAGGTAAAAACAAAAAACGATACAGAAATGGTGAAATAGCCAAGTGAATTATCTGGAGTGAACAAAGATGTGATACAATTTTATTATCTTGTCTCCCGTTAGAACAGTGAAGATGCTGAAAACCCTATTAAACTCTTTGATTTTTTGTGCTGGCTATTTATTGTTACACACCAATCTAGTGAGTGCCGCCGAAGTTTATCAACTCGATGAAACCTTGGTTCCGGTTGAGTCCCGCTCCGTTGCCCAGCGACAAAAAGCCATTTCAATTGGGCTGAGAGAAGTGGTGCTGAAAAACTCAGGCACCAAAGCATCCATCTCTCATCCAAGTGTGCAGGCCAAGGTGAAAAACCCCTCCTCATTACTCAGTCAGTTCGGATACAAAGAGATCGACGGCGAGCTTTTTTTACAGGTCAGTTTCGATCATCAACGTATCATCCAGCTCTTAAGAGATGCTCAGTTACCAGTCTGGGGCAAACAGAGACCTTTGACCTTGATATGGCTAGTTGAGGACGATGCTGAAGCAAGACAGATCGTCAATGATGAATCTGTGCTCGATAGCCGGGAGCTGTTCCAATCTGCTTCAGAATCGAACGGGGTACCTGTACTATTTCCTATCATGGATCTCGATGACAACATGAATGTGACCCACAATGATATTCGGGGCATGTTTGTCGAACAGGTGGCTAGGGCATCTCAGCGTTATCAGGCTGATTACTTTGTCATGGCGTCTATCGATACTCGTGGCAAGGCCGTAAAATATAATTTTGCTTTATACCCCAAGTCCAGTGGCGAAATATTGCACAATCCTCTAACGAGTAAAAGTAAGCAGGTTGATGATATCGATACCGCGGTGAAGGAGATTATCGCTGGTGTGAGCGAATATTATGTCGGACGCTATGCGATTGCGGATTCTGGCAGTACACTAAATAGTTATGTGACTTTTGTCGATATTACCGATTTGAAGCAACTGGTCGAAATTGAGAAATATTTTAAGCAACTCAGTGCCGTAAAGTCAGTTCAACTGACTCAATTGCAAGGCACTTCGGCTAAGTTTACACTCAATCTGTTTGGCACCGAAGATGATCTACGCAGATTGATGAAACTTGAACCTAGAGTCGGGGTCTTGGATGAATCTCTGCCTGTGATGCTGAACGATGATGGATTTGATCCACTGCCTTCTCACGAGGTGCAAGGTCCCGAGTATCGCTGGCGAGGCTAGTCTTGAATATGAATCCTTAGGTACTCGTGTTAAAATGAGCGCCTAAGTAATACCTGTGTAATTGAGAATTATCTGAGTGAAATCTAACTCACCATTACAACTGTCTTTGCCTGTACATCTACCCGATGATGAGACCTTTAATAGCTACTATCCCGCGGCGGGCAACGATGAGCTGATTCAAAGCTTACAAGCCTGCGCCGAAGGGGCTGCCCATCAGGCTGTTTTTCTTTGGGGGCCAGTTAAATCCGGTCGCACTCATCTGATGCATGCTGCCTGTGCCCATGCGAACGATCTTCAAAGAAGTAGTTTTTATTTACCATTAGGCATACATGCCAGCATTTCTCCCGCGTTGTTGGAAGGTTTAGAGCAGTTAGATCTGATCTGTATCGATGACGTCGATGCCATTGCCGGTCATCCTCTATGGGAAGAAGCCATTTTCGACCTCTATAACCGAGTCTCTGAAAATAACCAGTGCTCCTTGATCGTCAGTGCCAGTGTTTCACCCACAGATTCAGGCTTTGTGCTGGCCGATCTCGTCTCTCGTATGCAGTGGGGACTCAATTATCAGTTACAGCCTATGGCCGATGAAGAGAAGTTGGCGGCGCTGCAGCGACGTGCTGCCATGCGTGGTCTGCAACTCGAGGACGATGTGGGGCGTTTCTTGCTAAATCGTTTAGCCAGAGACTTGAGAACCTTGTTTGATGTGCTTGATAAATTGGATAAAGACTCACTCGTTCACCAGCGCAAGTTAACAATCCCTTTCGTTAAGAAGATGCTTAAGTTGTAATGATACCCATCGGTATTACACATCATAAAAAACCGGTAATGACTCAGGTCACTACCGGTTTTTTAATGCCTGTTATTGGCGTTAGTTCATCTTATGCCTGTCGCCACTTATTCTCAGCTCGGGGATAAATTGTTTCGTACCAGCTGACTGCGTAGCATTTATTTTCTGCGGTGTCTGGGATAACTGAGGTGAAATAGTCAGATTATCTAACCAAGACTGACCTTGATTCATCTGGATTGGAGAGGGTAAATTACCGATAAGCTGAGCGCCATCTAAAGCCGGTAAGATTTGATTGATAACGAAGGCCGCTCTTTGAGGAACTGTAGAGCCTGGACTGTTCTCACCTATGCGTCCACGTTGTCCCCAGTCAACGGTGATACTGGCAGCTGTGGCATTGTCCGGGTTATCTGTGATGCCGACATCGCGCATTATTCCAAATCTGTAGCTCATCATGGCTTCTTCGAACAACATGGCGGTATCTTCACGACTGGTTGAATAGGCGTAATAGTCTGTTGCATTGTCATCGGAGAAGAAGCCGGTTATGTCACTTGGCAGATAAGCTTGCTGCGTAGCTGTGGCGGTTTCTCCTCTGAAGCTGACGTCGGCGAGACTATACATTTCGTCGCTTAGAAGGGGGTACAGGGTCGTGACTCGATCGGATATTAACTCGCCGGCCGAGGTGCGGCGATTATAGTGATCTAACAAGGTTTGGTCATCGACAGGGATGGTGTGATAAATCGAACTTGGGAAGAAGTCATTGGCATGGGCGAGCTCATGAAATAATAGCGAGGACAAATCTGGAGCCATCAGGGTCATGGTGCGATCTGTCCTAAGCTCTCTGGGACTGGAATATGACACATAGGCATTATCTTTTACATAACGCCAGGGCATGATGAAGCCTAACTGATTGCCAAATGCGCTACGAAAATCCGCCGCTTCGTTGATCACATCTCGCTCTTCGGCGAGTAACCAAAGGTCTGTGGGATCTAAGTATATCGCGCCGGTGACGACCCAATAAAATGATGGGCGAATATCGTAGCTGATCACTATGGCGGTTACCGATTGTAACAGTAGAGCAAAGTCGCTATCTGGATCCATTTTATCGAGAAATGTCTCGAAATTTTCTCCCATCCATCGATGCGAAACCAGGACTCTCTCCATGATCTTCTCTTTCTCGGAGAGGGAAAGAGTTTGACCGAGTAAGGGTAACTGCTCGATGGTACAGGGGGAGAGCAGTTGATTGGAATAAACGCACGAATTGAGTGCGCTTTTGTAGGATGAGTTCTCTCTGTAGGCAAATGTGCGGGCTACAGGTTCATCGAAATAGGGGGAGCTAATGGCGGACTCATTAGTGATTAGCGTCAGGACTTCATCGATAACCGTTTCACCATCGACACTGGCAGTTGCTCTTAATATGGCGATAGTATCTGAGTTAACTGCCGGGGCCTTAAATTGAGGGCGTTCGATATTACTGATATCTATGTTTAGTTCGGGTCCAAATGCGATACACCAGCTAAGTGCTGATGGGATTTCATCTGCATTGACGCCGATTCTATCGACTCTAAAACTGACATCGTTACCTTCAACCACCTGTTGGTCGCTGCGGACATTGAACTGAGCTGTAGTCATTGCCGAAACAGATATATTGATTGTTTCATTGAAGGACATTCCGCTACCTGAAATATTAACGGAGAAGCTATAGTCTCCAGCATCGGCAAATTGAAATGCTAAAATAGGACTTTTTATCGATTTCAGTATAAGGGACTGACCGGCAGTTTGCCCCCACTCGAAGGCGAGTCCTTTACTATCCGAGCCCGCTATTCTTGCGACTATGGCGGCGGATTGATTGGCGTTATAGCTAGGTTCGGTGACAAATTCTAATGCCGAAGAGGTAGATATAACCGTTAATTGGGTTTGCTGTTCGCATCGAGTTAGATTAGGGGGCGGTGGATCGATAGGTATATTGTTATCCCCATCTGAACTCCCCCCGCCGCAGGCCGCTAGGGCTAAAACACTGACTAGGGTAAGCGTGTTAAGTTTCCTCATCGAAGGGGACTCCCGTTATGAATGTGTTCAATTATTATTTTAACCAAAATATAACACGAGATTTAACATTCAAGCACTAGTTTTACCTAGAATTCTTGTGACACTAAGTAACGGAATAATAAGGGGTATAAAAAAAGCGCCCTGAGGCGCTTTACTGTATTTGGTCAATTAAAGTCAGTTATTTCTTTTTCTTCTTTAACCCTAGACCTAATTCTTTGCCACGAATGCGGGCATAAAATGGAAAGCCTATCAGCAGGGCACCGAGCAGGAGTACCTCTACCAGAGCAAATACAAAATATTTCTCGGTGACGTAGAGTAAGGTGAGACCATGAAGCATATACAAACAGATGATGTAGCTGGCCCAAGCATAGGTGTAGGGCTTACCTGCTATGATGCCTTTCAAGGGGAAGAATAATGGGATGATCCACATAGCAGTGAACACCAGTGAATATTCACCCGTGATTCCCTTGTTGATAAACCAAGCGCTGAGCATTAATACTAATGCCAGATAACCAGCTCGGCATAGTTGAAACAAACGAGTCGAATTCATTGAACAGCCTTATAGAATCGCAAGAACATTTTCGGGAGGACGGCCGATAGCGGCCTTATCGTTGGCCAGCACTATGGGTCGTTCAAGCAGTTTCGGGGTATCGACGATAGCCTGAATGAGCTGCTCTTCGGTCAACTTGGTGTTGGCTAACCCTTGTTCTTTATATTCAGTCTCCTTGGTGCGCATTAACTCTCGCGCACTTAAACCCAGTTTAGTGAGTAAATCTTCAATTTCACTCTTGTTGAGAGGAAATTTCAGATATTCAACTATTTGGATTTCGCAATCTCTTTCCTCTAATAAAGCAAGGGTTTGACGGCTTTTAGAGCAGCGTGGGTTATGAATAATACTGACCATAGTCATAGGCTTATGTCCGAATGCAAATATTGCCGACATCATACTCGAAAATGTGGCCAAAGTCACAATCAGAAAACATGGGTAATGGGGGGGTATCTTGGATTAATTCTTCATGATCCCTGTGTGTAAAAGGGAGGTGAGTAGCGGTGACAGTCAGTGACCTCGACACAAGGTCACTGAAATGATTAAACCGTTACTGAAGAGCCTCTATTGCGGATTTAGCCTGCTTGAATTGTCGAATTCTAGCCTCGATTCTGGCAAGTTGTAGCGGCTTTTCTTGGGACAATCGATAAGCGAAATTAAGCTGGTCTATCGCACCTTTATAGTCTGCACCTAGCGCCATTGATTCTGCGTTGACAAAGTGCTCCATGGCTTTATTGCCCGTCTTTTTATATGCATCGCTGAGCAAGAAGAAAGGCAACTGATTTTGTTTGTCTAAGAAGATGAGTTCCTCGAGCAAAGGGATGGCTTGCGTAGCCTTGTCTGCTTCTATATACACATGGGCCAAGTTAGTGTTAATTACTTGAGAAAATGGCTTAAGTTCATGTTGTGTCTCGAGAAACTTTATGGCTTCATCGGTGGCCTCTCGCTGCACCAAGAGATCTGTCTTGGTATCGATATAAAATAGATTGTTGCTATCCTCTTTTAATAAGTTATCGATTATCTCTTCGGCTTCATCGAAGTGCTTGGTTCTAAATAGGGCTAAAGCCTTACCGTAAAGGGCCGCATTTTTGAAGGTGTAGGTTCTTTTTCTGAGCTGTTTGTCGAATAAGGCAAGGGCAGCCTCTTCGCTGTAGCTGGAAAATCTGACCTGAATTCGCGCTTTCGCTAGCTGAAAGTCTATGTTATCCGGCACATACCTGTGGGGATATTGAGTCGCCCTGTTGCGGGCTTCTGTAATTCGTGACTCGGGGAGTGGGTGAGTCAACAACATCTGTGGAGGCTTACTGGTGAAGCGGTAGCGAGTAGCAAGTTTGGCGAAAAAATCTGCGGCGCCGTTGGGGTCGAAGCCTGCATCAACCAAAATTTGCATGCCTATTCTGTCTGCTTCTTTTTCATGAGCTCGGGTAAAGTTAATTTTGGCCTGAGTCGATAGGGCTTGTGTGGTGGCCAGTGCTGCCATCCCTGCCTGTGGTGAAGCTATTGTCAGGAGTATAGCGCCTAGCATGCCGACAATCGTTGCGGTTGAACTCTTATCTTGGGCTTCTAATGAACGGGCTAAGTGTCTTTGGGTAACGTGAGTAATTTCATGGCCCAGTACCGAGGCTATCTGGCTCTCATTATCGGCGTTTAGAAACAAACCTGTGTGAACGCCGACGTGTCCTCCGAAGAAGGCAAAGGCGTTGATTTCATCATTTCTTAACAAGAAAAAATAGAAAGGGGTCTTAACACCCGTCGCATGAGCCACCAGTTTATTACCCAGTTCAGTCAAATATTGACTCAATACCGGGTCGTTGAGCATGGGGGCAGAGGAGCGGATAACCCGCATATAAGCATCGCCATAGATGGTCTCTTTCTCGAGACTGAAAGTATTGACGGCGGCAGTACCCAGATCGGGAAGGTCGTTGTTCGCAAAAGCCATAGGCGCGGTAGCACAGAAAAAAAGTGAAATGGCACCGGCTAACAGAGATTTGGTTGATGTAATTTTACTCAAACTTATCCTTAATATGGGCAATGTGGTCTTGGTCAAGACATTCTCTAGGAACTAAGTCAATCATTATTAAACAAGCTGCTGAGTTTACTCGAATAACTCATGTAATTATGTTTAATAGTGAGATTAATATTACCTGCAGTTTTGCGCATATTCCACACTTGTGTATATTCATTATGAATATTGCACTTCGCATTGACCACGAGGTAATAGATTCACCATAGATCGCTTGTGGTTTGTCTTGCAACTTAGGATAATAGCCAAAGTTTGTTCATGGCAAGATTATTATGGTTTTTATCGATTTAACCACACTTCGTTGTCCATTAGTGTTAGTCAAAGTCAAACTCGCATTGAAAAAACTCAGCAGCGACGATGTACTTTGTGTTTCGTTATCAGACACTGGCTCTAGACAAGATGTTCCCCGATTTTTAAAAAAAGTCGGTTACCGTTACTCAGAAGTGAGAAATGATGACCGGGTATTAACATTAGAAATCGCTAAATAGCGGGGCGCCCTGCACAATGACAACGAGACGATCAACAGTTTATTTTCAGGAATGGTGAATGTTAACTTTATTGACAACTTGGTATAAAGAACGCTTTAGCGATCCCCAAGCGGTGACCTTAGTCTTTATTTTGATTGGGATAGCCTTAGCTATCTATTTTGCGGGGGGCTTGTTGGCGCCCTTGTTGGTGGCCTTAGTGCTGGCCTTCTTACTCGAGTGGCCAGTGGCACAAATGTCCAGACTAGGCATTAATCGCACTACGGCTGCCTCATTAGTGTTAGTCATGTTTGTGGGTGTTATGTTGCTGCTGATCTTCGGTCTGGTTCCCAGTATATGGAAACAGGGACTAGCCTTGGTCACCGACTTGCCGACCATGCTCGATAAAGGCTTGCTCATCGTTCAAGGTTACGTCAATCAGTATCCGCAGTTTGTTAATCCGGATCAGCTCGATACTATGGTTCATGAGCTGAAGAAGATGCTGGACACACAGCACCTGTTGGATATAGGTAAGCAAATTCTTGGCTATTCTGCATCCTTGTTAGTCTTGATGGTATACGCCATTTTGGTTCCATTATTGGTATTTTTCTTTCTTAAAGATAAAGACGAGCTGCTGCGTGGCAGTAAGCGATTTATTCCGACGAATCGAGATCTCGCCCATAAGGTCTGGATTGAGATGAACCAGCAGATATTTAACTACATCCGAGGCAAAGTGATAGAGATAGTCATCATAGGTGTGGTGAGCTACATTTTCTTCGCCGTGATGGATCTCAGGTATGCAGCCCTATTAGGTGTGTTGACCGGTTTTTCAGTACTCATTCCCTACGTTGGCGCAACCTTAGTGACCCTACCTATCGCGCTGGTGGCCTTCTTTCAATGGGGGATCAGCCCAGAATTTGGCTACCTTATGTTAGGTTACGGTATTATTCAGGCATTAGATGGTAACGTATTGGTGCCCATTCTTTTCTCCGATGCGGTGGATCTACATCCGGTGTTCATTATTGCGGCGGTGTTGATTTTCGGCGGACTATGGGGCGTGTGGGGAGTGTTCTTCGCCATACCTTTAGCCTCTCTGGTTAAGGCGGTATTAAATGCCTGGCCGACACTAGAATCTCAGGTTGAGCCAGTAGAAACAGAGTCGTGAATTGACTTGATTAACCTGTTTAAAAGGGCCTGAGGCCCTTTTTTTATGGCTGATTGTTGAGTGAACTAGTTGATAAATTAATCATGGCACAGGGATTGTTTCGCCGTTACCGCCAGAGACCGATAGATGATGGTGGTCTGTTTGGCTTTAATGTTCCAATGTTGCCAATAAAGGGGTACACGCTTTCTCTTGCCAGGGGTGATCTCAATTAGTAGACCTTTCTCCAGCAATGGCTCGGCTTGAAGATGGCCTACTAGACCGTAGCCTAATCCCTGTAAAATGGCATCGAGAAAACTTTCTGAGGAGGGGATCTTGTGCTCACGCCAGCTGCCGGTTCTCATCTTAAAGTATTGGCTCAGATACTGCTCATGAAGTTTGTCTTTAGTTGAGAACACCACCGCAGGCGCTAACTCCAGAGAGGTTTGCGAGACGGTTATGGGGAAATATCGCTCGATAAATTCAGGTGTTGCGACGCAAAGGTACTCCATATCCCCCAGATATTCACTGCTGCAACCGGTAAGTGCTTGTTTGCTTGTGGTGACGCAGCCAACCGCCTCGCCATTTTTTAATAAATGATGGGTGTAAGACTCATCATCGACAATCAGCTCAAGTAGCCATTGATGTCGCTTAAATACTTCACTCAACGCGGGTAAGAACCAGGTTGCTAAACTGTCGGCATTGACGGCTATCTTCACTATGGTGGGTAAGCTTGGATCGTCTACATTCATCTCCACTCTGAGCTCACTTTCTAATAACTCCACTTGAGAATAGTGACGTAATAAACGCTTACCGGTAGCCGTTGCTTCGACAGGTGTAGTACGTATGACTAAGGCTTGGCCGATTCTCTCCTCCAGCTGCTTTATCCGTTGTGACACGGCAGATTGAGTGATGCAGAGTACCTTGGCCGCGCGTTCGAAACCGCCCTCGGAGATCACTATGGAGAGGGCGCGCAGGTGTGCATAGTCGAGCAAAATATGACTCCTTGGAATGAAGTGGGTGGTGTATAAGTTTTACTTATACACCATAAAAAAGATTAGTTATATTTATTTATCCAGCTTGTGTACGCTTGAGACCAATCAGATGTTTTTAGGAAAAACCAATGCAGGCATTCATTCAAGGTGTAGGAATAGGCGGTAGCCTTATCATGGCAGTAGGGGCGCAAAATGCGTTTGTACTCAAACAAGGCTTAAAACGTTCACACTCTCTGCCCATTGCCGCCCTGTGCTCTATCATAGATGCCTTGATGATCACCGCGGGTGTTGCGGGTTTAGGCCATCTTATTTTGGCATTTCCCTTGATAAAGGACATTGCCAGTATTGGTGGAGCCATTTTTCTACTGGTCTATGGTGCCAGGGCGCTCAAGTCATCGTTTAATGAGCAGAGTCTGGATCAGGGGACTAATAGTGGTACCGGGACGCTAAAAGCGGCCGTGTTAACCACATTAGGCATCAGTCTACTCAACCCTCATCTGTATTTAGACACAGTGGTGTTATTGGGCAGCATCAGTGCTCAATTTGAAGGGGCCGATAGACCTTTGTTTGGCGCAGGCGCCGTTCTGGCTTCTTTCGTGTGGTTTTTTAGCTTAAGTTTTGGTGCCAGATATTTGAGCCCACTGTTTGAGAAGCCTAAAGCCTGGAGTTACCTGGACCGGTTTATCTGCCTGACCATGTGGACGATTGCTTTGGTCTTGATATGGCCCTATTTCGCTTAGATTTCTCTCTAGCACTTTTTGTTTATGTGTTTTATAAGCACAAAAAAGCCCGCGATGAGCGGGCTTTTGTTTGCATAAGTTGATTGAATTAGTCTTGCTTAAGATGTTTAAGCACAACTTCATGATGCTCTTTAGTCTTAAACTTGTTAAACAGGTGACTGATTTTACCATCTTGTCCAACTAAGAAGCTCAACCTATGGATACCGTCATAGACTTTGCCCATAAATTTTTTCTCTCCCCAGATACCGAAGGCATCGGCTATGGCATGATCTTCATCACTGAGAAGAGAGAAGTTCAATTCCTGCTTTTGTGCAAATCGTGCCAGCTTAGGGACTGGGTCTGGGCTAATGCCTAATACCGTGACTTTCAAGTCATTGAGTGCTTGCATGCTATCTCTAAGGCCGCAAGCTTGAACGGTACAGCCTGGTGTAGAGGCCTTGGGGTAGAAATAGACTAGAACAGGACCACTATTCAAACACTCTTTCAGAGAGATGAGCTTATCGTTTTGGTTTTTTAGCTCGAAGAGTGGGGCGTTATCGCCTGCAGTTAATGTATTCATTTAAAACTCCTAGTTACTCGTGATGCCCTGCATGCGTTCGATGATACAGTCTAATGACATCTCTGAAGCCAGTTCATTGATGCTGGTTTCCAACTTATCCAGTTCGACTTTCTCCGGGACATTGATCGTTAGGAAAACATGTTGACTTGGATTTCCCTGAGCGTCTTCTTCTGCATGGGACCTCACCGCGGCGAGATCTAAGGAGCGATCGGCAAGGAACTGAGTGATGTTTCCCATGGTGCCGCGCTGGTCTTGTCCGGTAAAGGTCACTTGCAGACGCGATATATAGTTGTGCGCCGTGTGCTTAGACGTGCGCTTCATCACCGTCATCAACTCGAGTTCAACGCTTAAGGCGGGGAGATGGGTTTCCATCTTAGTTATCGAGGCCCAGGAGCCTGATAGCATCATGATCAAGGTGAATTCATTGCCAAATAAGGCCATTCGACTGTCGACGATGTCACAGTCACATTCACTTGCAAGTCTTGCAAACTTACTGACAATTCCTGGGCGATCTGAGCCCATAGCAGTAACGACAAGATGATTGGACATGAATTTTCCTTATTTATAGCCAGCTTTGTACATAAATGCATCATTTCAGGTGCATTTCTCTATTGTGACTAATGCTACCACAAGATCGTAGAGATGAGATCCCCGTCTGATACAACAAACTTGTCATTACATACACTGCATGGTGAAAAAATCTTAACGCGATTCAATCGTTGAAATGCTTGTTTTTAATGGACAGCATCAGTACCATAGCCAGTCCTGAATCCTGGGGAAGTCACATGATAAACGGAAGCATCGTAGCCTTAATCACACCACTAAATAGTGATGGCACAGTAGATTATACAAGTCTTGAAAAGTTAGTTGAGTACCATATTACAGAAGGCACAGATGCCATCGTTGCCGTAGGTACCACAGGTGAGTCTGCCACACTTCCTATATCGGAACATATTGCAGTCGTAGGGCAAACGGTAAAATTTGCATCTGGGCGCATTCCTGTAATAGGCGGAAATGGCGCCAATGCAACGGCAGAAGCGATAGAACTGACCAAGGCGCAAAACAAACTTGGTGTTGCGGCTATGTTAGGTGTTACGCCTTATTACAATAAGCCAAGCCCTAAGGGCTTGATTGCCCATTATACGGCCGTCGCTGCCAGTACGGATATTCCACAAATTCTTTATAACGTTCCTGGCCGTACGGCCGTTGACATGTTGCCTGAGACCATAGCGCAGCTGGTTGAAGTTCCCAATATCATAGGTGTTAAAGACGCCACTGGTGATGTTGCTCGGGTGAAACAATTACGTGCACTGTGCGGAAATGACTTCCTGCTTTATAGTGGTGACGACGCCACCGCGAGAGAGTTTTTGACTTTAGGTGGTGATGGTGTCATCTCGGTCGCCAATAACATAGTGCCAAAGCTGTTTAAATTGATGTGTGACGCCGCATTAGCCGGTGACGCTCAAGCCGCTATGGCTGCTGAAGATCAGATAAAAGGTCTATTCAGTGCGCTATTTTGCGAAGCTAATCCTATACCAGTGAAATGGGCCGCCCATAAGATGGGCTTGATCAGTCAAGGTGATATTAGATTACCATTGACGGAACTTTCTACCGAGTTCCATGGTCTGTTGTTAGATGCAATGAAAAATGCCCGAATTGAGGTTAAATAATAGATGTTGAAGAAAGTGACTCCTTTAGTACTGATTGCCGCAGTTACCGCGTGTAGCTCTCCTGCCGATAGAAGGCAGGCCAATGGCGGTGATGAGTATACCAACGTACTCGTTGAATCGGCTTTAATTATACCCGAAGGCCTTAATACGCCGGTATTTAGTAAAGAATACGATATTCCTAAACCGGGTAGCAAAGCTCACGCAAGCTTAGTGGGTAAGCAGCTGGATATTCGCCCACCTCTGCAGGTTTTACCTATGGCCGAAGGGACCCATGTCGAGGAAGGCAGTGACAATATTAAAATTGTCGTAGAGTCCATCGACATTGATATCGAACTGAAGAATGAATTGTTCGATGTGATCAAAGATTATTTAGCGAGTAAATCAATCGTTATTCTTAACGAAGATTTTGACAAAGGTTTGATTGAAACTGATTGGATCGAGAATAAAGAAGTGATCGATTCTAATTTCTGGGGTAGCGATGAAATCTATACCCTGCGTCAACGTTATGAATTTCAAATCGATGTTCGTCCACATGGCCGTAGTGGTAACTTGATGATCGATCTTATCGATCATGAAGAGAACTTCGACGGTAAACAACAAGACATCATACTGACCGGCGAAGATAAGCGAAGATACACTATCGATATGCTGAACAATGCCGTTGCGTATATGAGTATCAAACGTAATCAAGCGATCAAAGCCAAGCGTCTGCGGGAAAGTCTCGGTATTGACGTGAATATAGTGAAAGGCACCGGCCCAGAGGTCGAGGGTGAAGATCTTGTTGCTTCATACTGGTTAGCAGAAGCACCGTTCAAACGAACCTGGGAGCGCTTGCGCATCGTCTTGCCTGAGATGGGCTTCGAGGTTGTCGATATGGACAGGAACAAGGGTCTTTACTATATCAATGTGACCGATGATTCAGGTTTTTGGAGTTCGCTCTGGAATGAAAAGGAGCTCCCCGTTAAAGAAGGCTCCTACCGCATGATGCTGGAAGATGATACCGATGCAGAAAAGACTCGCGTCTATCTGCGTGATTCATCGGACAAGCCATTAACCAATGAGGTTGTTGAAGCTGTTTATGATGGTTTCTCTGAATTGATGCAGGAAGATCGTAAGATCCGTTAAGCTCATTGGTAAAACAATCCCGAAAAGGAGGCATTTAGCCTCCTTTTTTATTGCCTTCATCTTGACTCGCATGTAACGCCTGACATCAGACATTCTACTCTAGCATCGCCTTTTCCATCACACTTCACTATTCTCGCTCTCCTGAAAGCATTAACTTCTACAAAAATTAGACGGGACTTGAACTATTCTCTGTTGTTAACTCAATGTATCAATTGTAAGTAAAGGTAAAACCCCTTGAAGCACTATGAGCGATGAGTAAACTAGCAGCATAAAAAGAAGTAGTATTTTGGGAACTTGATGAAAAAAATAATAATATTGTTAATACTCTTGCCTCTTGCTTGGTTTATCTATCAAGAAGTCGCGCCAGAGAGCATTTCTGTGGCCAAGAAACAGAGGCCAATGGCCAACGTGGTGGTGGCTAAGGCGACAATTGAGCCTATTCGGGACGAAGTAGAAGCTTTGGGGACCAGTAAGGCCAATGAATCGATAACCGTCACTCCGAAAGTTACCGAGGTGGCGACCAAGATCAACTTTGAAGACGGTGATATCGTTAAAAAAGGCCGTTTACTGGTTCAACTTCAGGACAGAGAGCAAAGAGCCCGGGTGAAAGTCGCCAAGGTACGTGTCAGAGATCATATGCGTGAACTGGACAGGATACGCTCCTTGGTCACTAGTCAGACCATAGCCGAGCTCGAACGTGACAGATTACAGACCTTGATTGATACCGCCAAGGCGGAATTGGAGCAAGCTCAAGCAGCCCTTGCCGACAGGAAGATATTAGCACCATTCAATGGTCGATTAGGCCTACGTCAAGTCAGCGTAGGCAGTCTGTTGACCCCGGGAACTGTGATCACCACCTTAGATGATATTTCTGTGATCAAGTTGGATTTCTCTGTGCCAGAGCGCTTCTTACGTTCTCTTGCCATAGGCAAAACTGTCGAAGCCACTGCGGTAGCATTCCCTGGGGAACTCCTCACTGGTAAGGTGATCTCCATCGACAGTCGGATTAATCCGACCACTCGAGCCGTTATCGTCAGAGCCGAGCTCCCCAATCCAGACCATCGCTTGATGCCGGGTATGTTGATGAAAGTCACCTTGATCCAACAGAGTCGTGAAGCCCTTATTTTGCCAGAGTCGGCGATCATCCCCATTCAGGACAGGCATTATGTCTATCTGGTCAACGATGAAAATGTCATCGTTCGACGTCAGGTTACCTTAGGTCTACGTAAGCGTGGCTGGGTCGAAGTGCTCGATGGGGTCAAGTTAGATGAACAGGTGGTTATTCGGGGGATCTTGAAGGTCAGGCCCGGGGACAAGGTAAAGGTTCAGTTCAGTGAGCGTTTTAGTTTTCTAAAACAAGCTAAAGTTGGGCCAACCGCATGATGTTAACCGATCTTTCTGTGAAGCGTCCGGTCTTCGCTTCGGTGATCAGCATATTGCTTATCGCTTTTGGCTTAGTGGCGTTCGACAAGTTACCCTTGAGAGAATACCCCAATATCGATCCGCCTGTGGTGTCGATACAGACCAATTATCGTGGAGCCAGCGCCTCTGTGGTCGAAAGCCGTATCACACAGCTGGTGGAAGATAGAATCAGTGGCGTCGAAGGCATACGTCATATCAGCTCCTCGAGTCGTGACGGACGCTCTACCGTGACCCTGGAATTCGATGTCGACCGTGACATCGAAGCTGCCGCCAATGACATTCGTGACAGGGTTTCGGGCCTATTAAACAATTTACCCGAAGAGGCTGAGCCGCCTGAAGTACAGAAAGCCAATGGCGGTGATGAGGTGATCATGTGGTTAAACCTGGTTTCAGATCAGATGACCACACTGCAGCTCACCGATTATGCCCGGCGTTATCTGACCGATCGATTATCAGTTATCGATGGCGTGGCGAATATTCGTATCGGTGGCGGCAAGGTATACGCCATGCGAATTTGGATCGACAGACAAGCTCTGGCAGCGCGAAATTTAACGGTGGCCGACATAGAAAGAGTGCTGAAATCTGAGAATGTTGAGCTACCTGCGGGCTCGGTTGAGTCCAAAGAACGGCACTTTACTGTGCGCGTCGAGCGTAGCTTTAGCACTGTGGAGGATTTTGCCAACCTGGTGCTGAGCGAGGGTGACGATGGTTATCTGATCAGGCTTGGGGATGTCGCTCGGGTAGAAATAGGCTCCGAAGAGGAGCGTATCATGTTCAGAGGTAACCGAGAGGCCATGATAGGTCTTGGGGTCTCAAAACAATCCACGGCCAATACCTTAGACGTGTCGAGGGCGACCAATGCCTTAGTGGATGAGCTAAACCCGACTCTGCCCGCCGGTATGCAGATAAAACGCTCCTATGATAGCTCAGTGTTTATCGAGGCTTCGGTGAAGGAGGTGTATCAGACGCTGTTTATCGCCATGTTCTTGGTTATCATCGTCATCTACCTGTTTCTCGGTAGTGTGCGCGCCATGTTGATCCCGGCTTTGACCGTACCCGTGTCCCTAATGGCGACGTTCATCGTGCTCTACGCGCTGGGTTACACCATAAATCTACTGACCTTGCTGGCGATGATTTTGGCCATCGGCATGGTGGTGGATGATGCCATCGTGGTGCTGGAGAATATTCACCGCCGAATAGAGGAGGGGGATTCGCCCTTGAAGGCGGCCTACCTTGGCTCCCGAGAGGTGGCATTTGCCGTTGTCGCCACCACTCTGGTGCTGGTGGCGGTCTTTATGCCGATCACGTTCCTCGAAGGTGACATAGGTAAACTATTTAAAGAGTTTGCCGTGACTATGAGCGCCGCCGTTATTTTCTCGAGCATTGTCGCCCTGACCCTGAGTCCCATGATGTGCTCTAAATTGCTCAAACCCGCAGGGAATGATCCTTGGTTAGTGCGCAAGGTCGATGCCGGTATGAGCTATGTCTCTGACAAGTATCGTCAGCTGTTGACCAAGGCCATGTCTCATCCGGTGATTGTGACCTCGCTGATTGTGGTTGCACTGGGCTCGAGCGTGGCCTTGTTTACGGTGGTGCCCCAGGAATTTGCTCCTAGAGAGGACAGAGGCTCTATGTTTCTTATCGTCAATGGTCCTCAAGGCGCGAGTTTCGAATATATCGAGTCCTACATGGATGAGATCGAAACACGTCTGATGCCCTTGGTTGACAGTGGGGATATCAAGCGGCTTTTAATCAGGGCGCCGAGAAGTTTTGGCAGCAGTGCCGATTTCTCTAACGGCATGGCCATTATCGTATTGGAAGATTGGGCGGTGCGTCGAAGCGCTGCAGAGATAACCACAGATATACGCGGGCGACTGTCCGATCTCGCCGGGATCAGGGCCTTTCCTGTGATGAGACAAGCTTTCGGTCGTGGTGTCGGCAAACCGGTGCAATTTGTACTCGGTGGACCCAGCTACGAGGAGTTGGCCAGATGGCGCGACATCATCCTCGAGAAAGCCAAAGACAATCCCAATCTGGTGGGATTGGATCATGATTATAAGGAGACTAAGCCTCAACTTAGGGTGATCATAGATAAAGACAGGGCGGCAGATCTGGGTGTCTCAATTTCTCACATCGGCAGAACATTAGAGTCTATGCTGGGCTCACGCCTGGTCACCACCTTCATGCGAGAAGGCAAGGAATATGACGTCATCATAGAGGGCAATCGAGAAAATCAAAATACCGCCAGAGATCTGGAGAACATCTATGTTCGCTCGGACAGGAGTCAGGCCTTGATCCCCTTGTCGAACCTAGTGAGTGTCGAAGAGTTTGCCGATGCCAGCAGGCTTAACCGTTATAATCGTATGCGAGCAATCACCTTAGAGGCAAACCTTGCCGAGGGTTATAGTCTGGGTGAGGCGCTGGATTACCTTAATGAGCTTTCCGCTACATATCTGCCCGCAGAAGCTGTGATCAGTTATAAGGGCCAGTCACTGGATTATCAAAGTTCGGGCAGCTCTATGTACTTCGTGTTTGCTTTGGCCTTAGGCATCGTATTTCTGGTACTGGCGGCTCAGTTTGAGAGCTTTGTTCACCCCATGGTGATCATGCTCACAGTGCCTCTGGCAACGCTTGGCGCTCTGATTGGACTCTATTTAACCGATCAGAGTCTCAACATCTACAGTCAGATAGGCATCATCATGTTGGTGGGATTAGCGGCCAAGAATGGCATCTTGATCGTCGAGTTTGCTAACCAGCTAAGAGACAGGGGGCTTGAGTTTGAACAGGCTATTATCCAGGCTGCCTCCCAGCGACTCAGGCCCATACTGATGACGGGCATCACCACAGCTGCTGGCGCTATTCCCCTGGTTATGGCTCAAGGCGCTGGCGCCGAGACTCGATTCGTCATAGGTGTGGTGGTGTTATCGGGTATTCTGGTTGCCACCTTGTTCACCTTGTTGGTGATCCCCGTGGCCTATTCTCTGTTTGCGCGTAATTCTAGTTCACCCGAGGCAGTGGCGCGGGCATTGGAGATCGAGCTAGAAAAGTAAGCTCAGCGAGTTATCTTCGCTAATTATGCGTGCTAAGCCAGTCAGTTATCTGACTGGCTTTTTTATTCTTATCTGGCTAGCCTCTTCTTTTCCTTCTTTTCCATAGCCCCCCCTTTATTAGTGCCTAAAACTTAGTGCATCTCTAGCGCAAACTTACACCGTCTCGTTAAGAAAATGTTGCGTCATTGTATATCATATATTATATGTGTTAGTTTAGCTCTTGGTGATAAATCGAATGATTTGTGTTCAATTATTATAGCCTTGACTCAAATTGATTATTAATCGACAAGCAAATATCACCAGCATGACTAATAAAAGCGGCATGGGCAGATAGTTCTCATAAGTCGCAGAACAAAAATCGTGGCATCAGAGGCCTCAGCAGTGGCCCGTCACGTTACTTTATCCTGATAAAAACGAGAATATAACAATGATAAAAACCATTAAAGGTGGTGCTATCTTAACTGCGCTGACCCTATGTGCAAGTTTGCCTATTGGGCATGCTTGGGCCGGGTTGTCGGTCAATAAGGTAAGCCAAGCCAATAGCAATCAACAAAAAAATACCATGTCGAGTCATCTAAAGTCCGGAGGTCAGGTATGTGGTACTGACAGCAATGGACAAACTTGGGTGCCGAGTCCAAATGAAGGATTATTTTTCGGTTCGACTGCATCACAATCACAATCACAAGCTCAATCAAAATCTTTCTCGAGTCCCGCTAGTTTTTCTGTGGGAGTACAATCTATCGGTAATGCCGATCAGGGCGAGTATATCGTTCCTGTGGTATTTCACGTCTATGGTGCAATACACAACTGTGATACCGGTGGCTCTTGTGTACCTGACTCGCTTATTGCCAATGCACTAAAGAGATCAAACGAAGATTTTCAGGGACTCAATACCTTAGATGGGCCTATCGCCAGTCAATTTCAAGCAATAAGAGAGAACATGAATGTCGAGTTTGTGCTCGCGCAAATCGATCCTTGGGGAAACCCAACTAACGGCATCGTCAGGCATGGTGAAGCCACGGGTTACGGTAATTATGACGCGCCGAACGATGCCGCGAGAGACGCGAAAAATGCCGAGATTTCAGGGGATGCCTGGGATAACTATCGCTACATGAACATCTATATCATGAACGATTTAGACGGTGATGGCGCCACCAATAACTCAGGTGTGGCCTGGTATCCAACCACCTCTATGTCTGACTCAGGCCTGGCTCGAGTGGTCTATAACGGTGCTTATTTAGGCACTAATACAGATGAAAATTTCCGCTCAATTTTGACCCATGAGTTCGGCCATTGGCTTAACTTACCCCATGTATTTGACGGTGCTCAGTGTAATACAGATAACGAAATTTTCTGTTCTCATTCGGGAGACCGAGTCTGTGATACACCCCAGATGAGTAGCCAGTCTATGGCAAATAATGCGCAAAATTGCCTTGGGCAGGCGACCAATACAGAAAACTTCATGCACTACACTGACAATTACGCCATGTTTACTCAGCAACAGGCTCAGCGTATGTACGGTGCCTTGAATCATCCTGCTCGCAAGACGCTGTGGACCGATGACAACTTAATTTCTGTGGGACTCAGTGCCTATACTTCCAACTTTCCACATAACTGGGATGGCTCGGGTGTCGATGCACCACCAGAAGGTGCGGTATTGATGGAGTTACCCGGGCTGTCGGCCTTAAAGGGAGAGATCAATACTTATACTATCGATCTGCCTGTGGGCACCGAAGTGATGGCTGTTTATCTGGATGGCTTCTCTGAAGACCCCGACTTGTACCTAAGATACGCTCAGGCGCCGAGTTATGACGGTAGCAACTGGACCTATGATCTTCACTCTTTTAGCTCGGCGGGCACCCCCGAGTTTATCGGTCTTGTCGGGCCTAAGACCACAGGGACGTACCACATCACCATAGATGCTTTTTCGGCCTATACCAATGCCAGATTGATCATCGTTGCCATGGACGATCCTACCTTGTGTAACGGCTGTGAGCGTGTCACTGCAATCGAAGAAACTAAACTTGCGGCGCTTAAAGGCTCTGCAGCTAAGTACTTTAGTTTCACCGTGCCTAATGATGCCACTCGTGTCATGGTCGAGATCCCAGCAGGTTATGGCAGTACCCTTCAAGGAGGGCCCGATCCGGATCTGTATGTCAGTCGTGATATCATTCCGACGACCTCTGTTGCCGACTGTAAGCCTTTTGCGGCGCCGGGGTTGAGAGAAGTCTGTGAATTTACCGGGGCCGACCTCGGTGGCACTTACAACATCATGATCGATGCATTTCTCGACTACAGTGAGGTGACACTTAAAGCCGTTTATGATCACCCAATAACGACCAATGAGCTGCCGACGCCTCTGGCTAACGGACCCTACTCGGCAACCTTGGGCGCAGCCATCAACTTTTCCAGTAATGGATCATCGGACTCCGATGGGGCGATTGTCAGTTATAGCTGGGATTTCGGTGACGGCAACACCAGTGATCAAGCCAATCCTATTCACACCTACGGATCTGCCGCGACATTTAATGTGACCCTGACGGTTACCGACGATCTCGGTGGTATAGGCAGCGTAGCCACGACGGCGGTCATCAGTAATTCGGGTCTTGTGGAACTGAAAAATGCGATATCTCAGTCAGGAATTTCGGCGAGCACAGGTGACTTTGCTAAGTTTTTTGTCAATGTCCCTGCTGGAGCGACCAATCTTGTGATCAAGATAAGTGGTGGTAGCGGTGATGCCGATCTCTATACTCAATCCGGCGCCGAGCCCACAGATAGCAGTTATGTATGTAGACCTTATGTGGGCGGCAACAGTGAGACTTGTACTCAAGTTGCCCCGGCAGAAGGACTCTGGTACGTGAACCTCAAGGCCTACAGTACCTTTGCCGATGTGACTGTGGTGGCAAGTTTTGATAGCGGAACGGCTAATGCTGCGCCGATAGCTAATGCCAATGGCGGTTATGCGGGCTATGTGGCTCAAGGCATTAGTTTCTCAAGCCTAGGTTCCAGTGATTCTGATGGCAGCATAGCGAGCTATGAGTGGAGTTTCGGTGACGGCAGTGTCAGTAGTCTGGCGAACCCAAGCCATGCGTACTCGGCGGCGGGCAACTATACGGTTACCTTGACGGTTACTGATGATGGCGGCTTGAGTGATATCAGTACCACGACGGCCACCGTTAGCGCCACGCAAAATATTGCCCCAACGGCCGTGGCCAACGGACCCTATGCCGGAGATGTGAACGCTAACATTAGCTTCTCCAGTCAAGGTTCCAGTGATGCTGACGGTACTATCGTCAGCTACAGCTGGGCGTTTGGTGATGGTAGTACCAGCACTCAAGCTAACCCAAGTCATGCTTACGCAAGCGCCGGCAGCTATACCGTGTCTCTGACCGTGACCGACAATCTCGGTGCCATAGGCACCAGCGTTGCCGATGTCACCGTCTCGAGCATACCGAGCAATGGTTTGGTTAATGCGTGTGGTACTCAAGGGGCGGTGGATTATATCGAGGTGCAAGCGGCTAGCCCAATTTGTGTCACATCGGGCAGTGATATGTATTTCTACTTCTACGCCGATGGGCTGAGCAAAACCGTTATCCGTACACAACACGGCGGCGGTGATGTGGCGCTTTATTATAGCCACTCAGGTTGGCCGAGTAGCTCATCTTATACTCAGGTTTCCAATACCTCAGGTAATACTGAAACGATCACGGTCAATGGGCTGGCAAATGGCTGGCACTACATCATGGTTGGCGGCAGCCATTCTGGTGTGACGCTTAAGGTCGATATGCAGTAATGCGTGTGCGATACAGGTAAAACCCGATACCGGCATGGTTCCCCATGCCGGTTTTTTTACGCCATGTTTCTGCTATGGGTCCGACGTCAATAACGGGTCAGACTGGGATCTACGTTATCGATCCAAGCCAAGATGCCTCCCTTGAGATTGGTCACCTTGCTAAAACCTAGCTCAGTCAGCTTGTCACATACCTTAGCCGAGCGGCCCCCCAGTTTGCAGTGAAAAACCAACTCACGACTCGGGTCCAGCTCGGCTAAATGGGCATCTAACTCTTGCATGGGAATAAATTGACTGCCCGCTATCATGCATATTGCTCGCTCGAAGGGCTCTCTGACATCGATAAGAATCACGCGGTTATCTTTATCCATCCAAGCCTTGAGTGCTTTGGCTTCTATCTCTTTATAGGGCTTAGCCACACTGCTTTGAGTGAGGCCACAAAATGCCTGATAGTCGATGAGCTTAGTCATGGATGGGCTCTCACCGCAGATGGGGCAGTTAGCATCCTTTTCTATGGCAAGAAATTCAAAATCCAGAGCCAAGGCATCGTATAAAAGCAGGCGTCCAGAGAGTGGTGTGCCGATATTGGTGATCATCTTGATGGCTTCGGTGGCCTGAATAGACGCTATGATACAGGGTAAAATGCCGAGGACCCCGCCTTCGGCGCAGGAGGGCACCAGACCTGGAGGGGGCGGAGTAGGATAAAGGCAGCGATAACAGGGACCGGCTTGATAATTGAATACACTGGCCTGACCGTCGAAGCGAAAGATGCTGCCGTAGATGTTAGGTTTATTGAGTAAGACGCAGGCATCATTGACCAGATAGCGGGTAGGGAAGTTGTCTGTGCCATCTATGATAATGTCGTACTGGTCTATGATCTTGAGTGCATTGTCGGCAGTGAGGCGCTCACGATACTTGGTTATGTTAATGTTTGGGTTGAGCCGCTCGAGACGCCGCTTAGCGCAATCGACCTTAGGGTGACCAATGTCATCGACGGTGAACAGCACTTGTCTCTGCAGGTTTGATTCATCGACGACATCATCGTCCACCAGACCCAGATGGCCCACTCCGGCGGCGGCTAGATAGAGGGCTAATGGACAGCCCAGACCGCCAGCGCCGATGATCAGTATGCTGGCGTTTTTCAGGGCTTCCTGTCCTGATATTCCTATTTCAGGTAAGAGGATATGTCGACTATAGCGACTGAGCTCATCGGCCGACAGACAGGTATCGAGCGAACTACCTCCGGCGATGGCCGGGACAATTCTCACTTCACTGCCCGCTTGTAGCTTAGTGTCCAGACCCTCTTGCTGACGTATATCTACCTTGTTGTGATATAGGTTAACAAAATTTCGCAAGTTCCCAGTGTCATCCATGATCTGAGGCTTAATATCCGGATAGCGATTAAATAGTTCAGTGAGTGCTGCTTTTACTGTTAAGGCATCGAGTTCTATCTGCTTCTGATTGTCGGTAAATCGGCGTAGGGGGGAAGGGATCTTCATTATCATCTTCATGATTCATCCTCTATTAGAATGTCTTTTTCATCTGATTATCGGTAAATCGTCGCTGTGGGGAAGGTATTATCAATATCATCTTCATGATTCATCCTCCATTAGAATGTCTTCTCCATCGGATTTTGGGGAGGGATCTTCATTATCACCTTCATGATTCATCCTCCATTAGCATGTCTTCTTCATCTGATTTGGGGGAGGGATCTTCCTTATCACCTTCATGATTCATCCTTTATTAGAATGTCTTCTGCATCGAATTGGCTGTGATCTTCCCTGAGTTGCCAAGAGCGATAACTATTCACCTGTCCCTTTAGAATGGAGATGATGATGTAGCTCAGTCCGGGCCAGGCATGTGAGCGGTCAAATTCCGAAGGATCATGGCCATGATCCGGGTGTGAATGCACTATGCTGATGATGGCCAGTCCCTCCTCATCGGCCCTGTCTTCTGCGCTTTGATATTGCAGTGGGTCGATAAGGAAGCGGCGGTTTTTCTCAGTCAAAATATTATGACAAGGGAGGTAATAACTCGCCTTAGACAATGCGCTATCTGCCTGTGAGCCTGTGATGAAACCACAGCACTCATGGGGGTAACAGGTCTTGGCATGGGCTAAAAATTGGGCCTCGATCAGTCTACTTATTTCTATGCTCATCTAAGCTCCTCTGGTTCGTCATCATGGTTAAACATGTGTTTTACCGTATATTTCAATCTGGATTTTATCGCTGCCACAAACCTGAGCTGATGTAGCGCTCGCCTAAATCACACAATAATGTGGTGACGACGCCCGAGGTCAGGCTCTGCATTAACTTCTCACTCGCGGCTAGGTAAGCGCCGGAAGACTGACCGAGAAAGTAGCCATGACTCGCCATTCTCAGACACATCTCCTTGGCTTCATCGGCGCTGATGTCTATCCACTCATCGACTAAGCTGGCATCGAAGATGGCAGGTATGATGTCAGCGGGATCTCCCAGAGGCTTTAAGCCTTCGATGCCGGGCCAGATTTCGGGCCGAACACCGACAATGCATATGTCGCTATCGGTTTGTTTCAGGCGACTGGCTATCCCGGTTAATGAGCCACCTGTGCCGACGCCACAGACGAAGTGGGTGATGGGCTCGGGACTTTGTTGAAGCAGTTCGTTAGCGGTGCCGTGAAAGTGGGCCTGAACATTGAATGGGTTGCTGTATTGATCGCAGTAGAAATATTTGTCCTTTGAACCGGCATAAATGTCGCGTACATGACGTAGCGCCTGATCGTAACCTTCTAAAGGATCTGTCTCGATAAGTGTCGCACCATGGGCCAGTAAACGTTGCTTGCGTTCATTGCTGGCGTTACCGGGAATGACTATGGTGACTGGAAACCCTAGGGCGGCGCCTATCATGCTGTAAGAGATACCGGCATTGCCACTGCTGGAGTCGAGTATGATTTTTCCTGGTGTGAGTTCGCCTGATTCGATGGCATGTAACAACATGGCCTTGACTGGCCTGTCTTTGAGTGAGCCCCCAGGATTAAGCCATTCGGCTTTGGCGAATAGCTTGATACGATTCGGTGTTTCGCTGAGAAAACTCAAATCCAGTAGCGGAGTATTGCCTATCAGCTCCAATAGCGTCATGTCCATGTCTCTTTATTTACTCAGACACGAATGAGTATAGTGCATGAGAATCAGAGCCAGAGTAGAAACGGCAGATTAGAACTTAGGGACAAACAGGTAAAGGTATTAGATACTGCTGGGTTTTAGTCTTTTGAGAAGAAACACAATATCTGAACTTAGGGGCGACGGTTAACACCTGTTGTGAACCCGTTCAGTTTTCAGGTGTTGTTGGCTAAGTCGAGGAGCCCGGTTTATCATCAGTATTCGCCTTCTCAGCGTTATCTGCACTCTCAGTCTTATCGGTTGCATTAGTTGAACTTGGATCCGATGGAGTGGTTTTTTCCTTAGCGTCGGCAGGCTTCTTGGTTCTGGCACTGAGCTTGGTATTTTTACCGAACTGAGTCATTTTAAATTTAGCACTGTATTTGAGCACTGCAAGATTACTGGCTATTATGCCAATGACAAGAATGATGATAAGCCAAGTTTCAAGATCAGACATTACAGCCCTTAATCAATGTTCTCAATGGAGTAAAACAAAGCCCATAAGGCGGGCTTTGGCTTATTTAATCTACCGCTAGTCTGGCTTCACAGATACGGATATCTTCTGGGGTATCCACTTCGGGAGAGTCGAAGGCACTGATAGCAACCTTGATCTTATGACCATGCTCCAGCGCCCTGAGTTGTTCAAGCTTCTCAAGATCTTCCAGACGTCCTAATGGAAGTTTAGCAAAGGTAGACACAAATTTTCTGGTATAGGCATAGACACCTAAATGCTTATACACAGGGTAATCGTTGGTGTCACGGCCGAAGGGGATCCGTGCACGGGAAAAATACAGGGCGTAAAAATCATTATCGAACACCATCTTCACATGCTTAGGGTCGTCGAGTTCATGCTTCTCGGTGATCTCAAAGCCTAAAGTGGCCATGCCGAACTCACCGGGATGACGTTTAAACAGGCTGATGATCTGTTCGATTGAGATAGGATCGATCAGAGGCTGATCGCCTTGTAGGTTGACGATAAGGTCATCATCTTTCAAACCCAGCTGGGTTATGGCATCTTCAATTCTGTCTGTACCTGAGGCGGCTTCCGGGCTGGTCATTATTACTTGACCCCCGAAGGCTTCTACAGCGTCCTTAATGCGAACATCGTCCGTGGCCACATAGATGGAGGTCAGGCCTTTGGCTAATGATGCACGCTCAACAACATGCTGGATCATAGGCTTGCCGTTAATCGGGGCGAGTGGTTTTCCTGGAAAACGACTTGAACCATAGCGTGCCGGGATTAACAGGGTAACATTCATGGGATTTACCTATCATTTTACAATTCTAGTTCAATAGATGAGGGCTCAATTGAGCCCTCATTCGTAACATGCGCTGTCAGCATCTCAACATGATTACATGCGATGACACAAAGAGCGCCGTTAGCATCTCACATGGTTACATGCGATGGCACAAAGGGTGCCGTTAGCATCTCACATGAGTGCAGCATGATTACATGCGACGGTAGAGTGCTGTTAGCATCTCATCGGTAACTTTCTCTTCCCAGCTAGGGCCGTAGACATTTTCCCATAATGGGCCCATGCTCTTAGCGACCTTAACCATCTTAGCGATAGTCTCATCCGGAAGATCTTTACAGATACCTTTAGGGATGGTGATGTTATGTTTTTCGATCATGGTACGGAACTCTGCAACCCCTTGAGGGTAGAAGTCTTCGAGTACATCGAAGGCAATACAGTTACCGATACCGTGATGATAACCCAGTACATAACCTAAGCCGTAAGATACAGCATGGCAGGCACCAACCTGGCTATAGGCTATGCTCATGCCGCCCATGTATGAAGCCATCATCAACTTATCATCTTTCTCTGAATGATCGTCGATATAGACTTGACGACAAAGATCCATAGACTTTTCTGCGAAGGCTTTAGCAAATTCGTTGAGGAAGGTGCCCTGTAGTGATTCAACACAATGGATAAAGCAGTCCATACCCGTGTAGAACCATTGATCTCTTTCGACACCGGCGATAAGTTCAGAGTCCATAATGATCTGATCGAATACCGTGTAATCTGAGTTCAGTCCCAGTTTACGTACCGGACCACACAGCACTGCGGTGCGTGATGCTTCGGCGCCGGTACCCGAAATCGTCGGGATACCAATATGATGAATCGCCGGGTTCTTGATAAGATCCCAACCTTGATACATGGCACTGCCACCTGGATTGGTTAGCATCAAAGACACAGCCTTGGCTAAATCCAGAGTCGAACCACCACCCAGGCCTACTATGCTCACAGGAAGCTTACCATTGAAGGCTTGTACCTGCTCGGTGAGGGCATCGACTTGCTTAGTCGATGGCTCTTCGTCAACGTTAACATAGACAAGTAGATCATGGCCTTTAACAGGAACGCGAGCCGCTAGTGGTTTGTCCTGATGGACATCATCCACAAGAAAGACCACGAAATCATCTTCACTCTTACGCTCTTCGCCCAAAACTTTATCAAGGTCGACGAATGAACCACGTCCAAAAATCATTTTAGGTACGCATTTGAAATTTTTAAAACTCATTACAACATTCTCCGTTGAAATGTGAAATTGCGCCTACATTGCAGGCGCAATTAAAATATGGGTCAATGCTGTTTAAGCAAAGGCTTTCTTAATGTTCTCGATACGCTGGGCAATCTCTTCTTCAGTCCATGAGAGTTTAATCAACATAGAGATGGTCTTGCTCATGATGGCATCAGACTTAGGCACCGACACTTTAGTATAGTCAGGACGGTCGTCGATTAATGTGATCGGCAGGGCAGAGCAAGATTTAAGCTCTTGAATGTGCTTCCAATTGTTTAGGTAGTGCCAGTTGTTGATATACCAGTAGAAACAACCGTCTACGCCATTTTCAGCTAGTTTTTTGTTGATCTCTATGGTGCGCTTTTCAGTTGGCATCATAAAGGTCAGGAAGCCAGCCGAGTCACCCTCTGCATCGGGAAGTTCACGGAAAGTCACTTCGGCGATGTCGCCCATGGCATCCTTGATGATCTTCTTATGCTTACGCTGGATCTCTATGATGGTATCGAGCTTACGCAATTGCGCCAGGCCCATAGCCGAGTTCAGCTCAGAGATTCGAAAGTTAAGACCCATGATTGGATGGTCTTCTGCGCCGCGGTCGTTGCCCACATGGTCGTGGCCGTGATCCGAGAACATATGCGTGTGGTTATAGATGGTGTCGCTGTTAGTGATCACGGCTCCGCCTTCACCACAGGTGATGGTCTTAACCGAGTCGAAAGAGTAACAGCCTACATCACCGATAGTGCCTAGAGCTTGACCCTTGTAGGTGCCGCCGATAGCCTGACAGGCATCTTCGAGCAACACAAGATCATGCTTATCACAGATGGCCTTAATTTCATCCATCTTGCCCATAGAACCACACATGTGAACTAAGTTAACTGCCTTAGTACGCGGGGTGATCGCCGCTTCGATGCCTTCAGGAGATAGACAAAGCGTCTCATCTATTTCTGCAAAAATAGGGACTGCACCGGCCATGAATACCGCTTCAACAGAGGCGACAAACGTAAATGGAGGCACGATAACCTCATCGCCCGCACCAATACCTGCTGCGGCAAGGGCTGTTTGTAGGGCTGCTGTACCGCTTGAAAGAAGATGCGCGTGTTTCACATTCATCTTCTCACACAGTAACTGCTCCATCTCACGCGTTTTCCAGCGGTCATTACGCATATGATCAAAGTTATAACGGAAGGTAAAACCGTTCTCCATTACGTCTGCAACTTCTTGCTTCTCTTCAGGACCAAATAATTCAAAACCGGGCATGGAAATTTCCTTAGAATTCGCTGCGCTTATCTGCGCGAGATATAAATCATAACTGAAATATTATAACTGGGTTAACCGGAAAACTGCGATGTTTATTAAGGATTATTTAACTAAAAAAGCAAGATATTGGAGAGATAGGGTAAAGCGTGTACATCCAGCCCCTAAATTCTTGCGAGTTTGAGGGCTGGTACGGTCAAGTTAATCGATTTCAGATTTAAATTGTTCGTTATCGACGGTGACATCAAGATCCGACAGTAAGCCATTTTCGACACTGTAAATCCATCCATGAATCGAGACATTATCGCCTCTCTCCCAAGCATCCTGAACGATATTGGTGCTACTGACATTGCCGACTTGCTCGATGACGTTGAGTTCGCAGAGACGATCGAATCTCTCCTGTTCATCGAGTTTACTCAGTTCATTATTATGAAGCCGATGGATATCTCTGATGTGCCCCAGCCAGTTATCGATGAGCCCGAGTCTCTTCTTACCCATGGAGGCTTTCACGCCGCCACAGCCATAGTGACCGACAACCATGATGTGTTTAACTTTTAGCACTTCGACCGCATATTGAAGTACAGACAAACAGTTAAGATCCGTGTGGATCACCATGTTGGCAATATTGCGGTGTACGAAGACTTCACCTGGCATGAGGTCGATAATCTGATTCGACGGAACTCGGCTGTCCGAGCAGCCAATCCACAAATACTCAGGGTTTTGCTGTTTCGCCAACTGCTCAAAAAAATCAGGCTTCTCTTGCAAGATACGTTCGGCCCAGCGGCGATTATTGTCAAATAGGGGTTTTAGTATTTTCATTTATTCACAGAAATTAAGTAATTAACAGTCGGTTGTGATGAAATTCATTCTAGCATCGTTTGTTCACTTTGGTGGTCTACTCAGTAAGGTACAAGGTGAACATTAATTAACGATTAACAGAAAGTTTTAATTTTCTGTTAATCGAGTTAATTTTTAATGTGGTTTAGCAGTGCGGCGACTTTACTCTGATCTAAAAATTAACCATTAGTTGTCTTTGTGGCTTACTTTGACAAGCTGATTGAATCGCAATGGGCTACCAGCACATGGATGGTGATTAACGACTATTTGACGTGCTTAGCGAGAAACTTATCCAACTCACTATTAACAAAATCGGGCTGTTCCAGACTCGAGATATGGCCGGCCTTGGGAATATTGATAAATTCACTGCCATCGATGGCATCGTGCATTAAATAGCTTTCTAACACGGGCCGTACCGTGTCTTCTAGTCCCGTCATGATTAAGCAAGGCGAGATCAATTTATCTATATCATCCATGGTGTCACGGCGACCGAAGATAATCTTACCTAATCGACAAATACTCTCGATACGTCCAGTGTCTATATCTGCCAGAGACTGTTTAAAGGTGTTAAATAACTCTGGATTATCCTGCTCTACGTTTTTGGCGAAGTAGAGCGGGGCGATCTGTTCGATAAGCGACGCAGGAACGCCTTGGGTCTCTTTGATGATATCCAGCATCGCGTAATACTTAGCTCTGGCTACCTCGGGCTCATACCCTATGAAACAGTTCATCATGACGAGTGCCTTAACACGAGTCGGCGCGGCCAATGCCAGCTCTGCCCCCCACATACCACCGGCAGATAAGCCAATCACAGAAAAATCGTCTATTGATAGGCTATCCATCAATTGCAGCATCTGCTGACTGATATCTCGCAATGAGTGGGTGGACTCAGGAAGCGTGTCTGACTCACCGTGTCCCCATAGGTCGGGCACAACACAACGATACTGTTTCGACAGATGCTCAATTTGAGGGGCCCACATCTTAGAATTCCAAAGATAACTATGGCCGAATAATAGTACCGGACCCGTGCCTATATCTAAGTAACTAAGACGCTTGTTATCTATGGTTATCTGCTTTCTTGCGGATGAAAAATTCATATTTCCTGCTGTCTTCATGGGTAATGAGAGTCGATTTAGTTAGGTGTAAATTGAGTCAGTGACGTTAATTTCAGCCGCGCTGACTCGGTAGTGCTTACTTAGGTTCTCCTACTCGGGAGGCGGCGCAACCTTAAACACATATTCTTGTGTCAAAGCTGGCAGGCGTGACAATATCTCATCTTTAAATATGATGTTTGAGTCTATGAGTGTCTGCCTTAAACCTTCGATATCGAAATTGCTTAAGATGCCGTTGGATACCGGGTAATAGCTCAAGTGCCAGGGCTCTGGGCTGACACCACTTAATCCTTGTTGAAAGGGAAAATAAAAGCCAAAATCAGCGGCATGCTCTAGCAACCAAAGGTAAAGATTGGCACAAGGCCCACCTGATGAGTATTCGGCGGTCACCAGTTTTAAATCTTCTTGTTTGATACCTGTAGCATCAAAGACATCGATATCGGTTCCCCAGTGGTGGCGTGAGGCGCCGGGCAGTGCTGACCAGAGCAAGATCAGATCGATGATCTCATCGGCAGATTTACCTTTCAGGCTAACCGCTCGCGACTTAAGGTCAAGAACAGGGCGTTTACCACTGGCCTTGGAGTTCCAAATCTTAACTTGTCTTTTGAAATCACGGTGACCGGAGCAGAGCTGGAGTGTTACCCCATAACAGTCGGCAGCGCGGGCCATCTCTATGAATGCATCTCGGGTTCTACGTTCGAGCTTATGGCCCTGATGTTCTACTAAGTGACTCGAATTAAGGCCATAGGTCGCCATGGATTTTAGCAAAGTAATTTCTCCAATATAACTTCATAACAAAGCGCTAGTTGTTCGATATCATCCACTTTAACGCACTCATTCACTTTGTGGATCGTGGCATTAACCGGGCCAAGCTCTATCACTTGTGCGCCGGTAGGCGCGATAAAGCGTCCGTCTGAGGTGCCTCCGGTGGTTTGTGGATCGGTATCAGTCCCGGTAACTTGCTTGATCGCTGCTCTGGTCGCATCGAGCAGAGGTCCATCACCGGTGAGAAATGGCAGGCCGTTAAAAATCCAGCTGATATCGTACTCTAATCCGTGTGCATCTAAGATATTGAGCACACGTTGGATAAGGATCTCGGCGGTGACCTCGGTGGAATAGCGGAAGTTAAACATGACTTCTAATGCCCCAGGGATCACATTAGATGCGCCTGTGCCACCATTGATATTGGCTATCTGGAAGCTGGTGGGGGGGAAGTATTCATTGCCCTTATCCCATTTCATCTTAGCCAACTCATCTAAGGCTGGCATCGCCTTATGGATTGGATTGTCCGCAAGGTGAGGGTAGGCCACATGGCCCTGAATACCATTGACTGTAAGGTTGCCGGTCAAGCTACCGCGGCGACCATTCTTGACGATATCACCTAACTTATGAGTCGATGACGGCTCACCGACCAGAGACCAGGTGATCTTCTCATTACGGGCCTCTAAGGTGTCTATGACGCGAGTGGTGCCGTTGATGAAAGGTCCCTCTTCGTCACTGGTGATCAAGAAGGCGATGGAGCCCTTATGATCTGGGTTTTTTGCGACGAAACGCTCTGTCGCAACCAACATGGCGGCGAGCGATCCCTTCATATCGGCGGCGCCGCGGCCGTGCAGATAGCCATCGATAACGACGGGGTCGAATGGTGGCGTGTGCCAACGATTGAGATCGCCCACAGGCACCACATCGGTATGACCGGCGAAGCAAAAAAGCGGTTTTTCGGTGCCGCGTCTGGCCCACATGTTAGTGGTGTCTTCGAACACCATAGGCTCAATGTCGAAACCGGCCTTAGCCAACCTGTCGGCCATTAATTGCTGACAGCCTTCGTCCAGTGGGGTGACAGAGGGGCGAGAGATAAGGTCTTGTGCCAGCGTTAATACATCTTGACTCATAGGGTGAACCAGGCTTGGTATTGGGCTTCTTTAAAACCAACCTGCACCTTATCTGCGGCAACTAATACGGGCCTCTTGATCAGCGTTGGGTGGGCAAGCATCAGCTCGATGGCCTTGTCCTGATCGATATCAGATTTGTCGGCATCCGACAGGTTTCTAAAACTGGTGCTGCGTTTGTTGAACAGGGTTTCCCAGCCAGCCATGGCGACCCAGCTAGTCAGCTGGTCTTTGTCGAGTCCATCTTCGCGAAAGTCATGAAAAGTCACTTGAGGTTGGTTAGCCTGAAGCCATTTTCTGGCTTTACGTACGGTATCGCAGTTTTTTATGCCGTAGAGGATCAAGTTGGTTACTCCATTTGTTACTCATGCCTATGTTACTCACGTAAGTGAGCGGGTTAGCTCACCAGATGCATGAATGGTTATTTGCACGCATTGTGGCATTGCCATGCAAAGGACTCAAGCATCTAGTGCGCTTACGAGGAAATAGCATAAAGAAGGTTAATATTTTATCGAAATCAGCTCGGTGAGCAGTAAATAAGCAAAGCGGAGTGAACCTAGTTAATCACAATTCTTAAGAGGTATAGGCTTCTCCTTAAGCTTGATTAATTTTGGGGGCAATATTGATGTGCAGGATTATGCCAAGCATAAACCAGTACCCAGTGCTGTCTTGGTAGATCTAAGGAGCGTTAGAGGTGTTTGTACTAGCTGCTAGTGATTATGACTTTAAAATATTTGACTGCTAAGTACATATTTTGATTCATGACAATAATTAAGTGATTGTTTTGACTTATCAAATAAGCAGTTGTTAGTATTAGGCACATGTGTGCTGGTTCAATAATTATCGAGGTTATAATGGCTGTGAATGTAAGTTTAGATTGGTCTGTTTCCTTAGAAGGAACCGACGATAAAGGTAGAACATTTACTTTTCCAGAGGACAAGTTAGACAGACAGAAATATGCTAAATTTATTGTTAAATTCTTAGCTGACCAAGGCTATAACAGCACGGAAGGCACACCTCATAATTATGTTCTCAACTTAAACTCAGAGTGGGGATCTGGTAAGACTTATTTCCTTAAGAGGTTATCCGTAGATCTGAAAGACTATTACCCAACGGTCTACATTGATGCTTGGGCACAAGATTATTCAGAAGATCCATTGATGACTGTTATATCTTCAATGATTAAGCAGCTGAGAGTACAAGCTGGTAAGAGCGAAGATGATCCACTATTTAAAGCTCCTAGAAAACTCGTTGGATTGCTCAAAGCTGTAGCCCCTGCAGTTGCAAGAGGCCTTAGTAAAAGGTACTTAGGAATAGATCCTGCAATGATAATGGATGCTGCAGATGAAACTGGCCTAGAAAGTGACGAGGTGGATGATAAAGGTAAGCCGATTGACATGGGGATTGCAGCTTCTAAATTGGTAAGCCATCTTATTAAAGAGCATGACGCTAAAGCTAATGCGATTGACAGTATTAAAATCAATGTCAAAGAATGGGTTGAAGCAGTCATTAGTGCTGATAATACCGATCACACTAAAACTGAAAAGCGAACTTATCCAGCATTTATATTTATAGATGAACTTGATAGATGCAGACCTAGCTATGCTGTTGAAATGCTAGAGACAATCAAACACATCTTTGACATTCCTGGAGTTGTCTTTGTTGTTGGCACCGATACTGAGCAGTTACAACATGCTGTTAAAGCTATTTATGGCGAAGGGTTTGATGCGAGGAATTATCTCGGTAGGTTCTTCAATAGTCGTTTTACTTTGAGACAACCCAATTTTAATAATTTACTTGAGGTGCATTGCGACCACCATAAGCTGTCTGGGGAGCACTTCCGTGATTTGGGTGTATTAGTCTGGCCAGAGAATGATGCTTCTAAAGACAACATAGCTAATATAACTGCTATATTAAATTGTTTTAATCTATCAGCACGTCCAGCGATTCAAATTACAGATAGGATAATAGCGACTTTATGTAATCTACCTAGAGGCCGTAGAGTTGATCTTCTAATGCTAACGACATTGTTTTGTATTAGGGAGAAAGACGAGAAGACGTATGCCGAGATTGTGGCTGGTAATTTTAAGAGAGCAAGAAAAGGTTACGGTAATGACATTAACCTTAGTATGTACATGTCTTTAGAGTATGCTAATGACAGGCAGATAATAATGAATTTTGATCCAGTTCAAAAAGTATCAAATTTCTTTATTAACTGCCCTAACCTATACGAGGAAGGAGTGTATGCAGCTGATTTGGAATGCTATTTTGAAATGTTCTCTTCTTTTTTTGACTCGGGTGAAAATGAACCAATTGGAGTACTGATATCTACTAGTAGTCAAGCTACAAATCGCAGCCCTAAAAATGAAATAGGTGTAGAACTCAACAACCTCCAACATACCAGGAAAAATGCTGGTCATAAAAAAACCATAAGCAAATACTGGATGAAATATTTGTACTTGTTGGACGAGTTAGGTGAACTTAAACTCAAAGATTACAAAGACCTTGTAGAATTATCCTCTTCACTTGACTGGCTTGATTAATAACTCCCTATCTTAAAGCTTTAAATCAAAAGGGTTGTTCACACTCTCTGTGAGTAACTCTGTGTTTAATAATGTAATATTAAAAAGTTGACCTCTAAATATTACTTCTTTTAATCATTACAGAATTAGAGAGGAACATTACTTAACTAAAGATATAGGGCGAACAATAATTAATCATTTACTATCGCTATGAAAAGATAAGAACAACCAGGACACCATTGTTATTCTGACAAACCTAGAGTTTCAGATAGGCTGCCGCCTTCGATTGACGCCACTATAAATGCGCTTTATCTGTTGGCCGATTTCTGCTTGATCTTAGTGCCTTTCCCGTGAGCGTAGCGTTCTCTTTTTCCTAGCCCATATTCCGTGAGCGCAGCGTTCCGTAAAATAAGCGTTCTTTTCATAAGATAAGCGTGAATTTTTCGGTCGAAGCGGGCTCAGTTCCCCTTCACTGGATTTAACTCCTGTGAAGGGAAGTGACTCCTGTGAAGGGATATGACACTAGCGGAGGGAGTTTAGAGCACGACAGTGAAGATGACATCCTTGCCGGCCTCGATGGAGCCTTGCCTTTTATCCAATGATTGAACGTCTTCCATGTTGGCGAGGACGACCGGAGTCAGTAGACTCTCGACTTGATCTTTGAGGTAAGCGAGATCAAATTCTAAGATAGGGTCTCCCATTTTTACTTCCTGGCCTTCTTCTGCCAGACGTGTAAAGCCATTGCCGCGCAATTCTACTGTGCCCACTCCGAAATGAACGAAGAGCTCCAGCCCTTGTGGTGATTCAATGCTGAATGCGTGGTTGGTCTCGAATATTTTTCCTATGGTGCCATCGATTGGCGCGACGATCTGTTTACCTTTAGGATTGATGGCTAACCCGTCGCCGACAATTTTCTCGGCGAATACCACGTCGGGTACTTTTTCAATTGGGACTATCTCGCCTGAAACGGGGGCATATACATCTATGCCTCCAACTAGGTCGGTTTGCCCTGACATTAATCGTCTGATACGGCTTAAAAAACCCATTTATTATCCCCTAGTACAATTTATATCTTATTGTTATTACTCTTGTCATCACCAGCATACTGAATAATATCGACTAGTAACAGTGTGACACATAATCATTTAATTCATCTAATCTTTGTATCGATAATGCTTGTTGGCTCCATTTCTGATAAGTCGCCAGAGTGTGATTGCACAGTGAAGACTTAAGCTCCAGCAAGGAGGACGGGCTGACACTCAGTTCATCTAATCCCATGCCGACCAGAATGGCAGCCATATTGGGACTCGAGGCGAGTTCACCGCACAGAGAAATAGGGATCCTGGCTGGCTTAGCCGTGTTAATCGTCATCTTGATGAGTGTCAATATGGCCGGTGACAGTGAAGGGTAAGCTTTAGTAAGCGCCGGATTGGTTCGGTCTGCCGCCATGGTATATTGGGTGAGATCGTTAGTTCCTATGCTGATAAAGTCGAGTCTGGGCAGCATAGAGGGCAAATTCAGTACCGCGGCCGGCGTCTCTATCACTATGCCATAACTGAGATCGCCATATCCTCGCTCCTCGTCTACCAGTTCTGTTTTACACTCTTCTATGATGTCGAAAATCTTGTCCAGCTCTTCCACTTGATTGATCATGGGAAACATTAATCTGATCTGGCCATGGTTGGCGGCCCTGAGTACGGCCTTCAACTGAATTTTGAGCAGCTCAGGGTGAGCGAGTGAATATCTGGCACCACGAAAGCCCAGTGCCGGGTTATCTTCTGCTGGCAGGGATAGGCAGGGAAGCTCTTTATCGGCACCGATATCTAAGGTTCTTATGGTGAAAATTTTACCATCTAACAGCTGCAGCGCATCACAGTATAGTCTGTATTGCACTTCTTCCGTTGGCATTTCACTGGCGTTCATCAACATAAACTCGGTGCGAAACAAACCTATGCCATCAGCGCCAGCATCGGATAAATGACCAATCTCGCTTAAGCATCCCACATTGGCTAACAGGGCGACTCTGTGAGAGTCTTTGGTGACCATAGGCTGGTCTTTGTATTTGAGTAGCTGAGTTTTTCTTAACGTGTCATGTTTACCGAGTTGTGTAAGTTGTAGTAGAACATCTGAGTCAGGGTTGATGTGCAAATTGCCGGATAGGGCATCGAGAGCCACCGCTTGATCATCCTTGAGAGTCTCATTTCCTTTGATAAGGTCAAAATCACAACTGAGTAAGGCCGGGATCCCGGCGCTTCTGGCCAGAATGGCGGTATGGCTGGTGAGGCCGCCGGTTTTCAGCACTATGCCGTTAATCTTATCCAGGGGGAGTGTGGCAAACTCGGCAGGAGTGAGATCATAAGCGAATAATATCGTTGGCCCATGGAGGTTTTGCAGATCATGTTTGATGTTGCCGTTGATTACCGATATCAAGCGACTGCCCAGACACGCTATGTCTTGAGCTCGATCTGCAAGATAAATGTCTTCCATGGCTCTTAGTTGATTCGCATGTTGAGTGAAAATACGCTCCACTGCGACACTGGCGGTAAATTGTTGGTCGGCAATTGATGTCTGTAATTGCGCGATAAGCTCATCATCTTCTAACAGTAAGATATCGGCCTCGATTAACTGATAATTCTCACTATCCTGACTTAAACTTTGTAAGCTGATAGCCAATGAGGTGACAAACTGTGCTATCGCTGTGGTGAGCTTGGCTTGCTCGGCTGGAACTTGCTCTAAGGCTAATACTCGGTAATCCAGTTCGGAGTTGTGTTGCTTAAGTATTCTGGATTGACCGAAGGCGATACCCGATGACACAACAATTCCCGAAATGGACATACTGTTTTCCTATGAACGAATGACTTGATGATGTTGCACATCTTTTAGCTGAGCGTGACTAGAAGCTCTGAGACTCGCTCAACGGCTTGCTCTGCTTCTGCACCTTCGGCAAATACTCTGACAGTGACGCCATTATATAATCCCAAGGTTTGCAGCTTGAACAAACTCTTAGCACTGGCTTGCTTGCCGTTACACTCTACTAATACATCACATGTATAGGTTTTGGCTTCTTTAACCAGCAGCGCCGCGGGTCGGGTATGAATACCATGGGTAGCCGTTATAGTGACTGATTTTTCGTACATAGCAAGGACTCTTAAAATGGAGTGGAGGGCGTTATACCAATCGGTATTAATATTCGATGATGATAAAGTTATTTTTCTTTAATGCTGTGATAGCTTTCTCGAGTTTGTCTTTTTTTACCAAGATATAATCGGTATCGAAGGTTGAGATGGCAAAAATACTGATCTCAGCATCTGACAGAGTGCCGGAAACACTGGAGAGAATACCTGTCATAGAAAAACCCAAAGGACCAATCACTTCGAAGCAGCGCCAGCCTCTTTCTTCTTCTATGCTGTCTAGCGTCACATGTGTAGGCACTACAACGGATAGTTCATCCTTGGTTTTCCCCACAAAAAACATCTCTTGTTGAAAGATTACTGGGGCTATAGGCGCATCGGGGCTGAAGCTATGTATGCTGTAGACTTGAGAATGAACTGCTAACGTCATCCGCGCCATGATTATCCATTACCTAATATTTTTTGAAATTAGAGTCAGTAGCTTAACATAGTTATCGGCTGCAGTTTTTTGCAAAACAGGGCTTCATTTAATTATGCTAAATCACTAGGATTAGCTTGTTGAATAAGGTCGCTAATAGCTCCCTTGTTAAACAAGTATAGGTGTGTAGACTTTGATTGAGCTTAACGTTTTTCCAGTATCTGAACTCATGGCTTGTCGAGTTCTCTCACCGATTCTACTCATAGGTATAGTGCTAAAGGGTAAACTTTCTGAGTACTTATTTGAAATGTTGGCAAAATGATCGGATGGCTTTATCTATTTCTCTCGTTATTGATAATCTATTTACAAAAATTTTATTGATTCAATAGCTTAATCATAAATTCACCGGGTATTTTAGATTATATCTGTTAATTTATTGTTTTCACTTTGATTTTTTTGTTGATTGGGCGCAAAATTAATGATTATTCTTTTTGGGTTGGCCTCATGACTACAACACCCCTTGTCATCACATCTGATGACATTTTAATTAAGCTCTGTAATTCAGTTTCCCATGTCTTATCCAGTACCACGGCAAGCCAAGTGACACATGCTGCCATGGTGCAGAGTATTACCCGCACTTGTCTTAAACCCGACCTCGGTTGTTTCTCTATTTTCGATGGGGGCTTCTCGGGATTAGTGGTGATTAATTTCTCGGCTCCTGCTGCCATCGAGATCTATCGCTCTTACATGAAACAGATGGGCATGCCAGAGGCTGAGCTGGCTTTTTCTCACACATCCGATGAAGTCGGTGATGTATTGAGTGAGTTAATGAACCAGATATTGGGCGACTTTATCAGTAAGGTAAACAAACAACTACAGACCTCTATTAACCAGAGTCAGCCCAAAATGCTGACCATCAATAAAGAGCTAACCATCTCTATCGATACTAATTTAGATGAGGCCGTGGCGCGAAGAGTGTCATTCCGTACACAAAATAATCATATATTTTATCTTGAGTTTGCCATGGACAAGACTGAGTTTATCCAGCTTATTGATTTCGATGCCGAAGAGGAGTTTGATCCCGATGATCTTTTGGCTGAGCATGGACAAAACCACAAGGGTAAGTCTCAGGTTCAGGTTATGGATAAGTCAATCGCTGATGAGGCAGATGATCTGCTTAGTGAGCTAGGACTTTAATGGCTTTTTAATTGAAGTAAAATCAGGTCATACATAAGAGTATGGCCTACTCACTGGCTAACAGGGGCTAGAGTCCACCTGCATCAATGGTTAAACCTTAGCGTTAGAATAAAAACAATTATAATAATAAGGTGCTTTATTAAATGGCATTGAAAGCAACTTCGATAGACATTGCGTATCGCGCTGGCGTATCTCAATCTACAGTATCCAGGGCATTGAGAAACAGCCCCTTGGTGAATCTCGAAACCCGCGAGCGGATCCAGGCAATAGCCAAGGAACTCAACTATAAAGTCGATAAAAATGCCAGTAATTTACGCACACAAAACTGCAAAACCATAGCGTTACTTCTGTGTGAAGACCCGACCAATGATGACTCACTAATCAATCCATTTTTTCTCTCTATGTTGCGTCAAACAAAACACTAAACTTGCCGGTGAAATCTTGGTTGACAGTGTGCTCAAGTTGATTAGAGGTGAAGCAGTCAAAGCCCAGCTGATCCCAACCAGGTTAATTGTCAGAGAGTCGACGACGGCTTTTGGGCATTAAGCTAAACTCATGAGTTTATTTGACCATACTTAAGAAGCGATTGACCTGAGCCTTAGGTTTTCTGGACAAGTCCTGCATCAAGGTAAAACTCGGTTCTATGATGTTATGGTCGTTGCGCATATCATCAAGCATCTGCAACCAGAGCTTAGCTGTCATCTCTGAATCGGCCAATGCGCGGTGAAATACACCATCATTTTCTATCTGTTTATATTCAACCAGGCCACCGAGTTTATGGTTGGGGGCGTCTTGATATAAACGACGTGCTATTAACATGGAGCAGGCAAATTCCCCGCCATAGGATAAATTAATCCCATCGAGTTCGGCATCTAAGAAGCGCTGATCGAACGAGGCATTATGTGCCACCAAGTTATGATCGCCGATAAAGTCGGCGAAGCGTGCCATCACTTCTTCACATGGGGCTGCATTGGCCAACATAGCATTCGAAATACCTGTGTAACCTGCTATGAAGCCACTGACACGAAACCCTGGATTCATCAATTCCTGAAACGTATCGACGACTATGCCATCTTGTATTCTTACTGCGCCAATCTCTATGGCTCTATCGCCTTGGTTAGGGGAGAGGCCTGTGGTCTCGAAATCGAGGATGATGACTGAGTCGGCTGCTGGAGTGCTCATGGGTATAGAACCTTACTTTAATTTTATCAAAGGAATACAGAAAATAACGCCCATCTATTCCTGTTTCTTATGACACCGATATAAATGTGCATACGTGTTCTAAACAAAAAAGCCCGCGATTTGAGTCGCGGGCTTTTACATGCTTAGAAAGCGTGCTTAAGAAGTGATATTATCTCTTAGCTTCAGCTGCTTTTCTTTCTTTAACATCAGCGATAACTTTCTCAGAAATGTTGTTTGGACACTGACTGTAGTGAGAGAACTCCATAGAGAACTGACCACGGCCCGATGTCATAGTACGTAGTGTACTGATGTAACCAAACATTTCAGATAACGCTACGTCAGCCTTGATACGAACGCCAGTAACACCCGCCATTTGATCTTTGATCATGCCGCGACGACGGTTAAGGTCACCAATAACATCACCAACATGGTCATCTGGAGTGAACACGTCAACAGCCATGATTGGCTCAAGAAGCTTAGGATCTGCCTTTGGAATTGACTGACGGAATGCGCCTTTAGCAGCGATTTCGAATGCGATAGCTGACGAGTCAACTGCATGGAAAGCACCATCACGAAGTTCAAATTCAACGTCAAGCACAGGGAAACCAGCAACAGTACCGGTATCCATCAAGCTTCTGAAGCCTTTCTCAACGGCTGGCCAGAATTCCTTAGGAACGTTACCACCAACAACTTTAGAGGTAAATGTTAAGCCCGTGTTGGCTTCGCCTGGACGGATAACGTAGTCGATCTTACCGAACTGACCAGAACCACCAGACTGCTTCTTATGGGTGTAGCTATCTTCAACCATCTGAGTGATAGTTTCACGGTATGCCACTTGTGGCTCACCGACGATTAGCTCAACGCCGTAGGTACGCTTAAGAATATCAACTTTAATGTCTAGGTGAAGTTCGCCCATGCCTCTAAGGATGGTTTCGCCTGAATCTTCGTCAGTTTCAACGCGGAAAGTTGGATCTTCAGCAATCATCTTACCGATAGCGACACCCATCTTCTCACTGCCACCTTTGTCTTTCGGCTTAACAGAGATTGAGATAACTGGCTCTGGGAATACCATGGCTTCTAGTGTACAAGGGTGCTTAGGATCACATAATGTGTGACCAGTTTGCACGTTCTTCATACCCACGATAGCGATGATGTCGCCCGCTTGTGCTGAAGATAACTCGTTACGCTCATCGGCTTGCATCTCAACCATACGGCCAACACGCTCAGTCTTACCTGTGAACGAGTTAAGGATGGTGTCACCCTTGTTAAGACGACCCGAGTAGATACGTACGAAGGTCAAGGCACCGAAACGGTCATCCATGATCTTGAATGCAAGCGCTTTAAATGGCTCATCGGCAGATACGATAGCGAATTCACCATTTGGCTCGCCTTCTTCGTCGGTAAGCGGCTGTGGATCAACTTCTTGTGGTGCTGGTAAGTAATCAACAACGGCGTCAAGCAGAAGCTGCATGCCCTTGTTCTTAAATGCTGAGCCACAGTATGTTGGGAAGAAATCTAGGTTACGAGTACCTAAACGAACACAACGCTTGATGTCTTCGATAGAAATCTCTTCGCCTTCCATGTAGGCTTCTAGCAAATCGTCATCCTGCTCTAGGGCAGTTTCGATTAGCATTTCACGGTACTCTTCAACTAGGTCAACCATATCCGCAGGGATATCTTTGATTTCGTAGTTTTCAGCTTGTCCGGTTTCGTCCCATATCCAAGCCTTACGAGTCAGCAGGTCAACAAGGCCTATGAACTCATCTTCGATACCGATAGGAAGTACCATGACGATCGGGTTAGCACCCAGAACATCTTGAGTCTGCTTAACAACACGTAGGAAGTCAGCACCCATACGGTCTAACTTGTTGACGAAGATGATACGAGCAACTGCTGATTCGTTCGCATAACGCCAGTTAGTTTCTGACTGAGGCTCTACACCACCAGAACCACAGAATACGCCGATACCGCCATCAAGGACCTTAAGAGAACGATAAACTTCTACTGTGAAGTCAACGTGGCCAGGGGTGTCGATAACGTTAAAACGGTGATCGTTCCAAAAACAACTTACAGCAGCAGACTGAATGGTAATACCACGCTCAGCTTCCTGTTCCATGAAATCAGTTGTTGATTCGCCATCATGAACTTCACCGATCTTATGGATTTTACCGGTAAGCTTTAGGATACGCTCAGTTGTGGTGGTCTTACCCGCGTCAACGTGAGCGAAGATACCAATGTTTCTGTACTTTGATAAATCAGTCATTTTTCTACTCTAATTGGAGTTACGTTCTAAAATTCGGGGGGAAGTATATCAACACTTTGAGAATATCTTTATAGATATTTATTAAAATCCGCTACTTTCGATTAAATAAGCCAACTAGATACGCATTCTAACTAAGAGGTTCCGGTCTGTATGGCTTGCTATGACTGAGTTATGTCACTGTCAGACTAGAATTGTTCAAGCCTATTTGTACTTATATCATTTTTACTAAATGTGAGCTTGGTTCAGTACTATTTCATCTGTTAGTCGCAATTGTCTGCTTAAAGCCTCCTTTTTTATGATCTTATCGAGCGTTTATAGGGATATTTGTTGCTAGTATCGCGCAAATTTTTCATGGCTTTATTACTATGCATCTGCACTTAGGTGAACTTACACCGGAAACCTTCCTTAGAGATTATTGGCAGAAGAAACCTCTGGTTATTCGACAAGGATTCAAAAATTTTGAAGACTTACTCACGCCCGAAGAGATGGCGGGTCTTGCCTGTGACGACATGGTCGAGTCACGTCGTGTCTATAAAGCAGAGGGCGAATGGCAGGCAGAGTTTGGGCCATTCGATAGTTATGAGCATCTGGGCGAGTCGGACTGGACTCTTGTGGTTCAAGCACTAAATAATTGGGTGCCAAAAGCTGATGAATTGATTCAGTGTTTCGATTTTATTCCTCGTTGGCGTTTAGACGATGTCATGGTCAGCTACGCGACCCCAGGCGGCGGTGTTGGACCGCATATTGACCTCTATGATGTGTTTATCTGTCAGGGCTCTGGCCGTCGTCGTTGGCGGGTGGGAGACAGAGGGCCCCACAAGGAGTTCGCAGCTCATCCAGCTTTATTACATACCGAAGCGTTTGACTCTATTATAGATGTTGAACTATTGCCCGGTGATATCTTGTATCTGCCACCAGGTTTTCCTCACGAAGGGGTGACACTGGAAGCGTCCATGAGCTTCTCTGTTGGGTATCGCACCGCATCAGCTAAAGATATGGTCAGTGCATTAGCGGATCATCTTATCGATAATGATTTAGGCTGTGAGCAGATAGCCGATCCAGATCGTCCCCTTGCTAAACAAAGCGGCAAGATAAGTGATGCCGATCTGGCCCGTATCAAGGCGCAATTACTCGATACTCTGGATGATCAACTTATTAGTGAGTTTTCCGGTCGTTATCTGACTCAATCTAAGTGTGAATTGGACCTTGTCGATGAAGAGTTAGGATTTCAAGCTTCCGATATTGTTGAGCTTCTCAATGATCAAGTGCTTACTCGTCTCGGCGGATTGCGCTGTCTCTACTTTGAACATTCAGTCGGGCAGGGGCTCTTCTATCTCAATGGCGAGCAAATCTCTATGCCGCCCAAGCTAATGACCATCATAATGATGCTCTGCGATCATCAAATTCTTACCCCTGAGATGCTCGAGCACTGGCTTAATGATAAGGACTTTCTCGACATGTTAACCACCTGGGTCAATGCCGGCTTCTGGTATTTCCAAGAGAGTTAGGCAGTTGAAACATCATAAAATGGAGCCATAAGGCTCCATTTTTGTTAGAGTATTTATATTATTCGTCTTTTGGTTTGATCACAGAGACATTGTCGTAATATCTCATCGAAGGAGAGCCAACCTTGGCGATTGAACACAGCGTAATCATGTCAGTTTTAAGCTCATTAGAGTGTCGCACTAACTTCACCATCAAGAAGATCACCGAGTATATGTTGCCTCAGCTCAAGGAGCCTGTGTATCTGCATGGCTCGGCCAGTGACTGTCAACTGGTCATCAGGCCCGCTTATGAGGTGTTCCTTGCGGATCTCAGTGGGCTCGAGGGGGTAAAACATAAACAGGGTTATTTTCATAATAATGAGATGACGCGTTTCCCTAAGCGGGTACAGAAGAGCCTCAACGGTATTCATTATGGTTTGGCATTTAAATTTGAAGATGAAGCTGCGGTTAAGCGATTCATCAAGCGTCTGATCGGCATCATTAATGGTGAATAACACCAAATTTGATAAACGCTTAATCCTTGATAGGATCATTTCGGGGCTTGAACTTGCCAAGCAGGCAGCCATGTCTGCGGCAAAACAGGCCCACGAAACCGCCACACACAGTGAAACCGTGGCCAAGAGTAAGTATGAGACCTTCAGCCTCGAAGCCTCATACTTAGCCCATGGGCAGGCTCAACGAGTCGCAGAATGTGAAGTTGAGTTATTGGACTATAGGTCATTGAACTTAGGCTGCTTCTTAGATGAGTCCGCTATAGACTTATCTGCCTTGGTGACCCTCGAAGATGAGCTTGGAATAGAGAACACCTATTTCATCGGCCCCGGCGCACCGGGCATGAAAATAGCCCTCGAAATTGACAAGAATATTGACCTCGAAACTGACAAGAATACAGATATTGATTTAGCGGCCGGGTGCCATAAAAATTCAAACAAAGAGCAGCTGACGATCACCGTCATCACTCCATCATCTCCCCTAGGACAGTTACTCATGGGCAAGTATCTTGATGATTCTGTGCGGCTCAATATAGGCGAACAGCCTAAGGTTTATGAAATCACAGGGGTGGAGTAAACCACTCTGGAGATTGATTCTCGTTAATCTCTGTCTTTTATTACTGAATTTATTAGTCTTTTTCTAATTTCACTTGATTTGTCGGCCATAATGGTTAGTTTGGTTTGTATCGGGTATGTTGCGTCTCAGTTTCAATTCTGTGTCGTCACTTACCATTTTTCTGCCGGATAGCCAATCGATGTCGTTTATTGCTCCTGAGCATATTTTCCAAAATCTATCTATCACACGTTCTTTTTCCTTTTTGGGAACCAGAGGTGTGTTGCTGTTAACTGTATGCTTAGCTCAGTGTGTTACTGGTGCTCAGGCGCAAGATCTCGAACCCAGAAGTTACACCAATATTCCCATTGGAATGAATTTTATGGTGCTGGGGTACGCCCATTCTCAGGGGGAAGTGTCACCCTCTCCGGGTGCACCTGTCGAAAATGTACAGCTTAATATCGATGCTGCCGCCATCGGATATGCCCATTCTTTCTCTCTGGGGGGGCGTTCATCTAAAATAGATATGGGGGTATCGCGAGTCTGCTTCGATGGTAGCGCCATATTAGCGGGGGAAACCATCACAGCAGACAGATGTGGTTATACCGATCCAAGTATCAGGCTCACCTGGAACTTTTTCGGCGCCCCGGCGTTATCACTTAAAGAGTTTGCATCTTGGGATCAAGGTGTCGTGATTGGTACCAGCTTGCAAGTGACTGTGCCTATAGGCAGTTATGATGAAAAGCGCTTGCTCAATGCCGGTACTAATCGGTGGGTTTTTCGTCCGGGAATCGGCATGTCTCAGAAACTGGGTCGTTGGTATTACAACCTTATCGCCTCCGCGAGAATATATGCTGACAACGATGAGTATTTCAATGATGTGAGTTTACACCAAGAGCCTCAGTACACATTTCAGGGACACCTCATCTATTCCATCGGCCCCGGACACTGGCTCTCCATTAATTCGAATTATTTTTTTGGTGGCGAGACAACTAAAGGAAATATTGAGTTCGATGACTATCAGGAGAACTCTCGATTTGGGTTAACTTACTCAATCCCTCTGAGCAGACATCACAGCATTAAGCTAAATTACAGCAAAGGGGTACTGACTCGAGTGGGTAATGACTTCGATTCATTTGGTGCATTTTGGTTGTACAATTTTTAAGGCTTGTTTGGTTCCAGTTTAATATCGAAAGAAACAATGACAAGAATGCCGGCAAAGATGCCGGTATTTTTATTGAGACGCTATAGTGAACTATTGAACCGCTAATCCCTCAACTTAGCATCCACCACAAGGTAGTGATCCCAGACTCTTTTATCCGTTAGGGAACGAACCAGCTTGATGTATTCTGCATGGATCCAGGCGAGCGGCGCGGCTATCCAGAGAATGGGGATCTCATCGATTGAGGCTCCCAGCGTCTGAAAGATTCGGCTGACATTGGCATTTTGCAATGCGAAGCCAAATTGGATCCCCAGAAAACCGAAACACATGTTGAAAATCTGCCAGAAGCTGAGCTCTGGTTTACGGCGGCCATGCGTGGCCTGATGGCGAGGGTGTACGGGCTCAGACATACTATCGTTTACCTTAATATTATTATTATTTTTTATGTCGATTATTCAAATGTCACAAATATGATCTGAAATTAAACGCATTGGCATAGTACCCTCGGGCACGAATTTGATACAATGAAATGCATACGTATTCATCATATTTATTAACACTAAGTCAAGGTTTGGTTAACCTGGCTGGTGTTTTCTGTAGGGACTAATCATTGAAACTATTTAACTTTCTTATATTGACTATATTGGTACTCTTGGGCGGATGTAACTCAGCTAATCATGGTTCATTTGTCACTCAGACTTTTGATGGCGCAGAGGCTAACAGGGGGGCAGGGGCCGCTTTGGTTAAGCTTGGCAAGGTTGAAGGTAAAAGCTGTCAAACTGCCATTTTGTATCTGATCCCTTTTGATGAATCTGCTTCGACTCATAGGGCAATCGAAGATGCTAAATCCAAGATTGAAGGAACAGCACTACTGGCTGATATCTCTATTGACGATAAATTATGGGTCGAGTTTGGTTATTCGGTGCAATGTATCTTAGTGAGTGCAACGGCCTATGGCGTTAAGACAGGTTCACAGTAACCTGTCTTAACGGTTACAGAAGCTGACTTAGAGAGTGTCTTGGCTACAGACTCTTGAAATGCATTGTGATGGCCTGAATCATCTCGACAAATCGGTTTAATCCCTGGCTGATCCGTTCTAATTCATCTTTAATGCCGATATGGAGGCGATGTTCATCGATCCCTCCTTGTCACTCATCTCAGTTAAGCCTAGTTGAAAATATTCACTAGATTAAATACTCTAGCTTGAGGTTTAAACAGAAACTTATCTCTAGAGCGGGGTAAATAGGATCAAAATAAAACTCAGCCCCAAGTCTATGAAACGATTATTGAATCTCTATCCACCTTACATAGGAGCGGGGATAAAGATCACCCACTTGAGCCAAGATTGGCGGCAACTTCATGTTGCCATGTCGGTGCGCTGGTACAATCGCAACGCCGTGAATACGCACTTTGGTGGCAGTCTCTATTCCATGGTCGACCCACACCTGATGTTGCTATTGATGCAGCTGCTGGGCAGGGATTATTTTATCTGGGACAAGGCGGCCGATATCGAGTTCTTGAAGGCGACGAAGAAGAAAGTCACCTGTGTCATCAGTATTTCGGATAACGATTTAGAGGAGATCAAGCAAGGCACTCAAGGGGGGGACAAGTATTTCCCTACATTCACCTTAGAGATAAAAGATGAAATGGGTGAGGTGATAGCCAGAGTGAACAAGACTCTCTACGTGAAGAGAAAGCCGCTAAAGGCGTGACAGGCTTATTTGCACTGTGCAGGTTCAGGTCGTGTCCGCGACTGAATCCCCTGTGACAGCAGGCCCTGTGCCATTCCTGCCGCTATGATCAAGCTGCAACCTAGGAGTTGAATCGGCGTTAAGCTCTCTGCAAATAGCCACCATGCCAGACTGACTACGGCCACTGGCTCGAGATAGGCTAAGGTGCCGAAGGTGACCGCCGGCAGGTGCTGCAGTGCTTTTACCGCAAACAGAATGGCCAGGAATCCCGGCAGGAGTCCGATAGCCAGTAAATAACCCATCTGCTCGCCACTGAGCGCGATATCTTGGGTAATGACTATGGGTAAGAGGCATAAGGCGCCCACCGAAAGTTGAACCAAGGTACTCTGATAGGCTGTGGCCTTGCTGGGTTTGCGGTTGATCAACATGAAGCCGCTATAAGTGAATAGGGCTAAAACGGAGAAGAACAAGCCTCTAGATTCATCTGAGTTGGCGAAAGTATTGCTGCTTGCACTCGGGCTCATCAAGGTAAACCCAAGGAGAGCGATGCCAATGACGACGATATTGAGCAGTTTGAGTTTTTCACCTAAGACGAAGTGAGCGATGATGGCGGTGAGCAGGGGAGCGAGATAGATCACCATGATGACATTAGCCATACTGGTGTAGTCGATGGCTTCGACGTAGAAAGACATAAAACCTGCCAGCATGACACCATTGATCATATGGCGTTTACTGGGTTTATGCAGTATTTGAGCTTTCTTACCAGAGACAAGCATATATGCAATTAAGAACAGTGATCCCAAAAGTAGACGGAAGAAGGTGATTTGCTCAGCCGGAAGCGCGGCATATTTAGCCAATATGCCGATAGTGCCCATCAAGACTGCCGACATTAAAGCCAGAACAATATATCCAGTTTGAGATTGCATCGAGCATCCTTATCTATATTTCAGGCGCATTATGAACCCGAAAAATTTGCTTAACAAACCTTTTTATCAAAGCATGTTATTAAACGATGGGCTTGGTTATTATCTTCAATGCTAACACTAGAGCCATAGTTCAAACGAGAGTTAACGCGTTAAAATCAGAGTCTAAAATCAGAGTTTTGGACTTCATAGATGAAACAAGCATGTGCGACACAAGTATTAGGACAATGAATATGAAACAATCGATCGTACACATAGCATTGGTGGTCAGAGATTATGATGAAGCCATCGATTTTTATGTGAATAAGCTGAAATTTGAACTCATCGAAGACACTTATCAAGCGGAGCAAGATAAACGTTGGGTCGTGGTGTCACCACCCGGGTCCACAGGAGTGAGTTTGCTATTGGCTCGGGCATCTAAAGCCGAACAAGAGAATTTTATTGGTGATCAAGCGGGAGGAAGAGTGTTCTTGTTCCTCAATACCGATGATTTTTGGCGTGATTATGAGCGCATGCTTGCAGACGGCATCAATTTCATTAGGCCTCCTAAGGTTGAGGATTACGGCACTGTTGCCGTATTTGAAGATCTGTACGGTAACTTGTGGGATCTACTTCAGCTCACGGATTAATGAATATTGGTCAGAAAGTCGTGAAGCATGGACCCCATATCCTGAACGGATCTCGGGCCCATGCTTTATTTTGACTGCTAGGTAACAAGGGCTTTATTTTCTGCTCTTATTGGGGCAGCAGTTTAAAGCGTATGGCTGTACCGCCACTGCTGGCGAGGTTGAGGGTTAACTTGTCTTCACTGGTGACATTCTTAGTCTCAATAACGTAATCATAGGGATTGTGCTGCCAGTTGGCCTTGTCACCATCCCGGTAAATTTGCGCCCTTGGAATGAAGGCTTAATACATTTTCTGATTTAGCTTCTTGCTGAGCTGATATTGGGGAGTGTGTTTGAAGGTTTAGTCTTCATTGTAATCTATCGCCTGCAACGTGCTTAAGTGCAGAAACTTCTACGAAACGCCGTCAATCCGTCCATGGAGGCTCTACCAAAACATCTGACCGCCACGGGCCAATGATACTCCCGGTATCATTATGGCATTCCCTACATCCCTGTAGATCAAGTGGGAAATGCCGAAAAATGTAGGGAACATTTTCGGCCTTGTTTTGGAAGCTCGTAGCCGCATCTACACCTGGCTGTTCTACAAGAATGGGGTCTCTTCGATTTAGGTTTATTGCTAGGCTTCGTAACTCACTTCAGCTCCTTTACGAGTTAGTGCCAGCATTTTGCTCAGTGCTGCGGTTAGCTCTTTGTAATACATTTTCTAATTTCGTTTTGTTGATTATCCCCACGTTACAGACTATCTAAGGGGCTCACCGTTCCAGCGTAATGCTGGCCTAGCACATGAGTGTAGATTTGTGTTGTATTGACATTGTTGTGGCCAAGCAGTTCCTGAACACTTCTTATATCTCGGCCAGCTTGAAGTAGATGAGTGGCAAAGCTGTGTCTGAAAGTATGGCAAGTGACGCGTTTGACGATATTGGTTTTTCGTACAGCTACACCCAGTGCTTTTCGAATGACACTCTGATGTAAATGGTGTCTACAATGTGTGCCAGTATATGGATTATCACAAGTGGTAGTTGAAGGGAAAATGAACATCCATCCTGCTTGTCTAAATGCGTTAGGATACTTACGTTCTAGCGCATTCGGCAAAGAAGGACCGACACCATTTGTATTGTCCTTAAGCTGAATATCACGTGCTGCGTTTATATAGGCGGGGAGCTTAACTGCGCACTTGTGACTGAGGATTGTCTGCCTATCTTTATGGCCTTTTCCATCTCTAACGGTGAGTGCATAGCGTTCCATATCGATATCCTGAATGCGTAACCTTAAGCACTCTGAAATGCGTAACCCACTGCCAAATAATAATTCAATGATTAACCTATTGCGCCCAGAAAGCTGATTTAGCACCAGAGATATCTCTGATGCGGACAAGACGGTAGGTAATTGGCGTTGTTTACTGGCATAGCGAAAACCTAAATCTCCAAGATCTTGCTTTAAATGTTTTTGATACAAATACACCAATGCATTAAGCGCTACTTTTTGAGTGTTGATAGCGACATTGCGATTGATAGCGAGAAAGGTTAAAAACTGTGCCACCTCATCAGTTCCCATAGTCTCTGGATGATGTTTGTGATGAAAATTGATAAATGCCTTAATCCAATACAGATAGGATTTTTCAGTTCTAATACTGTATCCACGCATACGCATTTCATCTCGCACTCGATTAAGAAACGGACTTTTGTTTATCATAACAATACCCACCTGGCTGTATATGGCGCTGTTAGCATCTACTGTTGATCTCTATATTTAGACTAAAATGTAGTTATGGTTTACCGATAGTCGTTGGTCCCCATGGACTCAAAGCGGTATATGGATTTCCTTCTT
>JAKVHY010000009.1 GCA_023284085.1 Shewanella benthica
AAGTAGAGGCACATATCCATCAGGGCCAGAGGTTAACCTCATAAACAGGCCGAATATATGGGTGCAATGAACTCTTCTCAAAATTGATATCAAATGTCTTGCAAACGGGATGGGTCCATATATGCGGCTAAGCTTCAGCCTAGTTATTCGGGAGTACGGCCTAAGCTCCAAGGGCCTAACGCTAGTTTTGCAGATTTCCGCATAGATGGCTGCAAAGCACACGGCATACAGGGCTTAATTAACCTGTTTGGTATCGAGTCTCCAGGACTCACCGCCAGCTTGGCAATCGCTAAATATGTAGAAGCATTACTTGCAGAGGAAACATAAACACTTAGGTGGGAGTCTAACCAGATGAAGGTTAGCGCACTTTTTTAAAAGTGTCTGCGGTAATGCTGGATTGGCGAAAATTGTACTAGATTTATAACTAGTGTAGTGCAGGATCTCTCTTATGGACAAGGTTATTGCTGGCTTGAGGTGTTCATATGCGAAACGTCAGAATCGATTGGTATCGGTTACTTGGTTATAGCTTACTTTTTTTACTTTTTTCCCTAATTGTGACCATAGGCTTTGTCTTTTCACTAACTGGCGAGCTAAAACAGTTAACGCAAATTGAGGTTCAAATATCAGGTATTGAGTTAGCTTTTTCTTTGGCTATGTTAGTCAGCATTCCCGTTTTAATGTGTCGTTTTATCTTTTTCTTCTACCGTATGGTAAAACTAGGTAGAAAGAGTGACATCGGCATCATCTGTTATCAAAATCTGTTTAATCCGTTCAATTTTCTTCTTTTCCCCAGTTTGCTCAACTCAGATGGTCTAGTGTCGCGAAGGCGTTGCATTGTCAGCGTCTTACTATTACTCATACTATATGTTGTCGTCTTTTTCGATAGTGGTATAAAGCCTATGCTTTTAGGGGGGGGCACTTGGTAGTTTCACTTTTTGCTAGCAAAAGATAAAAAAGTTAGCCATGACGAAAGTTTTAGCGGGCAAAAAGTTCTTCGAACCGGTGAGAAACTTTTGAGATTCATCAATTCTTTTCAACAGGCTATCTCTGAGTTTCGTAGCCATCTTTCTCGGTTCATCTTCTATGTGCTTTAGTTTCCACATTAGCTTGTGATAGTAGATCACTTTCTTACGCCTTAGGGTAAGCTTTCCCGTTGCATTACTCGACATGCCTTTGTGATAGTAAGATAAATTTCTTCTGTTTCTAATCAAGCGAGGAAAATCATCGACATCGAGTTCATCATGTACAAAATCGATGACCACTTTTTTGAGGAGGCCTAAGTCCCGTAAACCTCTAGCAATTCTGTGGCCGATACCCGGGAATTTTAATTTTTGTATCTGGCAGGAATAACGTTTGACGTGAAGTCTATCGGATTTATTTAGGGGATCGTAAATGATGGTTAGCGGTATTTTACAACCACTGGCATCCTTGTTATAGCCACTATATTTTGTAGCCTTATCTACCTTTATAACTTTAGGATCCCAAGGAGCGAGCTCAGACGAATAAGTGCTAAGGGGCATCAATAGTAAGGCTCTATCTAATCCTAGTGCATTGGCGTGTAGTGATACTGCAAAACCACCTCTACTGCTTCCATAACCTATTTTGTCAGGAAACATGGCAATGAACTTTCCAAGCTGTTTGATAAAGTTTTGCAACTCTATTGAACGAAAGTAATCATCTTGCCCAGTATGGATAAATGAGATGACGTTTATCTGCTGTTTTTTGAAAAAATCAAATCCCCACAGCTTCACTTGTTCATTTGTCTCTTGTTCGGTTATCCACTCAGATCCGGGAGGGAAGGTTATCACTACAGGAGTATCTTTATTTATGAGTCGATATTGCACAATGACATCGCCAATGCGCAGACGAACATCTTGATGAAATTTTAACAAAATATGGCTACCTGTGATGATTAAGCGACGGGGATAAACCTGAGCCTAAAATGTTTGTTTCGTATTTTGGGGAGCATTGTATTTTTAATTCTTGCTTAAATTTACGGAAAAATTCAGAAAACGAGAGCTCGATCACAGTTTTAATCTTTACTGTTAACTCGTTGTATTTTCTTTGTTTTATTTGTTTTTCTGGTGTTCTTGTGGGTGGGGTATATGTGGTGTTGGTGTGGTTATCTTGCTTGGTTTTGAGCGTTTTAGCGTTATCTGGTCCATAACTGGTAGCACTTGTTACGGTTGGCTTTTTAATATTAAGGCATAAAAAAAGGAGCCAAAGGCTCCTTTTCATTGATACTTCACTTAGCCTTTATGAGCTAGTGAGATTATCTTAAATTAGCTCTCTTTAGGAGCGCCACCTTTACGATGTGGCTTTCTGTCACCAGTTGATGGGCGACGATCGCTCGAAGGTTTACGTGGGCGACGTGGCGGACGGCTATCTCCGCCGTCTGAAGGAAGCTCAGCACCTTCAGCTTCACGGATGTTCAGAGGTCTGCCACAAACACGTACTTTCCTAAGGTGTTGTAGTACATCCGCTGGCATTCCGGCAGGAAGGTCGATGGAGGTTATTTGATCGAATAACTGAATTTGGCCTATGTAACGGCTGTCGATGTTAGCTTCATTAGCTACTGCACCTACAATATTACCGACACCAACGCCATTGTCACGACCAACGTCTATGATGTAACGACACATCTTAACGTCTGGACTGTCTTTAAGTGAGTCAGCTGTACCTAAGTTGCTAGGAGTCGGGCGTGAATCACGACGTGGACGCTCGCTACGCTCACCACGAGAACCGCGGTCACCACGATCATTACGGTCACGAGAGTTACGATCATCTCGGCTATCACGTTGACGTTCGTGAATCGCTGGTAACTGTAGAGGACGGTCTTTCTGTACTTGCTGAAGCAGAGCGGCGGCAAGAAGATCTGTATCGACTTCTAGCTCTTGACATAGCTTTGCTACTGCACCCTTCATGAAGTCCAAAGAGTCTTTAGCGATAATCTCGGCTACTTGCTCACCTAAGCGAGAAAGACGACGTTCAGTTACTGTCTCAGGGCTCGGGACGTCCATCGGAGAGATGCGGCTCTTAGTTGCACGTTCGATAGTGCGTAGCATACGCATTTCTCTGTGTGTAACGAAAAGAATTGCCATACCTGTACGGCCTGCACGACCTGTACGACCAATACGGTGGACGTAAGCTTCAGTATCATATGGGATATCGTAGTTAACTACGTGTCCTATACGCTCAACGTCAAGGCCACGAGCTGCGACGTCTGTTGCAATAATGATGTCTAACTTGCCGCGTTTAAGCAGATCAATTGCACGCTCACGTGCTTGTTGATTCATATCACCGTGTAGAGGTGATGATGCGTAACCGCGAGCTTCTAATTTTTCAGCCAGTTCGACACAACTGTTACGAGTACGAACGAAGATGATAATACCTTCGGTCTTCTCAACTTCTAAAACACGTACCAGTGCTTCAAGTTTGTTGTGTTGTGAGACCTGAACGAAGCGCTGTTCAATGGTTTCAACTGTAGCTGTGGTAGCGGCAATCTTAACGTGAACGGGGTCGGTCAAATATTTATTAGCGACACGCTTAATTTGCTCTGGCATAGTGGCAGAGAAAAGAGCGAGTTGACGTTGCTTAGGCGTATGCTCAAGGATCCATTCGATATCGTCGATGAAGCCCATTTTAAGCATCTCATCGGCTTCGTCGAGTACCATAGCTTTTAGTGAATCTAGCTTTAGTGTGCCGCGACGCATATGGTCCATAACACGACCAGGCGTACCAACGATGACCTGAGGGCCACGTCTTAGGGCATTTAGCTGCTGTTGCATGCTCTGACCGCCGTAAATTGGCAGTACATGTAAGCCTTTAACAAATTTAGCGTAGGTAGCGAAGGCTTCGGCAACTTGCACCGCAAGTTCACGAGTCGGTGCTAAGACTAAAATCTGCGGAGCATTAATTGCAGGGTCAATGGTGCTAAGTAGTGGCAGTGCGAAAGCACCAGTTTTACCTGTACCAGTCTGCGCCTGACCTAGTATGTCTTTACCCTCCATAAGAGGGATGATACTTGCGGATTGAATCGGAGTTGGCTTCTCATAGCCAAGCTCGTCAAGAGAACGCAAAAGAGGCTCGGCAAGACCGAGTTCGCGGAAAGTTAGTTCATTGGATGACATGGGTTGTAACCTTGTGGAATAGCAGAGTGCTCGTAAAGCACTTAGGTTTATAGACAGAAAATCAACCCCGTGTCGACTTCCCGCACCGAATAACGTATCAGTAAGCCGAACATTATAGCAGGGTGCAATTGGTATTACCAATTAAAGATGGTGTTTTAGCCCGTATAATCGATAGTTTCCTAGCAAATATTAAGCCAATTAATGAGTTAGCGGGTGGGGAATATAATTTATATTAGTAATTTTCATGTTTATTCTAACGTTAAACTGTCAATAATCAGCAGTTGATAGGCCGATTCGCTTACAGCAGCCAGAAATTTAAGATCTATTTTTTCTATTGTATCACTACTGCTGTGATAATCATTGTGAGGTGGGACTCCAAAGTAGAGCCAGGGGATCCCGGCCTTATGCAGAGGATAGTGATCAGAGGCCCTCAGCCAGTCTACTTTCTGGACACTCCTACCCAGGGGACGGGGGTGTTTGGCTTTGATACACAGGCCTGTGGTGTCGGTTAATGTCCTCTTTATCTCATCAAAATGGGTAAAACCTCGCCGGCCTTCGAGATAGATAACATAGGGTCGACCGGGACGGCCAATCATGTCCATGTTGATGGCCAACTCTATCTGTTCTATTTGTGGCGTTGCACTTAGCTGTTTGAGTTGTTCGACTAAGGCATAGCCACCAAAGAGGCCAGGCTCTTCGGCATCTGTTGCGACAAATAAGGTGTTGACTGACGCTAGTAACGACTCTTGCGATGGCTCTTGGGCCTGCTCTTGGCGTGGGTCAGGAAGAGGGGCTGAATCTATTCGATTATGTTTTGCGACTTGGCTGGCCACTTGCAATAATTTCGGCGATTCTTGGGGCGGCTTTTGCGATGAGTCAGCGAGACCGGCGTAACCGATTTTGTTGTGTTTTGCGACTTGACTGGCCACTTGTAACAGAGCGGCTACCCCGGAGGCGTTATCGTCTGCTCCTGGGTAAATTTTACGTCCTTTTTTACCTAAGTGATCGTAATGAGCCAGAATGATCCGCCATTTGTCTGTGGGCTCGGCGGCATAGATGACGCCGATCATATTGCTCCCCTGGCGCTCACCGAAGTTATATTGGTAGGTAAATGGCACTGAAAATTCATCTTTCCAGGGGGTAAGCCCTATTTCACGATATCGGTTAGCGATATATTGCCTGGTTAACTCGGCCCCTAAGGTGTCGGTTTTTCTTCCCTCAAGTTCCGGGGAGGTGAGCTTGGCGATATCGGCGTGAAGCTGGTCTGTGTTGGCCCATTTTGCAGCAAGCTGAGTTTTGCATGAGGCATAGGAAAAGTGTGAGTGAGTACAGCCGGAGATGAGCTGGCTAGCTAACAGCAGAGTGACGAGCATAGCTAATTGTTGACATTTCAGCTTGGCACTCGTTAGACCATTAAACCTATGAGGAGTTGGATCCATCCCGTTCCTTGTTAATGCTGCCAGTCATTTTATCTAACTTAACCCTATTTAAGCAGAGATACACTAGGTTTATCTTGGCAATTGGATAATGCAGTGAACCTGGAATTGAGTTTAGCTAATTAGAGGCCCAAGCCATATCGACTCGGGCCTACACTGATCTCAATTGTTAGTATTCACGCCTTGTGTTACTTCAGACTCGCATCATTGCAGTAGTGGTTTAAGAAAACGTGCCGTATGGGACTCCGGATGTTGAGCGATCTCTTCCGGGGTGCCGCTGACCAATATAGTTCCACCTCCGGCGCCGCCTTCGGGTCCTAAGTCGATGACCCAGTCGGCAGTCTTGATGACGTCCAAGTTGTGTTCGATCACCACTATGGTATTACCACGGGATTTTAGTCTATGCAAGACGTCCAAGAGTAACTGGATATCGGCGAAGTGCAGTCCGGTTGTCGGCTCATCGAGAATATACAGAGTCTTACCCGTGTCTCTTTTCGATAGCTCCTTGGCAAGCTTGACGCGCTGGGCTTCACCGCCTGACAGGGTCGTCGCACTCTGACCTAAGCCAATGTAAGAGAGGCCGACTTCCATCAACATCTGCAGTTTTCGGGAGATGGCTGGCACAGCATCGAAGAAACCTCGTGCCTCCTCGACAGTCATAGATAACACCTCGTGAATGTTTTTACCCTTGTATTTCACCTCTAAGGTTTCACGGTTATATCGCTGGCTCTTACAGTTGTCACAAGGGACATAAACATCCGGTAGGAAATGCATCTCAACTTTAATTAGACCATCGCCCTGACAGGCTTCACAGCGGCCGCCCTTGACGTTGAAAGAGAAACGTCCCGGCTTATAGCCTCGTGTGCGTGACTCTTGAGTCGCGGCAAACAGCTCACGTATCGGGGTGAAAATGCCAGTATAGGTGGCCGGATTGGATCTGGGCGTGCGACCAATAGGACTCTGATCGATATCGACCACCTTATCGCAGTGATCCATGCCCTCGATACTCTTATAAGGGGAGGGCTCATCGACGGTAGCACCATTGAGTTGTCTGTGGGCTATCTTGTAGAAGGTGTCGTTTATCAGTGTCGACTTGCCGGAACCTGATACACCGGTGACACAGGTGAACAGGCCGACCGGAATGGTTAAATCCACATCTTGAAGGTTGTTGCCGCTGGCCCCGAATAGCTCAATCACTTTGTCGCCGTCGTAAGCAACGCGTTCTTCACTGATATGGATCTTTTTAGCGCCAGACAGATATTGGCCGGTGATCGAAGCCTCACAGTCGAGAATATCTTGCAGTGTGCCATCACAGATCACCTCGCCGCCATGGATCCCGGCTCCGGGGCCGATATCGATAATGTGATCGGCCATCTTGATCGCATCTTCGTCGTGCTCGACGACGATCACCGTGTTACCTATGTCTCTTAGATGAACCAAGGTTTCCAGCAAGCGCTCATTATCTCTCTGGTGTAGGCCAATAGAAGGTTCGTCGAGTACATACATGACACCGACCAGTCCGGCACCAATCTGGCTGGCGAGTCTGATCCTCTGGGCCTCTCCGCCGGATAAAGTCTCCGCAGAACGGGATAGACTCAGATAATTGAGTCCCACATTGACCAGGAAGCCGAGTCTGTTGCGTACTTCCTTGAGGATCTTCTCTGCTATCTGACCCTTTTGACCTGGGAGTTCTAGACTGCTGAAGTAGTCCATCGCCTCGCCGATAGACCATTCGGTCAGTATCGGCAGGTTAAGATCTTTGATAAATACGTTTCTCGCCTCTTCCCGCAGACGAGAGCCACCACAGCTTTGACAGGACTGAGTATTGATGAACTTAGCTAACTCTTCACGGACGGCATTTGACTCGGTTTCACGGTAACGACGATCCATGTTGTTGAGAATGCCTTCGAAAGGGTGGTTACGTACCACTACATCCCCTCGGTCATTGATGTACTTGAAGGAAATGCTTTCCTTTCCGGATCCGTATAACACCAGCTTGCGTACGTCATCGGTCAGTTGCTGGTAGGGTGTTTCAATATCAAATTTATAGTGTTCGGCTAATGAACTGAGCATCTGAAAATAATAGAAGTTGCGTCTATCCCAGCCACGAATAGCGCCGCCAGCCAGGGACATTTCAGAATTCAATATCACGCGGTCTGCATCGAAAAACTGCTGTACACCTAAGCCATCACAGGTGCCACAGGCGCCAGCCGGATTATTGAAGGAGAATATTCTCGGCTCCAATTCGGCCATGGAATAACCACATTGTGGGCAGGCAAAGTTTGCAGAAAACAAGAGATCTTCTGTTTGGGTTTGTTTGTCATTATCCATAGAGGCGACAGTCGCAATGCCACCGGATAGCTCGAGTGCGGTTTCGAATGACTCGGCCAGGCGCTGCTTAATATCGTCTCGTACCTTGAAGCGGTCGACGACGACTTCTATGGTGTGCTTCACATGTAACTCTAATTCTGGTGGATCGGTCAGATCGCAGACCTCCCCATCGATACGGGCACGAATAAACCCTTGAGCCGCCAGACTCTCGAGGAGTTTGACATGCTCGCCCTTGCGATTGTTGACCACGGGGGCCAGTAGCATTTGGCGGCTGCCTTCGGGCAACTCTATGACCTTATCGACCATCTGACTGACCGTCTGCGCGGCGAGTGGTTGGCCATGGGTCGGACAACGGGGCTCACCGACACGGGCAAAAAGCAAGCGCAGATAGTCGTAGATCTCCGTGATAGTGCCTACGGTGGATCTGGGGTTGTGGGATGTGGATTTTTGTTCAATTGAGATGGCTGGGCTGAGGCCTTCAATCAGATCGACATCAGGCTTTTCCATCAGGCTTAAAAATTGGCGCGCATAGGCGGAGAGAGATTCGACATAGCGTCTCTGGCCTTCAGCATACAAGGTGTCGAAGGCCAGGGATGATTTTCCTGAGCCTGAAAGGCCGGTGATCACAATCAACTTGTTTCTGGGAATCGTTAAGTCGATGTTTTTTAGATTGTGGGTGCGGGCGCCACGTACTTCAATCTTGTCCATCTGTCTCTCTGTACCGAATAAAAAAGAGATCGATTATCGCATAAAAAATGATAAAAGCGGAGCTGCTTTAACTCGAGTGACAAGAGCGTTCGCAGGCTCACTTCTAGGACGCTGCGCTGCGAGTACGTTCGCAAGCTCACTTCTAGGACGCTGCGCTTCGAGTGCGTTCGTAAACTCACTTCTAGGACGCTGCGCTGCGAGTGCGTTCGTAAACTCACTTCTAGGACGCTGCGCTGCGAGTGCGTTCGTAAACTCACTTCTAGGACGCTGCGCTTCGAGTGCGTTCGTAAACTCACTCCTAGGACGCTGCGCTGCGAGTACGTTCGTAAACTCACTTCTAGGACGCTTCGCTGCGAGTGCGTTCGTAAGCTCACTTCTAGGACGCTTCGCTGCGAGTGCGTTCGTAAACTCACTTCTAGGACGCTTCGCTGCGAGAGCGTTCGCAAGCTCACTTCGAGAACGCTTCGCTTCGAGTTCGTTCGCAAGCTCACTTCGAGGACGCTTTGCTGCGAGTGCGTTCGTAAACTCACTTCGAGAACGGGAACAAGTTCCCTACGAGATAAGAGCAAAAGCTTTTTCTCGCAGCGGCTTTGCCGCGTTCTCGCAGGCCGTAGGCCATCCTCGCAGTGACGAAGTCACGTTCTAGCAGCGGCTTGCCGCGTTCTCGAAGGCCGTAGGCCGTCCTCGCAGTGACGAAGTCACGTCCTAGCAGCGGCTTGCCGCATTCTCGAAGGCCGCTTTTCTGTGGCTAAGTCACATTTTCATCATCTCGAAGCTGCATTCAGTTAGCTGCTTTGCGCTTATAAACTGCTTCGTGATAACATGCGCGACTTATTTATGACTTCAGATCAGGGCGGAATATGGCCAATAACGGACTCTCAAAGACTGAGACAAAAGTCGCGTTTTCATTAGCCGGTGTATTTGGTTTGCGAATGATGGGCTTATTTATGATCATGCCTGTCTTTGCATTATACGGGCAACATCTCGAAGGTTTTTCACCGCTTTGGGTAGGAATAGCCATAGGTGCATATGGTCTGACGCAAGCCGCTCTACAGATCCCCATGGGGATTCTATCGGATAAGTTTGGCCGTAAACCTATCATCCTCATAGGTCTGGTAGTGTTTGCTATCGGTAGCTTGGTCGCGGCCAATGCCGAGACGATTTATGGTGTCGTTGCTGGTCGAGCAATACAGGGAATGGGGGCGATTGCCTCAGCGGTGTTAGCCTTGGCTGCCGATTTAACTCGGGATGAGCAGCGCACTAAGGTGATGGCGATTATCGGCATGTGCATAGGTTTCTCCTTCGCGCTGTCGTTATTGGTCGGGCCTATCGTTGCCCAGTATGTTGGTTTATCGGGCCTATTTGCCTTGACGGCGTGTCTGGCGGTACTAGGCATGTTGATCGTTCAGTTTCTGGTGCCGACTCCCATCACGCACGCGCCGAAAGGTGACACAGTGGCGACGCCTACCAAGTTAAAGGCCATGATCACCGACCCACAACTATTCAGACTCGATGCAGGAATATTCATTCTACACTTAGTGCTGACGGCAGTATTTGTGGCCTTGCCACTGGATTTGGTGGATGCAGGCTTAGTGAAAGAGAAGCACTGGATGCTCTATTTCCCAGCCTTTATCGCTGCATTCTTCCTTATGGTGCCGTTGATCGTTATCGGGGTGAAGAAGAAAAATACTAAGGCCACTTTTCAGGTATCTCTGTTGGTCATGATGTTGGCCTTAGCTTTGATGGCGCTATTTACCCACAACCTAATGGTATTGAGTATCGCTGTGGTGCTATTTTTTACCGGTTTTAACTATCTGGAAGCCTCACTGCCCAGTTTGATCGCCAAGTTTTGTCCGGTGGGAGATAAGGGCTCTGCCATGGGAGTTTACTCTACCAGTCAATTTCTCGGTGCCTTCTGTGGTGGCTTACTCGGTGGCGGTGCATTTCAATTATTGGGTGCCGTCGGGGTATTTTCGGCCGCTCTGTGCTTGATGACTGTCTGGTTGTTGTTGACCTTAGGCATGGAGAATCCTGTGTTGCTTAAGAGCTATACCCTTGAAGCAACAGTAGAAGGTAAAGAACAGGCCAAGGCGATGGCAAGTGAGTTGTCGCAATTAACCGGAGTTGCCGAGGCGATAGTTGTCTTAGAAGAGAGAGTCGCATATTTAAAAGTTGATGAGCATTTCGATTTAAGAGAAGCGCGAGCTGTGTTAGGCTCTGTCAGCTAACTCGCCTGTTCGGATATAGTGTTTCGAAGCGGGCGTAAAATTTATAGTAATTAGTAAGAATATCTCAGGAGATTTCAATGGCCAGTCGTGGTGTCAATAAGGTAATTTTGGTCGGTAACTTAGGGAAAGACCCTGAAGTTCGTTACATGCCAAATGGCAATGCCGTAGCCAACTTTACAGTGGCGACGAGTGAGTCTTGGAAAGACCAACAAGGTCAACAACAAGAGCGCACCGAGTGGCACAATATCGTCATGTACCGTCGCTTAGCTGAAGTCGCTGGCGAGTACCTGAAAAAAGGTTCAAAAGTTTATATCGAAGGTAAATTGCAGACCAGTAAGTGGCAAGATCAAGCAACTGGTCAAGACCGTTATAAGACTGAGATCAATGCTAACGAGATGCAGATGCTCGATAGCCGTGGTCAAGGTGGCGGACAGCAAGGTGGCTATGGTCAGCAGCAGGCTCAGCAGCAACAGTCAGGTGGTTACCAGCAGGCGCCTCAACAGCAACAGCCTCAACAGCAGCGTCAGCAGGCTCCACAGCAGCAAGCATCACAGCAAAGCGGTTATGGTCAGCAACAGGCTGCACCACAACAGCAGGCTCCAGCTTATGCGCCCAAGCCTCAGCAAGGAGCGCAACAAGCACCACAGCAGGCGGCTCCTAAAGCGGCTCCACAGCAACGTCCTGCGCCTCAGCCACAACAGGCCGCGCCGCAACAGAATTTTACACCGGATCTTGATGACGGTTGGGATGATGATATCCCGTTCTAGATCCCTGTAATTACAGAAGTGTCAAAATTAAAGTAAGCTAGAACATACTGGTTATGCTTGATAAAGAAACCTCGCGAATGCGGGGTTTTTTATGCTTGAAGTTCTTATCATAATAGACATTGATGTCATCCATATGAAGTTGATTAAGACATTGGTCGAGAAAGTGTCTTAGGTTGTATCTTCCTCTTTCAGCCTCTGGAAAATTGTTGGTGATGAGTTAAGAATTTATTTAGCATCTATGGGCTAATGTCTGTGAGCTTCTTGGTTTTTTCCAATTCCGCTAGCGAGCTCGAGTTGAGTGATGATCTGTTGGAACTCTCCCCTGATATCCCTCATCTGAGCCTGTACCAGTTGGCTGGATTGTCTTAACGTCGCAGGCATGTTTCTTAGGTATTTCTTGCCTGTCTCAGTGCGGTAGAAGGCGGCGATATCCTTAAGCTCCTGCTCCGCGTAAGTACTGGTATAGAGCGCAATAAACTCAGGCTGGATCTGTTCCCAGTTGAGCCGCTTGTTAGCGAGCTCGAAGGCTTGCTCCCTGTATCTGGTCTCAATCTCTCTATGTGCTCTCTTTAAGGGCAGATCTTTCACCAGGTGAGCGTAACTGGCCTTGAGTTGATGCATGGCTTGGGGGATGACGTCTTGGGCTAAGGTGGCATCTAACACTGCCTGAGCAGCCGCTCGATGAGACTGACTGATCTCATTATTATCGGCAGCGAAAGCGCTATTAGAAAATAGGATGGCTAAGGTTAAAATATATTTCTTCATCACAACTCCTGATGATGCAGGAACCTAGCTCCTAGGATCTAGGTTCCTGCATTAATTACTTCAGATCAGCCTGAATGGCCACTCCCGAACTCGCTTGTTCACTCTGTAGAGTGATGTAGTACCAACCTTCAAGCGGATTCGTCACAGTGAATGACTCACTGGTGCTGCCCGCGTTAGTCGATGATGCCGAGTTAGACTGAGCACTAGGCCAGCTAGTGCCACCATAAAGACTCACATCGCCAGTTCCATGACCTGTGCTTACGGTAAGTTCAGTGCTGCTGGCATCGATCCACATGCTGTAGTAGTTCATACCATCGGCGCTACAGAGCGCCTCAGCGGATGTGAGTCGTCCATCACTGACAGGGTTGAGTGTCTGACAGGCATCATCGATATTAGCGTTCGCTGGTGGTGTCACTGGCACAGTGGTGCCGCCACCTAAGCTAACTTTGATGGTCGTGCCGCTATACTCGCTAACGGTATCGACCACTATGTAGCGCCAGCCTCTGTTCGCCGTCACTTGAATCGACTCCTGGTTACCCGCATTAGTCGAGCGGGCGTGCGCATTGTTAGCATCGGCCCAGGTATCCGCGTTGTAATACAGGCTCGCATCGCCGGTTCCACCCGATGTAGTGATGGTCAGTTGAGTATTATCTTCCTCGACATAAACATAGAAGCTGCTGCTACCACCACTGATACATTCATCTTTACCGAATGTCAGTTGGCCATAACTCATGGTCGCAGCGCCACAGTCCAGAGCCGGATCTGGATTCGGAGTGGTTCCACCGCCTTGAGCCGGATCGGGATCGGCAAACACCTCAGTTGTGCTCATTAAGAGGTCGAGTCCGCCGAAGTCACCTGAGAGGGTTATATAATGCCAATACTCATTTGGATTCAGAGTGACCTGTATCACCTCATGGTTACCATTGCCTATGCCGAAACCATCATTAACCTCACCGCTAGCCCAACCTGTGGTGCTGTAATAGATATCGGCATCGCCCCAACCGCCGCCCGTCTTGATCCATAGGGTCTGGTTGCTTCGGTCGACGTTGGCGAAGGCAAAGCTGGCTCTGCCATCTTGTGAGTCGATACACTCCATGGGCTGATCTATGACCAGAGATGCATCAGGCGTGTAGCGATAGGTTTCATTGGTCACTGTACATGGCGAGTAGTCCTTACTTATGCTCGAAACCGGGCCCACCCAGTTGCCATCTGTGCCACTCGCCAGCGCGGCCGCATCGGATGGCCCGTGATCGACTATGCCGTTATCTAGAGTACTTAAACCACTGGTTAGCCAGCCTGCCCACTCGTTGTCATAGCGAGTGCCGATAGCGTCCATAAAGTCTTGATATTCTGTGTATTGATCGTTTCTCAGGTAGGCTAAAATCTGATCCACATCGGCTTTATGATTCTCAAACATGAAGCGTACCGCCAGATAACCCCAGCGATAGATACGGTCCTGACCCGAGTTGTAGTTATTCTTGAATATGGTTGAAAGTGGGAATTCTCCGGTTTCACCCATAGTGATCGCCCTAGTGTTGGCATCACGGTAAGAGATGTATTCGGCTAAACCTTCGATCCACCAGATGGTATTGGCCGAGATCGCACGGCCGAAATCACCCTGCAGGTTATAGCGGCCATCTAAGTAATGTACGTATTCGTGTTGTAGATTCCAGATGTGGAAATCGGGTCTGCGCCACTCGGCCTCATAGGCGATAAAACGTGCCTGATTTTTAAGACCGGCTGGTGAGCCTTCCAGATACATGCCGCCATTGTTGGTGGCGATGCCGAAGAAGGTACCGGCATAGGACTGGTAGTCGCTCGAACTGTCAAATACGACCAGCTCCAAGGCGCCGTTATTGTCATTTGTGACAGGAGTGCGGTTAGTGGCCAACTTGGTATGGAAGTAATTCTCCTGATTGCCGAGCACACCACATGCCCAATCCGCCTGATCTCGATACATACTCTGAGCCCGCATCTTCAGCGTTGATGAGCACTCCCAGTTGAAGGTCAGTGTTTCAGCCTCGAGCTGCGCCTTGAAGCCACAGATATCATAATAGTTACAGTTACTGCGATCATAATAATCGGCCATCTCGGCGGCGGCCATCCAGACCACTTTGGAGGCATCGTTCTTACTGCTGCTGTCGAGTACCGCCTTGACCAAGGTGGTGACTCGGCTCTTCATCTCAGGGATGTGATACAGACGAGACATCTCACGCACGGCATTGGTCAGCACATATTCGGCATCTGTACCCACCAGGTGACGATTGGCTAATTGGAAGTTATTCAGGGCATCGAGAATGCTATGGTCAGTGGCAAATAGTGCCTTCATGGGGTCATCCCACTGGGCGCGGAACAGGGTCGTGAAAACCGAGTTCGCGGCGGCATTCATGCCGAAGTTAACTTCCCAGCTGGCATCAAAGCGGGTAAGCACCTCTTTGGTGATGTGATTGAAGTCGGCGCCGAGTCCTATGGAGTCGATAAGGATCAGAGTTTCCTTCAGTACGCCTGAGTTCTCCGTAGATACGGTCCAGATATTGCCATTGTTGAACAGGGCTGTTATCTGAATCTTGATGTCAGACTTAACAGCGCTCGAGTAGGCAGGTACATCGCTCGGGCTATAGAACTGCACATATAGAGCGGCGCGTTGAAAATAGATCAGTGACTCGATGCCTGTGGTATCAACTCCGGTATAGCCAGGTGCACGGTCACGCACGGCTGCGGCGACAGTGCGCATAGTAGACTCACTGAATAGCGCCGTGGCATCCGGGCCTTTCAGGTTGTAGAGCGGGCTGACACATTGAGGATCTGAGTTAGCAAGCTCAGTGATCAGAGCATTACCGCTGAGACCGATAAATGCGCTGCAACCAGTAGCGGCCATAGGGCCACTGAGTCCGATGGGACCCGGCGATGCGAGGGCCGATTCTGTGTTGGCCCAGGGAGAGCCGGCTCGAGTCAGGGCTGAGACTAGACTCGATGCTAGTGTGGGTGAAGTTAAGGATGCTGAGAGCTGATCCGAGGCTAGATTAGTCTCGTCATGACTCGCTGTGTTACTCATTACACTGAAGCTTGTTGCTAAGCCAAGTGCGACGACCAGGGTGTTAAGTTTCATGGGGTCTCCATTATTGTTGATTGCTCCAGAGGCCTATTTGACCTAGGAGTTAACTGTCTGCTGAGCAGATCTTGTTAGTGTTGTAGATATAAAGAAGTGACCACATGCATGACATCCGACTATGCAACACTTTCCTCAGGTGATGGTGTAACAAAAAAGTAACAATATAGGTAAGGGATATAATATACAATGCAAATCTGATCGTTTTTTGTTCGAGTTGAGATTTAATTTATCGAGGTTTTGTTTAACTAACTGAGTTTTATGTGATTTTAAAATCAATAATAAACCAGAGTTTGATTATTGAGCATTTACTGATGAGAGGATGCTGAGTTAATAGATGAAAACCACCTATTTCGAATCTATTGATTCGATTCATTAAGGGGTGTATGTATAACAAATCATAAATAGAATTCTAAACTGACTATGCCTAACACCTCGCTCCCCCTAGATTATCTTCATGTTGATTTCGAGCATCCCGGTGACGCCGATGTGATGTTTCTCAAGCGTTCTCCCTTGCCTGAACTTGCCAAAGACCAGGTATTAATCAAGGTCGCCTATGCCGGTATCAACGGTCCCGATGTCGCTCAAAGGAAGGGAGCCTATCCGCCGCCTAAAGATGCGAGTCCTATCTTGGGTCTGGAAGTGGCGGGAGAGGTCTGCGCTCTTGGAGCTGAGGTGAGCCAATGGCAACTAGGCGACAAGGTCACGGCCTTAGTGCCTGGTGGTGGCTATGGCGAGTATGTGGCTACCCATAGTTCTCATTGCTTACCTATCCCTCAGGGGTGGACTCTGGAGCAAGCCGCCGCTATCCCGGAAACTTTCTTCACCGTGTGGGGTAATCTGTTTATGCGAGCGGGTTTTCAATCCGGAGAGACCGTGCTTATTCATGGTGGTTCAGGCGGGATTGGTAGCGCGGCGATAGCCTTAGCTAAAGCATTCGGAGCCAGAGTCATAGCCACATCGGGCAGCGATGACAAATGTGACTATTGTCTGAGTCTGGGAGCCGATTTAGCCCTCAATTATCAGGAAGATTTTGTGCAACCCGTGATGGAATACACCTCAAACTTGGGGGTGAACTTGGTATTCGATATCGCCGGTGGGGATTTTATCAACCAAAATTTGAAGGCGCTAGCTGTCGATGGACGCATGGTGTCTGTGGCCATGCAAAGAGGGCCACAGGCGCAAGTGGACATATTTAGGATTATGGCTAAGCGGATCACCTGGACAGGCTCAACATTGAGGCCTCAGAGTGTAGAAGCTAAGGCCAATATAGCTTCAGAGTTACGGCAAAAGGTCTGGCCATTACTGGCGCTAACTCGAGATGGTGAATCCAGTGGCAATAAGCTAGTACCAAATATATCGGCTCGATTTTCTCTTGCAGACAGTGTCGGAGCGCATCAACTGATGGAGTCGGGTCGGCACAGAGGTAAAATTGTGTTATCGGTCCATGGAGAAGAGTCGGATTGAAATATTTTTTGTAATATAGCCGAAATATAACTGCCATAGGGCTAGTTCACTATAGCTTATGGGTTTCCGTGGTTTATTTATTGTAGATTAAATTATTTTTACACAAAAAAACTTGAATAATTGAGTCTTTAAGCTAAATTCGATATTGACTGATATATTCAAAATGTGTTGATTTAAGGGTATTGGCATATATGTATAACACAACAAAAACACCAGTATGGTATGGCGAATTAAGAACGGCTCGAGGCAATGCAATTGTCATTCATGATAAGCATTTTCCTGAAGCTAAAGCGGGTCGTATTTATCTTTATAATGCAGTGAGAGATACCATTATCGAGTATGCCGAAGAGATAGTCTCGGGTAATCTGCATGATCTCGATAAGGTAAAGATCAAGGCTGCCGAAGATGCCTACGGCGCAGCCTGGGACTCGGCTCGTTCAGAATTTATGGAGAAGCATCAGGGCTGGGTCGATGCGAATGCTACTAAGCATAAGCCTCTTATTACTAAGGCAAAGGCTAAATCAAAAAAGCGAGATGAGGTCGATGCGGCCTCATCAGATAATGAGCCTGGCTCTGAGAGCCTGGACAGAGAGTTTGCTAATGGTTGGTCCGGCGGGCTCGAAGAATAGCTATTCGAAAAGTAGCTTGTCGAAGAGCTGTTTATCGAAAGAGGCCAAGCGCCTAAAGCCTAGGCGCTTTTGCTTATTGTTTTAAACAGTATGAAACTCGTAGCGACTGATATGGTGGTACACCTCTGCTGGTTTTATCCAGGGATCGGCCTCCAGAGTGGGCTGATTGGCACCGTTGGGAAGTTGTTGAGGCTCGATACAGATGGCGTGATGTGCTTTTAACGCCTTGCCCCCTTTGCCTGGGTTACCCTCAAGGTAATTGGCTCCGTAAATCTGCACACTGGGCTGATTGGTATATAGCGTCATACTTCTACCGGACTCAGGTGCGCTGAGGCAGCCAAAGCGAGTCATTTCTGAGCCTGAACCGTTTGTTAGGTAGCAGTGATCTATTCCGGATGTGGAGACCAACTCATCATTATTTTGGGCGATAGAGAAGGCTTTAGAACGGCGGAAATCCAGCAGAGAACCCGAAGCATCTTTCATTCCTGTGGGAATACCTGAGTCGTCCAGAGTCAGCATGCTGGTGGTATCTATCTGTAATTGATGCGCTGCGTTACTCGTTGAACCACTGCCCTCAAGATTGAAATAACTATGTTGAGTCAAGCTAATGGGACAAGGCTTATTGACGGCGGCAAAGATCTCCATATAGAGATTATTTCCCACCAATCGATAATCTAACTGCACGTTACAGATCCCCGGGAAGCCCATATCGCCATCGGGACTGACTAAGTTAAGGCGAACGCCATCTGGGAGCTGACCCATATGCCAGTGCTTACGATTAAAGCCCTCGCTCCCCCCATGGAGGCAATGACTCGCCTGATTGATATCTAAGTGATATTCATCTTCACCGAAACTCATCTTGCCATTGGCTATGCGATTGGCATATCTGCCGGCAATGGCACCTAAGTGAGCGTCTTGTTTGAGGTAATCTTCGATAGAGTCACAGCCAAGCACGATATTGCCTCGCTCGCCATGTCGATCCGGAGTCCACAAGGAACGTATGATGCCGCCTAAGCTCAATACTTCCATGGCTATGATGCCATTATCTATCCTGACACGTTCGATTTGACCGCCACGAGGATCGGTCCAGGAGTCTAGCGGGCGAAAACGTACCATGAGATATCCTTAAATTGAATTATGTACAGCCAATATTTTGCTTCCTAGGCCCTGGATTCTAATAACCTTAGTCTGTTAATAAACCTCTTCATCTACTCGGGTCGCGCCAGCGCTGGCCGAACAGAGGTAAACTGTGGCTTCTAATCCTGTCTTTGTTGCGTATTGACTCTCAACCGCTTCGACCACAGCATCGGTCAAGGCATGATCCACTAAGGCAACGATACAACCACCAAAGCCTCCACCTGTCATTCTCACGCCGCCACGGTCGCCTATGACTTGTGAGATGATGTCGACTAAGGTATCGATTTCGGGCACTGTGATCTCGAAATCATCACGCATAGAGGCGTGGGATTGAGCCATCAGCTCGCTTAATTTAGGTATATTGCCCGCCTCTAATGCATGGCTGGCATGTTGCGTTCTGCGGTTTTCCGTCAGTACGTGTCGTGCTCGCCTATAGCTGACATCGGACAGCTCAGATTTAGCGGCTTCAAGTTGGCAGAGATCGACATGCCTCAGACTTTCGACGCCGAAGTGATCGGCGACTTCTTCGCATTGCTCGCGTCTTAGGTTGTACTCAGAGTCGACCAGTCCGCGCTGAACATTTGAGTTCACTATGATAAGGCTCAGGCTGTCGGGAATATGCACCGGCTCGCTGTCTAGGTCTTCACAATCTATCAGTAGGGCATGATCTTGCTCGCCCAGGGCGCTGATCATCTGATCCATGATACCGCAGGCACAGCCTACGTATTGATTTTCACCGCGCTGAGCCATCTGGGCTACGGCGAGGGGTGAGAGTCTAAGCTGGCTGCAATCATTGACTGCGGTGCCGAAGGCTACTTCTAAGGCCGCCGATGATGAGAGGCCTGCACCTAAGGGCACATTGCCAACCACTGAGATATCGAGTCCTTTCGCCGTGAGTCCGGCTGCTGCCATGGCTGCAGTAAACCCTTTTAGGTAATTAACCCAGCCATCATCAGGATTCATGGTGCCTTCTTGACCGAAGGTCCACTCTTTTATTTCACCGGGGAAGGCATCGGATACGGCGCGATAGAGACTATCATCCCGACGCTTTACTGCGATAATCGTATGGAAGTTGATGGCGGCGGGCAAGACAAAGCCGTCATTGTAATCGGTATGTTCTCCGATCAAGTTCACCCGGCCTGGAGCCAGGTAAAGATCGTCTGCTGTTGTGCCAAAGGTTTGCACAAATAATTTGTTCGCGCGCTGTGCGGGATTCGACATGCTTTAAAGCTTCCCTTATAAATTGTTTGCTCAATAACTGCCATGAGGCAGGCGTTTAAATACGGCACTTGTTGACCGCTTCATTTTACTTGTTAGCTAGCTTATGTATCGCCAGCTAAATGTGTAAATAAATATTACATAGGTTTTTATAGCATGAGTAAGCCGAGGCTGTAACGGAGTTTTTTCGACATTTTTATGCAAAACAGACTAATTGATCCGTTTATAGTGGTTTTTACCCTTTTTTATAGGTTAACCCTTAGGTTTGAGGTGATATTTCAGCATAGAAAAAAGAGCGATGGCTCAGCAGTAACGCTCGCTCTATTTCATCAAGACGCTGTGGTTTAATCCTATCGACCTAGCTCTGGGTGGCTGCGATAGGTGTGACTACTTGATCGCCGAAGACAAATTTGCTCAGTAACAGGGTGACCAAGATAGTCGCAAATAGGGTGATCGCCATCATATGTATGAAGTGTAACGGGCTCCAAACGAAGGTGAATACGGCGTATATCAGTACACCGAAGACCAGGCCAATCTTGATCGCCTTAGCGTTAACATTCTTAAACACCAAGGCGCAGATAAAGGCGGCTAACACCGGCATAGAGTAGAGACCATTGAGTTTCTGCAGCAAGGATATGATGCTCTCGGATTGTGCAAAAACAGGTACCAGAGAGACCGAGATTAAGGTGAACACTAAGGCGACACGGGTGCCTATCTTACGCACGTCAGCATTGGGGTTGATGTAGTTCTGGTGAATATCACAGGTATAGAGGGCCGCCGCCGAGTTAAGGCAAGAGTTAAATGAGCTCAGCACAGCGCCGGCAATCACGGCCGCGAAGGCGCCGGATAACCAAGACGGCAATAAGTCTCCCACCAACCTTCCATAGGCGACATCGCCTACGTCACCATATAACTTGAAGGCGACAATTCCGGGTAGCACGACAATGAAAGGCACGATTAACTTCATCACCACGGCGGCATAAAGGCCTTTCTGTGCTTCTTCCACCGATTTGGCGGCCAGGGCTCTCTGGGTTATCACCATATTGGTTCCCCAGTAGAAAATTTGAATGAAGACCATGCCTGTCAACAAGGTATGCCAGGGGATATCTGAGTTATCATCGCCAATAAGCGTGATGCGCTCAATCGGGATGCCCGAGAGATCCCAGTTAATCGCGTTCATGGCTAGGTATGAGACAACAATGCCCATGGCTATCAGACCTATGCCGTTTAAGGTGTCTGATATGGCAATGGCTCTGAGACCACCGAAGATGGCATAGACGGCACCGACAACGGCGAAGATAATGGCCAGCATGACGACGGATATCTGCAGGCCAAACATAGACTTCATAAACAGTGAGCCGGTGTAGAGCACGACAGGTAGCAAGATGAAGGCATAGCCCAGCATAAAGAGTACCGAGACCATGGCGCGAATGCCCTTATCATTGTACTTGCGCTCTAGCAGCTCTGTGGTGGTGGTACAATTGTATTTGTAATAGATAGGGATGAGCCATTTAGCCAAGATGATCAGGCCAACGGCGGCACCAATTTCCCACCAGGCAACCAGTAACGCCTGAGCGCCGTTCATGCCAACGATCTGCTCGGCACTGATGTTGGTCATCATCAAGGAGCCTGCTACAACGACCCAACTCAGGCCGCCGCCAGCTAAAAAGTAATCTTTGCTGTCGCTGGTGTCTCGTTTGATGTTGCGACATTTGAGATAGGTAATGAGTCCCACCGTCGCCGTCAGGCCAAAAAATATGACCAGTTGAATGATCTGTTCCATGTTGATTTCCTTTTTCTTATTCTATTTATGCACTAAATACTGCTGAGGAAAGTTATCCTATGATCGTTAAAATCAGCAGGATAACTCAGGCTCCGACTAGTCTCTGGCCAGCTGCTGCAGCTGGCTACTCGAGTCGATGGGCACAAGCCTAAATTCGAAATTTATGGGCTGTGCCTCGATACGATAAGCTTGATGGACTTGTCTGCCCCATGAGGTATCTCCGCCGACTCCCATCTGTTTGTAATCGATATTCCAGGTCACATAGTCTCTAATCGGGATCTCGGCGCCATGGTTCTGAGTGACAGGGACTAAGCCCGAAGCCGAGCTTTGAGCATCACCGGCTCTAAAGTCGATATCGGTCTGAGAGAAGGGCCATAGGCTGGTTTGTAACTCTTTGGCCGCGACGGCCATCAGGCCGCTTCCTTCACTATTGGTTACGGCTGCGTAGCGCACCTGAGTTCGCTGGCCTGTCTCTTGGGGACGAGAATAGCGGTGATATAGCTTCTCGATAGGCAGTTGGTACCAACCTAATGGATTCCCCGTGTAGCGGTCGGCATAGGTTTCTTCTGGGCCGCGACCGAAGTAACTCATAAATCGTCGATCGAATGGCAGTCGAGTGCTAAAGCCAAATCTGGGAAGATCAGGTAGCGCCTTGTCACCGGGTTTAAATTGACTCTTTATCACTAGCTCACCCTTGTTATTGAGCCGGTAGAGGCTGACTAAACTAAAGTCGAGAGTTGGATGGACTTGGGTGACCCTAATACTCTTATTGTTAACCTTTTCGATTGACTCAAGTTCAAGCTCAGTGGCCGCGTCCTGCCAAACTCCACCCCACTTAGGCAGGCCATTACCCAGATCATTATCTGTCGGCGCACGCCAGAAGTTTGCCATTAAGGGCGCGGTTATCTGAGATTCTCCGCCTGTGTTCACTTGGGTTAGCCAGCCTGTATCTTTCGAGATGGCGTAGTTGTTTGCATTCAGACTCAGTAGCCACAGATCATCTGTTTCGCTAATATGGCCGGTTTGGCTAAACTCACTCATCGAGGGAGAAGCCTGCTGGATCTCAAATTGCTCGAAGGCCAAGCTGTGGCCCGAGGGCAACATGGGTTGTGGGGTATCGACTCGTGCGGTGACCAGCAGATGATAGTCGTAGTGTTTATTGAGATTCAGTGCCTGCCGAGATTCGAGTTTAATCTCGATAGTTTTGCTCTTTCCGGCTGGAATTACCGGCATCTTCATCTGGCCTGTACGGATTGATACCCCATCTTGTTGCAGTGACCAGCTGAGCTCCAGACCCGAGGTGTCTTTGAAGTCGTACTTGTTACTTAGGGAGAACTTCACCTCGGCGCCATCTATCTGGAAATTATCGAATCCGATAGCTTGATATACCTTCTTCACCTGGCTCAGGTGTGGATGAGGGTTACGGTCGGGATCAACTAGGCCATTATTGAGGAAGTTGCCATCGGTAGGCATATCTGGCTCATAGTCCTTGCCGTAGGCCCAATATCTTTGGCCTTTATCATTGGTGAAGGCCAGTGATTGATCGACCCAGTCCCAGATGAAGCCACCTTGCAGGTTAGGGTAGCGCTCTATGACGTCCCAATAGTCTTGTAAATTACCCACTGAATTACCCATGGCATGGGCATATTCGATCATGATAAGTGGTCTGTCGCTATTATTCTTAGCATACTTTTCTATGCGTTCGATGGACGGATACATGGGGGCGACTATGTCGGTATAGGCTTGTGTACCTGCAGGTTCATACTGGACCGGGCGGCTGGGGTCTCGTTGTTTTACCCAGTGGTAAAGAGACTCAAATAATTTGCCTTCACCGGCCTCGTTGCCCAATGACCAGATGATGATAGAGGCATGATTCTTGTCGCGCTCTAGCATACGCTCGACTCTGGCTTGGTGGGCCGGTAGCCAGCTCATCTCGTTGCCGAGTTGAGTCTTCTCGTCGATTGCCAGTGGATGGGATTCAATATTGGCTTCATCGATAATATACATGCCATATCTGTCGGCGAGTCGTAGCCAATAAGGATCGTTAGGGTAGTGACTCGAGCGCACGGCGTTGATGTTGCTTTGCTTCATCAAGCGTATATCTTTTTCCATGCTCTCACGGCTAACCACATGACCTGTCTTTGGATCGGTTTCGTGGCGGTCGACACCGCGAATTGTGATGGCCTTGTTGTTGACCAGTAGTTGGCCGCCTCTTATCTCGATATGGCGAAAGCCTATTTTCTGGCTACTGGATTGGAGTAATGCCCCATCCTGGTCTCTTAGGTTGACGATAAGCTGATACAGTTCTGGAGTCTCGGCGCTCCACAGTTGCGGATGCTTGAGTGTAAACTTGAACTGCTCATCTCTCTCGCCTTTTAAGCTGAGTGATTTCGTCCCCTTAGCGATTTCAATGCCTGTGGGAGAGAGGACTCGGTAATCCAAAGATACCTGCTGCTCTTTATGGTGGTTCTTTAGCTTGAGTGTCAGCGCCATATCGGCGCGGCTAAGATCGCCGTTGAGCGTATAGCTTGCATCTATATCGACAATTCTCTGGGGCTCGGTGGCGTAGAGATAAACATCTCTCTCTATGCCACTCATACGCAGCATATCTTGGCTTTCAAGATAACTGGCATCGCTCCAGCGGATGATCTTCATGGCGATCAGGTTGTTACCCGCTGTCAAATAATCAGAGATATCAAATTCGGCTGGGGTCTTGGCGCCTTGACTGTAGCCCACCTCCTTGCCGTTGACGAACAAGGTGAAGGAAGATCGCGCCGCGCCAACATGGAAGAAGACCTGCTTGGCGTTCCAGTTTTCCGGCAAGGTGATTTCCCGTCGATAGCTGCCCGTGGGGTTGTGATCTGTTGGCGCATTTGGCCAGGTCGTAGTGAAGGGGTAGCGTTCATCTAGGTAGATGGCATGGCCATAGCCTTGAGTTTCCCAGTTGCCGGGAACGTCAATGGTACTCCAGCCTGACTCATCGAAAGAGGCGCTGGCAAAGTCGGACGGCGCAGACTTAGGGTTTTTGGCGTAATGAAATTCCCAGATCCCGTTGAGATCCAAAAAGTTGCTACTGTTACGATACTCATCTTTAGTGGCCTTGCTGACCGAGCTGTATGGAAAAAAGCTGGCGTGGGGGGCTTCTTTATTCACTTCAAAGATGGTGTGGTCTTGCCAACGCTCGGCAGCCAATGCGAGCTGGGCGGGTAGACTCAAACAGATAAGGCTGGCGGTTATCAGGCGAGTTAGCCTGGTTTTTTTATGAGAAGTTCGCGTTAACTTTCGTAACCTTAACTCTTCTGGCATCTGTGTATTAACTATCAAGGCTGATATCCCTTTGTTATTGTTATCTTTATAATATTTAGCTTTTTTATTTTATTCTGGTACTCATTGCCTGCTCCAGACAATGGCAATATGCTTTAGATCCGGGCTGACTGCGATTCTTGAGGCGTTAACATGCTGCTTTGAGGGCTGCAGCAGAGTCGCGACGGCTTGCCAAGCGTTATCAGCATCACTCTTTACTGATGTAGATTCCCGTGCAGATGTAGATGGCCAGGCCCTGAGGTGGTTATCATCTATGTTGAAGATCCAGCCGTTACTGCTCCAGGCGTAATCTTCGCTGCCCTTATCGACGGAGATCAAAGGTGTGTGACTGCTGGAAAGTGGGTCGAAACGCTTGATGACACGGTCGCCATCTTGTTGCTTATGCAGGTAGCTGAAGGCTTTATCGTTGGGAATTATATGTATGCTGCGTCCGGCGTTTGCCACCACAAAATGACGTTCATCGGCGCCGGATATCGACTCATCAGACAAGGAACTGGCTTCGAAATAGAGGCTATATGCATAACGTGCCCAGAGTAAGGTGCCGAGTTCGGCATGGTGAGCAAAGTAGCCCGTTGGGATCATACTATTGATGGCGCGGGTTCTGGGTTTGTTGGCCTCTTGCTGCCAAACACTCTGGTGGGGCACGCCTTGTTCGACGATATAACGAATTCCATCTGTGGCTGCTGATGATTGTTTACCTGACGGCTTATGGGTCAGTGGCTGGGGTGAGTATTCACTCTCATCTGGTGTAAATGTCAGTTGTTCTATCTGAGGTGCAGCGTTTTTATCTAAGTAGTATCGAAAGATGTCGTTGTGCTCAGCGCCCCGATCCGATGCAAATACCAGACTCTGGCTGTCGGCGCTAAATGCGGGCTGATTGTCATAGCCGTCTCGATTCGATACCGGCTTTGGGGCACCGAGCTGCCAGCTGGCAGTTTGCTTATCCAACTGGAGAGGATAGATCCAAATATCATAGCCAGCGGCGATTGAAGGGGAGGTGACCAAGGTGGTGGATAGCGCAACTAAAGCGCAGAGCACGGCTTGAAACAGCACATTAGACCGCTTCTCCAGGCTAGAGGAGTTAGCGCGCCGTGGAGTGGTTATATTATTTTGTGTTGAGTCTGTATCGGCTTGGTTCACAGCAAGGTATTTCCCATCTTATGCAGATAGGAAATACCATACTAGATTGTTAGGATAATGTATACAATGTCTGTTTTTATTGAGTGTACATTAACCCTTATTCTTTATCTCTTCGGCGTTAGACCTAGCCACATGGGACTCTGGCAGCAGGTCGTTGACCACATGATCGACAAAACCGGCACCGGCGGCTTCATAGAGGTTATAGATACTGTGGACACCAGATTCCTTTAAAGACTCCCCATCTTCAGTATATTGCACGATGGCACTTAGCTTGCCCTTGTAATCTAGCCTGCGTAGCTGTTCGGCGGCAAACAAGTTACCTATATGGTGGGGCATGGCTAGCAGTACCAGTTCCAGATTGGGAGCATGTTCGAGTTTCTCCCAAAAATCGGTATCTGAGGCGTCTCCCTGAACCACGTGACGTCCTAGGCCCTGATGATAGTCGACCAGATCCTGTTTATGTTCTATGCCTAAGATCTCGCCATCGAACTTGGCTGCTAATTCATCATAGGCGCCGCTGCCTATTCGCCCCATGCCTAAGATTAGAAAGCGGGGATTGCCTACTGGGATCTGACGATCTTCAGGGTGAAGAGGATGCTTTTCAAGCTGCTGTAATCGGCCTTGGTATTTCTGATATAGACGACTGGAAATTGCATTTAAAGGTGCCGCCAACAGGAAGCTGATGCTCAAGGCGACAGCCAAGATCACCATCCATTGGGGGGGCAGCCAGCCCTTGCTGGTGGCTACCGCCGCGACGATCAAGCCAAACTCACTATAGTTACCTAAGTTAAATGAGGTCATGAGTGAGGTACGGGATCTGAGTTTGAAACGGGTAAGAAGATAGAGAAACAGTCCTATCTTCAATGGGATCACTAACACTAAGATGGTCGCCAGACCTATATCTGACATGCTAGGCAGGCCGTTGAGACCGACAGTCAGGAAGAAGGCGACCAGGAAGAGTTCCTTAAAGTAGAACAGGGACTTTGCCAGCTCAGAAGACTTGGGGTGACCCGCGAGTAAGATGCCGATGATCAGGGCGCCTAGGTCGGGTTTCAGGCCGACAGCTTCAAATAACCAGCCACCGAGAACCAAGGCCATGACCAGGCCAAATAGTACTAAGAGTTCACCGTGACCTACACGGTCGAAAGCCTTGTAAATAAGCGGCTTAGCAAAGGGAAGTAGGAGTAAACCGAAGGCCCACACCGAGGGGATGTCCCCCTTTGATATCGTCAGGAAGGCGACGGCGAAGATATCCTGCATGATGAGAATACCTATGGCGACCCGTCCATAGAGAGACTGCATGTCACCCTTATCTTCCAGCACTTTTACCGCAAAGATGGTACTGGAGAAGCTCAAGGCGAAGGCTAGCAGGGCTAGCTGATTGAAATCCAGGCCTGTGAGTTGATCTAGCCCTATCATGCCTAAGAGCTTAAGCAGTGGGATGAAAAATAGCATGGAGCCCATCATGTGTAGGCTGGAACCAGCCCAAACCTCGGCTTTAAATAGGCTCCTGATGTCTAACTTCAGGCCGATGGCGAAGAGCAGTAGGGTGACACCTAACTCGGCGAGTTGCTCGAGCAGGGGCAGGCTGGACTCATCTATGCCAAACAGAAATAGTACAAAACCCGCAACGAGATAGCCTATCAAGGGCGGCAAGCCAACTCGGCTGACAAGCATGCCACAGGCCAGAGTGATGATTAGGATGGCGGGTTCCATGTTTCTCCTGAAGGGGTTTGAGTTAACTACCTCTTATTGTATAAGAATTTGATGAAGTTTAAACAAATATTATGCCAAAGAAGAACAAGCTAGATCTTAAGATCTAGCTTGTAGGACCCGTATCACTGGCTCAGGAGTATATCTAAGTGCTTGGAAAACGCTGCAGGTTTCATAAAACCTGTGACTCTTAAGTCGTCCCGGCTCTGGCCCGATGCGTCAAACATCAGTAGCGTAGGCAGACCCAGCACATCATAATGTTCCAGCAGTTCGATATCGATATCATCATTCTTGGTGACGTCAGCCTGAAGGAAGACAATGTTAGCCAGACGCGCCTGAACCTGAGGGTCTTTGAAGGTAATGGCCTCAAACTCCTTACAGGCCACACACCAATCGGCATAGAGGTCTAACATCACAGGCTTGCCCTGAGCCGCGGCTTTTGCTACTTCGGCGTTCAAGTCATCCAGAGACTTGATGCGCTGATGAGATATGTGTTGCTCTGAGACTGCCGATGCGCCTGGGCCTTGATGACCCAAGTGAGTCATCACAGCCTGAAAGCCGTAGGAGAAGCTGGCAAGTAGCATCAAGGTCAGCAGAACCGCACGGGTCGTTTGTTTCCAGTTAAACTCGGTGAGCTTGTTTTGGTGCATCAGGTAGCCGACTAAGGTGACTCCCCAGATGGACCAGAAGATATCAGAGATGAGTCCTGGCCAGATCCGGCCTATCATGACGATAGAAACGGCGATGAGCAGGAAGCCAAAGACGGTCTTGATGACATCCATCCAGTGGCCGGCTCTTGGCAGTAACTTACCACCTGAAGTACCTATGATCAGCAGAGGTAAGCCCATGCCCATGCTTAACACATACAGGGCCAGGAAGCCTTGTAGCAGATCTCCTGTTTGTGCCACATACACGAGTGCGCCGGATAGGGGGGCGGTAGTACAAGGTGAGGCGACGAGGCCCGAGATAACTCCCATCATGAAGACGCCAATCACATTGCCGCCTTTCTGGTTATTGGAGAATTTGTTCATCTTCTCCTGCCATTTGGACGGCAGTTTTAGCTCATAGAGGCCAAACATCGATAGGCTGAGTACGAAGAACAAGATAGCCAGCACTATCAGTACCGCTGGGTGTTGCAGCGCGGCCTGATACTTCATTCCCGCCGAGGCGACCACGAGTCCGAGCAATGAGTAAGTGATCGCCATGCCCTGGACGTAGACCATTGACAGGCTGAAGGCCTTGGCCGTAGACAGTTTCTTGCCTTGACCGACTATGATCCCGGATAGGATAGGGTACATGGGAAACACGCAAGGAGTCAGCGCTAAGCCGATACCGAGTCCGAAGAAGATGACAAGAGTCCACAACAGGCTGTCACCGGACAACATCTGGCTCAGACTATCTTGCTGGGTGATCGGAGCCTGGGAGCTTGTCGAGTCGGCAATGACTTGCGTATCAACAAGTTTCTCACCTGTGGGAAGCTCGCCGGTGAGTAAACCGTCATTGGCTTCGACCTTACTGAGTAAGGCGTTTTTCTTGGTCGGAGGGAAACATAGCTTACCTTCGGCACAACCCATAAATGTGACGTTAACTGTGCCGCCTTCGATAGCCTCTCGGATGGCGATGGGAATCTCGACATAAGAGTAATAGACCTCTTGCTTGCCAAAATAGTCATCTGTGTGATCTTTTCCCTGTGGAATAGATATCTCACCCAATGTTGCACCATCGGCTTCAAATTTGAGCTTGTCGCGGTACATGTAATAACCATCGGCAATGACCCAACTGACAGTGAGCCGCTCATCTTCTTGTTTGAAATCGAAGACGAAGGCTTCATCCACAGGCATCAACTTAGGTTCACCTTTGAGGAAGTCGAACTTATTGCTGCTGAAGATCCCCTCGCTGTGAGCTAACGGCGTTAACAGCAGGGAAGTAAAAATTAATGAAATAGCTAAGGTGACTAATTTTTTCATGGTTGCTTGGTTTCTTGTTTCCATTTAATACATAGGGTGAATCAATATAACTAGCGGTATTTTTTGTGCTAATACTGTAATTAGTTAAGCGCTAGTCACTTCATTTACCCAGTTTATATATTCAGGTAAGCCATCATTGATTGGTATGGCTATGATTTCGGGCACCTGGTAAGGGTGCTGCTGGCTAATGGTTTGCTCTAAAGCTGAATAGCAAGCTTGGGTGCATTTTATCTGTAACTGATATTCCTGCTCTTCACATACTTTATCTTGCCAAAGATAGATCGAAGTGACTGGTGCCGATATCTGTATGCAGGCAGCAAGTTTATTTTCGACTAATTCTTTAGCCAGCTCAATCGCGCTTTCTTTTGAAGGGAAAGTCGTGATGACTAACAGCAGTTTGTTTTGCATCTTATCGCCTATTATTTAATCTAGATTAAAATTGCGTTAAGCTAGTATTGTTAAACTATTCGTTTTATCGCACTCAGAGAAATTGAATTTTCTGCAGCGGTTTACGTCTGTTTAAGGGGCATACTCTACGACTTTTAATTCATGCTTGCATTAAGACATCGCTAAAATAGTGAGCTTATCCATGAATCGTCCAGTCGACCCTGGTGAAATTGCCTGTGTTGTACTTGAAAATAGACCCGAAAACCCCCATTTAGGTTTCATATTGGGTAAAATAATGTTTATTCATCGTCAGTATTTGTGAGGTCAGTGTGTTTTTTCTTTTATTAGTTATTTTCGTTCTGGTGCCAGTCATTGAACTGAATGTACTGATCAGTGTGGGTGAATCTTTAGGTAGCTGGACTACCGTAGGTTTGGTCTTCTTCACTGCTATCGTCGGTGTCTCTCTGGTCCGCAGTCAAGGGATCAGCACCTTAATGCAGGTACAGCAGAAGCTGTCACGAGGTGAGGCTCCCGGGCAAGAGATCGTCGAAGGTATGATGCTGGCAGTCGCCGGTTTACTGCTATTGATCCCTGGGTTCGTTACCGATTTTATCGGTCTGGTGCTCTTGACGCCCTTCACTCGTATTCCTGTCGCCGGTTTTCTCTATAAACGTATGCAGGTGAAAGTTGCTGCCAATGGTGGATTTCAAGCTGGCTTTGGTCCGGGTGGTCCAAATCAAGGCGGCAATCCATTCGCTAATCAAGGACAAGGCCAAGGTCCTAGTCAGGGCAGGAATCCCGAAGGTGGCGATACCTTCGATGGGGACTTCGAGCATAAGCTCGACCCCAGCGACAAGCTTCCCGAGATTGATCATATCCAGGATGGTAAAGATGAAAATAAGGGAGACAAAGAGCCTAGGAACTAGAACCTAGGATTCTAGGAACGGATTTTCGGATTCTAGGAACTGATTTTCGGATTCTAGGAACTGATTTTCGGATTCTTCGGATAAAAATACTCTTCCCTGCTGTTTATGTGGCTGAATTTACGCGTATTCTTGTAGGGGAGTTTCATAAATCCAGATACTCCTTTTCCCTGGATCTTACCCACATGACTCAATATTCTTTTTAAACTGGCGCGAAATGCCGCCTGCTTTCTGGGATTGAGTAATCTTAGATAGCTGTGTATTTTCATATGATTAGGTAGTACTTCGAAGATGATGCAGCCTGTGTGGTGGATCCTATTTATCCAGGCCAGTTCGGTCATTATCTCAGGGGGGAGTTCAAGGTTTTCATCCGGATCTCTGCCATCTTCAAAGTAGGAGTGCAGGCGAGACTTATCTTCCTGTGAGGGGGCACTGCCGACCTCAAATGGTAGCTGCTGCTCAGGGTCGATATCGAACGGTGTGCTGGTATTTTCCCGTTCCAGGTGGAGTGTGTCCCGGGCATTGAAGAAACAAGCCTTGAAGACACCAATGCGGCGAATGCCTCTGGCCAGAGTCACCATATTATTAACGGCTAGTATTAGTGCTTGTTTCTCATTGGCCTTGTAGAGAGCCAGATTTGAGTCCACAAAAATGCCGGTTTCTCGCCAATGGATAGCTAAGCCTCCAACTATCGAGTATTGACTCAAGCGTCCGACAGCGGCGATAAAACCTTTCTCTGTATCTCCCATGCCCGCCATGAAATTACGGTAATATTTTTCCAGTTGCAGGTCGTCCATCTTCTCGATGGGATCTTCCGTGTTGTGCTCCTTAAGAAATGACTTCCTGGAGCTATAGATTACCGTTTCTACATCTCGGCCTTCAGGTAGCTCCCAAATAGGTATCTCTTCAATTAATGCAGGCCTCGAGATATCAGGCAGATGCAGTCTATGGCTGTGAAGCATACTCTTGAGGAAGTAGTCACCGGCACGCTTACGTTGCTCGGGGTCATCACTGAGCATGCCGTCTAAGGTCCTGGCTAGCTCTACCGGTAGGCCGATTGAGGTGGCTTTAATGACCTTGCTGCCAAAACGGCTGGATTGTCCGGATGCGATGGCATAAAGGGTCGCTGCCACACCTTGCTCATCGAAGCGAGTGCTGGACAGTGCACCGCTCAGCTGCTCTTCACCGATAAAGTAGACGTCGCCCATTCTGGCGTTGGTATGCTGATGATCACTTGAGAGCAGGTCCATGACGTTACCATTGACCGGATTTCCTTGAGCGTCTCGTTGGGCGAACACGGCCGAGCCCCAATCTATGAGGGATAGGTGATTATTTTTGACGTCATAGACCAAATTCGAAGGCTTAATATCACCATGAACTAAGGGCCGGCCATGATGAAGATACTGAAGTACATAGGCAAGCTGCCTGGCGATACTCATCACCATATGAGCGGGCAATGCACCCCGTTTGAGGCAGAGCTGTTCCAGATCTTCCCCCGGTGCCCTGGCCATGACCAATATTCCTTGCTGACCGGCATGGGCAAACTTGATGGCTGGTGGGACATTAGGATGCTTGACCTGAGCCAGCATGAAGGCTTCCTCTTCCAGCCTGTCTTGCACATTCTGTGGCAAGGTGACCCGAGAGAATTTAAACACATGGGACTCACCCTGAGGATTTATCCCAGCGAACACGAAACCATAGGCGCCTTTACCTATGAGTTCTAAGCCGACATAGCCCAATTTTCCCAATTGTTGCTTACATAGTCTTATCCAAGCCCTGTGCTTTCGCGCATCGTTAGCCTTGAGCAGATAGATGGATTGCTCTTCAGATATATAGAAGTGCTGCAGTTGAGGAGTGGGTTCAGGAGTCGTCTTTTTTGATGTGGCCATTGAGGAAGATAACGCTCATTCGCTGAAGTAAGATCGAGAACCAGTTTATACCCAAACGACCTCGAAATACAAAGTGCGAGGCTCATAGCTATCAGTCAGTAAATCCATGCAACCGCTTTTTTCAACATACAGCTTAACCCACTATCTTGGTATTGTTGTTGAGATAGTTCTTGAGTTAGCTTCTTAATATGGTTTTTGTCTCCTAAGACATTTTTTCGGGGCCGTTATTGACCTACATCAATTCAGCTTTAAACCTTGGGATGTAATCTTTTAGTTAATAAAGTGCTTAACTCACAGCGAGTCGCTTGCACTAAAAATTAGCCTCAAGCCTTGCAGCGAGGCCTCATTGAAGAGGAGGGCATATGCCGGAGATGGATAAGGCCCAATTAATTGAATTACTAGAATTTCCCAGAAAACGCATCTTACAATCTATGGAGCTGAACTCTTGCCCCCATGCTGGATTTTTCAATACCAGCGATGAGCAATGCCTCAATTGCCATCAAGGCATGGAATGCACCTGGATGAACCATAATGATGAGTTGGTCGCGGTTGAGGAGAAGTCGGTGAAAGAGATTAAGCAGCAGTTGCTTATCGCCGTCGATTTTATCGACTCTAATCTCACACCGCATCATCTGTCTAGACGAAACTGTGAATGTGATAATTGTTCTTGGCTGAGGAAGACGCAAAAGCTGTTGGCGATAGATTATTCTGACTAATCTATGAAGTCAGACATTTAAGCTAGGCTTTACACATAAGCCGAGTTCCTATTAGAGTATCGACCAATGATAGCTCCTGCTCTTCAACCCTTGAGTACTTATTCGTACCGGGCTGAAGGCAAATTAATACAATTGGTATAATAGGACAGGTATATGGAACCCGGTTTTTGGCATGACAAGTGGGATGCAAAGCATCTAGGTTTTCACTTGGGTGAGGTCAATGCATTATTGATAAAATACTGGCCAGAATTAGCTTTAGGCAGTGATAGCCCTGGCTGTGACATCAATGTGTTTGTTCCCCTGTGTGGTAAGTCCCTCGATATGTGTTACTTAGCCGAGCAGGGCCACAACGTCCTTGGTTGTGAATTGAGTAAGAAGGCGGTCGAGCAGTTTTTCTCTGAAAATAACTTGCCTCACCAAATTGAGCCGTCAGATCCCATTAATAAGTTCACCACCGAGCAGGTGACCATATTACAAGGTGATCTATTTACCTTAGCTCCCGAGCAGTTTACCGAAATTAATGCATTTTATGATCGCGCCGCATTAATCGCTTGGCCCGAGTCTATGCGCCTCGCCTATGTAGATAAGATTTCTGCACTCATCCCCCCTAAGAGTGTTGGCTTGTTGATCACTTTAGATTATCTCCAAGAGGCGCTGAAAGGCCCACCATTTGCTGTGTCTAATGACTGGGTGATGGCGAATATGTCAGATACATTCGAGATAGAGTTGCTCAGCTGTGATGATGCACTGGCCGACAATCAAAGATTCGTGAATAAGGGTGTGCCTTGGCTGACTGAGTCGGTTTATAAGCTAGTCAGAAAAGGGTAGGGGGCGAGAACGCTGCGCTTCGAGAGCGTTCGCAGGCTCACTTCGAGGTCGCCAACACGTTGGCTACGGGTAAGAGCAACAGCCTTTGACCTGTCTTTTCCTCGCAGTCGCGCAGCGACGTCCTCGAAGGCGCTTTTCAGCCGTTCTAGCAGTGACAAAGTCACGCTCTAGCAGCGGCTTGCCGCGTTCTGTAGGGCAAAGCCCGTTCTCTGAGGCGCTTTCCAGCCGTTCTAGCAGTGACAAAGTCACGTTCTAGCAGCAGCTTTGCTGCGATCTCGCAGGCCGTAGGCCGCCCTCGCAGTGACGAAGTCACGCTCTCGCAGCGGCTTGCCGCGTTCTGTAGGGCGAAGCCCGTTCTAGCAGCAGCTTTGCTGCGTTCTCGAATAATCATCTCTTTTTCTAAGGCAACAAAAAAGCGACCATATGGTCGCTTTTTTTGCTAAATTCGCGAAGCGAAATTAGAAGTTGTAACGTACACCAACAGTTAATACGTTGTCGTCTTCTAGGTCAATTTTCATACCAGAAAGCTTGTAATCACCTTCGTACATAGCGTAGTGGCCATATACCATAGTCGATTTAGCGACCTTGTAGTCAGCACCAACAATGATAGAGGTGATATTTACATCAGTAGTTTCTGTAGTCTGGATTCCTGAACGCTTAGCGTATAGACCTAGACCAGCTTCATCTTTACCGTACTCAGCTTTAAGGTTAACGCCGTTTAGGTTGTAAGATACGTTTACAAAGTAAGTGTTACCTTCAAGATTTGGCTTACTGATGCTTTCAGAGTTCTGGAATAAACCGCCTAGCTTGAAGCCAGCCAATTTAACTTGAGCAACACCACGGTAAGCATCCATTCCAGCGATGCCTTTGTTGTATGCACCAGCAACGTAGAAATTTTGCGCTTTAAGCTTCTTATCACCGATAGTCGTGCTTAATGCGTACTGATCATCAGCGTCTTCAACACCAGCTTGATTGTTGTCAGTCATCAGGTAAGTTGCGTTAAGCGTTACTAGATCAGCAATCTTTGGCGAGTAATACCAGATACCATCAGCTACACGTGATTGTGCACCGACTAGACGATCGATATCTGCGTTGCTGTTACCAAATAGATCGATTCCGCCTTCGGCTTGCTTGAATACAGAGTCGTTACGACCAACAAGTACGGTACCTGCATTGGTCTTAAGACCTAGGTAAGTGTTACGCGCCTTGAACACATCGCTATTAGAAGAAGTGTTTTCGACCTGGAATTCCATCTGATAGATGATGTCGAAACCTTTAGCGATAGTCTCGCTACCTTTAACACCCACGTGAGAGAAGTTGTTTTCTAGAACTGTACCTTCTTTGTTTTCACGTGAAGTTAGGCCAGTATCTGAGTTCGTCACAGATAGATCCAGACGACCGTAGAAGTTAGGTCCCTCGGCTAGCGCGCCGAATGATGCCAGAGTTAAAACCGATGCAACAGATGCAGAGATTAGAGTTTTTTTCATGTTTAAGTGCTCCCAAGAACCTAAGTTCTTTTCCATTTTATAATGGTTATTTATGGTTTATTGCTCTTGCTGCAAGGGTCCATCCTTGTAACAAACATGGGGCCGAATCTTACAGTTTTATGCCAATAAAATTGTGGGCTAGATCAAAGTTTTACAGTCAAAGGATTGGTTCAACAAGAATTTGTGACAAATTTGACCTTTTAGCCTATATTTCGTCCAAACGCTGGAAATATAGCAATATTACCACCGCTTAATGTGTGCTATATGCTTTAAATTTAATTTAGCTGTAGCTTTATGAGTTAACGCTAAATTATCAACTCGATTGCAATATCTCGTCATTAAATTGTTTAAAAAGTAATCGGTTACTGCAGTGAAAGATATTTACTAGTTACAAGAGATTGAGCTATGTGGTGTTTCTGGTGGGCGGCATGTGAGCATGTCTCACTAGTTTGAATATAAGAAAGGCGACTTTAAAAGTCGCCTCGTTTGGAAATAGGACTCCTGATTGGGATTAGAAGTCGAAGCGCATACCTATAGTGAATAGTTCATCGCTTAGATCGTGTGTTGCTGTGCTGTTTAGCTTTAAATCACCATCATATTTCGTGTAATGACCATAGATCAGTGTGCTCTTACTTAAGCGATAATCGGCACCGACACTGAACTGTTGTAGATCGACATCAGAAACTTGCTCTAAGTTTCCATCACTATTACCTATAGCGCGGCTAACGAACTGACCGAGACCCGAATTATCATTACCATACATGGCTTTTAGCTTAAGATTACCTATTAGGTAAGCGGCACTCACAAAGTAAGTGTCACCTTCAAGGTGCGCGAGTTTGTCATCCAGGCTTTCGGTATTTTGATAGAAACCACCCAAGATCAGATCGCCAAATTTGACTTGAGCGACACCTCTGTAAGCTTTAACGTCATCTATACCGTCATTATATGCCGCTGCAAGATAGTAGTTTTGTGCTTTTAGTGCCTTGTCACCTAAGGTTGCACTTAAGGCATACATGTTGTCAGGTGCGATACGTTCTTCACCGTCGTAAGTAACATAGTTATCTTCAACAAGGTAAGTTACGTTTAGTGTCACCAGATCGGCAATTTTAGGTGAATAGTAAGTGATACCATCGGCTGTACGAGACTGACCCGCAGCCAGGAGATCGATATCTGAGTTGGTGTTACCGAAGAGGTCGAAGCCACCTTCAGATGCTTTAAATACCGTATCGTTACGGCCTATTAATGCTGTACCCGCGACAGTTCTTAAGCCTAGATATGTATTACGTGCTGCGAACGTATCACCTGAGTTGTCGAAGTTACTCACACCAAATTCCATCTGATAGATAACTTCCAGATCATCATTGATTCTCTCTGTGCCTTTAACCCCTAACCAAGAGAAGTTATTTTCAATAATGGTGCCATTTTTCTGATTTTGGGTCGCAACTCCTGTGTCAGAATGAGTAAAAGCAAGATCGGCACGACCATAAAAATGTGGGCCATCTGCAAGTGCAGAAAAAGAAGTTATCGCTAGAGTCGATAAAATAGTGGCGGACAGAACAGTTTTCTTCATGTGGGTCTTCCTGTTGCTAGTTTTTATCATCAACCGGGGAGTTGATGAGCATTTCATTGGGTTCTAGATTCAAAACTTATTAGGGGCGACAATACGGTTAAATATGACGCTGACATTCTGTATGTTTCGAACTGATTCTGTCATAAATAAGGAACCAACCTATGAGATGTTGGTCACACTTGGTGGATCTATAGCTGGTTGTATCACATTATTTTACAAGGTTTATTTGTCGTGTGTTTAAATTACTAACAAGGGAATCTTGGCTTTTTCTGATGCTTAATAATTGATGACTTTTATTAACTGACGTGACTGTCTTTTGCGCCTTACTTGCAAAGCTTCACTGGAAATAAGACAGGAATTTTTAGTCTTTATTTATCAAATGAGATAATATCTGCCGGCTTATACCTTTATGTCACGAATACTCGACTTTCAGCACTATACTATCTGAGTGGGGTGAGTGAGATAGGGGAATTAGCTAGCCTCATTCTACAAGTTACCATTTATTTTTTGTTTGGAGATTTCGTTGGAAAATCAAGTGCATTCAGAAGCGTATCTTAATCGATTTGCCGGTATTGGTCGTCTATATGGTCAAAAGGCATTAACGCTATTTTCTCAATCCCATGTTGCTGTTGTAGGCATAGGTGGTGTTGGCACTTGGGTTGCTGAGTCTTTGGCCAGGAGTGGTATAGGTGAAATTACTCTCATCGATCTTGATGATATCTGCGTAACTAATACCAATCGTCAAATCCATGCCTTGAAGCAGACCATAGGCGAGTCTAAGGTTGAAGTTATGGCTCAACGTATTCTGCAGATTAACCCTGAGTGCAAGGTGAATCAGGTTGAGGATTTCATCACTACAGACAATCTAGGTGAATATTTTATTGGTAAGAAGTACGCCAGAGAAGATCAAACTGATGTTTTAGATTATGTTGTCGATTGTATAGATGCAGTGAAACCTAAAGCGGCGATGATAGCTTGGTGCAAGAGACAGAAGTTGCCTTTAGTGACTGTGGGCGGTGCGGGCGGGCAAGTTGACCCGACGCAGGTTCAAATATCAGATCTTGCTAAGACATATCAAGACCCATTGTTAGCTAAAGTGCGTAATTTATTGAGGCGTGAGTATAATTTTTCTAAAAATTTACAGCGTCGATTCAGTATCGAAGCCGTGTTCTCTACTGAGCAACTGGTGTACCCTCAGGCTGACGGTAGTGTCTGTAACAGCAAGGCGAATGTCGATGGCAGCATGCGTATGGACTGCGCCTCAGGCTTCGGCGCAGTGACGGTTGTCACCGGGACATTTGGGTTTGTCGCCGCAAGTAGAGTCCTTATTAAGCTCGCAAATAAGGCTAATCAGTCATAAATCTTAGAGTACTTGTTTTAAGAGCGTTAGATCTTAAAATAATCTTTCAAACTTTGATCAAAATCTAAAGTTAACCATAAGCGGCTTGATAAACTCGAATCACTTTTATTCTTGGCACTTAAGATTATGACAAGTACTGTAATTAACAACTCAGTGGCACAGGCGTTACTCACTCGATTTATTGAATATGTAAAATTCGATACACAATCAGACGCTAAAAACCCTGCGTGTCCTAGTACCCCCTCACAACTTGTTTTCGCACACCATTTAAAGCAAGAGCTAGAATCTATTGGCTTTCATCATGTGAGCTTGTCAACGATGGGCTACCTGACTGCGAGTGTACCTGCGACAGCTGAAGGCATTCCTTGTATCGGCTTTATAGCGCATTTAGATACCGCCCCTGACTTTAATGGTGCCAATGTTAATCCACAGATAATCAGTAACTATGATGGGGAAGATATACTGCTGGGTGAGCATCAGTTGCTGAGTACTGAGCAATTTTCTAGCCTGCTTGATTATAAAGGGAAAACGTTAATCACTTCAGATGGAACAAGTCTTTTAGGTGGAGATAATAAGGCTGGAATTGTAGAAATAATCTCGGCTTTACACTATTTATTAGCACACCCTGAGATCCCTCATGGCGAAATCCGTTTATGCTTTACTCCTGATGAGGAGATAGGCAGAGGCGCTGATAACTTTGATGTTGAGGCCTTTGGTGCCAAGTGGGCATATACTGTTGATGGCGGTCAGCTTGGCGAGCTGGAGTTTGAAAACTTCAATGCCGCGACAGCAGTTATCACAGCAAAAGGCAATAATTGTCATCCAGGTTCTGCCTATGAAGTGATGGTGAATGCACAAACTATGGTAGCAAAATTTCATGCCAAGATGCCGCTGCATGACACTCCTGAAGGAAGCAGAGACTATGATGGTTTTTTCCACCTTATGAATATGCAGGGACAGACAGAAGAAGCTGAGCTGACTTATCTTATTAGAGACTTCGATGAGGAGCTATTTGAAAAACGCAAAAAATGGCTAGCAGACCGTGTGGCCAGTTTTAACGGCGATCTTGTATTAGGCAGCTTAGATATAGAGATCACAGACAGCTACTACAATATGAAGCAACAGATATTACCTCACCCACATATCATAGACATTGCTAAGCAGGCGATGATAAATCAAGGTATTACGCCAATTATCAAGCCGATAAGAGGAGGAACTGATGGTTCAAGACTTTCTTATATGGGCCTACCTTGTCCTAATATCTTCACCGGGGGACATAACTTTCATGGTAAGCATGAATATATCTGTTTAGAGTCTATGGAAGCCGCTGTAGAGGTAATTATAGATATTTGTCAGATCACAGCTAAAAAATACCAAAATCAATAAGTGATGTAGCCCATACCGCTATGCCGATACCGCATCAGTATGCTCATCTGAGGTTTGGGTGGGCAAAAGAGGGAAAGAGATCAGGAAGCAAGCGCCACCGAGTTCACATTTTGGCTCAAATCTGATGTTTCCTTTTAGCAAAATAGCGGCATTATAAGCGGCCGAGAGTCCAAGCCCTGTTCCGCCTTCATTACGTGAAGTGGTATAGAAGGGTTCGAAAATATGAGTTGCCGCATCTCTAGATATCCCTGAACCATTGTCTTGTATTGAGATATTGATATTACTATCGACTAACTTCGCCCGGATGATGATGATGCTCTTATCCACCTTCTTAAATGCATGAGTATATGCGTTGGAGAGAATATTGGTGGTGATCTGCTTCAGCAGACTCAAGTTGGTTTCTATCTCTAATTCAGGGGCAAGATCAAACTGTACTTCGACCTCTTGTTTATCGAAGAGGATCTTCATGGATTCATGACTATCTATGAGAGCCTGCCTTAGATTGAATGTCTTCAATTCTTCCTGACTCTGCTGGGCTGCTACTGTCTTAAACTTCTGTATTAGGGTGCTTGCCTTAGTGATATTACTGACAATTAACTCACAACTCTGCTGATACTCTTCTAATATGGCATTAATTTCCTCTAAGGTCGTGTTCTCACCATGTATGAGTAAGATCAACTCTTCGATATGTACAAGCTGAGAGGTTGCAGCAGTTAAACAGATCCCTATGGGAGTGTTAATTTCGTGTGCGACTCCAGAGACTAAGCCTCCCAATGCAGCCATCTTTTCCTGTTCGACTAGTACCTCTTGAGCCCGTTTTAACACCAAGAGAGATTGCTCTAGCTCTTGAGTTCTCTCCTTTACTTGTCTTGCCAACTCCTCTTTATAGCTGGTTTCGAGGGCTAATAACCTCTCTCTATCGGTTAATGCGTCTTGCAGTTCCTGTTTCGATTTTTTGATGTCCGAAAATGAAGTTCTCAGTTGTTGTTGCATGGTATTAATCGCCGATGAGACTTGATGGAATTCGTCTCCCTGCTTATTGTTCTGATCGAACGTTAGCGGTTCAAAGGGGCTATCGAGATCTAATCGCTGACAATAAAGGCTGAGCGTGTGTAGGTGCCTTGCGACCATGTGCCAGACTAAAAAGAGGATAAAACCTGCGACGAAAAATGTTTTTATGGCATTAGAAAGTAAGATGATGATGGCTCTATCTAGCAGTTTTTCGTAAACCGCTTTAAGATCCGCTTGAATCAGTAAGGTGCCAACAGCAATGTTATTCCTTCCAGAGCTATAGAAGAGATCGAATGTTTTTTCTATGGTATTTTCCGGCGTTGGGCTGCCCGAGGTCCAGACCTGACCGCTATCATCGTTGATTGAAATATAGGTGATGTCGGGGAGCTGAATCAAGCCATTAAGTTGAGTGTTTATCAATTTTTCATCTATCACCCAGATACTAGCCGCTAGCACATCTAAATTAACTTTTTCGATACTGGTAAATTGGCGAGTGATACGATTGACATCGCCTTTATAGTCATTTATCAGTTGAAAACCTGTGGTGATCAAGGTGATTAATGAACTAAATAATATAATTGATATTGTTAGTTTTCGGCCTATCTGGCTTTTGATTAATCTGCGAGTAAAAGTATGCATGGATCCTTTGCTTGAGCATTGAAAGCTAAATTAGACTTGCTCACTTTCGCCTTCGAATAATGTCAAAGTAAGCATCCCTCCATAAGCATAGTCTGCCAATCGCCTATTGAGTGACTTAGTGGCTTAAAAATTAACAAAAAATCCTAAATATTGGCAATCAATATTATTAGTCAATTTGTGGCATTAATTTTGCTTTAATTTACTTAAGTACAGGTTTTTGACACTAGGTATCCTCATGCAGAAAATAAACACACAGATATTTAAACCATCGGTTCCTAAACAGCTGATTTTCAGCTCTATGCTTTGGTTAGCTATCGTGAGCGGGGTCTTGTTATTCGTACCTGTAGGTATTTTGACGGCAGTGAACTTAGAAGTCGTGGTTAGTGCTAACTCTTCTTTCATTGGCTTAGGTTTTATCATAGGTATCGCTTATCTAATTACTCAAGTGGTGAGTTATTTCTTAGATGAGGCCATCGGTGCGTTAAAAGCAAAGCGGACTATTGAAATCATCGAGGAGAAGGTGCGGCTCTTGGATCCGACTGAACGCGCTCTTTTACGTGAGTTTTTTCTTCAGGGTGAGACTGTCTTGACTCTACCGCAAAATGAACCCGCGGTTAAAAGCCTACTAACGACGAACATCATCGAGCTGTTAGGAAATCAAAAGCATTATGCAATACAGGGCTCTACGGCTGATTATAAGATTTCGATGCGAGCGAGAATTTATCTGAATCGACAAGTACTAAGATTGCCGGTTGGAGAGCCAAGTCAGGAAGAGATGCTAAATCTGATTAAAGCCAGGCCAACTTTTGCTAATAATGTCACAGGCCCAAGAAAACACGCTGCCTAAATACCTAGTAGGCTGAGATATTTTAAATACTCTACATCGAGTGTAAAGATAGGGGGCGATATGCCCCCACTGCATTAGGGAAAGCACCTGTTTAAGTGCCACCCCATCGAAATCGTTTTTTGCTTATTCCGGCTTAGACTTTTGAATAAACATCCACATCAGGTATCCCATGATGCCTATGGTGCAAAAAATAACGGTCATTGACATCAGTCCGATTGCGTTGCCAAACATCAAATCTAACCAGAAAGCCATAGTGAAATCCTCTTTCAAAAATTATGTTTATATCCCTAACCTAATCTGGTTTTAATGTCAGCTTGCTGATCTCGATCAATAATCGCTCCGAATCATTATCAAATTACATTGTTTTTGTTAAAACTATGGTTTACATCTGTTTTTGCTTATTTAGCTTGCGTAAGTAGGAGCGGCACAAGGCGATAGATATGTACTCATTAATCTGACTGTACTTGTATGTAGAGTATAAGATAAGAGTGAAAATTGTTCGGTCAGTTATTTTCTACTGTTAAAGACTTGCCATTAGTCGTCTCAAAGGTATAATGCCGACACTTACTGAGGTCTTAGCTATCTTGGTTGGTCTATTTGATTAAGCCGGTGTGGTGGAATTGGTAGACACGACGGATTCAAAATCCGTTGCTTTCGAGCGTGACGGTTCAAGTCCGTCCTCCGGTACCAATCGAATAAAGGAACCTGCCATTGTGCAGGTTTTTTGTATCTGACGTATAGTAAACCTTCTAATAACCCTTTCTATCTTTTCATTTTAAAGTACCAGAATAGCCACCTTTGCATGAGTTCCCCACTAAGTCCTGTTTGAAATATATTTACGTTGATCAAAATGGAGTAAGTGTTTGGTGTTTGATAAGAGTTGGTTGTATTAGCTTTATTCGTTTTTGTTTAAGAGCTATCAATTGTATAAGATGCTATTTGATGGTCTTCAGTAAATCAGTGATGAGTATTACGGCACTGTTGAGCAACTTTTAATAAATTCCTGAGCGAGCTGGCTTAGGCGGGTTTATGACCAAATTCGCCAATTGCTATAGGTGGTTTTGCTGGTATCTGTAATGAGCCGTATCATTAGGGTAAAGCGCACATCGATAACGCCATCGGACGCGCCTGCCACCGTTAGCCACTTGCCCAGCTTCAGTGGCCGCCACTTGCCTTCGGATTGTTTAATGCCCTCCTCACCTTCATCCAAGGTCACCATGCGATTTGGATTTTTCTGGTAGCCCCTAGAGGCGTCGATTTGGGTTATCCGGTACTCATAAACCCCGTCATTTCCTGTTGAACCAGCGGGCAGCCACCGGCCCAGATTATTCAACCAGTCAGAGTCTGAGCTGAGTGCGCCGTCAGGATTCCAAAACAGAGCAAAGCCATCATTGGCTAGGTGGATTTCGGCTCTGGAAAGCAGAGGTGCTGGCGCGATGTAGGGCGTAGCCAATCTTTTAGGGCCATCGATTTCAGTGGCCAAGATATGGGGCGACTGAAGAGTTCGGGAGTCTGTAGACTGCTGTAGTTGCGGGCCAGACCAGCAAAATATCGAGGTAATTAAGATGAGTGAGGCCACTAGTAGGGTTGGGATCTTGTTTATCATTGCGAGCGCCTATCATGCTTTGGTGACTTACTGAAAGCCTAGGATAAGGAACAAAAAAACCGCTAACAGTAAGCGGATTTAAGTATCAAGGTGTTGAGTGACTCTCGGCTAAAGCGTTGAGTCACTCCTACTTGCCTTTAGGGTGTTATTTGTTAAACATACCGTGAACAGTATCAACCGCGGTAACACTGCCAATGGCATGACAAGTGGCACAAGATTCGGTGCCCGTTGCCGCTGCTTCAGTTTCAGCATTGAATTGAGCGCCATTTTGAACCATGTGGCTCAGTAGTTGCTGCTCGGCGGCGGTGATGGTCACGGGAACCTGAGGGAACTCGTTGTTATCATAGCCAATGCCGTTGCTGCTTAGGTCTTTGGTCAGCAGAGTAGCGCCAAAGCCATCAAGACGCACCTTACCGTCTGCGCCAATGAGTCCAGGACCTACGCTGAGGTGACAAGAACTACACACTGCGGCAATTGGGCTGGTGAACTTAGCACCGGTATTGTCCAGAGAGTTACCTAGCTTCTTACCGTTTAACTCTTCATCGGCGTTGGTGTCTGGGGTACGAGTGATCGACGGACGAGAATTCTGTGCCAATGGCAAATCAATCTGGTCGGCGTCGTGACACTGGCTACAGTCGCTGATTGGAGCTGGGTAGAACTCGTGACGACCTACCATGTCGAAGTTGTTCTCGGCATCTATAAATAGATAGTTCGAGTGAGTCTTGTGAATTTCGAACTTCAGGTCACTGATGCCACCTTCACGCGGTGAATCGGCCGGAGAACGGGCGAAACGGTTGGCGTTATGACAAGCCTTACACTGAGTCGGGTCATCGGAACGACGGCTGTCGTGCTGAATCACGGCTTCGTGACAGGTGCCACACTTGTCGAAGTTGGCGCCGAACTTCAATTCGAAGTCAGGGTTGATGGCTAATGAGGCCGCATCGAAGAAGTTGTTCACCACGGTTGATGGGGTGGAGATCTTCTCTAGGGCGTTATTGTCTTCACAATTCACCAACGTATTGTCACTGTCGACACAGACACTAGAGGAGATAAAGCTGGCCAATATGTTGCCACTGGTCAGCTGTTCGCCCCCATTGATGTTGGTATCTCGTGCGGTATCCCAGTTACAGATGATGTCACCAGTGGTGGCACCAATACGACACTGCTCGTTATTATCCAGTTCGAATGAGTTCGGCGTGTTCTTGGCGACGTGGGTTTCGAAGCCTTCGCCGTTGTCCCAGTTCAAGATCAGGCGCACGCTGTTTTTATACTGGAGGAACTCGTCGTCTAGGGTAATGCCCGTACCGTCTTTGGTTACGCGAACGTGAACATCGTAAGCGGTAGGCGTGGTGGCAACCAGAGATTCAACTTCGAATTTCACTCCGTAGTCGATACCAGCATTTTTCTTACCGATGGCATTCACGGTGTGAACGTTTTCAACAGAGGCGGAAGAGTTTTCACCGTGACAGGTTAGACAAGTACCGTTTTCTACTGGGAAGGTGAAGTGCTGCTGGCTATCAGGTTTGACCGTTAGCATAACTTCGTTGAAGGCAATGTCGTCGTGACAAGAAGCACATGTCTCGATAGTCGGATTGGTCTTCCAGTTGCCGCCATCTGTGGTCACAACGGCTGCCAAATCGGCATTGAGATCCAGATCTGCATCATCGGCATGACAGTTAGTGCAGTTTCTGATGTCCTGTGGGTAGTTGATGCCGTCGGTGGTACCTTTGTTGTTCAGTACCCAGATGCCATCGTTTTCGGCGAAGATCTTTTCCTTGTTACCGCTCTTGGTGAAGATGCTGTACTTGTTACCTTCATTGGCCAGAGTCGGCAAGTCGATGCCGTGGTGAAGCTTGTGCACCATCACTTTTAGATCCAGACTTTCGCCACTGATCGGGTCGGTGGTGTCTGGGTTGTGACAAGTCACACAGTTGTCGGTATCGATGCGGTTGCCGCCATGGAATGCCATTTCAGTATGACACTCATTACAGCTCTCTACGGTAACGATATTACGAGTCACTACATCGGCGGCACCGGAAGGCACCCAATCGAAGGTGATATTGGCAACGGGGTAGTTGTCAGAGTTACGAATCTCTAAACCAATTCTGTGGGTTAGATCTTCTTCCCAAGCAATGGTTTCGCCACTCACTGGGTCAACGGCATTAAGCACGTCGTTGGCGAAGGTGTATTGGTAAGTACCGTCTAGGTTATCGACCAGCTCACCGTTTTCATCGGCGTCGCCATCTCTTTCGTTGGTGGCAAGGCTAACATTGCCCACATCTGGGTAATTGGTAGGGTCGATATCTGTCGATTTACGCAGGAAGCTGGTCCAGTTGTAGGCATCGCCATTGTCATCGGCAACCAGCTTAATCACGTTAACGCGCAGACCGGTGATGCCTACTAGCGGCGTACCGTTTTGGTCTTCGGCTCTGAAGCTAAATGTCAGCTTGCCGTCGACGATGCTGGCCTCAGCAATAGAAGCGGTTAATTCAGCGGCGGTAAACACCGTATAAGGGGAATTTTCACCCGGAGTGCCTGGAGTACCAGGAGCGCCTGGGGCACCGTCGGCACCGTCGCCACAGCCCGAGAGAACCATAGCGGCAAAGAGAGGCGCGATACGACTAACCTTCTTTAAATTTTTGAACATATTACTTACCTTTTTATTATCATCATCATTTTTGGTTTGGTGTTGCAACTGTCTATCAATCTGCAGCTCGTTATCTACACCGAGAAATCTTTCAATAAAGGAGCTGATGTCATTAGCGCTTCAAGCGATACCGAATGATGAACAGTTAAAGTTTTAGTTTATGCTTCGTTGGTCGATGCATTAATTCTTTAGTCTCGTAGGCCCAAGTTAGGAAACCACCGGAAAACACTTACTTCCGATGGCCCCAGACTTAATAGGGATTGTTTCCAAAGCGAATGGCGGTAGCCAACATATGTGGGGAAGGATCATTTCGCTCACCTCCTTTCGAGGGTCGCGATTATCGTTCTATGTACGCAAAGTTAAAAGATGAGCAAAATTAACAAATAAAGTCGATCTGATAACTTTACTTATCAGGTGTTAAGTATCTCGTTGTTTTATATTATTTTTATTTCGTTAATTCGAGAGTGGTAAATTGAGGTTCTGTTGCAAAAACGTCGAGTCAGCTATCGAGAACTCGAAGAGATGCTCGGTGAGCGAGGTATCAATGTTGACCAGAGCACAATTTATCTCTGGGCTGAGAACGTTATGCTTCAGAAATAGAAATACGATTGAGATGGTATTGGAAGCCCAAAGCGGGATTGAGCTGGAAGGTAGATGAAACCTATATTAAAGTGAAAGGTGTCAGGTAAATGAGTGTATCTTTATCGGGCTATAGATAAACAAGGCCATACCGTTGATTTTTATTTATCGTCCAGACGTAATGATGAGGCGGTTAAGCAGGTTTTTTGTAATAGATTGAAATAGCTGAGATTTTTAAAGTGTTCCTTTCACCATAAATACTGACAAGGCCGCCTCCTACGGCGTCGTCAATACGGAGTTAAAGAAAGCAGGAAAATGTCCTGAAGCGCTTGAGCACCGGAAAATTAAATATCTAAACAATGCGCTAGAAGCGGATCATGGAAAATTAAAAAGGCTCATCGATTCAGTGCGAGGATTCAAATCGATGAAGACTGCTTATGCCACTATCAAAGGATTTGAAGTGATGCACATGTTTAAAAAGGACAGTTCAAGACCTGGTTATTTGGTCAAAAAATAGAAGGAGAGATCCGTTTAATTATCAATGTACTGATAAACTATTAATCACCAGCCAGATCATCGGAGCACTTTCGGGCTAAGATCAATCTTTGCAACAAAGCCCTAAAAGAAGATTGCTAGTTCATTGAGAACTAGCAATCCAATAGCGTAATCTAGAACTTGTAGATCAGCCTGGTTCTTAAGTCTGTCGCATCTTTTTCGTTATCTTCAAAATCCAAGATTGAAAAATCAACCGATACAACAAAATTATCTAGCTCGCCATCTAAGCCATACAAGAAGTTAATTGTCCATTCATCTAAATCCTTACCTAATGCTGGGTTGTCAAAGCTGGTATATCTTAATTTCCCTGACAAGCCATCATTTTTGTACCCTACACCGATTTGAAAAGAATCAGTTCCAGCCTCAAACGCATAAACCCCTGCCGTTTTTGTTGTGCTTGTATACTGATAGTAAGCACCTTGTCCTAACCCTCGAAAGACCCGGCTTTCACCGGATATTCCACTCACTGTGGTATAGGCGGCAAAAATGTCAAAATGGTATTTACTGGCACCAAACTTGACACCATAGAGATCATTGCTGGCTAGGCTCGAGTCATCCCATGAGCTTGTATAGTACTGAGTGGCCACATAACTCTTTAAATCGATCGGTAAAGTGTATTCAATATCAGCGTACACAGCTTGAACTTCATCAACTACATTCGCATACTGAGCCTGTATCTTAAAGCCTTGGTGGTATGAACTGGCTAGCTGAGCAAACCACATACCATCTTCACCAATATCATAAAAATCACCCGGCCTACCGGTTCCATTTTCCTCATACCTCACAAAGGCATTATCACCATAATAGGACTTGTCAGTACGCGTTTGATATTTAGAGACAAAACCAGCAGAGACTTGTATATCTTCTATGCTGGCGTTGCGAATTTGATACATTTCAAAGGATTCTTTAATAAATCGTGAACCCGAATTGGCAATTAACGGCGATGAAAAATGCTGCCGGCCTCCTTTAAATGAAGTATTGTCAAAGGTATATTGCAAATATGACTCCGAGAGGACCGCACCTTCTGCATCCATATTGCCAGCAGTTTTGCCGTCATCATCATAGATACTCGTGACATAAGCGCCTTGAAATTCGCCGCCAATTTTAAAACCGTTTAAGACAGACGTACTAAAGTTTATATTACCTCCATTTACCAAAATTTGACTGTCACTTTTACCTTTGCCATCGAATGTTTGTGAAAAGTAGTATGACTTTAATGCGCCACCGACATCTCCTGATCCAAACCACTCTTTAATATTTGAAGCATTATCGTCAGCCACTGCGATGTTGCTGAACCCGATTAAGCCTGTTATTACAATTGCCAATCTATTTTTGTTAATTTTGTTCATAGTATTACCATCATTTTTTTGAAAAACAAAATTATTGATGAGCCTTATGATCCATTCCATTTGGATCAGCTCGTACTTCATTTTTGGTTTTAAATTTCATACTGGTAATACAAGTTCGTTCTCCCGTATGAGTCGAGATGGTCTCTTTCGCTTCAAGGTAAATTTCCGTATTACTTCCATAATGAATACTTACATTTAAGGTTTTATTCCTAGGTAGCCAAAGATCAATGAAGCCATCATTTCCAGTGTTGATTTTTTCATTTTTTATTGTTTTGCCACTTTCTGCATCTTTAATAACTAAATGCATATCCTTATTTATCAGTTCGCCGGTACAGCCGGTTGGCACATGGTTAGTACAAGGATGAGTCGTATTAATCCATGGTGCTATAGAAACAAAAAACGTGTCATAAGGAATTTCAACCGAAGAATGACTTCCATCAGAGAAACTGGCTGAAATTTCTTTAGAGGTTATTTGTACTTTAATATTTTGATTATTCTTGTACCACTTTCTCGCTTGTTCAACGGCTTCAATGTGATTTAACGATTGAAACTCTTGTGCTTGTGTAAGCGTAGTGTTCGCGTCTGCATGTGTAGAAATTATGAGTGTAAGCATTAAGCTTAGGGAGATTATTTTTAACATGTTTAGTCTACTCTTTTTAAATTAAATATGATTATTCAATCACCATATGGTTGCTTGAATAATAAAATCGAAACAGTTTTGTTGTATTTGTAATTAGCCGATGCTAGCCAGACTTGTATCTGTTCAACATAGTGGTTGTGCAGTAATTAATTCCGCCTCTGTTAGAGCGGCATAACACTCTACATAGGTAAAATTAAATCTGATATTTAACTTCGATGATCCCTTCAGCAAGGTCATAGAAAAGATGAAATTATCTGACTGTATAAGCACTGTTGGCCAGCGGCCAAATGTTATTTTGGAGGTCTATAATTTTCTGAGGGGATGTGACGTGCCGACCTTGACGAGTTTGACACGAATTTATTAAAGGTAGAATATTGATGGGACATATTTAATGTAGAGGGTAATACAAATGCCATTCCACATGAGATAGTGGGACAGGTGCACATTCCATCACAATTTTCACCCTTGTCCATATTTGGCATTTTTAGTACAAGCATATATGAAGCATCATTGTGCTCCATATTATTAGAGTTAGATGTCACAACATTATTCATAGCTCCATATAAACAAGAAGATGCCACACTATATCCTATTGCTTGGTTCGAAAACGCTAGCAATAAAATGAAAGCAGTGAACACTCTTCTAAAGCACATATTCACAATGCAGCCTTTGTTGTTTTATATAAATCATAACCCTAAAAGTCCTAAGTACCCTAGATATATAATAATTAAATCTGGAATAGATTATGACAGGAGTATATTTTTGAGCTGTGATATTTATCACAACAAAATAGGTTTAAGGTAAAAACCCTGTACCACTCCGCTATAAGATATTCTATTTAGAAATATCTACTAAAACCAGAAAGTTCTTTTACTGTACAATATATAAAGTTGTAAATTTAAGCGGGCGCACCTGTATGGGGAGCATCTACGGGGAAATTCTAAACTAATAGGTTTTTAATATTTCCCCGTGCCTTACTCGTGGTGACTTTGAGCATTATCGCTTGCTAAATTTGGAACTAATAAAAACTTATGCAGCACGGCGAAGAGCAAAATGATAGAGGTAAAACTCAACTTAATGATTATGGCAAGCTCATGGAGTAAACCACGCATTAAGGTGATGTCCGCACTTTCAATCGCCACATCCGTACCTATTCAGATAGCAAAACTTACCTTAGCCGCTACGGCAGCCGCAGTGGCTTTATTATCGTCAGTTAACATGAAAATCCTGACTCTTTGACTATAAACCTAGGTTTTAGATACAGGGCAGCAAGTTTTATTAAAAAGCTTAGGGGCATTGAAATGATGCCCCTGAGGTAGAAAGATTATTGATTAATCATCATTTCACTGTGCTGCTTCATGATGATTGCCATCAGTTGTTCATGATTAACTAAACTGACGGACTCATTTTTAATGCTGACACTATTAAGTGTGATGACGGGCGAGGAGATGAATTCTTCAGCTTCAGTGATTGACAATATTTCACCTGTACTGATTTGAATATCTTCATCTTTTTTAATGTTTACACTCCAATATAGAGGTTTAGATTTAATAAAATTGGTGTCATCTGCTCCAGCAGAAAAATCTTCAATCAATTTTAGTTCTATTAAATGCTGACCTGGCTGCAGCGTCACTTGATGGGAATTGGCCATTGCTTTCCCATCAACAGCTTGTACGACTATGTAGTCGGGAAAAGAGATGGTTGCAGCTAAAGATGCTGAACTGATAACAGTTAAAAGCGAAGCTAAGATTAGTTTTCTCATGTATAGAACTCCAATAAATGCTGGCATAACAAAATTACGCCTAAAAAGAATATTTAGATTAACAACTGAAAGTGGTTGAAATTAAACAGTATTAAGCAAGTGGAGGAGGTGTTTGGCTGGTTAATGTAACGGGGGTAGAGGTCCATGATGAAATGAAGACTTTCACACTTAAAAGCTGGGATTGAATAATTGAATTTATAAGGGGTTCTATAAATGCTTGAGAGATGGTCAGGCAATGAACAAAGCAACTAGCATTGCCACCGTCACAACAATCGGCACCGTTAGACATATTCCGACAATCATGGGCTTTCATACCATTAGCGCCACCCATTGTCGATGTCATTGCCATACTCGGCATTTGCAACGATACCACTGAACTTTCAGACAGGTTAGTAATAGGCATAGCTAAAGCGGGAACCATAGACTGGCTCAATAATGATATAACTATTGTTAACACCATCAACCACTTCGACACTTATTAGCCCTAGAGAAATTATCCATGCTAAATAGTATATACCACTATGAAAAATAAAATTGACACAGATCATAAAAGTATCTTAAATGACAATTTTAGGTATTTTACTGTTGGTAAGTTTATTCATTACTCGATTTTTATGCTTGTGTCGTAAGCTCTATATATCATCAATCAAGTCGAAACTCGGGCAGATTTATGAGCTTGATCACTCATTTTCTTGAATCCTTGTTCGCTGTATTGACTTCTCTCAGTGTCATAGAGGATTGAATTTTTTCTTTTCGACATTAAATATATTTTTGGCTTTATAGATTGCTTCAAAATAATTATAAAATAAGTAGTTTCTATTAGAGCGAATTGCTAAATCAGCTTTGGTTTGTATTTCTAGCCACAAACATCTTATTTTTAACTAATTCAAGCTTGCACTGTCATGATGTTGAGCTTATGCTTGCGTTAGTTTATTCAACATTCACCAATATTTGGTATTCGACGTGACTCTAAGTAAGGGAAACATGCTTGCTGTTGTGCTTCTCCTGTTGGCCTTTATCGGCCAAGCGGTTGCGGCTGCCGGTGTTCCTTGCCAAATGAATATGCAAATCACCTCATTGTCCAACTTAATGGATATGGACAGCGGCGCTCAATTTACTCATGGTGATATGGACGCTTCAAGCCAATCCGGTGAATGTGATGACTGTGACCAGATCTGTACTTGCCCGATGAATGGGTGCGCCTCGATGATGGTATTAGTAACTAACTTAACACCGTCTGAATTACTGAAAGCTTCATCGGTGCAGATTGTATCAAACAATTTTTCTATTCAAACTCCCTATCCAGCGACCAACTATCGTCCTCCGATAACCTGCTAATACAGGATAGAACTGTCTTGATTTTGACCGTTTTCTATTCATTTCTTGTATTTTAGCGGGAGATTTTCACTCCCTAATTATGATTTTTGATGTATCGACATCGGCTCTGATCTTATATCTAACCGACTAAGTAATAGGGATTTTATCCGTAAAATCAGTTTCAACAGTAAACGTGTATTGAAGTAACTAAACCGATTGGTATTAGTTGTATTTCTTTAATCTGTGACGCTCTGCTGTATCTGTTTTTAGCTTGAATCAATGCCTGCTCTTAGTTCATTTAGATATTCCCTGATCGGAGATCCCCAGGGGGATATTATGCTTTCTTATAAAACACTTACAATGCCTGTCATTGCTATTAGTGTATCGATATTCATTACAGCTTGTACTGATCCAACTAACGGTCCGGCCCAAACTGTAAGCGCGATTCAACAAGCTCACTCTCAGATTTTAACCGTATATAAAAATGCCTCATGTGGTTGCTGTGGTATGTGGGCGACAAACATGGATACTAACGGTTTTAAAACCATCTCGGTTAATCGGGACAATCTCACGGGGTTTAAAGCCTCAAAAGGGATCGAACCCAGATATCAGTCTTGTCATACGGCACTGTCCAGAGAGGGATTTGTGTTTGAGGGGCATGTTCCCGCGAAATTTATTAAGCAATTCCTCGAAGAGAAACCAGAAGGTGCCATTGGGCTGAGTGTACCCGGTATGCCTGTGGGCAGCCCCGGCATGGAACAGGGAGATCAATTTGTGCCATATAAGGTGGTGTTACTGAAAGCGGATGGTTCTGTTAGCGACTATGCAGAAGTCAATTCGCTGAAGGAGCAATATCAATGACCCGAATATCACTTTTAAAAGTATTCCCTCTATTCCTTTTGACTGTTTTACTTGCCGAGCAAGGTATTCAGACCGTTCAAGGGGCAGAGGTTAAATCGATAACGCACGACGGTTTCACACTCGAGATGGCCGTAAAGTCGGCTCAGCGAAATGATCCCTGGCTGGTAGGTAATCGCCACACTCAAGATGCTTATGAATCAAAAAGTATCGCCGCCGGAACTTTGCCGGATCCTAAGATTAATATCGGTCTGGCAAATATGCCCCTGGATACTTTTGATTTTGGTCAGGAAGGCATGACTCAATTTAAGGTGGGCGTATCACAGATGTTCCCTCGCGGGGATAGTTTAGCGCTTAGACAGCAGCAACTTGAGTTAATTGCCAGTCAGTATCCGTTTCAAAGAGAAGACCGTAAGGCCAAAGTTGTCGTCACGAGCGGGCAGCTTTGGTTGGATGTTTACAAGGCTCAGGAGAGTATCGCCTTAATCGAGAGTAATCGATCCCTTTTCGAGCAGCTGTCTGATATCGCCCAGGCGAGTTATTCAACTGCCCTCGGGAAATCAAGACTGCAAGATATTGTCAGAGCTCAGCTTGAGGTGACGCGTATTGATGATCGTCTCAATGTGCTTGAACAGGAGTTGGATACAGATACGCAGCGACTGTCTCAATGGACGAGTCACTATTTTGTTGATGAATTTTCCAACGACACTCAGCTCGATAACGGAGAAGAGGTGAAAATGGCAACTCCGCTACCCGCAATCAAGCTGCTTTATCCCGAGTTGTATATAGGACGGCAGGTGCAACCACAAACTTTGTTTGAGTATTTTTCTCATCATCCTTCTGTCAATGCTATCGAAAAAATCATTCAGGCGAGTAGTAAAGGCATTGAGCTGTCGAAACAGAAGTTCAAACCTGAATGGGGAGTGAATGCGGGTTACGGTTACAGAGCAGATGATCCTATGGGCAACGAACGCGCCGATCTTTTTACGGTAGGAGTGAGCTTCGACCTGCCGCTTTTCACTTCTGATAAACAGGACCGGGAAGTGCAGGCCGCCGTATCTCATGCTGAATCGGTTAAGACTCTTAAGTGGCTTCGCCTCAGGGAAATGATGGCGGCATTCGGCGCCGCAAAGGCGCAACTTTTAAGACTTGAGCAACGTCAGCATCGCTATCGGAGCGAACTCTTGCCTCAAATGAAAGATCAATCGGATGCGTCCCTGTCAGCCTATACCAATGATGATGGTGATTTTGCCGAAGTGGTTCGCGCCTTAATCGCAGAATTAAACGCACAGCTCGATGATCTCAGTATCGATGTCAATATTCAAAAAACAAAAGTTCAATTAAATTACTTCCTTATGAGCACCCCCGACCAGATTATCTTGAGTGGTAACGGTGCTATGGAAAGTGATGGAGACAAAAAATGAATAAAAATTTAAACATATTCGGTTTATTGGTTTTAGGTGTAACGATAGGTGCTGTTGGCACATTTTCTTATTTAAGTTTGAGTGGTTCTATTGCAGACACTCAGCAGACCGGAGCAGCGGCTCTAGATGAGCCCCTCTATTGGGTTGCCCCTATGGATCCCAATTACACGTCCGATAAAGCGGGAAAGTCCCCCATGGGTATGGATCTAATCCCTGTCTACAAGAAGGAGTTGGGTAGCATAGATGCAGGGCCTGGAACCATACTAATCTCGCCCGAAGTGGTCAATAATCTGGGGGTTCGTACGGCCAAAGTCGAGCTGGGCTTACTGCACACTAAAATCGAGACCGTGGGTTATGTGAAATATGATGAAGACCAGTTGGTCCATGTCCACCCTAGGGTCGAAGGTTGGATAGAGAAGCTCTATATTAAAGCCGCCGGTGATCGAGTCACAGAGGGCCAACCCTTGTATGAGATCTATTCACCGGCGCTCGTTAATGCCCAAGAGGAGTTTCTGCTTGCACTGGATAGAAAAAATTCACGCCTGATCCAGGCATCCAGAAACAGATTGAAGGCCTTACAGCTACCCCAAAATGCTATCACCGAATTAAAGAGAAGCAGAAAGGTTAAGCAAAACATTACCTTCTTCGCTCCGCAAGGTGGCGTTGTCGACAATCTTAATATTCGCGAAGGATTTTTTGTTAAACCCGGCAATACCTTGCTCTCTATCGGTAGCTTAGATCAGGTATGGGTGGACGCCGAAATTTTCGAGCGTCAATCATCCCTGGTATCGACAGGTCTGGCGGTTAGCATGACGCTGGATTATCTGCCGGGTAAGATTTGGCAGGGTAAGGTCGACTATGTTTATCCCACCTTAGATCAACAGACTCGTACCCTTAAGGTGAGGTTGCGCTTCGATAACGAACAATGGGAACTGAAACCCAACATGTTTGCTAAGGTGACCATTCACGCCGAGGGTGAAGAGGTGTTGAAGGTGCCTAAGGAAGCCATCATTCGTACGGGTAGCTCGGATCGTGTGGTGCTTGCGCTTGGTGAAGGCCGCTTTAAGTCGATAGCCGTGAAGGTTGGACGCTACGATGAAAAATTTGCCGAAATTCTATCCGGTGTCTATGCCGGCGACATTGTCGTGTCTTCGGCCCAGTTCCTGCTTGATTCAGAGTCCAGTAAGACCTCTGATTTTAAACGCATGAATAGCCAGGATGAAGATGTTAGCCCGGCTCCTACAACCGTATGGGTAGAGGCCAGCATCAATAGCCTGATGGCGGGACATCGTATGCTTAATCTGGATCATCAAGCCATCGCCGAATGGGACTGGCCCGCTATGACCATGGACTTTACCGTCGCCGACTCGGTCGACTTTTCTACACTACAACCGGGGTTAACTCTGCATGTCGAACTCAGCAAGTCTGCCGATGGCAATGTCGAGGTTGTGACCGTACATATTCCCGACAGCGATGCATCGCAAAGTGATGACTCAGGTAATAGCGCCTCCACTTCAGGTGTGGTTAATTCGGTCATGGCTGCTCATAGAATGGTCAATATCAGTCGTGGTCCGATAGAAAAATGGAACCGCCCTGCGGCAGAGGTGAACTTTATGGTGAGTGACACGGTAGACATGTCGGCATTTAAAGTCGGAGCCAAGTTTCATTTCAGCTTCGAGAATCGTGATGGTCAATTTATCATCACCACAATCAAGCCCATGCAGATGTCTAACGTCAGCGCTGAATAAAGGAGAGTAAAATGGTTGAGTCCATTATTCAATGGTCGATTAAGAATCGCTTCTTCGTGCTATTGGGCGCGGCATTCATAGTCGGTCTCGGGTTGTTTTCATTGAAAAACACCCCAGTAGATGCCTTGCCCGATCTGTCGGATGTACAGGTCATCGTTAAGACAACTTTTCCCGGCCAGGCACCTCAGGTGGTCGAAGATCAGGTAACCTATCCGTTGACGACAGCCATGTTGTCGGTACCCGGCGCGGTCACGGTGAGAGGATATTCCTTCTTCGGTGACTCTTATGTCTATGTGATCTTCGATGATGATACCGATCTCTATTGGGCTCGAAGCCGAGTGCTGGAATATCTGAGCCAGGTGGCACCGTCACTGCCCGCTAATGCCAAACCACAATTGGGGCCTGACGCCACGGGAGTGGGCTGGGTTTACCTGTATGCCCTGGTTGATAAAACGGGCAAGCACGATATTAGTGAGTTGCGCAGTTTACAGGATTGGTTTCTAAAGTTTGAGCTGCAAACCGTTCCGGGTGTGTCTGAAGTCTCCTCCTTGGGCGGCATGGTCAAGCAATATCAGGTGAGAGTCGATCCCGACAAGCTACGTGCCTTCGGTATTCCTTTGTCACTGGTACAGACGGCAATCCAGCGAGGCAATCAGGAAATTGGTGCCTCTGTGGTCGAGATGGCCGAGGCCGAATACATGGTTCGCGCCACGGGTTATCTGCAGAGTGTGGAAGATATTGGCAATGTCCCACTCGGTGTCAATAACAATGGTACGCCGTTACTGCTTAAAGATATCGCCGAAATTGGCATTGGGCCACAGATGCGACGCGGCGTGGTCGAGCTCAACGGTGAAGGCGAAACTGTCGGCGGCATTATCGTGATGCGCTTCGGCGAAAATGCCCAGAAGACCATCGATGGTGTCAAAGCCAAACTGGAACAACTGAAGAAGGGATTGCCCGAAGGTGTCGAAGTCGTCACGGTTTATGATCGTAGCGGTCTAATCGAGCGTGCGGTGAAAAACCTAGGCTTCAAGTTACTGGAAGAATTTCTGGTGGTTGCCTTAGTCTGTATGGTGTTTCTGTTCCATTTTCGCTCCTCACTGGTCGCTATCGTTAGCCTGCCTGTCGGCATCTTGGCCGCCTTTTCCGTCATGTATTTCCAGGGTCTGAATGCCAATATCATGTCGCTTGGTGGCATCGCCATCGCCATCGGAGCCATGATCGACGGTGCGATCGTGATGATCGAAAACATGCATAAACACATGGAGAAAACCCCGTTAACAGATGAGAACCGCTGGCAAATTGTCGCCGATTCCGCCAAGGAGGTGGGGCCGGCCCTGTTTTTCAGCTTGTTGATCATCACGGTGAGTTTCGTGCCGGTATTCACCCTAGAGGCGCAAGAGGGACGCATGTTTGCCCCGCTCGCGTTTACCAAGACTTATGCCATGGCCGCTTCGGCGATATTGGCCATTACCTTAGTGCCGGTATTGATGGGGTATTTCATTCGTGGCAAGGTGATGCCCGAACATAAGAATCCTATCAACCGCCTGCTTACGGCGGCCTATATGCCTGTGTTGCGCAAGGTTCTGGAATTCCCTAAGTCGACCCTGATGATGGCTCTGGTCGTACTGGGTATTGGTGTTTGGCCTCTGGAGCACATAGGTAGCGAGTTTATTCCCCCTCTGGATGAGGGCGATCTGATGTATATGCCAACCACCTATCCTGGGATCTCCATCGGCAAGGCGCGTGAGCTGCTACAGCAGACAGATAAGTTAATTTATACGGTCCCGGAGGTGAAAACTGTGTTCGGTAAGGTAGGCAGAGCGGATTCGGCGACCGATCCTGCACCTTTGACCATGATCGAAACCTTTATTCAGCTCAAACCTAGGAGTGAATGGCGCGAGGGCGTCACCTTGGCAAGCCTGAAGAAAGAGCTCGATACTCTGGTTAAATTTCCAGGCGTGACAAACGCCTGGGTGATGCCGATTAAGACCCGTATCGACATGCTCGCGACCGGGATCAAGACCCCGGTGGGGATCAAGATTGCCGGTCCCGAACTGGGCGTGATTCAGGAAATTGGTAAAGATCTGGAGCGTATTCTTAAGGATGTACCTGGTACGGCTTCGGTCTACTCCGAACGTGTGGCCGGCGGTCGTTATATTAAGATCGACATTCAGAGAGAAAAAGCGGCCAGGTACGGACTCAATATCGCCGATGTCCAGCAAGTTATTGCAACCGCCATTGGCGGGATGAATGTCACTCAGACTGTAGAGGGCTTGGAGCGATACCCAGTCAATCTGCGCTATCCCCAGGATTACCGTAACTCACCCGAGCAGCTGGCGACGCTTCCTATCATCACCTCACAAGGTCTGCGGATCTCCCTGGCCGATGTGGCTAACATAGTGATCGAAGATGGCCCCCCAGGGATTAAGAGTGAAAATGCGCGGCTTAATGGCTGGGCCTACATAGACATAGAGGGTATCGATATCGGTAGCTATGTGGTCGAAGCCCAGAGAGTTGTTGATGAGCAGCTGAAGCTTCCGGCCGGCTATTCTATTGCCTGGTCGGGTCAGTATGAGTATATGCAGCGCGCCAAGGCTAAACTGACCTACGTGGTGCCATTAACCTTAGCGATCATCATACTCTTGCTGTATATGAACTTTCGTAACTTCGTTGAAGTTGGCATCATCATGGGGACGTTGCCGTTCGCCATGGTGGGCAGTGTTTGGTTGATGTATCTGCAAGGATTTAACTTCTCGGTTGCGGTCGGTGTCGGTTTCATTGCGCTGGCGGGAGTCGCGGTTGAAATTGGGGTCATCATGTTGGTCTATCTTAATCAGGGCTATGCACGGATGATAAATGATTGCGAAGCAAGAGGCTTGGTCCCTAGCGAGAGCGAATTGAGGCAAGCCGTGCTACATGGGGCTGGCATGCGAGTCAGACCTGTGATGATGACGGCCGCCGCGATTGTTGCTGGCTTGTTACCTATCCTGTATGGCACAGGAACGGGTTCGGAAGTGATGAGCCGCATCGCGGCTCCTATGGTTGGCGGCATGATTAGTGCCGTTGCGCTTACCTTAGTCGTCGTTCCGGTTGTTTTCTACCTTTGGAGAAGCACTCAGTTACGAAGACAAGGTTGAATCGATAAGTTATATGCAGGAATGGAATGACTCAGCCTGCTGAGGTAGAGGCCCTGGGAGGGTAAAAGTGGATAGGGGAGGTAAACCTATCCTCACCTTGTTCTCTCTGGTGTTTCGCATTACTAGGTTATGAAATTTGCAGCTCAACTTAAATAGCAGAGTTAAATACTCTCATTAGGAGTTCAGTATGAAGGTTAAGAAAATCACAGCCATTATCGGGGGATATGCAGATTGAAGATGTTGAGCATGCACTCGAGCAGCTGATCGCCCCGAATTTAAAGCCTGTATGAATTACTTTCGGGAAGGCGATACTCTCATCATGCTAGACCAGGATATTGATACTGGCACATCCACGGATATATGGCGTTTTTATTCCAGCGCAGATTATTACCATAGAATATATTGGAGAAGGGGGGAGGATGAAGTTGTCCTCGAGTGATTTAGCGATTGTTGAGCAGTCATCATAACTGGTTAGCTTATTATAACTATTATTGTCATTTTTAGTATTTAACAGGGAGAGATGACCCTCCCTGTTTCTGCTAAGCCTTAGTTAACTTTGTAAAATTTTCAGTGGTAAGCCCAGCATGTCATCTCCCGATCCTGCTAGATACCAGATGATGGCTATAAGTGCTCCTACGGTGAGAAAATACCAAATAGTTGAGAATATCTGTCCATACCTGTCCAGGGGTAACAAGTGACTCTGGTGGCGTGTCTTCCATTCGAATACTATCTCTAAACTGCCGATGAGCAGCAGGAATCCCAATAGTGCCAGGCCTAAGGTGTAGCTCAAGTAAATACCAACGGCAGCCCCGGCGACACAGGCGCCCAGACCCAAGACGCTGTTCATCGAAAAGCTGATGCTCTTTAATATGTGTCCACCGTCTAGTGGCAGTATGGGTAATAGATTAAATAGGTTTAATAGTGCGTTAAATGCGGCCAGACCGGCGAAAATTTCGTTACCAGTCAACCAGTAGGCTATCAAAGCCATGATGGACATGAGTAGGCCGAATGTGGGTCCCATGATAGATATCACCACGTCTTGCCAACGGGTATTGATCTTCTCGTCGCTCAGCGCCAGCCCTCCCATGAATGGGATCAGGTAGATGCCCTTGGTTTTCATGCCAAAATATTTCATGGCTCTGATATGGCCGTATTCGTGAAATACCAGGCAGGCGATCAAGGCTAAAGCAAATTGGAAGGAGAATAACCAGGAATATGCGGCAACACTGGCGCCGGCTAAAACCACCTTAATGACTTTGACGCTCTTAAGCAGCTTGAACCCCAAGGAAGCCAGGCCGACTAGACTGACTTTTCGTTTCGCTTCGATAGGCTTGACCGGCACTTGCCGCTCGATATCTTTGGTGTTTCTAGTGCCGCTATTGATGACCTGATCATCTTTTATCAAGCGATAATCTAAGCTAAATGGCTGCCAGATAAGATTGATCTCAAGGCTTATCTTTATAGCTTGGCTGGCTACTGCTTGTTCAATGCTTGTATCCGGGTCGCTGTTGACCGGATTGATTTGTGTGGCGAGTTCAAACTCATGAGTTTTTAGCCTCTCATTATCCGCAGATGCTTGTTTGACAGAGACTAAGGTCTCTCCCCAAAAAAGTTGTTGCCAACCCGCCATAGAGCCTTCTAATCTCAGTTCCTTGCCTAAACAATCAATTCTTAATAATTCCACAAATGTTCTCTTAACTCTTTTGGTTATTAATCAGTTTTTATAAAAAGATTATGCATGTAAAACGGGTGGGAAGCGAGAGGGGATAAGTCGATTTTAATGAGGTGAGGTGACGAGAGTATGGAGGAGGAAGAGCAGACAATATGACTGCTCTTGCCTCTATTTTTTACTCAATAAATCTGAGTCATTAGACTTGGCTCATTAGCCGCGATTATTATAATCGAAGACTATCTCTTGATCTTGATTGAATACCATACAGGTACTGTGTTCTCTCTGAGTTCGGTTAAAGGCTTTACCTATATGAATCTCGACATTGGCAAAAATGTATTTATGAGCCTCTATGCGGTTGTCTTGGTAGTAGCTATCAATTTCCTGTTTGATGACCTCATATTCAATCTCTTCCCTTGCGAGTTCATTGGTGATACGTTGCTTTTCATCCAGCATCATCTGAACTTGTTCCACCATAATCTCATCATTTTGCCATTCACTCTTTGGAGGCAATTTCCTGATCCGAGCGGTGATCTCTAATTTCGCCACAACCATAGCCTTAATACCTTGATCTAGCTCTTTGAGGTTTGCCTTCAAGTCGCCTTGTTGCATGGCACAAAAAACTTCCGTTTTAGTGCCGGCAGTAGCGCCTATGATAACGGCTTTAAGTCCCTTGTCGGCTTTAACTATTCCGCCGACTAGATCGCCTCTTCGGCCATTGGCATCGCTGACTGTGAGCTTCTGTGTGGTCTTGGTATAACTGTGCAGTAGCTGTTTAGTGACGAGTATCTCACCCTGAGCATCGAGATTTGAATATTGGATGAATTGTGCGCAAATCTGGCCCTTAGCCGTGATCTTAGTTGATAGCTCATTTTCTTTGAGCTGTCTGCCTATGATCCCCTTACTGACAATCACATCGCCTTCGGCAATTAAGGTCGATGAATCGACAAACCCCATAACGGTAATGTCCCCAGAGCTTTTGACCACCATGCCCTCGTGTACATCTCCAGTGATCATTACGCTGCCTTTAAAGTCAACGTTGCCATAACCGACATCGACATTTTTAATATTGAGTACATCATCGACTTTCATGCTTGTCTTAGTCTCAACGGGTTGGCCTGCAACCGTTGCGATCAGGTGATTCAAATTTGCAGGATCCAGCGCGGCTCCTTCTCCTTCGGTGAGTTTGAGATCTTTGCCGGGGACGGAGGGGAGCACTTCACCATGTATGTCATAGCCTTTAGTCCCTGGTGTTGCTGGGTGTTTTACCATCAAGAGATCTTTAGGCTTCACCATGATAACTGCGCCTAAATTACGCATGTCTACTGTGCCATCTTTTCTCTCTTGGGGTTGCAGTAAGCGCTCTCTGGCTAGGGGAACTTTACGTTCGAGTCTGGCGTTGGTGCCGTTGACACAGGGCTTACCTGAGGCGATGACACTGCGGCAAGTCTTACCCGGTTGAAGTTGTGTTAGTTGTTTCAATAGCGACTGAATCTTAACTTTGCTCAGCCCCATGCCGACGTTATTGGTTTTTAGTGACTTCAAGATATCCTGGATGGTGACTTCCTCCCCCCCCCAGGCGGCTGTGAGTTGCATCTGTGCACTCATCTTATCTTCACTTATCTCGACTTCTATTAATCCATCGCGCCGCTCGGCAATCTGAAAAAATTGTTCGAATTGACCGTCATCTTGACCACAGACTTGATTGACCTGGATCACGGCCTGTTGAATGTTAGGTTCAAGGGGGAAAAGACAATCGAAATCGGGGAGCGTTAAGAGGGTGAAGATAGCCTCTTCGGTGAGTGGACCATGTGTATTAGGCGTCACTTTAAATTCGGCAAAACTGTTATCAACACTTAATTCAATCAGTTCAGGGGATAGCATAGTCAATTCCAATGATTCATTATTATTTTTATGTTTTTATATTTTTATATTTTTTACTGCTGTAGGAGTATAACAGCATAAAGTTTCGGCTAAGAAGCCCTAACTGACTGAAAAATGAATGGAGTCTAATAAGATCAATATAAAATTGATTTTGAGCAATAAAAGGGCCAGAAGTGTTTTCTCCGGCCCTAACATAGAATCGATGTTAACTTGTGTTTATCGTGTTTGTTTATCGTGTTTGTTTATTGAATTTATTGGAGTAAATCTTATACTTATTGTTTTCGGCGATCACGTTGACCTGGCCGAAATTAGCCTCGATGGTATCGCTGTATGCTAGATGTCGATTGGCTACTATGTGCCACACACCGCCTCTTCTGAGCTTTATTACACTATCGCTTACAAATTTTTTGGCTATCTCGCTCGTGCTCTTGAGTCCATCATGGAATGGTGGATTAGAGATGATGCCATCAAATTTATCTTGGGTTTGGTCTAAGCCGTCTGATGGGTAAGTTGTGGCGATAAAATTATTGGCTTTTAATGTGAGCTCACATGAAGCTAGAGCCATGGCATTGATGTCGACACATTCGATTTGTAATTTGGGTTGTTCCTTGAGTAGGGCGGCAGTAATGACGCCGGCACCACAGCCAAAATCTAATATTCTACCTTTCATCTTTGGCAGATTCGATAGCAATAATTTAGTGCCTTCATCTAATCTTTTCTCGCTGAACACCCCAACTAAATTACACACAGTAATTTCGCCTTGAGGGGTCTCTAGCTGGTATTGACTGACCCAATCATCGAGTCTTATTTTTGGTGCCTGATCGATAAGCTCACAGATATAAAGCAGACAGTGGCGAGCATTGTCTCGTTTAAAAGGCTTATCAAAATAGCTGGGGATCTGTTTGACCAGAGAGCGAATTCCGCTTTTATTTTCACCCACTACGACTAGCTGTCCACCTGGTTTCAAGTGCTGCCCAGCTAAGTTGATGAGGTAGGCGGCAAGCGCTTTCGCCTTAGGGTAATAAATGATCGCCGTATCAAACAGCTCTTCATTGGGAAGGCAATGGCTAAAAAATAGTGACAGTTCTTGACTGGTCTCGCTCTCCATCTGTAAGTGATGATGGAAGTCCAATGCCAGTGCGGTGACCTTATTAGCATGCTCTAACAGATCTTTAGGAAGCCGATCGTCTTCATAATTGATTACTAATACATTTTGATTTTCGAATAAATTGCTATTTCTGAGAATGACTTGAGATGGATTAGTTAACACGACGACCACAGTTAGGAAATTTGAACGCTTATTATATCCCAAATTTAAACATCTCTATCAGTTTTTAGTCTGATATATACAGATATTGAGTCGGTTAAGGTTTTAGGTTATTGAATGTTTCTGAATCTTAATGACAAAAATCATCAGGTGTATTTCAAATAAATCATTATGGCTAATAGTAACTTGGGTGGGAGAGCTTGATCTCGGCTTTTTTTAAAAAATTTTAAATCACGTTTTTCCAAGTGTAAATTCTCTACTTCTACGCGATAAATTTTAAGCGGCATAAGTATTCTTTGCCTAAGCTGTAGATACGTGAGGTATTAGTATCCGCTTGACTTGCTGATACAGCTGCATGGCTTATCAATAGCTTATATATGGATAAAGGATTGTAAGGAGATTGGTTAATGCGCCTCTTGGCCACATGGATGTTAGTGCTGTATCTCTTTTGTGCTCATTCGACCGCAGCTCAGGTCATAGTGAATGATTCAGCCATTGACTTCCCCTTGCCTGCTCAAGAGTTACGTCTGATTTTTTCGATGCAAAAAGTCTATTGGCCCGACGGTCAAAAAATCCAAGTATTTATTCTTTCTCCTGGCTCTGAAGTCCATAAAGAATTTTGTTTTAAACAGCTGGATATGATGCCATATATGTTACAGCGGAGATGGGACCGCTTAGTTTATTCCGGTACTGGAGAGCGGCCGATCATCTTAAAAAATGAAGCCGAGATGCAGGCACAAATTGCGAGAACGCCTGGTTCGATAGGTTATGTCGCAGATCCCGTACTCAGCGATGACAATAGAGTGACTAGGAGTTGGTATGAAACTAGTCACTAGTGGTTTTTTTAGCTTAGTACTTCTTCTTGCACCCTTTTATTCTTGGGCTTCAGAATGGCAATTCAATGGTTTTGTCGGCCAAGGTTATATTGCTGCTGACGACACTCAGTTCGTTGTCGGAGAGGATGGCAGTACCTTCAATATCACCGAAGGTGCATTCGCTGTGTCATGGAAGCCAATCGAACACATTCGTATAGCCAGCGCCCTCAGTTACAGGCAATGGGGTAGCCTCGCCGAAGGTGATGTTAATTTCGATTATCTATTTATCGAATACAGCCATCAAGTGGCCGAAGGTATGCTAGGTATTCGTGGCGGGCGATTTAAGAATGAAACGGGATTCTATTCCAGTACCAGAGATGTGCCTTTTACCAGGCCGAGTATCATGCTGCCTCAATCTATCTATAGCGATTACTTTCGTGATGCCCAATTGCATATCGAGGGGGCTGATCTGTTTGGTATGCATCAAATCTGGGATGGAGCTGTAGATTGGCATGTTTCTGTTGGTAAGGTTGACGTCACCGAAGACTTAGATAGAAATGTGCTGGGCAGTGCGAAGTTAGGTACCTTCGACTCTGAGCGTTATTACTCCACAGATATTGAGTTTCAAAATGACTACCTGAGATTAGGTCTTACCTATTACGATGCAGAAATCAGCTACCTTCCAACGATGGAGGATTATTATTATCCCGGCGATATAAGGCTAAAAAATTGGGTGTTCTCGGGACAATTTAGATATATGAATTTTGAGTTTACCGCCGAATACATGACTGGAGATAGACTGATTAATGGCCTGGTATTTCCTCCAATGACCGATGAATTAGTCGACTCAGGCATAGGCTATTACCTAGACCTCAGAGCCTTTCTTCCCCATGAAGTAGAACTTTTTGTACGATTCGATAAACATATCGATGATAAAGATGATGCCGATGGCAAGGAGTATGAGGCTGTTACGGGTCTCCCGGCTTATTTCGCTTACACCGATGACTGGACCTTTGGCGCTCGCTGGTTTTTGAATAATGATTGGTTGTTGGCCGCAGAATATCATTTGGTCGAAGGTGCATCTTGGGTAACCCCGATAGTGGCACCAGATCCATCCACGCAGTCGAAGCATTGGTCCATGTTTGCGCTGCAGATTTCTTATCGATTCCAGTGGTGATGATATGACTATGCTGCCTGAAGGTCGGACAATATTTATTAGTCTAAAATGGAAACTGCTAGTAGCGGTACTGATCATACTCACCATCTTAGGTGGGATCTTAGGTGGTTTCGCATATCGACAACTCATCAATCAGCAGAATTACCTGCTGGAATCTCAGCGAGGTAAATTAGCTCAAAATCTGGAGACTTCCATCTCCTTGAGTGTCGATCACTCCTTGTCTGCAGCTCAACAAATAGCATTGCTGGTCAATGAAACTGAGCAAACACCTTCGGGCTACCAAGCCATGTTAGCGCTTCGTTGGCCCGATCTACAGCTCTACTGGGAGCTTGATCGGCTGAGTCTTATGTCGCTATCTGGCCAGGTACTCGCTCATGCCGGTAAGTTAATTGAAAGTGCTGAGATAGACTGGTTTAAATCGGTTGCGGTGCAGTTGGAGCCACATTGGCGCATCGTATGCTTACAAGAGTGTGTCATTCAGGTCTTAGTGCCTAACTTGTTACAGGGCGAGCCCCATTTTTTATTTATGGAGACTGGCCTGACGGATATTTTGGCTCGGTTTAGGATTAATGAAACATTTGAGCTAGCTGTGTTAGCCCCTTCTGCTGATGTGAGGGAGGGACAAAGTTATTGGGGCAGAGAGGTCTATAGCATTAGTAATAAACACACCAGTTTAATCCAGCTAGAACAAGCCGCGGCTCAATTTACCTGGGAGCAGATAGAGGACAGAGGAGGTGTCCATCAGGTTGGGGGGGAGCTCTCTGTTCTGTGGATTTTCCCCTTGGCTAAGGGGGAGTCTCCGCCGACGATATTGGTGATCAACAATATCAGTGATTGGCAGTCTCTGCTCAATGAGTTTCAAGAGAGCATGTTGGGTACTCTGCTGTTTAGTTTAGTCTTGTCCGGAGCCCTGGTCATATTGGCTGCTTGGGCGCCTGTGGTTAGCTTAAGTCGTCATGCCACTCTACTTCCTATGCTCGCAGAACATGATTTTGAAACGCTGAAATCCTTGTCACCTAAGACCTCTTCATTTATCGTCGATGAGGTAGACTTGATCAATATTGCGACGCTAAATCTTGCCGAGCGGATGCAGAATCTTGAGTTGGAAGTTGACGAATATACTTGTGAATTAGAGCGACTCGCCATGTTAGATACGCTGACAGGTTTACCTAATAAGGCGATGCTCAATCATGAACTGCAGAAGACTATCGCCTGTGTCGGACGCATTCACGATAAGATAGCCTTGATGTTTCTCGATCTTGATGAATTTAAACGAATTAACGATACATTAGGCCATAGTCAGGGAGATGAGCTATTAAAGATAGTGGCCAAGAGGTTGAACCATAGCGTTCGTGCTATGGATACTGTGTTCAGACAAGGAGGGGATGAGTTTCTTATTCTGCTCAGGGGGATCCGCTCGGAAGAGGATGTCCGTAAGGTTATCCATAAGATATTTGCCTCCCTGCAACAGCCTGTCGTGTTAGGGCGCCATAAGTTGATCGTGACCACGAGTATCGGCGTCGCTTATTGTGAGAGTAATAATGTCAGGGCCGAAGAGCTGATTAAATATGCCGATCTGGCCATGTACCAGGCGAAGGACGCAGGGCGTAGCAATTACCGGGTGTTTACCCCGGAGATGCTACAAAGGGCGAATAACAAGTTGATGATAGAGCAAGATATCGGTGCAGCAATCGAAGAGAAGCAGTTGTCACTCTCCTTGCAGCCGATAGTGTCACTCCCCGATGGTAAGGTGAAAGGATTCGAAGCGTTAATCCGCTGGCATCACCCGGAGAGGGGCTTGATCATGCCGGGTAATTTTATACCCGATATCGAGGATAGTGAAGCCATAATACAAGTGGGCAATTACGTGCTCGAAGAGGGAGGAGCCATCTTATCCCGGCTGATTGAGCTGGGCTGGGACGATCTCTACCTTGCGGTCAATCTGTCGGCGAAACACTATATGGATCCTGGTCTGATCCCCCTGGTGCAACGTATCTTGTCAAAATACAATATTCCGCCCCAGAGCCTGCTGTTAGAGGTCACAGAGGAGAGTGTGATTGAGCAGGTGGATCTCGCCTTATCTGCGATGAAGTCATTGAAGCGTCTGGGTGTACGGATCGCCATAGATGATTTCGGAACCGGCTATTCCTCCCTGAGTTACCTTAAGCAGCTTCCCTTCGATGTGCTGAAAATCGACCGTTGCTTTACCGCAGGTGTACTCGATAATAGCGTCGATACTCATATCGTCACCACAGTCATAGATCTGGCACACAATATGGGCAGAACCGTAGTAGCCGAAGGCATAGAAACCCAGGAACAGTGTGACTTTCTCGCCGCTGCCAAGTGTGAAATGGCCCAGGGTTATCTGTTCTCGAAACCTTTAGAAGAGAGGAAGGCGTTCAGAATACTCAATGAGATAGAGGGGCATGGGGTGTGGCCGGTAGAATCACAGCCCCAGCTCGCTAAGCTGGGGAGTTAATGCTTGGTTTATCTTATTGTTTATTTTTAGGCAGTAAACTGATTAGCTTAGTCGCGATATCTGTGTTGTCCTGATAACCAGCAAATAGACTAGCCGCTGGACCCGTTGCGAATACCTGTACGTCGACGCCTGTGTGACCGCCAGTCGTCCAGCCGGTGTTTGAGCGGCTATCTATAAGCTGCTTGATACTCGTGGCCATCACCTCTTTACCCTGCATTCTCGCTCGAGATAACTGAGACCCTTCATCATCATTGGGCTCGAAGCCTAAATTTAATGTGACTCGAGTTAGCCAGTCACCATCGGCGAGGGCATCGCTGGCGATAACGTCCGGGCTGGCTTGTACGCCCCTGATGATACTCGTGTCCCAGCTATACTCGCCGTTGGCACCTATGCTTAAGCCGCCGGTATTATGATCTGCCGTTACCACCATCAGAGTATCGTTATTTTTCCTGATGTACTGCTCTACGACTTCGATGGCGTTAGCGAACTCTTCCATCTCTCCCATCGCCGTCGCAATATCATTATTGTGTCCGGCCCAGTCGATCAAACTGCCTTCGACCAGCAGTACGAAGCCTTGATCATTTTGCGATAATAACGCTAAGGCCTTCGTTGTCATCTTGCTCAGCTTATTACTGTCTCTATCATCGATGGCCCACGGGAGTTGCACATCGGCAAACAGGCCTATGACCTTGCCTTGTTTGACCGAATCGAGCTGGTTAAAGTCCGACAGGTACTGATAACCCTTAGCCTCGAATTTTTTTATCAGACTGGCAGGGAAATACTTCTGACCGCCACCTAACATCACATCGGCATCGGTTTTAAGGTAGCTAAGAGCTAACTCATCGTAATTGCTACGGCTTTCATTATGGCTGAGAAATGCTGCCGGAGTAGCATGGTTGATCTGTGATGTCACCGCCACTCCGGTGGAGAGTCCCAGAGCTTTGGCTTTTTCCATTATGGTGGCAATAGGCTGTTTATTGGTATCGACAGAGATGGCGCCATTATAGGTTTTAGTCCCAGTGGCTAATGCCGTTGCCGAGGCTGCCGAATCAGTGACATAACCACTCACCCTAGCCGGATAAGTGCTCGAGGTTCCGACGAGTAGTCGGTCGAATACCGTCTGTTCTATCTCTTGAGTATCCGGGTTGTCTTTATAGTATCTATAGGCGCTGGTATAGGCTGGGCCCATACCGTCACCTATCATGATCACAATATTTTTAGGGACGCTTGGTGCATCGCCTAACATGGTTTGCACAGGAGTCACTGCCTGAGCTGCGACGCCCATGCTGCCGATCAGTGCCACACCTGCCAACATACATCGTTTGAATATCTTCATTTTTTGCGTCACGCCCATTGCCAACATCCTAGCTTGCGTTAATTTGTGCTTCGATTACGTACAGTTAACACATTGGTCAACATTACCCAAATTGCTTAAGCCAGTGCTTTAACCTTGGCTTGTTGGATACGTGCTTCGATTGCGTCCATGAGCATACCAGTAATGTCCACATCATAAGCCGCTTCAATCTCTTTGATACATGTCGGGCTAGTGACGTTGATCTCGGTAAGCTTATCGCCAATCACATCTAAGCCGACGAAGATGAGTCCGCGTTTCTTCAGCTCAGGTCCTATGCTGCGTGCAATATGCCAGTCACTCTCAGATAAAGGTTGAGCTACACCACGACCGCCGGCGGCTAAGTTGCCGCGTGTCTCGCCCTTTTGCGGGATACGAGCCAGGGAATAAGGCACTGGCTCACCATCGATGACCAAGATACGTTTATCACCTGAGGTGATGTCGGGAATAAAGGCTTGGATCATGGCATATTGCTGGCCGTTATCGGTCAGTGTTTCGATGATCACGCCTAAATTTGGGTCATTCTTCTTGACTCTGAAGATGGAGCTACCGCCCATGCCATCAAGGGGCTTGAGTATGATATCGCCTTTTTCCTGATAGAAATTACGGATACGGGTCTCATCCCTGGTCACAATTGTGTCTGGGGTAAACTCGGAGAACCAGGCCGTAAATAGTTTCTCATTGGCGTCACGAAGGCTCTGGGGCTTGTTGACGATCAGCACACCTTCCTCCTCGGCTCGCTCGAGCATGTAGGTCGCGTAGATAAACTCAGTATCGAATGGGGGATCTTTACGCATTAACACCACATCAAGATCTGACATGGGAGTGTCGATAGTCTCTCCAAGCTCGAACCAATTCTCAGGGTCTTGTTTGACGGTTAAGGCGCGCATATTGGCCATCGCCTTACCATTGACCATGGCCAGATCACGCATCTCCATGTAGAAGAGCTGGTATCCACGGCTTTGAGCCGCGAGTAACATGGCGAAACTAGAGTCTTTCTTGATGTTAATGTCGCTGATTGGGTCCATCACTATGCCGAGCTTGATCATCTATTCGCTTCCTTCTTTCGCCATCTTCCGATGGGACAATTGAATTCTGTAATGTGCTTATGTAAGAGGTTTAGGCTTTAATTTTTCTAGAACCTAGAACCTAGAACCTAGAACCTAGAACCTAGAACCTCTAATACTCGAGCCTAGAACCTAGAACCTAGAACCTAAGATTCTATAAGTCACCAAATTTGAGTTGTAGGGCACTGATTGCAGTGAGTGCCGCTGTTTCTGTTCTCAGTACTCTTGGGCCTAATAAGATATCGGTAAATTCATCTTGCTCTGTCTTCAATATCTCAGAGTCTGAGAGCCCGCCTTCGGGGCCTATTAATAGTCTGACTTTAGCAACTTCGAGGGACAAGCCTCCGATACCGTGTGCAGCCCTGGGGTGTAGATTTAATTTAAGCGAGTCAGTTTGTTCACCGCACCAGGCCTCTAATGACATAGCAGGCCTGATTTCAGGAACCCGACTGCGACCTGATTGCTCACAGGCAGCGACGACAATCTTCTGCCACTGTTGCCTCTTTTTCTCTAATCTGTCACCGGAGAGTTTTACACCACAACGCTCTGAAAATAGAGGTGTGATGGTGTTGACGCCTAACTCTACCGATTTTTGAATGGTAAAGTCCATACGGTCGCCACGGGAGATCACCTGTCCCAGATGAATATGTAGCGGTGACTCACTGGCGTTAGCGCTCGAAGATAGGACCTTAACGGAGACATTTTTCTTACTGGCAGAGATGATCTCAGCCAAATAGTCATGGTCGCTACCATTGAATAGGCTGACTTGTTCGCCTGGGGTCATTCGCAGCACTCTACCTATGTGTGAAGCTGCCTCATCATGGAGCGCCAAGTTGTCACCGATTGCCAAAGGTGAGTCTTGATATATTCTTGGAATTCTCATCTATTTCTTACTCCGCAATCTGGGTATTTACAGCTGGTGAGTCGCATCTTTGTTTGACAAAAGGGTTATGGTTTCCCTGTGTCCGGGCGATCGCTTCGTCTCTCTTGCACTCGATAGTATCAACTGGATAAGTTTTATCCCATGCTTTGAACAGTTTTAATTGGCTTTTGGCTATCTTTAAGCCATATGTACCCTGCATATAGAGATATGTGCGGGCAATGCGGCCTCGAGTATAGCTTGGTGGCTCAACCTTACGAGATTTGAAATCGACCACCATGGCACATCGGCCATATTGCTCTGGCTTAGCGTTCCATTGACTGAAGCGATAATTGCTCCTGTCGCCGTTGACCTCGCCGATGGCGGGCACCAGGTTGTGTAGATCTGATTCCATCTTTTTATATTTCGGATCATTCTTACCGCAATTTTTCCGTCCCCCTTCCTGCCAGCATTGCCTCTGATGGCCTAACTCCCAGGCTGGAACTAGATGTTCCCATTCGATACGTGCTGCGCGTTTTTCTTGCTTTCTGACTTGGTAGCCACAGCTTTGTAGATCTGGCTGCCATTTTTTTCCTTGGATCTTGATGTCACAGCCACAATAGAAGCTGGTGTGTGGCAGTTCACTACTATAGATCTTTTTTGCCAGTCGTTTGGCTTGGCTAAAGCTGGTGGGATGAGAAGGAGATGCGAATGAAGGCGATGATAAGAGTAAACTTAACGCTAAACCGATGAAGGCAGCGTTGAGAGTCGTAAAAAAATTCAATGGTGTTCCCTAAAATAGGCAAATGTGCGTTTTTGCCCAAAGACGATAGGCAGAACTCATGTCTGCTCTTTTGCGGGATTTTACGGGATGAATGGGAATAGAAGCAAGAGCTTGGCAGGAGTAATATCAGTTAGGCTCTTTTAAGCGCTTGTTTACAGCATCTGCAACGATACTGAGTCTCACCGCGGATCACCTTATTATGACGTCGAATACTCAGCGGGATACTACCGCAATCGCATAAATAATCGAATGTTTTTCCTGATACTGATTCTGTATTTAGACTATGAGTCGTGGCAGGTTCTAGTTGATAAACCTTAATCATCAGGGCTTGCCATTCCTTGCCGTGGGGTTTGACCTTGCCGTATAGCTGATAAGCGAGCAGATGGCAGATCTCATGTGGCACAACCTGATCGATGAAGACCTGATGGTTTTCAGCGAGTAAAGTAGCGTTGAATCTGAGTAGGTTGAGTTGCAAATGCGCCGTGCCCGCACTCTTACCCTTGAGTGTAAACTTGATTTCAGGATGTGGGAAACTCCGCTGCAGATAGGCCTCTGCTTGTCGGTAACAGTCTACTACCTGCTCAGCAATCTGCTGGTGGCGTTCGTCATCAAATTCATAATTTGAATCGTCCGTCCTATAAGCTTTGGTACTGTTTTTTGTCTTGAAGAGTTTAAACATAGTATTGAAAAGTACCTAACGCTTGCCATTAAAAAAGGCACTCAAGTTATCATTGAGCACCTTTAGTTTCCTATGAGAGTGATGATATTTACTTAGCTCCCAATCAATATCACTTAATGATTATAAGCTTTTGGCTCCGGCGATTACCATGGCTCTTATTTGCTCCACTATGTCGGTTTCAGTCTTAGCATCATAGCCCTTCACTCTAGGGGTATGGATATGACCGACAGAGATCTTACTGTTAAATTGCTGCTGCAATAAGACGGCGCGGTATGAGATCTCATTCGATAGATAACCACCACCTGAGCCTTCAACAGAAGTAGCAGCTTGCAACTCGGATAAGGAGGTAGCGTTAAACTTGCCTCTCGTCAGTGTGGTGACACTGTGGTTATCGTTTACCTTCCATTTAGCCGCATCTCCCTGCACCGATTGCATGGCGGTAACGGGAAGGGAAAACTCGACAAACTCGGGACCGTTAAGCGTCTTATCATTAAACATAGGCGCTATCGGCTTTTCCTTGTTGCCGCCGGTTAATACATTTAAGTTATCCGGTGCTGCTGCGCTGCGATTACGCCCAGGGAAGCGCTCGAGATCGAAATCGTCTCTGCCCATGCTGACGGTGATGATCATATCCAGGCTATTTTCGCGGTAATAAGGCGTGAGCAGAGATTCGATTATACCTTGATCGAAGTCGGCGAAGCGTACTGGGATCATCACCGTCTGTATTTGTGCTTTCTTGCCATTGACCGAAAATTGATAGCCATCGAGTGCCAGTGCCGCTAAGCCTGAAGGATTGCTCTGATCGATATTTCGGTCGAGGAAGAAGGGATCGAATCCGGTCAGCAAAATTTTGACCTGAGTATCGGCTGCAAAGCTAATGTTACTGAAGCCTCTGGAAGACTTTTCTACTGCACTCAGGTTGATATTGCGCTGCCAGGGAGCAATCTGGAACGAAGGGGCTTGTTGTTTGAGCAAGGTCTTCATGGCCAGGCGTCCCCAGTACAGAGGGCGGTCATCTTGTCCTCCCGATTGCACATCTCTGACTGCTTGCTGCCATAGGCGCTCTCCCTGCCGGGCAACCATCTGCGTCATCAACAACTCATCGGTTTGCTGACGGTACTGCTTATCTAAGCCATCGACTAAGGCTTGATAGCGTTCGACGACTTCAGGCATGGCTTGGGTCGCGTTGGAGACGCGAGCCTCTTCTATATCCAGGCTAGCCATAGCTATTGTGCTGAACATTGCACCGGTGAGGAGTCCTGTAACTGCTAAACAGGATTTCGTCATGGCTTGCTCCTTCTTCTCTGCAATAAAGAGTAATTTAGAATTGATTTTATTTTTGATGATTATTTATCAATTTTAGCGGGTTATCAAGTTTCATCTCGCCGTTCTAAACGTGTATAAGTAGCTGCTGACCTGAATCTTTATGATCGCTTCGCTTTTACTTACCGCTTGCTATGCTCTATCTTGAGCTTATAGCTTCTTTTAAACCTACATCATCAAGGATTGCAGTGATTCCTGATTGCTGAAGCGTTTGGTGAAAAAGTCCAGGAATACGCTGATGTTGGTGGCTAGTTGTCGTCGACTCGAGTAGACACCATAGACTTTAAATGCCTCGATGGGCCATTCCTGCAAGATAGGCACTAGGGAACCACTGGCCAGCTCATTTTTGCATACCGTGTTAGATAACATAGCGATGCCAAAATCATCCTGAGCCAGTTTTTTCACCATCACGGCGCTGTTGACCCGGACCTTGCGTTTGAAGCTAACCATGGTTTTTCTGTTGCCTTTTCCCAGGGGCCAGATGGGCGCAGAGCGTGAGGTACCCAGTAGGATACCATGATGATTGGCTAATTCTTGTGGTGTGGCCGGAGTGCCATTGGCCTTCAGGTAACCTGGGCTGGCGACTAAAATAGGTTTACGCTCGAATAGCAGACGGGCGACTAAGTCCGAGGATTGCAGTGGGCCATACTTGATAGCGATATCATAGCCTTCGCCGACCAGACCTACTTCGCTGTCGGTAAACTGTACATCCAGTTCTACATTAGGGTAGAGACGCATAAAGCTGCTACATAGGTTGGCGATAAGTTCTTGACTGAATGAGACGGGAATCGCGATGCGTAGAGAGCCGGAAACATCGTTATTGGTGTTTTCTATGGTGGCTTTGGCTGCCTCTATTTCGTCACGAATACTGATGCAATGCTGATAAAAGAGCGCACCTACCTGAGTGAGACTCAAGTTTCGAGTATCTCGCTGCAGTAAACGTACGCCTAACTGCTCTTCTAACCGAGCAACCTTACGACTTATGGTTGATTTTGGCATGCCTGTTTCGCGGGCCGCTTGAGAGAAACCTTTGGCTCTAACTACCGCCGCAAACAGCATCATACCGTTAAGATCGGGCATGTTTTTATCACTGTCTCAAATATGGAACAAAGCGTCTAACCTAGTTTAATGGTATTTGACACCTGAACAAAGTTATATTTACTCGCTAAAAATTTTAGAGGCTAAGCAGAGGATCAATGATGACCAGCAAAAATCAGCCCACAAACAAGACTCAGGCTCAATCTGCCGACCCGCTTTTTCTGAAAGCAGAACATCTGGCACAAGACTTTTCACTGTTTCCTGAACACAGTAAACAGAGCCTAGCCGAAGAGATCAAGGGTCTCTTGGGTGAAGATACTATTCAAGCTAACTTAAAAGAGTTAGAGCAACTCGATGTCGACGGTTATGTCACTAAGGTGATTCAACCAACATTAGATAAAAATCGCGCCGGTGCTAAGCGTATTATTGCCGATCTTAAAGGCAAGCTTATTGCTGAAACCCATCAAGGGCCTTTTTATAGTGCCGAGATCGAGTTGAACTTCGGTATTCGCACTCGCCGTATCGGTTTTATTGCGCAGGAGCGAACCACTAATAACGGCGCCTGGATGCCAGAGCATCACTTGGCTGCATGTAAGGCCATTCGCAAGTTTGCAGAACTGTCCATGCCTATCATCTATCTTATCGACACCCCAGGTGCCGATGCGGGTGAGGTGGCTAACAGTCAGAATCAGGCTCACAGTATCTCTAAGGCGATTGCCGAGAGTGCTAACGTCGATGTGCCTACCGTAGGCATAGTGATCGGTGCCGGTTACTCGGGTGGTGCGATTCCCCTTGCTTCGGCTAACATCTTATTGTCACTGCGCGATGGTATCTTCAATACCATTCAACCTCAGGGTCTGCAGAGCATCGCCCGTAAGTACAACTTGTCTTGGCAAGAATGTGCTAAATCGGTAGGTGTGGCACCTGAAGAGCTATATACCTCAGGTTGCATCGACGGCATCATAGATTTCTCTCCGACGGATAAAGATGAGCGTCAACATAACCTTCGCCGCGCTATCATCAGCAGTATCGAAGCCGTTGAAAATGCCGCCGTGCAGTTTGTGAGAGAATCTAAAGATTTGCGTGAGCACTATGATCGTAGTCTGACGCGTTTCTTGAATCCGTCTAAGAGCCTCAAGGCGCTAGAGCATCACGCCGAGCTTGCGGTCGCAAATAACCCAACTATGCACCTGAACCTGTTTGGTAGCACTTATCGTTATTTGCGTTACCTGACTCTACGTAGTCGTATCCATTCGATTTCTCAGGAGCAATATGGTCGCCTATCTAAGGTGAGTGTGCCTGAAGGTGATCTACTCGCACGTATTCAGCAAGAGCAGGACCGTGTGTTCCAGTCTTGGTTATCTAATCCGGATAAGCTGGTTTATGACGAAGAGCTAAACAAACTTTGGGGCAACTTCACCACTAAGCGTGATGAGGTTTCTACCGAACGTAATATGCTGACTCGTTTGATCTTAGGTGAGCCGAAAGAGAACTATAAGAAGGCCCGTAAGGCGCTTATCTTCAATATCAGTTGGTCTCTGTTTCACCGTTGGAAAGGCAATGCCGAGAACAACTTCAAAGGTTTGATTCAGTATTTGGAGACGCTTCCATCTGAAGTGACTCAGACAGATTGGCCTGAGGTTAACAAGCTCACTGTGTTGGATGTGGTTGTTCACGACGAACTACGCGAAGACTTTATCTGGCAGTGTCACAACATCCTTATCTTCAGCGCGCTGTATGACAATGTGGTTGGCAACTTAGCCTCTATCGCTAAAGAAGCCATGATGTCTAAGAGCCTGTCACGTGCATCTGTCGATAATCTGCTGCACAGCTCAATTGACCGCGCATTGTCGACCCAAGATACGGCCAACGATAAGAGTAAATTCTACAAGTGGCTCAAGTACTTCATGAGTCAATCGAACCGAGCTGAGTTACTGACTAAGACTGAGCAGTGGAAGAGTGTGGGTTTCCCTCAGCTAAACGACAGTCTGTTCGTTATCTTGACTTACTTCTTCGAGCGTCTGCTACCTGAGTATTTCGATAGTGAAGAAGAAAGTGGTGAATACACAGGTGCAATCAACCCTGTGCGTATCGGTCGCCGCAAAGATTTCTGGAACCGTCTCACCATGGGCTATCAGGATCTCTTGATCCAGAAAGTTCTACGTGATGATAAGCGTGCCGGTAAGATGGGCTGGGAAAGTGTTATCGCTAAGTTTTTCACCGATTTCGATGAGATCAATGGCGATAAGATGTCGGCCAACTTACTTAACTTCCCGGGTTTCCGTCTCTCCATCGAAGATGCATTGGATAAAGGCATTCGTCCTTGTGGTCTTATCACAGGTATGGCTGATTTCGAGCGTAACGGTCAACAGATGCGCGTTGGTGTTGCCGTCTCAAACATTGCCTTCCAGGCGGGGGCTTTTGATATGGCCAGCGCCGAGAAGTTCAGTGCGCTATTGATCGAGTGTGCTAAACGTAAGCTTCCTGTCATCTGTTTCATCAGCTCAAGTGGTATGCAGACCAAAGAAGGCGCGGCTGCACTCTTCTCCATGGCTGTGGTAAACGACCGTATCACTCGCTTCATTCGTGATAACGAGCTACCTGTACTCATGTTCGGTTATGGTGACTGTACCGGTGGTGCTCAGGCGAGTTTCGTGACTCATCCATTAGTGCAAACCTATTACCTATCGGGTACTAACATGCCGTTTGCGGGTCAGATGGTTGTGCCGGCTTATTTGCCGTCTACAGCGACTCTGTCTAACTACTTGTCGAAAGTACCGGGTGCGATGAATGCCTTGGTGACCAACCCATTTAGCGACACAATTGATGACCAGTTAACCAGTATCGATCCTCTGATGCCTAAGCCTACGGCTCAGATAGAAGATGTGATTGCTAATGCGCTTTCAACTTTAGTTCCTGAGATGATGGCTACCGATGAAGAGATAGTTCAGGACGACCCTCGTGAACTCATGAAGCCTATCAAGAAGCTATTGATTCATGCTCGTGGTTGTACTGCGGTTAAGCTAATTCGTAAGGCCCATGATAACGGCATAGATGTTGTTTTAGTGGCATCGGATCCGGACATGACCTCTGTGCCTGCCGATATGCTTACAGGCAACGACAAACTTGTTTGTATCGGTGGTAACACCTCAGATGAGAGTTACCTCAACGCATACTCAGTGCTTAAAGTGGCCGAATATGAAAATGTCGATGCCCTGCATCCAGGTATAGGATTCCTATCTGAAAGCCCTCAATTTGCCGCGCTTTGTGTCAATAACGGGGTTAACTTTGTCGGACCGAGTGTTCACAGCATGACGACCATGGGTAACAAGTCTAATGCGATTAAGACGTCCCAGGACAATGGCGTTCCCGTCGTTCCAGGTAGTCACGGTATCTTGAGCAATGCAGAGCAAGCGGTAAACGTTGCAAATGAAATTGGCTACCCGGTTCTGCTTAAGGCGGTACAAGGTGGTGGCGGTAAAGGTATTCAGGTCGTTGAGCGTCAAGGAGACATGATCAGCCTGTTCCAACAGACTGCTACCGAAGCGGCTGCGGCATTTGGTAATGGCGACCTCTATCTAGAGAAGTATGTCACTTCACTGCGTCACATCGAAGTACAGCTTCTGCGTGATAAGTTTGGCAATACTAAGGTATTGGGAATTCGTGATTGTTCGGTTCAGCGTAATAACCAGAAGGTTGTCGAAGAGTCTGGTTCAACTATGCTGCCGCCTGAGCTGAAAGCTAAGGTACTTCAATACACTCTCGATCTTGGTAATGCGACAGATTACATGGGCGCAGGTACGGTTGAATTTATCTATAACTTAGACACTAACGAAGTCTACTTTATGGAGATGAACACTCGTCTTCAGGTTGAGCATCCGGTTACCGAGGCGACATCGGGTATCGATATCGTTAGCGCAGGTTTCGATATTGCCGCGGGTCGCTCGATCGAAGCTCTGGAGCCACAAGACAAGGGTTATGCCATCGAAGTTCGTGTCACTGCCGAGAAGGCTGCATTGGACAACCATGGTGTGCTTCAGTTGCTACCTCATCCTGGTATGATCACCGAATACGTGATGCCTGAGCGTGATGACATAGAGATCATCTCTATCGCAGAGGCGGGTAAAGAAGTTTCACCTTACTATGATAGCTTGATCGCACAGATCATCTGTCGTGGTGAGAGTCGTGAAGATGTGATTAACAAGCTGCACGATTACTTGGCTGATCACGTGGTCATTAAAGGGATTGCGACTAACATCCCACTACTGACTCGCATCTTGAAAGATGGCACCTTTAACGAAGGTGTATACGACACTAACTACTTGCCTCGTCTGATGGCCGAGTTAGATGTACCTGAGTTGATTGCCGAGATGGAAGCCGCTGCGGAAACTGTCGGCGTCGATACTGCTTCACTGCGCGTCGGTGAGAGTAACGAGCTGAAAGTGATGGCACAAGGGGCGGGTATCTTCTACACCTCTCCAGCGCCAGGTGAGGCTGATTTCGTTAAAGAAGGTGACATAGTTACTGTAGGTCAGACTTTAGCGCTTACAGAAGCGATGAAGATGTTCTCACAGCTTAGTTTGGCTGGTTATAATCGTCCTGATGCGGTTCTGTATCCTGAAGATAAGAAATATCGTATCGAGCGTGTGCTTAACAGCAATGGTCAGCAAGTGTCTCAAGGTGACCTTTTGTTTGTGGTATCGCCTGTCGAGAGTTAATGCTTTATCGCGCATTGCAATGCATGCGCTTTAATCGCAATTAAAATAAAAATCCCCGTCACATGTGATGGGGATTTTTTTATGCTCACGCCCCACACTCCTCTCCACAGGATTATTTTAGCTAATCTATTCCCCATGGGTAAACCTGATATTTAAGTCATATTATTTTGATTTTTAATGATTTTATATCATTGTGGCATGTATCTTTTAGATGTGGAATAACGGTTTTTTTTCGTTTTTCTAAACCTATTTATGAGTAGTACATTGCTGATTGAGCGATAACTGTTCTATTTTTAAAGGGGGCTCCTCTATGCCTGCTTAAGGTCGCTATGCCTGAGAAAAGAACTAAGAAGCTAAATTGGATCGTAGACAAGGTTGTCGATAATTCACCTCGGATCATAGGTGGATCCGTTCTGCTGTTATTAGCTCATCTTAGTGTGGCGGGCCAGGCTCAAGCCCGCACCCATGACCATCCGCAGCAGTCTGAGTTTAACTTGAGCATCAGCGGCTTCGGTACCTTAGGTGTCGTCAGAAGCTCCAGCGATGAACTGTATTTTCATCGCGAGCTCAGCATGAACGCCAGTGATTCCGAGTACTCCTTTAAACCAGACAGTTTATTCGGTCTACAAGTTAACGTGGACTTCACTGAGAGCCTGGATGGCATAACTCAAGTGGTGCTAAAAGATAGGGCAAGTGATACTGCTCTGGATAGCCTAGAGTTGCTGTTTCTGCGCTATCGGCCAAATCGTGATTGGTCACTCAGGCTGGGGAGGACCAGCACAGACCTCTATATGCTGTCAGAGTACAGAAACGTCAGCTATGCCTACCTGTGGTCTAGGCCTATTCCTGAGTTTTATGCTATCACTTCATCCATTGCGAAAGTTGACGGTGTCGATGTTAGTTATACCCATGCCCTCGGCGGAGGGAGTTGGGAAACTAAGTTGGCTTACGGCATTACGCACTCAGTACTGGCTGTGCAGGCTAGTCGTTTCGAGGTCGATCTTAAAAATGTCCTCGCGCTTACCTCTGTTTATACTTTAGATAATTGGATATTTAGACTCGCTGCCGCTTGGGTTGAAGTGGATGAATTGGAGTTTCAGACTAATGAATTGGTCGAGGAGCTTAATTTTGTGCCTGACATCTTATGGCCAGAAGCTGGTGTGCTGGCACAGAGCATAGATGGACCGGGTAAGAAGTTGCAATATTATGCGCTGGGTTTGCAATATGATCATATGAACTGGATCATTCAGTCGGAGCTTGGTTATATCAACTCTGATTGGGGGATAATACAATCTTTCTATAATGGCTACTTGAGTGTGGGTTATCGTGTCGATGAGATGACATTCTATGGTGTACTGGCCCATATCGATAATTCTGAAGAACCTACTCGTTACGTTTCACCGCAATTACCCGATCACTTGCCCCTTGAGCTCTCGGGAGGAATCAATGCCTTGTATCAAGGGAGTGTTGAGGCACTTAGTGCTAGCCAGATAGAACAGACGACCTTAAGTGTAGGGATGAGGTGGGATCTCTATCCCAATACCTGTGTGAAATTTCAATGGGATCATACTTGGATCGACAGTAGAGGCACGGCTATGTGGACTCAGGCTCAGGAGCTGGTTGGAGATGCCGAGGTCGATCTCTTGTCACTTAACTTCAGCTTTATCTTCAGCCTATGAAGTATTGGGCTGGTTTACTCATCTTGATGCTCACTCAGCCCATTCGAGCCGAAGGCGAACTGCTAGTGGTGGTTAGCCGTGAGAGTCGCGTCGATTCATTAACCAAAAGCCAGGTTGTAGATCTGTTTATGGGCCGCTATGTGAATTTCCCTAATGGTGATAAGGCCAAGGTGTTCGACCTTGCGCCTAAATCTGAGATGAAAGGACAATTTTATCGAAGGTTGGTTAATCGAACCGAGGCGCAGATCGATGCCTATTGGGCTAGGTTGCTCTTCTCTGGTCGGAACACACCCCCTAAAGAAACCGAGTCTCCCGGCCAATTGATTGATGAGATTATCAGCTCGAGCCATGCTATAGGCTATATTTCTAGTCAGGACTTAATAGATTCATTAAAAGTGGTATATCGATTTGAGGCGCTTTAGGCATCAGCTGTATTTTAAGGTGGCACTGGCCATTGCGCTGAGTGTGGCCCTAGTCGCTGTGCTGAGTTCATACTTTTTCTATTTTGAAGAAGTTGAGAGAAATGAGCAGGTTTCGAGGGAGCATGTTAATCAGTTGTCCAGAACCATAGAGAAGACGGCGTCTATTGCCGTTTATGTACAGGATTCTGTGTTAGCAAGGGAGATCATCGATGGCTTGGCGATTAATGACGTGGTTTCCGAAGCTGAATTGATCAGTGAACCTGGATTTTCTGTGTATTCTGGTGAGAAAACGCTCATCGGCAGGGAGGGACTCTCGACTCTTATCCTGTACAACCCTTTCTCTGAAGATGAGGTGATAGGCCAACTTAAAATACTGCCTAATGAGGCATTTATTCATCATAATGCCAAGGATGCCGCCGTAAATCAGGCTTGGATGTTGGCATTATTAACTCTTGTTACAGCTATTCTTGTGTCTTTTATTGTCCATAAGGCGCTAACTTCTCCGTTAAATAGCATCACTAATAAGTTTGAAGAGATAATACCTGGCCAGAACAGTCATATTTCGGTGCCTAGGTTCCATCAAAGAGATGAGATAGGCCGCCTTGTTAGTGGGATTAATACTCTGGTCTCATCTCTGAATCAGTCTATAGACTCGGAACGTAATTTGAGAAAGAAAACCGAAATTTTGGAGAAGAAGTTCAGACTTATCTTTGAACAGGCCAGCGCGGGTATCTGCTTAATTGATAGTGATAACTTGTTGCTCACAGCTAATCCTGCCTTTGAGCGAATTATCTATAAATCACATTCCATCGAAGATGCTATCGGCCTGAGACTCACGGACTGGTTTGACAATAAACTGCAATTAGAGAGTTTTCTTACTGATATCAGGCAGAGTCATCATTTAGATACGGTTGCACTGGATCTTAAGATGAAGACCTTGCCGGGCTCACCAGATTGCTGGGTACATTGTCTATTTTCAAAGGTTTTAGATGCAGGAAAGCAAAGCAACCTGATGATAGAAGTGCTGATGTACGATGTTACCGAGCGCACAGAGAGGGAGATCAATACTCGCTTCGAAGCCGATCATGATGGCTTAACTCACCTTAAGAACAGGAGAGCCGGAAGGCGCGCATTGATCGAGTTATTTGATCGTGCCAAAGAAAATGACAAGATAGCGGTGATCATGAATATCGATCTGGATAATTTTAAGACGATAAATGATGTTCGTGGTCATGAAGCTGGCGATCTTGTGTTGATCGAGGTCGGTCTCCGCATGATGGCTGTGTTTAGAAACGATGATCTCTGTATTCGCTGGGGAGGCGATGAGTTTGTCGTAGGGTGTTACTTCGATAACGCCCGCTTCGAGGAACGCAGCCTACCAGCGATTGAGAAGCTGGCTTCGGAACTCAGGTGTGCGTTAAATCAAGATGTGCAGCTGAGCTGTGGCGAAGATATTAACATAGGCGCTAGCATAGGCATCGCCATGTATCCACAGCATGGGAGAGATCTGGAGTCTGTGTTGAAGGCCGCCGATAGTGCCATGTATGTCTCGAAGCACAGAGGGCGAAATCAATATAGCATCTTCGATCCTAAGCTTATGGGTGAGCCTGATTCTTGTCCTAGGAACGACGCAGAGACTAAATCTTAGCTAGGGATCAAAATGAGCAAAGATGCTAATGATTAACGAATTGGAATATGTGCTTGCTAGTTTAACAGTTTATGATCTTCGGGAAGCTGTCTACTAATCCATAAAACCAATTTGTGTTTCATATTTGGTCCGTCTTCTTTATCGACTGCTAGTGGTTGAATGAGCTTATCGGTAACGAGCAGACGATAGATACATTCGACTTTATCTTTTGGTGAAATTCCTTTGCCAAAATCGTCAAAGCCACGCTTCTTAGCATAGCCGACGCCTATTTCCATGGCGAGTTTTAGCAGTTGTGGGTCATGTTTACCTTGCTTCATATGAGGTCTCTCAAAAGGTGTATTGGTCTTTTAATCAAATTACCTGAATTGAATGATATAGCAAGGAGAGGTTTCACGTTTCAGCTCCTAGGGCTGAGTTCCTAGATCTTAGGAACTTCTATCTTTTTAAACCTGCATTTCATCTTATCTTCAATCTCCTATGCTCGACTCTCTGTAAGCTCTTAGGTTGAGTTAAAATACTTTCTTGGTTTCAGCATATTCTCGATAAATTTCAATAAGGTCTACAGACTTGTTTGACGCCTTAAAACTACCAATTTAGCCATTTGTAACTTGTTGTTTTTATTGTATTTATTTTTGTTGGTTTCTTGGCTTGTGAATGTTAGCCTTCGGTTCTGGTAACTGGTCTGATGTAGCAAGAGGCATTAATTGAATAGAAAAAATGAGGTGTTCGAAGGGGTCAACTTTAGTCATCAGGATATGAGTGATTCACATTTTGAGCAGTGTAAATTTTATAACTGTAATTTTAACCATACAGATCTCAGTGACAGTCATTTTGTCGACTGCTCATTTATAGAGCAAGGTGCTGTGAGCGGTTGTGGCTTTGAGTACGCTAATTTACAAGATGCGAGCTTTAAAGATTGTCAGTTATCTATGGTTAATTTCAAAGGTGCTAATTGCTTCGGCGCCGAATTTAGGAATTGCGACTTGAAAGGGGCTAACTTTCTCAAGACAAGTTTTGCCAATCAGATAAGCAGGCAAGTGTATTTTTGCTCTGTATACATGACGGGGTGCAACTTGTCTTACGCTAATTTTGAGCGGCAATGTATTGAGAAGTGCGATCTATTTGAAAACAAATGGACAGGCGCAAATCTGTATGGAGCGTCGTTTAAGGGCTCTGATTTGAGTCGAGGTGAGTTTTCCAGTGACGCTTGGGGTCAGTTTAATCTAAGGGAGTGCGATCTTTCTCATGCAGAGCTATATGGTTTAGATCCGCGAAAGGTGGATCTGAGCGGCGTTAAAATCTGCATGTGGCAGCAGGAACAGTTACTCGAGCCTCTTGGATTGATTGTTGGACCTGACTAGCCTGAAATACTAAATAATACCGATTGGTATAAAGAGTAAAAAAACCACCTCGAAAGGTGGTTTTTACTTTTAAGCTTCATGCTTTACAGTTTATGACTCGCAACTTCTAGCCTATTGAGCCGAGAAATAATTCTCGACTAGCGGCTGCTTGTTATCTGCTTGAGGAACATGGCACTGGGTACAGTTGTAGTAGTGCTTGTTCAACTTGCTATCGGCAAGCAGGTGAGATGCATCTATCTCAGTCGCTTTCATGCGCTTAGCTTTCGCCGGGCTGTGGCAGTTCATACAGCTGTTTTTCTTGAGGTTGATCGGGTATCCCGCCTTATGGGGGATCAAGGGGGGCTGATGCACAAACGTACGCTCGATGGACTTACCACGCTTGGGGTAAGTAGGCGCTACATCGGCGGCGCGCACGTCAGTGATCTCTGATTGCCCAAGAGAGGCGATATTAACAGGATCGGCTTGAGTGGCTGCTTGTTGTCCAGAGCATGCATTGAGCATAAATAGCATGGCGACGGCAGTAAGTAATTTTTTCATTTTATCTCCTAGGGGACGAGCAAGCGCCCGTCCTCTGTGTAGGTCGATGAATCTCTATTGTTGTGTAGAGTGATTCATCTCAATTAGACTTTCGTCACCTTGACCGGGCACTTTTTGAAGTCCGTTTCTTTAGAGAGGGGATCCGTGGCGTCCAACAATAACTTGTTGACCAGCTGGCGTGCGTCGAAGAATGGCATAAATGCCACGCCTCTCGGCGGCTTGTTGCGGCCCTTAGTCTCTACACGAGTCTTGATTTCACCGCGAGGTGAGGTCACTAGGACTTCATCACCACGCTTAACCCCGCGAGCCTTTGCGTCTTCTGGATGAAGGAAGATCTGTGCGTCCGGGTAGGCGCGATGTAGCTCTGGGACGCGAGCCGTCATAGAGCCTGTGTGCCAATGCTCAAGCACACGACCGGTCGATAGCCAGAGATCGAATTCTTCGTTTGGCTCTTCTGCAGCAGGCTCATAGGGTAGGGCGAAGATCACCGCCTTACCGTCCGGCTTACCGTAGAAGTTGAAGCCTTCGCCAGCCTTAACATAGGGATCGCTACCTTCGACAAAGCGGCGTAGGGTTTCTTTACCGTTGACCACAGGCCAACGTAAACCGCGAGTCTCGTGATAAGTATCGAAATCGGCTAAATCGTGGGCATGACCACGTCCAAACTGGGCGTACTCTTCGAATAAGCCTTTTTGTAAGTAGAAGCCAAATGCCTCAGATTCATCATTTAGCTCGGCCTTACAATCTGAAGTGGGGAACTTATTGACTTCACCGTTAGCAAAGAGCACGTCATAGAGTGTCTTATCTGCCAAGTCTGGTTGCTTAGCGATAAGTTCGCTTGGCCATACCTCAGAGACTTTGAAGCGCTTAGAAAACTCTACTAGCTGCCAAAGATCAGACTTAGCGCCTTCGGGTGGCTTCACTTGTTGATGCCACATATGAGTACGACGCTCGGCGTTACCGTAGGCGCCCTCTTTTTCTACCCACATGGCGGTGGGAAGAATAAGGTCGGCGGCCATGGCTGAGACCGTTGGGTATGGATCTGAAACTACGATGAAGTTTTCCGGGTTACGGAAACCAGGCAAGATCTCTTCATTGATGTTAGCGCCAGCCTGGACGTTATTAGTACACATGGTCCAGTAACAGTTCAGCTTGCCATCTTTGAGCATACGACTCTGAAGTACGGCGTGATATCCCGGCTTAGGTGGAATTGTGCCTGCTGGAACCTGCCAGAGTTTTTCGGTGATGGCTCTGTGCTTAGGATTCTTAACCACCATGTCGGCAGGAAGGCGGTGAGAGAAGGTGCCCACTTCACGGGCGGTACCACAAGCCGATGGTTGACCCGTTAGCGAGAACGGACTGTTGCCAGGCGTTGCTATCTTGCCGGTCAGCAGGTGGATGTTGTAGAGCATGTTGTTGGCCCAGACGCCACGTGTGTGCTGGTTAATCCCCATGGTCCACAGGCTCATCACCTTGATATTTGGATCGGCGTACGCTTTGGCCATCTCTTCTAATTTTTCAGGCTCGACGCCACTCATCTTAGCGGTGTACTCGAGAGTATAAGTGCTAACGAACTTGGCATATTCATCGAAGCTGATAGGCGTCGATGAGCCCTTACCTGGATTCTTGGCTTTTTGCTCGAGTGGGTGCTCGGGACGCAGTCCATAACCAATATCAGTCGTGCCAAGAACAAACCTAGTGTGCTTGCTGACGAACTCTTTATTCACCGCATCGTTTTCAATGATGTAGTTAGCTATGTAGTTCAGGATGACCAGATCAGTTTGTGGACGGAACACCATGGCGTTATCGGCTAAGTCGAAGCTGCGATTCTGAAATGTAGACAGTACATGCACGCGGCTTGTCGGGCTACTCAGACGACGGTCAGACAGACGAGCCCATAGGATTGGGTGCATCTCAGCCATGTTCGCGCCCCACAACACGAAATGATCGGCAGCCTCTAAATCATCATAACAGCCCATTGGCTCATCGATACCAAAAGTACGCATGAAGCCACCTACGGCCGATGCCATACAGTGACGTGCATTAGGATCTAGATTGTTGGTGAGGAAACCTGCCTTGTGTAGTTTTGAGGCGGCGTAGCCTTCCCATATCGTCCACTGGCCAGAGCCAAACATGCCCACAGCGGTAGGCCCTTTGGTCTTTAACGTGTGCTTCCACTTTTCAGCCATGGTATCTAAGGCGGTATCCCAGCTCACCGGAGTAAACTCACCTTCTTTGTCATACTTACCATCTGTCATACGCAGCAGCGGCGTGGTTAGACGATCCTTGCCATACATGATCTTCGATAGGAAGTAACCCTTGATACAGTTTAGGCCCTTGTTGACTGGGCTTTCTGGGTCACCTTGTGTGGCAACGACTTTGCCATTTTTGGTTCCGACCAAGACGCTACAACCCACACCACAAAAACGGCATGGTGCTTTATCCCACTTGATATCGTCCTTCTGCTCAGCGGCTTCGACTAACTTCACTGGCAGAGTGACGCCAACGGCTGTTGCAGCGGCAACGGCGGCGTTGGCTTTCAGAAACTCGCGACGGCTAATGCTCATGGTGTTCCTCATTCTTTTTTCTATTGTTGAATTTGGCGGTAATTTTTAATTAGATTTAAATTTTTATTCGAATTCTACGTTATCGATCTGGTGGTAGATCAGGCTGCTATTAAGCACGCCTTCTATGGCATTGATGGCTTCGACGTTGTCTAGAATAGATGTCTGGGTTTCACCCTCTAAGGTGATCACAAACTTGCCTTGCTCGGTAACGGCATGGATATCTGTGCCTGTGAGTGCATTGATTTGGGATTCAACCTGAGAAATAGCCTTAGGTGCGGCATGTACGACTAGACTGGTAATATGGTATTCCTGACTCATCAGCTCGTTTACCTTCAATCAGAGGAGACAGCTAGCTGCGGGGACGGGTTTAGGAGAGCTAACTGTCAAAGTATTCTTCGAGTTTAGACCCCAAAATAATTGTGGGTATACCTAACAAGAGGTATTGGATCTGTTTATAGATCAAGATCATCTTTTTCGATGTGATCTAACTCCCAGTTTAATAAATAGGCATGTTCATGAGCAATTCCTTAATTATTAAAGCTGGACTAACCGAGGTAATTTAGTAAATTCTCATGAAAACAACAGTTTGTTAATGATAATTATTACTACTTGGTTGTTGGCGCTTTGGAAGCGCAGGAACATTAATCGGGATTTAGGAGCTATGAATAAGAACTGAGGAGCGCGCTAGTTTAACTTTGAATAGCAGGCCGAGTGATGTGAGGGATAGAAACTTGCATGGTTCGATAAGCAAGTTCTAAATCAGCTTCTATACTTGTTGAACCCGCAAGATTAAAGGTCAATTTTACAGGGAGCTGAGTCCTTATGGGGACGAATAAGTGTGTGCTGGTGGTGGATGATAGCCGCTTGTCGAGAATCATGATCACTTCTATTGTGCAGGGCTCTTTCCCTGAGTGGACTGTTCATGAAGCCTCCAATGGACAAGAAGCGATTGATGTTGCCAGATCCAATCAGATTGATTATGTCACCTTAGATCTCAATATGCCTTTAATGAATGGCCTAGAGGCCGCCCCCGAACTGCTGGAACTCAACCCCGATGTGAAGATAGCCCTCTTGACTGCCAATATTCAAAGTTCGACTCAAGAGCAAGTAAACAAACTGGGAATAGCATTTATCCCTAAGCCTATCTCAGGTGATAAAATTTTGGCTTTCTTAGGCTGATAGTAATAAAAAATAGCTCAAATCAAGATGCCTCCTCATCTGTTGGAGTTTGAGATCACCGAGTCAATCTTGCTCGAAGATCAAGATGCAGTAAGCCTGGCATCCTCATTTTTACCGTATGCACAGCTTATAAAACATCAAAGCGTTAGTGTTCATATCCTGTCAGTTCCATGTAGCCTTCCCCTCTATGGCTCCCCGAGACAATGACCGGCCCTTCCCAATAGCTGATACTTAAGGGCACTCTCGCATCGGGATTGAGTGCCTCGATGCGAATATCAATATTTTCAGAGGGTATCGAAATATTCCACGCAACAGGGTAGGAAACTGAGTCTATTTCATGCCAATTTGCTACTTGTAGCTGGATATCTTTGGAGGCTATATTACGGCCGCTGCCATCGGCAAACATTCTGCGGCCGCTATAGAAGCTAGGTTTATCTTGGCCTCTCAGCTGGAACAACATCAAAGTTGACCCTCCTTCTAATCTAAGGGCAAACCAGTCCCAGCCAGCCTGTGTCTTGTTGAGAAATTGCGAGCTCCACTCTCGGTCTAACCAGGCATCGCCGCTGACCTTATGGTCTACTCCATCGATAGCCACAGTGCCTGAAACCTGGATAAAAGGTTGGCTGTAGTAATGGGAGGCCACGGAGGCATCGGCACTCTTGATGCTATAGCCTTGCTCCCCCTGGAGTTGATAGGGCGCACTCGTTTCCAGAGTTAACCGATAGCTAAACTGCCGGGCATCGACCTTAAGTGTGGCTGGGAACAAGTCTGCTCCCGTGCCAGTCCACTGCCAGTCATCTATTTTTATGGTGAGGGGATCAGTTGAGACATCGGCCAGTCTTGGATGGCGCCTCGACCATCTCTCTTCTGCAAGGTGTGAGGTTTTAGTGGTGACGGCCGCATGGGTCATAAAAATTTGATTGCTGGCCCAGTCTGAATCGGTGAGCTTAGTGTGTGACTCTGTTTTTTTAGCGGCTTTTTCAGGCGATTTTTTTGGGGATAAGGCGACACGAAACTGAGTCCATTGCAGCCCCAATTGTTCCCCCTCATCGGTCTCTAAATTCGCTGTGAGGTACCACCACTCCTGACGAAAATCATCGTGGGATAGATGATCCTTTGGGAATACTATCGGCGTGCTTTTATCAACTTTAGTATAGCCAGCTGCATTATCGCCTAACAGGCTCCCCATAGAAGGAGGCGTTGATGGCTTAGAGCAGGCAGTAAGCGTGGTGATAGTCAGCGCGCAGAGTATTAGCACAAGCAGTATTTGCTTCGAAATCATATCACTTCCCTCTGCAGGCTGAATATTAGCGGTTGCATGATTAGGGTTGGCTTAGACATCATATAACCTCTCTTTGGAGACTGGATATTAGCGGCTGTTTGGTTTGCATATACAGAGGAAAAGCCACGGCCAATAAGCTGGAGACAAGTGCCAGCAAGACCACCTGGCCATAGGCAAACCAATCCCACTCCATGGCGATACTCCAGCCGAAGGCTTGTAGGGTGATCTTATTGATCAGCAGATAACCTAAAATGGCGCCTGTTGGTAGGGCAACCAGGCAGGTAAACAACACGATAATCAACATCTGACCGAAGACGAGAGTAGTCAGCTGACGGCGATTGACCCCCATGGTGTAGAGTCTGGCCATGGGGGCCATTCTCGCTTGGGTCAGCATGAAGCAGGCGCTAAATAAGCCGATGGCCGCCACGAGCAGGGTCAAGGTATTTAATACCTGAGTGATAGAGAAGGTGCGCTTAAACATGATGATCGCCTGCTGCTTAATCTTTTCCTGGCTGAATATCATGGCATCGGGTATGGAGAATGCCTGCTGTAGCTCTTGTTTGAATTTGTCTGTGTCTCCAGTAACGTTTATGGCCAGACTCATCGGAGTATCTGGAAATCCATTGGCTTGCCAAGTTTCGGGGGAGATGATGACCTCGCCGTAGGGATTGCCGTAATCGTAGAACACCCCCCCCACGGTAAAGTGATTATCCGGCAGAGCCTGCAAGTCAATGCCGTCCCCTAGCCCGAGATTTAACTTGATGGCGAGAGGCTCGCTGATCAGCACGAGTTTATTAGCAAAAAATGCTGGCCACATATTTTCGACCGTCTCTTTAAATACTGTAGTCTCGGCTAAGGACAGCTTATCTCGAGTGACAATGTTGATCGGCAGCTTGTCTTGTTTACTGCTTAGGTACCACTGTTTATAGAGGGCATCCACCTCCTTGTGCCTTTTCAAAAAGGATTCAACCTCGGCCATCTGACTCGATGCCGGCCTGATATAGAGCTCGGCGTGCAGTCTGGCATCGAGCCAGTTTTTCAAGGTGCTCTCGAAGCTGCCCACTAAGGTGTTCATGGATATATTGGCTGTCAGTGCCAGTAACATGGCCATCATGGCCAGTGACAGGGGGGCGATTAGCTCTTTGGTCTCGGCGACCTGATAATGTAATAAACCTTTAGGGGTAACTTTTAGCAGCTGGTTGACCATAAATGCCAGAGACCAAGGCAGGGCTAAGGGGATGGCGATGACTACAAGGCCAAGTAGGAGCATGGTGTAGCGATAGTCTTGGCTAAAAGGCAGTAATATCGATGCCACAAATCCGAGTGTGATGGCAATGAATAATAGATATCGATAGATCTTATTGGCACTTTTTTGCTGAGTGAAGTGACCCGAGTTTCCCGCCAGAGGCTGACGGATTAGCTGAATAAATAATGATGCTGAGGCTGCCAGAGCGGCGAGAAAAGTCAGGCCTATGGCCTGAAACAACCAACTCCATTGCCAGTGACCCGGAAATATCTTCGCGCCATAAAGCTGCTCCAGCGTCACCGATACCATAGGTTGCAGCCAGTGACTGAGTTGCAATCCCAGCATAAAACCTATGATAGAACCGACTATGACCAAGAGCAGAAGCTCGATGCACAGAGCCAACATCAAGGGGGCCTTGGCTATGCCTTGTTGTTGAAGCTGTGTCAGTAACCTCTGTCTCTTGAGTAAGCTATAGCGCACCCCGTTATAGGCGATAAACAGGCCGACCACGAAGGCCAGCAGGCTCATGGCGGTCAGGTTAAGGTGAAAACTTTCGGTGAGGGCGGTGAGGCCATCGCCATTATCACTCTCAATTAACATGCCTCGGTTGCCAATAAGCCGCTCTAAATGGCTCTTGTTATTGCTTACGTCAGAGAAGAGGGCGATATAGCTGAGTTCATTGGGCCGCTTGAGTATGCGCTGGGCCAGAGAGATATCCATTAAAATATCCGAGCCTAAATTGCTGGCATCATCTAAGGCTATGACACTTATCTTCACGCCCCCGAGTACGAAGTCACCGTCTTGGGAGATCTGCTCTGCCAATGATTTGCTCGTCAGTACTAGGGGCGCGCCGGATAAGATATCTCCTATGGGAATATTTACAGAGAACAGCCCGCCGCCAGTTTTAGCTCTGGCTTCACTATTTACTTGAGAAGCGGAGGCTGAAACAGAGGCTGGGAAAGAGGTGAGGGCGGCCATAAGGTCGCTGCCCTGAATGCGCCAACGTTTGCCATTCGAGTCACTGGCCACGCCTTGCAAGACTGGCAGGCTATTGCTGAAACCGTCGGCGCGCATATCGAAGTATAGGTTTTCATCCAGACGCTTACTGCCAAGTGGCGGAGTAACAGACCATTTGGCTTGCTGACTTAGTAGCTCGGTGGCAGAGCTGTAGCTCTGAATGGCGTTTTCATTGGTGGTGCGAACCCCGATCAACAAGGTGACAGCCAGAATAATACCGATACTGATGGCGCCAGCCTGCAGTGGGGCTTGGCGATAATGGGCGAAGAAGACCTCAAGGCAGAGCCGGGTCATGCGGATGAGTTTGGTATTACTCATGGATCTGGCCATTATCCAGATGCCAACGCCGCTGCATAAACTCGGCGCATTCCATGCTGTGGGTGACCATAATTATGCTGGTGTCTTGCTCTCCTGCCAGTTCACACAAGAGCTTCATTACCTCTAAGCTGGCGAGCTGATCTAAGTTGCCGGTGGGCTCATCGGCTAACAGGAGTCTGGGTTTATGGGCCAGTGCCCGGGCGATGGCGACTCGCTGCTGCTGACCACCGGATAAGGCTTCGACATGACGCTTGAGTAATGGCCTCAGACCTAAGCTATCGACCAGATGATCGCACCAAAAGTTCCAATCTAATCCATTGAGCCTGAGTGGGAATGCAATGTTATCTTCGACATTAAGCGGGGTCAGCAAATTAAATTGTTGAAAGACCACGCCTAAAGAAACCTGCCTGAAATAACTCCAGTGACTGTCGTTCCATGTTGTGGTGTTTTCGCTCAGCAGGCTAAGGGAGCCTGCATCGGGGCGTTCAAATCCGGCGATCAGATTAAGCAAGGTGCTCTTGCCACTCCCGCTGGCACCTGTGAGCGCAATCGTATCACCTTGGGTGAGCAGCAGGTCGAGTCGGTCGAGGACCTTGTGACCGACTCCTCCATCGATAAACTGTTTGCTGATCCCTTGCAGTTGCACTATCTGTTCTGTCATAAGGCTCCATTCGCCAAGGCTAATTCCATTATGGGGCAAAACTATGAGTCAATAGTCAGTGAGCATACCGAATCATACATCATTTTCAACCTGGATCCGCTGACCTTTACAGAGCCCAGAGCTGCACTCATCATCTGTCTAGCTTAGAGGTAACAGGCTGGATACAAAGTATAATTTGAATTACTGATATTAATCGGTAAGCTGTTTACTGCACAAATATTGAGTTGGTGCCTTAGTTAATTATAATTAGTCGTATTAAAGGGAGCCCTTGTCCTGATGGATATCAGTTTGACCCATGCAATCTTGTTACTGGTAACCGGATTTTTCGCGGGTATCATCAATACCCTCGCCGGTGGAGGCTCAAACTTGACGTTGCCAGCATTGATGGTGATGGGTATGCCTGCCGAAGTGGCCAACGCGACCAATAGAGTCGGCGTTTTGATGCAGTCGATAGTCGCCGTATTTGGCTTTAAGAAACATGGAAAATTAGACTCAGACGACAAGGTGCCCATCCTTATTCCCACCGTTATCGGAGGCTTATTAGGAGCGGTGGGAGCAGCCTATGCACCTACTGAGTGGATAAAACCTCTGTTGCTGGGCACCATGCTGCTGATGGCACTGGTTATTTTAGTCAAACCTTCCATGATAGCGCCGGAATACGGCGCATCGGTGAATAAGGTGTCTCAGACACCGAGCTCCTGGTGGTGGCTGGGTGTCGCGGGTTTCTATGGTGGCTTCGTTCAGGCTGGAGTTGGCTTTGTGCTGCTGGCTGCATTGGCGGGGTCGCTGAGATATGATCTAGTACGTGCCAACGCGCTCAAGATGCTCTGCACCTTAGTCTTTACTTCGGTGGCCTTAGTGCTGTTTATGATTGAGGGGCTGATCCAATGGCTCCCCGGACTGATACTCGCCTTCGGTACCATGTTTGGGGCTCATTTAGCCGTTAAAATGGCCATCAAGGCTAGGCCTGAAACGATGAAGTGGTTCTTGTTCGTGATGACGCTGGTGGGTTGTATAGCAGCTTATTTTAGTTAGCAATGAACGCTAACTTTTTGTTCTTTATTTGACTTGTTACACATTCATTTTCTGTCTTTCCGGCAATGTTTTCTAACCGGAATCCAGCTCTTTATCAATGTTTCTCAACTTAGTTTGGAGTTGCGGCCTTACGGCCGAGGCAAGTCGTGGGTTTTCAACCCACACCCGACCAAGAGGGGCTGGACGGCCTCGCCCCTCTTGGATCACCCCACGCCGCCCCGGCGAAGTTGTATCCCTCTGTTCTTATGGATAAATCACTACCACTTCCGAAGGATGCATCCATGCACCTGCGAAAGTTAGCCCGACATCCATGTCGGTCTCACATGATTTATTCCAACGATCTTCGGCAACTTCCAACGGGGATCTGTTATAACCTTCTGGTGCGTTTGATTATCGTCGGTAGTTAATTTCAGGTTCCTTAGAAGGTGAATTGGGTAAATATGAACTTTTTGTGATTGATGGCTATAAACTTGACTGCTTGCGGCGTAAAATAGCCGCGAATTTTGTACGTCACTCTAGTAAGCACAATGAATCAAGCTGCAAAAAAATCTGATACAGCATCGATAGCTAGTCCTAAAATTGCCATCATAGGTGGCGGTGTTGCCGGCTCAACAATCGCCCTGCGCTTCGCCGAACTGGGTATAGACACTAACTTGATCGAAAAAGGGGACAGCTTAGTCAATGGCCCTCCCTTTTGTCATCTACATGCTGGCGGCAATCTTTACCGGGAAATATCAGATGAGCAGTGTTTAACCTTACTAGAGCAATCAATCGAGACGGTAAAGGTATACCCGCAAAGCGTGAATAAGCGGCCAACTGTTATCGCATTGCCGAAAAACGATCCCGGTCACCCTTGTGATTTACTGCCGCGCTTAGAAAAGTTACGCGCTAAGTACACCTCTTTAGTTTGGCAAGATGTTGGCAATAAAGTATTAGGCGAGCCTGAGCAATATTTTCGTTTGTTTGAGCGAACCGAAATAGAGGCTCTTAAAGACCATCCCTTGCCTGATAAAGCCCAATGTCCGAGTGATTGGTTGGTGGCTTTTGCTCAGCATGTCGAGTTGGATAATTTAAAGTTCCCGATAGTGTTAGTGCAGGAATATGGCCTGTCAGCCTTTCGTTTTGCTGCTATTGCGAGTATGGCGATAGAGAAATTACCTGATTGCCATCTACATACCAACACGCAAGTCGTGGCATTAGAGCAACTTGCTGACGCGTCAGGCTGGCGTGTATCGATGAAAAAGCACGATAAAATCGAGACTATCTATGCCGATTTTGATTATGTGATTAATGCCTGTGGCTTTAAGAGCGGCGAAATCGATGACATGCTCAGTGCTAAGCGTCGGCGTATGGTCGAGTTTAAAGCAGCCTATGTTGCCCATTGGCCAAAGTGTAAAGGCTTGTGGCCTGAGGTGATTTTTTATGGGGAGCGTGGTACACCTCTAGGCATGGCACAATTGACGCCTTACCCTGATGGCTATTTTCAATTACACGGCATGACTCAAGATATCACCCTGTTTAAGAATGGCTTAGTGGCGAGTTGTGAAAATAGTGCCCAGCCGAAACTTGCCGAACGTTTTATGAATAAGATTGAACATCAATGGCCAGCAGAGCTCATCGAAAAACGAACCTTAGGCTCTATTGAGCATATAGCCCAATATATTCCAAGCTTTAGTCAGGCTAGCGTCGCGGCTAAGCCCTTATTTGGGGCGCAACAAATACCTGGGGATGATGCGGATCTGCGTGCGGCAGATGTGTCGTTTCATGGTAAGCATTATGCTCGTGCAGAGATAGTTAAAGCCTCTTCGGCATTAGCCGCCGCCGATGCCATCTTGCAGGACTTGATTGCTAATGAACTGGTGAGCTCTGCACTCATCGAGCAATACGCGACTAAGCATTACTTCCCGGTAACTGGCCAATGTACCGAAGAAGAAGTGACTTCCAGAGCCGAACTGTTAGCGAGGCAGCGCCAGTACCCTGAAGCCTTGGCGAAGAACTTTTAACTTCAATATGTGCTTAAGACAGGTATCAGCTGCCTGATACCTGTCTTATTCTCTCTGCCGGAACTCTTAGCTGCTGCATCAGATAAACTTTGAAATCGACTTCGTAAGGCTGATTCTCTACGGCTTGTTGCATGCAGTACAACCAGGCTTCACTTTCTTTATGACCCACCGACAGGTGTTTATGAGCGGCTGGGATATTGATGGAGCCGTAATGCTCAGTATACAGCTTAGGCCCGCCAAGCCAGCCGGAAAGGAAGTACGCGAGTTTCTGACGAGAATCAGTAAGGTCACCAGGATGCATATCCCGGATCTTCTTTGACGAGGAAAACTCATCCATATTTTGGTAAAACTCATCAACCAAGCGAATCAGACCCGCTAAGCCACCCGCCATTTTGTAGGAGTTGTCACCAACCCCATATTCACAACTTCTTGAATTCATAACTTCTGCCGAAATCTGATGTAGGGTTAACTCCACTGCCTTTTGCTATAGAGCTAATTCCACTGATTTTTTATTTAGTTCAATATCGTACTTTGTTGCAGAAGCCATCACCAGTAGGTATGAAGTTTTTCCGAACTTTATTTGGAGTTATGTGGCCTTGCGGCCGAGGAAAATCTCCAAACTCCGTTTGGATGAAAGTCATGGGTATTAAACTGGAATCCTTGGCTACCAGTTGGCTGAAGTCTTATTTTTTATATTGTCTTTCCGGCAATGCTTTTGGGCCGGAATCCATCACTTTATCTGTACCTTCTAACTTGATTTTGAGTATGCGGCCTTACGACGGAGAAGGGATTCCAAACGAAGTTTGGACCAGTACAGCGAAGCTGATGGACACCAGTAACGTTCAAAGTTACAAAATCCTTTCCACTAAAGGTTCTCAAGTTCCGACTGACATTGAATACACAACTCTGCGATAGCATGTATCGTGAGCCGACCGAGTCCAATACTCTCACCACATTCGAGGCAAAACCCATACTCCTCGGGTTCGAGTAAGATCTGCTTGATACGCAGGAGGTGCTGCTGCATCAGCAGCTCACTGGCTTGTGCCATCTGTTGCTGCTGAATCGCGTCTATGCGGGATACTCGGCCGACCGCTTGCTGGTCGAGTTGCACCGGGGCGCTGCGTTCGTGAATTGATTCTATTTGCTGCTCTAGGTCACTAAGTTCATGTTTAAGCTTAGTGAGTAGCTCTTGTTTCTCGGTCGAGGTGAGATCTGCTTGTTTCAAAAGTCAGCCTCCGATTTGGGATGATTTGGGATAGAAGCTACTAAATTATCTGACTTCTTCTCGTAAAACAAGTGGGTATAGCAAGGGTAAAACAAGAGAAATAAAAAAGGCGCACTCGTATTTTTACCGTGCGCCTTACAGCATATTCTTCCTAGTTTCCTAGTTTCCTAGTCTTAACTTTCATCTACAAGCGAATACGGCAGTGGCTTGATCGTCAGCGATGAGCTTTCATCTCCTGCGATTCTAAGCTTGGCACTGTCTTGGGTGTCATTAGGTAGCACGGCAGTCAGTAAAACTTGATCGCCTGATTGAACTAGTTCGATGATGGTACCTGTTTTCTTGAAACCATCGTCTAAGGCGAGCTCTAGTCTGGTTTCCAGACTGACCGTTTCGCTACTGGTGCCGCTTAGGATATACAGGGCGCGCTTATTGCCACCGCGATATTTCATCCGGGCTATGGTTTCCTGGCCCATGTAACAGCCTTTTTGGAAGCTGATGCCATTAATGCCCTGCAAGTTACACATCTGAGGCACAAACTGGCTCTGATGTGAGACTGCCAGGTTGGGATAACCGGATTGGATCTCCAGAGCCTGCCAGGCGGTGGCATCGACTATTTCTTGATTAATAGAGGTAAGCAAGGGCGCAGCGGCTTCCTTGTCCATCATTATGATGAAACGGTCATTGTCTTTTAGCAGTAGGCCACCAGCAATCACGGTGACTTCTTTGTCGATGTTAGTATTGTCGGCTGGGCCGAAACGCTCGTTGATCCAAGTTTTCGCCTGTTCACCGGCGACGCCTAAGAGTAAGAATTTGTCGGTAACATCGACCAGATCAGCCTTGCTGAATACCGCATATTTAGCGAGTTGAGTTAGATCCAGGGCCAAGGTATCAGAGGGCATCATCATGATCAGGGCATCTTCGAGGGCGAAGGTTCTGAAGCTTGCCAGCATCTTGCCCTTGGGATCGCAGTGGGCTCCCCAGCGCCATTGGTCGTTTTCTAAAGAGCTGATGTCAGTGGTGACTTGTCCATGGATAAAGCTGCGGCCTTGTTCACCCGTCACGCTCATTAGACCCAAGTGGGATAAATTAGAGAAGAATAGCGATGGAATGGGGTCATTCAAGTTCCAACTGGGCTGAGAAACGGAAAGCGTCATATCATAATCCTAGGAAATAAGCGGGCTGGAAAGAGCTGATTGTAACTCTAATTTGCCAATGCTTGAAATGAAATAGCCCGCATAACTAGTAAAATTATGCGGGCTATTAATTTTTAGTCTCAGACTGGTGTTTAGTGCAGTAGACGAGTTCTGATTGTGCCTTCGATGGCCTTCAGCTGCTCCAGTGCCTCTTCGGCTTGATCCGAATCGACCTCCATCACAACATAACCAATTTCAGCGGTGGTCTGTAGATACTGGGCGGCGATGTTGATGCCTTTCTCTGCAAACGCTTGGTTAATCTTGATCAGTATACCGGGACGGTTGTGGTGAATATGCAGTAAGCGAGATGTGTCTTTATGCTGAGCCAGAGACACTTCCGGGAAGTTGACTGCAGTCATGGTCGAGCCATTATCTGAGTACTTCGCTAGCTTGCCTGCCACTTCGATACCGATATTTTCTTGGGCTTCCTGAGTGCTGCCACCCACATGCGGTGTCAGGATGACGTTATCCATGCCGCGTAACGGGCTGAAAAACTCGTCATTGTTAGACTTAGGCTCAACCGGGAACACATCGATAGCAGCGCCCGCGAGTTTTTCACTGCGGATGGCCGATGCGAGAGCGTCAATGTCGACAACTGTGCCGCGAGAGGCGTTGATTAAGATACTGCCTTGCTTCATATAGGCAATCTCGGCTTCACCTATCATCTCTTTGGTCTGCGGCGTCTCAGGTACGTGCAGGCTGACTACATCAGCGAGAGACATTAATTCTTGCATCGAGTGAATTTGCTGGGCATTACCCAGTGGCAACTTATCTTCAATATCGAAGAAGATCACGCGCATACCGAGCGTCTCGGCCAAGATACCTAGTTGAGTGCCGATATGACCATAGCCGATAACACCTAAGGTCTTACCGCGTGCTTCGAAACTGCCTGCGGCACTCTTAAGCCATCCGCCTCTGTGCGCCATGGCATTACGCTGTGGAATACCACGAAATAACATGATAATTTCACCAAGCACTAGCTCGGCTACACTTCGGGTATTTGAAAATGGCGCATTGAAAACCGGGACACCAAGTTTTTCAGCAAAATTTAAGTTAACTTGGTTAGTCCCAATACAGAAACACCCGATACCGACAAGTTTCTCGGCTTGGCTTAACACTGCTTCGGTGATCTGGGTGCGGGAGCGAAGGCCGACAAAATGAGCATCTTTAATCGCTGTGGCTAAGGCTGCTTCCCCGAGAGATGCTTTGTGGTATTCGATATTCTTGTAGCCTGCACGCTTAAATACATCAACCGCAGATTGGTGGACGCCTTCCAACAGCAGGATCTTGATCTTATCCTTGTCCAGCGAATGTTTCGCCATGATTTGAGTACCTTCTTCGGTTATTGGTATTTTGTTAACTAAGTTGATTTTTTGTATTATTAGTATTCTATTGATACTTGTCCGACCAAAGTAGCATTTTTTTTGTGCACTGTGGAGGGCTGGATGGCTAAAGTTATTATTCTTACATCAAAACAATAGAGTTTATCTGTATATGAGGTTCTTATTTTGAATAAACAGCTTATTTGGTTAGTGATTTTTCTGTCGGTGCTGGTTTGGTCGGCTATCGAGCCTAAAGATCAGTTCACCTGGTTTCTTGAGGTGTTACCTGCTCTCGTCGTCTTGCCTGTTTTATTTCTGACTCGAGAGCGCTTTCCACTGACGCCTTTGGCTTATGTTTTTATATTGGTTCACTGCGTCCAACTTATGGTTGGCGGCCATTACACTTATGCTGAGGTGCCTCTTTTTGACTGGATCGCCGAAATTACGGGCTCAGACAGAAACAATTACGACAAGCTGGGGCATCTTGCTCAAGGGTTTGTGCCTACCTTAGTGGCCCGTGAAATTTTCATTCGATTAGATGTGGTGAAACGTGGCGCTTGGTGTAATTTCTTGTCATTGTGCTTAGCCCTAGCGTTTTCTGCTTTTTATGAGTTGATCGAGTGGTGGGTTGCTCTGCTAACGGGGGAGGATGCGGAAGCATTTTTAGGGACCCAAGGTTATATTTGGGATACCCAGTCGGATATGGGCATGGCGTTAGTGGGGGCGATAATTTGCCTAGTTACACTTGCTAGGTTTCATGATTCACAGCTGGCTAAACTTAATGGCTAACTAGTGAATTATTTTATCTTGTATAAAGTATAGTGGTTTTTTATGCTTTAAAAGTCTAACTATATAAGGTTTTAATAGCTAAAGTTGATAAAAACAGACTATTCATCATGTTTACATTTAGTTAATACTTTTTTACTATGGTGTTACAGTTGAATTTATTCGAATCTACTAAAACTATTCAAAATTGTAATCATTCTGGTTGATAGGGAAGATTGACCACACCCTTACAGAGAGCAAGTAAACTTTTCAGGGAGAGAAGTGAATGAGTAAGATTGATGAATTGGTGTTCTTGCATCAAGTCGCGGCACCATGTCACTTGGCTATTTTGGCCGAGTCTATAGGGCTAAAGACACGTATCGTGAAGCAGGTATCTGAGCTAGAGCCTGAGAGAGACAATAACTGCTTCTATCTGATAGAACAGGAGGGAGCCGCCTTAGACAGTAAGGGAATACCGTTATTGGCATCTCGTCTAGTGTCCCATGTTCCCGTAGCACTCTATCAGGTTAATCGTGAAAAACTTGAGCCAGAGTCTGCCTTATTATTGGGGATTCGAGGCTTGCTCTATGCGGACCAGCGTATGGATCTCTTGTTAACCGGTTTAAGAAAGATGGTGGCCGATGAGCTTTGGTATGACAGGACTCTGATCAGTAAGATGTTCCGTCAATTGGTAAGTCGTTTAGACAACACTAACGATTATTCGCAAGATAACGCTGCCATGCTGCAGATGTTGACGAAAAGAGAGCGTACTATCATTCAGCTCGTATCCAGTGGTGCTAGAAATAAGGAGATCGCTCACCGACTCTGTATCAGCGAACACACGGTGAAGGCACATATTTCCTCTATTTTCAGGAAGACACAATCACGTAATCGTGTGGAGTTACTCAGATGGGCACAAACCTATCAGAGTCACTTTGAACTTTGTTCTTAGCAGGTTATAAACTACTAACTATTTAGGCTCTGCTAATTACAGCTCGTTACTGTGAGATGTTTTGAGAGGTAATTTGAGAAGTCGTCACTAACGGAAAAAGCTAAAACGGTCTCAATGGCCGTTTTTTTATGCCTGAAAAACCCTGATGTTAAGACTAATTAACTAGGCTTGTGTAAATTTCATTCTAATCTAGAAGTTTTTATTCAGATTTTGTAAAAATCTGTCACGGCTTGATAAATGGGTGTTCGGCCTTGGTTCTAATGCCTGTTCTTGATTAAGTATTTGATTTTGACACGCTTAACCTTCATCTTGAATCACCTGTTCTTATTTACGTTAAATCCAGCTTGTTTTTTCTTTGTTTTACAAGTGTTTATAATTCGTTAATGTGATTTAGACATCTTTTTTTTATCATCCAAGTCTGTAAGAATCCCCTGGTACGTTAATAGAAGTTAGCGGCAATATTATAAAAATGGGGTTGGATAAATGGATAATGTTAAAAAATTGTCAGTGCTTGCACTGTCTATCGCCGCGGCTCTGCCTATGATGGCAAGCGCCGATGTGATAATTAGCGAATATGTAGAAGGCTCTGGTTACAGTAAAGCGGTAGAGATATATAACTCAGGCACTACAACAGTGGACCTAGCCGGGTATTCGCTGGTTTACTATTCTAAAGGTGAAACGATAGCTAAGACAATTGTGGATTTGTCTGGCAATCTAGCAGCCGAAGGCATTAAGGTCATTACTAATAACCATGCCCAAAATGCCATCGTCTTAGATCCTTCTATTGATGCTGAATCCGCCACTATCTACTTTAATGGCGATGACAAAATTGGCATCTTAAAAGATGGTGTTCTGGTCGATATTCTTGGTGAAGTGGGTACTACTGGTGACTGGGCTAAAGATGTCACTATCGAGCGTAATGTTGATATCGCTACGGCAAACGTAAGCTACGTAGAAAGTGAGTGGACAAGTAAAGCAAAGAATGACTTTGCCGGTTTAGGTGTGCGTTCAGGTAATTTCGGTGGTGGTGAAACGCCTGAGGTTCCAGCTTTTAGTTGTGTTGGTGAGAACATTACCCCTATTTATAAGGTGCAGGGAGCTGGAGACTCTAGTCCGTTAGTACCTGATGGCGAGTATGCATCCGCTAATGCTGTGACGATTAAAGGTATCGTGACTGCTCGTGGTGATTCGATGCAAAAAGGTTTTTATCTACAAGAAGCACAAGGCGATGGTTCTCCATATACTTCTGATGGCATCTTTGTCTATTTAGGCGATAAAGCGGCCGAAGGCATTCAAGCGGGTGTTGAAGTCTGTGTTCAGGGGCTAGTACAAGAGAAATATGGCCAGACTCAGATTGCCGGTGATGCCACTAAGATTGAAATTGGTGAGCAAGGAGAGATGCTTGCAACTACACCTTTATATGTCGCTGACGGCGAGAACCTAGCGCAGGCATTAGAACGCTACGAAGGCATGCATATCGTGCTAGATGCTGGTAGCGATATGAAGATCACTCGCAACTTTAGTTTCGACTACTCAAGTTACCGTAACAATATGGTGTTGTCGCATAAAGCGCCTTTGATGAAGCCGACTCAGGTTCATGCCCCATTATCTGATGCCGCTGTTGCGCTGCAACAGGCAAACAGAATCAACGAGCTTTATGTTGAGTCTGATTATAAGGCTAGCAATGGTGAAGTGCCTTATTTCCCTGACTTTAATGCGGAAACTGGCTATATCCGAGTTGGCGATCTGGTTACTAACATTTCTGGTGTGATCGGTTACAGCTATAATAATTATCGTCTGATTGCGACCAATGAGGTCTCTGCAGGCGACTTTATCCGTGAAAATGATCGCACAACAACTCCTGCTATCGCAACAGAGGGTGATATCCGTGTCGCCAGTTTCAACGTACTGAACTATTTCACCGATGCATTCGAAGGTTACGATGCTAATCCCACCAACGGCAACCGCGGTGCAGAAACAGAAAATGAAACCTTTTTGCAGCGCACCAAGATTGTTAACGCAATTAAAGAGATGAATGCCGATATCATTGGTCTGATGGAGATCGAGAACAATGGTTACGGCGAGAAGAGTGCAATCCAGAACCTGTTGAATGCACTGAACTCCGAATTGCCAGCCATCGATGCATACAAGTTTATCGAAATTGCCGATGCGGATAAGTATCAGGGTAAGTATATCGGTGGTGATGCGATAGCCGTTGGCATGTTGTACCGCGTCAGAACCGTCACACCGGCTAATGATGCGTTTGTTGTGGCTACGCCTGAGCAGTCTGTTGCTGCCGGTGCAGAAACCCGTGGCGAAGGAGACAAGGCTGAGACTAACCCAAGTATTTGGAAAGCGCAGCGTCATAGCCTGGGTCAGACTTTCGACGTCAATGGTGAGAAGTTGACAGTGTTGGTTAACCACCTTAAGTCTAAGGGCAGCGCCTGTTTAGAAGATTGGCATGAGTATTCGTTTGACAAGGGCACTCCTGAGCCAGCCGATCTGCAGGGTCACTGTAACGAGTTCCGTGTATCTGCGGCCAAGGTTATCGGTGAATCTATCAAAGATATCGAGGGTGATATCCTGGTTATCGGTGATTTAAATGCCTACGGCATGGAAGATCCGGTGCGAGTGCTAACCGATTATGATGCTGCGACAGCTGGTTATGAAATCAAGACTGCATCATGGACCACGCTGGACGGCAAGGTGTATGAGCGTGAAGGTAGCAAGATTGATAAGGGTTACGGCCTGATCAACTTGAATACCCAGGCCCATGGCGTTGAAACCTATTCATACAGCTACAGTGGTGAGTTGGGTAATCTGGACCATGCCTTAGGCAACGCAAGTGTGGCAGCTAGACTGGTCGATATTCAGGACTGGCACATTAACTCGGTTGAATCCAGCCTGTTCGAATACCCAAGCAAGTACACCGGCGAGCTGTTGAAATCTGAAAATGTATTCTCTGCATCGGATCATGATCCTGTGATCATCGCGTTAAGCTATCCAGCGCCGACTCCAACTCCTGAACCAACTCCTGAACCTAAGAAAGATGATGGTGGTTCGTTAGGATATTTAGGCTTGGCAATGCTTTCATTACTGGGTTTACGTCGTCGTAAACACTAATTATTGAGATGACTCATTGTTAATCATAAACCGCCTTTAATTCATTAAAGGCGGTTTTTTTATTCTCTATTCATTTAGGAAAATGAGCTAACACTAATAAAGTATGGCTTAGATCTTAATTTGTGATTAATAGGCTATTTTTATATGTTATTTTTATTCTCTACGGTAATAAACCGATCTTAATTTACTGCTTTATAGGTTCTAAACTTTGTTTTTAGCTTGGCCGTATTCTAGTCGTTCTTGTTCTATTTGGTGCTATACCAGTAACTTGTCAGTATTTATCAGCTTCATGTGGGGAACTCTCTTTTCTCTATTTTCTCTATTTTCATTGTGCACAGTTGTATGGTTTTACACTATCTAGCCTATAAAAATGGTATCAATCTCATGCCTCGAGAGGCAGATTTCATCGAGTTAGTTTGAAATTGTATAAACTGGCGACATCTGATGATTTCATCGCTAAAAAATGTATGGATGTTTTCATCATTTTATTGAAAATGGTTTAATACCATTCCGAGTAAGTATCTGAACATTCAGCGGGAGTTCAAAGCGCTGTAGGCAAGGCGGATGTTTGAAGCTAATAGTTATTCTATATCGAGAACATTCAACGTAGCATAAAGGGCTTTTAAACCCGCACTGCGTGAGGCTCTCAGTGTTTCCACTTCGGTGTTACATTGACTTAAAAGGGAATAACCATTTCCTCATCAATGTGCCTTGAATTGAAAAAACTGAGAGTCTCTGAACTGACCAGATACTTATATGGAATGGTATTACTACTAGACCAGCCTTAGCTTTTTACTCCTCTTACCTGTTTAAACTTACAGCGCTAGCCAGTAGACTGTGGCTTAATTATCAGAAGAATGGATGTAGTGATGAGTATTTGGTTTAGGCCGGTGAGCTTGGAAGATTGCGCTAAAATGGATTCGGGCATGCACGGCAAGGGCACCTTGATGCAAACTATGGGCATCAAGATAACCGAAATTGGGGATGATTATATGGTGGCGACTATGCCAGCCTCTCCCGAGGTTCATAATCCTCTGGGAATCGTCCACGGCGGAGCCAATGTGGCATTGGCTGAGACGGTTGCCAGCTACGCGGCAAACTTCGCCGTAGATTTTGAGAATTACTACTGTGTCGGCCAAGAGATCAATGCTAATCATCTTAAAGCATCTAGAAATGGCACCTTAACTGCAACGGCAAAGCCTGTGCATTTAGGTAAGCGAAGCTCGGTATGGGAGATACTTATCCATAACAGCGGTGGTGATCTTTGCTGCATCTCGCGCATGACAGCAGCCGTGGTTAAGCGTTAGTGATACAGGTTGGCAGCCAAGTATGATTGACCTTCTATTAACGTAAATAGACTATAGATGTGTAGCTAGCTGTTACATAATATGCACCATTTATTAATGGCGAGCTACAGGCTTTAATGCACTAAACTTGTTATGTAGGTTTGAATCGATTGTGAGATGTAGGGAATAGGTAAAATGGATAGTGCAACAATTTGGGAGTGGGTCGGCTACTTAGCCTCTGTGGTGGTAGCCATCTCGCTGATGATGTCGAATATTAAAAAGTTACGCTGGTGGAACCTGATCGGTGCTGGCCTTTTTGTCGCTTATGGTTTGGCCATCGATGCCTTACCTGTGGCTTTGGTAAACTTCTTTATTGTATTGATCGATGCTTATTATATAGTCAAAATTTATAAAGCCGAAAAGTCGATTAACCAACAGCCTTGAGCTAGCATAAGCCCAGAGCTTAGTGGCCAGCCCTGAGCTAACTATAGCCCTGAGTCTGATAGACAGCTCTTAGCTAATAAGAAGCCTTGCGCTGAATAATAAGAGCCAGCTAACTGCAGAAGTTAGCTGGCTCTTGTTGTATTACAGATGTTCATTATCTCTAATGAAATCTATCGTTTTCTGGTTTTAACTACCTGTTTTCAATCGGATGTTTTCAATCGGATGTTTTCAACAGACTGTTTTTAATGGTAATAGTGTTCATTTTCCTGCGTTTACCCTCTAGTTTTATCACCTTGTTCAACATATCTATCTACGAGACCATCTTTCACTAGAACTTAACTCTTTATGTGTATTTTGTTGATTTACATCAGTATTTATACCAATGAAAGGCGTAACCTCCAATAGTGATAATGTCTTTCTTTGTCGGTATCTGTGAGTTATCTCTCATATCTCTAATCTTTAAAATGAATTAGGTTAATCTGATTTAATCGTTTTTATTCATTTCTTTTTTGAACTAGTATTTACTCATCGACAGGGTTTATGTGAAGGCTTCTAGAGCTAAGCGGCTTAACGAAAGCGAAACGGATCAATAACTATGGCCACAATATTTGATGTTATCGAAGACTGGTTGAACTAATCGACCAGTACGACTGAATTAGAAAATTAATGAATAAAAAGCATTGGAGAATAATATGACTAAACAAGCTAACTACTTAACCAGCCAAAATGGCGCGCCTGTTGCGGACGATCAAAATTCAATGACGGCAGGTGAGCGCGGACCGGTACTATTACAAGACTTTCATCTGTTAGAAAAACTTGCTCATTTTAACCGAGAGCGTATTCCTGAGCGTATAGTGCATGCTAAAGGCACGGGTGTTTACGGTACTTTTACCCTGACCAAAGACATGAGCGATTATACTATTGCCGATCACTTCAATGGTGTCGGCAAACAAACTGAAACCTTCATACGTTTCTCGACCGTAGGCGGCGAGATGGGATCGGCCGATGCTGAGCGCGATCCTCGTGGTTTCGGTTTACGTTTCTATACGGCCCGTGGTAATCACGACATAGTGGGCAATAACACCCCGACCTTCTTTCTGCGTGATGGCATCAAGTTTCCGGACTTTATTCATACCCAGAAGCGTAATCCGCAGACTAATTTGAAAGATCCACAAGCCATGTGGGATTTCTGGGCATTGAATCCCGAAGCTCTGCATCAGGTGACGATCTTGATGTCGGATCGCGGCATTCCGGCTAACTACCGTCAGATGAATGGCTATGGTTCACATACCTATTCGCTGTGGAATGATAAAGGCGAGCGTTTCTGGGTTAAGTTCCATTTCAAGACTAAGCAAGGCATAGCGAATTTGACCCCAGAGCAGGCAGATATTCTTAAAGGGATTGATCCTGACTCATCTCAACGCGACATGGTCGCGGCAATTGCTGACGGTAACTTCCCTCGTTGGGCGGTTAAGGTGCAAATTATGCCGGAAGCCGATGCCAACACATATCATATCAATCCATTCGATCTGACTAAGGTATGGCCACACGCCGATTATCCACTGATTGAGATTGGTGAACTTGAACTTAATCGCATGCCTGAGAACTACTTCGCCGAAGTAGAGCAGGTCGCATTAGCCCCGAGTAACTTAGTACCGGGTGTTGGGGCTTCACCGGATAAGATGTTGCAGGCTCGCTTGTTCGCCTATGCCGATGCACAGAGATACAGAATTGGCACTAACTATAATCAGCTGCCTGTGAATTGCCCGCACGCTACTAAGGCAAATCACCACCAACGTGCCGGCGCCATGGCGGGAACTCAATGCCCCTATAACGGCAGCCAAACCGGTGGAGATGCGAGTCCAAACTACGGGCCGAACAGTACCGAGTCTGCGTTAGTAGAGCCGAGTACTTTCGCCGAGCCAGCACTGCGTCTCGATGGTGAAGCCGATAGATACAGCCGTTATAATCAGGATGACTTTGCTCAGGCTGGCAACCTGTACCGTATTTTCCCTGAAGATGAGAAGACCAGGTTGATCACCACTATCTGTGGTAGCTTGAGTCAGACGACGATGGATGTGCAGCAGACCATGGTCGAGCATTTCACCAAGGCGGATGCGGATTACGGTAAGCGCATCAAGCAGGAGTTGGGCTTGTAATCCTTAGTCGTTATGGTTGTTGAAATTGAAAGCCAGTGCCTAGAGCACTGGCTTTTTTGATCATAACAAGGAGTGACGAGTCGTAAGCTATAAGCGGTAAGTTAAGCGAGTGCTTTTTCTTAAAACTTATAACTTAAAACTTAACGATCGTTAACTAAAACAATAGTGTTACTACACCGAGTAGTGCAAACAATACGGCGCATCCTCGATGGATCAGAGTCAGGGGTAATTTTTCTGCGCTGAAGTTGCCGGCTATGACCACAGGGACGTTGGCGATAAGCATGCCTAAGGTGGTTCCCATGACGACCATAGCCAGAGCATCATACTTGGCCGCTAATACCACAGTGGCAATTTGAGTTTTGTCGCCCATCTCGGCGATGAAAAACAGAATGAAAGTGGCAATGAAAGGCCCCATCTTGTAGAAGCGGCTCTCTTCACAATCGACCTTGTCCGGGATCAATACCCACAGAGCGATAGCAAAAAATGAAGCGGCGACTAAGTAGCGGGCCAGTTCCGGGCTAATCAAGCCAACGGCCCAATTGCCTAGCCAGGCGGCGCCAAAGTGGTTGATCAGAGTCGACAGAAAAATACCGAGAATAATTGCCGTTTTACTGCCTTTTATGTGGCTAAATCTTGCGGCGAGTATGAGGGCGAGCAGCTGAGTTTTGTCACCGATTTCGGCGATAGCAACCGTGAAGGTTGATGCGAGTAGTGCTTCCAAGAGACTTCCTTATAGGGGGGCAAAAATCCGAGTACAGAAAACCGGCCCCCCTTTTTTATGGGCGGTCACTGCACTCAGGTCTTGCAAAACAATATGAGTCATCACGTCATATTGTTGTGAGCACCATGGCGTTGTGGCCAAGTATGTTGACACTCACTCAATCTTTGCCTCGAAGTAAATCGATTCAGACAACAAAGATTGCTCGCTACTCCCCTGAAGTAGAGGCGAGCATTATACATTTTGAGGGTCGAGTGGCAATCTCTGAGTGCTAGAATTGGTGATTTTATTGAGTGGAAAAATCTCAGGTAACGTAAGTGTTTCCCCCTTGTTGGAAACTTATTGAGCCAGTGTTCAACTTGTTTACAGCTGCTATAGATGGCTTGCTCACTAGGTTTGTAGCTGTTAATGTCCCTAGCAGTCATTTTAGAGAAAGAGCAGCAATGAAATATTCTTATCTGTTTTTAACCCGATTTATACAGCCTCAGTGGCTTTGTCGATAGGGTAAAACAACTATTAACTGAGCCATTGAGGCCAATTGAAAACAAGGTCGATAGACCCGATTCGATTGGAGGCTGTTAATGAATATTAAAATTGCTAATTCTCTCCTTCAAAGTCGTTCTAAATCTGACCTACCAAAAATGTAGAATAAAAATATATCTAACAGGACAATTTTGTGAATTTAAAAATGCTCGGCTCCATCGCTATCGTTGCGGGAACTGCAATCGGTGGCGGTATGTTAGCCCTACCTTTAGCGACTGCTTCTTTGGGTACATTACCTGCGTTTCTCTTGCTCGTTGTGATCTGGGGGATCTCCATTTATACATCTTTGCTGATGTTAGAGATCAACTTACGCACTGGAGTAGGTGATAACGTCCATGCTATTACTGGCAAGATTTTAGGGAAAGTGGGTCAGTTAATTCAGGGGGCCTCATTTATGAGCCTACTGTTTGCGTTGACTATGGTATATCTGATGGGCGGCTCGTCTCTGCTCGAGACTCGCTTCGAGCCTCTGGGTATCACCATGAATAACCAGGTCGCTGTGTTGTTATTCACTGTCTTCTTCGGCGGCTTGATAGCAGTTGGGGTCAAATGGATCGATAAGGTTTCCCGCGTCCTCTTTACATCCATGGTCGTACTCTTAGTGATCGTGGTGGCCTTCTTACTCCCTGACGTGGATATGTCTGCGCTGCTAACCAGCACAGGTAGCGAACTTGTTTCTGGCAGCGAACTCAACAACTTATGGTTGGCAGCTATTCCTATCGTATTCACCTCGTTTGGTTTCCATGTGTGTATAGCGACCATAGTGCGCTACTTAGATGGCGATGCCGTATCGCTACGCAAAATTTTGATTATTGGTTCAACCATACCGCTTGTCAGCTATATTCTCTGGCTGATGGTGACTTTAGGCACCTTAGGCGGCGACAGAGTATATGGCTTCGAGGGTTCATTACCTCTGCTGGTGACGGCCTTACAAGGTCTGGCTAATTCAGAGATTTTGAAGCAATGTATCGATCTCTTCGCTAACTTGGCGCTTATCACTTCCTTCCTGGGTGTGACCATGAGTCTGTTTGACTATGTGGCCGAGTTGACTCGAGCTAGAGATGATTTTTCGGGACGGGCTAAGACCTGGCTTATCACCTTTATCCCGCCACTCCTGTGTGCGCTTTATTATCCCGATGGCTTCTTCAAGGTGTTAGGTTTTGCGGCAATTCCTTTGGTGATTATGATCATCTTCCTGCCGATTGCCATGGCACTGAAGCAGCGTAAACAGAATCTGGGAGGCTATCAGGTCTCTGGTGGTAGTGCGGCTCTGGGTGTTGCTGGTGTATTAGGCGCTGTAATTATTACCGCTCAGTTACTGGTTGCACTATAAGTTGTTGGGCTATAAGCCCAAGCTGATGGCAAGCTAAGTTAACGTTTTTCCCTTTAAATAGTGTTGAGTTTTACTTGAAATAGTAAGGGGATAAGTCAAAGCCTGTCTTAATGGCTGTGGCATATGATAAAGTCGGGTCCGAATAGTAATATTTGGCTCGGCTTTTTTATTGCCTGAGTTTTAGCAAGATGGCTACATAAGCAAGCACAAGTAAAACAGAATAAGAATTATCGACTAATAATTAAAAAATGGACTTAACAAAATGAAGAAATGGCTTCTCACCGTCGCTGTCGCCGCCACTTTTGGCGCACAGGCCGACGAAGGTATGTGGCAACCATACCAACTGCCCGCAATGGCTGATGAATTAAAGGCTAAGGGATTAGAGATTGATGTGGAATCTATCTCTAAATTAACCGAATTTCCAATGAATGCCGTCATTAGCTTAGGCGGTTGTACGGCATCATTCGTCTCACCAAAGGGGCTTGTGGTCACTAACCATCATTGTGCCTATGGTTCGATTCAATATAACTCGACGCCGGAGAAGAACCTGCTTAAAGATGGCTTCCTGGCCAAGTCTTATGGTGAAGAGCTTCAGGCTACTCCGGGTTCACGTATCTATGTGACCGAAGCCGTGACAGATGTGACCGATAAGGTTAAGAAAGGCTTAGAGAACAAGCTTGGCAACGCCTTCTATCAGGGCATTGAGCAGAGAGAAAAGTCATTAGTTGCCGACTGTGAGGCCGAGGATGGCTATCGCTGCCAGGTATACAGTTTCCACGGTGGTTTGGAATATTATCTGGTTAAGCAACTAGAGATCCGCGATGTGCGTCTGGTGTATAACCCTGCGGCCAGCGTAGGCAAGTATGGCGGCGATATCGATAACTGGATGTGGCCACGTCATACCGGTGATTTCTCTTTCTACCGTGGCTATGTGTCTAAAGACGGCAAGCCTGCGGATTTCAGCAAAGACAATGTCCCTTACGAGCCAAAAAGTTTCCTAAAGGTTTCGGCTAAAGGCGTGAGTGATGGCGATTTCGTTATGGTGGCAGGTTACCCTGGTCGTACTAATCGTTACCGCACGGCCAATGAAGTCGAGAATCAGTTCGAGTGGGCCTACCCTGAAGGTAAGATGTTACGTGAGCGTTTCATCGAGATCATCAAGGAGACAGCACCTGAGGGCAGTGATGAGCGTATCAAGTATGAAAGCCTGATCGCCGGCCTGGCAAACTACGCTAAGAACTTCACCTCTATGATCGAATTTTATGGTAAGTCGCCCATGCTTGATGATCGTAAGGGTCGTGAGTCTGAACTGGCTAGCTGGATCAATAAAGATAGCAAGCGTAAGGCAAAATACGGTAAGACGCTGGCAGAGCTAGATAAACTGATTGCCGAAGGTCAAGATCATCAGGCTAGAGATATTATCTTAGGCTATATTCGTTACACCACTATGGTGCCAACTGCGCGTAAGTTGTATCGTTTGGCCAATGAGAAACAGCTGGATGATATGGCTCGTGAGCCTGGTTACCAGGAACGTGACATGATCCGTTTCAAGTCGAGTATGGAGCGTATCGACCGTCGTTATGCAGCCAGTGTCGATAAGGCAATGTTGTTTGACATGCTTAAGCGCTACGCCGTACTACCGAGTAGTGAGCGTATTTCGGCTCTGGACAAGGTATTTGGCATCGGCAAGAAGCTAGATGAGAAGAAGCTGTCTAAAACTCTGAATAAGATGTATGCCAAGACGACACTAGGCGACATGGATACACGCCTGGCTTGGTTAGACAAGTCGGTTGCCGACTTTAACGCCTCGAACGATCCTTTCATTCAGTTTGCCGTGGCCATGTATGACACAGACATGAAAACCGAGAAGAAGGATAAGGAGCTGGCGGGTAAGCTGATGAAGGTGCGCCCTCAGTATATGGACGCCATTATCGCTTACAACACGCAGCAGGGTAAGCCGGTTTACGCCGATGCAAACTCAAGCCTGCGCGTGACTGTGGGCCATGTGAAAGGTTACTCACCTCAAGATGGTTTGAAGGCTGTGCCGTTTACGCGTCTGGAAGGTATTTTAGCGAAAGACACTGGCGCGGATCCATTCGATGCGCCGTCTAAGCAGCTGGAGCTCATTAAGCAGAAGCAGTACGGTGATTTCTACATGAAGTCTATCGACTCTGTGCCGGTTAACTTCCTGTCGACGCTAGATACCACTGGTGGTAACTCAGGTTCACCGACCTTAAACGGTCGTGCCGAGCTTGTGGGCCTGTTATTCGATGGTGTTTACGAGAGTATTATCGGTGATTGGGGTTACGATCCTGAGACTAACCGTTCTATCCAGGTCGATAGCCGTTACATGCTCTGGGTGATGAAGTATCTGGATAATGCAGATAACTTATTAGCCGAAATGGAAATTGTTTACTAAATAAGTGAATAGATACGAGTTCCTAGGTCCTAGGAACTCGTGTTTTCTTTTAACTTTTCTACTTCTTGCTCGGTTAACTCCCTCATCTCTCCCTCCTCTAGATCACCTAGCTTAAGTGTCTGTATCTGTACCCGCTTAAGATCGATCACCTTATAGCCTAATGCCTGACTCATGCGGCGGATCTGTCGGTTAAGCCCTTGGGTGAGTATGATCTCAAACTTGTCATTATCAAGATGGGTCATCTTACAGGGAAGTGTGGTGACATCCCGGTAGCTGACGCCCTGGGCCATACTGATTAAGAAACGGTTATCGAAATTGCGATCAACTTGCACATGATAAGTCTTGCTATGACCGAACTCCGGGTGCATTAACTTCTGGGTTAATTCACCATCGTTGGTTAATAGCAGCTGACCTCGAGAGTCCTTGTCTAAGCGGCCCACAGGGTAGAGCCTGGGGCTAGCTGGCAGCAAATGTAATAGAGAGCTGGGGTCGTGGGGTAAGAGGCGGCAGTCTGTGCCGACAGACTTATTGAGCATCCAGTACTGTTTAGACTCGATTCCCTGAATAAGCACACCATCGAATTTGAGTATCTCTTGGCTGATAAAGCCTGAATTGCTGTCGGTTAAGCTGATGGTATCTATATGGTTGGCGAGGCGTCCATCTATGGTGATTTGACCGTCTCTGATATAGCGAGTCGCGGCCCTGCGGGAGCAGAGCCCAGTCATGGCAAGGTATTTAGCCAGACGAATATTAGGGTTATCTTGTGTCATTGATTAGCGTCGTGATGGTGTAAATAGAGTCTAGCCGCAAGGTTAGCACCTAAACCCGTTTAACTGCCACTAAGTTTAAAGAGGGGCTGCCAGCCAGGTTTAAAGAAGGGCTACCAGTCTGACATCTGCTTCTGTGACTCTAGATAATGCTGCTCAATGGCTAATTTTCTGATATTTAGTGCCAGTAACACGCACCAGAGCATGGTGATATTGGTTTGCAACCACATATTTAGCGCGACCCAGCAGACGTCGCCTTCTTCATGTAAACAAGGGGTGAAGTCTAAGGTGTTCCAATCTAGCTGATAGATGAGGCCGGATGCACTGATAAAACCAAAGATGGCCAATATAAACAGGGGTCTTGAACAGATCTCTTTATGGGAAAATCGAGTAGAAATAGTCAACAGGTGGAGAATAAATGTGGCCAACAGGAAGCTGGTGGACACCAGTCTATGTTCGTCTAAATAATTTATGGGAAAGACACCAATTAGCATAATAGACAGGCCGACCCAAGAGCCTGTAATCGATAAAAAGTGACTAAAGTCGCCTAGCTTAAGCAAATACAGGCCATACATGGCGAGCAGAATACATGAACCAGCGATAATCAGTGACATGTTGAAGACATAGGCCAGAGGTGAGTGAACATAATCACCGAGGAAGTCTGAACGCCTGAAAAAGACCTGCACGCCGATATCTTGATATTCAGCCCAGACAGAGATAGAGATCCCCACCGATGTGACCGCGGCACCGACTAAGATCATCAGTACCACTAATCTGTGTAGATCATAATGGGTTGAATGTGTTTTTAATTCACCTTGCATCGCTATCTTCTGCTTGTATCACATATGGATTTTAAAACTAAAAAAGGAGCGCAGTAAGCTGCACTCCTTTACTTGTATCGACGTTTACAAATTACGTCGAAATTGAATATCCCTATCGTTTCAGCAAAACCAAGCTCTTGGGAGCAATATTAAGTTAAGCTTAATTGGATATCAATTTGCCCTATTTAAGCTGCACCTGCAATACCACATTAGTTGTAGCCATTTTCAAGATGCACGGCGGGATTAGCTGGCACGCTTACGGAAGATGACAATTGAGATAGCAACTAAGGCCAAGATCATGCAATACCAGGCGTGAGTTACCACTTCCAGTGGCGAGATGCTAAAGGTCGATGCGATAAGCAAGGCCTGAGCTCCATATGGAATGAGTCCCTGAATAATACAGGAGAAGATATCCATGATGCTGGCTGCGCGTTTAGGGGTTACTTCGTGTTTCTGTGCCAGCTCTTTAGCGATATCGCCAGTTACCACAATTGATACCGTGTTATTGGCGACACAGGTATTTGTTAGGGCAACGATGCCTGCCATGCCTAATTCAGATGCGCGAGTCGAAGCGCCACCTTTGGCCTTGGAGAATTTCGCGATTAACTTTTCAATTTGCTTACTGACGAATGCCAGACCACCTTGCTGTTGCATCAGTGCCGCTAGACCACCCACTAACATGGAAAGGATGAAGATCTCTTGCATGTTGCCAAAACCGGTATAGATATCCTGACCGAATTGGATTACGCCGTAATCCATAGTGACCAGGCCTGTGATACCAGCGAGCAGGATACCGATAGTCAGTACTACAAAGACGTTCAGGCCTGAGACGGCTAATACTAAGATGGTTAGGTAAGGAATGACTTTAACAAAGTCTATCTCCTGGGCGGCTACATCGGCCTGACCTTGACCCGCGAAGGTGAAAGCAATCAGGGTAATGATCGACGCTGGAATCGCAAAAATAAGGTTCTCTTTGAACTTATCTTTCATCTCACAACCTTGGGTACGTGTCGCCGCTATGGTCGTGTCGGAGATGATAGAGAGGTTGTCACCAAAAAGTGCACCAGAAATCACCGCGCCAGCCATCAAGGCTAGCTCTATCTGAGCTTCGTTGGCTACGCCAAGTGCGATAGGCGCGACTGCAGCGATAGTACCCATAGAGGTACCCATGGCTGTAGCGATGAAAGCTGCGATGACGAAGAAGCCGGGTAAGAGTAAGTTAGATGGCACAAGTGACAAACCTAAAGCGACGGTGGCATCCACACCGCCAGTGGCTTTAGCCACGGCAGCAAATGCACCAGCAAGCAAGTAAATCAAACACATGGCTATAATGTTTGCATGACCTATGCCGGCAATAAACGTCTCTATGCTCTGGTTGAGCTTCTCTTTAGAGATGATCAAGGCAAAGATAATTGCAGGCAGTATGGCTACGACGCTGGGTAGCTGATAGAAAGCAAAATCAACGCCCTGGCTCTGGAAGTAAACTCCGGCGCCGATAAATAGGCCGAGGAATAGAAATAACGGCAGCAGGGCAACAAATGAGGCCGTAGGTGTCTTGGTACTATCTGTTTGAGCGCTTGCTGAGGCATTGGTCGATGTGGTCAAAGTCTTCTCTCTTATCTTGTCACTTTAGTCTTAAGCTCAAAATCGGTCGGCATAAGCAGAATGGTAGATCTCAATAGTTGGCAGGATATGAGATAAATAGACGCCTGTCAATTTAGACGTCTAGATGTTTTTACTTCCATTTTTCTTTTTCTTGTCAGATTACTATATCTGTTGCTATCTCACTGTTTGTTGGCGATTTTACTGTGCTGGTCATTTTTATACATTGGGACACTCTTGTTATGGAGTTGCAACTAAAGGTAAGCGTTTGGTTGTTTTTTTCACATAAGGTTATTAACGACAGTTTCTAGTACTTACTTGAACAAGCACGCTCATTTTACTGGTGTCTTGTAGAAAGAGTCGAAACCAAGTTATTTTATTCGAAAAAAGTCAGTTCAGGCTATACAAGCCATCATAGGAAAATTAAAATGTTTGTCTTGAAATACAAGGGGTCAAAGCATGAAGTTACAAGAGATAGATAAAGTTGTATATCGTAAGCACCTGAATACCGTCACAATCACGCTGGTTGCTAGTCTCATCTTGCTATCGTTGGCTTTTGGAACCGGTCTTATTGCCTTGTTTGGTGATGCTAAGGACATGAGCGCTGAGGCGACTGGGAATTTTCAATGGAACTTACTCGGTGTGATCTTGGCGGCCATTATTTCTGTGGCCATATTGACGCATTTTAAACATCATCCTTATCTGGTTGAGGTCTATTATGTATGGAAACTCAAAGCGCTGCATAACCGTGTCTATCGTCGATTGAAGAAGATCAAGGCCGCCGCTGCTAACTATGATATCGATGCCTTGATCATATTAAGTTTCTATTATCAGAGTCAGAAGCAGGTCTATCTGCTAGATAACAACACGCTTACCCTGAGCAAGTTGGAGAAAGATATCAGTGATCTTCAAGGCAGAATTAGTGAACGCAATCTGACCGTATCGCCTGAAGACTTTAACGCCGCATTACTCAGCAAGTTTAAATAGGGGCTAGGATCCCAGATCTTCATCGGTGGCTTTATTAGAGATAGTGAAGCCTAGCTACTTCTCAGCTAGGTAAGTTGACTCGTTTGTAATATGACTTATGGCCTAAAAATCTACCACAGAGAATGGCGGTGATCGATATAAAGTGTTAACTACTCGATATGGAGTTATTAAGCATGGGCTCACTGAGTTTAAGGTGACCAGTGTGAGGTGGTAGAGTTAAACATTCTCCTTCGACAAGATATGCTGGACACAGGCCGATCTAAGCAATGACGTGAAATTCTTTACATCACCGTGATGGTTAAGCGCTTCTATGTATAGGCTCGCGATAAATTGGTTTCTTTTTACACCTTGGCTCTCTGCAATCTGATCTAATAGATCCCAAAACAGCTTTTCCAATGAGATGCTGGTTACATGCCCCTGGATTCGAATGGATTTCTGAATCGGCAAGTAATGGCTGGTAGGGTTATCGAAAAACAGATTATCCATAACTTTGATTCGCACACTCGATGTTATTTAATTTGTTGAATTTTAAGGTATTATACATATTCATTGTCTTTATTACCATTCAGGGGAGTGTACAAATTCTCGAATTTAACGAGTCATCACAACTTATGATTTATTATCCGGTTATGCGTGTTGGGATAAGATGATAATTTCAGGCTCTTGAGAAATGAGCTCAGGCATCTCTTTTTTTAGACGTTTGAAATGTCCGGTATTTTGATGTTTTTCGAATGCAGCATGATCGACAAAGCTCTTGATGAAGATGAAATGTCCATGTTTTTCATTTTCTTGGTGAAGTTCATATTTGACACAGCCCAGTTCATTTCGAGTCGGTTGAACTAAGCTCTTGAGGAGCTCAAGAAGCGCCTGTTCTTTGCCACTTTGCGCCTTAAAGCGTGTCAATACATTGATCATATTTGTGCCCGTAGTCAAAAGTTACTGCCGATAATGAAAGGGGGGGCTAATGTAAGTGACTTGACTGACGAAAGGGTAGCAAAGGGGTACTACATTTCAGTTAATTAGACTAAGTAACTTCTTTCTTTACAGCTCTTTGAGTGTGATCACTTTGTAAATGAACACAATTTTCAAGCTATGCAGGTCTGTGTAAATATCTATCAAATAGAGCGTTTTTCGAACAAGAAACAGATACTCATAAGATTAAGTACATCTTCTCTTCTACTTGTTTGTCAAAAATATGACAAATATTCACGGTTTTATCAGACACATATTGCACATCTTTTATAAAAATAATGGGCTGTCGCTGGCTTATGCTTTTATTCATTTTGAGTCACCGTTGTTTATTGATAGAAATTAGAAACGATGCAGAACTTGCTGATGATAGCTGTTATTTATTGAGTTAGACTGTGGCCTTGTTTCGGGGGAAGGAGATATTGTGGAATTAGGTATTAGCGAACTTTGGCTATTTGTCATTTCAGGCATAATGTTAAACATCATTCCCGGACCTGACTCTTTATACATCATAGGTCGTAGCGCTTCCCAAGGCTTTAGGGCGGGTTCTACCGCGGCTTGCGGCATAGCCAGTGGAACCTTAGTGCATATCTTTGCGGCAGCTTTTGGTTTATCAGCTATTTTGGCGACATCAGCCATGGCTTTTACTATCATCAAGATCCTCGGCTGTGCATATCTTATCTATATGGGGGTCTCTATGCTGCTCAGTAAAGCTGGGCCAGCGGTCAAAAATAGTGAGCAGAGTCAGGCGCCACTGAAGAAGATCTTCTATCAGGGTTTTATGACCAATGTACTTAATCCTAAGGTGGCACTGTTTTTCTTAGCTTTCGTGCCACAATTTATTGCCCATGATGCACCGAATAAAGCGCTCTCTTTCATTGTCTTAGGCCTGATCTTTAATATCAACGGCATGCTTTGGTGCCACTTTCTGGCCTGGTCTTCATCGTCATTGAGCCGTAAAGTGAAACAAAGCCCCAGGATCTCTAACGTGGTCAATACGCTAGCTGGTGGGCTGTTCATCTGTTTCGGCATCAAGTTAGCGTTTAGCGAGCAGGTCTAGTTTTCCTCTCGTCATCTTGTTACCTATCTATGAGTCTATTGGCCTGAATCACTACATTCGACTATGGTCAATGAAGTGTTCGACAATATTCGCTCTACTTGTCCGAGCCGATAACCTTGAACTATCAGTTCTGAGTTCTGAGTTCTAAGTTCTAAGTTAAGAGTGATATGTAAGTAGCCCGATTCTCATTGAGGGGCGGGCTCTTTCTTTATGTGCCGTAAGCGCTTATGTCTCTGCTTTCTCTTGATTAAATACTTCATCGAATATTGCTTTAAGTAATTCAATTTTACTGGTTTCGCGTGGGTTGTGTTTAGACACCATGGAGAGATTAAATTGATAACAGGCACTATCACGAAGAATGATTTTGAGTTGTTTTGACTCGAGTTCCTGTTGAATGTAGCTCAGTGGTAAATAGCCAATATAGCAGCCGGAGAGAATTAAGGTTTTACGGGTATCAAACTGATAAGCCTTGGCACATAGATTGAGTCGTTTTAATTGCTCTCTGCCCTCTGCATCAATATCAATCCCGGGATGAATGGCGGGTGTCTGCGTTAGCATCTCTGCGCTAATCTCATCATCTTTCAGTTGGAAAAATGGATGAGTATGGCTACAACATAAGTAGATGGGTTCGTTATATATGGTCTGATAATCCAGCCCTTCGATCTGCTGATAACTGGGGAGTAATCCTATATGGGCCTTCTCTTTAAGCAGGCATTTTTCGATGTGTTTCAGGGCTTCATTGTCGAGTACCAGATGTAACTGTGGCTGAGCCTGATGTATCTTTTTCACTACCTCTGCCAGTTTTAGCTGCATACGTGTATCGAGCTGATCGGCGCACAGTATGATTAACTCACCACTCAATTCTTCACCTAAGTTATTAACGAGTCTTGAAAAATCATTAAGCGAGTCGAATAGTTCGATACAGGCATGATAGACCGCCTGACCATCTTCAGTCAGCGCAAAACCGCCGCGTCCTCGGCTGCATAATTTGAGCTTCATGCGACTCTCTAGATTAGACATGTGCACACTGATGGTTGAGCGGGTCACCCCTAGCTCTGCTTCAGATGCAGAGAAGCCGCCATTTTCGACCACAGTACGAAAAATTCTCAGCAGGCGTAGGTCATATTCGGTGACAGCTTTCGGGATGATGGAGCGCTTACTGTTAATTTTATTGCTAATGTTTTTCAAATTGCCACCTAGTTAACCGTATATAGTTTTACAGCCATAAAACATAAGGTTTATTGTTTTGTATTTAACCCGAGTTAATTTTGCTATTCAATAGCTATATGAATTTTTAGTACCAGTTTCATCTCTGGAGAAGAAACTGGTGCCATAGACAAGATGACAGCACACTGGAGTGATTATGCAACAAGTTAATGATTCAGGATTAGTGAAGCTCAGCTCTTACATAGATGGCAAGTGGAGTGATAGTCAGTCGGATGGTGGGAGTGAGCGATTCGATGTCATCAACCCTGCCAATGACCGAGTCGTGGCCCAAGTATGCAATGCCGGCATTGCCGAGACGAAAGCGGCCGTTATCGCCGCAAAAAAAGCCCTGCCGGCCTGGTCTAAAAAATCGGCCAATGAGCGTGCAGTTATCTTGCGTCGCTGGTTCAACTTGATGATGGATAGTCAGGATGATTTGGGCCGTATTTTGACCTTAGAGCAGGGCAAGCCGTTAGCCGAAGCTAAAGGTGAAATTGCCTATGGTGCAGCCTTCATCGATTGGTTCGCCGAAGAGGGCAAGCGAGTTTATGGCGATACTATTCCGGCACCTGCCGGTGATAAACGTATTATCGTTATCAAGCAGCCTGTGGGCGTCGTCGCCTCTATTACACCGTGGAATTTCCCTAATGCCATGATCGCCCGTAAAGCGGCAGCGGCTCTGGCTGCGGGTTGTACGTTCGTGGTGCGACCTTCACCGTCTACGCCGCTATCGGCGCTCGCTATGGCTGAACTTGCCGAGCGGGCTGGCGTGCCAGCAGGAGTGTTCAACGTGGTGGTGGGCTTGGATTCATCTGGTATGGGCAAGGTACTGACTCAGCATCCGGACGTGTCTAAATTCACTTTCACCGGTTCGACAGCGGTTGGAAAAATATTGATGACCCAAACGGCTACTACGGTTAAGAAGGTGTCGATGGAGCTCGGTGGTAACGCGCCCTTTATCGTATTTGATGATGCCGATATCGATGCCGCAGTCCAAGGCGCACTGGTGTCTAAATATCGTAATGCAGGCCAGACTTGTGTCTGTACTAACCGCATCTTCGTTCAGGGTAGCGTGCTTCAGGAGTTCACCGATAAGTTTGCCAGTGCGGTGGCAGAGCTTAAGATCGGCGATGGCCTGGCCGATGGCGTTAACTTAGGCCCGATGATCACATCACAAGCGGTCGATGGCGTGCATAAGCTAGTGGAAGAAACTGTCGCCGCCGGGGCAAAAATTATTGCCGGTGGTAAACGCAGCGCTGCAGGTAACAATTTCTATGAGCCGACAATCTTGACCGGTGTCACCAATGATATGCCCTTGGCAAGCAATGAAATATTTGGCCCAGTCACGCCCATCATCAGTTTCGACACCGAAGAGGAAGTCATTGCATTAGCTAACGACACTGAGTATGGCTTAGCGGCTTACTTCTATTCCCGCGATATTGGCCGAGTGTGGCGCGTCGCCGAAGGGCTTGAATACGGCATGGTCGGTATCAATGAAGGCATCATATCCAATCCGGCTGCGCCATTCGGTGGGGTTAAGCAGTCAGGCTACGGCCGCGAAGGTTCTAAGTATGGTTTAGACGACTATATGGAGATCAAGTATCTGTGTATGGGTGGAATAGATCGCTAGTTCCTAGAATCTAGATTCTAGGAACTAGGTAGCTAAATAAATAGGATAATAACAATGACAAACAGTAGCTTACAAGAACGAAAGGTTAAGGTTATCGCCCGTGGTCAAGGCAATGTCTATCCTGTGTATGTCGATAGAGCGAAAAATTCTGAGCTATGGGATGTGGACGGTAATCGTTATATCGATTTTGGTATGGGTATCGCCGTGTGTAATACCGGCCATAGTCAACCCAAGATTGTGGCTGCAGTCAAGGATCAGCTGGATAAGTTTAGTCATAGCTGCGTGATGATTAACCCCTATGAATCTGCGGTTGAGTTAGCGGAAAAGCTGACCCAGATAGCGCCTGGACCCAGCGAGAAGAAGGCCATTTTTGTTACTACCGGCGCAGAGGCCGTGGAGAATTGCGTTAAGATAGCCAGGGCACATACTGGCCGGCGCGGTGTTATTGCCTTTAACGGTGGCTTCCATGGTCGTACAAATCTAACCATGGCGCTGACGGGGAAAATTAGCCCATATAAACATCTTTTTGGACCGTTTCCCGGTGATATTTTTCATGCTCCATTTCCGATGGCATTTCATGATGTAGCGGTAAAAGATTCACTCAAGGCGATTGAAAATCTGTTCAAGGTGGATATCGCACCAAGCGATGTGGCGGCGATAATCGTCGAGCCGGTTCAGGGCGAAGGTGGCTTCTATGCCGCGCCTGCCGAGTTCCTGCAGGCATTGCGTGCCTTGTGCGATCTACATGGGATCGTCTTGATCGCCGATGAGATCCAGACGGGGTTTGGCCGTACCGGCAAGATGTTCAGTTTCGAGCATGCCGATGTCGAGCCTGATTTGATCACTATGGCCAAGGGGATTGCTGGCGGTTTTCCAATCGCCGCGGTTGTGGGTAAGAGTGAGATCATGGATGCGCCTCTGCCAGGTGGCCTTGGCGGTACCTATGGTGGCTCTCCTGTTGGCTGTGTCGCCGCACTCGCGGTGCTTGAGGTGATCGAAGAGGAAAACCTGATTCATCGTGCAGACCAAATAGGCCAAATTTTCAATGAGCAGCTGACTGCTTTGCAAGCCAGCTATCCAAACTTGATCGGTGAAGTGCGAAATCAAGGTGCCATGATCGCCATCGAGCTGGTCATCGATGGTGATAACGAACAGGCTAATACCGCCTTGACCCAAGCGATCATAGGTAAGGCGGTCGAGCATGGCCTCATTCTGCTTTCCTGTGGCTTCTACGGTAATGTTATTCGTTTCTTGCCGGCCTTGACCATATCTGATGAATTAATCTATGAAGGTTTAGAAAAGTTTAAGCAGCTATTTAGTGCTCTTGCGCGCTAAACTGAAATCACTTTGAAAATGAAGTGAGTCTGCACATTCATAAGAAGTGTGGCTTTACCGTTCTCGGTACCAGAGATAGCTTAGGCAAGATGAACGGTATTTGGAGAGATGTGACACTCTTGGAGCGAAGAAGCCAAGTAGAAGGCATCGAAGTTTAGCGATAGCCTCCAATTTGATTCAAATAGCTGTGGGATATCCTAAGAAAACTTGCCAAGTCACTAAGTTCAGCGTAAAACAGCCTCAAAGAACCTAAATATCTCTACTTTTAAAAAGAAACTGGAAGGCTGAATTTTGGATCATTTTGTTTGGAACGTCGACCCCGTATTGATCTCCTTCATGGGGCTTAAAGTGCATTGGTATGGTGCCCTATTTGCCACGGCTATCGCCTGTGGTTTTCAGGTGATGAAGCGCATCTATATCAAGGAGAAGCTGCCCGTCGAGTCGTTAGATAATCTGCTGATGTATTGTGTAATAGGCATTATTGTCGGTGCTCGCCTTGCTCACTGTATCTTCTACGACCCGGCTTATTATTTCAGTAACCCACTGAAAATTTTCGCCATCTGGGAAGGTGGACTCGCCAGCCACGGCGGTGGTTTAGGCGCAATTCTGGCGCTTTACTATTATCGTCGTAAGATGGATATGCCCTTCCTGTTCCTGCTGGATAGATTGGCCATCGCCACGGCAATTTTTGGTTTCTTCGTGCGTATGGCCAATTTCATGAACTCAGAGATATTAGGCCTGCCGACCAATGTACCTTGGGCTATTATCTTCGAGCGCATCGACATGCTACCTCGTCACCCGGCTCAGCTTTACGAAGCCTTCGCTTATCTGGCTATCTTTATCGGTCTTTGGGCGATTTACAAATACACTGAGATGAAGCAGAAAGAAGGTGCTATTTTTGGCCTGTTCCTGGTATTGGTGTTCAGTGCTCGTTTCGCCATAGAGTTCGTCAAGGTCAAGCAGGCGGCTTACGCTGAGGGAATGACCTTGAGTGCGGGCCAATGGTTGAGTGTACCTTTCCTCATCGTTGGTGTGGTGCTCTTGGTCATGCCTTATTTGAACAAGAAGGTTAAGGCTTAACTCGAGTTATTGGAACTTATATCTATTGGTTTTAGAATCATCAGGCGTCAGAGACATGAGTTTCTGGCGCCTTTTTTAACTTATACCTGTTTACCGCGTGGTTATAATCGCCCAAAACGATACATTACAGATCGTTAATCTACTGGTTAACGCCTTAAAAACTGGCGATAAATAGTGTAGAATAGCCGTCTCAAAGTCACTGACTGGTGACAGGCTTTTATCGCTGCTTCTTTGTTCGCATTATTAATAAAAAGTTAGCCTATACTCAGGTTTTCACTCTTAACCCATTACCCCATAAACGTAAAATAGAATTAGACTGGTATCCCTGTGTCTGAATTCTCACTCTTATTTTCTTACTTAGAGGACTCGGATAGATATGTCATACGAAATACTCCTGCTGGGTATCGCCCTGTTGATCGCAATAGGCATTCTATTGCACCATCCCTCGAAAACTTTAGGGATCCCCTCTCTTTTGATTTTCATGGGCGTTGGTCTGGCGCTTGGCAATGGTGAGTTTGATTTCGTTTATGATAATCTGGCCGTTACTTCTATGGTCGGCGCCGTTGCGCTGAATATTATCGTGTTTGTCGGTGGCATTAACACTTCAAATGAGAGCATCAAGTTAGCCTATAAAGAGGGCGGGATTCTTTCGACGTTCGGGGTCTTGTTTACCACATTGATCTTAGCTGCCCTGCTATATCCGTTGACCGAGTGGAGTCTGGTTATCTGCTTGTTATTTGCCGCAATAGTCTCCTCCACCGATGCTGCCGCCGTGTTCTCAATTTTAGAATCTAAGAAGCTTAAGCTAAAAGAGAAGACGGATACTGTGCTCGAATTTGAGTCGGCGACCAATGACCCGGTAGCCCTGGTTATGGTAGTCATTCTAACTGGCATCGCCTTGGCGCCGGAGAAGGCGATATCGGGTTGGGAGATAGCTCAGACTCTGCTGATCCAGTTAGGCGCAGGAATCATCATTGCTTATTTGGTGGGAAGGCTCGCCGTTTATCTGCTTAACACCATACATTTAGAGGAGTATGGGCTGATCCCTGTATTCGTGTTGGCGAGTTTCATCATAGCGGCCTACGGCAGTGACTTGGCCGGTGGCAACATATTAATCGCCTCCTATGTGGTAGGCGTGGTGATAGGTAACGGCATTAAGCGAGGAAGGGAGGTCAATAAACACTTCTTCAATAGCCTCTCTTGGCTGGCTCAGTCGTTGATGTTTATCATATTGGGATTGCAGATTTTTCCTCAGACCCTATTTTCTGTGTTCTTCTTGTCGCTTATTCCTGCCGCTTTACTCATGTTTGTGGCCCGGCCCTTGGCGGTGCAACTCTGTTACTTGCCTTTTAGAAAGGCGAGCTGGCGCAAGCGTTTGTTTATTTCATCTATCGGTCTCAAGGGGGCTACTCCCATAGTATTTTCCTTAATTCCAGCGGCCGCAGGCGTCGAAGGAGCGATAGAACTGGTACATGTGGTGTTCTTTATCGTGCTGTTTTCGATACTACTCCAAGGCGGCGCCATAGAGCCCTTAGCCAATAAGTTGAAACTGAATAACAAAGCCAACCCTGCAAAGGGACAGCTAAAAGAGAAGTAAATAATCTTTAATCTCTGTTTAGCTTGTTCACGTTGAACTAGCTTGATAACCTGCGGTAATGAAAAGCATATCCCTTAGTTACAATCCTCAGTTATCTTGGTGGCGCTCTCTTCTTTAGAGCGGCACATCTCATCATGTTCATTAGCCGCCGGATGGTAGCTAATTGATCTCAGTCATAGTGTCTCCGGTGGTGTTAATCAGGAGTCAATTATGCAAGTAAAATCAAATTTTAAGCCCAATGTTAAATGTATCGATTCGGTCGAAGTAAACTGTTTGGATAAGCAGGAATCGGTTCAGCTCGCAACCGATTTAAGCACGAAGAAAGAGAAAGTCCTTACGGGAGATCGTGCCACGGGTCAGTTACATTTAGGCCACTATGTTGGCTCCTTGCAGCAGAGAGTCAAACTGCAAGATATGTATCATCAGACGATCTTAGTGGCAGATATGCAGGGATTGACCGATAACGGTCATCAACCGCAGAAGGTCGCATCGAATATTCTTAATGTGGTGGCAGATTACCTCGCGGTTGGTATCGATCCCCTAAAGACCAGGATCTGTCTGCAGTCCGCCATCCCGGCTCTGGCTGAACTTACCATGTATTATTCTAATCTGGTGTCTATCTCCAGATTAGAGCGCAATCCCACGGTGAAAAATGAGATTCGATCTAAGTCATTCGGTCGCAGTATTCCGGCGGGATTCTTAACCTATCCTATCAGTCAGGCGGCCGATATAACGGCGTTCAATGCCACTCTGGTTCCCGTTGGGGAAGATCAATTACCTATGTTGGAACAAACCAATGAGATAGTCAGAAGGCTGAATCATATCGCAGGCAGCGCCATCTTGACCGAGTGCAAGCCTCTGCTGAGTAAGGTATCACGCTTGCCCAGTACCGATGGTCTCAGCAAGATGTCTAAATCTATGGGCAACACCATAATGCTCAGTGCCAGTGAGCGGGAAATAACTAAGGCGGTTAAGTCCATGTATACCGATCCAGGCCATCTGCGAGTGGAAGATACCGGTAAGGTGGAAGGCAACGTGGTGTTTACTTATTTAGATGCGTTTCATCCTGATATCGATTATATCCTTAGGCTTAAAGAGCAATATCGCTGTGGTGGGCTAGGGGATGGCAAAACCAAGAAAATTTTGGAGGAGTGTCTGCAGGAAACCTTGAAACCTATTCGTGAACGCAGAGCTATGTTTATCGATGATAAGGCGCAGCTGATTGACATATTAAAGCGAGGAACCGAACAGGCTCAGGAAGAGTCGAATCGAGTGCTAACCTCAGTGAAGCAGGCTTTCGGTTTAAATCTGTTTTAAACCACTAAAACTCAATTAGATTGCTATTTTTATGAGAATGGGATCAATAGTCCCAGCTCTCCAAGGCGCCATCCGAGCTTAGGGTCATTAGCTGGCCGCTGGGGTTGATGGCCATGTCTAGCACTGTGGTCCCGGCGGTAAAAGCTGTGATGTTCCAGTGCTTCTTTTCCTTGCCTGAGCTTATATCCCAGCTCATGATTTTCTGTTTTGAACTCGCTGTGATGAGTGTCTTGCCCCGGTCGACAAATATCGCTTGTCTAAAATAGCGATAGCGCTCTAGGAAGGCTAACTGGCCGATACTCTCACCAGAATATGAGTCGACTATGATGTGCTTATCTAAGGCATCGGCGATAAAGAGTCTTCGTTCGACCTCATCGAAGCTGGTGCTGGTGATACGCAGGGGCAAGCTAAAGTCCTTGATAACTTGCCCATTGCTACTGGCCCAAATGAGCGCATGTCCATCATGGGCTGTCGACAATATTCGTTCGTCATAGGAGAGAAATTCAACATGACTGACGGGCCCGTCATGGAGTTGAAACATAGATAATTGCTTGCTTTCGAGATCGACTGTAATCACCGAGCCTTCGTTCATACCGAGTAAAACTCGTTTTCCGTTTTGATTCAGAAACAGGCTGGAGATACTGGCATCACTATCGAAGCCCTGTGCAAGCCAGGTGACCTCGAGTCGGCCGCTGTTGAGATCAAATATCGATACTCGATGCTTTCCCGTCACCGCCAGGTACTGATTATTTCCGGAGAGTGACACCAAGTAAGTAGGCTCATCGAAGTCTTCTACCTGCCATTGATGTAACAGAGCTTTTGAGACGTTATCCCATACCGATAACTCACGGGTGCGGCTCAAGGTGACTGCAAGCTTGGCATTGCTGGACAGGTCTGCATCGATGAGATTGTCTGCGACATATCTATGAATCGAGTTTGCTTGCTGTTTGGCCACAGGTTTACTGCAGCCTGTGAGAATAAGACCCAATGCCATCATAGAAAAGGTAACGATTATAGAGGTGAGCTTATTTGAGTAGTTATGGGACAAGATCAATCTGGCTCGAATCAATAAATGATAACCGATACTAGCATATGCTTTGCTGGTATCGGTTATTCGTCATTTGAATTGATGGATCTTGAATAAATGGCTTTGAATCAATGAACTTTGGTTATTTCAATTTATAAACCACTTCGACTCTGTCTCGAATGGTGACTTGGCCTTGTTGATAGCTTTCGGCTACATCATAGCTAGGACCGGCGTTCATGCGTAGCATCACCGGCTGAACCGGGCGTTGATCTAAGTAACGGATCTCCCAGATCCCTTGGATCTTCTCACCGAAGCCCTCGGCGAGTTTCTTGGCTTTGCGCTGAGCATCCTGGATGGCTGCCAAGCGAGCCTTATCTATGTATTCTTCCTCCTTGCTGGTCTTGAGCGCTATGTTATTTATTTTGTTGATGCCCTCTTCGAGCGCCGAGTCTAAGATTTCATTGAGGCGGGACAGATCATCGACTGTGACAACCAATCTACGGCTTGCGCTATAGCCTGTTAGCTCGGCGGGCTTGTCTTTCTGATAATGATATTGTGGCTGCAGGTTCAAGTTGGCGCTCTGGATCTTGTCTCTCGAAATGCCAGCCTGCTTTAAGCGGGCAATAAACTTGGCAACGGCTTGGTCTGAGGTGTCTTTCGCAGCCTTGGCAGTCTTCTCCTTGACTGTCACTTCGACATTGATCTCGGCCATATCGGCGTCAACCTGAAGTTGGCTAGTTCCCACTGTTTCAAGGTGAGGGAAACTTAGCTCTGCAGCTTGAATGAGGGGAGAGACAAAGATAAGGCTGCTCGATACCAGTGCGGCTATAAGTGTTTTATTCATGATTTTCGATTCCAATCTTAGAAAAAAAAGTTAAATACGAGTTCTGAAGTTATAAACGCAGGGAAAACAGAAAAGGGTTTTATTTTTTATCTTTTGTTTTCTGTCACTATTTTTTATCGCTGAGGTAAGTCTTGCCATGGACATCTAGTGTATGCCTAGCTGAGTTCCACCTATTTATGATTCTTGCACCAATGCATCAAATTGTTACCCCAGCCATAATAGATTGTCTTTCTAAGGTTAAGATATCAATATGTTATGAATTGGTTGTCAGTTTGTTTGGTTCTGTTTTCTTTGACTATACTATGGCTAACGGTGACTAGCTGTATTTGTATCTAAGATAATTAGCGAAAGCTATGGAGGTGGTATGTACTTTATAAGAAGAAACCTGCTGTTAGGTTTAGCCATTGTCTTATGCTATCTAGCTGTCATCCTCTACACAGGGAAACTTGAAGATGTGTCCCTGTCTGATGAGGCTCATGTATATGGTACCGAACAGGCCTATGGCAGAGCCGTGGTAGATCACAGAGTCTCATTGTCTGATATTCGTGAAGTGGCTCAAGTTCAGACAGCAAGGCCACATGAAACAAAAAATAAAATATATATAAGCAGTTACAATGAGTTTTCCAGTGTGACTAATCCCGCTATGGCCGAGGTAGGCACAAATAAACTAGGTCGGAGTGTTCAGGCTAACCTGGCTAACACCAATGTGGTTAAAAGCAGTGCTAACGTGAATACTCGTGCGAGCGTTACGGCTAGGCTCGAAGCCTTGAGGAAACGACACCAGGACCCTAATTACAAGGTCGAGCTTGAGAAGAGGCGAGTGTCCAGTGTGCTTAATACGGCTATCTTCCTCCTGGGTATTGCCATTATTTCATTGACACTTAGCGGGGATAATCAGAAGCGAGAATTCGATGAGAAGATGATTTTTTTGTCGGCGTTAATCTTCATCGATTTTGTGTTTATTGGTGGCCAATTCACCATGTTAATGCCCTTGATAGGCTTAGCCGTACTCTATGGAAGACAGTATTTAAGCACTAATTTCACCCCCCATCAGGAGTAATACCATTCCATATAAGTATGTGGTCAGTTCAGAGGCTCTCAGTTTTTTCAATTCAAGGCACATTGATGAGGAAATGGTTATTCCCTTTTAAGCCAATGTAACACTGAAGTGGAAACACTGAGAGCCTCACACAGTGCGGGTTTCAAAGCTCTTTATGCTACGTTGGATGTTCTCGATATAGAATAACTATTAGCTTCAAACATTCGCCTTGCCTACAGTGCTTTGAACTCCCGCTGAATGATCAGATACTTACTCGGAATGGTATAAGGTCATCGCTTCATTTTTTGGTGCCCATAGACTCAGTTTAACTTTAGGCGGAAGAAACATGAGTACCGATTTAACGTTCTAATTCTTGTTTACTGCCAACCAGAGGCAACAGATTAGAACGCTTGTGCTTACTGGCCTGTAGACTTGGTGTTAAGCCGAGATCTGGCTTGCCAATATCTCCCTGACCATAGTCACATACTCCATCAGGGAATATTTTTTCCAAATGCACCTGATAAGCCCCAATGGAAACATTGCCGTATACGCCTAGCTTTATGGCATCACCAACCGGGACGCGGCCACACTTGAAGATACTGCCGGCCCAGGGGCCACCTGCTTGTACGCGAATGTTGCTGTAAATGGGATATACCTTGCTGCATTTCCCTAATGGCCGATCGTTCCATTCACCATCCCACACATCTTCCCCCTCAAATTGCACCTTACCCAGATGGTCTATGCAGGCATCGACTAAGTCTGCGGGCTTGCTGGTGACAGGATCTTTATCTTCGGAGGCTCTTATGGCCATCAGCCATCGGTCAAGAAACGCTATGCCCTTATCGATGGGAGTATGATCTTTATGGGATATCCATACCACCTGATTATCATGGTGTCCTTGATATTCCTGAATCCTTAGCCGGGTCTCGAAAGAGGCTAAGGTGTGGTGCATGTTGAGATCATCTTCCAGATAGTGACGGATCTCCAAGATAGGAAGCTCGGCCTTACCTATGAATATCTGTCCATATTTATAGCCGTTAACGATCGCCTGGGCATCGGCTGGTTTTCGTTTAGCGATGTGGGATTTTGGCTCAGTGATATTATTGCGACTCCAGAGGCTTAGCCAGATAGGGAACCTCATGCCAAAAGGCGTAAATGCCGTTTCTTTACGCATTTTATCTTGTGGCACCCAGGAACCGATATACTGATTGAGGTGAATGAACTCTTCGATGTTGATATCTCCCCTTTGCATGGCCCTCAGGCCATACTGAACGCCCTCATTTCCCCAGGTTGTTCGTGCAAATCCATGACTATCAGTGCCGTAAATTTGAGCTAAATCTTGCCAATAGGTCCAGTTAACCTGCTCTTTTACCTCATCGGAGAAGTAAGGTTTGACGAAACCTTGCTTAGGATTGTAGAAGAAAGTTGCGGCGATGAACCAAGAATATACACACTCGCTGCTGCCATTGGGCATGGAGGGCCAGACACCTGCAAACAGTTGATTGAGAGGGACTAAGAAGGTATAAGGATGGTCGAAACCATTAATGCCATTCATGCCCTCGATATTTTCTCTCTGCTCCCAGTCTTTCCACTTACTATTACCGTTATCTGTGACGTTAAAGTAGTGCTGTAGCAGGTCGCAATCGAGCAGAAATATCGATTGTGACACCATATCCGGATAGCTATAGATAGGCATCAAGCCATCTAAAACCCCAGTGCTGTTTTGGGCGATAAGGTACTGGGCGAGTCCACCACCTGAGCCGCCAATGCCTAAGGTATAGAGGGGATCACCATAGAGAGAGATGAACTGTGCCTTGACTCTTCTGGCGGTATCTTCGGCGAGCAACATGTTATAGCTGTAGCTGGTATTGTTGCCACTGGAGGCGATGACGGCGTAGCCTTGTCTGAGCAAGGTGAGGCGTCTGTTAATGAGGCGTTCAGCCCCCATACGTCCCTGTCGAAAACCTATGCTGGCTCCGCCTTTGAATTGATAGATGAGCTTATTATTCCAATACTGCTTTGTGTCTCTAACTCCTAAGCTGGTATCAGACACTAGCATGGTAATAAAATAGATATAGCGGTTGATGCTACCTCTCTCTAAACGGAAGATCTCCGGGACCGGCTTGCCGTCGATCTCAGTGGTCGCAATCTCTGCTCTTGCTGGTGGCTCGTTGAGATCGTAGCTTCGTATTTTATCTGTGCCTGTTAAGGTATAAAAATAGTCTATTCTTGAGGTGACCATGCAGTCTTTGCTATAGCCCATTATCTCGTCGTTTTCATCGTAAACCGTGACGCCGTATCCCTCTTGATTATCGACCAGAGGCTGGCCCAAACCAGCATCGACTGTCATACAGTAGAAAGGGTATTGGCGCATACCCGAATAGAGGCTATCGGCTGGGCCAACTTCATCGAGTTTGATTGGGAAAGGGAAGGTTTCACTGGGTCTAGGGGTGAGGCTTATGTGCTTATCTACCTGTAACAATAGATTTTCTTGATCCATGGGCGCAATGGATATCACCTGACGTTTTACTAGGGGATCTTGCCCACAGGCGGTTAAAATGCTTGTTAAAACAAACAATAATATCAAGAGTCTTCTGCTCATTTATAACTCCCTTCCTTATGTAGCTCTCCTCTTAAGTCTTGTTCGATTCGATAAAAAAGCAATCATTATGCTGAAAAAAGTTTAGAAAACCCCAAAATAAAACCCACCAATAATAGTGCGTATCAAGGCTATTTATTTATGGGAATAGGGCTCATATTGCGAGCCCTTTGGTGACGGGACTTAGTCGGAATATCTGTTGGAGTCAGTAACGGAAATGGTTTATTTTTTTGTTGACTTCGTCTACCAGCTGGGCAGAACTGCTGCTTTCCTCCTGGGCTGAAACCGCTCCTTGTGCCAGAGATTCTGCCGCATCATTGATGGCCACTATGTTGCGATTGACCTCCTCTGTCACCGCAGCTTGCTCCTCTGCTGCGCTGGCAATTTGATGGGCCATATCCTGAATTTTACTACTCTGATTATTGACTTCATCAAGTTCTATTACGGCTTGCTTAGCATGGGACAGGCAGGTCTGGCTGAGTTCTCTGCTTTGTGACATGGTATTCACCGCTTGTTTACTCTTGCTGCGCAGGGAATCTATCATCTGTTGGATCTCGTCGGTAGAGTCTGCGGTTCGGGTGGCTAAGACCCTGACTTCGTCTGCGACCACGGCAAATCCCCGGCCTTGTTCGCCAGCTCTGGCGGCTTCGATGGCGGCGTTGAGTGCTAATAGGTTGGTTTGCTCTGAGATGTTGCGGATCACATCTAAGATCGAGCCGATACTCTCGGTTTGTTTCTCCAGTTCGATGATCTCATTGGATGCATGGTTTACATGCTCAGACAGAGACTGTAATCCATCGGCGTTGGCTTTGACCACCTCCTGACCTCTGGCAACAGATTCCTGGGTCGTAGACACTGAATCGGCCGTGACCTGAGCATTATCGGAGACGCTGTGGGCGGTCGACGACATCTCATTGGTGGCGGTAACGACTTGTTCTATCTCCATCTGTTGCTTGTTTATCTGCTCTCTGCCGGATTCTGACAAGGTGGCATTGCGCTCGGAGCTCAGGGTCAGCTCGGTCATGCTGTTGGCAACATCTGATACGATGGAGCGAACATTAGCGATAAAGGTATTGAGATGTGTGGCAAGCTGGCCTGTCTCGTCGCTACGTTTAATTTTTATCTCTTGAGTTAGATCGCCACCTGACTGGGTCAAATTAGCGACCACATCGACCAACTCACGAATGGGGCGGTTGATAGAGCCGGACATAAACCAAATCAATAGCATGCCAAGAAGAGCGGAGATAAAACCCACAATGAGTTGACCGTTTAGGTTAGCGGCAAAGCCTGCTTCCAGCTGCTCGACTATGGTATAAGCTTGGGTAAGTGCCAGATTTTTTGGCACCTGTATCAAAATTTCCCATTGGGCATTGGTCCCAGTCACCGCAAATGTCTTACTGGCGATGATACTGGTGTCACTGATCGATGTTTGCTGTTTCTGTCTGGCGGAGATCAGGCCGCTAATTTCGGTGTTAGTGGCGACCTTACTGATGTTGTCCTTATTGTTACTGTCGGCACTGACGAGCCCTCTGGGGCTGAGAATGATCACCCTGGCTGCGCCGCCATAAAGATTTGCGGCCGCTTTAGTTGCCAGTTGCTGCAGGAAGTTGAGTGAGTAATCGACCCCCACCATACCCAGGTAGCTACTGTTACGTATGATAGGCGCAACAAATGAGCTGAGCAGGGTATCGACCCCCTGAACCTTATAGGAGGCGGGATCGATAACACAGGGAGCGTGACTCTCCATAGGGCACAGATACCACTCGGAGTTTCTCACTCCGGTAGGGGTTAATTTTTCAGAGTAGAATTCATCCAAGGGCTGGATATCGATCTTACCCGAGGGCGAACGTGTCCAATAGGGGGCGAACTTCCCATCGGATTGTGAGTATTTGTTGTCAGTATTATTAGCATCTAAGCCATCGAATTTATCGGCTTCCCAACCTGTATAGATACCTAAGATGTCGTGATTATTTTCCACTAAATTCTTTAGCATGCTGTTGACTTGGGCGCGACTAAGCCCTGGTGCTTCAGGGAACAAGCCTCCTGCCACTGTGGTGGCCATATCCATGGCATGGTCGAAGGCAGCATTGATTTTTAGCGCCTCTTGCTGCGCCGATAAATTAATATTTTCAATGACTTGTTCCTGAGCCTGATTGAGCACACTGGTGTGTACTTCATGACGCAGTGACTGATTAGACAGGTAGCCATAGCCTATAATTGCCAAGGTTACCGCGAGTAGGCTCGCGGTACCGAAGAGAAGGATCTGGTGTCGGATACTGGAAAATTGAATCATTGTGCCCCCTTGGATAAAATCTAACCTATCAATACTAGTTCACTATCTTGAACTCGGGAGCTCGGAAGGACAAAATAGCGTTAAACCAACAGCTTTACTTTGTTTTTTAGAGGGTAATAGAGTACTTCATTAGTTTAGAGGTTCAAGCCGCTATTCGTTTCGCGCTAGCCGCATATTCTGTGGACTGCATCTCCTGTAAGCGGCTGAAGGTTCGTCTAAATTCGAAGCTTAGAGCGCCTTCGCGGTAGAGTTCTTCCAGAGGGACTTCGGCTGACAGATAGAGATTGACTCGCTGATCATAAAGCTCGTCTATTAGGGCGATAAAGCGCCTGGCCGGGTCATCACCCACAGCATAGGAGAGTTGACGTTCGCCGGTTTCGGTGGCGATAGCGCCATCTTCCGTGCCTCTGGCGCGGATCCAGGACTTAGGGCGACCGCCGAGTACGGGAACATCGCTGACAAACAGGGTATCGAAGCGGCTGGCCAGTTCAATATAGTCCAGCTGAGATCTGGGGCCATCACATAAGGCATCGAAACTAAACCAGGCCTGATTATCACTGACCTTGATGACTGGAATACTGCGGCCTAAGATCTGTATCGATTCATTGCGATAGGTGTTCTCGTCAGCTTTCGAATCAAACAACTCATTAAAGTTTGCCTGCTGACCCAAGAAGTAGATCTGTTTAAATTCCAGGGAACGCAGTCGATGATCTTCCTTGCCATCTAAGTGAAACTCGGTGCAGTGGGCCTGTAGCAAAGCAATTGTAGGCAGGAAACGGTCTCTTTGCAGCCCGGACTCATATAGACGTGGGATAGGTATGTTGGAGGTGGCGACTAATATCACCCCCTCTTTGTATAGCGCCTCGAACAAGGTGCCGAGGATCATAGCGTCACCTATGTCGGAGACAAAAAACTCATCGAAGCAGATGACCTTGCACTCTTTGGCAATTCGTTTAGCGATGCGAATTAAGGGATCTCTTTTACCTGATGCGGCCAACATGTCTTTATGGATCCGCGCCATAAACCGATGAAAGTGCAGCCTCAGCGTCAATTCATCATCCAGTGCGTCGCAGAAAAGATCCATCAACATGGTCTTACCCCTGCCCACATCCCCCCAGAGATAGACTCCTTTAATTGAGTCAGACGGGTTTATGCCTTGAGGTGTGGTGAGCCGCTCGAACAGAGTATCGAGTAAAGCCACGGCCTGCTCTTGCTGAGGGTCGAAGCTAAAATCTAGCTGAGTGAGTTTCTGCCGATATTTAACGAGAGGAGAGAGGCTCATATTGACTGGATATATCGATTGGGGATGGGCGCAAGTATATCAGTTGTGCCGTTTTAAAGCAGGGACAACTGATATGACTTTATGCTGTTAATGTTTAGCTCTTATATCGATTGGCATTATCTATTATCCGATAGCAGCTGAGCTACTCAAAGTCGCTTAAGGTTCTATCTCTTCAATGTGCCAGTCGGGTAATTTATCTTTTAGATCGCCACTGATTTTATCGGCATCGCCTCTGAGTAAGATGTAGGGAGGCGAGTCGAAAATAGACTGAGACATCTGCATTAGCTCCTTGCCGGTCAATTTTTTTATCTGTAGTTGAATATCAGCTAAGTCTTCGCTGCTGCGTTTGAGTGTCAGTTGTTTAATATACTGTATCTTACTCGAGTACTGGGACTGCATGGTTAGCGTGTACTTACTTTCTTCAAAGGTCTTCAACGCCGATAGTTCGGCGCTGGCAACTTCTTGTTCGGTTGTGAGTTGCAGGTGAGCTAAGATACCAGCTACAAATGCACCTGTGTGCTGCAGTTGTGTGCTGCCATAATATTTGAGTGTACGCGACAGAGGGTTATCGAAACAGCGGCCATAGATGCCATAGGTCAGCCCTCGTTTTTCTCTTAAGTCGAAGTAGAGGCGACCGGAAAAACTGCGACCCAACCAATCGGCGAATAACTGGCAGCTTAGGGGATGGCTAGACGAGAATTCACTCTTCAATGTATCAGTATTAGAGCCAGAACTCGAAGCTGAAAGTGGCAGTCTATATCCCACTCTCACCTGCGTCTGCACGGCTCCAGGCGCATCTATCAAGTAGATTATCTTGTCTGTGTTGATAAAAGACTCTGCAGCTGTATCTGTCGCTTGCAGGGCGTTGACTAAAGCCGCAGCTTCTTCTTTAGCTGTGACAGCAGAAGATCGGGTTAACCGTTCAGCAAGCCGCTCAGCCTCTTCTATTAAGTCTTCCTGAGTAAGAATATTGGATTGGGCAAGATTTGAGACTGGATGATTCGCTGGCAGCGACATAAACAGATGCCAGTTAGCGCCGGCTCGCATCTCTTGCTGTAGCTCAGATAGCTTGCTAAGGCTTAGCTCATCTTGCAGTACTAAGTTGTGGAGTGCCTGATTATAAGGATGCTTATCTCCCAATATGATATTGGCCCATACTTTATCAATTTCCGCACCGCTATAGGCATTGATATGTTTATTGAGCTTTAGCTTTCGTCGAACATTATCGATATCAATTTGCTCAAATGCTAAATCCTGCCAACTATCATTGAGTATGCTCAATGATTGCGGTATCTCTTGAGCTGGGCAGGCCATCTTTATGCTAATGCTGTGCATTCCCGCTCTTATTCGCAGGCTCTCGATACATGAGATTGGATGCTGAGACGCTAACCAGATTGCGCGCTCATTGAGTGCGGTATTGAGAATATCTATGTTATTAAAGGGCTGGTCTGAATTTATCAGTACCAGCTCGATATAATTAAGCTCTGATGGGCTAGGCGGGAAGAGGTGCAGGGTAAAATTAGCCGTCAGTGGGTGAACTTGAGGTGCCCATGACTCGCTACCTAGGTTTAATTCTGGCTTGATTCTATGTGGCTGCGGTGCTCCTTCTAGCCGGTTAAATGTCGGCGTGACAGGTGCTTGCTCGTCGGTGAACACTAACTTGGTCTGTTGGCAGCCTAGAAGTGGCAGTAACATCAAGATGCTAAGCAGGTATCTTGGCGAGTTAATGCTAGGTTTATTAAAGCAGATCATAAGACGCTATCCTCTAAGCTGTCGGTTAGCCCGCCGGGAAGCCATTCCAGTAAGGTTTTCCCCCATCTGATATACCAAGGTGGCAGCAGGTCTAGCCTGACATAGCCGTGATTAAAGTAGTGATTGGCTACCCTCTGCATATCGGCCGTTGTCACCGCATTGATGCGTTCCCAGGGGCCAGTTAGAGGAGCAAGGCTATCTTGAGGTAAAGTTGCCGATAGGGCTCTTGCTAATGCTGAAGGGCTATCGACTTGCCTGAGTTTCAGGTTGAGCCATTTGGCCTTCAATTGATCCAAATCACTCTGGCTAATTCCTTGGCTGCTTAGCTGATCTATCATCTGCTCAATATTCTCCGCCAGTCGGTCGAGAGAGGTCTTGGCCCTCGGCACCATTATCAGGTTGGTGACTCCCATATGCTCCATGGACAAGGGTATCGAGTAGGTGAGTAGTTGCTCCGGATCCCTCAAGCCACTCTGCTTGATGATGCTATTTCGATTTTGAAACAGGTAGCCTTCGAGTAAAGTGACGGCGGCGGCATCGCGATGAGCTTGTCCTACCGTATGCCAGGCAAGCAGTAATGCGGGCCAGGGACCTCGGCTATCGACTATTTCTGCGCGAACAAATTCGTTGGCAAAAATGTACTCTTGATGTGCGTTAACGGGTGTGGAAGGTTTCGCCCAGTCACCGAAGAGTGATTGAATCCACTCTGTGGTCTGCGGCGGGAGGTCACCGACTATGCTGAGCTGCATTACGTCGGGACGATAATGGTTTTGATGGAACTGGTTCAGGCTAGTTGGCGTCGATTGCGCTATATCTTGCTTAGAGCCGATGACCGCGTGTTGATAGGGCGTGCCTTGGGCTTGCTCTAAGAGAAACTCCATCGCTTGGCGTACATAGGGCTGATTATCTATGCTGGTAGCCATCTCCTCTAACACGGTCGCCTGCTGATTGGTGACTGTCTCTTGAGTTAAGGCTGGGCGAATGAAGCGGTCGGCTTCTAGCCATAGGGCGAGCTCGAGTGCCGCAGATGGAATAGTCAGATAGTAGTTGGTGAAATCGAAGAAGGTGGAGGCATTGAATTGCCCGCTGAGTGAACTCATTGTCTGGGCGTAGCTGTCGCCGGGGGCATTTTTACTGCCCTTAAACAGCATGTGTTCAAAAAGGTGCGCATAACCGGTTTGTCCCGGCGCTTCATCCCTGGAGCCGACACTGAACTGGCTGGCAATAGACACATTCAAGGTGTTATCCATGGGGAGTAATCTGATCTGCAGTCCATTGTCTAACGTCTGGTAGCCGATCTTCTGCTCTAGCTGGTAAAGAGGCGTAGCCAGCAGCTTAAGGTTAACCTCTTCTGCCAAGGTGTTAGGGCTTATAAAAGCGTAGGCTAGTAGGCCATACTTTAGATTGAGTTCCGTTTTCATGTTATCGCTTAATCTCGCTGTTATAGGCTATTTTATAACAGCTTTTTATCCAGTAGATCTAACCTTCTATGTTCAACTCCAGTTTATTTCAGCCTCAATCGCTTAGCTAAACGGTGCAGATTGCCCGAGTCTAGCTTTAACTTGCGGGCTGTGGCGGCCCATTGTCCGTTATTTTCGGCTAATGCCTGCCTGATGTATTGAGATTGAAATTCGTCGGTTGCATCTTTTAGGCTGTTATTGCCTATATTAAACTTGCTGATCTCCTTGCTGGCCTGACGGGAAATACCTGGTTCATCGACTTGGGTTATTGACTCCAGATGATGAGGCGATATCTGGCATAGCCCACCGCGAGATTGCGCTCTAGCGAGTACGGCCGCTCGATGCAGGACATGCTCTAGCTCTCTGACATTGCCTGGCCATGAATATTGCTTGAGCTGGCTCAGGCTTGCCGGGCTTAAACTGAGATTATTAATGCCTAGCTTCTGCCTGCACCTCTCTACAAAAAATCCGCTCAACAAGGTGATATCATCGCCTCGCTCTTTCAGTGGTGGCACCATCAAGGGGAAAACGCTGAGTCTGTGGTAGAGATCGGCTCTAAATCGTCCGGCTAACACTTCTTGCTTGAGATCTTTATTGGTGGCGGCAATAATTCGCACATCTACCTTTCGGCTGCGATCATCGCCTATCTTCTGTAGATCGCCATACTGCAATACTCGAAGGAGCTTGGACTGTAAGGTGAGAGGTAACTCGCCTATCTCATCGAGAAACAAGGTGCCCTTATCGGCGAGTTCAAACTTGCCACTTCGATTGCTTATGGCACCGGTAAATGCGCCTTTTACATGGCCAAACAGCTCACTCTCAGCGATCGATTCGGGTAAAGCCGCACAGTTGAGGTACACCAGTGGCATGTTTTTACGCTCGGATCCTTGATGTACGGCCTTGGCAACCAGTTCTTTACCTGTGCCAGTCTCGCCTAAGATAAGCACGTTGAGATCTGTGGTGGCGACCATTTCAATCTCATCGTGGAGTGATTGCATTATCTCGGATTGAGCTATGGTCTCTACATCTGAGTTGGTGTCTATGCCGAGCCGCATCGCAGGTAACGAGTCTTGCGATTGTACCGCGAGTTTCTCTAATCTATCGATCATCAGGGCATTACTGAGTGAGACTGCGGCGATGGCACTTAAACTTCTAAGCTCACTGTTGGAAAACTGATCGAATTGGCGGGGATCGAAGCCATCGATGGTGATGGCGCCGATAAGGTTTTCATTAGCAAACAGGGGCAGACCGATACAGGCATGGACCTTAAGTTCATCACCTTGATTGGGGATCAAGCCGTCATAAGGGTCGGCGAGTGTGCTATCGGAGGGAAACCTGACAATATCCCCAGCACGAGCAATGGCTTCTAATCTTGGGTGTTCATCCACAAGAAAGCGTCTTCCCAGTACATCGGCATTGAGCCCATCTATGGCTAATGGGGTAAATTGCCCGCCCTGAAAGGCGAGTAACGCCGCCGCATCACAATGTAGATTCTGCCTTATGGTATCGAGTAGCCTGGAGAATCGATCGCGGTTGGACAAGCCAGAGGTAATATCCAGTGCTATCTGTGTGAGTTCAGTTTGACTCAGTGCCATATCTGCTCCTAGGGATCACTTGTGGTGATATTCAGTTGTTCTCAGAGCATGGAAGCTACTGAGAACAGAGTCTAATAAACCGAAGGGTCATCCTTGTTAGGACGAGTCTTGAAGCGGCGATGTAGCCACATATACTGGCTGGGTTCTCGCTCGATGATCCCTTCGATGATCTTATTGCCTCGCTTAGCATCTATAATCTCATCTTCACCGGGGAAGTTATGGAGGGCTGGCATGATCTCTATGGTGTAGCCTTTATCGTCGGCGTTACGGACCACACTGAAGGGCAATACCTTAGCCTTACCCAGACGTGCCAAGGTAGTGGCTCCGGTGATCGTTGCCGCTTCTTGCATGGCGAAGAAGGGAATGAAGGTGGCACTGGAGCGACCAAAGTCTTGATCCGCCGTGTACCAGATAACATCCGGACTTCTGAGGCAACGTACCATCTTACGCAGATCCCGTTTAGACACCAGAGCCTTATTGGAACGCAGACGTCCCTTGACCTGCAGGTATTCCATCACTGGATTGTTATGGGGGCGATAGACGCCCACGCCGGGTTGAAATTGGCCAAAAATTCGTGCCCCCATCTCCAGCGGCAGACAATGCACGGCGAACAGGATCACTCCATGGCCGTCAGCGAGTGTCTTTTCGACATGTTGCTGGCCTTTTATGCTCATGTGGCGTTGAACCTTAGCATCGGACCACCACCAGGCATTGATGGTATCGAAGATAGCCTTACCAGTTTCTTCAAAATTACGCGTCAGTAAGTCTTGTCGTTCACTTGTGCTCATCTCGGGGAAGCAAAGCTCCAAATTACGCTTGGCAGTGTGGACACGACTGCCCATGACGGCTTTAGCTAAGCGCCCGATAAGACTTCCTAGCTTCATCTGTATCGATAGAGGCAGCAGTTGTGTCATGCGCATCAAGCCTATACCGAACCAGAGTAGCCAGTATTTTGGGTGAAACAGATGTGTCGAAAATTGGGCTTTTTCTACCACGGATAACTCTAACATGAGAAAAATGAGTGCTTATTCTAACGTAAATACCCCAGTAGAAGTTTAAAATACCGAATATTCTCACTGCAACTCATCAATAAAATTAGGTACAATCGAGGATTAATTCTACAGATTAAGATATGAGTGTTATGAGGGTTTCTCTGGCCGAATGGGCAAGCGCTAAACTGATGGTTGCTGGAGGCTATTTGAGCATTGAAATCATCAGTGACGCTGGGGCAGAGCTATGATTTGGTTGGCACTGGCTTTGAGTGCTAGCCTTTATTGGGCCGATTATGTTGAGGCGAAGCAGGCACTGGTGTGTCAGGTGACTGAGCTGTGATTTGGTTGGCACTGGCTTTGAATGCTGGCTTTTATTGGACCGATTATGTTGAGGCGAAGCAGGCACTGGTGTGTCAGGTGACTGAGTTGGAATCATGCCTGATTCACTTGCCAGCTCTACAGATTGAAATTCGTGTGTTATGAAGGTTTTTCTGGGCGAATTGGTAGGATTTAAACTGAAGGTTATTGGACGCTATTTGAGCATTGAAATCATCAGTGACGCTGGGGCAGAGCTGTGATTTGGTTGGCACTGGCTTTGAGTGCTAGCCTTTGGGTCGATGTTGGGCCGAAGCAAGCACTGGTGTGTCAGGTGACTGAGTTGGAATCCTGTTTGGCTAACTTATCTACCCAAGTTAGGCGACAATTGCCGCAAACTATCGATGGCCTTAATCACGCAATGGCTCGAAGAGGGGCCATGGTGTTACCTCTTGTGGACACACAAGTCTCAGGCCTGATTTTAATCTCACCCTCCCATATTCCGCAGACCATATTGGTGGATCTCTCAGGTGAGCTGCATTCTTTTCCCTTAGTTGAGTCACAAAAATTGACCCTATGGCACGAACTCGGTCATCTGCAAGCGGCTGTTCTAGTGGATAAGGGGCTGATGGAGGGACTGACTGATTATCAACATGAATGGGTGGCGGACTGCTATCTGGTCTGGCGCTCGGCGAGAGAAAAACAAGGGTTGGATTTAGCCTGGCAGCAATATCACAGAAGAAATATCGATGTGATGAAAGATGTGTCCTTCATGTCTCATTGGACTGTGCCTGTGTTATCTCAGTTGTTAAGCCGCTACAACCTGGAGGAGTTAACTCGATTTGCAACATTCGACGCCTTGATGCGTGATTTTTTACCTCAACTCGAGCAAGCTAATCAAGATACTTTGGATGAATTCTCCAGCTTAATACATAGAAGTTTCAGCACTCAGGCATCGCTACATCTTCCCAGTTATATGTATTGGCGTAAACCAGCACTTCGTCAGTATTTTGAGTCGACTTTAGTGAGTTTGCTTGGAAGAGATGGCGCCAATCTATGGCTACAAGAGCAAAGTATGTTAATGACTCTGTAAACCTGGCTTTTAAGCTGAACCTTAGCTGAACAAGTAGCCGATATCTCGCTGATAAACTTAGTTACTTAGGTATTCGCCCATCTGGTTTGATAGCATCTTAGGATGAGTAAGGTACGAAACTAAGTACTGAAACAAGATTGGGGGAGCAGTCATGGCCAAACGTTCAAAAGTGCAAACAGAACAAACCATAAAGCAGATTTTGGATGAGGCGCTACAGCAGGTTCTATCGATCGGCTATGAGTCAATGTCTTATACTACCTTGTCAGAGGCGACCGGGATCAGTCGCACTGGTATCAGCCATCACTTTCCTCGTAAAGCTGAGTTTCTGATTCGATTAGATGCCAATATCGCAGGCCTCTTTATTAATGACTTGGATTTTTCTACATCAACGGCATTAGAGACATCTTGGATGAAAGCCATTGAAAGCCATCGTTTCTGTGCCATTTTACGTCTGTTTTTTAGCCTGTGTGGTTATTCGAGTAAAGAGATCACCATGTTTAAGGCGATCGATATGGCTAGAGATAGGGCAATATCAAACTTGGGCTCAAAGGGAGAGGGCGTATTCAATGATCTATTGGGAAGAAGTGCCGTGGTATTGCTGTCTCGAGGTTATGGTATTGAGGCTGAGGCTGAGGCTGCGGCGTAGGCGAACGTTTAGTTAGATACAAAAAAGGAGCTAGATGCTCCTTTTTTATTGAACTTATCTATTCTCACGTAACACCAGACTGGGATTAAAGTCGATATCACCTTGACTGTCTATGGTGACCAGCTTGCCATCTTGCCTCACCACAGCGGTCTTTTCATTCTTGGATTGTCTTACGAATAACAGTTGATAGCCAAGTTTTGCCAAGGTATAAAACGCGAATCTTTGTGCTGTAGATAGTCTGTGCCAGTGCTGGTTTATGTTTGGCTGAGTGATCCTTCTATCATCGAAACCTACGAAAGAACTGATGGCCGATGCCTGCATATTAACAACTCCTTGTTACTCACTCATGAATATTCTCAATCTGGCATTATATAACCAGATGCTGATATTTTATGCAAGCTGGTTTTACATTAGAAATGCCACTGCAGGTATAAGGTCTGGTAGTTACTACCGCCACCGATGCGGCCAAAGGCTGAACTCTTCTCATAGATGCCGGATCTGTGGTGTATGCTGTAGCCCATCCACATCTTATCCATGGTGCGGCTATTAAATAGGTCGCCCATATTCACATCTAAGGAAAAATCCAGATAGTTGAGTAGCTTGGACGGCTTATAACCTTTCTCTTCCAGCTCTGAGCCTTCTATATAGGTGACGCTTGATACATAGGACAGGCCTTCCGCGACACCAAGGCGCCATCTTGGGCCGAATTCGAAGGTGTAGAAGGCCTTGATGGCAACGACACCTTCGGCCAGATTACTCTGTACTTCAGAATCGTGGTGCCAAACCAGGCCAGGGGTGAAGTAGAGCTCAATAGGAAAGTTAAACAAGGTCTCGGTGAGACGCGTACCGTAGAATACCGAGGTGAATTGATTATTATAGGGATCTGTCTGGGTCTGCCAGGAGAAAATGGCGTTCAGGTTCGAAGGCGTGGCCCAACCATGTGCAAGGCGTATAAACTCACCATCGCTGCTATCAGAGGCTCTCGATTCGACCTTAGTTACCTTGCTCTTAGCACTTGTATTACTGAAGTCCGGAAAGAAGCCGAAACCGAGAAAGGATTCAAATTGATATTGAGTATCCATGGTCGGTAGGTTAGCCGTGTCGTCATCGATACGACCCACACCAAATTGTCCTAATAGGTATAGGTTGCTATAGAGGTGATATCGGCTCTTAATCCCCGCATTAAATTCAATCCCACCACCGACGTCATATTGATCTAAGCCGTAATAGTGTTGGTTAAAATCGGCACTCTTCCAATGAAACTCGGCATAAGGGTTAAGATACCAATCGCCATACTCCCAATGATATTGGGTTCGGGTGTAGCCGTAGCTGCGTTTATTCGAATCAGACATGAAGGCGACATCAAACTCCCAGGCGTCCTGGAGGAATCGATACTGCAGGCCGAAATCGAAGGCCTGAGATTGCGACTCGTTTTGTAGCTCCTGAGGTATGTCGACGAAACGAAACCGAGTATAGAGGTTAACCTGATGCTCATCATTCTTCCAAAAGTGCACACCCGCTTCCATGCCGTTGATGAAGAAATAATCGTTACTGTATTTTATCAGTGGCAGCACATCGTACACTTCGTCATCTTCTACAGCAAAGGGAATGTCGCCCCTTCTTACACCGATTCCCAGTCCCCAGGTTTCCGTTTGGAATTGTGTGGCATAGATCTTAGGCTGCGGCTCATCTGGCTGCACCGTTTCTGGAACACTGTGCTCAGATGATAGTGCCAGCCCGCTATATAACGCGAGAGTGAGGGCGAGAGGCTGAACAAAAAACTGTGATGACGATAGGAGCTGAGAATGATTATTCATAGGCTTGTTTTAGAGACCTTTATTTGGCCAGTATAAAATGAAAATAGAAAGTTAAAATATTTATTATCTCTTAACTTATCTGTATCTATGCTGAATGCAAGCACAGATTTTAGCCTCAAGATCAAAAAAGTGCTCAGGGTTGGAAGATAATTCAGTCTTGACCTCGCCGGATGACTCACGTTAATACCCTTATAAATACTGCTGTTTATCGATTCCCTGGCCTCATAGTGCAAAAAAAAACCGCTCTATATTCCAAAAAGGTATTAAAAATCAGATTTTATTCTTTTTTGCTTTTCTTTATAGGCGCTAAGCTAACTGACATTACACAGATATAGGGCCGTACCCATGTTGTTAAAAGAGCTTTCATCACTCGCTTCGCCACTGTCGTCAGGGCAAGTGGATAAGTTAAAGCAGCTCACCGCTGAGCTGAGTGCCGTGCAACTTGCATGGGTAAGTGGATATTTATCTGCTACTGCGGAGCAAGGAGCCAATCTTCTTGGTAGCGAAACTGCTGCTCAAAGCGCTCCAGCACAAACCATTACTATTCTATACGGTAGTCAAACCGGTAATGGTCGTGGGGTAGCAAGCGAATTAGCCGCGAAGGCTCAAGCCCAAGGGTACGCTGTTAACCTTGCTTCAATGGGGGATTATAAGGTCCGTCAACTGAAGCAAGAAACCATATTACTGGCTGTCGTGAGTACCCACGGTGAAGGCGAAGCGCCCGATGATGCTATCGAATTGCATAAATTCCTGGCATCTAAGCGAGCGCCTAAATTAGCAAACCTAAACTATTCTGTGTTGGCTCTGGGGGATTCGAGTTATGAATTCTTCTGCCAGACAGGTAAAGACTTCGATGATCGCCTATCTGCATTAGGCGCTAAGCCACTCCAGACTCTGGTTGAATGTGATGTCGACTATGAATCTGCCGCTGAGCTGTGGCAAGAGAGTGTGTTAGAAGCCGTTAAGCCGTTAATCGAAACCTCAGGTGCGAGTGTCGTTCCACTGTCGGGTTCGGGCATCCCTGGCGTTGCAGCGAGTGAGTTCACTAAGCAAAAACCATATACCGCCGAGCTTCTCGTGAGTCAGAAGTTAACGGGCCGGGAATCGGATCGTGATGTACGACATGTTGAAATCGACTTAGGTGAGTCAGGACTGAGCTATCAAGCCGGTGATGCGCTGGGTGTCTGGTTTACTAATACAGAAACCTTAGTCGAAGAGTTATTGACTAAATTATCCCTCAACGGCGATGAAGCCGTAACAGTGGGAAAGGATGCGCTATCTCTCAAGCAAGCGTTAATCGAGAAGAAAGAGCTGACTCAGCTTTATCCCGGTCTGGTTAAAGATTGGGCCGCACTTAGCGGTAATGCCGAGCTGTTGAATATCAGTGATGACAAAGAACTGACTCGTCAGTTTGTGCGACATAATCAGCTAGCAGACCTTGTGGCTACTTACAGTGCAGAAGTAACCTCTACTCAGCTGTTAGCCATGCTACGACCGATTACACCTCGCTTGTATTCCATTGCATCGAGTCAGTCTGAGGTCGAGTCAGAGGTGCACTTGACCGTTGCTTTAGTCGAGGATGAACGTGAAGGAGCCGCAAGATTTGGTGGCGCTTCACAGTTCCTGGCTCAAGCACAAGAGGGCCAGGAAGTTAAGGTTTATGTCGAACCTAACAAGCATTTCAGGTTACCGGAAAATCCAGAGACACCAGTGATCATGGTGGGGCCGGGCACAGGTATTGCACCGTTTAGAGCCTTTATGCAGGAGCGTGCGGCTCAAGGTATCGAAGGTAATAGCTGGCTTATCTTCGGTAATCCACATTTCGAGCAGGATTTTCTCTATCAAACTGAGTGGCAGCAATATCTGCAAGATGGCTCGTTATCACGTATAGATTTAGCCTTCTCTAGAGATCAAGCCCATAAGATCTATGTGCAGCACCGAATCGCCGAGCAGGGTGAAGAGCTGTGGAAATGGCTCGAGTCCGGCGCGCATTTCTACATCTGTGGTGATGCCGAGCGTATGGCGAAAGATGTGCATCAGGCCCTGCTCGATATCGCGGTAAAGTTTGGCGGCAAAACCGAGGAGGAGGCCGAGGCCTACTTTGAGAAATTACGCAGCGACAAGCGTTATCAGAAAGACGTTTATTGATATTGAGAAGTCTTGCCGGGTCTGAATACCCGGTAATAAGATCTTCTGTTTAAACCTAATATAAGATGTGATGCCTATTAAGAGCGTCGCACAAGAGATGAGTGAGGCGGTAGCCATGTCAGAGAACAAAAGTGTAGAGCAAGCAGAGCCATTATCAGTCAATGAGCATCTTAAAACCGACAGTAATTTTCTGAGAGGCACAATTCAGGAAGGCTTAGATACCGCTGTCACGGGATCATTTAGTGAAGGCGATCAGCAGCTGATTAAGTTCCATGGTTTTTATCAGCAAGATGACCGCGATCTAAGAAATGAACGTAAAGAGCAGAAGCTGGAGCCGCTTTATAGCTTTATGTTACGCGCCCGTGTTGCTGGTGGTGTGTGTAGTCCGGAACAGTGGCTGGGTGTCGATGAAATAGCATCAACCTTGACTAGCTCTAACAGCATACGCTTGACCACGCGTCAGACATTTCAATACCACGGTATCTCTAAGCGTAACTTGAGAACCTTGATCCAGAGTCTGGACAGTAAGGCGCTGGACTCGATTGCCGCCTGTGGTGACGTGAACCGTAATGTCATGTGTAACCCAAACCCCGTAGAGTCTCGCTTACACGAGCAAGCCTACTACTGGGCCAAGAAATTGTCGGATAACTATTTGCCACGCACTAAGGCTTATGCCGAGATCTGGCTTGGTGATGACAAGGTTGCCACCAGTGAAGGTGATGATGTCGAGCCTGTATATGGTAAGACATATTTGCCGCGTAAGTTCAAGATGGCCGTTGCCGTACCCCCAGATAATGATGTAGATGTATACACCAATGATCTGGGTTTTATCGCGGTAGCTGAAGAGGGCGAGCTTATCGGCTTTAACTTAGTGGCTGGTGGCGGTATGGGTTCAACCCATGGTGAAGTGCAGACTTTTCCACGTCTAGCCGATGATTTTGGCTATATTAAGGCCGAAGATACATTGAAGTTTGCCGAGGCGATATTAAAAGTTCAGCGTGACTGGGGTAATCGCTCTAACCGTAAACTGTCGAGACTCAAGTACACCATAGTCAAATATGGCTATGAGGTATTTAAGGCCGAAGTAGAGAAGCGCGCCGGGGTTAAATTTGAGCCCAAACGTGATGTGGTCATCGGCGATCGCGGTGATCGTTATGGTTGGATAAAAGGCGTCGATAACCAGTGGCATTTGACACTATTCATCGAAGGCGGCCGCATCAAGGATTTACCGGGTCAGCCGTTGCAAACCGGATTAAGGGAGATTGCCAAGATACATAAGGGCGATTTCCGTATGACCTCGAATCAAAACCTGATCATAGCCCGCGTTGCCGCAGAGGATAAGGCCGAGATCGAAGCCTTAGCCCGTAGCCATGGTCTGATGGGGAAAGTGATCACACCAACCCGAGGTCGCTCAATTGCCTGTGTTGCATTGCCAACTTGTGCCCTTGCCATGGCCGAAGCCGAGCGTTATTTCCCGGACTTCCTGACGAAAGTAGAGTCATTGCAGGAGAAACATGGCTTCCTGGACCAAGGAATAGTCATCCGCATGACGGGGTGCCCTAACGGTTGTGCAAGGCCCTTCGCGGCAGAGATTGGCCTGGTAGGTAAGGCGCCGGGTCGCTATAACCTATATCTGGGCGCGAGCTTCGAAGGTACACGTTTAAACAAACTCTATCGCGAGAATATTCAAGAAGCAGAGATCTTATCTGAGCTTGATAGCTTGTTCGCCAGATATGTGGGTGAGCGAGAAGAGGGCGAAACCTTTGGTAATTTCACGGTACGCATAGGCGTCGTGGCAGCGGTAATTGATGCCGCTAAGGATTTTCATGGACAGAGTAGTAATGCCTGAATCAAATACTCAGGTTGAATCGGTGGTATCTGCACAAGAGCTGTTAGCCCTGTTAAGCGCGCCGGCAGTCGAGCAGAAGAGCGAGCTTGAGCGTATCAATCACTTCCTCACAGAGCTGAATCCTAAGCAAAGAGTGGCCTGGGGATTGAAGTATCTTCCGGGTACTCATGCGTTATCGTCGAGCTTTGGTATTCAAGCCGCGGTGATGTTGAATCTGGTGAGCAGTGAGAAGCCGGATATTCCGGTGATCTTGACCGATACCGGTTACCTGTTTGCCGAAACCTATCAATTTATCGACGAGCTGACCGAGCGTTTATCGCTAAATCTTAAGATATTTGCCTCCCCCATGACCCCTGCCTGGCAGGAGGCGCGTTTTGGCCAGTTGTGGGAAAAAGGTCTCGATGGTTTAGATCAATATAACCGTATGAACAAGGTCGAACCAATGCAACGAGCTCTCGATGCGTTGAGTGTCAGGACCTGGTTTGCGGGGCTGCGTCGCAGTCAATCCAGTACTCGAGAGGCTCTGCCAATCTTGGCTATTCATGGCTCACGTTATAAGATTTTACCTATCTTAGATTGGAGCAATAAGGATGTGCATGAATACTTAACTGAGCATGACTTGCCTTATCACCCGCTTTGGGAACAAGGCTACGTTTCTGTTGGCGATACACATTCGAGCAAGCCATTAGAGCTGGGTATGACCGAAGAGGAGACGCGTTTCAATGGCCTCAAGCGTGAATGTGGACTGCATTTTGAAATATAACTGCAAGGCTACGCATTCGTTAGTGATACACATTCGAGCAAGCCATTAGAGCTGGGTATGACCGAAGAGGAGACGCGTTTCAATGGCCTCAAGCGTGAATGTGGACTGCATTTTGAAATATAGCAGCAAGGCTACGCATTAGTTAGTGATACACATTCGAGCAAGCCATTAGAGCTGGGTATGACCGAAGAGGAGACGCGTTTCAATGGTCTCAAGCGTGAATGTGGCCTGCATTTCGAGATATAGATTCATGCTTCTAGCGCTAACTTTATATATCTAGTTTTAGTTCACAACAGCATAAGGGCCAGTTGATCTGGCTCTTTTTATGTCTACAGATTTTCAATTTGAGTATTGGGTTATCAGTGCTAATCAGCTTGGTGGTCTTGAGGTTTTTTATTTAGCTTATCCACATTCTTGTACTGGTGCATTAATACGATTTGGCTGTGAGAAAGGGTGGTCACCTTGGTTACATCTAGCTAATTTAACGGTGAAATTTTCACGTTGTTATACTTTTGTTGTATTTTTTAACGAATAGTACATTTTTACGCACAAACTTATGCACAGTTAAAAAAACTAGTCTATAGTCAGGAGTTCCCGTAGATGGTTTTAGAATGCTGTTCTGTATAGGGGCCATTGTTAATGTATTCGTGACTAGTTTTCGTTATTAGTATTAGTAACTAATTTTAGCGATGTCACATTAACTTTGGACTCGATGACTTTTAGAACTTCCTGGAGTTTGTTGTCACCCTTGTGATGATACTCACTAGAAGTCGCAGACGGCCTCAGAGCCTGTACACCTCACGTCTCTTCGTTGAACTGAGGTGATGTGTGATTTTGGTTGGCTTGTTAGCGCCAGTTTAATCAAAAGCCGTTCCCCCCTGAATAGCCCGATGCGGCTATTCAGGATCAGCCCAGAATTCTAAAGCTTCCCTAGCCCCTCCGACAGACAAGCATTGGTGTAGCCGTCCGCGAAGCGATAGCCATCTTCTTCATTTTAGAACCTTTTTCTCTACATATATAGTATATTAGTGGGCTAGAGACTTAAGTGTCAGGGCGTTTCAACATCCCCAAAATACAAATTTCGATCTATAAAATGGAGTTTAATGAATGAACAAAATACTAATCGCTGCGGCTGTGGTTGCCGTCGGTGCCGGTGGATATTGGTTTAGCCAGCAGTCCGGAGAGGGAGCGAGTCAGTCTAATGACGTATTGGCTTCGGTACCTGCGGATACGCCTATTTTTTCGGGTCAGTTAACGCCTTTCCCTATCAAGTCTTATATCAACTCATTGTCTCAAAGTTACAAGACCTATCCAGAGGATATGTTTGCCGAGTTAGAGCAGTCTGATGATGCTAAGGCCAAGTTTTTTGTCAGCTTGAGTCGGGCCTATGTGGATAGCATGGAGAGCGGTCAACAATTTGTGACCACTTTTGGTTTAGCCGATGAGATCAGAAGTTATTTTTACACCTTAGGCTTGTTACCTGTACTCAAACTCGACGTCGAAAAGCCTGAGGTTATTTGGGCTCTGTTGGATAAGGCGGAAAAAGACAGTGGCTTCAGTCACCAGATGAAGACCTTGAAAGGGCTCTCTTATCGCTCTTATACGTTAACAGATGCAGGCGATGCCGAACCTATTGAGTTAGTATTTTCACAGCAAGATGGCTTGCTGACGATCACCTTAAATGCATCTATACTTGCCGAAGAGACTCTCGAAACGGCTCTTGGCATTAACCCTGTGACGCCTTCCCTAGCGGATTCAAAGATATTACAAGATATCATTAAAACCCACGGCTTTAGCGATGAAGCTGTCGGTTTCGTCAATCATCAAGAGCTAGTTAAGGCCATTACCACCAAAGATGGTAATCAGCTGGCCCGTCAGGTGACGGCTATTCTTGCTCAAGAGGGTGAAGACCCATTGTTGGAGCTTCGCAGCCCTGAGTGCCATAGTGAGTTTACGGCTATTGCCGCTAATTGGCCGCGAACCGTATTTGGTTTGAACAGTGTTTCAATAGGAGACCAAGAGAGTAGTCTGGATTTCTCTACTGTGATTGAGAGTAAAAATCAGACATTTCTGAATGCACTTAAGAGCATGCGTGGCTTCATTCCAGATTACGTGAAGAACAGTAGTGATAGCGTATTTTCCATGGGCCTGGGCATTGAATTAAATCAATTGGTTCCCTCACTAACTGCCGTATGGGATGAGATGCTACAACCTCAATACCAGTGTCAGGTGTTACAAGAGTTTCAGCAAGAGATGTCGGGTCAAAACCCTGCGATGTTAGGCATGTTTACCGGCATGGCGAATGGGGTTCGTGGCGTGAGTGTGGCACTGCTTGATTATAAGTTTACCGAGCAAGCCGCGGGCGCTCAGGGTGAGCCAAGTTTAGAGAGTGTCGATGCTATTATAAGCCTGTCAGCAGATAACCCGAGTATCTTGTTTAATATGGTGAAACCTTTCGCACCGGAACTGGCGAATATTCAATTACCACAAGATGGTAGCCCTGTTGACCTTTCTCAATTGCTACCACTTCCGCCCGAATATGGCATATCTCCTAAGCTGGCGCTGAAAGGTAAACATTTAGTCCTGTATACTGGGGACAAGGCTGAGGCTGTGGCTAATAAGCTGGCTGATGAAAAATTAGATAACAACGGTTTATATAGTGTCTATCTGGATTATAGCAAGGTGTTTGCGCCGATCTTAAGCTTGGCTGAGATGACTGGCGAGCCATTGCCGGAAGAGTTTTCTATGATGAAAGATTACAATATGCAGGTGCAGATGGGCTTGGACATCAATGACCAGGGCATAGTATTTGACTCATACATGAATAGTAAAGCGACACCCGGTGGTGAGTAAATATTAGTATAAAAAAGAGCCAGTCCAGCTGTAATGCCGGTAAGTTAAGCTTACTGGCATTTTTTATTTCTGGCATATTTCTGAGGTCTGCGCTTGACCGTCCTAGGGTAAGACCGAGTTCGTCGAGGTTCTAAAATCAGGC
>JAKVHY010000010.1 GCA_023284085.1 Shewanella benthica
GTTTTGAGGCTGTTAGTGGGTTTGCCCTACTCAACCCCAGGTGCAATTCCTCGTCAGCTTAAATACTTCTACGACATGGCAGAGAGCCTGATTTTAGAACCTCGGCGAACTCGGTCTTACCCTAGGACGGTCAAGCGCAGACCTCAGAAATATGCCAGAAATAAAAAATGCCAGTAAGCTTAACTTACCGGCATTACCAACTAGGGCGGTTTTCACTTATCTCTTAATAAAGAGTAGACTCTGAATAAAGCGCTTATTTTCGTGCTTCTAGAGTGAGCTAATTAAAACTTAGCTTTGATCCAAACCATGCGGTGATCAGATGAGATATCTTTACCATTACCGTATTTACCGATACGTGCATCGTTAAATAGCATATGCCCATCTTGGTAGCTTGCTTGCCAGTAGACACCAGAATCTACAACATTTAGAGACGCTGACGGGATTGCGTGGTCAACATTTAGACCACCACTGAATTCAGCCGTAATACGGTTAGGATGTGGGTGAGTTGAGCTGATGTCAGCTGCATACTCTGCTGCACCATAACTTGTAGGGTATAGGTCGCCGTTAGTAACATTTTGGTTTACGACTGGATCAGCGTGTAACTCAGCCATAGTTTCCGTTAAGCCATCACCTGCACCAGTCGCTGCGTCAAGGTTTTGGTCACCAACAATTACGAAGTGTGCCCCATCTTTTAGAGCGCCTGTATTACCAGCATCATCGTAAAAATCTTGCGCATTTGTTACGTATTTGTGCCAAAACTCAACTTCTGCTGAGTTTTGAAGCAGGTTTTTTCCTGTGTCGAATACAGGTGGAGTAGGGTGGGACATTAGGATATGGATAGTCTCAATACCATCTTTAGTCGGAACTAGGATAGGAGCATCTACGTGGTTTTTAGATGACAGTGTCATATTTTGCCACTCTTCATCCGTATACCAGTTTTCACCATCTAAGAATGGGTTTTCAGCCCCTTCAAGATCTTTCCATTTAAAGTTTTGGAAAGTACGAGTGTTTTCAGAATCGATCTCATATTTAGACATCAGCGCAAAAGCGTATTGTCCATGATACAGACCAAACCCCCAAGAATCATTGGCATAATCATAATTACCAAGATCTGCTTCTGTCGCAATTTTACCATCGTTATTCAAGTCGAATCCGCTTAGCAAACCAGTATTGGTAGCGTAACTTTCTGCAAATGGATATTCAATTGGTTCTAGGTTTGCTTCACCACCCGCACCATCAATACTTTGAGCTACTGATAGGTAGTTTGTTTGGAAGCCAGTCAGTGCAGATAGATCCTCTCCAGTACCATCGTTGTTATATTCACCCATCATTAGAACATCAGGACGGTTCTTTTGAATAATTGCAGCAACGTTACGAATTTGGATTACTTTTTCTGCAGTGGTTTTATCTGCAGGCTCCATAGCATCGCGATCTAGAAGGTAAGCATCTACAAGAGTTTGTTGTTCAGAAGATGCGAGTGCCATTTCAGCGACTAAGTCTGCGAATGTAGCGCGATCAAAAGAGAGATTATAAGCCGCAACCTTAACTTCAGTATGGTTAACATACTCTACGTCGTTGTCATTACATCCTGATAATAACGCAATCGAGATCGCAGCAGCTGCTGCAGTTTTTAAAAAATTCATATTTTGTGACCCACCAATAATTATTATGTTGAGCTCATTTATTTGAGCTTCGCTAGGATTCTATACAGGTGTCCATTAATTGGATATGAAACAAATCAAATAATGAGTTCAATCGCACTGTTTTTATGCGTATGTTGCGGCTATTGGCTGGTTAAGTATCTGAATTGTGATGTTGGACCTTGCGCTTGAACGATTAGACGAGGGATATTTGTAGCGGGTATTGAGACTTGCAGGATTAATTATTACACTGGATGGCTACTTTACTTCTAACGAGTTCAGGGCCTTAAGATGATCATTAAGCCAATTGCCACCAACGTTATTACCGGTTTTCTAGGGGTTGGCAAGACCACACTAATCAAGCGTCTGTTAGCCGATAAACCAGTGAATGAGAAATGGGCCGTGTTAGTCAATGAATTTGGTGAAGTGGGCATAGATGCTGCTTTGCTGGGCGGAAGCGGTGAAGGAGTGGAGATCCGTGAAGTGGCTGGTGGCTGCATGTGCTGCGCTGCGGGTGTGCCTATGCAGGTTGCCATTAATCAGCTTATCGCCAAGGCAAAGCCAGATAGACTGCTGATAGAACCGACGGGATTGGGCCATCCAAGGGAAGTGCTTAAGGTACTCAGTGAGCCTCACTATCAAAATGTGATTAAATTAAAATCCACCCTGTGTCTGGTCGACGCCAGAAAAGTCACCGATGCGCGCTATCGCGAACATGATATTTTCAATCAGCAACTCGAGGTCGCGGATATCATATTGGCGACTAAGGCCGACCTTTATACCCAGGATAGTCTGTCTGATCTTAAAGATTATCTGCAGCAGAAAAACTTGCAAGGGCCAAAATTTAACAAGGCCAGCAGCTTACTCACTGTCAGCATGGCTGCGGCATTGCCTAGAGAGTTAATGAACCTGTTAAATGAACCAGCGGTTATACCTGCAGTAAAACCCAGTAAGCCAGCATCCTTGTTAACACCTAAAACCAGCGTGTTTGAGCTGGATTATAATGCAGATGTATTAGAGTTTGACGAACGTGGCATGGTGTCTAAATCAAATGTGGGCGAGGGAGCTTATAGCTGTGGCTGGGTATTTGACCCAAGTCATGAATTTAACTTCGATGAGCTTCTGGTTTGGGTGAAAAACTTAGAGGTATTACGCTTTAAAGCCGTGGTTATTACCGATGAGGGTATTGCCGGAATTAATCTGGTTGATGGCGAGATGACGATTACCGAGTTAGATGATGTGATGGACTCCCGACTCGAGCTTATTAGTTTGTCGCAGATAAATGCTAAGGTGATAGAAGCTAAGCTCTTGAGCCTATCGAGTCGACTCTCGTTTTAATTTATCCTGCTCAATTTTAAATCGATAACGGCAATGTATCCGTAATTTTACAAATGTATTGTTCGGGTTACTTATGCTGGTATCGATAAAGGTATTGAGGTAATGTGAATTTAATGGGGCATATTTTCCCCATTCTCATTTTTACTTTTGTATAAATATGGATGTTTATGAAGTCACCAATCGTTTTCCAATCTAAAGCAAAGTTCATTGCTCTTGCTCTGTTAGTTGCTTCGCCAAACTTTATGCTCTGTGCGGTTGAAACCACTGCTACTCTTAGCTCAACTTCAGGCTCAACTCCGGGCTCAGAGTCTGGCTCAGAGTCTGGCTCTGATACTAGCCCTGTTTCTGACCTAGTCATAACCTTCAATGACAGTTATAAGGCGTATAAACAAGCCGTTGCTGACAATAATGACGCTGAAATTCTCAAGTTTTCCTCTCAAGCTTATTCCCTAGGTAAACAGAAGTTTGGTGATAAAAGCATTGATACCGTTAACTTAGGTTTAAATTATGCCGCTGCATTGAGTCAAGAAGATAAAACATTAGATGAAAATCAAGCAAAGCAGCGTAAAGCTGAGGCCCATCAGCTTTACCTTGACGCACTGGCGGTTTACGAAGTTGAATACGGTGATGAGTCGGTTGAGAGTATCGATCCTCTGCTTGGCGCTGCACAGACAAACTCAGATATCAAAAAAGCTAAATCACAATTTAAGCAAGCAGTAGATATAGCCGAAGACAGTGAACGGCCCATGTTGTTAGCCAGTGTTCAGATGAGCGCCTTTGATGGGCTTAAGAAAAGTAAATATTACGATCGAAGAGTACGTAACTATGCGTTAAGTGCATTTGAAATATATGAGAAAAACCTCCCTGAAGATTCAATGTTAAGGTTAGAAACTACCTTTACAGTGGCACTGATCAGTATGGTTGAAGGGAAAAATACTAAAGCTATTCCGCTGTTTGAAACGGTAGTGGAGCAGTTCTCCAAACTCGACTATAGCCATCCTTACGAGTTAGTTTCACATGCACGCTTAGTCGAGCTATATGAGGGTAAGGGCGATAGTGAATCTTCAACAAAGCACTGTCTCGCTATAGGAAGCATGAGGCCTTGGCTTGATGATCAGGAGCAGCAAGCCTTGTATAGGAAAGAGCCCAGATATCCGCATTCGTATGTTAAGCGAGGTAAGAGTGGTTGGTCTGAAGTTTCGTTTATTGTCGATGAATATGGTTTCGTGAGAGATCCTAAGATGCTTAACTCTAAAGGGGGAAGTAAGTTTACCGATGAGACTATTAAAGCATTGAAACAATGGCGTTATGCGCCGAAATTTGTCGATGGCGTCGCCGTTGCAGCAGAGACTAAAGTTAGGATTGATTACACCTTGGAGCGTTAATAACTATCGCTTGAAATAAACCAGCCGCGATTATCGTGGCTGGTTTATTTTTGATGGAATAATTAAAAAAGTTTACTTCCCCAGCCTAACTTGCTTCTGAGTACGTGGAAGTAGTTATGGCCCTTGGGGTGTATCAGCCTGAGTCGCTCGTGACTGCGCTTGATCAATATCTCGTCACCGGGAAGGACTGGTAAGGTGACGTGTCCATCACAGCTCACCTCTAAACTGTCTCCATTGTCGGGTGAGACAACTAACTTAATCTTGCTGCAAGCATCGACTACTATGGGCCGGCAAGAGAGAGTGTGGGGAAACATGGGTACGAGTATTAAGGCTTCTAGATTGGGTGTCAGTATGGCCCCGCCAGCAGAAAGCGAATAGGCCGTGGATCCGGTTGGTGTCGACACTATCATGCCGTCGGCACGTTGACTGTACATGAAGACATCATCGATATAGACCTCAAATTCGATCATATGAGCGACTTTACCCGGATGCAATACAGCCTCGTTTACGGCTGTATTACTGGATTTCATATGCCCATGGCGATGAACCTCGGCTTCGAGCAAGAAACGAAACTCAGTTTCGAAGCTGCCATCGAGCACTTCGCCCAAGGCGTTCTCGAAAGAATCGGGAGGAAGGTCAGTCAGAAATCCCAGGTTACCGCGGTTGACACCGATAACACCTATGTCGAATCTGGCAAGTACTCGAGCGGCACCTAACATATTACCATCACCGCCAACGACGATGGCTAAATCACATCGCTCACCTAATTCGAGTAGATCGACTGATTCACATTGAGGGCCAACCTCGGCGGCGACTCTTTCTTCCACCAAAATATCGAAGCCTTGCATAGACAGCCAATGGTTTAAGCGTTTCAGAGTTAGATGGGTGCCGTGATGGTTCGGCTTGCCAATCAGGCCGATAGTTTGAAATGTTTTAGGCATAATTTTCTGCTAGGGCTTGAATCCGGTAATTTGGATCCCCATAATATGTTCAAACAACTTGGTATGCGGGATCGAGCATTTTCAAGTTAATTGAGTATATGCCCAGAGCATGCAGAAACAAAGCATTTTAGCTGGAGTAAGAATGAGCAACGAATCGAGTAAAGCGGAACAAGAACAAGTCGATACTGTGGTAGAAGGTGAAATTCTAACTGCTGATGAAGCTAAAGCTGGCACAGATGAAGCTGGTTTGATGGATGAGTTAACCCAAGCCAACTTCCGCATTGAAGAGTTAGAGCAGGCACTAGCCGAGTCTCAAGCCAAAGTCGAGGAGCAGGTAGACTCTGTGACTCGCGCGGCAGCATCAGAGGCCAATATTCGTCGTCGTGCAGCTCAAGATGTTGAGAAGGCTCGAAAGTTCGCTCTGGAGAAGTTTGCCAATGAGCTACTTCCTGTGATCGATAACATGGAGCGTGCGCTTGATGGAACAGACGCAGAAGCCGAAGAGACCAAAGCTATCTATGAGGGTGTTGAACTGACACTCAAGAGCTTTATCTCTACCGTGGATAAGTTTGGTCTGAAAGTGGTAAACCCACAAGGTGAAGCTTTCAACCCTGAGCATCATCAGGCTATCGGCATGCAACCTAGCCCGGATTTTCCGGCAAATACGGTAATGATGGTCATGCAGAAAGGTTACATCTTGAATGACCGTCTATTGCGTCCTGCTATGGTGATGGTGTCTCAAGGCGGTGGTTCGGTAGATACCAAGGCGTAATATCAGCAGTTCCTAGTTCCTAGGTTCTAGGTTCTAGGTTCTAGATATAAAGTATATTTCTATCCCTCCGTGGGAAATATACATAAGTGTTCCGGACACAAAAAAGGACTGCAAATGCAGTCCTTTCTGTTTTCAAAATACCAATCAAGTCTACTTTAGATACTCTTCTATCTGTGCAAGAATGCCCGCACTGTCGAGTCTTAGATCGGCCAAGATCTCTTTCTGTTCGCCATGCTTAATAAACTCATCCGGTAGGCCTATTTGCAACACAGGCATAGGACGTTTCAGTCGTTGCAGTTCCTCTAATACCCCAGAACCAGCGCCGCCCATGATGGCATTCTCTTCTACAGTGACGAGTAGATCATGGCTTTCGCTAAGCTGTTTGACCAGCTCAATATCCAGGGGTTTTACGAAGCGCATATCGGCGACTGTGGCATCGAGAGTTTCGGCTGCGATCAAGCTATCGGCTAAGAGTGTGCCGAAGTTGAGTATGGCAATTTTAGTACCTTGTCGTTTGATTAATCCCTTGCCTATCGGCAGGGCCGTCATCTCTTCGACTTGTGGTTCACCCGTAGCGCTTCCTCGAGGGTAACGCACCGCAGTAGGACCGTCTTTATAGCAGTAACCCGTGTAGAGCATCTGACGACATTCATTTTCATCAGATGGCGCCATGATGACCATGTTAGGTATGGTACGCATAAAGCTAAGATCGAAGGCGCCCTGGTGAGTTGGGCCATCGGCGCCCACTATGCCGCCACGGTCTATAGCAAACAGTACCGGGAGTTTCTGCAACGCAACGTCGTGTATCAGCTGGTCGTAACCTCGCTGAAGGAACGTCGAGTAGATAGCGACGACGGGCTTGAGTCCTACACAGGCAAAGCCAGCAGCGAGAGTGACGGCATGTTGCTCGGCGATAGCGGCATCGAAATACTGCTTGGGGAATCGCTGAGAAAATTCAACCATGCCTGAGCCTTCGCGCATCGCGGGGGTGATGCCAAGTACCTTGTCATCTTGCTCCGAGATATCACACAGCCATTTTCCAAACACTTGTGAAAAGGTCGGATTACTCGGCTTAGATGCTGGCTTCTCGAACGTCGATGGATCGAACTTAGGCACGGCGTGCCAGCCGATAGGATCTTTTTCAGCAGGTTCATAACCACGACCTTTCTTGGTCATGATATGCAAAATTTGTGGTCCTGATAGATTACGCATATTGCGCATCGTCTCGACCAGAGCATCGACATCGTGGCCATCGATTGGGCCGATATAGTTGAAGCCGAGTTCTTCAAACATGGTGCCGGGGACGACCATGCCTTTGAGGTGCTCCTCGGTGCGCTTTGCCATCTCCTTGATGACAGGCATGCCCTGAAGAACCTTCTTACCGCCTTCTCTAATCGTGGTGTACAGTCGGCCTGACATAAGCTGGGCCAGGTGATTATTGAGTGCGCCCACATTCTCTGAGATCGACATCTCATTATCGTTAAGCACGACGAGCATGTCATTGTGTAGATCGCCGGCGTGATTCATGGCTTCAAATACCATTCCCCCCGTCATGGCGCCATCACCTATGACAGAAACGACTTTTCGTCCGGCCTGCTCTTTCTCTGCTGCAACGGCCATAGCCAATGCTGCACTGATCGATGTACCCGAGTGACCGACGCTGAAGGTATCGTACTCACTCTCTTCACGCCATGGGAAAGGATGGATCCCCCCTTTTTGACGTATGGTATGCATTCTGTCACGGCGTCCGGTCAAGATCTTATGCGGGTAAGCCTGGTGGCCTACATCCCAGATAAGACGATCGAAGGGCGTATTATAGACGTAATGAAGGGCCACAGTGAGCTCAACCGTACCTAGTCCGGAAGCGAAGTGGCCACTTGATCTACCTACAGATTTAAGCAGAAAGCTTCTTAATTCGTCGGCCAATTGTGGCAACAAGGCTTGAGGAAGCTGTCTTAGTTCATCTGGGGTATTAGCCTGTGCAAGCACAGGGTATTGGGAAATATCCAAACTCATCGAGATACATTGTCTCTTTTATTAAACTCTTCGCTCTATAATGTAACGGGCGAATTCGGCAATTAGCTGACTATTGTATGGTAATTTTGTCAGCGCTGATAGAGCATCCTCAATCAAACTCTTGGCTGTGGCCTGTGCGCCTGCTAATCCGAGTAATTGAGGGTAAGTGCTTTTGTTTGATTCGCAATCAGAACCTTGTGGTTTTCCGAGCTCCTCTGTACTGGAGATAATATCCAGTACATCGTCCTGCACCTGGAACGCTAAGCCTATGGCATCGGCGAATTCCATCAAAAGTGTCTGTTCTTCCTGGGAAACTTGCGCCGCAATCATAGGCAGTTCGACGGCGCAGCGTATCAGCGCACCGGTTTTTAATTTGTGCAACTGGGTAAGCGTGGCTAAGTCTATTTGTTTATTGGTGGCACTCAGATCCATGGCTTGGCCGCCACACATACCCGAATAGCCTGAAGCCTTGGCTAAGGCGCGAACCATGGCTAAATTTTGCCTAGGCGCTATACCGTCAATGGGCTCACACATGACTTCAAAGGCAAGGGCTTGCAGTGCATCGCCGGCTAGAACCGCCGTGGCCTCATCGAAGGCGACATGCACCGTAGGCTGTCCGCGGCGAAGAGCATCATCATCCATGGCCGGTAGATCGTCATGGATAAGAGAATACGCATGCACACATTCGATAGCGGCGGCACATGAATCTAGCTTTTTAAGTGGGATGCTGAGCATATCGCCGATGGCATAAACCAAGAAGGGGCGGATACGCTTGCCACCGAGTAAGGCGCCGTGCTTAATCGCGGCAAGGAGTTTAGGATCCGTGACAGTTTGACTATCAATGATCATTTCTAGCTGGCTATCGACACGTTGCTGGTATCGAGTGATTGTATCGACTAACACTTACTCTCCCTCAGAATCAAAAGGAGACAGCGAGGAATTTTCATCCTCTTGCATCAATATAGATACTTTTTGCTGGGCTTGTTCCAACTTTCCCTGACTGTTGCGAACCAGTTTTATGCCTCTCTCAAACTGTTTTAGGGCATCGTCGAGTGACACATCTCCCTGTTCAAGATCTGAAACTATGCGTTCGAGTTCGGTGAGGGATTCTTCAAAAGTGAGGTTTTCAGGTTTTTTTGCCACGACAAGGATTCCTAGAAATTAGCGTGAGACAAGGTATCGCAGGCGACGGCGAGGGTCAAATCTGCCTGCGGTAAATTTGTGCAATAGCACGCTTTCCAGAGGTTTTTTTATAAAAAATTGAATTTGAAGCTAAACTTGCGTGTAAGCTGTCCGATAAATGAAGGTAAGGTATTATTTATTTTGCCGTGCTGGCTTAATTGATAATCGTTGAAATCAGATTTTAATTACATCAGTTTCAACATGCGGGCGTGTCTATGTACATAGGCCTCATGTTGAACATATTTACCAATATCATGCTGATCAGAGCCTATGTCTCTGGAATCAGTTTCATTTGAGGAGCAGTTGTGGATTTAGCGACCCTGATCGGACTTATCGGTGCATTTGGATTTATCTTAGGGGCTATGGTCAGTAGTGGCGGAATCGCCATCTTTATCGATGTTCCGTCGGTGTTAATCGTGATATGTGGTTCTCTGTTCGTGGTCATGATGAAGTACAACCTCAAACAGTTTCTTGGTGCGATGAAAATTGGTGCTAAGGCATTTATATTCAAGATAGATAAGCCGGATGAACTCATCGAGCAATCTGTAACCATGGCCGATGCCGCTCGTAAAGGTGGTTTTTTAGCCTTGGAAGAAGCCGAAATTAACAATAGCTTTATGCAAAAAGCCATCGACATGCTTGTTGATGGCCATGATGGGGATGTGGTGCGTGATGCCCTGGAAAAAGACATAGATCTAACCGAGGCCCGCCATAAAGCCGGGGTGAGTATCTTCCAGACTCTGGGGGATGTGGCTCCCGCCATGGGGATGATAGGTACGCTTATCGGTCTGGTTGCCATGTTATCGAACATGGACGATCCTAAATCTATTGGGCCTGCAATGGCAGTCGCCTTGTTGACCACCTTGTATGGAGCCATAGTGGCTAACATGATAGCCATTCCCATTGCCGGAAAGTTAGAGCTGAGAATGAAAGAGGAAATGCTCAATCGTAACCTGATCATGGATGCGGTACTGGCGATTCAAGATGGTCAAAACCCCAGAGTGATCGAAGGTTTCTTAAAGAATTACCTCTCAGAGAAGCAGCGACAGATAGATACAACGGACGGGGAATAGCCGGATGGCTAAGAAGGTTAAGTGTGACTGTCCTCCACCAGGAGCACCTCTTTGGCTGGCTACCTTTGCCGATCTTATGTCGCTGCTGATGTGTTTTTTTGTACTCCTGCTAGCATTCTCTGAGATGGATGTGATGAAGTTTAAGCAGATTGCAGGCTCGATGAAATATGCCTTCGGGGTGCAAAATAAAGTTGAAGTTAAAGATATTCCCAAGGGGACTTCTGTCATTGCCCTAGAGTTTAGACCCGGGCGCCCCGAGCCTACACCTATCGAGATCATTAACCAGCAAACCAACGAGATGACTGAGCCCACACTGGAATATCAGGCCGGTGATGATGACAGCTCAGGTGGTGTGCAGCAACAGCGTGGTGATCAACGTGGTGGTGAGGCCTCGGCGACGGCGCAAGAGCAAGCCGAAGCCAAGGCCGAGTCTAAGGCGTCGGAATCTAAAGCGAGGGCAGAGGAGGAGTCTAAGGCTCAGGCCGCCGCTCAGGAAAACATCAACGACCAAGTGAAGAAGATGGCTCAGGAGCTCAATAAAGAGATTGTCGATGGGGCAATTGAGATAGAGTCTCTCGGGCAACAGATCATCATTCGGATCCGTGAAAAGGGGGCGTTCTCTTCTGGCTCCGGCTTCTTACAGCCCAGGTTTAAACCGGTGATCCGTCGGGTTGGCGAGCTACTCAGAGATATTCCGGGGATCGTGACTGTGTCGGGTTACACAGATGACATGCGTATCAGCAACGAGCTTTATAGCTCTAACTGGGATTTGTCGAGTAAGCGTGCGGTTGCCGTCGCCCATGAGCTAATTAAAGTGAGAGGCTTCGATCAAAACAGGATGAAAGTGGTTGGCATGGCTAATTCAAACCCATTAGTCGACAATGATTCGGCGAGTAATCGGGCTCGAAATCGTCGAGTCGAAATAGCCATCGAGCAAGGAAAGCCCAAGTATTCCGATGAGATACTCGTTGGGCAGTAAATTACTTGTTAATTGAAGCCCTAGTTCAGCCGCCGAACAGCTAATACCAATCGGTATAAATATAAGGAAGTGCAGATGCACTTCCTTTTTACTTTCTCGTCTTTATTCCATCCTTTAACGCCTTCCTTTTTTTGTTCTGGCTTTATCCCTTTGGCAGTCTGCTAGCACTGTGAATTCAACATAGGCAATCTCTCTCGCTTCTTGGTGTAATACCAATTCCATTAAATTTATGGTCGCTGAATGATCACTTACTTAATGGAACTGGTATAATACCGCCCAATATTATTTAATGGCTTTATCCCCCCGGAAGACCCTGATGAAATTTATCGTAAAATTGTTCCCTGAAATCATGATGAAAAGCAAACCGGTAAGAATGCGTTTTACCAAGATGCTTGAAACCAATATCCGTAACGTACTTAAGAAAGTCGATGAGACTGCTAAGGTTAAGCGCGAATGGGATAAGATCATGGTGATGGTGCCAAGCGATAGACCCGATCTTATTGAAGCATTTGGGGAACGTTTAGCCTGCATTCCGGGTATTGCCCACATTCTGCAGGTCAATGAGAGTACATTCGAGTCGGTGGATGATATTTACCAGCAGACATTGGCCTTGTACAAGGATGATCTCGCGGGTAAGACATTCTGTGTTCGCGCTAAACGTGTGGGTAATCATGATTTTAAATCAATCGAAGTTGAACGTTATGTGGGTGGCGGCTTAAATCAGTTCACCGAGGCTAAGGGCGTTAAACTCAAGAACCCCGATATGACGATCAATTTAGAGATCGACAGGGAGAACCTTTATCTGGTGGTGAAGCGTATTCCTGGCCTGGGCGGCTTCCCTATGGCGACCCAGGAAGATGTGCTTTCGCTCATTTCTGGTGGTTTCGATTCCGGCGTCTCTAGCTATCAGTTCATCAAGCGTGGCTCTAGAACTCATTACTGTTTCTTTAACCTGGGCGGCGATCAACATGAGATCGGCGTTAAGCAAGTGGCTTATCATTTGTGGCAGAAGTACGGTGAGTCACACAAGGTGAAGTTTATCTCAGTGCCGTTCGATCCTGTGGTGACTGAAATTCTGGAAAGAATAGATAACGGTCAAATGGGCGTTATCCTCAAGCGTATGATGATGCGTGCGGCCACTAAAATCGCCAATAAAATGGGGATTCAGGCCCTGGTTACCGGTGAGGCCATGGGACAAGTGTCTAGCCAAACTTTGACTAACCTCAATGTCATCGACCGTTGTACCGAGCAACTCATTCTTCGTCCCTTAATTGCCATGGATAAGCAAGATATCATCAATATCAGTCGTGTGATTGGCACAGAAGATTTCTCTAAATCTATTCCAGAATACTGTGGCGTTATCTCAAATAAACCGACCGTGAAGGCTGTACTTGCTAAGATTGAAGCCGAAGAGCTTAAATTCTCTGAAGATCTTATCGAGCGTGTTGTCGATGCCGCCGTGATCATCGACATACGCGAGATAGCCAAGAGCGTGGATGCGCAGATAGTGCAAACAGAAACCGTGGACTCAGTCGATTCCAGTGAAGTTATCATCGACGTCAGATCGCCGGAAGAGGAGGAGCGTGATCCACTCAAGGTGGATGGTGTTGAAATTAAAGCTATTCCTTTCTTTAAGCTAGCGACACAATTTGCCGACTTAGCCAAGGATAAGACCTATCTGCTCTATTGCGATCGTGGTGTGATGAGCAAGCTGCAGGCGCTTTATCTTCAAGAGCAAGGCTATGAGAACGTAAAGGTATACCGTCCATAAGCCCCTGTGCCAGGATTGTTATCAAGTGACAGGGCTATTTAGCCCATGTCTCAGTCGCTATCTTTAAGTCACTGAGAATTAAGTCGCTGACAATTAAGCTCACAAGCCGTATCTAATCAGATGCGGCTTTTTATTGCCTTGTTTTTAGAAGAGCTAAATTTCCGCTGTGCGGTCACATCTTTATATATTGTTCATCAGCTCGCTGAAGCCAGTGCTCGTGTTGTAGCTGCTCACCCAATGACCTCCTGCCTGCTTAGCCGGGATTAGCGCCTCCTCGACATTATCGAGTGCATCATACAGACACAAAAAAGCCGCATCAGCTGGAAGTAAGCTATGCGGCTCCTAGAACCTAAATCGTTAATGCCTGGCTTGGTTTAACAGTGTTACTCTGAACGCGTGACATTCGCAGTGGCTTCAGCCGCTTGCTCTGTGGCTATTAGCATAGTGCTCATGTCTTCATTCAGATTTTGCTGCATCATCTCCATGCCCTCAGCAAGATCTGCGGCTATGGTGGCGTGTAGGTCCAGTGTGTCTATGGCGAATTCATCGGCACTGACGCTCGCTGCTGTAGTGAGAAGAGCGAGAACAAAAATAGTTTTAAGGTTTATCATATTAAGACGCCTCCGGGCGGGTCATTCGAGTTGTCAGACACTCCCCTGTTACGTCGTAGAGGCTGTCTAACTATAGTCATTTTGTTGGTGCGAAATTTAACCAAAAACGCATTCCTTTACAAACGATAAAATGTAACAATACGGATTAGAAAAACTAATTAAAAAACGAGATCCTGATCACTATGTCAAGACGCTTACCCCCATTGAACGCGGTGAAAGCATTTGAGGCCGCAGCTAGGCATCTCAGCTTTACTCGCGCCGCAGAAGAATTGTTTGTCACTCAAGCTGCGGTGAGTCATCAAATTAAGGCGTTGGAAGAGTTTTTAAGCCTAAAATTATTTCGTCGCAAGAACCGTTCTTTATTGTTAACGGAAGAAGGCCAGGGCTACTTTCTCGACATTAAAGATATCTTCGTTCAACTTGCCGACGCGACCGATAGGTTATTGGCAAGAAGTGCCATAGGCTCCCTTACTGTAAGCATGTCGCCGAGTTTTGCTATTCAATGGTTAGTGCCAAGATTAGCCAAATTTAGCGAGAATAATCCAGATATCGATGTCAGGATAAAGGCTGTCGATGATAATGCTGCGCTCTCTGATGATGTCGATGTTGCTATCTATTATGGCCAGGGGAACTGGGCTGGTTTACACGCCGACAAGCTCAAAAATGAGGTGTTGGTCCCGGTTTGTTCTCCTCTTTTATTGAACGGACCTAAGCCATTAGATAAGCCAAGTGACCTTAAACATCATACCTTATTGCATGATACTAACCGTCATGATTGGCAAGCTTGGTTTAGACAATGCGGGATTAACGATATTAATGTGAACCAAGGGCCGATGTTTAGTCATTCTTCATTGGTATTACAAGCTGCGGCTCATGGTCAAGGTGTGGCCTTAGGGTACAGCGTACTTGCTCGTCCCGATATTAAGGCGGGCAGGTTAGTGTGTCCTTTCCCTGAAGTTTTAGTCAGTAAAAATGCATATTATTTAGTTTGTCAGCAGAATCATGCCGAGGTTGGCAAGATCGCCGCTTTTCGCGAGTGGATGTTAGATATGTTTGAAGAGGAGTCCCGTAGTGAACTGCTCCCAGGTTAATAAATCTCGTGAAGATGAAGCGCCCGTAGAGAGTCAATGTTTTCTGATTAAAGCGCCTCTAGAAACTGAAGACCTTTTAGAGAGTGAGTGTGTGCTCGATGGAACTCCCAATGAGACCTTGATCATTTTCACCCATGGTGCCGGCGCTAGTATGCACAGTGACTTTATGCAAGATATGGTGAAAGGACTCCTGGGTAAAGGTGCCGAGCATGGCATAGGTGTGCTTAGATTCAATTTTCCCTATATGCGAGCCAATGCCTTAGACGGCAAGCGTCGTCCACCGGATCGCGCCCCTAAGATACTCAAAGATTTTAATATTCACATCAAAGCCATCAAACAAGAGTACGCACCTATGCGAATCATCTTGATGGGGAAGTCTATGGGAGGACGCATGGCGGCCATTCTTGCGGCCGACACGCCTGTTGATGGTGTGATCTGCTTAGGGTACCCCTTCATTCCACTAAAAGGCGGCGAGCCAAGGCTTGCACCCATCGAAGAGTGTCAGGCACCTCTGTGTGTCATTCAGGGTGAGAGAGATAAGTTTGGCGGGAAGGGGCAAGTTGAACTCTGGTCTGTGATGGAGAAGGTCAGATTACATTGGTTAACCGACGGCGATCATAGTTTTAAACCAAGAAAGTCGTCAGGGACCAGCCAAGAGGCTAACCTTAATGCTGCAATTTCTCATAGTATCGATTTTATCAGGGGGCTAGATGCGTAAAGGGTTTCTATTATTGGCGGCGTTGAGCGGCTTCATGTCGGTGGCTTTCGGCGCCTTTGGTGCTCACGGCTTAAAACAGATTGCCACGCCGGAGATGATTGCTATCTTCAACTTAGGAGTGGAATACCAGTTTTACCATACCTTTGCCTTAATCGCCGTGGCCTTTGCGGGACATTGGCTACCGTCTAGATTGATCGATTGGGCGGGTTATCTGTTTATGGGGGGCATAGTGCTGTTCTCCGGCTCTCTGTATGCCTATGCAATACTGGGGGCTAAATGGACCGGACCGATAACGCCTATTGGCGGTTTCTGTTTACTCTTGGGCTGGCTATTTATTGCATTGGCAGTGTGGCGTAACAGAGTGGTCGAACTCGACGATTAAACGATAAAGCTCGCTCTGGTGTGATGCGCTAGCGTCAGAGTTGGCCGAATAACTTAGACAGTGTAGAATGGCGGCCATTATGAATATGGTCGCCATTTTTGTTTACACATGCCGATTTAGTATTCGTGTCGACTTAATATTCGCAAAAATCAATATTGCAATGTCAGTATTGGCTAGCTTCAGGAATGTAGATGATTAACCTATTTTTGTTTTGTCGTGCAGGCTATGAGAAAGATTGTGCTGCAGAGATACAACACCGCGCCGCAGCGCTCGACATTGGTGGTTTCGTAAAAACCAATAAGAATGATGCCTATGTGATTTTTCAGTGCTTCAAGGATGGGGACGCTGATATCTTGGTGCAGAAGATCAAATTAAACTCTTTGATCTTTGCCAGGCAGATGTTTGCGGCAACTGAGTTGCTAAAGAAACTACCGGAACAAGACCGAATCTCACCCATCCTCGAAGCCTTGTCAAAAATATCTTATGCGGGTGAGCTAAGGGTTGAGACGCCTGATACCAACGAGGCGAAAGAACTGTCGACTTTCTGTCGTAAGTTTACCGTACCATTAAGACAAAAATTAAAAAAAGCGGGCATCTTGCTCGAAAAAGAAAACCCTAAACGTCCTATTCTCCATGTCTGTTTCGTGGCGCCAGGAACGGCTTATGTTGGATTTTCTTTGAGCAATAATAGCTCGCCCTATGCTTGCGGCATCCCCAGACTCAAGATGGCAGCGGAAGCGCCTAGCCGTTCAACGCTGAAATTGGATGAGGCTTTTATCCATTTTATTCCTAAAGATGAGCATGAGACACGCTTGACCAGTGGCATGCATACGGTTGACTTGGGGGCTTGCCCTGGTGGTTGGACCTATCAATTGGTGCGTCGTGGCATGTTTGTGGCGGCCGTTGATAACGGGGCAATGGATCAAGGGTTAATGGATACCGGTCAAGTTAAACATTACCAAGCCGATGGTTTTCGTTTCGAGCCACCGAGAAAGAACATTTATTGGCTGGTGTGTGACATGATTGAGAAGCCGTCACGGGTAGCCGAGCTTATCGAAGCTTGGGCGATCAATGGTTGGTTTAAAGAGGCTATCTTCAACCTTAAATTGCCGATGAAAAGCAGATATAAAGATGTTTCGATCATCCTTGAGACCATGAGTGAGATCTTAAAGGAAAATGACGTCAAGGATTTTGAGCTTTCTTGTAAGCATCTCTATCACGATCGTGATGAGGTGACTGTGCACCTGAGGTTAAATCCTACTAAAGGTTTCTAAGTCAGAGAAGGCACTAGGGAATAAGTTCCTAGGTTCTAGAACCTAGGAACTTGAGTCTTTTTACAGACGATCGATCACAGCTTGAGTGAAATCAGTCGTACCATGAGTACCACCTAAATCACGTGTAGTGCGGTCGCCTTCGGCGATCACCGCAGTTACAGCAGCGCGAATTTTTTCAGCTTTGTCTGCCATGCCCAGATATTCAAGCATCTGGATAGAAGCCAAGATAACTGAGGTTGGGTTAGCTAAGTTCTTACCGGCAATATCCGGTGCACTACCATGTACAGCCTCAAAAATAGCCGCATCTTTACCTATGTTAGCCCCCGGAGCCATACCTAGGCCGCCAACTAAACCGGCACAAAGATCTGACAGAATGTCACCGAATAAGTTAGTGGTAACGATAACGTCGAAGATTTCCGGGTTCATGACCAATTTCATACACGTTGCATCGACAATCATCTCATCTGTGGTGATGTCGGGGTAACGCAGGCTCACTTCACGAGCGACTTTCAGGAACAGACCCGAAGTTGACTTCATGATGTTAGCTTTATGAACTATGGTGACTTTCTTGCGATTTTCTTTGCGCGCTAGTTCGTAAGCAAATACTGTGATCTGTTCCGCACCCTTACGCGTGATGATACTGGTCGCTTCGGCTGTTGAACCATCTGCAGAAAGCGTCTGACCTAGACCCGAATACATGCCTTCGGTATTTTCACGTACTGTGATGATGTCTATGTTGTCATAACGCGCTTGTGTACCTTTAAAAGACACGACTGGGCGGATATTGGCATAAAGACAAAACTTCTTACGCAAGGTCACATTGATTGAGGTAAAACCTTCACCAACTGGGGTCGTTAACGGACCTTTAAGAGTGATCTTGTTCTTCTCGATCATATCGAGAGTGCGCTGAGGTAGTAATTCCCCATACTTTTCTAGTGCAGTTAAACCCGCATCGGTAAATTCATATTCGAAATCACAACCTGCTTTATCGAGGATCTTAATTGCTGCGTCGATAATACTAGGTCCAATCCCATCACCAGGGATCACGGTTATCATTCTTTTTGACATGGAGAATCCTTCCACGGTTGGTCGTTACTGCTACTGTCTGGCCCTTCCTAAACAGGGGGGCTACGACTAGGAATTATTTCTTATTGTTCACATCTTTATTTTAAACACTTTTATACATTTTTCACAGAAAATAGTGAGCAATCTCACGTTTTTTTATGTAGTGTAACTTGCATTAAATATGGCTTATACCATTCCGAGTAAGTATCTGATAATTCAGCGGGAGTTCAAAGCACTGTAGGCAAGACGAATGTTTGAAGCTAATAGTTATTCTATATCGAGAACATTCAACGTAGCATAAAGGGCTTTGAAACCCGCACTGCGTGAGGCTCTCAGTGTTTCCACTTCTGTGTTACATTGACTTAAAAGGGAATAACCTTTTCCTCATCAATGTGTCTTGAATTGAAAAAACTGAGAGTCTCTGAACTGACCAGATACTTATATGGAATGGTATAATGACAATGATCGATCGTTAAAGGTTAAAAAAGACGACTTTAGTCTAGTATCTCTAATAAAAAATACAGTAAAAAATATAATAAAAAACCAATCAAAACCTAAAAACAGTTAACACAATAAGAAAAATGAGGAAGACCTTGAAGTCACTACCAATTGCATCCTTGATATTCCTATCGACCAGCTTACTCACCGCTGGTGCTTATGCCACGACTGCGACGCATCCGGCGATAACACCCAATGACATCATGCACTTTGAATCACTGAAGAATCCCGTGCTTTCTGATTCGGGGACCACGCTGGCCGTTGAGGTCTCTCCCGATCGCGGCGACAGTCATGGCTTGGTGAAGAGTTTAACGTCGACAAAAACATTCAGTGTCGATGGCGGCTCTAAGCCCAAGATTAGCGCCGATGGCCGTTTTGTTGCCTTTAGTGTGAAAACACCTCTGCTTGAACTTGAGAAAGCATCCAAGAAAGAGAAGAAAAAGCTCAAATCAGCCATGGTGTTACTCGATACTCAAACGGGTAAAGAGACGCGTTTCGAGCGGGTGAAAAAGTTTGAATTTAACGAATCTGCTAGTCATTTGGCCATCTGGTTCGAAGTCGATGAAGATAAATCAGACAAGAAAGATAAACAAGAATCGGCAGCCAGCGATAAGAGTGAAGAGGTCAAAGTCGATAAGTTCGACAAGGGATCACCATTTGAGCTTGTGGTACTGAAAAATGGCACTAGCCAGAAAGTGGCTCATGTCACCGACTACTATTTCGATAAGAGTGGCAAGCACCTAGTTGTAGCCAGCAATAACACTAAGGCTAAGGTTCATCAGTTAGTCCTGTTTAAGCTTAGTAACAATACCAGAGAGATAGTGCGCCAATATAACAATCAACAAATTGGTCATGTCTCCCTCAGTGATGATGGTAAATATATTGGTTTTACTCATGGCGCAGCGGATGTTGAGCCATACGGGCGTCCATATAACTTGTCACTGTTTAATATAGAAACCTCAGAGGTTAACGTTACGCCGACATCGAAACAGTGGCAACTGAATCGTTATACTAAGTTGAGATTTTCCGAAGATAGCCAACGTCTGTTCTTTGGACGTGTGCCTCAAGTGAGTCAGCAGTTAGCGCTCGCGACAATTGAGAAGCAAGAAGACTTGTTCGATGAGTCAATAGTCACGGGTCAGCGAAAACTGCGAATATGGCACGGTGACGATGCGCGCATTAAGCCTAATGAGGTTAAACAATACGAGAAGGAGCAGAAGCGCACTTATCTGGCGGTACTGCACCTTAATAGCAATAACTTAGTACAGCTGGCAGATGAAACTGTACCGGATGTGGCGCTAGAGGAGCAGACTCGTTTCGTGTTAGCAAGCTCCGACATCCTCTATCGTAAGATGATCACTTGGGCAGGTTTCTATCGAGATTATTACCTGATAGACCTCAATACCGGACTTAAGAGTTTAGTGTTAACTCAACAGCCGAGCAGCGAAGAGCCCATTCTTTCGCCAAGTGAGCGCTTTGTGACTTACTTTCAGCAAGGTCATGTTTACCTGTATCAAATCTCGGAAGATAGACGCACTAATCTGACTAAAGACTTGAAGGTGTCATTTGCCGATGAAGATCATGATTATCCATCCAATGCTCCGGGATATGGTTTCGGCCCCTGGCTGAAAGATGATGCCGGCTTCCTCTTGTATGATAAGTACGACATCTGGCAAGTAAATACTCAGTCACATCAGGCATTTAAACTCACCGCAGGCAAGGGGCGTAAGCAAGGTATTCAATACCGCGTTACTGGCTTAGTCGACGATAAGAATCATCCCGATGTGTTAGCCATAGATCAGCAAGTCTTACTTCATGGTTATAACGAGAGAACCAAAGGTGACGGATACTATCTTGCTACCCTAGGGGTTGCAGGTGTTAAAACCCTGATGGAGGGGGATTACAAATTAAAGACGCTGTCACGCAGTAAAAATGCAGATACCTTAGTCTTCTCCAAAGAGCGCTATGATCAGTTTCCAGATCTTTATACAGCCGAGTATTTAGCGCCACAAAAAGCCAGCAAGCAGACTGACTTTGATGCCCAGAAACGTCAGTTTAATTGGGGCAAGTCAGAGTTAGTCCATTGGACTAATGGCGATGGTCAGCCTCTGGATGGCGTGCTAATTAAGCCAACTAATTATGTCGAAGGTCAGCGTTATCCTGTGCTGGTGTACTTCTATCGCTTTATGAGTGACAGGTTGCACGCTTTCCCGCAGATGAAGATCAATCATAGGCCTAACTTTGCCTGGTATGCCGATAATGGCTACGCCATCTTCCTGCCTGATATCAGATTCGAAGTCGGCTATCCTGGAGCAACATCTGTGCAGGCATTAACGTCGGGTGTGCAGAAGATCATCGAGATGGGCGTTGCCGATCCAGATGCCATAGGTATTCAGGGCCATTCATGGGGCGGTTATCAAACGGCTTTTGCCGTGACTCAGACTCATATCTTCAAGGCAGCCGTCTCCGGTGCTCCGGTTTCAAATATGACCAGTGCCTATAGCGGTATACGCCTGGGCAGTGGTTTAGCACGTCAGTTTCAGTATGAAACGGGCCAGAGCCGTATTGGTGAGAGCCTATTTCGTGCGCCGCAGAAGTACATCGAGAACTCCCCCGTTTTCTACGCCGAGCGCATCGAGACACCTATGATGATCATGTTTGGTGATAAAGACGATGCTGTGCCTTGGGAGCAAGGTATCGAGCTCTATTTAGCGATGCGCCGTGCCGGTAAAGATGTGGTGTTCTTGCAATATCAAGATGAACCACATCATCTGAAGAAGTATCCCAACAAGCTGGATTACAGCATCCGCATGATGGAGTATTTCGATCATTATCTTAAGGGCAAACCTGCTCCGAGCTGGTTGACCCAAGGTGAAGCTTATACTGAGTATAAGAAAGCGGACTAGCCATAACCTTATATGCAGTCAATAACAAAAAGCCGAGTCGATACTCGGCTTTTTATTTTGTTTTATAAGGATTATTATAAAGTTTTTAGTGTTTGTGATTATTTGCCGCTGATGTTATCAATATGGACTGACGAAATATAATCCACTCTCCAAGAATATACTTATTTATCTCAGCGTTAAGGAAAGAGCAATATGGATGGTCTTTGGTTGCACATGGGGACGGTATTTATGGGTTTTTTTGCCATTATGAATCCCATCGCTAATGTACCGATATTTTTAGGACTCACTTCGGAAGATGATGAGAAGACGACGAAAGCCATCGCATTTCGAGCGCTTTTTTTAGCCTTTATTATCATCACGCTTTTCTCACTTGCCGGTCAGTATATTTTTACTCTATTTGGAATATCGCTATCTGCATTTAGGATCACCGGGGGCTTACTGGTGTTTTTGATTGGTTTTCATATGCTACAGGGAAATAATTCCAGCGTGCATCATCCGGATCATGCTCAACTGCGTGAGAGTAAACAAAATGCCAGTGATAAGGCTAAGGCACGTGAGGCTGCACTGAGTATTGCGGTATCGCCACTGGCGTTGCCGATCTTAGCAGGACCTGGAACGATAGCCACAGCCATGAGCTTTTCGGCGGCAGGGGGCGTGGAGGAGATGGTGATCACCATAGGGGCCTTTGGCGTTCTGTGCCTTGTCACCTACGGCTTCTTTATCTCGGGTGGGAAACTGGTTAGTTATTTAGGCAATGCAGCTCTGGGCGCCATCACCCGAATGATGGGCCTTATTCTTGCAGTCATAGGAACACAGATGGCGATAGAAGGTATTAAAGGCGCCTTTTCAATCTAACTGCCTTGGTTATATGAACTTAACTTCAGTCGTCAATGAGAGTCAGGTTCAATCTAGGTAAATCGATAAGTTTAACCAAAATAGGGATATAAATGATGGATGATTCTAGAGGTGCAGGCGTACGCATACCGCCTCCTGTGGTGTTTATCTTCTTTATTTTTTGTGCTCTTGGGTTAGGTTCGATCTATTCCATAGATATCCGTTTCCCTGTGGCATTAGCATACTCAGGTGTGGTAATAAGCATATTAGGACTTGTGGTTTTATTGTATTTAGCGACGCTTTTTAAGCGGGTTAAAACCAATATCGAGCCCTGGAAGCCCACTTCCAGGATTATCACCACGGGCATCTACGCCTACTCTCGTAATCCTATTTATCTGGCATTTTGTACTATCCCTTTGGGATTAGGCCTGTTTTTCAGTCATATTTGGTTGATGCTGAGTGTGATCCCGGCATGCATCTCTGTCTATTACCTGGCTATTCGACCGGAGGAAGCTTATCTGACTGAAAAGTTTGGTGATGAATACCTGGCTTATCGAAGTCGCGTCAGGCGTTGGTTGTAGGTGACCTTGGTCTGAAGGTCTTTTAAGTCTCAATTTAATCATTAGGTTAACTTGTTACCTTTAGCTTTTATTACTTCATTAATCTAGGTTTACCCGGGAGGACAGCAATGAAAAAAGTGGCACTGATCACAGGCGCTGGGCGCGGCATTGGCGCAGAGACAGCAAGATATCTGGCGAGTCATGGATATGCTATCGGGGTTAACTACAAACAAAATAAACAGGCTGCCGAACACTTGGTCGCTGAATTACAGGCTAAAGGTTGTGAAGCTTTGGCACTGCAGGCGGATGTATCCATTGAGCATGAGGTTGTTGAGCTGTTCAACACTCTGGACCGAGAGCTGGGCAGGATCACTGCCCTAGTCAATAATGCCGGCATTTTGATGCCGCAGATGAAAGTGGCTGATATGACGGCAGAGCGGATTAACAAGATACTGACTAATAATGTCACTAGTTATTTCCTCTGTTGCCGGGAAGCGGTGAGGCGCATGTCTATTTCTGCTGGAGGATACGGTGGTGCGATCGTGAATGTCTCCTCGGCGGCGTCGAGGATCGGTGCTCCGGGTGAGTATGTCGACTATGCGGCGTCCAAAGGCGCTATCGATACCTTGACTCGAGGCCTGTCGGTCGAGGTGGCCAATGATAGCATTCGGGTTAATTGTGTCAGGCCAGGCTTTATTAATACCGGTATGCATGCCGATGGGGGGGAGCCCGAAAGAGTGAAGCGTCTTGCGCCTATGATCCCTATGGGCAGAGGTGGGGAGCCAGAGGAGGTGGCGGCTGCCATTGCCTGGTTATTGTCGGATGAAGCTTCCTATGTGACCGGCACCTTTATGGATCTTGCCGGTGGCAGATGAGCTGATTCTCTGTTTTGACCTCTACACTTAATCCCGCAGATTTCTAGCTGTGGTTAACTATTTTTCGATATCGTTTTTATCGAGACTCATGGGGACTTCCTGCTGTCATATCTGTTTGTGATACTGATGGGTATCAGTTAGTCGAAGAAAAAAGCCAGCAAAAATCAGATACAAAGTTAGCACAATGGATCGAAGCGCTACGACGTGAAGCAGAAATCAGCAGAGAAGCGTTGCGGCATGAGGCCTTACTGAAAGATTAAGCCTCTTATCGTCTTATATCTGCAGGGTAAATTCAACCAGGCTAGCTAGTGGGTAAATGGCTAGCCTGTTTGTTATCATTTTTACTACTAGAGTTTAGCCGCCTATGGTTGCTGCTAGGTATTGATCGTAAGTATCGGATCCCCAGGCAATCAGTTTCTGATCCTTAAATAATAGCGGAGTGCACTCGTCTCTGGTGGTTACCCCATCAGATTGAGCATGATGAGTTCGATAAAAGAGCACCTGTAGTGCAACATCGTCTGTCACTTTGGCTTCCGAAAAATCAGCCTTACCCATTAATAGCTTAATGTCTGATAAGCTCTGGCCTATGGTGATATCGGCTAATTTTGCATTGTTGTAAACCTGTCTGTCTTCCCAGTGCATCTCATCCGGGGTCGGTTCATACACGAGTACCACAACAGCGACAAAGGCGGTGTAGGCAGCAAAAATAGAGCCAATAATGACTGGAACTTTAGATTTCATCTGCGAGCTGGGTCCTTGATACATAGTAACGGGGTGACACAGGTACATTATACCTGTGAATTTCTATAAGATACTCACTTCACGCCACTAGGTAAACAACAAGAAGGTAACTTAATGTTTACAAGTGTATCGTCCTTTCTATTTTAGCCTGTGGGGACCTAGCTGTTGACAGCTTCTTGTGGCAATCTAAATTGGCTCAGATTAGCCTTTAATGGCATATCAGTTTGCAGTTGGACCAGTTTATAGCTAAGCCTGGCCATCTGTTTACCCTCTTCGAGCTTCTTTGCCTGTTTAGCCCCCACTTCTTCAATAGACAAATAAATATTGGCAAGAGAACGAAATATCTTTAATAGCTCTATGGCTGATTTTGGGCCGATACCCGGAACGCCTGGTATCTTATTACCGCTGTCCCCGGCTAAAGCCAGATAATCGATAAACTGTGAGTGTTGAACTCCCAGCTGCTGTTCGCGTTCTTCTATTGTCAGATAGGCCTTGTTGAAGTGATCCCACCTTTTTATCTTAGGGTGATTGAGCTGAGTGAAGCCTTTATCCGTCGACACTATGATGGCCTCACCACCACTGGCGGCGAGTTTACTTGCTAAGGTGGCAATGACATCGTCGGCCTCGGAGTCAGCATCCAAGGAGTTTACATGTATTTTAGCCAGATGCAGTTTTAAACCTGGCAAGTACTCAGACAATGCCTTAGGCATGGGCTTTCGGCCTTTTTTATAATCTTCGAACAGGTGTTTTCGCCATGAAATCTCGTTGCCGTCCCAGACAATTGCCGCATGGCTTGGTTGGTGGAATTTGAGTAACTTGTTGCAGGCTGAGGCCACCCGGTTATCCAGTCCGTTAGTATCGTTCTCATTGGGCTGCGCCGCATGAATGCGACGGACCAAGTTTAAGCCATCAATAATTAAAAAAGTGTTCATCTATTCTTTTTATCGTTTAGTTGTTTGGTAAAGCAAGCTAAGCAAGCCGCTAGTGGTATTACTAACCGCTTGCCTGACCATAACTCAGGTTTTTTCACGCTTGGTTATGTTTAATTATCTATCCTGTAGCAGGGAACATATTCACTACCAGGTAACTTCATTCTCTGCTGTTTGACGAAAGCGCTCAGGAGCGTATCCATCATTGCCATAAGCTTAGGGTCGCCTTTTATTTCAAAGGGCCCATGTTGTTTAACGCTCTTGATGGTTTCCATCTTCACATTGCCAGCGACTATGCCTGAAAACGCTCTGCGTAAATTAGCAGCAAGTTCAGCCTTGTTATCCTGAAAGTGTAGATTGAGATTACTCATCATCTCATGGGTGGGGTTGAAAGGCAGCTGAAATTCGGGCTCAATTTTCAGAGACCAGTTATATTGATAGGAGTCACCTGTGGTCTTCCTGTGATCCTTGACGACATCCATACCGTGGCTCATCACTCTTGCGACTCGCACTGGGTCATCGATGACGATTTCGTATTTACTCTGAGCTTCCTCACCTAAGGTCGCTCCGATAAACTCATCGATCTTGATAAAGTAATCGGCACTTTCCTTAGGGCCAGTTAGTACCAAGGGGAAGGGCATGCCTTCGTTTTCTTTATTGAGCAAGATACCGAGTAGATAGAGCAACTCCTCGGCGGTGCCAGCTCCACCAGGGAAAATAACGATGCCGTGGCCTAAACGGACGAAGGCCTCTAAACGCTTCTCTATATCGGGAAGGATCACCAACTCGTTGACAATCTGATTAGGGGGTTCGGCGGCGATGATGCTGGGCTCTGTGAGTCCCACATATCTTGCTTGTGATATGCGTTGCTTCGCGTGACCTATCGTTGCTCCCTTCATGGGGCCTTCCATGGCGCCCGGACCACAGCCGGTACATATGTTCATCTCTCTCAAGCCAAGCTCATAGCCCACTTCGCGGGTGTACTGGAATTCGATGGCATTAATGCTGTGGCCACCCCAGCACACAACAACCTTGGGGTCTTCCAGTGGAATAACCTGGCCATTACGTAAGATATCGAAGACGACGTTGGTGATATGACTTGAGTTGGTCAGGTTGATATGCTTGAGATTATCGTATTTGTTGCTGACATAGACGATATCTCTGAGCACGGCAAATAGATGCTCCTGGAGACCTCTGATTATTTTGCCGTCGACGAAGGCGGCTTCCGGGGGATTGGTCAATTCAATCTTAATTCCGCGCTCACGACGTAGAACATTAATGTTGAAATCATTGAATTGTTCGAACAGGTTTTCGGCGTTATCGCTCTGTAGGCCTGATGCGAGAACGGCCAATGAACAGTTACGGTAAAGTTGATAGAGTTCGCTTTTTGCGCTTTGTTTTAGACGATCGACTTCCAATTGTGAAAGCTGATCCATGCTTCCTTTAGGGCTGACCTTAACAATCATAGTAACTCCTTAACTGTGACGGGAGTGCAATGATGTGCGTTTATGGCATCGTTACATTCGATGCCATCCTATCAAGATATCTAAGAGTCTTACGGGTATAGGCTACACGTCAATGATCACTCTGTCTCTGCTTTCATGTTTTGCTCGATACAGTGCTGCGTCGGCTCTATCAAAGGTTTCATTGATAAGCTCATTATTGATAATCTGTGCAGCACCTATAGACACTGTAACTGTAATTCTCTGATTTTTAAACTTAAAAGGAATACTTTTTACTTTCTCCCTCACTCTGTTTAAAAGTTGTTCAATATCTGTGGCATTGACATCCGGAATAATCAGCACAAATTCTTCACCACCATAGCGGGCGACAAACTCAGTATCACGCAGTGAATTCTTCAATGCCATGGCGATGACTTGGAGGGTTTTATCCCCGGTACTGTGGCCAAAACTATCGTTAATGACTTTAAAATGATCGATATCGGCTACAGCGATCCAGAGTGGTTGTTGATGACGTTGATATTTACGATATTCCTGTTCCATTCTCTCTTCGAGTGCGGCCCTGTTAGGCAGCTGGGTCAAGGTATCGAGTAAGTTGAGTTTCTGTTGTTCAAATAGCCGTTCTTTAAAGGTATTGGCTTCTTTACTTAGCTCGTTAAGCTCTTTACGCATGGCTTCCATCGACTTGCGCAGCAAGGCTTGTTCGCGCTCCTCCAGGGCCTCTTTACGTCCAAGAGCCGCTCGAATAGAGGCTAACTGCTCTGTGACCTGAGACTTTAGTCTGTGAATGTCATCGATATCTATGATGGCTTCACCCACGTTATCGACGCCGGTATTAATTTCACGATTGAGCTGCTTTTTTAATTGAGAGCTGCGTTGGTTGTTGTTGTAAGAGTCACTTACCACTTCTCTCACTGCGGACAGAGAGTCGTTTAAGGCATAGAGAAACTCTTGAGAAGCAGATTTCTCTCTGGCGATATTATCCAGTAGCAGAGAAAGCACGGTCTGATAGGCATCGATGAGGCTGTCTATTTCAATATCGTTAGAAAGCACCTCTTTGAGCACGAGTATTCGATCCCGCTGATCTTTGCGAAATTCGATCTCGGAGATCATTTGAGCGAGTTCATGGGCCAGTTGACGATGCTTGGGTAGCACGACGAGTTTATCACCCTGTGCCAGCTGCTCTTCCAATATGCTTTCATAAAAGCCAACCATTTTTTCGACTTTAGGGATAAAGTCCCAAAAAGTATGGAAAGGCTTGGCGAGATCTTTCTTGAAGTAACTGATCTCTTTCTTGACCTTTTGGGGTACAGATTGAACTCGTTGTATCTGTCTGATGACCCGGGATAAGCTGGCTCTACTGTCTTCGAGTTGAACCATGACATGATTGTATTGTTGCTTAAGAAGTTGTTCAACTTCGACTAATTCAGGCAGTGATTCTTCGACTGTCTCGAAATTAGTAAATTGATGTCTTAATTTCGCCAGTTTATTATCGAGCTCAATACTTTGCCCCTTGCAGGCAAGACTCAGATGACCAATAAACTGCAGTAAAGTCCTCAATTTATCATTTCTATCTTCGTTCATGTTATCGAGTGCGGCTCTAGCCGAGTGGAGTTTTTGCTTTAATAAACTGAGCTGAGATGTGTTTGCCATCGAATCCTTCATTAACCGCGTCCTACTTCTTCAAGGCAAAAAATGAAAAAAATCATTTCAAATGGAAATTAGTACTTCTAATGTTATAGCAATCTCTTTGGAGTGCAAATCTCATTTTAGTCTAGTGCGATTTATGAATCATCTCGATTAGGCTAATTTTGCTATATCCAGATGTTCATGGCTTTTCCACCTAGGCCATCGAATTTTTTTCTTGTCACCATTGGTATCGACCTTCAATAACCCGCGCATTATGCCCTTTTCCAAGTGTAAATATAGCGGTGTTGCGAAGATAGCCGCTGGAGCAAAGTTCAATGCTTTAATGGAAACATAGTAATCCGCTTCCTTGCCTAGACTCAGTGCGGCCGCCAGTGTCATTTGTACTGCGCCAAAATGAACCTCGGCAGACAATTTAATGTCGGGATCCATCAGCAGAGGGAGAGGCAGCATGCCTATATGGATAGAGGTGTCACCATAATCTTTATCGATGGCGATACGGCACTTTTGTAATAAGTCATTGGCTGTGATCGTCTCTCTTAGGGACAGAATAAATAATCCCGGCCGAATAAGGTATACCTTGGCCGATAAACTGTGAGCCAGAGCTTGAAATTGAATTTTATTCATGTTGTTGTTGCACTGAAAACCTTGATTGATATCTGCGTTTAATTGATCCGTCAGTGAAACCAATGCTATGGCATGGGGAGTGTCTTTATCTTGTGTCTTAAGCTCTTCGATGAAGCCTTTATAGCCAGGTAAACCACTCACTGGCTCGATAACGCTTTGACTTTTAGCCTCTAGCAGGCCAACTGCTAATACGCTTTTTCTTCGCCATTGGTTCACCCCAATGAGTGATATTAAGCACACCAAAATCACCGCGGTGATTAACAGCAGTCTCGAACGTGCTAACTGGGAACTGAGTACATAGCTTTCACCTTGAAGCTTATTTACTTCAAGTTTTAATTTTTGCTCGGCAAGTACCGATGAAGTGTAGTCGGTGGGAGTATCTCGTATTTCCGGCGTGGATAAGTTAAGGGCGATGAGCTTATCCAGTGTGGCAAAGGCCTTGTCACTCTGCTTAAGGTTTCTATAGGCTTGAGACTGATACTGTAACGCCTCTATCTGTTCATCTTTGAGCTTAAGCTTCTCTGCATTGTGTAAGGCTAAGGCACTATGTTTTTTAGCCAGTAGCCAATTTTTATCGGCTACGGCAACTTGGGCAATCAAGAGGTCATTATAAACGAGATAATGGTTACTCTTTTTGGTAAGAAAAATGGCATTAGACTTAAACAGAAATTCAAAAGACGTTTTGGTGTTGCCGTTATTAAAATAGGCCTCGCCTAAATTATGATAGTTTAATGCCTGAGCAATCACATTTTGAGCTTTGTAATCGAGTTGTTGGGCATTGAGATAGTAATCAATAGCCTGATTCCAGTTATTTTGATTGGCATGAACCATAGCGATCACTGTCATACAATGAGAGCGTAATCGATCCATATTGAGTGCCTTAAAGCCTTCATCTGCATCATGTGCGTATTGGATGGCTTCATCCCAAGCCTTAAGGTCCCGATATACCCTTGCCAGCTGAAGCTGTAAATTAGCCTTGAGAAAAGGTTTTTGCTGGCGGTTCGAGAGTCTAAGTGCCTCGCTGTAATGTTGTAAGGCTAAAGATAACTGATCCCGTTTATTATAAAAGTCGCCTAAAGCCGACTCTGCGTGGGCAATCAGGTAATCACTCCTAAGCTGATAACTTGTATCTCTATACAGTTTTAGGTGAATTAGCGCCAGCTTATCCTGATGCAAGATACGATGTAAGCTACCAAGATGATAATGGATGAGCTGTTTTAATAGCTGGGCTTGCAGATCTTGCCCACTCTCTATCAGGCTCAGTGCTTGGTCATAATGGGACAATGCTAGTTGGTAATCATGTTGACTCCTGGCTATGTATCTACCTTTTAGCATTTGTAGGTAGCTTTCATCGTAGGCTGTGGTGCCTATGATCTCCAGCAGTGACAATAAAGCCTCGGTTTTACGGTATTTATCTTGCTCTTGCACATAGGCGCTGAGATAGAGCCGTGTGAGCAGCTGCAGTTTATGTTTTAGCTCATCGACTCGGTAACCTTGGTCACTGGCTATTCGTTCAAAAGCCGAGATACTAGAGGCAGATATGGGCAAGGTGATTGAGGCTTGTAACTCTTGTAATAGCTCGACAGGTGATTCTTTTAACTTAATTTCAAGGGCGATATGATCTTGAGCGTATGCCGAAGGGGCAGCTAAAAGCAGAAAGAAAATCACAGTTCTAAAAAAAATACGCATAAGAAGCAGATACCTTGCCCTCTTAAAGGGACGTTCGGTCAGTCATTGTATTGTCTCAAAATAGACTCGAAGAGGCATAGGTTTTAGTGATGCCGAGTCTTAGAAATAGAGATATACTCTCGATCTTATTATAAAAATAAATAACAATCATAACAGAAGGAATCAAGAGTGAAACCAGCAGTCCCATTGATTTTAACTTTAAGTGCATTTTTTTCCTCATCAATTTTCGCTGAGGTCAGTTATCGCATAGATCTCACCGACTCTGTGCATCATCTGGCTAAGATTGAGGTGGACTTTCCCGAGTCTGCTACCACAGAGCTGAAAATCAACCTTCCTGTGTGGCGAACTGGCAAGTATCAAGTTTTACCCTTAGCCGATGGTATTCGCTATTTCAGTGCGCAAGATGAAACGGGCAAGGTCTTACCCTATACGCGAAGTGCCAGTGGTGAGTGGACAGTTGAGCTTGAAAAGCCAACGTCCGTCACTGTGACTTATCAGCTATATGCGAATCAATTAGGTCAAAGGGTTGGCCATATAGATGCGACTCATGCTTTCTTGGATGCCAGTGGTACCTTGGTGTATAGCCCTGAGTTTAAGGCTCAGGAGGTCAAGGTTGAATTGGCCGTGCCAGATGAATGGCAAAGTTATTCAGGTATGGAGTCTGCAGGAAAGCCTCATTCGTTTGAGGCGAGCAATTATGATGTGTTGGTAGACTCTCCGATAGAGACCGGAATCAGTCATCACAGGGCGTTTTTTGCCGATGGTCGGGATTATGAATTGGTCGTGTGGGGAGAGGGCAACTATGACATTGAACAGATGGTTACCGATCTGACCAAGCTCAGCGGTCAGGCTAGGGCTATCTGGGATGGCTACCCGTTTGAGCGTTATGTCTACATGGTGCACGCCACCAGTGGTGCCCGAGGTGCAACCGAGCATCTCAACTCGACGGTGATTCAGCGCCCTCGTTTCAGTTATCGAGAGCGTGAAGACTACTTAGGCTTCATTAAAACCGCTGCCCATGAGTTTATTCATACCTGGAATGTGAAGGCTTACAGGCCTCAAGGTTTGGTGCCTTACAATTATCAAAAAGAGAACATATCCGAACTGCTATGGATTGCCGAAGGTTCGACAAGTTATTTTCAAAGCCAGTTGTTACTCAGGGCTGGAGTGATCACGGCTAAAGAATTTTTTGAAGACTTAGCCAAGCGAATTGCCCAGAGTGAGAAGACGCCGGGGCGTGAAGTTCAATCGGTGCAAGAGGCGAGCGTCGGCAAATGGGCGAGCACGGGTGGTGACTATGCGGTCAACCACAGTGCCAACATCTACTCCGAAGGCTATCTCGCTTCTCTGGCGCTGGATTTTTCACTGCTCAATGACACTGATCTTGCTCATTCCTATCGTGACGTTCATAAAGCGCTCTACAATCAGCATAAGATCCCGGCGGGTTACTCAGTCGCTGATGTTAAACAGATCTTAAAAGATCTGTCAGGGGAAGATTATCAAACCTGGTGGCAGACTCATGTTAACTCACCTATGAGCCTGGATTTCACCTCCTTGCTAGACAATGCCGGTTTACAGTCCGGTTATGGGGAAGACTCTAAAACCACGGCTTATGCGGGAGTGAAGTTGAGCGGTGACTCACTTAAACTTGCTGAAGTCTTGCGTGACGGTCCCGCCTGGAATGCGGGTATCGTGCTTGGGGATGAAATTGTAGCCATCGATGGTCTGAAGGTAACCGGCAAAGGTTTTGAATCCAGAATTAAAGATTTTAAGCCGGGGGCTGAGATTGTGGTGAGCCTGTTTAGCGATGACCGTCTCAAACAGGTGACGCTGAAACTGGGTGAGCAGCAGAGTGGTAAGCTGAAGGTGTTGAGTGTGGATAAGCCAAGTCGAGCTCAGAAAGCCTTCTTTAAAGCCTGGTTAGGTATCGATTGGCCGTTCGATAATAAGGGTAAGTTAACAGAAGACTAACTCGTCTTTTTGTATTATACCATTTCGAGTAAGTATCTGATCATTCAGCGGGAGTTCAAAGCGCTGTAGGCAAGGCGGATGTTTGAAGCTAATAGTTATTCTATATCGAGAACATTCAACGTAGCATAAAGGGCTTTGAAACCCGCACTGCGTGAGGCTCTCAGTGTTTCCACTTCTGTGTTGCATTGACTTAAAAGGGAATAACCATTTCCTCATCAATGCGCCTTGAATTGAAAAAACTGAGAGTCTCTGAACTGACCAAATACTTATATGGAATGGTATTACCTCTGTAATCAATTTTATGCCGCAATTAAAAAGCCAGCTGACAAACTTGTTGTTAGCTGGCTTTTTAATGTCGAGAAAAGAGGTTATATACCGTGGGTATTAGATACTCTCTTCCAGTCCGCCTAATACCTCTACTAGTGAGTTCATCAAGGCGATAAGCTCGCTGCCCATCAAGGCAAAATCGGCGTCGAGTCTGGCCATAGGATCTTCGGTACCCACTTCATCATTGCCAGCTCTGAACTCTTCAGAGAACTTGAGACGCTTGATGCCAGCATCTGATTGCAATATGAAAGCAATCGATTGGCCGAAATGCAGTGCCAGTTTATGGACTTGCTTACCCACTTCGATATGGGCCAAGACTTCGGCTTCGGTCAAATCTTGTTGTTTGAAACGGACAATGCCACCTTCATCCGAGTCTGACTTAAATTCAGCCTCATCTTGCATCTCGAAAGGTGCCGGTGTCGAGTCAGTCTTAACCCAATCGGTTAATTGACTCTCGATAGGGGCCTTAAAACTTAGAGGGATAATAGGTAAAGAACCCATGGCTTTACGTAACAGAGCCAAAAACTCTTCAGCCTTAGCTGCGCTCGAACTGTCGACCAATATCATCTCAATTTCAGGGATGATCAGGGCGCGAATTTGGCTACGTCTTGAGAAGGCGCGCGGCAATAAAGTGATGATTATCTCATCTTTTAATGCATCTTTCTCTTTCTTAGCGAGCTTGCGATCTTCTTCGGCCTCGATTTGAGCCACTTTATCTTCTAAGGCTTCTTTAACCACTTGTGAAGGAAGGATTTTTTCCTCTTTAGTGGCACAGATTAGGTGTCTGTTGCTGGCACTGTGAACCAGAGTCTGTCCCTGTTTCCCCAGAGCATTAGAGAAACCGAATTTGCTGATGTCTTGACTTGAGCATGGAGAGAAAGTGAAGTCTTCCAATGACTTTTCAAGAGCTTCAGTGTCAACAGAGAAAGGTTTATTAAAACGATAAACAGTCAGGTTTTTAAACCACATAATAAGCGCTCAATCAAAAAATGAAGCCGCAGTGTAAGACATTGTCACTCTCTGGTAAACCTGAAAATACTTATGGATATGGCAGGGTTCGGGATAATTCATAAAACTGTCACATTCAGTTTTGTTGCTCTGTAGACCTTGATGTATATGGGATTTATTTTTATTTTTTTTCTTAGCTTCTGGTTTTTATGAAAATTGTTCTAGATTGAAATAAAACTGCAACAGAAACATTGCAAACTTCCGGCCGTCCAAACCAATAACCCAGACGAACAGATACGTCGAAAGGATTAAATGATGAACGTTTTTTGTAAAACTTTACTAGCTTCTGCGCTTGCTACTGCCACTCTAGCTTCTGCACATGCGGCAGATCCTCTAACTGTCTACGGTAAGTTGAACATCACGGCTCAGTCTAATGATGTTAAAGGTGATTCAGAGACTACGATTCAAAGCAACGCGTCACGTTTCGGTGTGAAGGGATCATTCGAGCTTAGCAGCTCATTAGAGGCGTTTTATACTATCGAGTATGAAGTTGATACCGGTGATGACGACAAAGATAATTTCAAGGCCCGTAACCAATTTGTGGGTCTCAGAGGCGATTTTGGTTCAATTGCTGTGGGTCGTAACGATACCCAGCTTAAACAGTCCCAAGGTAAAGTCGACCTGTTCAACGATATGTCTGGCGATATCAAGAACCTATTTAAGGGCGAAAATCGCCTGGCCCAGACCGCCACGTATATCACGCCTTCTTTCAGTGGTTTTAAGTTTGGTGTGACTTATGCGGCAAGCGGTGACAGTGACCAGTTCGAGCAAGACGGTTACAGCCTGGCGGCCATGTATGGCGACAAGGGGCTTAAAAAGTCACCTATCTATGCCTCTATCGCCTATGATTCAGACGTTAAGGGCTATGAAGTTGCTCGTGCAACGGTTCAGGGCAAGATAGCCGGATTTAAATTGGGTGCCATGTACCAGCAGGAAGAAAAGGTATATGAAGTTGTTGACGAAGATGGTAGCGACGTTGTTAATCCTTTCGATGGTGACAGCTACACAGGTTACCTGCTAAGCGCGTCTTACACTATCGATGCCATCGTGCTTAAAACTCAGTATCAGGACATGGAAAACAAAGGTGATTCATGGTCTGTGGGCGCCGATTACAAACTCGGTAAGCCGACTAAGCTTATTGCTTTCTATACTAATCGTTCATATGAAAACGTTGAAAATGATGACAAATTCCTCGGTCTTGGCATCGAACATAAGTTCTAATTGTTCTGATTAAAGAACAACGCGAGAATAAGGAGGCTTAGGCCTCCTTTTTTTATGCTGTATTTTTACCCGTTTATACAAGTTTTATGACAATAATCTGCACTTTATGACAATATATGCCTAGCCGATCATAATTTTGTAATAAAACTGACCAATAATAGATGCGCGAACATTCACTGACAGAAGATTGCATATGACTGCTAAAATATTAATTGTTGAAGATGAGTTAGCTATCCGAGAGATGCTGACATTTGTTCTAGAGCAACATGGTTTTACCACTACATCGGCTGAAGATTTCGATTCCGCACTAAAAATGATATCGGAGCCGTATCCCGATCTTATTTTATTAGATTGGATGTTTCCAGGCGGCAGCGGAATCCAACTCGCCAAGCGTCTTCGCCAGGATGAGTTTACTCGTCAGATCCCTATCATCATGCTCACGGCGCGTGGTGAAGAGGAAGATAAGGTGCGTGGCCTGGAAGTGGGCGCCGACGACTACATCACTAAGCCATTCTCTCCGAAAGAGTTAGTGGCTAGAATCAAGGCGGTGATGCGCCGCAGTTCTCCTACCAGCTCAGAAGAGCCTATCGATGTTCAGGGGCTCATGTTAGACCCTGTCAGTCACAGAGTGACCGTAGGAGATCAGGTATTGGATATGGGGCCGACAGAATTCAGGTTACTGCATTTCTTTATGACTCATCCTGAGCGAGTCTACAGTCGTGAGCAGTTACTCGATAATGTTTGGGGCACCAATGTTTATGTTGAAGACAGAACGGTTGATGTGCATATCAGGCGCTTACGAAAGGCGATTGAGCCATCTGAACACGATCGTTTGATTCAAACGGTTCGCGGTGCGGGTTACCGATTCTCAACGAGACTCTAGCTTTGCTTGAAAGCGTTAGGCACGAGATCTAATTTAGGTTATCTTGTGCCCGTCTCTTACCTATGGTTTCGATGAAATTTCTATGTTTGATTCATATTCGGGTTATCGACTGCTATCTCGGTTAGTCACCTATCTGGTGTTATGTTTTATTCTTGGTCTGCTCCTGGGCGAGCTTGTCTGGGTTCTCCTGATAGGGTCTCTGGCATTGCTGTTCTGGCATTATCGCCAGCTCTCCAGGCTCAACTTCTGGTTATGGCGTGACAGAAGGCTAACCCCGCCAAATGGCCGCGGTAGTTGGGAAGGTGTCTTCAATGGTATCTATCGCCTTCAGGGGAAAAACCGTAAACGTGTCTCCCAATTAGCGTTTCTGCTTGGCCGCTTCAGACAAGGCGCAGAGGCACTTCCCGATGCTGCCGTAGTGTTAGATTCTGAGCACAACATCATCTGGTGTAACAAGCTTGCCCAGCTGTTATTGGGGTTTGTCTGGCCACTGGATAGCGGCCAGAGAATCGATAACTTAATTCGTCATCCTGATTTTTCTAATTATCTGAAGAAAGCCGCCTATCAAGATCCATTCGAGTTGGCATCGCCCCTCTCCGAGGGACGCATCCTGGAGATCCGTATCATGGGCTATGGCACGGGACAGTTCCTGCTGATCGCCAGAGATATTACCCGGGTGAGGCAACTCGAGGGGATGCGTAAAGATTTTGTCGCTAACGTATCTCACGAACTGAAAACCCCACTCACAGTGCTGCAGGGTTATCTGGAGATGATGCAGTCCATGGCAGAGCCTGGCTCGCCAAATGTTAAAGCGGTGGAGCAGATGCAGCAGCAAACCAATCGCATGCGCTCTATGGTCGAACAACTCTTAGTCCTGTCCAGGATAGAAGATTCAGTTGAATTGAATTTAAGCAATATCATCAATATGGACCATATGGTCGAGGTGTTAAAAGAGGAAGCCAACGCCCTGTCTAAGGGGGAATACCATCTAAGTTTTGATTGTGAGCCTGACTATCATCTCTATGGTAATGAAATTGAGCTCAGGAGTGCTTGCTCTAACCTTATCTCTAATGCGATTCGATATACAGAGCCCGGTGGGCAGATAAGGGTATGTTGGCAACGGGTTGCGACTGGTGGCTTGTTTAGTGTCACTGACAGTGGTGACGGTATTGCCCCCCAGCATATTGGCAGGTTAACCGAGCGTTTTTATCGAGTCGACAGTGCCAGAACCCGTCAAAGAGGCGGTACGGGATTAGGCCTGGCCATCACTAAACATGCCCTGAGTAATCATCAGAGTGAGTTAATGATTGACAGTGAACTTGGCAAGGGCAGTACATTTAGCTTTGTTATACCGACGAATCTCATCGAAGGGACTCGCCACACCGATTAAATAAGTGATTGGGCTAGCGAGTTCATAAAAAAGCAGACCTTGGTCTGCTTTTTTGCTTTCTGCTTAGGGGGAATCGGAGGCTACTAACGTGTATAGCTTAAATAGACATTAAAAATTCACTTAAAACGCACATTGTCATCTAAGTGTCACACCAGAGTAATAGACTTGTCATCATAGAAACAGATACTGGCTGCAACTTAAATGTTAATTCAATTAATGAGCAAGTACGCTTAACACTGGAGCAAAGAATGAAACTGAAACAGCTTGTCGGCGCGGTTAGTTTAACAGCCGCTAGTTTATTCTCTGCAGCATCAATCGCTGCAATCGATCCGTCACTACCTGTTTATGAAAAAACAAGCGGCGTATCGGGTACCCTATCTTCTGTAGGCTCAGATACTCTGGCTAACATGATGACACTTTGGGCCGAAGAGTTTAAAGAGATGTATCCTAACGTGAACATCCAAATTCAAGCGGCTGGCTCTTCGACTGCGCCTCCAGCACTCACGGAAGGAACTTCTCAGTTCGGTCCTATGAGTCGCAAGATGAAGCCTAACGAAGTTGAAGCGTTCGAGAAGCATTATGGCTACCAGCCAACTGCAATTCGCGTCGCTATCGATGCCTTAGCGGTATTTGTTCATAAAGATAACCCTATTAAAGGCCTGAGCATCCAACAGATTGATGACATCTTCTCTGCGACCCATAAATGTGGTGGCAGCGATGCTAAGCGTTGGGGCGATTTAGGTCTGGAAGGTAGTTGGTCTGCTCGTGATGTACAGCTTTATGGTCGTAACTCAGTATCGGGTACTTATGGTTACTTCAAGAAGAAAGCTCTGTGTAAAGGTGACTTCAAGGCAAACGTGAATGAGCAACCAGGTTCAGCATCTGTGGTTCAGTCTGTGTCTCAGTCGCTCAATGCCATAGGTTACTCGGGTATCGGCTATAAGACAGCGGGCGTGAGGGCGGTGGCCATTGCGAAGAAAGGCACTAAGTACATAGAAGCTAATGCGGCGAATGCGGCAAGTGGTACTTACCCATTATCACGCTATCTTTATGTTTATGTGAACAAGCATCCGAACAAGGATTTGTCACCAATGGACCGTGAATTCTTGAAGTTTGCACTGTCTAAGCAAGGTCAGCAAATTGTAGAGAAAGATGGTTATGTGCCACTACCACGTAGTGTGACAGCCAAAGATTTAGCCAAAGCGGGCATTCGCCTTTAAGTCTACAAGCTTCATATTGCTAGACTAATAATGTTAAAAAGGCCTCATCTGAGGCCTTTTTTGATCTAGGCTCTAGCTCCTGTTTCTTACTGCAGTTCCTAGGTTCTAGGTTCTAGAATTAGCCTTCTATGCTTTTCACTTCTTTCAAAATTTGAGCAAAAAAAAAGCGACCCAATCAGGTCGCTACATGTTCCAAATTTGGAATAGGGTGGATAGTTGCGCTAGAAACTATCTAAAAGGGAGTGATGATGAACAATGAAAACGGCTTTCATTTAACGTTAAACAGAAGCCAAAAATTCGGTTCATATAATCAGAGTCCCATTTATCCGGATAGTTCATCTTTTATTGGAAAAACTAAAAAATATTTTCCAGCCAATTTTCTCCAACGTCTAAAATGAACAAGATTAACTGCCGAGTTTAACCAACCAGGTCTGAAATTCATCATCCATACTCGTGCCCCATTGCTTAACTAATGCCTGGTACCTTGGGTAGTCTCCCTTACGGGTGAAGGTGAGCATATTGTCGATTTTATCTTTGTGGTTTTCCATCATAAAGCGAACCGATAAATATCCCCAGCGATAGACTCTGTCGGTGCCGCCATTTATCTCGTAGCCAGTATTAAATAGCTCACTCAGTGCGTAATTAGTATTGTCCAACAGGGATTTTTTAGCCAAGTCGATAGCGGCTTGGTTATCATCTCCTCGGGAGACATATTCACCTAATCCTTCACTCCACCAGATCAAATAGGGCAAGAGTGGTGCAGGTTTCGGGCAGTATTCGGGGGCACTGTGGGAGTCGTGCAAAGAGGCACAAAAATCACCATATAAGTTAAAATGGCCATCCAAATAATGCACATATTCATGGGCTAAGTTCCAAATCTGCCCCTTCTTTTCATAGGCGACAAATTCTGCCTGATTGTCTGCTTGGCCCGGTAAGCCTTCGAGGAACATGCCGCCATTGTCGCTGGGTACATCGAAGTGAGTGGTTACATACTGAGTGTAATCTTCGCGAGAATGATAGACGTTGGCTCGCATACTCATGTTGTTGTCGTTGGCGACAGGCTTACCTTGGGTACCAAATAGCTGATGAAATTTAGCTTCTTGTTTGCCCATTAACGTACAAGCCTCGGCTACCTGCTCTTCTGTTAGGGCTTGTGAACGTATGACTATGGTGTCACTACAGGCATGATTTTGAGATAAGACCGCGGCTAAACTCGTTGGATCTTCTTGAACCGATGAATGGCAGGCACTTAGGCTAAGCAGACCCGTTAATGATAAAAGTTTAAACGTTTGCACGGCGTATTCCCTCGAAATGTCTTTTTGTATACAATATTCTCAAGTGTTTCATCTAAGTTAAATGAAGTCAATTGCAATGACATGTTCACCGGCTGTGGTTAAGATAATCATTAATATTCGTGGTATGTGTTACCGACGGGAATGGTATTAAACTTAATGTACCTGTGTCAGGCTATTTATATTTGAGATTTCAAGTTAATTCGTAATTGCTAAAAAGGAAAGTGTAGTGTCAAATCAATGGGATAATAATCGTGACTATCATTCATTTGCTAATGTCGATGAAATCAGAGTCAAGCATTTAGCATTAGATCTCGATGTCGATTTTGCAGCTAAACAGTTAACAGGTGTTGCCGAGTTGACGCTGGATTATATCGATACCAGTTGTCGTCATTTGTGGTTAGATCTTCGCGACCTCACCATACTGGAGGTTCGGGATGATAAGGGTGATGCCTTAACATTTAGTATTGATAAACACGATCCCATTTTAGGCGAGAGACTTAATATTTCTCTGCTGAGCCAGACTGCAAGTGTGAACTTGCATTATCAGACCTCACCCAATGCTCAAGGTTTGCAATGGTTAACTCCAGAGCAAACCAGTGGTAAGTCTTTGCCATTTCTATTCAGCCAATCTCAGCCCGTTAATGCCAGAAGTTGGATCCCATTGCAAGATAGCCCTAAGGCCCGCATCACGTTCGAGGCAATTGTTAAGGTGCCTGTTGGCATGCGGGCTGTGATGAGCGCCATGAACGATGCGACGGCGAGTCTGGATGGGGAGTTCTCTTTCTTTATGGAGAAATCCATGCCGACTCATCTGTTGGCCATAGCGGTGGGAGATCTCGCCTTCGGTAAAATAGGCGATCGTACCGGGGTCTATGCTGAGCCCGAAGTGTTAGATGCGGCGGTCAAAGAGTTTGAAGATACCGAGCTGATGGTAGAAATCGCCGAGTCTTTGCTGGGGCCTTATCCCTGGGGGCGTTATGACATGATAGTCTTGCCACCTAGTTTTCCCTTTGGTGGCATGGAAAACCCTCGCTTGGCATTTATTACGCCGACGCTGATCGCTGGAGACAAGAGTCTGGTGTCTACCGTGGCTCATGAGTTGGCTCACTCCTGGACTGGAAACCTTGTCAGTAATGCCACCTGGCGAGATCTTTGGCTCAATGAGGGCTTTACCACCTATTTTACTAATCGTATCGTCGAGGCTGTGTTTGGTAAAGAGCAAGCCGAGTTGGAAGTGGTATTGGAATATGGTCGCTTGAAAGAGGAGCTGGTAGCCACAGAATTCGCCGAACAGAACTTGCCAGCCAATGTGCAGACACAAGATCCCAATGAGGCCTTTAATCGTTTCACTTATGATAAGGCGTCCATGTTTGTCCATGATCTGGAGCGCCGCTTGGGTCGTGAGGCATTCGATAAGTTTCTTTATACCTATGTGCAGCACTTTGCATTCGAGGCGATAACCACAGAAACGTTTATCGAATATGCCAAGCAGACACTACTCGTTGAACATGGTGATAAGCTCAGCGAGGCTGAGTTGCTGGAATGGGTCTATGGTTGTGGCATGCCAGACTGGTTTACTGCGCCGGTATCAAACAGTTTAGATAAAGTCGAAGCAGCCATAGAGTCTTGGCTACAAGGTATACAAGCAAGCTCGTTAGAGACTGATAGCTGGCGGGTTCATCATTGGCAGTACTTCTTAAATTCACTGCCTGAGGCGCTGAGTCAAGAGCAACTGATGGAGTTAGATGAATGCTTCAACCTGACTCAATCGACTAATGCAGAAATTGCCTGTGATTGGTTTAGGGTGGCTATCCGTAATCACTACGATCCAGTATTACCCGCATTGAGTGATTATCTTATTCGTATTGGTCGAGGTAAGTTTGTCAGACCTCTCTACTCTGAGTTGCAAATAGCCGGCTATGAGACCGAAATTAAGCAGATCTATAGCCAGGCGAGAGTGGGCTATCATCCATCGATCGTGGTTCAGTTAGATAAAAGTTTAAATTTTAACAGCTAATTATTTTAACAATAATTTAAATAAGCAAAAAAAATGGCACCTCAATGAGGTGCCAAACATTCTTAATAGAATAAGTTCTGAATTGGTAAGCACTAAGCGCTAGCAAATTAACTTACCTTTCAGTTGAGAACTCATTGAGCCCTCTAAAAGGGAGGTGATGAACCATGATGAAAACATGAAGCAAGTTACGCTCAACTTGCTACATATAATCAGAGTCACTATCTCGAAGAAAGTTCACCATGGAACATAAATAAATCTAATCTCAAAACTTTTTATGGAAGTAATCGTTAATTTAAACTATTAACATGTTGTTTTGTTACGTTAATTTGTATTTTTGTTTTTATTGTCTTTTTTCAGGATTAAAGTAATAGAGCCTCATCGATTTCAACATACTTGCAACTGGCATCGATAAGAGACTTGGCGGTTAAGGCTGGGACTCCATAGACCTGGGTATCGACGCCATACTTCTGGTAAACCTTGAGCATGAGTAAGTCGAAATCACCATCGCCGGAGAGCAGGATGATAGTATCGACTTCCGCAGCTGCTTCCATTACATCGATGGCAATCCCCACGTCCCAATCGCCTTTTGCCGAACCATCGCTGCGCTGAATAAATGGTTTTAGCTTAATATCGAAGCCTATGTGTTTGAGTGCATCCTGAAATTTAAGCTGACCTTCGTCGCCTTTATGAATAGCGTAGGCCGTGGCTGAGACAATGTCTCCCTCATGGCCAATGTGTTGCCATAATTTACGGTAGTTAAACTGGCGGCCATAGGCCTGACGACAGGTGTAGTAGATATTCTGTACATCGACGAAGATGGCTATTTTCTTATTTGTCATGCTTAGCTTCGCTATGAATTATGTGTGGTACACATTCTTACTCATTTATCTATGGCAGCACAAGCTAGCTGCTAAATTTTTGAAGACATCATGCATCTTGGTCGAAATATTGCCTCAATAACTGAACCATGGCCCGGGTCTTCTCGGGTAAGTAAGGTTGAGATGGATAGATTAGGGTGAGTTTAAGTTCGGTAAAGTTCTGTTGTGCTAAGATTTCATGCAAGCTGGCGTCTTGAAGATATTTGTCCACCAGTAATCTGGGCAGTAAGGCGACGCCCTTACCTGATTTTGCCAGCCTGATGAGAAGCTGCAGATCATCGCTGTAGAGCTGATATTCTACATCTGCTGGCAACAGAGATCGGTTATAACGACTGGCTAACAGCTGATGAGACGCGAGGTCAGAAACCTGATTAGGGGTACCAAACTGACTGAGATAGCTTGCCGATGCGACCATGCAAAAGCTCAAATAGAGTAAGTGCTGTTGAACATAGTCATGGTGCAATGTGCCTATATAACTCGGCAAAATTTGTAGATCGGTATCGGTTCTTCTCAAGTCTATAGCTTGTTTCTGATGCTCTACTTCTAACCTGACATCAGGATATCGATTAACATAATCTTCGATAACGTTAGAAAATATCTCTGTCATTCCGAGAGCGGGAGGGATGGCCAGACGCATTTTCCCCTGTGGTGTCATTCGCTCTGTCTGCATCAGATTGACCGCTTCGTTTAATCTGTTGAGGGGGCCGTTCACCTGTTCGTACAACCATTGCCCACGTTCAGTGAGCTCTATGTTGCGGGTAGTACGGATAAGTAGTTGGTAGCCTAGCTGTTTTTCCAGTTCTTGTAAGCGCCGACTGACTTTAGAACGCTGTAAACCATTGGCCTTAGCGGCCGAACTGATCCCTTGGTGTCGTACCGTCTGAACAAACAAATTGATATCGTCTAAGCTTGGCATCTGTTAATCCATGATCTGTTACTTAATAAACACCGTCCTATTTATAGGGCGTTTGCGGCCTATTATACCGGCTATTTGTATCAAAACTAGTGATATATAATGCTCTGCTTAAGATTGAAAGGAGATAACATGGAGCTTGCAGAGCAAAAATTCAGACGTTGGATGACAGTGTTGGTCATCATTTTCGTGGTGACAGGTCTCTATCTGGTTATGGCCGACCGCTATGTGCCTATGACGACTGAGAGTCGGGTACAAGGTTTTGTCGTGCAGTTAGCCCCCGAAGTATCGGGCTATATAACTCAAGTGAGCCTCAACAATAACCAGCTGGTTAAGTCTGGTGACCTGTTATTTAGCATAGATGATCGTAAGTTTAGTTTAGCGGTCACTATGGCCGAGTTGAATTTAAAGCAGGCCATCGAGGGAGAAGCGTCCCTCTATGCTCAGGCCGCGGCGGCGAAAGCGAATATTGCAACCAGCACCGCAGCTTCTGACAATGCCAAAAGGGAGCTTCAAAGAATATCTAAGTTGTCGACTTCAGGCTCTGTCTCCGAGTCTAAGCTTGATTCGACCAGGACACTGAGGGACGAGAGCTCGGCGAATCTTGTCGCAGCGAAGGCACAGCTCAGGGCGATAGAGACTCAGCTCGGTGAAAGTGAGGGGGAGAGTAGCTTAGTACACTCGGCTGAGACGAGTTTGGCTCAAGCCAAGTTAGATCTCTCTCACACACAGATAAAAGCACCGAGTGACGGTGTGGTGACAAATCTACAGCTACATAAAGGCAGTTTTGCCAGTGTTAATCAGCCTCTTCTGACATTTATACCTACCGACTCTCTGTGGATCACTGCCGATTTCAGAGAGAAGGCCACTTCCATGTTGAAATCTGGCATGCGCGCCGAGGTCGCCTTCGATGGGCTCCCCGGAGAGGTGCTGAGCTTAGCTGTGTCCAGTCGTGATTTTGGTGTGGCATCGGCGCAGCAGAAGGCTAATGGTCAACTATCATCGGTAGTGACCAGCAATCGCTGGGTACGAGATGCCCAGAGAGTCAGGGTTAACTTCAGCGCCGACACTAAACTTCCTGATAATCTATTTGTTGGTTCTCGTGCAACTGTTATTATCTATCAAACTGATAATTTAGTGTTTAATTTTTTTGGTGAGCGATTAATACGCATGGTGAGTCTATTCCATTATGTGTACTAATCACGCATTGAACTTAGATTAAAACGAGTGAAGGTAACCAGAATGTCACCATCAAAGAGTAAGCCAGTTAAAAGAGAAACAACGACCCGAGTGATTCTGGGTGTCTGCTCTACTCTTGTGCTTGTCGCTATTTTTGAACCGGTTGAAGCCCTGTTTATTCGGGCTCTCACTATGGTTTATTTTCTGTTTTAGAGAGTCCTTCGAGGAGGTAAGATGAAGCCGTTGAGGATCTGGTTTTCCTGTGTGTTAGGTGTGACCATAAGCACACTCCTTGGGTGGTCGAATGCCATGTTTATGGCCTTGTTTCCCGTGTTTGTCTTAGTGAGTCTGAATCGCTGGAATACTGGCTTTTTTGTACACTTGATATTAGGCATCTTCTGGGTGAGCGTTCAGGTAAGCCTAATCATAGGCTTCTTGCAGCCATACCCGGTTCTTATGCTGATAGCCGTGGGTATCATGCTGCTGTTTAAATGCTTTGCCATGCATCATAAGTCGACTTATATATTCGGATATGTGGGTCTACTCATAGGTTCTATTCTGCTCAATTTCGGCAGCTATCAAGCATTCGATTTAGACAATTTCATTGTAGGGATCTGGATTGCCACTCTGATGACCTTGCCTATTTGCGGTCTGGCTTTCTATTGTTTTCCTGACCCGATAGAAGAACGACCCATAATGAGTATACAAGGACAAGATAAACAGCCTAAAGCCATATTAGAACAAACCGCCCTGGGCTGGTTGGTGGCCATGGCTGCGTTTATCATTTTTCAGGTGGCGAACTTGAATGACTCACTCTCGGCTCAGGCGAGCATCTTGGTCATACTGGCACCTATGACTCTGGTTGGGTCAATGATGGCGGCAAAAATTCGTATTATTGGCACATTGGCCGGTTGTATGGCTGCTATGGCCATTCAATTTGTTCTCTATGATATGTTTGACAACCCTATACTCTATCTTGTGTCTTATGCCATCGCAGCCGGGATCTTCTGTCGTTGGTTAGCCAAGGATCCGGTATGGGCAGGGATCGGTTTTTCTGCCATCTCGGCACTGACTATTCCTTTGACTAATACCATGGTGCCGGGACAACAAGACGCCTTCTTCGCCATTCTTTATCGAGCTAGCTCTATCTTAGTCGCAGTGATCGCCACCTCTATGATGATCTGGCTGGGCTATAAGTTGCTCAAGTCGATGCCTTGGTTGTTTAGCTTACCAAGACAAGAACAACGGCATGAGAAAGGTTAAATCACCGATTCTGATCGTTTACCTTGATATAGCCCATCATGACTAAGTCTTTACCTTGGCTGGTGTATTTATTAAAAATCTGCTCGATATCATTCGGGGCTTGGACATCTTGGCTAAATCCATGCTTTTGGTAAAACTCCACCAGGTGCGGTAGAGAAAACAGATAGGTTTCTTTTGATGTCAGTTTATCTGCTACTCGCTTCATTAGCTGGTGGCCTATGCCTTTTCCTCTATGGTCTGGGTGAACCAGCATACCGTTCAGTAAGTTAAACTCTCCAATAGGCCTAAGCCTGAGACTTGCAAGAATCTGCTCTGCTTCAATGTATGAGTTTGGGGGGCAAGTGTGTTCATCATCATTTATCAATAATCTTATCTGCTCAGCTTTGATGTCAGAGTCTGGAGAGAAAGTTTCATCATCATTTATCAATAATCTTATCTGCTCAGCTTTGATGTCAGAGTCTGGAGAGAAAGTTTCATCATCATTTATCAATAAGGCTATCTGCTCTTTTCGACTGATGCGGGTATAGGGCATGTAACTGCGGTAAAAGCCGTAGACGCCTCTGCGGTGTAGATTATCTAGCCAAATTAACTGCAATGTGAATGTCTCATAAGCGCCAAGCATTTTGGCTGTGTGGATTATCGAACAAGTTTATACCAATTGCTAATAGCCTCACTCAACAAATAAACTGGGTTTCATCGGCCTTTTATCGTCTGCAGCCTGCAGGTATCACTTGTGTCTTTCGGTGTTGGCTTGTGCGGCTTTAGTTTGCCTGTAGTTGCGGAATTGTTTCTAGTCATGCTCTGTTACAAGATATTGTCTAATAAACACCAGCATTTGCGCTGCTTTACACAGCTTTACCCTACAAAGGCTCGTTTTTCTTTAAAATAGTGGCAATTCACAACCTTGGTATTAGAAGAAAAATCATCAATGAAAAAAAGCCTGCTATTGATCCCCATTGTTATCGTGATAGCCGTTGTCGCTTCGTTCAGTGGCTTTACTCTGGCGCAGAAGCCTAACGATAAATCGGCGCGTGCACCGCGTGTCGTGCCTGTGGTTACAGGTGTTGTCGATCGGCATCTATTGTCTCAGACTCTCTCCTTAATAGGCAAATTGCAGGCGGATAAATCTGTCTATATTTCCCCTGAAGTCGCGGGCAAGGTGAAAGCGATTCATGTGACCGCTAACCAAGAGATACACGCAGGTCAGCTGCTAATTCAACTCGAAGATGCTAAGCCTCAGGCTAGTGTGTCAGAGGCGAAGGCGTATCTCAACGATGAGAAACGTAAACTAAAAGAATATCTCAAGCTCATCGATCGTAATGCCATCACCCAGACTGAGATCGATGCACAAAGAGCCAGTGTCGATATCGCCACCGCCAGACTCGAGTCTGCTCAGGCCGAACTCGAATACCACTATATCAAGGCGCCTTTTTCCGGTACCGCGGGATTACTGGATTTCAGTCAGGGGACCATGGTGACGGCAGGGAGTGAGCTATTGTCTCTGGATGATCTCTCATCTATGCGGGTCGATTTGCAGGTACCTGAGAATTATCTTTCTATGTTGAGTGTTGGCATGACAGTGGCTGCAACCAACAGAGCCTGGCCCGATAGCGTGTTTACCGGGCGGGTGGTGGCTATCGATCCTCGTATTAATGAGGAGACCCTGAACCTTAAGGTGCGGGTCAATTTCAATAACGCAGATCATAAGCTAAAGCCTGGCATGATGATGTCGGCGAGTCTGAGCTTTCCTGCCGTGTCGGAGCCAGTTATCCCGGTTCAAGCCATAGAGTATTCCGGCACCAAACGATTTGTGTATGTGATTGGCGCAGAGCAACTAGCCAAACGAACCCAAGTGGTTCTAGGAGCGCGTATTCAAGATGAAGTACTCATCACAGATGGACTCAGTGTCGGCGATCGTATCGTAGTGCAAGGTTTAGTTAACATGCGTGACGGCTTAAGAGTGGATGACCTTTCAAATAAAGACGAGTCTATGACAGCGGGCCATCAGTTAGCTGAGTCTCAGGGAGACAGAAGTTAATGTTAATCTCTGATATCTCGGTTAAACGCCCCGTCGTTGCTATCGTTTTAAGCTTGCTTCTTTGTGTATTTGGCGCCGTGTCCTTCTCTAAACTGGCGGTGCGTGAAATGCCGGATGTGGAAAATCCGGTGGTGACAGTGATGACCACCTATGATGGCGCATCGGCGACTATCATGGAGAGTCAGATCACCACAGCTTTGGAGGATGAACTCACTGGCATCAGTGGCATCGATGAGATCACATCCGTTACCCGCAATGGCATGTCGCGGATCACCATCACCTTCGATCTCGACTGGGATCTTACCGAAGGGGTGAGTGACGTTCGCGATGCGGTCGCTCGTGCCCAACGTCGTTTGCCCGACGAGGCGGATGATCCTATCGTCTCCAAGGACAATGGCTCGGGTGAGCCTTCAATCTATATTAATCTCAGCTCGTCGGTGATGGACAGAACCCAGCTGACCGATTATGCCCAGCGAGTGCTGGAAGACAGGTTCAGTCTGATCACCGGGGTGAGTTCGGTGAGTATCTCTGGCGGCCTCTACAAGGTGATGTATGTTCAGCTCAAACCTGAGTTGATGGCGGGTCGCAATGTGACGACCGCAGATATCATTGCCAGCTTAAAGACTGAAAACGTCGAAACCCCGGGCGGAGAAGTCAGAAACGACACCACTGTGATGACCGTGCGCACGGCCAGGCTCTACAATAATCCCGAAGACTTCGATTACCTAGTGGTTCGCACCGCCAGCGATGGCACGCCGATTTACCTTAAAGATGTCGCCTCGGTTTTCGTTGGCGCAGAGAATGAAAACTCCACATTTAAGAGTGATGGCGTACCAAATTTAAGTTTAGGCATCATAGCTCAGTCTGATGCCAACCCATTAGAGGTGGCAAAGGCTGCGCATATCGAGGTCGAGCGCATTCAGCAGTTCCTGCCTGAAGGGACTCAGCTGGTGGTCGATTATGACTCCACGGTATTTATCGACCGCTCAATTAGCGAAGTTTATAACACGCTGTTGATCACCGGTGGACTGGTTGTCTTGGTGCTCTATATCTTTATCGGTCAGGCGAGGGCAACACTTATCCCTGCCGTGACCGTACCGGTTTCACTCATTTCAGCCTTTATTGCCGCTAACTTTTTTGGTTTCTCGATTAACTTGCTCACCCTGATGGCCTTGATTCTGTCTATCGGCCTGGTGGTGGATGATGCCATAGTGGTGGTGGAGAATATCTTCCATCATATCGAGAAAGGTGAACCACCTTTGTTGGCAGCCTATAACGGCACGCGGGAAGTGGGTTTTGCGGTAGTCGCCACCACGGCCGTTCTGGTGATGGTATTTCTGCCAATCTCTTTCATGGAAGGCATGGTCGGACGCTTGTTTACCGAGTTCTCCGTCATGCTGGCGATGTCGGTGATCTTCTCCTCTATCGTGGCCCTGACGTTAACGCCAGTACTCGCCAGCAAGATACTTAAAGCGAATGTTAAACCCAACCGTTTCAATATCTGGATCGATGCCAGATTTAGTAAGCTTGAGTGTGGTTATCGACTCGCGGTGGCCAAGGCGATTCAATTTAGGTTTGCTGCGCCTGTGGTGATCATCTTGTGTATTGTCGGCAGCGCCGCCCTGATGCAGGTGGTGCCATCTCAGTTGGCACCTCAAGAAGACAGGGGAGTGATATTTGCCTTCGTCAAGGGGGCGGAAGGCACCAGCTACAACCGGATGACGGCTAATATGGATATCGTCGAAGACAAGCTAATGCCGCTATTAGGCCAAGGGGTTATCAAGTCTTTCAGTGTACAGGCTCCGGCATTTGGTGGCCGGGCTGGCGATCAGACGGGGTTCGTTATCATGCAGCTCGAAGACTGGGAAGATAGGGACGTCAATGCTCAGCAAGCACTGGCCATTGTCGCTAAAGCCCTACAGGGGATCCCCGATGTGATGGTGCGGCCCATGTTGCCAGGTTTCAGAGGGCAATCGAGCGAGCCGGTGCAGTTTGTGATCGGAGGTTCTGATTACCAGGAACTGTTTAAGTGGGCGGAAGTTTTACAGGAAGAGGCCATACACAGCCCTATGCTGGAAGGGGCCGATCTCGATTACTCCGAGACCACGCCAGAGCTCGTGGTGAGTGTCGACAGGCAGCGCGCCGCCGAGCTTGGGATCAGTGTTGCCGAAGTTTCCGAGACACTGGAGGTGATGCTCGGTGGACGCAGTGAAACCACATTTGTCGAGCGCGGCGAAGAGTATGATGTCTATCTCAGAGGCGACGAGAATAGCTTTAATAGCATGGCGGATTTGAGTCAGATCTACATGCGTTCGAGTAAAGGCGAATTGATCACACTAGATTCGATAACACATATCGAAGAGGTGGCCTCGGCTCAAAAATTGAGTCATACCAATAAGCAGAAATCGATAACCCTTAAGGCTAACTTAGGTGAAGGTTACACCTTAGGCCAAGCCTTAGATTTTCTCGATGCCAAAGCCATTGAGATCTTGCCCAGTGATATCTCGGTGAGCTACACGGGTGAATCGAAAGACTTTAAAGAAAATCAGGCTAGTGTGCTGGTGGTATTTGGTCTGGCTCTGTTAGTGGCTTATCTGGTGTTAGCCGCTCAGTTTGAGAGTTTTATCAACCCTATGGTGGTGATGTTTACTGTGCCTATGGGGGTCTTTGGCGGCTTCCTTGGCCTCTTCCTGACCGGGCAAGGACTGAATATTTACAGCCAGATAGGTATGATAATGCTGATCGGCATGGTGACCAAGAACGGCATCTTGATCGTGGAGTTTGCTAACCAACTACGTGATAAGGGGCTCGAGATAGAACAGGCGATTATCGATGCTTCGGCACGCCGTCTGCGTCCTATCCTGATGACCGCATTCACGACCTTAGTTGGTGCAGTCCCCTTGATCATGTCAACAGGCGCAGGCTCTGAGAGCCGTATCGCCGTGGGTACTGTGGTCTTTTTCGGGATGGCATTTGCGACGTTCGTAACCCTACTGGTGATCCCGGCCATGTATCGTTTAATCTCGGCGAAAACCACTTCACCCGGTTTTGTAGAGGCTCAACTAGAACAAGCAATCAAGGCTCAAGTTGTCAGCGATTAAGCTTAGCCGTTTCCTTATATCAATAGATATTACCTAAACTTCAAAGGGTCAGTAGCCATCATCTTGCTGACTCTTTGATTTGCTCTCGTCTCCACTGACCTTTGATATTAATTCCCATTTCCCATTTCCTTTCATCAGACACTTTCTTATACCGATAGGTGTGACCCTATTTTTGATAAACCTGTTCCATGCTCTTTTGCGTGTAAATTATGCATATTCTGGTTTGAACTACTGATTTATCTCAAATTATCGAATTTAAAATGTGTAAAGATCATCATTATCAGGTGTTACATGTTGTAAAAACTGTTTCTTAGGTGTTAAATGCCTCGTGTGTACGACTTAGGACTTATTTTGGGGTTATCCGCTAGGTTCCGGTCGTGATCTAAGGGGATAAATTGACTGGCGTGCTGTATTGGTCAATTTGCTATTACCAACATTTAAGAAAATAACAATCATGATTAATTTTTATTTTGCATTTATGGTTAATGCCGTTAAAGCCAAAGGGAAAACATTGCCTTTAGCTCAAATTCTTTCACTTAAAAATCATATCTTCGGCCTATCTTTAGGTGTTGTTTTGGCCATGTCGGCAGCACCATTTTTCTCTTTCGCAGATGATACTGAGCTTTATGTCTTCGAGTCTACTGCGCGTACAGGTGCACGTCCTCAGATGCTGATTATTTTTGATAATTCGGGCAGCATGGGGGCAAGAGTCTACGATGTCGATGCTCCTTATGTGAAAGGAGCTGGAGGGCTAGAAGCGGGTAATTTTGCTAAGACAGGAAAGTTATATTACAGCCGAGGGCCAACGAATAAAGCTAATTTGCCTAATCCGGCTAATGCTAATGAAAAACGCCAATTTTCAGGGGCCATAAATGGTTGTCAAAGTTCATGGCAATATCTCAATACGTATGGTGTGTTTACCGGTTTCTTTCGCGAGTATCGCTTCTCTGGTGCAAATGGCACATGGAAAGAACTCTCGGGAGCCAATGTTAGCAATGCCTTAGCAATCGATTGTTTTGAAGATATTCAAGATAATAAGTGGCGAAATGCGGCGGGTTCAAGCTCTGGGCTTCCCGTCGATAGCTTAGGTTCAGTTTCTTCTCCTGTGCGTTATAGTGCAGCAAGTGGCGATTCAAATTCTCAAACTAAACGAAATGCGAGAGCGAAAGCGGCGTTAACTGGATTTGGTACCGGTCGAGTCATTACTGTTTACACTGAAGATTACTTGCGTTGGGAGCATGGGGAAAAAAACAAGGTCACTAAGACACGACTCGAACTGGCTAAAGATGCAATTAAAAATGTGATTTTAACCACTCCAGGTGTCGATTTTGGTTTGTCGATTTTCAATATGAACGGGCCTAGGGATAATCAACGAGATGGCGGGCGGATTATTGCCGGCATAAAAAATATGTCGTCAAAAGGAAAAATAGATCTGCTTAACAGTGTACAAAGTATTACTTACGCACAGAACACGCCATTATGTGAAACCTTGTATGAAGCCTATCGTTATTTCTCTGGGCAATCAGTACTATTTGGCAATGACGATAGCGATTACGTATCTTATGACCGCTGGGGGAGATACAGAGGAACGTATAAATCAAATCGGAATTCGCCGCTAGATCCGGACATTCTCGATGCTGGTGTCTATAGCTCACCATTAAAAAAATGTCAAGATAAAGCCTATATTGTCTATATCACAGACGGTGAGCCTACCGTGGACAATGCGGCTAATCTTGCGATTGAATCTTTGACTGGCGGCGTAGATAAACATACGGCTAAGCCGGTTAGTTATCTAAGTTCTATGTCCAGCTGGATGAATAATCATGATGTAAATCCTAAAGAGCCCGGAATACAACATGTATCAACATTCACCATAGGGTTCAGTGAGGGGGCTGCCAGTGCGGCTTCATTGCTGAAAAAAACCGCTGCAGTTGGTGGGGGAAGCTATTTCGATGCCACCAATGCCAAGTTGTTACAAGGATCTTTGCAGCAAGCTGTCAATAAAATTCTCGAAACAAATGCCAGTTTTACTTCACCTGCGGTGGCGAGTAACAACTTTAATCGAACCCAGTCTTTTGAGTATGCATATTATTCGATGTTTCTTCCTAATAAGGGACCACGTTGGACGGGTAACATAAAGAAGTTCAAGGTGACGGGAAGTGGCGATATTATCGATCAGAGCGGAAAAAAAGCTATCGGTGGCGATGGCAATATTAAGGCTGAAGCCTGTTCATATTGGACACCCAAATCGATATGTGATGCGGGGGGAGACGGTAATGAAGTGATTAAAGGAGGCGTACTTTCATCTATGCGGCGGGCAAGTTCCAGAACCCTTTACAGTAATTTGTCTTCGGGGATGACAAGGTTTAGTCAGCGTGAAGCCGCTAAGTTAGCAGGAAATGCGGGCTCGTTAGCTAGCTACATGGGGGTGGATGAGTCTGAGCTAACTTCATTGTTTTCATGGGCTAAAGGTTTAGATGTCGATAATGACAAAAATCAAAAAACGATTACGACTCCGAATTCAAATTGGCGTACCGATATCATGGGGGATGCGCTTCATTCGAAACCCTTGGCACTAAACTTTGGCAATAAAGCTAAACCAGACATTAGGGTCATGGTAGGGACTAATCATGGTTTCTTCCATATGTTTAAAGATGCAGGCTCAGAAGTATCAGAGTCTTGGGCATTTATTCCTTATGAACTGCTGCCGAATCTTAAAATTTTAAGAGCAAATGTGCCTACTGGGGTTCATTCGGTTTATGGCATCGATGCGAGTCCCGTTGCTTACACCAAAATGAATAGTTCAGGGATTGAGAAGGCTTGGGTATTCTTTGGTATGCGTCGAGGTGGAAGCAGTTATTACGCCATCGATATCAGTAACCCAGATTCGCCTCAATTTATGTGGAAAATAGATTCAAACTCAGCAGGCATGTCTGAGTTAGGCCAGTCTTGGTCAACTCCTGTAGTGACAACGATTCAAGGTGGCAGTGGTGAACAGCCTGTACTGATTTTTGGCGCAGGTTACTCCCCAGCAGGGAAAGACGGTGCTGGAATTGGCAATCTTGATACCAAGGGACGTGGGGTTTTTATCGTCAATGCTGAAGATGGTAAGCTTATTCATCATTTTGGAGTCGGAGGTTCTAATGGTACTCAAATCCCGGGTATAACAGACAGTATTCCAAGTTCAGTCGCGGTATTAGATGCTAATGATGATGGCAAAATCGATCGTATTTATGCCACTGATACTGGGGGGAATGTATGGCGTATGGATCTGCCCACCGCGGACAAATCGACTTGGTCGGCATTTAAGCTTGCTAGCTTAGGGGGCCCTTTATTAGCGAGCAACAGACGTTTCTTTTCTGGTCCCGTAGTGGCTCAGACTATGTTTAATAATGTCTCTGAGGTTGAATATGATGTCAATGGCGCTAAAACAACCACTGTCACCTATCAGAACGTACCCTACGATGCAGTGGTGGTGGGAAGTGGTCATAGAGCCATGCCTTCGGATCTGTCTCGGGCCGATATGTTTTTTACGCTGCAAGATCGAAACGTAACAGTTAAGTCTTATAAGCCTGGTAATACAAGGGTCAAGATACCTGAGCCATTAACGCTGGCTAACTTGTACGATGTCACATCTAAACCGCCTAAATCGAAAGAAGAGCAACTTTCATTTGGCACAACGCGTGGTTGGTATTATGACTTTGGTCGCAGTGGCGAGAAAAACTTATCTTCAGCGACCATCATCAATGGACGGGTATTTTTTACTTCTTATGTACCAGGTAACTTAGCTGACAGTGATCAATGCTTAATTTCCGGTAAGGGCTACTTGTACAATTTCGGTCTACACAGGGGGCAGCGCGATTTTGAATATAGAAAAATTAACGATTCTGTGCCCGATACCCCACAAATGATTATTCCTCCTAGGGATGCAGATGTTGATGGGAATCATCCACCAACCAATATCTATCTCATAGGTATTGGTGATGCGGTACCTAATGAAAAAACTCAAGTTGGTTGTGAGTCTGGAGATCTTAAGTGCATTGGTGGTGGGTTAAGAACCAATAAAATTTATTACTATCAGAATTAATTAACTTAGTTTAAGCGTGAGCTTAGCTATTATGGATTTTGTTAAGTGTGGGAGTTGACTGTGAATAGTAAATTTATTATAGCCGTATTAGTCATGATACTGTTTTCCAGCGTCACTTTGGCTCAGGAACATCGTGAAGAGTATAAGTGTCATCTGATGACAAATCAGGGAGAGCGTTTGTTACGCTTTTCTTGGTTTCCGAGCCGAGCCGATAAGTATATGGCTCAACTTCCGGGTACCAAATTGCCAGACTTGGGGTTTAAATCTGGGATGGCTCTGTATACCGAAAAAGTGCTCGAGTGTGTAAAGTTTACTGAGATATTTAACTCCTCTCAAGCACGAGCCATAGATGAAGAGATGGTGAACCAGGGCTAAATAATCAGTTATAACGTCACTGGCTTTGACATGAGTTGATCTCTGTTTATCGTCAAGTGATGCTATTTTCTTCTGGTAATATCTGCTCGGATTAGCTAAAGCTCAGGCTAAATTTGGCGCCGCCCAGCGTATCTGAACGAGACACTGAAAGTTGGCCCTGATAACTGTCAACCAAATCACGAACTATGGCTAGTCCTATGCCGTTTCCCTGTTGGTAGGAGTCGGCGCGTATGCCGCGTTCGAAGATTTCACTCTCAAGTTCGGGTGATACTCCCGGGCCATCATCCTCTATATCTATATTGAGCCTAGTGTCTTCCATGCTGACGCTCAGATGCACTCGAGCCTTGGCAGCCTTACAGGCATTGTCGAGCAAGTTACCTAATATTTCGATTAAATCGGCCTCGTCACCCTTGAAAATACACTGTTTGTCGACACTAGAGCTTATCTCTATCTGAGGTTCACGGTATATTTTGGGCAAGGTCCTCACTAGCTTATCTGACACTGACATGACGTTAACGCCTAAGTGCCAGGATGACCCTGCTGCCGTTTGTGCTCGTTTGAGTTGATGACTTATGATGCGGCTAATGATATTGGTTTGCTCGAATGAACTCTTGCTCAAATCTTTCTGACTTTGAATCACTGCCAGTGGCGTTTTTAGGCTATGGGCTAGATCTGATAGGGCATTGCGGTAACGTTTTCGCTGACGCTGCTCGGTGTTGAGCAGGGTGTTGAGTTGTCTCGCTACAGCTTGCAGTTCATTGGGATACTTTACCTGGAGCTGCATGGCCTTGCCTTGCTCTATCTCGTTAAGTTCTTGCTTAAATTGAGCCAAGGGCTTGAGGGTCCAAAGTAGCCAAGCCAGCTGAACTAATACAAGGAAAACCATCAAGATCAGTAACCAGCTCCAAAGATGTTGACTGAATAAATCTATTTGGCCCTGGTAGTCGAGTTGATCTTTAATGATGTGCACCGTGATTGGGAAGGCGACATTGTCAACACTGAGTCCGTCATTGGATAAGATTTTACGTTCGAAACTGGCGCTGTAGCTGTAGATAATATGGGGCTTGCCATCAATCTCTATCTCCTTAAACTCACTTTGACCTATCTCTGGCTGGGGCAAGTTATCGGGTAAGTCCAGCCCTAGAAGTGAGTTGGATTGCCAAGTGACATTGGTTTTCTTACTATCGGGATTTGGCGTTGAAATGAGTGCAAATAAGCCAGATTGAATAACATTAAATTGATTCTCTGCTAAGGCTTCGGGCATCATAAGTTGGCCGTTATCCACCTCGGTCACGGCTAAAATTGAGTAGAGATAGGCTTTCAATTCATTTTTGGCCGATGCCGAGACTTGTTGTTTAAATGCATCGTTCAGGGTAAAACCAATCAAGGGCAGTAAGATTAGGATCAGCAAGAGCGCGCTGATAATCAGGCGTGCCTTGAGTGAATTCATCAGGTTTGACAGTTTATTTAGCATCCGGCCCATCTTCAGTGTGCTGCTGACAGCGAGCCAGTGGCTTCAAACGATAACCTTGTCCCCTCAATGTTTCTATCAGTCCCAGCTGATTGTCTGGATCTAACTTCTTGCGCAACCTGCGAATAAATACCTCGATAACGTTAGAGTCTAAGTCGAAGTCTTGATCGTAGATATGCTCAATCAGCACAGTCTTAGATTTAACCTCACCTGGGTGCAGCATAAAAAACTCGAATAGCTTGTATTCAGAGCTGCTTAAATTCATCAGCTGACCGGACTTTTTAACCTCTAGCGTACTGGTATTGATGCTGAAAGGTCCATTGTAGACCAGTGGGCTGGCCTTGCCTGCCGAGCGACGGATCAAGGCATTGAGTCGGGCTATCAGCTCTTCAGGATGGAAAGGTTTCGTCAGGTAATCATCGGCGCCGGCATCTAAGCCCTCTACCTTATCTTGCCAGCTATCACGGGCAGTTAAGATCAAGATGGGAAAGTCTATCTCTTGCTCTCTGAGTTTAGTGATCAGCTCGATACCATTAAGCTTAGGTAATCCGACATCTATGATCCCGGCGTCATAGTTATACTCACTTCCCTGAAACAAACCATCCTCCCCGTCACTGGCCACATCCAAGGTGAAATTGGCATCGAGCAGGTGTTGTTTAAGATTAGCTTGTAGCTCTAAATCGTCTTCAACTAACAGTATTCGCATTGGGTCACCTGTGTAAATTCATCATGTTAAGTCTTTAAGTTGCAAATTAGTTTCTACGCACACTGCCAGTTTTGGCATCGACGGACACATAAAATACGGCACCGGAACTGGATAATAACTTGACTCGGTAACCTGGATTGCCGTTGACTCGGCTCGATTGCACCTTGAGTACCTTGCCCGGATATTGACGTTTCACTAACTGAATCGCCTGTTGAGAACTGGTGACTCTTAACTTATGAGGGGGCTTTTTAGACTGAGCGGCCATGCTCATCGAACTTAAGCTAACAGCATTGACAGAGCTTACAGCTGAAACCATAGATAGCTTAGTCACACTCGAGGCCACTCCCTGTAGCGGAAACAGTAAACAAGCCGATGTGAGTAAAGCTAATGTTAAGCTCGAAGCCAATTTCATTGAGTATGTCCGATGTTTAAATGCCTTTATTTGTTATCAGTGTAAATATCCCATTCTTAAGACACAAGTTTTAAAGAGCTTGTCTAAGAAATCAAAGCCATGAACGAGTTAGTTCAAGGGGGGCCAGTGGTGCTCTTATAGTTATACCTCAGCTAAGATGAACCCAAGATGACAATGCTTAATGCATTAGAGTCGCAGGGGAACTTGCCTTCGAATTTTACTCCATAGCATTTTTAGCGTTCAGCTTATGTTCACCTTAAATCGTCTTTAATGACCTCAACGAAAGAATATTGAGGTTTATATGATGAATGTGAACATAAAGAATCAAGTCAGAGAGTGTAATTGCGTAAAAATGGATACAGAAACCAGAGTTAGCTCAGGTACTCAATCTTGGGGGGGCAAGCGGATATCTGTATTAACTTTGATTGCAGGGGCCTTAATATCATTCATTCCAAGTGCTTATGCGAGTGACGAACAGGGTGTCAGCCAGATAGAGAGGGTAAATTTACAGACGTTTTCAGTTGGAAACCAAGTCCAATCAGTGGAACAAAATGAGCTGAATACTCGATTAAGCCAGTTGAAACAGCAAATGCCACTGATGTTACCAAGTATAAAAGCTAAATCTCGAGAAGAGGTCATTGCCGACCACAAAAATGGCAACATTTCCCCTCAGTATTCTCTGCAGAAAAGCGGGTTAAAAACAGTAAACGAGGATGTTCAGTCGACTGTACCCAAGGCCTTTTCTAACCCCATCTATCATGAGTTTTCAATCTATGAAGCCAGCAGTCGCCTATTCGTCGATGATGATGGTGACGGTTTTTTCCAAACCTTTAGTGTGACCTTCGATGCCGATGTCTACGGGCCCGATGCGGTCGAGGTCGCCGATGTCTACGCAGAGCTCTACTTGAGCCGAGACGGTGGTCCTTGGGTGCATTATTACACCACAGATATTTTTACAATACTTGGTGACTCAAGTGATGATGACTTTGAAGTCTTGACCACGCTGCATAATGGCTATTATACCGACTATTATGACGTGTTGGTGGATCTATACGAAGTGGGCTTCGACGATATTGTCGCCAGCATCAGTTCTGCTGATACCGATAATTTATATGCCTTGTCGCTGGAGAGTAGCGATAGAGATACAGTATATACAGGAGGAGATTCTAGTAGTGAAGGTTATGGCGGCGGGGCATTTTCATTAATTTCTCTTTTGGGCCTAGGTCTGTTTGCTGGTCTGAGAAGGCGTAACTATCAGTCTTGATACTTGCTTGGTTCACTAGTGAATAATATTCAAGAGTAAAATAAAGGTTTTTGCTTGGCATTTACTTTGTAAAAATCATCGAAAAACCCGCCCAAATGGATACAAAGGTCACATTTTTGTATCGGCATGTGAAACGACTGTTGTAATGCTATCAGTAATCATTATCATTCCGCCCATAATACTAATGGGGGATAATATCGATGCAACAATTTCGTTTTTCACTACTTGCAGTCGCGTGCGCTTCAGCTTTTTTACCTGGGCTTCTGTCTGCTAATGAGCAGGCTCAAGCGCCAGAGAAAGTGCAAGCAGCAGAGCTGAAAAACAAGGATATAGAGCGTATCACTGTCTATGGAAGACAAAACCAAGTGGTCATGAATTCGGGTCTAGCGACAAAATCAGATATGTCATTAATGGAAACACCTGCGGCCGTCGTCATCGTCGATGAAGAGCTGATCAATGCTCAAGGCGTTAATAATTTGCAAGATCTGGTGCGTAATATCAGCGGTGTGACGCAGGCGGGTAATAACTATGGTATTGGTGATAACTTAGTGATCCGCGGACTCGGTGCTAACTATACCTATGACGGCATGTATGGCGGCGCAGGACTTGGTAACACCTTCAATCCAACACGCTCTCTGACTAATGTTGAATCGGTAGAAGTGCTCAAAGGCCCGGCGACAGGTTTGTATGGTATGGGCAGCGCCGGCGGCGTGATTAACCTTATCGAGAAGAAGCCTGAATTTGAGAGTCGCCACGATATCGGTGTCGAGCTGGGTCAATGGGATTCCTATGCGCTGAGTATCGATAGCACGGGCGGATTGACTGACAAGTTAGCCTACCGCGTCGTTGCTAAAACGGCTCGCAGTGACGGCTATCGTGATATAGGTACCGATCGCGATGAAGTCTATACGTCAATCAAATATGTGTTCGACGACAGCCAGGACTTGATGTTGTCGGCTTCTTATATCAAGGATGCCATCGCAGTCGATTCTATCGGTCATCCCATTCGAATCTATAATGCTGAATCTGTCGGTGGGAAAACTGCCGGAGAAGCCAGTTGGGAAGATTTAATCAACGACCCAGAAGGCAAAGGTATTCAACTTACCGATGAGCAACGTCAGCAACTAGCCGACTCTTTGGCTGCCAGTGATGGTTTAACCCCCTATGAATTTGGTCATAACGGGATTATCTCGCCAATGGCCAAAGATAACGAAGGTGAAGAGCTGAGATTTAAGCTGACTCATAATATCTTCCTCAATGAAAACCTATTCCTGAACCAGCAGCTGCAATATCGTGATTACAGCTCAGGTTTTGCCCGTCAAACCGGCGCATACAACTATGTATATTGGGACCGCCGGGGCACCATCAATGCTGACCCTCGTGCGCCACTGCTTGAAGACGGTGTGCTTTACCCGTTTGCGGCTCGCCGTCAGGAGTATCGTCAGGTCTCGGCCGATGAGACGTCTTGGCAGTATTTCGCCGACTTGAGATATGATTTCGAACTTGCCGGCATAGATAACGAGCTATTAGTTAATGCGAACTTCGAAGACCGTGATATACGTTTCAAACAGTACTCAATTTACGATGCCGATAAGGTCATAAAGAACAAGGCGGGTGATGTCATCTATCAGGGCCAATTGCCTTACATCTATGATATTCGTAATCCAAATTGGGCAGAAGGCTCCTTCAAAGATCACGACCCTCTGATGACCAGCAACTACAACAAAAAAGTGAGTGCCTGGGGCGTAGGCCTACAGCATGTTGGTTATTTCGGTTATGGCTTTACCACACGTATCGGCGTGGCGTTTAACGAGATTAAGCAAAGTTATGAGCATTTCGGTGTCGATGAAAGGTATCGCGCCAGTGCTGCTGAACCTACGCCTGAAGCGGATACCAGTGATGATGGCATCACCTATAACTTAGGTGTGACCTTTATGCCGACCGATGACTTGTCATTTTTCGTTAATCATTCTAAAGGCCGCACGGCTTATAGTATGTTAGGCGGCGTTGAAGGTGATGGTTCGGACAGACTGGATTCTGAATCTATCAGTGATGACTTAGGCATGCGAATCAAGGCATTCGATGATCAGATGCTGACCTCTTTAGTGTTCTTTAAGAGTTCACGTACTAATCTGCAATTCTCAAATCCTGACTATGAAGAAGGTGTTTCAGGGTCTAATGTGCCAAAAAGCTTCTATGATGGTAAGGAAGAGACCACTGGTGTCGAGTTAGATATGAATGCTCATCTCAATGAGCAGTGGATGATTAACGTCAATGGTGTCTATCAGGATGCGCGTGATAAGAAAGATCCCAATCGCAGCAGCTATGATACTCGTCAAAAAGGTGTGCCTTATGTGACAGCCAGTGCTTGGGTCACCTATGGCGCCGAGATGTTCTCACTCTCTAGCCCGATTGATATCAGCTTAGGTGCAAAATACGTCGATGATCGCAGTACTAACTCAAGTTCATTCGGTATTCCTGATGGTCATGTGCCGAGTTATACGGTATTTGATTCGGCCATCAGCTATCAAGCGGATAACTGGAAGCTACAGTTGAACGTCAACAACCTGTTCAATGAGGCTTACTACAACAAGGCAATGTTCCTCGGTGGCATGCCTGGTGAAGAGCGTAATGCCAAGCTGACCTTTAATTATCAGTTGTAAGGCGTAAGTTTCGAGCTACGAGCTTGTAGTGTGTTTTTGAAAGCGCAGCCTTGGGGCTGCGCTTTTTGTTAGTTGTTTTAAATTGTTTTAACTCTTTTATTTCAATCTATCTGTTTCGATTCAGTGCAGATTATTAATTTTTTTGTGCTAGTTTATCTGTCTTGATTGTTAACTTTGCCATGAATAAAAAGAAGAAGCCGATGAAACTAACCAAGACCTGTCAGTCACTCGCACTGGTATTAATGATGACTAGCCCACTTACAGTGATAGATGCTTATGCTAGCAGCCTTGACTCATCATTAGCACTATCTGTCAGTAAAGCCCTACCTGAACTCGAGAAGCTATATTTGCATCTGCATCAACATCCTGAACTTTCTTATCAAGAGAAGGCGACGGGACAGAGGATGGCGAAGGAGCTTTTAGCGCTGGGTTTTGAGGTGACAGATAATTACGGTGGTTACGGCGTCGTAGGCATATTCAAAAATGGCGATGGCCCGACTGTGATGATCCGCGCCGATATCGATGGCTTGCCAATCATAGAGCAGACCGGAAAACCTTATGCATCAGTTGTGACCACAACTGATGCCGATAATAAGTCGGTTGGCATCATGCATGGCTGTGGTCATGATATTCATATGACCAGTTTAATCGGTACCGCTGAGCAGCTTGTGAAGCATAAGAGCGATTGGCAGGGCACCTTGATGATGGTGGCGCAACCTGCGGAAGAGGTGGGCGGTGGCGCCAAAGCCATGTTAGCACAAGGCTTATTTACTGAGTTTCCAACACCTGATTTTGTACTGGGTTTGCATGTCAGTGCTTCGGTTCCTGCGGGTAAGGTGGCAATCGCGCCGGGTTATGCTTTAGCCAATGTCGATTCGGTGGATATCACCATTAAAGGCAAGGGAGGCCATGGTGCCTATCCCCACATGACTATCGACCCTGTGGTGATAGCGGCTCGGACTGTGATGGCGCTGCAGACCATACCGAGTCGAGAGATCTCCCCACTTGAGCCGAATGTGATCACCGTTGGCTCTATTCATGGTGGCTCTAAACACAATATCATCTCTAATGAAGTGAAATTGCAGCTCACCTTACGCTCCTATAATCCCCAAGTGCGTCAGCAACAGATTGCAGCAATAAAGCGCATGACCAAGGGCATAGCCATGAGTACTGGGCTGCCCGATAGTTTAATGCCTGTGGTCTATGTTCATGAAGATGAGACGATACCTTCCACCTATAATGACCCTGAGTTAGCTAACTCAGTTCAAGCCAGTATCGAGCGCGAGATAGGTAAGACTAATGTGGTTAAATCTGAGCCTGTTATGGCCGGTGAAGATTTTGGCCTCTATGGTCTCACAGCCCAGAAGCGTCCCATCACCATCTTCTGGCTTGGCGCCGTAGAGCCGAAACTGTATGAAGCCAGTAAGGTGTCCGGGGAAAGTTTACCATCACTTCACTCAAGCAAGTTTGCCCCCGACTACGCTTTGACTATCAGCACAGGCGTAAGAGCCATGAGCCGAAGTGCCATGGATCTGTTTAATGAGTCATCTTGGTCGCTATTGAAAAACGGTTCCAGGCATTGATCATGATGACCTGCATGATTGCTTGAGCTATCTGTTCCTCACCTAACAACTCGAGACATTCTTGATAAGTGCTATCGGTCAGACCAGCGTGTGAAACGTGAGTGAGCTCATCGGTGAGAGCGAGTACCGCTCGCTCTGTGTCATCAAACAGGGGAGATTCTTTCCAGGCCGATACTGCAAATAACTTCTGTGGTGATATTCCGGCTTTCAAAGCCACTTCGGTATGCATTTGAATGCAGTAAGCGCACTGATTAATCATGGATGCGCGGATCTTGATGAGCTCTTTTAGTGCTGTAGAGAGTCTGGTTTCTGCCAGATAATTTTCGACAGACATCATGGCGGTTAATGCTGCTGTTTGTGTTTGGGCGATATCAATACGTTTTGTCATCTTTTGTCCTTTATTGAAGTTCAAGGCTGCTTTATTGGGATGACATAATTGTGCATAATTCTAATTATTAACTGAATACGCGCGTAAACTGAAACAGCTTTGCGTATTTCGCAAAGGTATACGTTTTTGAAAGCTACAACAGAGGTATGCAAATGTTAGATCTGATCAAGGTGTTTCATCAGGTTGTCGATTCGGGAAGCTTTTCTCAGGCTGCTCAGGTTTTGCATATGGCCCCTTCTTCCATCGCGCGAAATATCGATAATTTAGAGGCTCAGGTTAAGACGACCCTCTTTAAGCGGAGTACTCGTCAGCTGATTTTGACCGAAGAGGGGAGTTATTTTTATAAACAGTCAGGCAAGTTAGTGGAGGATGCCGATTTCTTGCTGGCAGAGATGCGAGGGGCACGAGATACTCCTCAAGGGATGTTGCGGATCTCTGTGTTCGAAAGTTTCGGCAACCTATGTCTGGCACCGCTTATTCCAGAGTTTTTGCAGATGTACCCGGATGTGAAAATTGATTTAGACCTAGACAATAAGCTGGTGGATCTTCATAGCGATAATGTGGACCTCGCCATCCGTATCGGTGTCCCTCAAGATAGTGGTTTAAAAGCGAGAAAGTTGTTGAATCATCCTACTTTATTGACAGCGTCTCCAACCTACCTAAATCATCGGCCCCCGATCACACAGCCATCTGATTTACATGAACACAATTGCTTGCTTATCAGTCAAGAGAGACAAAGGAATCATTGGTTTTTTGCTAAGGGGAAAACCCAGACAAAAATCTCTGTTAAGGGCAATTTCATTTCAAAAGGGGGATCTCCTTTACTAACCGCTGCGCTCAAGGATTGCGGTGTGCTGCTCTTGTCTGAGTGGATGGTTAAACCTTATATAGACAGTGGTCAGCTAGTGGAAATTTTACCTGACTGGACAGCGAGTCATTGGGAAGGTGGCAGTGGTGAAATCTTTGCTATCTATAAAGGCGCTCAATATCCTAAGCCTAATATCAGAGCATTTTTAGATTTTATGGTGAAAAAATTAGGGCAAATATAGTGTCGCGAACTAACCAGTAATCAGCTGATGAAGTTCCATTAATAAGCAAAATATTATAGGGGAACGAAAGGTTATTTAAATGTTACCTTGCCACCTATCATCTTAAATGATGGCGTGCCTCGAACCAGAGTCTCTCTGGCGAACTCTTGTCCACAATTGGGACAGATGCAGGAAGTGTGAGTGAAGTCTGCGACGATTCGTTCCTTGAAACACTTCACCAAAGCGCCTTTGCCCCCCTTGCGATATTTAAACAACTGGGTTTTGCACTTAGCGCAGAAGATATCGACAGTGCGTGTGGGGCCTTTCTTATTGGGTTTTGCCATGTTTTTTGACTTACTATTGATAATGTCATTGTTATAAGTGGCTATTCTAATCGAGTAAAGCATTAATACAAAATATGCAAAATCCAGGTTTCTCTTCTACTATTTCTAAGTGCCTTTTTAAAGTAGGTTTTCCAGATATAATTTCTTACTGCCCTCATTCAAGAGAAGACTAGCCACTCCAATTTAGCGATTAAGGAAGAATCATGCCTAAGTTCTCGACTGTCGACAAAGTCAATCGTATCGCCTTGCTCTTTACTGTTACTCTGTTTCTGATGCTAAGTGCCTGTACTCACTACGATCCCGTTTCGGTCGAAAAATGCACTGAGGTGGTCAAACATGCCAAGAAGGTGCTTGGCAGTATGTCGCCGGATCATAAGACCTTAATGGCGGATTGTAAGGCGGCTACCGATAGTGAACGAGGTTGTGTTATGGCGGCGACGAAGAAGGGCAAACTGGCTCAGTGTATGTAACGCTTGATTGAGGTCGCTTATCTATTTATATCTAACTGGTGCAATTATTCTAATGCTGGATTGTTTTAGTTAACATCAGTGTAACTTAGGTTATAGTCATCGTCATGATAATGAATATTATGACGAAACTTGATGACTAAAATAATAAAAACACTCCTGATTTCGACCCTTTCGCTGATTTTTATTCTGCTTTCGACAGCTTATTTGGGGCTGAACCTGAGTCTGCCTAAGCTATCAGGGGAGTTTCGCAGCGGCCATTTATTTGAATCCGTTACCATAGAGCGAGACAGATTGGGTACAGCGGTCATACATGGTCAAAACCGTCGAGATGTGGCTTATGCTCTGGGTTTTGCACATGGACAAGATAGATTCTTTCAGATGGACTTGCTTAGGCGTAACTCGGCTGGCGAGCTCGCAGAAATATTCGGTGAAAAGGCGTTAAATCTGGATAAGTCTCGCCGTTTTCATCAACTGAGGAAGCGAGCCGAGAATACGGTCGCTAAGATGGAACCAAAGCAAAAATTGCTATTACAGGCCTACGCCAATGGCGTAAATGCCGCAGTAGCAGAGCAAAGCCTGAGTTCTTTCGAATACCTGCTCACTGGGACAAGCCCACAAACGTGGCAACCGGCAGATAGTTTACTGGTTATCTATAGCATGTACCTGGATCTGCAAGGCAATACCCCAAAGCGAGACATGGCTCTGACTCAGATCCAGCGTTTATATGGCGAGCAGATGTTGGCATTCGTGACACAAAATAGCCCCTATCAGGCGGCGCTCGACTCTAGTCTTCTCCCCACTGAAGAGGTATTAACTCCAGCGCTTGAACCTCAATTGCTGGCGACGGCCCTGATTAGCACGATTGAGGAACCCCTTGATATCGGCAGTAATAACTGGGCTGTAACTGGAGCCTTAACGATGAGTGGCCGAGCCATGTTGTCCGATGATATGCATCTGTCATTTGCGGTTCCTATTATCTGGTACCGTGCTCAGCTCAACTATTTATCAGATTCGGGAGATAAGGTGCAAGTCACAGGCGTCTCACTACCAGGCGCTCCAGCCATTGTTGTGGGCACAAATAACAGGGTCGCCTGGGGATTCACCAATGCCTATATCGATACCGCCGACTGGATAGCGATAGATGACAAGGAGCCGTTAACCACAGAGATAGAAGAGATGAAGCTCCCCGGTGCTCAATCGAGTGTTGAGTTTCCTATTCAGTTATCCCAATTTGGTCCGGTCAAGCATGTGAACGGACAAGACTATGCCCTGTCTTGGGTGGCACACCGAGATTATGCCGTCGATATGGAGCTGATAGGATTAGAGACAATATCGAGCGTGCAAGAAGGATTGGCACTGGCGACGACATTTGGGATCCCGGTACAAAACTTGATGTTAGTCGACAGTGAAGGCAACGCCGGCTGGAAACCAGCTGGAGCTGTGCCATCCAGGACTAATCCTGCTAATGTGGCGCAATTACCAGAAACTTTCCAAGGAGCCTTGTGGGGGATTGATGAGACAGAGTTACCACAAGTAGTGAATCCTGAGCACGGACGACTGTGGTCAGCCAACGCTCGTGTGATATCGGCAGAACAATCCAGTCGCTTCGGTGATGGAGGTTATGCGCTCGGTGCCAGAAGCCAGCAGATCCGTGACCGACTATTCGAGTCGGAGCAGTTTAGCGAGCAGGACTTTTATCGATTACAGTTAGACAATGAGGCTAAGTTTTTAACGCCTTGGCATGATTATCTGATTAACCTGCTCTCACTAGAACCGGTTAGATTTGCCAAGGATATTCAATTTATCAGGGATTGGCAGGCATGTGCCTGTGCTGACTCGGTCGGATACACCTTAGTTCGCAGTTTCAGGGCTAAGTTGATCGATGCCAGCTTCGCCCCAATAGAGACAGGTTTGCAACAGATAAACGTGTCTTTATCTCCGGTTAAGCGCTATCTGGAACCTGCCATGTGGCAGCTGCTTGAAGATGAACCTGACTCTTGGCTTCCCGAGCAGTATTCAAGTTGGGATAAGTTTGCTATTCAGGCTTACGTCGACTCGACTCAGGAATTATTAAGTAAACACAGTGATAACGCAGCCCTAGCCGATCTTAACTGGGGCAAGGTCAATGCCCTTAAGATACAACACCCCTTCAGTAAACAGATGCCGCTGCTAAGTTCCTTGTTGGACATGCCAACCGTGACAGGTTTTGGTGATAGCTTTATGCCTGCGGTGCAGAGAAGTTCTTTTGGTGCTTCTCAACGCTTCATCGTGCAACCTGGGCTAGAGTCTCAGGCCATCATGGTGATTCCTGGAGGGCAGTCAGGTCATCCCTTATCTGATTATTACCGTGCCGGCTTCGATGAATATGCAAATCATCAGTCAACCCCTCTGCTGCCGAGTGAAATCTTGCATAAGATAACTATCCAAGCGATTAAATAATGTGTAAACCAAGGGCGAAGCGTTTCTCCCTTGGTTTGTTCGCATTGGTGAATATATTCACTGACAAGCGCACTCTATGCAGCATGTTTGGTGAATTATGACACTTTGTAAGTAAATGTAATATCTCCAGTCTTCACCTGAAACTCTGATATGCTGCGATACAAATAATTACAATAGGGTCCTACCCCATGACATTGCTCAGACTTATTGCGCTAGCGTTAACCGCTGCATTCTTGAGTGGGTGTCAGAAAGACGTAACATTTCAATTGGATACTGTCACAGAAGTAAAAGCTAAGTCAGGAGCTACTTATAAAGAGCTGGCTGGAGAGGAGGAGGCTATAAAGCTAGACTCTGTTTGTTATCTCAGGGTCTATGCCGTGAACCATCAGGATTATGGCATTAAAGTCGGCCCTAAAATCAAAGTGAATATTCATGGTGTTGAGCACACCTTAAGTATCGACTCTTGGGGAGATGACTGGGAGTATCTTGTTGCTGGTAAAGAAGGCGAAGAATATAAACAGAAGCTTTGCTTTAAAGAGGAAGCGCTTAATCCAATGAGTTGTGCAGAACTCGCCGATGCTATCAAACATAAAGCGTATAAACTTGAGCTTAATCGATGCGAGAAGATAGACCAATCACCGGCAAGCTGTAATGTGGGGATCAGTGTCGCGCAAGGGGGAGTCAACTTTAGAGCCATTGCAGCCAATGAGGCACATAGCACTCGATTAGCCGATTGAACCCTTTCAAAGGAGTAGAGGATGTTCTGAAGCACAAAAGATATGTCCCATCTTTTGCTGATTCTTTATCGATGGATATGCGTGCTTCGATTTTAACTAAATAAGTGCTATTGATTAATTCCATAACACTTATTAGCTAAGGGCTAGTTAGGCGTGTGCAAGCTGCGCCGCTAACTTAATTTGCTGCGCCATTAGTTGGTTTAAGTCTAATCCTACGACTTGGCCATCCAGTACGCGCCAGCGACCTGCAACCATCACTTTATCCGCTTTAGTTGCCCCACAAAGCAGCAGCGCAGCAACTGGTGTACCTGAGCCTGCAAAACGAATTTCATCAAGCTTAAATAGTGCAACATCGGCTTGCTTACCGACCGCAATCTCACCAATATCATCACGGCCTAAACAGGCCGCAGAGCCTTTAGTGGCCCAGTCAAAGGCTTTTTTATGAGTGATCTTGCTGGCGCCATAACGTAAGCGTTGCAGCAACAAGGCTTGGCGAACTTCACCAATCATATTTGAACCGTCATTGGACGCTGAGCCATCAACTCCTAGACCCACTGGGCTACCTGCAGCTTGAAGGTCTAATGTTGGGCACTGACCAGAACCCAACAGCATATTAGATGACGGGCAGTGACAAATACCTACGCCCGCGGCGCCTAATCGGTCAATTTCTTGTTCATTAAAGTGGATACCATGGGCAAGCCAAGTGCGGTTGTTAAGCCAACCCACCCGCTCAAGATAGTCAACCGGGCGTACGCCAAACATTTTAATACAGAACTCAGTTTCATCGTGTGTTTCAGCAAGGTGGGTGTGCAGCCTAACATCAAGTCCTTGAGCTAGCTCTCCTGTGGCTCGCATAAGCTCTTCGCTAACAGAGAAAGGTGAGCAGGGGGCCAAAGCTATTCTGGTCATCGCGCCATCTTCATATTGATGATAACTTTTAATCAGTCTTTGGCTGTCATCTAAGATCTGTTGGTCGGTTTGAATCGTTGTTCTTGGCGGCAGTCCACCTTGGTCTTCCCCTAGGCTCATAGAGCCGCGCGTTAAGTGAACTCTTATGCCAAGTTTACGTGCTTGCTCTATCTGAATGTCGATGGCATTTTCTAACCCATTCGGGAAAAGGTAGTGGTGATCACTCGCGGTGGTACATCCAGACAGAAGCAGTTCACTCAAGGCAATTTGTGTTGAGGTTGCAATCATTTGCGGGGTGAGTTTAGCCCAAACAGGGTAGAGGCTTTGCAGCCAAGGGAATAACTCTTTGTTGAGTGCAGCGGGAAAGGCACGGGTTAAGGTTTGATAAAAGTGATGGTGACTATTAATTAACCCTGGGATCAATACATGTTCAGATGCATCAATGACCTCATCAACCACTTTGCTGGGCTCACCTCCTGCAGTAATTAACTCGACGATAATATCGTCTTGAATAACAATCCCTCCAGCATAGCTTGCATCTAAAACGTCGAGCGGGTTTTTTATCCAAGTACGGATAGATTTGTTTTGCATAGGTACTCCTCGTTTACAGGTTTATAAAAATACGACTAAACCCGGATGTAGGAGCCAATAATGCACAAACCGGAAAGGTGCGTTATTAGTTGATAACAAATATATCACTGTCACTTCTTGTGCTGATGAGTTCTGCATTTTGAAGTGGTTTGGCTATCATGCCAATGGAAATAGGTATCACGGCAAGTCACCTTGCCTCCGAAAATGACTTAGAGGTTAAACAGCCTGGTACTGGCCAACTTATCGATAACCGCTGCTTAAGCTGATGTCACTAGCTTATCATCTACAGCGAGTGGCGCTGTTTCTTCCTCCTCTTGTTTACTCCGTTCTTGCGGAATAATCAAGCTCATTAACATAGCTAAAGGTGTCAGGCTCTGACCACGTTATTGGACGGATACGGAGCTCTGGTGGTGTAGGAGGGTCTTTAGCCCGAGGCTTTGATCATGTGTTCTTTCGCGGCTAAAGCCGCTCCTACAGGTGTGGCGGATATCGCAAGCGAATACAGAACGTTGCGCTTACAGAATGGCCTTCGGCCACATGAACACTGATGCCCGCCTCTATTTATTTAGGGCGGGCTTTTTGTTATTTGGGGTTTGGATCAACTACTTTGGCATCGCCAACGCCAACGCTTACCAAGGATGTGTCGACTATCTTGAAAAACACCGGTTTCGAAAGAGTGACCATTGGATCCGTCGTCGAGTACGTATGTGACTTTGGGATCACAAGCAAAGGCCCGTGGCGAAGCTCGAAGTAAGAGTTAAGAAAGCGGGTTTATGTTCACTAAGAGATGGATGGATCGCAGTTACTCTCGAAAGAAACAAAGAAGCTAACCAGCATCTGTTACTGGGTCAAGACTGGTTAGGACATTTCATTACTGAGAGTAAATGAACCGCCCTCGGTAACAAGCTCCAGGGTTCCATACGCTTTAAAGACATTTCCCATATCCCTATGGGTCAGGGGAATGTCATATTTTGTATGGAACAAAATAGACCATTTAGTCGTGTGCCTAGCTGCTTCATGAAAGTGGAATACAGGGTGGTGTGGGGGCTGGAGGCTAGATACGGCTACCCGATTATGCCTTCTTCCCTTTGTTGGCTCCAAAGTCAGGCCTCTCTTTGTGGCTTAGCATATCCATGAATTTTTTGAACCTCCTCTGCCTGGTTTCAGATTTCTTCGCACTTTCCAGTCCATAAGCAATCGCGTAGCGATTGGATTTGGTTAGCGTCTCATAGAACTGTTTTGCCTTCGGCATGTTCTCGAGTGCTGCCAGGAAATCCTCTGGAACCTTCATCTCACTAACCGTATAGGCTTTTTCCCAACGGCCATCCGCTTTCGCCGCACGAACATGCACAAGCCCCGACTCCTTCATCCGTCCCTCAATTATCAGGCGAACGACATGTTCTGTATTCCTCTTGGACCAATTACTTCGAGTCTTTCTCGGAGTAATCCGTTGAAGGTAGGTTTGGGCATCGAGTGACTTCTTGACGCCATCAATCCAGCCCCAGCACAGTGACTCAATCACGACATCGTCCCAAGTCACGCTCGGAATCCCAGATCCCTTCTTGAACATCTTGATTAAAAGTTCGCTTTCGGTGGCATGGTTCGCTTGCAGCCACTTACTCAGCTCTTTTGGTGACTTAAATATCATCATTTTAGGCGTACCCGGTTCAGGCATGAAATCAGATTCTCTTGGCATAATGCCTCCATAAGCCGTGAGCAATGTCGGCACGTTTTATTGAAACTTTTCCCTTTTCAACATTATGCGGGAACCGTTAGCCCATTAGATGCTCTGTAATAGGCTTTAAATACCGATAAACAAAAAAGCCATCAGCACTCTAGATTCAATCTAGAGTGCTCGATGGCTTTTTATTTTTCATCTGGCTCTTTAAACAAGACGCTAGGGCTGGCTTTCTTCAAAAGACACCCAAGGCTGACTTTCTTTAAAAGCTGCTCAAGGCTGACTCTTTAAACAAGACGCTCAAGGCTGTCTCTTTACTAAGAGCTAAGCCATTCTCTGTGTCGGCTTCCAGCGTAGTAACTGAGTCGGTAACTTGACCCCTTGCGCGGTCAGGTTGTTTACTCGGTTAAGGTAAGCCGCGCCATACATCAGATGCTTGGCCACATCGACGGCATTACGGTTCTGGTAGTTATCTAAATAACTGCCTTTAGCCCACTGGTTGAATGCACCCAGTGCCGGACCTGCCCAGATTTGATAATCCATCTCACGGCCCACTTCGCCTGAGTTTGACCAGCGGCTGGAAAGCCCCAGGTACCAGCGGAAGATTAGTGCCATCTTACGCTTAGGATTACCCTCGGCGCGTTCGATCTGCTTAGGGTCACGTTCATTAAAGTGCGCCACTGTGCCGGCCCAGATCTCATCGAGAGATGAACGGAACACTTGCTTCTCTAACTTTTCACGCTCAGCAGTTGGAATAGCTTCGATAGAGTCATAACGGGTGTAGAGTTCGTAGAGCTTGTTGGCTCGCATAGGGAAAAGCGTACCACGCTTAACTACCTGCAGCTTGACGCCCATCTCGAACATATCGGCAGCGGGTGCCATGGTCACGTCGGCCATCTCAGTGTTCGCCAGCAGCTTGCGAGTGTGCTCGCTGGCTCCAGCTTCGACACAAGCTTGGTTTACCGAGCCTGTGACGATATAGGCGGCACCCATATTGAAGGTCGCTAAAGCCGCGTCAGGAGTTCCCACACCGCCGCCACAACCGACGCGAATCGGCGTGTCGTATTGATACTTGGTTTGAATTTCTTCTTTCAATGCCAGAATTGTCGGCAGAAGAGTCACTAATGGACGGTTATCTGTGTGTCCGCCAGAATCTGCTTCGGCCGTGATGTCATCGCTCATAGGAACAAGTTGGGCAAGCTCCATCTGCTCGGGTGTAATAGAGCCGTCATCGACCAATTTTTGTAGCATCTTGACCGGGGCTGGCATCATGAACTTCTCAGCCACTTCGGTGCGGCTGACTTTAGCGATAACTTTATTGGCGATAACAATATTGCCATGGCTATCACGGCTAAGTCCAGCTGCGCGGTAGTAGACGATTTGAGGTGTGAGTCCCAAGAATGCTGAGGCTTCTACGGTGCGAACCTTATGCTTGATAAATAGCTCGACACTGCCACGTTCAAGTGCTGGCTCGCTTGGGCTATGGATAAGGTTAAACATGTAAGGGCCGTTAGGTAAGGCGGCTTGGATACGCTTGATTGCGGTTTCTACGCGGCTTGGAATAAGACCTGCTGCACCGAATGAACATAAGATGCCAGCTCTTCCCAGGGCGATAACCAGCTCTTCAGATGAGATACCGTTGGCCATTGCGCCGGCATAGTATGCGTATTTTACACCGTGTACGCGGCGGAAGTTACTGTCGCCCAGGCTTTCTGTGCCTAACGCCGGTGCAAAGGCACTGACAGGGTGTGCATTGCTATTTGCGCCTTGCTCTGAGGCTAAGGCCGCATCTTGTGCGATGCCGACACCTTTTTCACTGTGATTAACGACATAACAGCCACGGCTGAAATCTTTCAGTTGTTGCTCCATGGTCTTGACGTCGAAACTGATGCTGGCATCGGTAACCGACCAAGGCCAGGGAGAAAGCTTTTCATTTGTAGTAGTAGGATTCATTCTTGACCCTTAAAGTAATTCTTTTAGTTCAGTGAGTAGTTTCAATTGCTACTCACTCTTTTCTAATTTGTAAGCTTTTGATAGCTAAGGAGCTCGCCTCTTTAGCTATTAACTTAGTCTTAAAAACTGTGTTTTTAAGACTCTTCGATACAGATGGCAATATCAAACACTTGGTATATACGCAGACCATCTTTACTCAGACTGGCGTTACCTGTGATGACTTTCTTACCATCGACATCTTTAATCGAGGTGATGCTGACATCCATAGACATCTGCTTGTTCAATGGATTGATCTGTCCACGGTACTTCCACTTGATGTCTGACAAGATCTGACCGAACTTAGGATTTTTAAAGCCAGCGCCCAAATTTTTGCTGATGGCGTAAGTCTGCATGGTTTCTATGATAGCTTCAACTCCAAGAGAACCCGGCATAACAGGATCCTGATGGAAGTGGAACTGGAAGAACCAGTCACTCGGATCGATTGTGCGCTCGGCGTAGAGATAACCAAGACCTTCGGTGCCGCCGTTATCGACTATCTCGACCTTGTCGATAAAGTTAAGCTGCCCACCGGCTAAGCGGTAGTGTGGCTGACCTTCCGGCGCGTTAAAGTGACGGATGCTCTTATCGAGTAGGTCCACCGTATAATCTGCGGCTATGCCTTTAGCCACATGCCAGGGCTGAGTGACCTTACCCTTATCCAGTCCAAGCTGGTCTTTAAGGGCATCGCCCTTGAAGTAACCAAATACTGCCTTCCCTTCGTAGAAAGGTACGCCATCTGTGCTCAGCTCGAAACTGAAGCTCTGGATGATGTTAGTGCCGGCCATAACGGTAGACAGCAGACGGGAGTCGTTACGAATTGTCTTACCACGTAGGTCGACATTTCTTAGCATCTTGCCGTTACCGTCTAAGTTACGGAAGAAAAGCTCAAGTCCTGGGAAGCCTAGGGTGGTGCCCATGTAGCCAGAGATAAAGCCGTTTGGCTGTAAGGATATCTCCATCAATATCGAGTACGGCATGCTGGCTTCATGGCTGTTCTTATCAAAATACCAGGCATCACTTGGGACTTCGTATTCGGCAATACAAGATGAAGGCTTCTTAAAATCACCGCGCTTACCGTTGACTTCGATCACGCGAGTCGTCACCTGCAGATCGCCACAAGGTGTGCGTGGTGGGATCATGCCGCGATAGATGGAGAACTCGGGGCCGAAACAGTTTTCTATGTTGCCAGTGGCAAACTCAAACATGTGGTATGGGGTAAACGGCACAGTATCAGGCACTCGGTTTGGATAATCCGGAGTGACAGGGGCCTCGACGTGCTGAATAGGGATAACGCCTTTGTTAGGGACCTTAGTCAGATCGGGGATTTGCGCCATCAAGGGGGCGTTAGGGCGAACAATCTTTGCCGTGCTGGTAGAAACATGCTGAGTATTTGTAGCCGTTTCTGTGGTCAGGCTAGGGTAACGAACACATTCATCTTCTTCCTTGATCATGACTCCCAGGTTCTTGAAGTCCACCACAGTCTTACCATTGAGGATGATATCGATATTGGCCTTAGCGTAAGGGCGTGGACTGAAACCGATTTCTGTTATTTCCATGCGATAGGTGAGCACACCAGATTGTGGCAATACCTGACCGCGACAACGTACCTGCTGTGAGGCATCTGCTAGTGGCTGGAAACGGCCATTCTTGGTCTGGGTGTGCATACCAAGATGCAACATGTAGAACTGTAATAACTGACCACAACCTTCGGCCATTAGAGAACCTGCCATCACTTCGTCACCCTGGAAGTGACAAGGGAAGTACCAATGATCCGGCTCTAGTTGCTTATGACCTTCGATAAGGCCTAGGCCCCAAGTGCCGCCTGTGCGTTCTACCTTGCTGATCTGTTCGATCATCAGGAATTTTTCTGACGCGAAGCAAAGCGATGCTTGTGTCGGGCCAGTATGAGTGGCACCGAAACAAGCGGCAATATCTGCATTGAGTAACTTGTGGATATCGCCATAGCTGAAGCTGGTTTTAGGGCAATCCAGCAGTGGGTTGAAGGTCTGCTTGACGACTAAATTGCGCGCCTTTATCTCATCTTCGGTGTGAATCACGCCCTTGCCGTCGGCCAGTTCTTCATCGGTGAAGAAGCCTGCGCAGCCACCATCCATCTTGAGGACCATGGTATCGCCAACGAAACACTCGTAAGAGAAGAAGAACAACAGGGTATCGCCGTTACGGGCATAGTTGTTGATCTTAATGTCATATCTTAGGGTGTCGCCGCCACGAGGCAAGTCGCCAAGGAAGGTGAGGGTACAATCAAGCAGGCGATAGACACGCTCGCCCTTGTTCTCGAAATCGATGCCTAAGTAGCTAATGAGCATCAAGTCACACTGACCGGACTCTACCGCTACGGCCCAGGGGATCTGACCGTCGACCAAGTAAGGGGCATCAACAGGGATGTCATACTCTGTGGTCATAGTGCAGGGCTTATATTGATTCATGGTGGCATCGAGTTTAGTTACCCTAGATACCAGCAGGTAATCTGTGGTTGGCAGACGTACGCGACGGGAAAAGCCGTCTATGATGGCGTAATCTGAGCCAAATACCTTAGCGATATCACCTTCGGCATATTCAACTAAGTCGGCATAGTTCCAGATACAAGGTTTAAGTTCAGGCGTCGGTGCTATATAGGGCGTTACGTTAGCATGATCCGGTGCTAATTCTTGAAGAACAGCCGCAGGCGCTTGTGCAGAAGGTGCTTGAGTATGCGCTGAGCCTGTTTGGCCAATTGCTCGGGCAATCTCTTGGCTTAGTTGCTGCTTCAGAAGAACGTCGGCCACTTTCATGCCAGCTGAACGGCTCTTTAAAAATGCCTGGTGAGCTTGTTGTGTGAGCTGCTGGTTATGTTGGAATGCAGCTAAGTTACCAGCGGACACATCAATGGGTGTACTTGGCGTTGTGAGTGCCTGAGTGTTAACTGACGTAGTTTTAATCGTTTTAGTTTTCATTAGGGTACCTAATACTGGAGTAGGGCTCACAGGTGCTGCTTCGACATGTTGCGATGCTGTTTGCACTCTTGCTTGTTCTCTCGTTTGAACTCTTGCTTGAGCAGGGCGCGTGACTAAAGGCTTGTGCTGCTTAATCACAGATGAAGCGCTGCCTTGGGCAAGCTTGCTCTGAATTGAGGGTAAACTGACCAGTGGTGTATCGACGATATGTTGATAAATATCGCGGCCTCCTAGAGTCACTTGCTTGAGCAATTGATGTTTAGCATCAGACTTGAGCTCACTGCTTAAGCGTGATTTAAGCGCACTGTTTTCATTCGCCGTTTGGCTTAGCAGCAATTGAGATTGTTGATCTTCATTGATGTTCACAACAAGCGCGTTGCCAGCATTAGTCTGTTTGGACAGACTTAGTAGGCCATGAAGCAGGCCTGCCATTCCCGCTGCGGCGAAGCAGTGTCCGACGCGGCTATCTGCGCTGGTGCCAATGGCATTAGGAAATGCACTTAGCGAAGCGACAGATGTTGTAGATGAGCTTCCAGGTGCGATATTGGTTTCAACCAGCTTAATGGTACTGATATCAACGCCGGCTTGGGTCAATAACTTATCGGTGACAAGGTTTGACTCATTTGTTCTGCCGAAGGCGAGTGCACTAACTTGGCCATAAGACGTGCTTCCATCTCTGTTAGCGGCATCTGGGACAAGTACTATTGCACCGGCACCTTCACCCACATTCCAGCCTGTGTTCGTCGCGGGATCAAAAGCAACAGGTTCAACACTATTTTTCAGTATCACCTGTTCGAAACTACCGGAAAGGTCCACAGCGGCTATGACGACAGCATCGAGCGCTTCACTGGCCATCATATTTTGCGCGACATCGATACAGCGGCTGACAGATTGCTCTGCGGCCGAGATGGTAAATGCCGGGCCATCGAAGTCCCAAAGTGAGGCGATACGCGAGGCCATGATGTTGCCGATAAAGCTGGTGTACTGATTGAGCTTAGCCGCATCGAGTACGCTATCCATGGTGATAGCTTCCAGGGCCAGATATTCATCATCACTGAGGGTGACGCCTATGGCTGTTAGGCTCTCCTGCAGTTGAGTGTGCAGGTTAACTCTGCCGCGGAACTGGTGAAGTTCTAGCTCGGTTTCCATGGCTACTAACACGGCGACTTTCTGCCCTGGCTTTAGCTTGGCATCACGGATCGCTTCATCGGTTACCTTCATCAGCATAAGCTGTTGTGAGATCAAGCGGTCATCTTCATTGGGTGGCAGCTTGAAGCGCAGGAAGTCTAGCTCGAAGCTGTCGATATAGGCTCCCTTTGGTGCTGCACTAAGACCAAATTCTGCCAGCAGCTCAGGATGTTTCTCTAAGCCTTTCCAGCGCTGTTTCGGCAGCGAAATAAAGCCGTCAGTGCCTGATGCAATGGCATCATTGAGCTTATTAATACTGCTCAGTGGACCGAAATGAGATGCGAGACCGACTATCTTCATCGCTTCAGGCTCGGCGGCAATTGGCGCAGTTATCACGGCGCTTGCTTGTTGAGCAGCGCCTGCAGCGTGTTGAACTGAGTAGGATTCCAGTAACAGGTGAGCATTACAGCCACCGAAACCGAATACCGACACGCCGGCGTGGCGCAGCTTGTTGCCTGGTTTCGTCGGCCAAGGTTGTACCTGATTAGGTAGCGTGTTTGCGCCAAACAGACCCTTAGGTGATTCGATGGCATCGCTGATATTGATGCTCGGTGGCAATGCTTCCTCTTTCATGGCGAAGATCATCTTCATGATCCCAGGCATGCCAGCGGCTGTGAGCAAGTGGCCCAAGTTAGACTTAGCCGAGCCAATTAGCGGCGCATCGGTGCCGGCAAGCTTGTCTTCGAAGAAGGTCTCCATGGACGTAAGCTCAATCTTGTCACCCAGTGGCGTGCCTGTGGCATGACACTCGATCACTTCGATATCTTTAGGTTCGATATCACTGGCTGCATAGGCACGTTCAAAGGCTTTAACTTGTCCCTTAGGGTTAGGACTCAGTACAAACTGGCCTTTACCGTCGTTGGACAGGCCGACGCCACTGACGACGGCATAAATTTTATCACCATCACGCTCGGCATCATCTAATCGCTTCAGCACCATGACGCCAGCACCTTCGCCGGCGAACAAGCCTTTACTGTCACTATCAAACGGAGCCGAGAAGCCATGATCCGGATAGGCATGGAAGATAGAGAAGCCCATGTTGATGAAGAAAGGATCGGCGCCAGATACGGCGCCGGCTAACATCACATCGGCCTTGCCTGCGGTGAGATAATCACACGCGAGTTTTAGCGAGTAGACTGAGCTGGCACAGGCGGCATCGAGACTGAGTTGTACGCTGCCTAAGCCCAATGCATCGGCAACGACCTTCGAGGCGTTGTGAGCGATAGCACCGTTGGCATTATCGATAACCGTTTCGCTGCGGGTTCTTTGTGTATGAGCATTGGTTGGGTTGAGCTTAAAGCCTTTGTTGGCTAGTTTATCTTGCAACGCCTTTTCGACGGCGCTGTGATAGATAGGCAAAAACAGATCATTTGAGCGGGTTGTCGGGAATGACAAGGCGCCCATGATGATACCCGTGCGCGCTAAAGAGGGACTGTTTAAGCTGATCCCGGCATCGATGAGTGCTTTACGGCTGGTGTCCAGTGCCCAAAGGAAGCTGTTATCCAGGCCCGACAGGCTCTCACTGGGTAGTTGATAACCTGTGGCATCGAAGCTGAAGTTCTCAATATAGCCGCCCTGGTTACAATAGAAGCGGTCTGATTGGCCCTGAACACCCTGATAATCTTGGGTATTAGCACCTAGCTTCTCATTGGTTAGGATGCTGCGAGAGTCTCGCTTATCTAGTAAATTCTGCCAAAACTCCTGTGGGCTTTTGGCATCGGGATAGAGGGTGGCTAGACCCACTATGGCGATTTTTCTCTGTTTGCTTGAAGGCTTGTCTCTATTCTTATTCGAGAAGGACATTAAACTTCCCCTTTGAGTAATTTGTTTGTATCGGGCTCACCGGAGATGATGCCATTGTGATTGGTTAAACCAGCTGAGTTCAATTCTCGGAGCGCAATCTCTCGGTTGAGTCCATCGATGAGAGGTCGCAGTGATAGCGGCACTCTATGACTGATAAGTTGTCCCAATGCCTTTAGTAGGCTAGTGATGTCATCACCGCCTTTGGCGTTGACTGGCACTGTGCAGCATGGGTAGCTGCTGGCTTCAGCCCCGCAGCTTCTGTCGAGTTTAGCAATCTTGTCGATCAAGGTGCTGTTTTGTCTGTCAGCGCCGAGTTCGACAAATAGCTTAGCGCCTTGTCGTTGGGCGCTGTGGATTAGCGAGGTAAAGTCCAAGGTATGACAAAAAGTATCGGCGATAGACTTGGCAATCATAGTGCTATCAATAACGCCCGTCTCGTTGACGGCCTTATCGCGCCTGTCACCAGACAGGCTCGCAGCACTGATAAACTTGATATCTTGCGGATATTCGTCACGCAGTGGTTGAGTATAAAACTCAATGACATTTCCATGCTCTTCCATCGCCGGTGTCGTGTGCATTGCGGTCACTCGGTTAGCGGCTATGCCACGCTTCTTCAGCTTGGTCAGTAGCTCACGGCATTGAGTTTCACAGCCCGCGATCACACAAGTATCGCCCTGAATGATGGCCAGGTATGCACGGGGGAATTCTGGCAGCAGGGTGTTAATCGGTTCGCTAGGGCTGCGTACTACGAAGCTGTTCCAGACTATTTCGCTATCTGTGTGGTCCAGTTTCCATGCTTGTCTCACTGCACTTAGCTGTCCGGATATGGCGGTGGTAAACAAGGGATCCGTTTGGGTCTTGCTTATCAAATCATGGGGATTTTCCCATACGCCAAGGCTGGCCCACATAGAGGCCTCACCCATGGAGTAACCTAAGGCAAAGTTTGGGGTGATGTTGAACTCTTGCATCAAGAGTTGAGTCAGCAGATAACTGCTGCCAACACCGGCAATAGCCAGATCGCCTAGGGGCATGGCCGGGGCAACTTTAGCGTCTAAATGATAGATAGCATCGGCTTGTAACATAGACTTCAGATCGCCCTCACGCTCTAGTCGTGAGTAGAGTGGTGGGAAGTATCTGTGTAGCTCGCTAAACATGTCGGCATAAACAGTACCTACACCTGGATAGACGAAGGCAAGACCCGCTGTTGCAACATTGCCCAATGGCTCCGAGGTGAAGTAACTGCCCGCCGGCGTCTTGTAGCTATGCTGGCCATCCTCAGCCATTACCGCTGGCAATGCTTCAATCATGGCACTGATCTCAAGCAGCATAGCGTCAACTGAGCTTGCTTGGAGTGTGACTGCGTAACGGGTGTTGGTCTGCTCGAACGCGATAAGATTATCTCTCATCACAGTGAGTACTGAATCTGAGTTAGGCTCAGCCAGGAGTTCTGTCTTGAGGCTGCTCAGTGCGGTTAATAGCTCAGCTTGAGTATCACCCGATAGTACAAACTGTAAGCGCTGACTGTCGACAATCGATTTCGGCGCAATAAAACCTGTACCTTGGGTAATAATAAAGCTGGCATTAATCTGTTTGCCTGCCGAAATATTGTTAACTGAATGAGAGAAGTTGACCGCAGTCACTCTTGCCTGATGATTTGGCGTAAACCAGTAGTGACTCTTGGCCTGTTTAGGACCTAGTGTGACACCCTGGTTTACTTCATTTCGAATCGAAGTTCGAGAAGCAAGCTCGGTGATCAACTGGTGAACCGCTGCAAATTTCTGCAGGCTGTCCAGATCATGCAGGTTCTCTACCTTACTCACAGTGGCGATATCGCGTTTAGCCTGAGCCAGTGCGAGCACCATGGTCTGCTGTACACCAGCATCACCTTGTTGTATCGCCGCGAGTTGTGCATGAGGATGGATTCTAAGCTGCGCCGCTTTGAGCGCAGGCATCATCAACAGGGACTGGCTCGGTGTAGATAACTGAACCAGTTTACCTTCATCGATAGCTTGGATACTCGCCTTGAGGTTAGCCTCGAAGTCATCGACTTCAATGTTAACAATCTGCTCTGAAGCCCCCTCTTTAGAAGAGAGCAGTCCTGATTGATAAAGCTCAGGCAGCAGTACCTCGAGTGGATTAGCCGACTGAACATCGCAACATAGTCTTGTCGACGGCAACACTAAAAGCGCGATGCGCAGTGGCATCGCTACTTTTTGAGGCGCTTGCTGCTGTTGAGCATTAAGCGTCGGATTCACTATTTAGCCTCACTTGCTTTATCAAGAGCCGCAGAGGGCTCCGCCAAGAATGCATCATTCAGGCTCTTGCTGACGGTGACTTTTGCCCCCTTCATCATAGCGCTGAGCTCGCCATTTTCATGGTAAAGCGCGACATTAGCCTGGAGTGAACGAGAACTGGTTTTAACCACTTCAAGATCGATAAATCCGCACTCACCAAAGGCCATGGGTTTGTTGGAGATAAACTCACCGATAGCTGATGGCAGACTGGCCGCACCGTACTTGAGTCTCGCCCACACCAGCATGGCTTGTAGAAGCAAGTCTTCACCGAAGGGTTGGCTGCCACCAAGATGAGTCGTGGCGACAAAATGACCGCAATCTTCATCACTGACGTGTGGCAAACGGCAACTGGCTAACAGACCCGAATCATTAAACTGCAATACCTTTTCAATGCCCTGTAAACGGGGTCCGTGGAACAGGGTACCGTTACTATAAAGTTCACTCGCAGTAGCGATACACTCACCGGTATCGGTAAATCGCTTAGCTTGTGGCAGTTCAATGGACTCATCACTGACGAGCGTCGCTTTATATTGCGGACGCCCCTGACAGGTGATCATCGCACTCATGCTACGAGCCGCTGAAGGCTCACTGTTGATTGCAGCTGAAGGCTCTTCTAACGGAGTCAGTTCCAGAGTCATCTCTTGAACATCATCATTTTCGAAGATGATCCCTTTAAGCAGCTTATAATCGAGCACTTTTACGCGAGAGCCGAGCATTTCGCTTGCCGCTTCGCGCATCCACGCGATTGCACACACTGTTGGTAGCACCGAATTACCGCTAATGCGGTGGTCTTGAATAAAGGCCATAGCATTAGGGTTTAAGGCTCTTGTTAACGTCAAAGGCGTTAAAGAAACAGGTGCTAGCGGGCGTGATGCAAGTTGCACCTCACCCGCATTAAGCTTTTTTACAGAAGAACCTTCTGTAGCAGAGCCTTCAGCGTTTTTTGATTGAGAGCCGTCGCCGCCCTGCATCGAAGTACCAACAAGCAATTGTACACCCGTCTCGCTGAGTAATTGGGTGGCAAATAACTCGGCGCCAGCCTTGAGTGGGATAACGTACACACCACGGTCGGTAAACATCTTCTTCAGTGTTGGATTCACCATGCCGCCATCCCAAGGACCCCAGTTAAAGCTCATCACTTTAGCTTGTGGGTTGCGCGCAGTGAACTGCAGTGCTGCCTTGTTAAGGATGTCGTTTGACATGGCGTAGTCACTTTGACCTGTGTTGCCGTAGAAACCAGCAGCCGATGAGAACATGGCAAGCAGTTTCACCTTGCTCGAATTCAGTACAGCCAGCACAGCCTTCAGACCATTAACCTTAGTGCCGTAGACGCGCCCTAACTCTTCAATGGTCTTGTCTTGAATATGCTTATCGGCAAGTACGCCTGCACCGTGGATAAGACCGGTAATGTTGTTACTTTTTCCTTTAAGCGCCTTGGAGATAGCAGCTGAATCTGTGACATCCATACTGACATACTCGGCACTTGCACCTACTTGGGCAAAAGCCTCAAGCGCTGTATTTATCTCGAGTGAGCTTTTAACTGTCCACACTAAGGATTCGACCTGTTTAGGTGTCGGCTTATTACCCGTAGAGATGATGTGAGCAATGGCTGCAGGTTTAAGTTCGCTGATCTGCTTGTTTTCAGCCCATGTCGGGATAGCAAGTAGCTCGCTACGTCCCGCCAGGATAAAGTGCGACTTTGTACGCTTGGCTAATGCCAAGGCACATTCGAAGGTCACTCCTTTAGCTCCCCCGGTCACCAGTATGGTATCTGCGCTGTTTAGTTCACATTTTGCTGTTTTATCGAATGCTTCACCGGCAACTAAAGTGGCGCGAGCCACATTGCCCTTTTTATCAAGGGACAAGCCAACTTCTGGCAAGTTAGTTACGCTGTCGAATAGCTCGCTGGTAATAGCATCTGCAAGATGGGGTGCATCTAAGTTTGCCGCTATATCAAGTGCACGACAGAAGACCGTTGGCCATTCATGGCTGAGTGTCTTGGTTAAACCTGCCAGAGCCGCCTGGTTTAGCTCGGCATCTTGCAGAGTTTCTGCGTTCAAGTAACCGAAGCCACCATCGATACGGCTGACGGTGATAAAGCTGCGGCGCTTATCACTTGACGCAGTAAGCTTTGGCTGAAGTAGCTTAGCCCAAAGGAAGGCTTGGCTAACATGAGTGAAGCTGTTATCGCTTAGGTTGACTGCATCGCTATTGTTTTTTGAATCAGCTTCAGGTTGCAGGTGAATGAATCCACCAATTTGACCTAGTTGCTGTTCTATTTGAGCAATAACGGCGCTAATACCCGCTTCATCAGTGCTCTTTGCTTGGAAGCTTGCGATATCGCTGTTAAGTGGTGATTGAGCATTGCCCTCAGGTAGACGTATAACGGCTACTTTAAGACCTTGCTTTGTCAGTTTCTCTGCTAACACGCCAGCGTTATGACCATCATCGGTGATCACAAGAGTTGCGTCTGCGGCGAAACAGTTTTTAATCGTGTCCGCCGCATTAAGCTTTTTTAGCGTTACCTCGCTGTGAGGTGGAAGCTCAATACTCGATGTGATTGTATCCGCGACTGATTTTACCGCATCGGTTGCAGCTGCAATCGTTGAAGTTACAGCAGCGCCTGCGGCGGCACTTGTATTCGTCAGCTTAGAGTTCATGTAGCTTACGATTTCACCTAGTGTACGACACTCGGCAAGATCTTCAGGGTTTAGCTCAGGCAAGCCAGGCAGTTCATCTTGAACGGTACCTAAAATCTCGACGCGCTTGATTGAGTCGATACCTAAGTCCGCTTCCATATCCATGCTCAGTTCAAGCATCTCAGTTGGGTAGCCAGTCTTGTCGGCAACCACTGACATCATAGTGCCTTGAACCTGCTCTGCAGAGAGTGAGCCCTCAGCGGAACTTGTATTAGTCGAGCCCTCAGCGGCACTTGTACTAGTCCCTGCAGCTGGCAACTTAGAGTTCATGTAGGCTACGATTTCGCCCAATGTGCGACACTCGGCTAGATCTTCAGGGTTTAGCTCAGGAAGACCAGGTAGCTCGTCTTGAACTGTACCTAAGATCTCGACGCGCTTGATTGAGTCGATACCAAGATCTGCTTCCATATCCATGCTCAGTTCAAGCATCTCAGTTGGATAGCCAGTCTTGTCGGCAACCACTGACATCATAGTGGCTTGAACCTGCTCCGCAGAGAGTGAGCCCTCAGCGGAACTTGTATTAGTCGAGCCCTCTGCGGCACTCACTTGAGGAGCGACAGCAGCGGCACTTGTACTAGTCCCTGCAGCTGGCAACTTAGAGTTCATGTAGGCTACGATTTCGCCCAATGTGCGACACTCGGCTAGATCTTCAGGGTTTAGCTCAGGAAGACCCGGTAGCTCGTCTTGAACTGTACCTAAGATTTCGACGCGCTTGATTGAGTCGATACCAAGATCGGCTTCCATATCCATGCTCAGTTCAAGCATCTCAGTTGGGTAGCCAGTCTTGTCGGCAACCACTGTCATCATAGTGGCTTGTACTTTTTGCGCGCTCAAGGCTGTCTCAGCAGAGAGTGAGCCCTCAGCGGCACTAACGTTATGAGCCGCCACAGCGCTATTAGTAGAGCCAGCGGCTGGAAGCTTAGAGTTCATATAAGCAACGATTTCGCCCAATGTACGACACTCGGCTAGATCTTCAGGATTAAGCTCTGGCAGACCTGGAAGTTCGTCTTGTACTGTACCTAAGATTTCGACACGCTTGATAGAGTCGATGCCTAAATCGGCTTCCATATCCATCTCAAGCTCTAGCATCTCTGTTGGGTAGCCAGTTTTCTCTGCTACGACAGACATCATAGTGGCTTGTACTTCTTGCGCGCTCAAGGCTGTCTCAGCAGAGAGTGAGCCTTCAGCGGCACTAACGTTATGAGCCGCCGCAGCGCTATTAGTAGAGCCAGCGGCTGGAAGCTTAGAGTTCATATAAGCAACGATTTCACCCAATGTGCGACACTCGGCTAGATCTTCAGGGCTAAGCTCTGGCAGACCTGGAAGTTCATCTTGTACTGTACCCAGTATTTCGACGCGCTTGATAGAGTCGATGCCTAAATCGGCTTCCATATCCATCTCAAGCTCTAGCATCTCTGTTGGGTAGCCAGTCTTCTCAGCTACGACAGACATCATAGTGGCTTGTACTTTCTCTGCAGAGAGTGAGCCCTCAGCGGCACTAACATTAGGAGCCGCAGCACTATTAGTAGAGCCAGCAGCAGGCAACTTAGAGTTCATATAAGCTACGATTTCACCCAATGTACGACACTCGGCTAAATCTTCAGGGCTAAGCTCAGGCAGACCTGGTAGTTCATCTTGAACAGTACCTAAGATCTCGACGCGCTTAATAGAGTCGATACCTAAATCGGCTTCCATATCCATCTCAAGCTCTAACATCTCAGTTGGGTAGCCAGTCTTCTCGGCAACTACTTCAAGCATGGTTGCTTGAACCTTAGCAGCAGAGAGTGAGCCCTCAGCGGCACTTGCATTAGTCGGAACCACTGGTATCACTACTGACTGTACTGGAGCAGCCTGATGGCTAACGGTCTGTACAGGCTTAGGTGCTTGTACTGCTGCAGGTTTTACTTCGGCTTTAGCAATAGGTGCTACTACGGGTGCTGCAACCTGAACTGGCGCTACTATAGGCGCAATTACAGCTTGAACAGGAGCAAGAGTTTTAACTGGTTGGGCTGTTGCTTGTGTAGAGAGCGCTGCCGGCGCGGTGTTAAGCATATTTAATGCAGCAGTGTTGCTACCAGCTTGCATCTCAAGGAATTGAGTGTGGCTGAGTAATGTCTGAGATTGAAGCTGGTGGAACTGCTCCATAGAGCGTTGTAGGCTCTCTGGAAGCGCAATACCTGCGCCAGCGAGTTTAGTCTGCTCTGTCATCAAGGTGGTGAAGGTCTCACCGTATTGCTGGGGGATCTGCAGAAATTGTTGATGAAGCTCGGCAGCTTGCTGCTGCGCTGCAAAGAAGTGAGTTAACGCATCGCCGCTATTAACGACTATTGATGGCTTGGAATTTTCAGACACTACTAGATTCTCTTGAACTGGTTCGGCATTGGCTGAGATATAAGTTGCTTGTGCGTTGCCTGGCTGCAGAGATGCAACTTCAACAATCTTTTCAACTTCAACCACTTTTTCTACGATTTTTTCTACTTCAACTATTTTCTCAACCACTTTTTCGACGATCTTCTCTTCAATAATCGTCGTGCTAGTCACAGTGCCGGTCTCTAATGACTTAGCCATCTTGGCGCGTGTGGCCTTGCTGATATGGTTGACAGCATTTAACGTGATGTTCATCGGTGATGCTTTAGCTGGCGCAGCAATGTCGGCCTGATATGGGTCGATATTGTCGAGCTTGATGCCTGCAACGGCCATCTGCACCGCGGCTTGCTTAAGCTGAAGATCGCTATCACCCTTAGGGCTTGGGTTGATAGAGATAGTGCTAATGCCTGCCTTATCTGCAAGGGTGCCCTGTACTAGCTTCTGAAGTATGTTCTTTGGACCGAACTCAACAAACACTCGAGCGCCGTCGTTATACATGGCTTCAAGTTCAGCGGTAAAGCGTACCGATTGCAGCATATGCTTCTTAAACGAGGCCTTAATTTTGCTGGCTGTGTTGCCGTAAAGCTCACCGGTAGCGTTTGAATAAAGCGCGCGCTTTGGCTTGTTGAACTTGGCGTTATCGATAGCTTTAGCAAATGGTGCCTGAGCATGACCAACGAGCTCAGTGTGGAATGCGCCAGATACAGGCAGGTTTATCGCCTTATATCCAAGCTCACTAAGTGCTTTGGCCGCTTCACCGGTAGAAACAGTAGGACCTGCAATGACTGACTGAGTCGGTGCATTGTAGTTAGCCACTTTAACCCCATCGAACTTAGCGATAGTCGCTTCAACGGTTGCTAAGTCTTCAGCAGACTTAGTGATGATAGCGAACATAGCGCCACTATCTTGTACAGAATTAGCAGCTTCTACGCCGTCTTTGGCCGGGGCTTTAGTTGCCATGGCATCACCACGGGCAAATGCGAGCTGGTAGTAATCTTCACTGGAGATCACACCGGCTGCACACAGAGCACTTAGCTCACCGAAGCTGTGTCCTGCTACCATGTCGGCATTGAATCCTGCGGCGGTGAATAGCTCATACTGACCCATAGAGATGGCGCCGATGGCACTTTGTGCGTTGGCTGTGTTGGTCAGTATCGCTTCTTGGGCTTTTAGATCGTCTTTATTAAACACAGGCCTTGGATAAAGTGTCTGTGAAAGCGGGGTCTTATCATTAGCGGCAAAGACTTTATCGGCGGTCACAAGTTGCTGACGCATCTCTGGGTAGTAACAGGCAAGGTCGCGACCCATATTGAGGTATTGTGAGCCTTGGCCAGCGAATAGCGCGGCGACTTTACCTTCAACACTTGATGCACGGTAGCTGGTGCCGCCAGGTAGCTGCCAAGCGCTATCATTACTGTTATCAGTGAGTTTAGCGACAGCTTGCTTGATCTGTGTTGCCAGTTCATCGCTTGTGTTAGCCACTAAACCAATACGAGGTGCTTTAGCATCAAGCTCACGAAGAGAGTAATTAGCTGCTGCATCTTTTAAGTTGAACTCAGCTTGAGTACTCGACGCGGCCAAGCTGTTTAGCTCACTAATGAGCGCATCTTTTGTCGCTGCACTAATAAGGAAGCTTTGAGCGACCTGACGTTGACGGTATTTAGCTTTCTCGCCGTCATCTCGGCTGTGCTCTTTAGTGTACTCTTCCAATACGAAGTGGAAGTTTGTGCCACCAAAACCAAATGAGCTGATACCCGCGCGGCGCGGCGTGCCATCGGCGCGTGGTAGCCAAGGACGAGTCTCGGTATTGAGATAAAATGGTGAGTTCTCAATTTCAAGTTTAGGACTAGGCTCACTGATGTTGATTGTGGCAGGCAGTACCTTATGATGCAGGGCAAGAGAAGCCTTGATTAGGCCGGCAGTACCTGCGGTCGACTTAGTATGACCGATTTGAGATTTCACCGAGCCTAGGGCAATATGTTGCTTAGTGTCATTGCCTTGGCTGAATACCGAGCACAGGCCGGCAAATTCAGCGGCGTCACCGGCAGCGGTGCCAGTACCATGAGCTTCGATAAGGCCAAGAGTGTGAGGTGCAAAACCTGCGTCGTCATAGGCGCGGTGGAGGGCTTTTGCTTGACCTTCTGGGCGCGGTGCATAGATAGACTTAAACTTACCGTCCGATGATGAGCCTATACCTCTAATCACTGAGTAGATTCGGTCACCGTCACGCTCGGCATCTTCGAGACGCTTAAGCGCTATCATGCCGATACCTTCACCTATCATCATGCCTTTAGAGTCGATATCGAAAGGTTGAATGGTTTCGTTGGTGGTAAATGCCGGAGTCTTGGAGAAGCTCATGTACATAGAGGGTGAGTTATCGGTACACACACCACCTGTGATCATCATCTCTGAGCGACCATCGACCAGTTCACTGACGGCCATACGCATGGCGGCTAATGAGCCGGCACAAGCAGCGTCGACCACACAGTTCATACCACCTAAGTCGAAACGGTTGGCGATACGACCCGAGATAACGTTACCCAGTGAGCCTGGGAATGAGTTCTCTTCCCAGTGTACGTACTGGTCCTGGAATTTCTTGATCAGCATTTCGCTGTCAGTGTCGCTGATACCGCTATTCTTGAATACTTTTTTGAGTACAGGATACTGAAGACGGGCCGTTAAGCTGTGGCTGATCTTCTGTCCGCCACCCACACCCAATGTGATACCAATCTTATCTCTGTCATAACTTTCAGGAAGATTGGCATCGGCCAACACTTCTTTAGCCACGATCAAAGAGAGCAGCTGTGATGTATCGGTTAACTCCAGGATATTTGGCGGCAGGCCAAATTCCATTGGGTTGAAGTCGACATCTGGCAGGAAGCCACCACGCTTACAGTAACTCTTATCTGGTGTGCTCTTATTGGCATCATAATAATCTTCGGGTTGCCAATGAGTCGATGGCAATTCGGTGATTGCATCGATTTTTTCACTGATCAAGTCCCAGAATTTATTCAGGTAACGAGAGTTAGCAAAGATACTTGCCATGCCGACGATGGCGATGGGCATATCTTTAAGACGTTTGTTTAGACGCTTATCGGCTGTCGAGTCTTGTACCGACTCAGGTGCTGATTTTTTATCATTCGCTAAAGGCTTCTTTGAAGGTTTAGAGGTCTGGCTCATTATGAGTCTCCACTGGGAGCCTGATTTTCAGGCGTCTTGTTGTTAGTTTCAACGTTTTGTGTGACAGGCCCATGACTGAGTCTGGCACCGGGAAAACGCTGTAAAAAGGTGTGGTAGTTGCGAACGAGCAACTTACGCAGATGAAACGGCCCATGCTTTAACACATAGGCTATGTATCGGTTGGTGGCGTGGGTATTGCCATCTTGGTAAATATCTAAGTACATCCAGTCGCTGCTAGGGTCTATGCCGAGCAGTATCGAACTGGGCTCCTCATTGGTTAGTTGTGGCGGTATGGTCAGTGATACAACCTGAACCACGCTGGTGTGGTCGTCATCGGCTATGATCTTGGCCAAAGTATCCGGATGTAAGGTGTAGGTTTCGATATCGGTGCCCTGAATGACAGGTAGCTGATTGAAATAACGCTCGGGTACCAAGGGACTTTCGATGCTGCCTACCTTTGATACTCCATATCGTTTCAGGCAACGCGCTAATCCCGAACGTGACACATTGGGATTGATAAACTTCTGGGTGATCTTGAGGAGCTTGTCCAGAGGTGTCTTAAGCTGGTACCTGAGACCGACCACAACATATTCCTGCAAAGGAGTGAGTGTGGTGTTGAGATGATGAGGTGTATTTGGAGTGTTTTCGACAGAGTCGCGCTTGCGCCACTTACGTACGGTGGCTTCGCTGATGTTCAGCACTTTGGCAAGTTGAGTCACAGAAAAGTCAGATCCTTGTATGAATCGTCTCATCTCTGGCGTCGTTGTGGCATTACGGTGTCGTGCTTCTGTTGCACTTCGCGTACGCCTATGCGGATTATTTTCTTCCTGAAGAAGATTTCTTTGGGCTTGCTCTACCATTAAATTAGCGGGTTTCCGTTAATAATCTATTGGGACTAATGCGACTTTATGACCGAGGGTACCTGCAGGAGTTCCCGAGTCGTCGCGTTTTTTAAAGCAATTTATAGCTGATGGGCAGCAGATTACATGACCTTAGGGAGCAACACAATCACCTGGGACTTAATAATGTCTCTTCAGACCAGTTTCAGCGTACATGTGTACACTTTGTTTGTATTCTCTTACAAATTATGAGACAAAAAACAAAACGTGACTTAGGTCAAATAACCAGCATTAACTAAGGTTTATACTTACAATTAACAGTTAAGCACTATTGCCTTTTAGCATTTACGTATTTCACTTTGGGTTAACCTTTTCTTGAAGGAAACTCTGGAGGGGTTGTTATGGCTGAGTTTATCACCGAGCAGATCCGCAATCTTGCGGTGCTTGGACACACTGGGGCAGGAAAATCGACGCTGATTGAGGCCTTGCTCTATCGGACCAAGGCGATAAGCCAAAAGGGCAGGGTAGATAGGGGCACAAATCATGCAGATTTCACTGCCCAAGAACAATCCCACCGCCACAGTCTCGAACCCTCCTTCTTAAACCTCGATTTTAATCACCATCACATCAACCTTATCGATACTCCAGGATTACCGGACCTCTTCGGCAGAGCCCTGTTACCCCTGCCAGGGGTGGAGTCTGTACTCTTAGTCATCAATGCAGGAACTGGCATCGAGACGTTAACTCATAGAGCATTCGAGGCTGCCAGAACCCAAGGGAAAGTCGTCTTGATTGCAATCAATCATATCGATGGCAACCAAGATAAATTATCTGAGCTACTTTATGATATACAAGCCAAATTTGGCTCTCGGTGTTTACCGGTGAACTTGCCCACAGCTGGCTTAGATGCTGTGGTGGATTGCTATTTACACTGTGCTAATGAGGAGACCGCTGACAGTGGCACTGAGCCGCTGTTTCACTCGGCGTCGGCGGCGCGTGATGAGCTTGTCGATACCGTTTTAGAGGAAGATGAAGATCTGATGGAGCTTTATCTGGAGCAGGGGGAGAACTTGACCCCTGAGCAGCTCCATCAACCATTAGAAACGGCGTTAAGAATGGGTCACTTGGTGCCTGTCTGTTTCACCAGTGCAGAAACTGATGTGGGCATTGATTCCCTGCTCGAGGTGATTACTGAGCTGATGCCCAACCCATTAGAGTCCAATCCGCCTCAATTTGTCAGAGGGTTCGGTGATGCTATGAAGCTCGTAGATGTGACGCAGAATGCGGACGATCATGTTTTAGCTCATGTATTTTGTGTCTCTATCGATCCGTTTTTTGGCCGAGTCGCTGTGATGAGACTTCATCAAGGATGCATCACTATCGGCATGAAGCTCTATATAGGTGAAGGGCGCAAGCCTGTTAAAGTCACTCATTTGTTTAAGCTTCAGGGGGATAAACATGTCGGCGTGCCACGTGCTGTGCCGGGAGATATTATTGCACTGGCTAAGATAGATGAGCTCGAGGTAGGAGCCGTGCTCCATGATAGCCATGATGAGGATCAATTTCATTTGCCTGAAATGAACTTCCCTCAGCCCATTTTTGGCTTGGCGGTCAGCCCCAAGCGTCGTGGTGACGAGCATAAGATTGCTGAGGTGTTACACAAGCTGGTGGTGGAAGACCCCAGTTTGCACTTGGGTAACTATAGTCTAGGTAGCAAGGATGCCGAGGGGCAGACTGTATTACAGGGGCAAGGTGAGCTTCATCTGCAGATCGCTATCGAAAAAGCCCATGAGCTATTTCATGTGGATATGGATACAGAAAAACCCGCCGTCGCTTACCGAGAGACGATTACCAGCAGTGCCAAGATACGCTATCGCCATAAGAAACAATCTGGCGGTTCGGGTCAATTTGGTGAAGTAGAGATCCTCATTGAACCTTTACCAAGAGGCACTGGTTTTGAATTTGTCAGTAAAGTGGTGGGTGGTTCGGTTCCCGGGCAATATATTCCTGCGGTTGAGAGGGGGATAAAAGAAGCCATGTTAAGTGGAGGGTTAGCAGGCTTTCCCATGCAAGATATCAGGGTGAGTCTGCTCGATGGCAAGCATCACAGTGTCGACTCTAAAGAGATAGCCTTCGTCATGGCGGGTAAGAAAGCCTTTATTGATGCGGTTAGTCAGGCCGCTCCGGTTATTTTAGAGCCCATAGTTGAGATGAAAATCTGTGTCGCGGCTGCGCAAGTGGGTGATATTACCGGTGATATCAGTGCGCGTCGCGGCATGGTGTGCGGCACAAATGCAATCGGTGAGCAGAAGATTGAGGTGAGCGTCGAGGCGCCCCTTGCCTCAGTCGATGATTACTCAACACGGCTTAAGTCTATGACAGGTGGAGATGGTCAATTCTTCATGGCTTTTATCCGTTATGACGTGACGCCTGAGCATATTCAACGGCAATTAACGGCCTTAGCGAGGGATCAACATAATTAGGCTGTGCTTTTATTCTTTATTCACTAGTCAGTTTGGTCTTTCATGACCGTGGCCAAGTAATATTGGCCACGGTTTTATACATAAGTCTGTAAACACGACCAGATAAGCCCACCGATCACCAATACCAATAAATGTCACATCGCCGCACCAAACTTGATTAGGCTCAGTAACTTGGAATTAACGTTCAAGGTGGTTTGGTATTATGCTCCTCAAAACGGTCGATAGTTTTGTTTAACTCACGAATTTCAATCTGCTCAGGAGTCATTGTCGCTGCTTCTAGCGAGTTATTTTTCATGAGCAGCATTATCGTAATAAGTATATGTCACAGGTTTATTCCGACTTGTCTCTCGATTGATTGTCATGATAATTGATACAAACTGGTAGGTTTAAGGCACTTTTTCAGATGGGAATTTATCGGTAATCTATGCTCAGCGTCGATGATGACACTAACAAGATTCTGGATTTCTCAAGCAATAAGTGAGGTTTATAATGAAAACTAAGACTATATTAGCAAGCGTATTATGCTCTGGTTTACTGGTAGCGAGTGTCAATGCTGCTGAAGTGGAATATTTCGTTGGCGCTGCAGCCGGTTACCAAACGGATAAAGTCGATGGCGGCATTCAACATGATACCGAAGATATGTCATGGCAAGGTCGAGTGGGTGTATTGATAGAGCAGCAGCATCGCATCACCGGCACTTTTGGTTACATGGAAGATAAGTTTTCACAAGCCGATTCAGATTATAAGCAAGAGCAATATAGTTGGTTAGTCTCTTACGATTATTTAATCCCTGTGCATAAAGATGTGAATCTATTTGTTGGTGTCACGGCTGGGGCGAACGATAACAAGATCGCTGGCCGTGCTTCTACCGATGTGGTTTGGGGGGGGCAAGCCGGTGTGCAGTACAAATGGAGTGAGCATTTCTCGTCAGATCTAGGCTATCGCTACTTAGAGCAAGACTATGAACGTCACGGTATTAGTATCGACAATAGTCAGCAAGTTTATCTGACATTGGATTATAAGTTTTAGCTTGTGAGGCTTAATTTGATCCAGATTAACAGTGAGCCCCACATTCTTTTATGAATTTTCACCCCTCCCTTATTCAAAGTACAAGCGCACCATTCATTTAAGTATAGATTTCAACAGGTGTCTTGTAATTAAGACACCTTCTCAGTGTAGTAAAAGTGAATAAATCGTCGTAACACCAGACATCATGCCTGAAGCTATAACGGACTTAATTTTACGTGCTCACCCTTAACCCATATCTGTTTCACTTTTTGTTCAATAGGTTATAGTACATCTCGTGATGAGTAACTCTTCATTTTTGATTCAATCATATTACCTATATATGGTTTTAAGAGGATTGCCAGTATGTACTTTGACTTGAATGATAAATCATCCACTTTAGCTAAAATCGCTCTCCTATGTTGCGTGACTATCAGTTCTTCAGCTTTCGCTAAATCAGCCACAGAAATAGTCATTCTGTCGGATAAACAGATGCGAGGGGATTCGAGTTATACGGTTTCGACCATGAATATCATTCGCCCCGATTGGACCCGCTCCATGAGCATGAAAAGTTGGACCAAGGGCCAAGATTTATCCCTTGTACTAGTGACTGCGCCGGCAAAAGATAAAGGCAGTGCATCCCTCAAGCGTCAGAAAGAGATGTGGAACTGGATCCCCAGTATCGAACGTGTGATAAAAATTGCGCCATCTATGCTCAGCCAATCTTGGATGGGCTCGGACTTTACCAATGATGATCTCATCAATCAGTCATCCATAGTGGTGGATTACCAGCATAGGCTTATTGAAGAGCAGATTATCGATGGTGATAACAGCTATGTGATAGACGCTATCGCTAAACCCGATGCGCCAGTGGTGTGGAGTAAGATCAGATTATGGGTTTCAACAGAGAGTTATCTTCAGCGTAAAGTCGAATTTTATGACGAGTTTGATGACTTGGTAAATACCATGGAGACCTTCGATGTTAAACAGATGGGTGGACGCTTAATCGCGACGCGCATGATCATGATCCCCGCCGATAAGCCAGGTAATAAGACCGAGATGCTCACTCATGAAGCTCAGTTTGATTTCGATATTGGTGATGACTTTTTCTCTCAAAGTCAGATGAAGGCGTTGAGGGATTAAGCTCGAACGTACCTAGAACCTAGGTCCTAGGTACTCGTTCCTCTTTAAGGAAGAGATATGTTACTAAAACTTGCTTGGCGAAATTTGTGGCGACAGAAGCGGCGCACAATTCTCACAGCATGCGCACTCGCCTTAGCGTTAATCCTCTCTCTAGTCATGCGTAGCACCCAAGAGGGGAGCTATGCAAATAACATAGAAAATAGTGCCCGTTTCTCCACCGGTCTTATTCAGCTACAGCATGCTGATTTCGCCGAATCTCAGAGTATTGATGATCTTCTGCCCGAAAATGATGCCTTTATCGATATTGCCAAGCAGATCTCCGATGTAGAACGTGCTTTACCCAGAATAGAGTCATTTTCACTGGCTGCTGCGGGTGAAAAGTCTAAAGGGGTCATGGTGCTGGGTGTAATGCCTGAGCTTGAAGATGACTATTCGGGTATTGCCAGTAAGCTGGTCGATGGCGAGTTTCTTACGCGAGACGATAAACAGGTGTTAATTGGCCAAGGCCTGGCTGAGTATTTTGAACTCGATGTTGGCGATGAGATAGTGCTGTATGGCCAAGGCTATCGTGGGCAAACCGCTGCTGGTCTCTACACCATTAAAGGGGTGCTGCATTTCCCAATATCTCAGCTCGATAATCAACTCATCTATATGCCGTTGCCATTGGCACAGATCCTCTTTAGTACCGATAATCAGGTGACCTCCTGGGTGTTACATACTCGGGATCTCCCTCATCTTGAACAAACCGTTAATCAGTTAAAGCAGGTTTATAGTGAGCAAGGTGAGGCTGCTGGTTTTACTGGTCAGGTTAATTTGCGTGACTGGCAAGACCTCTCCCCTGAGATGGCGCAGCAGATAGCCATGGATAAGGCGGGGGGAATATTTATGATGTATCTGCTCTATGGAGTCGTAGGTTTTGGCTTGTTTGCCACTATCTTGATGATGACATTAGAGCGGCAGCGAGAGTTTGGCGTGATGCTCGCCACAGGTCTGTTGCGGCCGAAACTGCTTGCCTTAGTCATACTGGAATCTAGCTTTATTTCACTGCTCGGCATAGTGATAGGTTTGGTTATCGCCACACCTGTGCTTATCTGGTTTAACCTCTATCCGATTCAGTTAACTGGGGAAACGGCGCAACTCATGTTGGATATGGGCTGGGAGCCAATCATTCCTATGATGCTGGCGCCGAGGTTGTTTATCGACCAGGTCCTAACCGTACTCGTTCTGATGTTGATCTGTTTGATTTATCCGTTATGGCGGGTCTACCGTTTAGACCTTGTGACGGCACTCAAAGGAGGAGAACATGCTCATTAAGCTGGCGTGGCGGAATCTTTGGCGTTATATATTTCATACTAGGTTACGTACCTTGATGATGCTATGTGGCTTAGCCTCTACATATATAGGGGCTGTGAACAATGCTGATTAAGCTGGCGTGGCGGAATCTTTGGAGAAATAAGCTACGCACTTCGATTATGCTCAGTGCCATGGTATTTGGCCTGATGGGCGTAGTGGCTATGATGGGGTTTATGACCGGTATGTACGGCAACATGATAGAGAATGCTATTGCTTGGCAGACCAGCGACCTTCAGGTTCACAATAGAAAATATGTCGATAACCCAGATCTAAAACTCATTATCCAATCTCCCGATAGGATAACCGATGCCTTAGCCGAGATACCTGAGATGAAGGCTTGGTCGGCACGTTTCTTGGTCGATGGTATGGTGGCATCGGCGCGTTCCAGTCGCGGGATCCGCATCAATGGAGTCGATAGCTATGATGAAGCCAGAGTCACTCCTTTAGCCAGCAAGTTAGTAGAGGGGAACTGGCTGACTAATGAGGGACGACATCCTGTCTTGGTATCGCAGAAAACTGCCGACCGTTTGCGTTTACGTCTGGGATCTAAAGTTGTTTTAACCTTCAGTAATATTGATAAGGATGTCACGGGAGCAGCCTTCAGAGTCACAGGAATCTTCACGACGCCATCGACGGGTTTTGACGATGGCAATCTCTATGTCAGACGTGGTGACTTGATGAAGCTGGCTGGTATTGAGGGGGTTCATGAGATCGCTATCGTGCTCAATACCACTAACAGTAAGATTGGCAGTCTCTTCTCCAATGAACTTGCCTTGCAGGTGAAAGCTAAGCTTGAAACGGCTAACACATACAAGCTAAATAGCATCAGAGACTGGCAGGAAATTCAGCCTATGTTGGCCACCATCATTTCTCAGATCGGGGTGAGTAATGCCATAGTGCTGGGAATATTTATGCTGGCAATGGGATTTGGCATTATTAACATCATGTTGATGTCGGTATTTGAACGCACTCGTGAGTTTGGGGTATTGATGGCTGTGGGCATGCAAAAGCATAAGGTATTTACCTTGATCATCCTGGAAGCTGGCCTGTTAGGTGTTACCGGAGGTATCTTGGGTGTTTGCGGTGCATGGACCTTAGTGACTATTTTACAAGTTACCGGAATTGAACTTGGCGCTATGGCTGAAGGCGTTGGCGCATTAGGGGTCGATACGACGCTTTATCCTCAAGTCTCGGCGGGGGAGTACTTTCTTACTTTAGTGACTGTGGTAGCCGTGAGCTTGTTTGCGGCCCTGTATCCAGCAAGGCAGATATTGAAACTTAGCCCGGTCGATGCCATGGCTGAAAAGCACTGATAATGACCCTGAATACTAATTTTTCGGCTAGTTAAAAGAATCCAGATGATTATCCGCTCGATATGAATTAATTTTTTCAGATTGAGTGAGGAGAGAATGAACATGAGTATTCAAACGACTCAATTGTGCAAAATTTACAATCAAGATACCGATTTTCCTGTTCATGCAGTCAAAGCCTTAGATCTTAAAATTGAACAGGGAGAGTTTGTTGCCGTGATGGGGCCCTCGGGTTCGGGTAAAACCACCTTGTTAAACATGATAGGTGGCATAGATGAACCTACATCCGGGAAGGTCGTCATCGATGGCAATGATATTTTTGAGCTTAGTGATAAAGACTTGATCGCATTTCGCCGGGATAATATCGGTTTCATCTTCCAGGATTACAGTTTACTGCCCGTGTTGACTGCACTGGAAAATGTAGAATTTGTCATGCAATTGCAGGGACATAGCGAGGCTGAATGCCGAGCACGAGCCACAGAACTCTTGCATCGCGTGGGATTGGGGGGGCATCTGCATAAGGTGCCTTCTAAACTATCAGGTGGTCAACAGCAGCGTGTGGCTGTGGCGCGAGCATTAGCTCCAAGGCCTAGATTTGTGATGGCCGATGAGCCGACAGCAAACTTAGATGCGGCCAACACCTCCGAGTTACTGGATATCATGCAGCAGCTCAACGAAAATGAGGGCACGACTTTTATCTTTTCGACCCATGATCCACGGGTTATCAAGCGTGCGAGAAGAGTCATCGTCTTTGAAGATGGTCAATTAACCGAGGACAAGTCGCAGGGACAAGTGCAGTGAAGAGTGCTGTGAGACTCACTGCACCACTCTTGCTTGCCTCAACGGGTTTATTCTTGCACCAGGCTGTTGCTTCACCCATTCCGGGTCTGGAACCCGCTAAAAGCTGGGATCTCGATGGTTATATAAAGTACATGGGAACCTACACTTCTCCCGATGGCTCATCAGGTATATCTGATCACCTGTTACATCAAAGATTTAACTTTGAATACCGCTTCGATAGCGAGCTGAGATTAAATGTCTCGATGCGTAATCGACTCTTTTATGGGGATAGCGCAGAAGTGCCTGACTATGGCGATCTGATAGGCTCAGACCCAGGTTACTGGGATATGTCGACCACTTGGCTCGATAACAATGGCTGGGTGGGTAATACTCAGTTTGATCGTGCTTACATCGATTGGAAACCCAGTGAATTCGCTGGTGGAGACTGGCAGGCTAGGGTGGGACGTTTTCGTATTAACTGGGCGATGAGCACACTGTGGAACCCAAACGATATCTTCAATGCTTACTCGATATATGATGTTGACTATGAGGAGCGAAGTGGCGCTGATGCCGTGCTTATCAGCCGCAAGCTGGGTTTTGCCAGTTCATTGGACTTTGTCTATAACCCAAACCAAGACAGCAAATTAACCAGCTATGCTATGCGTTATCTGAGCAATTATGATGGCTGGGATCTGCAGTTTTTAATTGGAAAGTCGGGATTCGATCATGTCTTTGGAGCCGGTTTTGCCGGAGACATATCGGGGGCCGGATTCAGAGGCGAATTTAGCTATTTTGACCCTCAGTATGACTATTGGCCAGTCGAAGACGTGGCTGCATATAATGCGACTGCTAGATTTTCGAGTCTTAACACTCCAAGTGCTAATGCCTCGATCATTAATACTTCGGGCGTTTTCAACGCTTTTTCCGGTGAGTCACAGCGATTAGTCGCCACTAGCGTATCGACTGTGGAGATGGATTACAGTTTCACCGGACTGAGAAACTGGATGGTAAGAGGTTCAGTGCTGCATATCTCCAATCCAACGGAGTCTGATAGTGCCTTGCTCTACTTAAACCTTCCTCTGACTGCGAGAACCTTAAGCTTTACCAGCTGGACCGGTTATCTGGAGCTTGGTTTCGATGTCTCACCCTTGAGTCGACTCACAATTAGCAGCAGTTTTTATGATGATGGTTCTTACTTTATTGGCGCCAACATGAGTTACTCTCTGGCAAATGAGTGGACCTTGTTAATGGTCGCTCAACGCTTCGATGGCAGCAGTGGCAGTTTGTTCGGCGTGACTCCCTCGACACTGGGATATATGCAGCTTAAGTGGAGCTTTTAGTCGGAGATTTATAACGCCATTAGGGATGATTGTTTTACCCCGATTCATATTGATTATCGGCGTATTCCTAATGTGATTCTTTATTTGAGATCTTGCTCACAAACAGCACTATATATTTGACTACAATAGTCGAAGTCAATAACATGCATAAAATATGAATGTTTAAGTGTTGTTTAAAGGGGATCACCATGGCTATAGCAGGCGTTAGTTTTTTCAAAAAGAAAAATGTGGCAGAAAAAAGTACCCAAACGGAGCTTGAGTCTATTCAAAGTTTGCAGCAAGACTCAGAGCAAGCGAATACAGATGTAGAGGCAGATAAGAAGCCTAAGCATGGTGAACCTGGTGTGTGCTGCGGTTCATGTTCATAATACCGACTGGTATAAGAACATAAAAAAGCCTCGATTTTTCGAGGCTTTTTAGTATCAAACAGGCTCATCCTTAAGACTCTTAGTATCACTAAGTTCAGGATCTATTATCGTGAATGTCGAAGACCTTGGTTAAGCAAGATTGCATCACCTGATTATTATGTTGGTGAATAATATTTTGTGCATTGAGCAGCTGAGGCAACTCCAGCAGGAATACCAGTGCATAAACACTTAGCCCAAACCAAGGGGACTCGATAGTGAAGAGTAAAATGAGTCCTAAAATAAACAAACTTAAATTCACAGTGCCGCGAACAAGTTTACCAAGATAGAAGTGGTGAAAACCTGCGATAAAACACCAGTTTAGAACGGCATAGGTGTCTGGGTCTTTAAGATATTCAAGCTCATGTTTATGGTAGTTTTTTCTTTGTTCAGGGCTTAACTGACGCACCTTAAGGCGTATAACTTCCTCTTGCGCTACTAAAGTTTTTCTAGACAAGAACATCATTTTTCCTTATGCAAGGGATCATGACTGATGCTGGCGCAATCAGGCTCAGAGCAGCGTATGATACGTTTGAGTCCGAGCCAAGTGCCAGTAAATAAACCATAATGATCGATGGCTTGTTTAGTGTATTCAGAGCAAGTCGGCGTAAAATTACATTCTAGGTTAAAGTAATGTTTAGAGCCGCCTTTGCGCTGATAGCGATTAATCAAAGCGATAGCCAGCTTCGACAAACTCACTAGCCGTTTCGGCCTAAAGTGACAATCACAGCTTCTCGGTTCCAAAATAGCCAAAAACGTTTTCTTTCGATCACTTGAAACACAACTTGCCAGCCTTCGGCGGCTTGCTCATTGAGTGTAGCTTCCATTTTTTTCAGTGGGAGACCGCTTGAGCCTAAGAAGATAGTGCCACAGCCACCTTCGACGATATGAACTATCTTGTATTCTTTGTAAGTTGTCATTTTTTTCCTAGGTAGAATATGAACTGCAATAGAGACAATAACTTACTTTTATTTTTGTATGACGTAAATGTAATTTAACCTCAATTTAGACTTAGCTAACAGATGTAGACATAACAAGAAATTAAATCAGATGTTACTTTTGATTAGGTATCTCTACAGCCTTGGCTTTGATAAGATCCCATTCGATTATTTCACTATTTCGGAGTCAGTTTGAGTCAAGCTATTTCCCCCTTGAAGTCTGAAAAGGGCACACTCCGCCTTTTTTTCTGTCCACTCGAACATGAACTTTTAACATCTGAACAGGCAGACTCGATTAGGCGTTGGCTACCCGAAGATGAACTGACTAAGGTGTCGCGTTATATTCAGCTTTCGGCCAGAGATAAAGGTTTGATGGTTAGAGGCTTACTAAGAGGGATCTTATCCTTGGTTGCTAAGGAAACTGGTGCAAATAGAGAATCTGTTTCACCGGCCGATTGGCGTTTCGAATATGGCAAGCAAGGAAAACCTAAACTGGTCAGTGAGCAACAAGCGCAAAGTGGACTGCTGTTTAATATTAGTCACAGTGGTGACTGGCTGGTGGTCGCTGTGATGGAGAAAACTGAACATCATAAAATTAATGAACTAGGGGTAGATATAGAGCGATGTAGGCAAACGACGAACATTTATCCTATCTTGAATCATTATTTTACTCTTGAAGAGTCTAAGGCCTTGCTTGCGCTGCCAAATGATAAGCAAAGAGAACGCTTCTTCGATTTATGGGCGCTGAAGGAGTCCTATATCAAGGCTAAAGGCCTTGGTCTGGCTTTATCTCTTAAGTCATTCAGTTTCGATTTCTCTGGTATAAAAAAGGAAAAGTTAGATTTATTCGCAAAAGGTCGCTGTATTGATGTGTTACCTCTCTTTGAGAATATTCAATTAAACCTTCATCGGGGAGAGTCGGTAAAATCGGCAGATACTTGGTCGGTGTTATTCGGTAAGCTAAATGAGGAGTATCGATTTGCTGTGAGTCTAGATATCGATTCAAAGCTTGATACCCATGCTCAGAAAATTGACATCACAGCTCTGTTAAAAGAATTTGAATCTAATTAGTACAATGAAAAAAAAGAGCAGAGTGACAAAATACAAGATTGTCATTTCTGCTCGAGAGGGAGCGATAGATAAGCCAGAGCATAAGCAGGAAGAACCTAGCTCAGATGTTATCGATGCGCTTTATTGCTCTTTTAGCTTAATATTGAATTAGTATTTAGCCTGCAATGTTAACCATAGCTTGTCGGTATCATTCGAGAAGCCGTAACCCGCATCGGCGCCGCTGAAACTTGCGTATTTCACGCCGATATCATAGTGCTTCGCAAATGGGTAGGTTGCCGCTATGCCCCATTCCTGACCCATATCGATATCACCGTAGTCAGAATCAAACTTATGATATTTGGCGAGTAGTTTAAGCCCAGCAACTTTTGCTGTTAGTACCACATGGGCATCTACGAGACCGTTCTCCCAGTTTCCCATACCACCAAAGAGAAATTTATCTGTCCAGCCGTTGAAGGCGTGCAGTGTAGCCAGTGGCGTGATAAAACCAGCCTGGCCGTCATCTGAGCCTAAGACTTCGTAACCTATTTTGGCACCTAAGCCTTCGAAACCTACACCTGCACCCAATTTATAATAATTAGCGGTGTAACTTGTCGGGTTGTCCCCGCCCTCTGACTGCTGAGCATATTCCGCTTCATAGCTGAGTTTGATGGCATCTAGTTTGAGCTTTCCTGTTGCACGAATACCGTAAGTGTCACTTGAGAAGGCGGCAACGTCTATGTTGTCAATCAGGTATGCATAACCAGTGATATTGGCAATCTCACCGGCTTTGTAGTTTATGTTAAGCAGGTTTGTTTCGTTCTTATGCTCATCTTTGCCTGAGTCCTCGGAGAAGATGCGGTTCACGTTGTTAATATAAGAATAGTAAACGGTGAGGTTTTCAAGGGCGGTGTTCTTTACCGAGAAGGCATCATAAGTTTGCTCATTTTGACGGAAGCCTACGCCACCGACGAATCTTTGATTATCCAGCAATATTCGCTGACGTCCATATTTGACCAAGGTTTCAGCTGGGCCTCGATAGCCGATAAATGCCTGATTGATTTGAGTGTATTCATAATCACCGATCAGGGGTTCGTTATCGGTGGAACGTACATCATCGACTTCAGTCAGTGCAAACAGCTTGTAGATATCACCGGTTTGGTAGGTTAAGCGAGTACGTAATGTGGTTTGATTTTGATTATCGACCGTATCTACATCGGCGTCTTCGTAGCGTAAACGGAATTGTAGATTAATTTTTGAATCATCGATAAAGGCTTTCTTTAATGGGTCTACGCTGTCAGCGGCAACAGCAGAGGCAGAAAGAGAAGCTAAAATTGCTAGGGTAAGTGCACGAACTTTCATTGTGTAGTCCTTATGTTTCATCATTGCTCTGTGACTGTTATAGATGTGAACTTGAATTGCTTGTTTGATCTGAAACAAACTTAATCTATGATTTTGATATGGGATCAATAACTGTGACGAAGATCGTTGACTTATCCAGATCGTCATTACCTATAAAGTAGTATTTTTAGTGTTTGCTAATTTAAGCTTTGTTGATGATGTTAGTCTAAAATGAGAACTTTGATTGGTTTGAGCGGTTTAATTAAGTTGGTATCAATGAAGAAAGGCATAGGTTCAATGGTCGAAGCTATGTTTATGTAAAGTCGTCATGTCAGTAACAAAAAAACACCCAAGGTGAGAAACTTGGATGTTGTAGATACCTGTTCCAGTCTGTTTTAATCTAGCTGATAGTATAAAAACCAGCTTTACTCACTTGAGGCTTAGTGTGTTCCATTCGCTGGCTTTAAAGGCACGATTTCAAAGTCAGGTTTAAATTCGACCAGGCTAGAAGCTATCTTATTGAATGCCGTATTGTCGCCGCTTAATCTTGCTGTACCATCTGACAGTAAGGTTTTGAGCTTAGTTTGACCCATAAGAATACGGGTCACGTCGGCTTTATTGACCGTCAGGGTTGCATCGGCTGGCTTAATACTGGTCACTTCTATGTTGCTCAGGTTACCGTTACTCATCTCTACATATAGAATACGATTGTCGTCCGGAGTGACGATGTTCATCGTCACCAGACCTTGCTTAGCAGCCTTAATACTGTCGATTTTGACCGCGAGGAAATCGAACAGGGTTGGCATATCCATTTCACTGATCACATCGGCTGAGGCGGTCTTAGGTGTACCGGCTTGTATGCCGACACGCAACTCTTGAGCACCGGTTAAATATATGTTTCTCCAGCCGGCATTTTCAGATTGATAACCGAGTTGCTCATAGGTATCGGCCAGTAACTGACGTGCGGTATTGTTACCGGGATTGGCCATCACCACCTTATTCAGTGCAGTTGCCACGAAACGATACTCACCTTGAGAGTAATCTGCTTGAGCGCGTTTTATCACAGATTTAGCCCCGCCCATATACTCGACAAATTTAGTCGCTTCTGGGTGGGTCGGCAGAGGATTAAGGTTAGCCGGGTTCATGTCAAAATAACCCAAATACATGTTGTAGACAGCCTTGGCATTATGGCTGTATGAGCCATGATAACCATTGGTATGCCACGATTTAATGATAGCTTCTGGGATGGTTTCTTGGATCGCATCGCCTATGTCTTGAATCGTTACTCCTTGGTTGGCTAAGCGCAGAGTTTGGTTATGAATCAGGCCATAATTGTCCCTTTGTAATCTTAAGAAGTCATTGATCTCCCCATTGCCCCAGATTGGCGCCGAGTGTGCAGAAAATAGCGTTTGAACCTCACCACCAAAGGCATTGATCATCTCATTGATATCTTTAGACCACTTTTGTGCATCACGTACCTTGGCACCTCTGAGGGTGTAGATATTGTGCATGCCCTGGTAGGTTAACTCAGCGCTCCAGAGCGCTTTCATGGAGGGAATATAGGTGATCATCTCAGAGGTGGCTTCAGTGCCTGAGGCATCCATAAATACCATCTCTAAGCCATCTATGGTCAAGGTTTCCCATTTTCCTTTGCTATTTAAGGTGTAGTCGGGTTTAACGTAGGTTATCTCACCCTTAGACAGACCTTTGCCAAGGGCTGCATCGACAATGCCGTGATCGTGTCGACCTAGAGTTGCACCATATTGGTAAGCTGCACGTCGGCTCATGGCATTACCCGCAAGTACATTCTCGTCCACAATCTCCTTGGTGATATTGTGTGAGCCATACACTTTTACGTCAGGATAGAGTTCTTGAACTCCCCTTGAACCACCAAAGTGGTCAGCATGACTATGAGAATAAATCATGGCAACGACAGGAAGATCATTGCCTTCGGGGAGGTTTTTCATGGCAAACTCGAGAGATATTTTTGCGGCTTCCTTTGTCAGTAATACGTCATAGGCTATCCAGCCATTATCAGAACGGATAAGGGTCAGGTTCGATAGATCTGTGCCTCTAACCTGATAGATACCATCTCGAACCTTATATAACCCGTCGGCAACCATGTTTAGCTTGGCTTGACGATGTAAGGAGGGGTTGACGGTATCTGGAGCCTTATCGCTGATGAATTCAAACTCGGCTCTAAGAATTGCAGCGGCTTTGTCATCGAGTTTAGCGATAAGGTGCTTTGAGGATTGCTCGAAGGCTGCTGTATCGGTGAAGTTCAGATGAGTGGCGAAAGCTCTATTAGCATCGGCTGTATGCACACTAGCGTCTTTGCCGACGTAATTGACAGTGAGGTGGTCGTGTTCATGCTGGGCTGCAAATGTGTTAAACGGCACCATTGTGACTGACAAAGCCGAACAGATAGAGATGGCGATAAGTGATGTTTTCATATAAACCTAACCTTAGCTAGAGAAAAAGGACATTCACCAGAATTGAATGTTTTGCTTACTATTACTGGTGGGTATTTAATCAGTGACCTCAGTCTATACAGCTTGAATAGGTTAATAATTAGGGCTAACCTAGAAGTTAATATTTATATTATGAATATTAGGCTTGTTATAAGAATTTGCTCAGGAACCTGCTATGCCCCAACAGAAACATTTTGATCTCAACCTTTTACGTGTTTTTATTACTGTATGTAGGGCTGGGTCCTTCAGTAAGGCCGCACAGGAGTTAGACCTCACTCAATCTTCCGTGAGCAATGCGATTAATCGGCTTAAATCTACCGTGGGAGAAGCACTTTTTATTCGAGTGGGCAGGGGGGTCAAACCGACAGCTGGAGCGCTTAGCTTGTATGAAGAGTTTAAGGAGCCCTTGTCGAGTATCGAGCAATCTTTACTGGGGATGAAGGCGTTTGATCCCCTGTGTAGCGAGCGCACGTTTCATGTATATGCTCATGAAACGACAATAGGCTTGTTGCATAAACGAATAAATGAGTACCTTAGCCATTTATCTGTGAATATTGTATTTCGTGAAATACCGATACAGGAAGAGCAACTGCAGTTAGACCTTCAGGTCGAAGCCGTGGATCTGGCTATTGACCTGACCAAGCCTGAATTGGCATCTTTTTCAGATGAACTCTTGATGCAAGATAACTTGGTATGTGTGGTAAGGAAGGGGCACCCGAGAATATCAAACACCCTGAGCCGTGAGCAGTATTTTAGTGAGAAGCATATCGTGTTGAATATGAGGCGGGGCAACTTGAGTATGGTAGATTTTCTAACCGATGAAGTCTTGCCTCACAGAGAGGTTTATTGTGAGCAATCCTCTATTCTCGCCATGTTGGCGACAGTGGCTAATTGTGATGCTATCGCTGTCGCTACTCAAACCTTTTCCCAAGAATATGCCGAGCTGTTCGGCTTACAGGTACTGCAGCCACCTCTCGATACTCGTGTTATCAACTATCATATGGTTTGGAGTAAGAAGTTAGATCGAAATCCTGCGAGTATTTGGTTAAGAAATACCTTAAAAAAATTGAGCCATCAGTAATGATTTCCTCGGTTGAAAGTAAAGTAATTAGTTTGCTTTATAGAATAAAAATCAGATGGCGTAATACACAGGTTTTGTATTTGAGAGGGCTCTAGAGTGGCACAGCATAAACAGTTTGACGTGAATTTATTGAGGGTGTTTTTGGCCGTCTGTCGCACGGGATCATATACCTTAGCCGCAGAAGAGCTAGATTTGACTCAGCCCTCGGTGAGTAATGCCATCTCACGGTTTAAGGCCGTTATCGGTGAGGAACTCTTCGTCCGGGCGGGGCGTAACATCAAGCCTACTGCCATGGCCAATTATCTCTATGAGCAGCTCAATGATTCTTTCACTAATATTGAGCAAACTATTTCTGGGCTTGAGGGGTTTGATCCCATCACGTCTGAGCGTCAGTTTGTGATTTTAGCCAATGAAGTCGTCACTCATCTACTACAAAACAGGTTAGATGCAATAATCCAAGATCTTTCCATTGAGGTGATATTTCGTGAACCACCAGATTTTGATGATGAGATCTTCGAGATGCTTAACCTAGAGCAAGCAGATATTGCGATAGATATCGGTTTACCCAGAGATAATCGTTTCGAGAGAGAACTCTTGATAAGGGAGCCAGCAGTTTGTGTTGTAAGTAGCAAGCACCCTAGAATTCAGCAGCAGATCACTTGGGAGCAGTTTTTTGCTGAGCGGCATGTATTAGTTAAGCTCAGGCGTTTTAATCTCACCGCAGTAGACTTCATTAGTGAGGAGGTGCTTCCTAATCGTAAAGTGCATAGCAGTAAGTCATCTATGTTGACTCTGCTTGCTGCCGTTTCGACAAGTGATGCAATGGGGATCTCTCCTAAAAACTATGCCAGTGATTTTGCACAGATGTTTAATCTTCAATTATTACCTATCCCCTTTAAAACAAAGACGTTAGATATTGAAGTTGTGTGGAAGAAGAAGCACAACCGTAACCCAGCCCATATCTGGCTGAGGGAAACGATTCTCTCTATAAATCTACAGTAGGCGCTTGCACGTTTTTCAGACAAGCCATTGCTTTTGTGAATGTATTTACTGAAACATTAATGCTTTTAGATTGACAATATTCACGGTGTGAATGTGTCAATGTCTGTTAGCCCTAATTATTTCTATCAGAAAACTCACTATAGTCGTAGTTATTGATTCAGCCCATTTTACTGAATTGTTTTATCTATAGAGAGCATATATATGAAATTATCTAAAACTTCGCTTTTAACAACGCTTGTCGCTTCCATTTTTATCTCTGGGTGTTCATCAACCTCTTCAGTTAAAGACAACACAGATCCAGATTATGGCAATCCCGGCCTGGAATTACCGATTGAGATCCCGGGCACTCCGCATAATCCTATTGAAACAGGTCCAGATAATGATTTTCCAGATACGGATCCGGGTTTTGGTTTACCAGACTTTGGTGATACACCGGATTGGGGGGCGGATAAAGAGCGTCCTGATGTTGGTGATAAGCCTGCCGATAACTCTCCTGAATTTGACGATGATGGTGGCTGGGGAAATGCAAATAAACCAAAGCCAGATGTAAACCCTTATGAGCTTGTTTTTAGCGAAGAGCATGGACAAGCTTATATCTACCGTAAGGAGGATGGTAAAACCATGGCCATCATTGAATCTAATGGTGACGGCACTTATACGGTACGTGATGGCGCTATGTCTTGGGATAATACCTATGTTATCTATCAAGAAGATGGTCAGATCCGCATCGATTGGGACAAGTCTGTAATCGATGCGGGCTGGGGCACAGTGAAAGCATCTAAAGCAGACCTCACACAAATTCAACGAGACAATATCAAATCAAGGGTGAGCGCGGCTAAATTAAAAAGTCAGCTTCCTAAGCGTTGATAGCGAGAGATATTCCGACGTTAAAGCCGCTAAATTATTTTGTCCACCTTACTTTGAGGTGGACTATTTTGATATTTTATTGAGAGCAAAGCTGAATGCGACCATGTAAACTTCTTTTTTCTGTAATAGGTATTACAGGGCTATGCAGTGGCTATGTAGCCACTGCCCATGCCACTTCAATTGCCAATGATATCGAACTTATTTTCCCGCCTAAAGGTATAGTCATAGAACATGATGTTGAAGGTGAGCCCTTATACAAGTCAGTTGGTTTAGATGTGAAGATGCAAGATGGTGAAGCCGTTTACACCCTTAACGCGAGTGTCGATATTGGTGAGACCTGGCGTATGTTTGGTGAGTATGACAGCAATGAGTTCTGGGAAGTGGGCGTGGGCAAAAGTTTTTATACCTCATTCATGTTTACCGAAGTCACGGCTAAGGCCAATAGTGTAGGCTACAGTGCGGGTATTTTTACGGGTATTCCAGTGAGTGAAACGGTCATCTTGATGGCCGATACTAACTATAATTGGTACACCGAAGAATTCAGCTTTGGTTTTGACCTCGGTGATGATTATCAGGGCGAGCTAGGTTTCACACCTTCAGATACCGTCGATATTATGCTGGGTGTATCCTGGAGTGCTCATGCACGTTTGAATGTCAGTTATAGCTATAATCATGTTTATGATACGCGAGGTGGTAATAGCTGGGTGACAGTGCCTGAACTCGGTATCGATGAGCGGTGCTTTTTAGATATCAATTGCAGTAAGGGCAATTTTAACTATCACGATATTACATTGACGACACAGATTTGGAAATTCTCTCCCTATTTTACCTATACCTATTTTGCCGATAGAGAAAATTTCTATGAGTTTGGCCTTGTATTTAAATGGTAGTGGATGATTCTTGAGTTGCAGGGAACAGACACGCTAAATGCAATGATTAATGCATATAACAGGAAAGCTAAAAGAGCAGCCAAAGAGCTGCAAGGCTCTCATTTTCTCTCTAGTAGTTTTAGCTGATTACTAGGGAGTTTTTTTGATCAATGCTAGAAAATAGAAAGATGAGCAATGGCTCATCTTTCTATTATTAGCATCTTAAAACTCTTACGTTTATTGTCTGGCTAAACGATGATTTTCTGGTGGCGTCTCAAAATCACTACGGTAAGGGTTAATATCTAAGCCACCACGTCGTGTGTAGCGAGCATATACCGTGAGTTTTGCACAATGACAGAAACGTTTTAGATCGACAAAGATACGTTCGATACACTGCTCATGAAACTCATTATGTTGGCGGAATGAGATGAGATACCTGAGTAGTTTTTCTCTATCGATTTTTGGCCCCTGATAACGGATCATCACGCTGCCCCAATCGGGCTGAGAGGTGATCAAGCAGTTAGATTTAAGCAGGTTAGAGTTAAGCGTTTCGGCAACGACCGCTTTCTCATCGGTACTGTTCTCAAGGTATAGAGGGTTAAAATTGTAGTCATCAACGTCTATATCAAGATCGTCGATACAGGTGCCTGGAAGTTCAACGATGCGTTGGCTAGCGAACTGTTTAGGTTCAAATACCTTAACGCTGACATCGCCTACGGCACATTTTGACAAGTCTTGGATTAAGGTGGCCTGTACTTGTTCTATATCGTCGAATTTGGTTTGATTGAAACTATTGAGATAGAGCTTGAATGACTTAGATTCGATCAAGTTATCGCTATCATAGCTGAGTTGAAACTCGGCTATGGCAACGACTGGCTTGCCCTTAGCATTGAGCCAGGATAGTTCATAACCCGTCCAGATATCAGTGCCATGAAAAGGCAAACTTTCATTGAGCTCGATTGCATCACGATTAAGTTTACGTGGAACCCCTTGCAGCAAAGATGCGTCATACTCGGCCTGATAGCCCGTTGCTTTACCAAGAGTTAAGCCACTGAGAGCTTCGGCATCCGTATAGGGATCATGAACTTGTGTCATCAATAGATATTCCATGTCAAAATAGGTGCATATTATACTCAAAATTTGGACTTCTGCTAAGTGTCTTCTTTACCTGCTTTAGATAATTTCTTGAAATTATATCAACTGACCTATCTCGAAAAGCTAGGTGAATCCCCGCGTTACTACCCTAGAGGTGAAGAATCTCTCTGTATTGAAGGGGAGTTTGAACCTAGTAATTACCATGAGTCGAATGAAGAGGTCAGCGTATGTTGGAAGCCGGTAAAAAGAGAAGAGCCAGGATCTTTTTCTAATGTCGAGACTGCGTTAGACATAGAATTAGGCTCCGACATAGATGCATTTTTTGGCGAATATTTCTCAGCCCCTCTGCTATTTAACTGTGAGTGGGGGCAAGGGGAGCTGCTACAGGTATGGAATCAGACAGACTTTGAATATCTACAGCAAAATATGATTGGTCATTTGATGATGAAGAAGAAATTAAAGCAAGCGCCTACCTGGTTTATCGGTGTGTTAGGTGATGGAGACAAGATGCTAACCGTCGATAACAGTGATGGCAGCGTCTGGGTCGAGATCCCTGGTGAAGCGCCATCTGAAAAATTAACTAACAGCCTAAATGAGTTTATTGCCCAGCTAACCCCGCGGGTCGCGCCTCCAGAGCTTCATATCGAGGAGTCTATGCCTGAGTTGGATCACCCTGGAATATGGAATCGATTTAAGTTAATGTGGCGCAATCTGCGCGGCAAGTAACAAGCGATTATGTGCGCACTCCTAGGAACTCATACCTTGTTTTAAAGGTGATCCCAAGAGATGTTTGACACGATTCGGCAGCTGTCACAACGAAAGTGGAACATGTCTAATAAAGGTTCATCGAGTAGCCAATGTTTATTGCCGCAACGGGGGCAGGGGCGAACTTTCTCGCTTGCTAGATTATCTCCGCCGACACGATAGAGGTAATAATAGGTTGGGATTTTAGTTAAGTATTCGATGCGACCTCTCAGATCCCAGCCTCGGCGAAATAGATCACTCGACGTAGACGTTAACTCCTCTAATGCTGCAAACTCAGCTTTTGTTGCTGCAGCCATCTGCAGTTCGTCACAGGCTTGCCACTCAGTTTGCCAGCGAATGATGCGTTTATGATCGCCATTGAATGTTGCCGGCAGTTGATAGAGTGGGATGGGCTGCAAGGTATCACCGTTTCGTACCGGTGAGCACATGTGCACATAGCTGGTATAAACGAGCTGCCAACTTGGTGTTTCAGAGCTGCTGACTTCTGAATTGATGTCTTGACCTAGGTATTTTTCTCTCGGAGCGAGTATTTTTGACTCTGTCAGTTCGACGAGTGCTTTCTCAACCCATGGGCTGTTAAAACGTTTCGCTAAACTACTTTTTTCAGGCATTACTAGCCTGACTCTAAACTCCCCATCATTGAATGCCACGGCGAATTCTCGACCTAAAATTTGCCCATTGGCTCTATAGGCTTCGAGTAAACCATTAATCGATTTTTCGGCTGCTGTTATGGTGGTGTTGTCATAACATTCAAATCTTAATTCAACAACATGCATTATTTTTTCGCCTTTATTATATGCTTTTCGAGCTGTTCTAATCGAGAATTAAGGTTTTGGTAGGCTCGCTTTAATTGAGTCAGCTCAGCTTTTAGCTGATCAATTTCGGACTCAGCTTCAGCAGGGGCGGTCGCTATGTGCAATTTGTCCAGGCTCGGGATCTTCTCTACAGAGCTAGTATCCATCGCCCTAAATTGCTGCAGGCCCTGGATCAATATGGGCATAGGAATACTGTTGCCAATTTTTGTTTTGATCAGTGCAAGGCTAGGTTTTTTTCCTGCAATCGATAGCGATTTAGCCGCTGCCAATATCTGTTCTATTGGGCTCATAGTTGGTTATCTTTCTCACTTGTTTAGTAAATGTGACCAATGCCATCTGAGTTTTCCGTATTAAATTCTTATTAAACAATCAGATGTGATGTTGGCTTGTTTTTTGCTTTCTCTGAGGTTATCTATAATAAAGAAACAGGAAGTCATAGTGAAAACAAATTTAATTGGTTTGGCATTAATTGGTATTACAAGTTTAAGCTTATCTGGCTGCGTACTCAATATTGGTGATGGGGAATCGGGATGGAATGGCCAAGAGGGCTGGGAAGAGACTCAAGATATCAATCGCGGAAATCTGGCTAGATTGAGTCTGGGTATGACTCGAGATCAAGTTAGCGTCTTGATGGGAACAGCAGACTTTAATGAAGCCTATATTGAGAAAGACAAAGAGGTTCATGTGCTTTTTTATCGCACGCAACGTACCAGGGGCGATGGTAAAACCACAAAAGATGAATGCACTCCTGTGGTTATCAGCAATAATTCCCTTGTAGGCTGGGGAAACATGGCTTACAAAAATATCTAGTTAGCAAACTAAATTACCTAAGTTGGGCGTCTAAATGATCGATTAACTCAGACCATTGGGCGTCCTCTTCAATTGCTTCCTTTAAAAAGCTCTTCTGAGAATCATTCCAAAAATCAGCCTGACAGAGCAGAACGTTTGCGGGTATCGTATGGTTTGCGATAAATGTGTCAATACTCTGTTCGCTATTATCTAATCCTAATTGATCAAAAAGATGACTAAGATCTTGAGGTGTGGTGTCCATATTATTGGTTTCCTATTGCTTATTTGAGTAACACTGGTGGCTTAAATATGAGTATGGATCAAACTTCATTAAATTGACGGATAAATAGCGCTTTATGATTAATATTTACACGCTTTAACTTGCTTGCTACATTGGTTGTTAATTGATTTAGATCAAGGGATAACTTAAACCGATGGCAACAGATAATCAAATATTAGAAACCTATCGAGCGGTATACCTGACGGCTGAAGATCTTCGCGTGGCAGCTTCGATACTTTATAACGCTTATCACGATGACCCTTTTTTTATTGAATCATTTCACTCCGGTGATCTTTCCATGTATGAGCAAAAGCTCAGAGGAGCTATCAGGGAGGAGTTAAATGAATTGTGGCAACAAGAACAGACGTTAATTGGCTTATTTGAGGGAGAGCGAATGCTTGGGGTTGCATGTATTGTGTCTCAGCAACTGCCTCTGGGGGAGTCTCGATATTGGCATTGGCGGTTAAAGATGCTTATCAGTACCGGTTGGCAATCGACACAAGCCTTGATCAAGAAAGAATCCTGCTTGTTAGAGCACTTGCCTAGTTCGAATTGTGGTATTTTACAATTTATTGCCGTGTCACCTATTGAACAGAAAAAAGGCTTAGGTAGCAAGTTGGTGCAAGCCGTTTTGAGCTGGTGTGATGAACAACCTGAAATGGATGGTGTTGGTGTTTTTGCCAGTGAACAGCAACATGTTCAGTTGCTCAGCCAACATGGTTTTACCGCCATTGAGACTCTCTTTATCGGTAAAGTTGAGGGTGAGTTATTGTTTTATCGAGGACAAGATAATGAGTAATCCTAATATTGAAAATTGTTTGTGGGGAAATGATGAATAGAGGGGAGCCTATACGATATCAATCGTTTAAAGAATTTTATCCTTTCTATCTTGCGCAGCATAAAGATCCAGTCTGTCGAAATCTGCACTATCTCGGTAGCATATTAGTGCTGTTTATTCTCTGTGTGAGCCTTTTCACTAGCAATTACCCCTTGCTTATCTCTCTGCCGATAGTGGGATATGGTTTTGCTTGGCTGGGTCATTTCATGTTTGAGAAAAACCGTCCGGCAACTTTTCAATATCCGCTTTATAGTTTTTTTGCGGACTGGGTGATGCTAGCTCAGAGAGTCGCGCAATTATTTAAAAGATAAACTAGCAGCAAGCCACAATAGCTCGGTAAATATCACCATCACAGAGATAAGTTATTTTACCCATTAGCCAATTTTGGGGTTCTATTCACGAATATTCGAAATGTGTGAAGTAAACTTCGTCCTGAGTCTCTGTGAGATATCTCTCACATCCATGTGGGACAAAGTGGTGTGAAATTCACTGTTCATTATTGTGGATAAAACTAACTGTTTAAATTCAAATGGTTATTGGTTTTGCTTTGCTTTATTTGTGAATGTGACTTTATTATTTTTGCTTATAGTAGGAGTACATGACTGTCATTACAATTATCATTGTTATTAAGTCAATGGCAGAAAGGTTATGAATTTCAGGATGAAATTTAATCTGTTATTAGAAAGTTTTACAGGGATGTAATGAGCATTTAAATGGACAGAATAGCGATATACAGCTCGCACTGCAAAGTGAATAATTGGCCTCATTTTGAATGTGACTTCATGGATAGATTAAAGGATGGCTCTCGAGAAGAGAGACGGACACACTCAAGGATTGAGCATGATTTGGTATAAGGATTACCAAATAAAATGGACCCAGGGAAGAGAAAGGAAGCTAGATAGTTAAGGATGATGCAGGGAGCAAGCAGGTTAGCAGGATAGCTAAAAAGTATAAGTATCGGGCACGCCTAATGGTGTGCCCTTTCTTTTGCGTGTGTTCCGTGCTGAGCTAAGTTTACACTTCTGCAATCATGCAAAAATAGAGTATCGCCAATATTCAGCTCTTCATCTTTATTTGCTTTCGTTAGCGTGAGAGATCTCTCACATGAATGTAAGACAAGAGGCATTTTTTGTCATCGTTATGCTACATGGGTTTGTTTATTCTGTTATAAAACAATGCTTTGATGTTGTGTTGGTTGTGTTTTCTAGTAGGCGCTAATCTTGGTGTTTGGTATTTGAACATTATTCTTATCAAGATCATCTAAAATTTAACTCGTACAAGGAAATGTATGAAATGAATGGATACAATGATCAGGAAGATCAGCAGTGGCAGAGGGATCGTCACTGAAAGGATTCAGTCATGGATGAGGCGCTTTAGGATTGAGTGTTGCTAGCAAGGAAGCCAGATTATCCAGGATGGAAGGTTTGCAATCTAGGAAGATTGTATACACGGAATGTACTGAAAGGAATCGACAAGGACGACTTTAGGGACACGCTCAAGGATTGAGTCAGCTCGATTAATGGATTATCGAGTAAATGGATTTTTATACGGATATATACAGGGATGGATTTTAGGGACACGCTCAAGGATTGAGTCAGCTCGGTTAATGGATTATCGAGTAAATGGATTTTTATACGGATATAAGTACGGATATACAGGGATGGATTTTAGGGACACGCTCAAGGATTGAGTCAGCTCGGTTAATGGATTATCGAGTAAATGGAGCAGTATACGGATATAAGTACGGATATACAGGGATGGATTTTAGGGACACGCTCAAGGATTGAGTCAGCTCGATTAATGGATTATCGAGTAAATGGAGCTTTATACGGATATACAAGGATGGCTTTTAGGGACACGCTTAAGGATGAGTTAGCTCGGTTAATGGACTACCGAGTCAATGGAGAAGTAACAGTGGGTATTTATATCCGCTGTACAGGGAAATAACAGGACGTTACAGGGATGATGCAGGGAGCATATTGAACGCATGGATGGTGCAGGGAGCATAATAAATAGCAGGATTGCTTAACAAAAGAGACAAAAAGCGCGGCTTCTAGGAGCCGCGCTTTTTCTTTTTCTTTTTCTTTTTCTTTTTATATTAGCTTTACTATCTTTACAGCTTTACAGCTTTACAGCCTTATTTGCACTTGCCTGTATTACAGCTGCCTCGAGAGCCACAACTACCGCCTACAGAGCCGCGAGATTCAGGTGCATCGAGCCATTCAGGTTCCGGGAAAATTGGCCACTTAACCTTCTGTACTTTTTTCCCATGCATCCATATCTCAGCTTTATATTGATTCATACCATCGGTACTAAACTCAAGCAGGTATTTTGCCTTCCATGTGAGCCCACTGCTGCCACCTATACTGGGTCTAGCGGACTCCATTGCAATGGCAAGCAGTTGCACCTTTTGTTTGTTGCATTCTCTCTGGGCAAATAGTCGACTAATTTCAGCCATCTGTCTCAATTGCCAAAAAAATGCAGCAACAACGACGAGTGCAACGATAAGTAAAAAATCTGTCATCATGATTTTATGACCTTAAATAATCCACCAATTGCGGATGCTAATTGTGGGCTTCGATTTGGATTACGCAATTCAGTGAGGATCTGTGTTCGCAAGCTTGGTATTGCCACAATATCGGCAAAAATTTGATTGAAAAAATGTTGTTCTTGGCCTGCCAGAGCTTCTAAGAAAATAGTACGACTTTGAGCATGTTTGAGCACAGTCCAGTTTCTGGCCGCTATGGTGATCAAGGCTTCTGCATCGAGTATACCTTGCTCTTGGATATGTGAAATCGCTTGCTGGGTTAATTCTTCATTCGATGCCAGTGCACGTAAAAAATAGAGCTTATTTTGCTTATCGGTACTGAGCAGTTGTTCAAAAACTCTGTTGGCGAGGCTTTTTTCAACAGTAAGATGCTCTAAACATTGGCATAGGGCAATCTGAACTTCAATTGAGCTGTAGTCAAAGCTATTGATTAGCTGCTTGAGGTGATCGAGTTCGTTGGCTCTAACACAGATATCGGCAATTCCTTGTAGACCGACTTGTTGCCATTTATCGGCTGAGACTTGTCCGCTGAGGTATTGGTACGCATACTCATATTGAGAAGAGGCCTTACCATTGAGCTGCTTTCTCACCAGAGCATTAAACAGTGCCAGTTTTTCTGCCGATGGTGTAAAAGCGAAAGGATGATTAGCGAGCTTTTGCTGCTCTGCTTCAGTTAAATCTTTAGTTGGATCTCGTCCTAAAGCCTCTATGATCATCTTGATGAATTGTGTTCTGGGTGCGGGTGAAAGTAGGCCGCGTTCATCTAATGGTAATTTTAGAAACCAGATATAATGTTGCTGGCTTGCATCCCAAAATACGATGGCAAATTGGGCATGCCCCTGAATGGGATAGGGATAAGGTGATGCCAGGTTCTCGAATTGGTGAAACGCCATCATATCTATGCTCTGCACTCTTCTGCCCATATCATAGACTTGAAACTGAGTATTTGCTGTCGATAAAAACTGGCTAAGGGTGGTGATTTCTGTCATTTTTCTGCCGTAACACTGAGATCCGTGATGTAATGGCGTCTAGTATAGGGTGAAGTGGGTTGAGATGGTATTATTTACAGGTCTCAAATTTTAGAAGCGGGCATGGTTCGGCTTAAGGCCTGCTTACGCTAAAAATAAGGTTACTATGTGTTGTATATAAAAACGACTCAGAAGCTACAAGAGTTAGAAGAAGAATTAAAGCGTCGTTCTTTATGGAGTCTGGAAGTGCCCTCTGCAGAAGCCATGGCCGATACATCACCTTTTAGCTGTGAGGCCATGTCTTTTGAAAGCTGGGTGCAGTTTATTTTTATTCCTAAAATGCGAGCCTTGATTGCCAGTAGGCAAGTGTTACCCAACAACATAGCCATCGCACCAATGGCACATCATGTATGGAATGATGTAAAAGAGCGGCACACATTAATTATGATTTTTGATGATTTGGATAAATTTCTCAGTGAACCAAGATAAAGAAGACAAACAAGTGAGTGATATGACTCAGTTGCAACAAATAGCAGATAATCTTGTTGGCGAAGAGACAATCGAGGAGACGCCCCCTGAGATTGAAATCTTATTTGAAGATGACGATATCGTTGCGATTCATAAGCCTGCAGGTTTACTGGTGCATCGATCATATTTAGCTCGTCGGGAACGATTCTTTGCGATGCAATTGACTCGAGATAAAGTCGGTTGTCATGTTTTCCCCGTTCATCGGCTCGACAGGCCAACCTCTGGGGTATTGTTATTTGCTAAGAGCAGTGAAATGGCCAATGCATTATGTGAGCAATTTGCCGATAAGACCATTGAAAAGCATTATCTCGCCATAGTGCGTGGCAATATGCATGAAGCGGCTACCTTAGATTATCCATTGAAAGTAGAGCTCGATGATTTGGGTGATAAGGATGTGGCTGCAGATAAACCGGCTCAAGATGCCATGACCAGTTATCAGCCATTGTTAAATACTGAGATCCCTTTTTCTTCTGGTCGTTATGCTTCTAGTCGTTATGCGCTGGTGAAGTTAACTCCTCATACGGGGCGTAAACATCAGCTGAGGAGACATATGGCGCATCTTAGACACCCAATCCTTGGTGATACAACCCATGGAGATGGTAAGCAGAATAAGTTTTTCAGGGAACATTTTTCGGTGAATAGGCTTTGGCTTATAGCTAAGAAACTCACTTTTAATCATCCCAGGACGGGAGAGCGTATGGTGATTGAAACCGAGTTAGAGCTGCAATGGCTCGACCTATTCAAAGGTTTAGGTTGGGACGAAGAGACCTTGGCGTCAGAGGCTTCATCTCTGTTAGCTTAGCCAGTCTTATCCACAGGGAGCACAAGCTCCTCCGACGTGGGAAGATCATGTTCTTGAACTTGTTCAGCAAGCTCAAAAGGAATGTAGTTGGTCGTATGCTGTGAGGTGAAATAACGCATGCGCCTGATATGAGCTGAGCGGTGAACATGCTTTATGTGCTTGCGTCTATTGGAGTGGTGCATCTTAAGGCCCTTGAAGATTCAGCCGAATAAGTTGGCATGAAGCTATCAATAAAGTATGTTTGAAGTATAAAACTAATTTAAACGCAGGGCGATCTGAAACATGAAAAAAGTGAATTTGATTTTTGGGACTGTCTATGGCAATGCACAGTTTGTTGCTGAGACCCTGTTTGGAGTGCTAAAGGAAGAAGGGAGGGAGGTGTCGCTGTTGATGCATGATCAACTGGACGGTTTTGTCCCTCCACAAGATGAGCTGTTATTGGTGATTTGTTCCACCACAGGTCAAGGTGATGTGCCTGAAGATATACAGCCATGGTTTGAAAATTTAAAATCTACAGCGCCATACATGCCCCAATTGAAATACGGGGTGATAGCCTTAGGCGATTCCAGCTATGAGACCTTTTGTGGCGCTGGGGTCAAGTTTGATGAACTGCTTACAGAATGTGGTGCTAAACGTATCGGTGAAATGTTGAAAATCGATGCATGTGAAACAATGGAACCTGAGGTAGAAGCGAAGGCATGGCTGCAAAGTTGGAACGCATTAATCGATATGGAAATGGTTGCTTAAGATATATTAGTCAACACTGGTTTAAATTTGCCCAGAGGTTGAGTCAAGCGCTGTTAATCCCGATTGCAATTTTACCCGCTGCTGGCGTGATGATAGGCTTGGCATCGAATCCTCTGCCATTTATTCCTGACGCAATCTCAGTGGTCATGCTTGCAGTGGGGAAGCTCATCTTCACCATGATGCCCATGTTATTCGCCGTCGCCGTATCCATCGGATTTTGTAAGGATCAAGGTATAGCCGCATTCACTGCGGTTTTTGGCTTTGGTGTCTACCTTTCAAGCATGGCTGCGCTAGCTGAGCTTTATGGCATATCGACGCGGATGCTATGGGGAATTAATACCATAGACACTGGGATTGCTGGTGGCATGCTAGTTGGGGCTGTGACTTGTCTCGCCGTTAAACAGAGCGAAAATGTGCGGCTTCCTGCCGTATTTTCTTTCTTTGAAGGAAGGAGAAGCGCTCCGTTACTGATGATCCCTCTATGTATTACACTCTCATATCTGCTCATCCATATCTGGCCTAGCTTATCACTGCAAATAGAGCGATTTTCCGATTGGGTTGTTTACCAAAAACCAGCACAAGCGTTTGCGCTCTATGGCACCGTGGAGCGGTTACTTATCCCATTGGGTCTGCATCATATATGGAATGCACCATTTTATTTGGAAATGGGACAATTTGTGAAAGAGGGAGAGGTGATCAGAGGGGAGGTTGCCAGGTACCTTGCCGGTGACCCTCTGGCCGGTAATTTAGCCGGAGGCTATCTGATTAAAATGTGGGGGCTCCCTGCCGCCGCTATCGCAATCTGGCGATGTGCCGATAAGACTCAAAGAAATCGAGTCGCAGGCATAATGATCACCGCCGCTTCTGCCAGTTGGTTAACGGGGGTGACCGAACCCATAGAGTTTGCTTTTATGTTTGTTGCTCCTTTACTATTTTTACTGCATGCGTTAATGACAGGACTGGCATATGCTGTTTGTATCTCATTGGATATTCATCACAGCCTGGTATTTTCACATGGGTTGGTCGATTTTACTCTCTTGTTTAATAACTCAAAAAATAGCGAATGGTTTCTGATTTTAGGTCCGATCACAGCATTGATTTATTACTTAGTCTTTCGGGGCTCTATCTTACTCTTCAATCTTAAAACTCCAGGCCGAATGGAAGCGGAGCAGCAGCCTAAGGCGAGCCTAAGAAGCATAATTAACGCGCTGGGCGGTGCAGATAATATCTTAGATCTCAATGCATGCCTGACTCGGCTCAGGATCAGCGTAAAGCAACCAAGTTTAGTCGATAAACTCAGATTAGAGCAGCTTGGCGCTAAGGGGGTTGTGGTCGTTGGCAAGGGTATACAAGTCGTTTACGGCACTAAAGCGGAAAGCTTACGTAGATTATTACAGCGATATATAGATACTCGCTCTTGATCCCCACGATAGTATGTTGAAATTTCACTTTAGATTTATGAATTAGTGTTACGAATTATTAGGGGTAACGATGGAAAGGAAAGTCTTGATAACAGACTGTGCCGATGCACAGGGATTGATCACAAATATCACGGGTGTATGTTTTAAACATCAGCTTAATATCATTAAAAACAGTGAGTTTGTCGATAATTCTCAGGGACGTTTCTTTATGCGAACTGAGCTTGAAGGCGTGTTTGATGACTCACTGATCTTATCTGACTTGAATGAAGTGCTTCCTCATTCGAGCCATGTGAAGCTAGTGAGCTTAGGTAAGAAGCGTATTGTGATCATGGTGACTAAAGAGGCACACTGTCTCGGTGATATCTTGATGAAGGCCTATTATGCTGGTCTAGATGTTGAGATTGCTGCGATAGTGGGAAATTATGAGACCCTTAAACCCCTAGCGGATAAATTTGATATACCTTTTCATTTTATCTGTCATCAAGATATGACTCGTCTTGAGCATGAGAAGAAGATGATCGAGGTGATCGAGGCTTATCAGCCCGAATATGTGGTGCTTGCCAAGTTTATGCGTATCTTAACCCCTGAATTTGTAGCAAGGTATCCCAATCGCATCATCAATATTCATCATTCGTTTTTACCGGCATTTATAGGTGCTTCCCCTTATCGTCAGGCTTGGGAGAGGGGGGTGAAAATCATTGGTGCAACGGCGCATTTCGTGAATAACTGTTTAGACGAAGGCCCTATCATCAAGCAAGATGTTATTCCGGTGGATCATAGTTTTAGTGCCGAAGATTTAGCTAAGAACGGACGCGATGTTGAGAAAAGTGTATTAAGTAAGGCGCTGCAGTTGGTATTACATGAGGAAGTTATCATGTATGGAAATAAGACGGTAGTTTTTTAATCTTTATTGCTGGATAGCATTAAATGAATAGGCGCAGGAGCGCCTTTTATTTTAATATGAATATTACATTGAGTATTAAAATTTCACAGATAAGACTTGAGCTCTAGTATTGTTCATTGCTAAATCAGTTATCGATGTCGCTCCTTGAATAAATGGCGCTATTTTTTTTGCTATGCGATTAGCGCCATTGGAAATGGCAAAGTCATGAAAACTCTCACCATTGCAGACTAACATTGGAAATATTCTGCGTTTGTTGATTTTATTTTCTATCATAGTTCTATTAAACCTGTATAAATTATCGGTTAATCCAGTCTTACAAACTTCTATAAGCTTCTGTTCCAGATTCGCTTCCATCGCAGCCGAGGCGTTAAATGTAAGAGAGGTTAATATCAATGCCGTTAGTGTCATTACTTTTTTCATGTGTCGCTCCTAGCGTTAGGGTATTAATACTTGAATAAATAACTTGTTGTTTGACATTGATATATTAAAGCGGATATATACAAATATATCTGCACTGCATTTGTATCTAAGTGTATCTAAATATAAAAGTGGATTCAGGAGGTTTCTGAAGGTAACAAGATATTTTAAATTCTTACTTTTAGTTATTTGTAATTCAATTTTGTTATATAGGGAGGGGAAGGTTATTCATTAATGGTGAAATTCAGGAATTAATGCTTTTGTGATTTGCTTGTGATGATAATTTCAGTTGAAGTAAGTATATTTTGTATAGGTAATAAAAAGAGCCGGTAAAGGCTCTTTATTAAAGAAGCTATATAGAATATTAATCTTAATAGTTAACGGCCATTATTTCGTCCGAACCATAGGTCATAGCAATATCTTTAATTGTTACCGTTCCCTTCATATAAGGGGAGATCTTGGCCGCCGTTTTATCAGCTCCATTGCTCAATGCAAATTGATGGAAGTTTTCACCATTACAGACTAAGCGTGGGAAAATTCTCTGCTTGTTAATGTGGTAGCTCTTCACGGTATCCCTAAGCTTATAGAGGCTGTTACTGGCTCCGGCTTTACAGACGGCCACAAGGGTGTTTTCCATATGGGTAGACATGCCAGCTGAAACTGAAAATGCCATTGGAGATAGAGCGAACACTGCGATAGCGAGTAGTTTTTTCATGGGTTGCTCCTAGCGTCTTTTTCTTTGAGGGTTGTTATGATTTAAGCTGGTTTCTGCTAGGAATGCTGTAAGCTAGTTGTATACAAATGTATCAGGATGTGGTGCTGGGAACAGAGTGTTTCACTGAGTAACAATTTGTGTTTTTAACTGAGTTGGCATAAAAAATCCCACCAAAAGTGGGATTTTAAGGACTGTCATCTTATCTATCTGCAAAGGTGAATAGCAGATAAAGCGGGTTAGCTTTAGTCAACAATTCTTAGTAGTTCATTGATACCGACTTTACCGCGAGTCTTGGCATCGACTTTCTTGACTATGATGGCGGCGTAGAGGTTATATTTGCCACATTTTGAAGGTAAGGTACCCGATACCACGACAGAGCCGGCAGGAACGCGACCATAGTGGATCTCGCCAGTTTCACGATCATAGATACGTGTGCTTTGACCAAGGTAGACGCCCATAGAGATCACGCTGCCCTCTTCGACGATAACACCTTCCACGACTTCAGAACGTGCGCCGATGAAACAGTTGTCTTCGATAATAGTCGGACCCGCTTGTAATGGCTCTAATACACCACCTATGCCGACTCCACCCGATAAGTGGACATTCTTGCCAATCTGGGCACATGAGCCTACAGTGGCCCAGGTATCGACCATGGTGCCTTCATCGACATAAGCACCAAGGTTTACGTAAGAAGGCATTAGCACTGTGTTCTTGCCGATGAAAGAGCCTTTACGTACAGTTGCCGGCGGTACGACACGAATAGCCTCTTCTCTGAAGCGTGCTTCATCATAATCGGCAAACTTCATCGGGACTTTATCGAAGTATTTAGTCTCTCCGCCATCGATAACACCATTATCGAAAATTCTGAAGGAGAGTAATACAGCTTTCTTCAGCCATTGGTGTACGTGCCATTGGCCATCAATCTTCTCAGCAACTCTGACTTCACCTTTATCAAGCATGTTAATCACTTTCTCAACATCAGCACGTACACTTGCATCTACTGTGCTAGGGCTGATCTCGGCGCGCGCTTCAAAAGCCGCCTCTATACGTTGGCGTAAAGCCTCCATTTACTTCTCCAGAATAAGTTATAAGTGAATGTTATATTAAAAACAGTGAATATTTATATGTTTAAGCTAATTCTGCTGTGGCCGATCGAGCGCTTGAGTCAAGTTATCACTCAACTCCTGCTGTTGAATCGGGCTCAATTGTTCTCCATCGGCATTCTGTAACATGAAGAAGTCCTCTGCACGCTCGCCTATGGTGGTTATCTTTGCGGCCATCAGCTTAATGCCACATCGGTATAATGTATCGCCGACCTTGGCTAATAGTCCCGGACTATCTAGAGTGATCAATTCCATCATGCTGGTTCCATGACGGCGAGATGGCAGGAAACTCACCTGAGTTTGCACTTTAAATTGCTTCATCTTGCGAGGGAGCTTCTTAAACTTAGGTAATTTAGGCGTGTCACCACTTAGGGCTTTTACCAGCGCCTTTTTAATCCCTTGAATACGCGCTATCTGGGCAACCGGGCTCCCATCCTGCTCTAAAATGACAAAAGAATCCAGCGCATAATTATCTTTTGAGGTCATGATACTGGCATCATGGACATTGATGTTTTTATTGTCGAGTAAAGTCATCACTGTGGCGAACAGTTTAGGTTTATCCTGTCCATAGACAAATAGCTCGGTGCCACCTCTGGTTGTATGTTTAGAGAGCAAGACTAATGGCTCATCATGTTTGTGCTTGAGAATGGCTTCTGAGTGCCAGGCTATCTGATTGGGCTGGTGGCGTAAAAAGTAATCGGCTTTAAACCTTTGCCATAACGCATCTAAACTTTTCTCTTTAATGCCTCGTCTGAGCAGCTCTTTCTTGGCTTTAGCTTGATTTTCTCTCACCCTAGCCCTGATATCGACGGGTTTTTCTTTGCCTCTGGCTAACACCCTTTGGGTTGAAAAGTAGAGATCTCGCAGCAAAGAACCTTTCCAGCTGTTCCATGTTTTCTCATTGGTGGCGCAGATATCGGCTACCGTCAGGCAATAAAGGTAGCTGAGGTGAACCGCATCACGGACCCTATCGGCAAATTCGGCCACCACATCGGGATCGGAGATATCGCGTCGTTGCGCGGTGATTGACATAACCAGGTGATTTTCTACCAGCCAGGACACCAGTCTGCCATCGTGATCATTGAGGCCGTGAAGTTTACAGAAGTCCCTCGCATCTATGGCGCCTAACTTACTGTGATTGCCACCTCGCCCCTTAGCGATATCGTGAAATATAGCGGCTAAAACCAGTAAGCCTTTCTTGGGCAGTTGATTGATCAGCACTGAACCCAGAGGGAACTCATCTTTCTGCTCCGGGTGAGAGAAACGATCTATGTTCTGTAGCAGTCTGTGGGTATGTTCATCGACCGTATAGGCATGAAAGAGATCAAATTGCATCTGACCCTCGATATTTCGCCATGCCGGCAGGTAGGCTGATAACACACCATGACGATGCATCAAGGACAGCGAGGCAATGCCTCTGGGGTGTTTTAATATCTCTAAAAATATTGCTCTGCAATCGGCGTGATTCATCAAGGGTTGGGATTGCTGACGTCTGGCCTTGCGCAGGCTTCTTAATGTCGGCGCATATATCCCCTTAATGTTAGAGTTTCTTGCTACATGCAGGAAAAGCTTCATTATTTCTACGGGCTGTTCGAAGATATCGGCGCTCAGGGACTCAATAAAGGTGCCGCGTAGTTGATAATCATTATTTATCTTCTTTATTTCCAGAGCCTTAGCATGACCTAGGGTGGCACGATTAAACAGTTGTAATAGCATCTGGTTAAGCTCCATCACACGCCTGACCGTGCGATAGTAGCGTTTCATCATCTGCTCGACACCGAGCTGAGTCGAGTCTTCATAGCCCATAAGATCGGCGACTTGGCGTTGAAGGTCGAACAAGAGCCGGTTTTCATCTCTGCCGGAGATGAGGTGCAGGGCAAATCTGAGTTCCCACAGGAAGTACTGGCATTCGAGCAACTCTTCGAGTTCATCCCTGTCGAGAAAACCGTGTTCGACCAGATCTTCAGCCTTGGCCGCATCGAAGTACCTCATCGCCACCCAAGCGACCGTATGTATGTCCCTCAATCCACCAGGGCAGGTTTTAAGGTTAGGCTCAAGATCGAATGCACTGGCCCTGGCGTGGCGGGCCAATTGCTCGTCTCGCTTGGCGATAAAAAAGTCACTCGCCGGCCAAAAATCGTCTCGGCGAATACTCAGATACAGAGATTGGTAGAGCGTCTCTGGACCACATAATAATCTGGCCTCGAGCAGATTAGTCACCACGGTGACATCATGACGACCTTGCTCTAAGGTTTGTGCCACAGTTCGTACACTATGCCCGACCTCGAGACCTGCATCCCACAGGAAGGCGATATACTGGCTGAGGGCGGCCTCTGCATCAGGACAAAGGTCAGACTCGATTAAAAATAGCAGGTCAACATCTGAATGAGGGTGTAATTCGGCTCGTCCATATCCGCCAACGGCGATGAGTGCGATAGCAAACTTGTCGAGTCCGTGGCTCTGCCACTCCTGTTGCAGTATCGAATCGACAAACTGACTACGCTGGGCGACGAGTTGTTTGATGGGATCTTTGTTGCGAAAGCGAGTCAGTAGTTCATCATTTTGATCGAACAGTGCCACTTTGGCAATTTGCGCCGATTCAATGGTCATAGAGTTCCCTTAATCCCTAAGCTAGCGGGTTGAGCACACAAAAAGTACCAATCAAGTTAACTGGTACTGAGTATGGAAGAGGCTGACTATTATCAGTGGTTGATGATTCTTGGGAAATCTTCCTCTGAGCGTAGGGTCAATACTTCAACGCCTGTCTTGGTGATCAGCAAGGTATGTTCCCATTGGGCGGAGTTTTTACCATCGGAAGTGGTCACTGTCCAGTTGTCATTTTTATCTAAAATACAGGTGTGACGACCCGCATTTATCATAGGTTCAATGGTGAAACACATGCCTGGACGTAAAACGGTTTTATCACTATTTTTGTAGTGCATGACCTGAGGCTCTTCATGGAAGCCTGCACCTATGCCATGACCACAATAATCTTTGACTATGGTGTATTTTTCCAGACCGGTTTTCTTGGTCTTGATAAACTTCTCGACTATGGTGCCAATTTCACCCAATTTCATTCCCGGGCGCACCTTACGTATGCTGGCATATAGGCTTTCTTGAGCGACACGGCACAGGCGCATATCTTTGGGGCTAACATCACCAATTAAAAACATCTTCGACGTATCGCCATGGAAGCCATCTTTGATCACGGTAATGTCGATATTGATGACGTCACCATCTTTCAGAGCGCGGTCGCTGGGAATACCATGGCAGATAACCTCATTGACAGAGGTGCAGATAGACTTGGGAAAGCCATGATAATTGAGAGGGGCCGATATCGCGCCATTATCTTCGGTAAACTTGGCACAGATATCATTCAGCTCATTAGTGGTGACACCAGCTTTTACGAAGGGGGCCACCATCTCTAAGACTTCGGCCGCTAACTTGCCTGCAGCCCGCATTTTTTCTATCTCTTCAGCAGTCTTTATCACTATACTCATTTAGCTATCTCTCGTGTCTCGATTTATGAGGGTTTAGGTGCGCATTGTATTAGTGTAAAACACACGTAAAATTTGTGTTCTCGGTCCTAATATGGTATAAAGCGCGCCGTTATGTTTGACTCTAATCTCATCTTTGGTGGTGCGAAGATACTCACTATTCAATGTAATAGGGATTCTAGCAAAAAACCTAGGATGTAGAGTTAAGATGGCGGCCATTATACATGGCTATTTATTAAATACTAAATCACACACGTATCGACACATTCTTCGGGGTGCCTGTATAGGTCGAAGATATGGGATGCGTGGAGGTCTAACCCCCAATAATTTAAGGTAATAAAATGACTACAGTTTCAATGCGCGACATGCTTAAAGCCGGTGTTCACTTCGGTCACCAGACTCGTTACTGGAACCCAAAGATGAAGCCTTTCATCTTCGGTGCTCGTAACGGTGTTCACATCATCAACCTAGAGCACACAGTGCCTATGTTCAATGAAGCACTTGCTTTCATCAGCAACGTCGCTTCAAAGAAAGGTAAGGTTCTTTTTGTTGGTACTAAGCGTGCTGCAAGCGAAGCAATCAAAGAGTCTGCAATTTCTTGTGACCAGTACTATGTCGATCACCGCTGGTTAGGCGGCATGTTGACTAACTGGAAAACAGTGCGTCAATCAATCAAGCGTCTTAAAGATCTTGAAAGCCAGTCTGTAGATGGTACTTTCGACAAGCTTACTAAGAAAGAAGCTTTGATGCGTACTCGTGAACTTGCGAAGCTAGACAAGTCTCTTGGTGGCATTAAGAACATGGGCGGCCTGCCTGACGTTCTTTTCGTTATCGGTGCAGATCACGAGCACATCGCTGTTAAAGAAGCTAACAACCTGGGTATCCCAGTTGTTGCTATTGTTGATACTAACTCTAACCCAGACGGCATCAACTACATCATTCCTGGTAATGATGACGCTATGCGTTCTATTCGTTTGTACACTGAGTCTGTTGCTTCTGCCGCTAAAGCTGGCCGTGGTCAAGATCTTGCTGTTCAAGCTGAGCAAGACGGTTTCGTAGAAGCTGAGTAATTTGGCTTGATGCTAAGGCATCTCCAAAATTAACTAAGCGACATGATAGGAAAACAGGGGCGCTTTTCACCTTAGGTGGTAACTGCCCCTGTTTTATATCAATTGAATTTTAGACTTATCTGTAGAGGATTTAACAATGGCAATTACTGCTGCCCAAGTTAAAGAACTTCGTCAACGCACTGGCGCTGGCATGATGGATTGTAAAAAAGCGTTGGTTGAAACCGATGGTGACATCGAACTAGCGATTGATAGCATGCGTAAGAGCGGTGCTGCGAAGGCTGCTAAAAAAGCGGGTAACATAGCTGCTGAAGGTACTATTCTGATTAAGAATGGCGAAGGTTTCGCTGCGCTTTTAGAAGTTAACTGTCAAACAGACTTCGTTGCAAAAGACGCAAGCTTCCTAGCATTTGCTAACGCGGTACTAGAAGTTGCTGCTGCATCTAAAGTGACTATCGAAGAGTTGAAAGCTCAGTTCGAAGAAATTCGCGTGACATTAGTGACTAAAATCGGTGAAAACATCAATGTTCGTCGCGTTGAGTACATCGATGGTGCAAACCTTGTCTCTTACCGTCACGGTGAGCGTATCGGTGTTGTTGTAGCCGGTGAAGCTGACGAAGAAACGCTAAAGCATCTAGCAATGCACGTTGCTGCTTCTAAGCCTGAATTCGTTAACCCTGAAGATGTTCCAGCTGATCTCGTTGCAAAAGAAAAAGCACTGCAGATCGAAATGGCTATGAACGAAGGCAAGCCTGCAGAGATAGCAGAGAAAATGGTTTTCGGTAGAATGAAGAAGTTCACTGGTGAGATCTCTCTTACTGGCCAAGCTTACATCATGGAACCTAAGAAAACTGTTGGTGCAATTCTTAAAGAGAAAGGCGCTACTGTTTCAGGCTTCGTTCGTTTAGAAGTCGGCGAAGGTATCGCGAAGAAAGAAGAAGATTTTGCTGCTGAAGTTGCTGCAACAATAGCTGCTACTAAGGCTTAATCTTCTGTTGTAAGCACTCCTAAGACCGCGGCACTGCTGCGGTCTTATTGTATTATTTTACCTATCGGCATCAATCGGGACTATAAAAATGAGCACGAATCCTAAACCTGCATTTCGACGTATTCTTCTCAAACTCAGTGGTGAAGCCTTAATGGGCGATGAAGGCTTTGGTATCGATCCTAAAGTCTTAGATCGCATGGCTCAGGAGATTAAAGAACTGGTTGAGCTCGGCCTTCAGGTAGGTGTCGTAATCGGTGGCGGTAACTTATTCCGTGGTGAGGGGCTTGCACAGGCGGGCATGAACCGTGTCGTGGGCGATCACATGGGTATGCTAGCGACTGTAATGAATGGTTTGGCGATGCGTGATGCTCTACATCGTGCTTATGTCAATGCTCGTTTGATGTCTGCTATCCCGCTCAAAGGTGTCTGCGATGATTATAATTGGGCCGAAGCCATTAGTTTGCTAAAGTCCGGTCGAGTAGTCATTTTTGCCGCAGGTACGGGCAACCCTTTCTGCACCACAGACTCAGCAGCTTGTCTGCGCGGTATTGAAATTGAAGCCGAAGTGGTGATCAAGGGCACTAAGGTAGATGGCGTCTACTCAGATGATCCAGTGAAGAACCCAGATGCAGTAATGTATGAAGAAATGGGTTACGATGAAATTCTGGAGAAAGAATTAAAAGTGATGGATCTTGCTGCATTTACTATGGCGAGAGATCACAACATGCCTATATTGGTATTTAACATGAACAAGCCTGGTGCCCTACGTCGAGTGATTATGGGTGAGCGGGAAGGTACCATGATCAAATCAATGACAACAAAGAATTAACAATTATTGTAATCTCCAGTCAAAAAAGTGAATGACTTAATGTGACTGGCTAGTCCTATGACTAAGAATTTAGTGACTCATTTAAAGGATATATAACGTGATAAACGAAATCAAAGCAGATGCTAAAACACGTATGGCTAAATGTATAGAAGCCACTAAGACTCAGATGGCTAAGGTCCGTACGGGTCGTGCACACCCTAGCCTTTTAGATTCAATTAAAGTCTCTTATTACGGTTCAATGACACCCCTTAAGCAAGTGGGTAACGTCACTATCGAAGATTCACGTACTCTGGCTGTTTCTGTGTTCGATGCGACTATGATCAAAGCGGTAGAGAAAGCAATCATGACTTCAGATCTTGGCCTGAACCCTATGTCTGCCGGTGCTGTCATACGCATTCCACTTCCTTCATTGACAGAAGAGCGTCGTAAAGACCTTATTAAGGTTGTTCGCGCCGAAGCTGAAAATAGCCGAATCTCGGTACGTAACGTGCGTCGTGATGCTAACTCGGATGTTAAAGCGTTAGAGAAAGAGAAAGAGTGTACCGAAGATGATGTGCACCGCACCGAAGATGAGATACAGAAATTCACCGATGCGCATATTAAGCAGATTGATGATCTTTTGTCTGCAAAAGAAGCAGAGTTGATGGAAGTCTAATCTAGGGCTAAGAAACTAGAGTTAAGACGCCGTGTAGCGGTATACTACACGGCGTTTGTTTTTTTAAGGGTTGTAATAGATGTCAATCGATTCCCAGTCTGGTTCTGAGTTCTCTCCCGAGGAGATTGCAGAACTTGTTAAACAGTCTAAGCCTAAACACGTCGCCATCATCATGGATGGTAACGGACGTTGGGCACAGGCTCAGGGGAAACCCAGAGTAATGGGGCACAAGGCGGGAGTCAAAACCGTCAGACGAGCAGTGAGTACCGCCAGAGAGATGGGGATCGGCTCGTTAACGTTATTTGCATTTTCGAGTGAAAACTGGCGCCGACCGGATAAAGAGGTTTCCCTCTTGATGGAACTCTTCTTTACTGTGCTGCAACGAGAAATAAAGCTGCTGCATAAAAACGGTGTCAGGCTCAATATTATCGGTGACATCAGTCGCTTCTCTGCACGCTTACAGAAACAAATTGCCGCTGCTGAAGCGAAAACTGCCGGCAATACCGAGCTGATACTCAATGTGGCGGCTAACTATGGCGGTCGTTGGGACATCATGCAGGCGGCACAGGCTTTGGCTAAAAAAGTGGAAGCTGGTGAAATTAGCAGCAGTCAGTTCACCGAAGAGGCACTAAGTCAGCATTTATGCATGCAAAACCAAGCCGAAGTTGATTTAATGATACGCACGGGTGGGGACTATCGTATCAGTAATTTCATATTATGGCAGGCAGCCTATGCCGAGTTGGTTTTTACTGATACTTTATGGCCTGATTTTGATGAAAATGCGTTTAAAAGTGCTGTTGCAACTTTTGCATCTCGTCAACGAAGATTCGGTTTGACTGGTTGCCAAATAGAGACGATGCAGTCCGAGTCATAATTTTTTTGAGGGTTTTTTTTTGCTAAAACAACGAATAATAACAGCAATTTGGTTAATCCCTTTGGTTTTGGGTGCGGTTTTTTTCCTCCCAACAGCATATTTTGCCTGGGCATTAGTGCCGGTATTTCTGATTGCCGCCAAGGAGTGGGGACAGATCATCGATAAACGCTGTCAAATAACGCAGTGGAGCTTTACCATCACCATAGGTGCGCTATTAATCGCACTCAATCTGTTTGTTCCTAGCGATGAACTTTGGTTTAAAGGTCATCTGCATCCGGTCTACCTGGCTATCATCTTGATCGGAGCCTTGTGGTGGGTGATCTCACTGTTATTGGTGCTCTCTTTTCCGAAGAGTTCGGCTCTGTGGCAAAAGAGCCACATGTTCAAGTCTATGTTTGGTCAGCTTACCCTGATTCCTTGTTTTGCAGCCCTGATTGCGCTCAAGGGGCTAAGTTCTGAGGCAGACCCCTATTACGGTGGGATCTTAGTCTTCTTGGTTATGCTTGTGGTTTGGGCTACAGATAGCGGAGCCTATTTTGCGGGTAAAGCCTTAGGGCGTACTAAGTTGATGCCTAACGTGAGTCCAGCCAAGACTATCGAAGGTCTGGTAGGCGGTTTAATTACCAGCATGACTATTGTGATAGGCGTGATGCTGGTTTCACCAGAGCAGGAGCTAGGCTTGGTCGTTGCTGTGACCTTATTTATCGCCCTAGTCTCGGCGGTGGGAGACTTGTCTGAGAGTATGTTCAAGCGGGTAGCTGACATTAAAGATTCGGGTAGCATCTTGCCCGGGCATGGTGGCATACTCGACCGAATAGACAGTCTGACAGCTGCATTACCTGTCTTTACTCTTATTTATATCGCATTTTGGATGTAACCTAATGCAAAAAATGGTCATACTTGGCGCAACAGGATCGATAGGTGCGAGCACCTTAAGTGTCATTGGCAACAACCCAGAGGCATATTCCATATATGCCTTGGTGGCGAATACCAATGTGGATAAGATGTTAGCTCTGTGCATAGAGCACAAGCCATCGATTGCTCATATGGTCGATGTCGACGCCGCCAGGCTCTTACGCCAGCGTTTACCTGTAAACTCTGGTGTAGAAGTCACTACGGGGGCGACTGAACTCGATGATCTTGTCAGTGCATCTTGCGTCGATACCGTTATGGCTGCAATTGTTGGCGCCGCGGGCTTGCTGCCGACCTTAGCTGCTGTTAAAGCGGGTAAACGAGTGCTACTCGCTAACAAAGAGTCGCTGGTGATGTCTGGCAGGCTGTTTATCGACGCGATGAAGGCCTCCGGTGCGCAAGTGCTGCCTGTAGATAGTGAGCATAATGCGATATTTCAGGCTTTACCCGAGTCGATTCAGAGCAATCTTGGCTTCTGTGATCTAGATGGGGCGGGAATATCGCATATTTTATTGACCGGTTCCGGTGGCCCTTTCCTTACTTCTCCTCTGGATTCTCTGAGCGCCATGACACCGGCGCAGGCTTGTAAACATCCGAATTGGTCTATGGGGCGTAAGATATCCGTCGATTCAGCCAGCATGATGAACAAGGGGCTCGAATATATTGAAGCGCGTTGGTTGTTTAATACCACTCCCGAGCAGCTGAAAGTCGTCATTCACCCTCAGAGTGTGATTCACTCTATGGTTCAGTATCGAGATGGCTCAGTTTTAGCTCAGTTGGGTAACCCGGATATGCGCACACCAATCGCTCATTGTATGGCATATCCTCAAAGAATTACCTCCGGAGTTGAACCTTTGGACTTTTTCAAAGTCGGACAGTTAAGCTTTCTTGAACCGGATTTTGAACGATTCCCCTGTCTTTCTCTTGCCATTGAGGCTTGTAAGCAAGGTCAGGAAGCGACAACAGTGTTAAATGCAGCAAATGAAATATCGGTTGCTGCATTTTTAGAAAATAAGTTAACATTTACTGATATAGTCAAAGTAAATGAAACGTGTTTAAGTAAAGTGTCCATGAGTTCTTTAAAGAGTCTGGATGATATCATCGCATTAGATACACAAACACGCAGATTTGCATTAGAGTTGGTAGCAAAGATTTAACTACCTCAAAGGATGGGAATGATCGACTTTCTATGGAACTTAGGTTCTTTCGTTATTGCATTAGGCATCTTAATTGCTGCACATGAATATGGTCACTTTTGGGTGGCTAGGCGTTGTGGTGTGAAAGTAGAGCGCTTTTCTATCGGCTTCGGTAAGGCGATATGGCGAAGAGTCGGTAAAGATGGCACTGAATATGTGTTAGCCATGATCCCCCTTGGTGGCTACGTCAAGATGCTTGATGAGCGTGTGGATGAGGTTCCTGAAGAACTAAAAGATCAAGCGTTTAACCGAAAGACGGTTTGGCAGCGTATCGCTATTGTTGCTGCAGGGCCAATGGCTAACTTCATGTTTGCCATTGTTGCACTCTATTTCATGTATCTTATTGGCGTACCGGCACTCAAGCCTGTCATCGATGCTACGCGTCTGGATAGCCCAGCGGCGCAGATTCAAATTGATGAACCTATGCTGATAACTTCGGTCGAAGGTAAACGTGTTCGCAATTGGGAAGAAGTGACTTATGCCTTGGTGAGTGAGATTGGTGAGCCACATATCGATATCACCATGACTCCTCTGCAATATAGTGCAGATGGCGCGTTAGGCACTAAATATAGATTAAACACAGAATCCTGGGAGTTCGATCCGGATAAACAGTCGCCCATCGCATCATTGGGACTCGATTTCTATAGACCAGAAATAACCCCTGTTTTAGGATTAGTTAGCTCTGACGGCGCCGCCGCCGCAGCAGGCTTAAAGGTCGGAGATACCTTAGTCGCCGTTGATAATGTGCCTTATGGTGAGTGGGACGATTTTGTCAGCAAAATTAAAGCATCGGCCAATCAAACTGTATTAATCACAGTCAGACGGGCCGGTGAACAACTTCAGATAAAAGTCACCCCTAGCGAACGCGAAGGGCCCCAAGGTCAAATCGAAGGTGTTATCGGCGTTGCGCCGACACAGGCTGATTGGCCAGAAAATATGAAGCTACAGCTCGAATATGGCTTCATCGAGTCATTTGGGGTGGCAACGGATAAAACATGGCAACTTATCTCTGTCAGCTTTAAGATGATTGGCAAGCTAATCACTGGCGATCTGTCTGTTAAGAATTTAAGTGGACCCATATCCATAGCACAAGGTGCTGGCAGCAGTGCTAGTTATGGTTTGGTTTACTTTTTAGGTTTCCTCGCATTAATCAGCGTTAACTTAGGTATTATCAATTTACTGCCTTTGCCAGTGCTAGATGGGGGACACTTGTTGTATTACTTCATAGAAGTGATCACAGGAAGGCCTGTGCCAGAGAAGGTACAGGAAATTGGATTCAGATTTGGGGCAGCCATGCTGCTGATGTTGATGAGCGTCGCGCTTTTCAACGATTTCTCCCGACTCTGAGCAAGGACACACACATAATTAGAAGTGCTCTATGAGATTGAATAAACTTTTTGCCTCGATGGTATTAGTCGGTGCGTCTTTATCAGGGAACGGTTGGGCAGAAACATTCCAGCCATTTGAAGTCACAGATATTCAGGTTCAAGGACTACAACGCGTAGCTCTTGGTGCTGCCTTACTGACCATTCCAGTCAAGGTAGGTGATACTGTCGATGAACTTAAACTTCAACAAGCGATTAAAAGCTTATATGCCTCAACAAACTTCGAACATATCGAAGTCAGTCGAGATGGCGGCGTTCTGATTGTCACAGTCAAAGAGCGCCCGACCATCAGTTCGGTTACCTTCGAAGGTAACAAGGACATCAAGGATGAGCAGCTGCAAGAGAGCTTAGACGGCTCAGGCGTCAAGGTGGGTGAGTCACTAGACAGAACCATGCTCGCCGGTATAGAAAAGAGCCTACAAGATTTCTATTACGGTGTCGGTAAATACGGCGCTAAAGTGGAAGCCGAAGTGGTTAATTTGCCTCGTAATCGGGTCGAATTGCAATTTAACTTTACCGAAGGTTTGGCCGCCGAAATAAAGCAGATCAACGTAGTGGGTAACGAAGTTTTCACCGATGCCGAGTTGATAGGCATGCTGGAACTTAAAGATTATGTCGCTTGGTGGGATCTGTTTGGTGAGCGTCGTTATCAGAAGCAGAAACTTCAAGCCGATCTCGAGACTGTCAAGAGCTTCTATCATAACCGTGGCTATATACGTTTCGATGTGACTTCGACTCAGGTCGCTATGACCCCAGATCGCAAAGGTTTGTACATCACTATCAATGTCGATGAGGGTGAACAGTATACCGTGACCGAAGTTAACCTTACCGGCGATCTGATGGGACGCGAGAAGGTGATGAAGGCCATTCTGCCTATCAAGGTAGGCGACACCTATAATGGTGCCGATGTGACCTTTGCCGAAGAGATGTACGGCAAGTATTTAGGTCGTTTCGGTTACGCCTACCCAGAAGTTAAGACTTACCCTGAGATTAATGATGAGACAAAAGAGGTGAGCCTCAATGTCAATATTAATCCGGGTAAACGTGTCTATGTACGTAACATTAACTTCTCCGGTAATCAGGTGACTAAAGATGAAGTCTTACGCCGTCAATTACGTCAGATGGAAGGTGCCTGGTTAAACTCGGCGAAAGTTGAGCTTTCAAAGGCTAACCTTAACCGCCTTGGCTATTTTGAGACTGTAGATACCCAAACGGTACAGGTTCCTGGTACCGATGATCTGGTTGACATTGATTTCAGTGTGAAAGAGCAGCCTTCGGGTTCATTCAATGCCGGTGTGGGTTATGGTACCGAGTCAGGCATGAGTCTGCAGTTTGGTGTGCAGCAGAGTAACTTCTTAGGCACGGGTAACCAGGCTGGTGTGAACCTCAATACCAACAAGTACTCTAAGAATGTGAACTTGTCCTTTACCAATCCTTACTTTACCAAAGATGGTGTCAGCTTAGGCGGCAGCATCTACTGGAACGAGTTTGATGCCCACGAAGCTAACCTCGAGCGATACAAGAACAGCTCCTATGGTATTGCACTGAACTCGGGATTCCCGATCAATGAATATAACCGTATCAACGGTGGGATAGGTTACCGTCATAACACCATCTCGGAAATTTCGGCCTATGAGCAGGCGCTCAGGTTCTACAACATCTACCGCGATGACGAAGATCCTAATGCCGATTTGGCTTTTAATAACTTCGAAGCAAACTTAGGTTGGTCTCGTAGTACATTGAACCGAGGCACCTTCCCGTCGGACGGCTCATCTCAGCGTTTAAATACTAAGATGACGATACCAGGTTCAGATCTGCAGTACTTCAAGGCTGATTTTGATACCAGTTTCTATTTCCCTCTTACGCGTAATCATAAGTGGGTAGTATTAACGAAAGCCCGTTTTGGCTATGGTAATGGTTATGGACAATTTAACGATAACGATCAGATTTTGCCTTTCTGGGAAAACTACTATTCAGGTGGTAGCAGTTCACTGCGTGGCTTTAAGTCTAACTCGGTCGGTCCGCGTTCATTCTATTTGAGTCGTGGCTTAGAACCTTGTTCTCCTGATGCTTCAGGAGACGGATGTTATCTACCGGGTGATCCCAATCAGATTCAGGTCAGCGACGGTCGCTCTATTGGTGGTAATGCGATTGCAACTGCCAGTTTTGAAGTGATTGTGCCTACACCTTTCTTGGATGAGGCTTACTCTAACTCGGTGCGTACCAGTTTCTTCTTCGATGCAGGTAACGTGTGGGATACCGAGTTTGATTATGATTCATATCGATACCTCCCGGCTCATGAATTTGATAAACTTGCAGATTATTCTGACGCGAGCAGAATTCGAGCTTCGGCGGGTATGAGTGTGCAATGGCTATCTCCTATGGGGCCTATGGTGTTCAGCTTGGCGTGGCCTGTTAAGGAATACGAGGATGATGAAACTGAAATCTTCTCGTTCAACATTGGTAAAACTTTCTAAACTAGCACGTTGAAAAATGAAATAGTTTACATACAGAATAATCGGCAAGTTTTGCTGAAAAAGGAGTTTATTGTGAAAAAGATGTTTAATCGCGCGATGATGGTATTGGTTCTTCTTAGTGCACCTATTGCGGCGCAGGCAGAGAAGATTGCAGTAGTAGATATGCAGGCCGTCTTCGAGCAGTTGCCTCAGCGTGAGCAGGTGAGTAAGACACTTAAGTCTGAATTTGGTGATCGTGTTGCCAGCGTGCAGAAGCTGCAAGAAGAGCTGCGTGGCATGCTTGAGAAGCAGCAAAGAGATGGCGCGTTAATGAGCGCGTCTCAGAAAACCGACATGGTACGCAAGATGGAGTCACTGAAATCTGAATTGCAGCTTAAGGGCAAGGCGCTGGACGAAGATATGCGTCGTCGTCAAGGTGAAGAGCAGAACAAGATACTGGTTAAAGTTCAGCAGGCAATCAATGCTATCGCTGAGAAAGAAAGCTATGACATGGTGCTTCAGCGCGGTGCGGTGATCTATGTTAAACCAACATCAGATATCAGCAGTAAAGTCGTCGAAGCACTCAGTAAAGGTTAATGGTAAAGGCTACTCATAAATGAAAAGCTATACCCTAAAAGAGCTGGCTAGTATATTAGGCGCAGAGATACGAGGTGACGAGGCATTGGAGATATCCAGTGTCGCGACCTTGGAGAATGCGGCTCAAGGTCAGCTCTCTTTTTTAGCTAATGCTAAATATCGCGCTCAGCTGGAGAATACTCAGGCGAGCGCAGTGTTAATATCAGCCCAAGAGGTCGAAGGTTTTACCGGTAATGCTCTGGTATTAAACGATCCCTATGTCGGCTTCGCTCGAGTTTCTCAGCTCTTAGATACCACACCTAAAGCCGCTATTGGCATACATGACTCTGCGATAATTCACCCTTCAGCCAAGTTAGCCGAAGGTGTTGCAATTGGCGCTAATGCGGTGATCGGTGAAAACGTTATCCTTTCTGAAAACGTTCAAGTCGGCCCCGGTTGTGTTATTGGCCAAGACTGCATCTTAGGTTCAGGTACTCGTCTGTGGGCGAATGTCACTCTGTACCATGATGTACAGCTAGGACAAGACTGCATCATACATTCGGCTGCTGTGATTGGTTCCGATGGCTTCGGTTACGCCAATGAGCGTGGACTATGGATAAAGATCCCTCAGACTGGCGGGGTTCGTATCGGCAATCGAGTCGAGATAGGTGCCAGCACTACGGTGGATCGCGGTGCAATCGAGCATACCCAGATACATGATGGTGTGATACTGGATAATCAGGTACAGATAGCCCATAACGATATCATAGGTGAAAACACTGCCATTGCCGGTAACTCGACAATTGCGGGTAGCACACAGATTGGTAAGCATTGCATCATAGGTGGAAATAGTGCCGTTGCCGGTCATTTAAGCATCGCCGATGGTACTCATATCTCAGGGGGCACGAATGTCACCAGTATTATTCGAAAACCTGGGGTGTATACATCCACAACTGTCGCCATGGAAAACAAGTTATGGCGTAGGAATACTGTAAGATTTAGACAGTTAGATGAGCTTTTTCAACGAGTTAAAAAGCTTGAGAAATCTAATCAAACAGAAAAATAACTGCCGAGTGGCAGCCTAAGGAAAATGTGTGTCAAATGAATTAAATACGATGGATATCAAAGAGATCATGAATTCTCTTCCCCATAGATATCCTTTTTTATTGATCGATCGGGTTTTAGATTATACTCCGGGGGAGTCTCTGCACGCGATAAAGAACGTCACAATCAATGAACCTTTCTTTCAGGGACACTTCCCGGTTCAACCTGTGATGCCAGGTGTGTTAATTCTTGAAGCCATGGCCCAAGCAACTGGCCTGTTGGCTTTTAAATCTATGGAAGCTGCGGCAGAGGATTCCCTCTATTATTTCGCCGGCATAGATAAAGCACGTTTTAAGCGTGTGGTTGAGCCTGGTGATCAACTACACTTTGTTGTTAAGTTAATTAAAGAGCGCCGCGGGATTGGAGTGTTCACAGGTGAAGTCCGAGTTGATGGTGAGCTAGTATGCTCGGCACAAATCATGTGTGCTCGTAGAGAGATTAAAAAGTGATAGATAAATTAGCGTATATTCATCCCGATGCCAAAATTGGTAACAATGTTACCATAGGTCCTTGGACCTATATTGGTGCCGATGTGGAGATTGGCGATGATTGTTGGCTAAGCTCTCATGTGGTTGTCAAAGGCCCAACGGTTATCGGTAAAGGCAATAAGATCTTTCAATTCGCCTCTGTCGGTGAAGATTGCCAAGACAAGAAATATGCGGGTGAAGCAACGCGACTCATCATGGGCGATAATAATATCGTGCGTGAATCTGTGACCATTCATAGGGGGACCACTCAAGATAAGGGTGAGACTCGCATAGGGTCAAACAACTTGTTTATGGCTTATGTACATATCGCCCATGATTGTGTGGTGGGTGATAATGTGATCATGTCGAACAATGCTTCTATAGCCGGTCATGTCCATGTTGGAGATTGGGCCATATTAGGTGGACTCACAGGTGTGCATCAGTTTGTTCATATCGGTGCTCATGCGTTTACTGCCGGTTATTCATTGATCTTGCAAGACGTGCCACCTTTCGTGATGGCATCGGGGCAACCTGGTATTCCTCGTGGATTGAACAGTGAAGGCATGAAACGCCGCGGCTTTTCGAAAGAGAGTCAGATAGCGGTTAGACGGGCCTATAAGACACTCTACCGTAAAGGCTTGACAATCGATGAGGCTATCGCTGCATTATCGGCAGAGTCAGATGATGAGCAAGTTAAGTTTATGATTGATTTTGTCTCTAATTCCAATCGTGGCATCATCCGCTAGATTATCCTTACCTGAGCCTGTGTTATTACGGGCTCTCTATTCTCCATTCGTTACTATTTTAAGACTCGTATCCAATGAGCGAAAACAAACAGATGATATTTGCTATGGTTGCCGGAGAGATCTCCGGTGATATTTTAGGCGCTGGCTTAATCGAGGCGCTGCAAAGATGCTATCCCAATGCTCGATTTATCGGTATTGGTGGACCTCGTATGGAAGCCTTAGGTTTTGAATCTCTGTTTTCTTATGAAGAGCTTGCCGTGATGGGCATAGTGGAAGTCTTGTCTCGTCTGCCTCGATTATTGAAAGTTCGTAAAACCTTGATCGATGAAATTTGTGCTATTAAGCCCGATTGTTTCATCGGTATAGATGCTCCGGACTTTAATATTGGCCTCGAGCTCAAGCTTAAACTGCGGGGGATCAAGACGGTGCATTATGTCAGTCCTTCTGTATGGGCTTGGCGACCGAAACGTATTTTCAAAATTGCTAAGGCGACAGATATGGTGTTGTCATTGCTGCCTTTTGAAAAAGCGTTTTACGACGAACATAAAGTGCCATGTACATTTGTGGGTCATACCTTGGCGGATGATATTCCACTTATCAGTGATAAAATTGAGGCGCGCACCGCGCTGGGATTAGCGCTTCACGCCGAATATCTCGCGGTACTGCCAGGCTCTCGTGGCGGTGAACTTAAGCTGCTAGCCGAGCCTTTCGTTCGCGCGGCTAAGATAATCAAGCAGAAATATCCCGATATTCGTTTCGTGACTCCGGTTGTGAATGCTAAGCGTCGTGCTCAGTTTGAGGCAGCACTGAAAACTTACGCCCCGGATCTTGAAATCCATATAATAGAAGGCCACTCGAGAGAGGTAATGGCCGCAAGTGACTGCATCTTGCTGGCTTCTGGCACCGCGACACTGGAAGCCATGCTAGTCAAACGGCCCATGGTTGTCGCCTATCGTGTTAGCCCAATCACTTATCGCATAGCCAAGTCCTTGATGCTGATTGACAAGTTTTCTCTACCGAACCTGCTTGCTGGAGAGGATTTGGTGACCGAACTCATTCAGGAAAACTGTACTCCAGAGAAGATTGCATCGGCAGTCTCTATGCAGCTCGACGGTGATTTCACCAAACTCGAGCAAAAGTTTTTCGAACTCCATAGTCAGTTGAGGTGCAACGCGAGTGCTCGCGCGGCAGAGGCCGTGGTTAAGCTCATCTCTCACTAATTATACATTTTCAGTTTTAGCGCTCAGTTAGCAGGTATTAGGCATGGCAATATTTAAAGGTATAACTCCCCAGCAGATCGAAAGTTTGAGTGTGGGGTTATACGCCGGCGTCGACGAAGTCGGTCGTGGACCATTAGTTGGCAATGTGGTCACCGCAGCGGTGATTTTGGACCCTAAAAACCCTATCCTAGGGCTCAATGATTCTAAGAAATTAACCGAGAAGAAACGTGAGGCTCTGTTTACCGAGATCCATGAAAAAGCCCTGTCCATTAGTGTCGGTCATGCAACGCCTGAAGAGATAGATGAGCTCAATATTTTACATGCCACCATGTTAGCCATGCAAAGAGCCGTTGCCGGGTTAGAAATAAAACCCGTGAAAGTGTTAGTCGATGGCAATCGGACCCCACATTTTTATCATGGCGACAACACAGAACTTGCCCTAGAGGCCCATGCCATAGTGAAAGGCGATGGTTTGATTGCCGGCATCAGCGCAGCATCAATCGTCGCTAAGGTTATCCGTGACCGAGAGATGAAACTGCTCGACATGGAACATCCTCAATATGGTTTCGCTAAACATAAAGGCTATCCAACCAAGGCTCATTTTCAAGCCTTGGAGCAACATGGTGTGCTAGCCGAACATAGAAAGAGCTTCCGCCCGGTAAGAGATAGGTTAGCCAAGGATCTGCAAGCCAGAAACTAGGCACACATTTGTTCCTTTGACTTACCGTTCTGGCTTGGTCTGTCTGACTCTGTTAATCTTTCTCAGGTTCTCGCCGCCCCTTTTTTACTAATTTTTTACTAATTTAAGTACTCAAAAATATGTCTGATCCCAGTTTTGTGCATCTGCGTGTCCACAGCGATTATTCCATGTCTGATGGCTTGGCCAAAGTGAAGCCTATCTTAGCTAAGGTGTCGGAGCTTGGCATGCCAGCAGTCGCGTTAACCGATCAGACTAACCTATGTGGCTTAGTTAAATTTTATGGTGCCTGTCATGGTGCGGGCATCAAGCCCATCATAGGTGCCGATTTTTGGGTTCGAGTCCCTGGTTTCGACAAAGAGCTGTGTTCGGTCACTGTGCTAGCCATGGACAATGACGGATATCTGAATTTAACCTTATTAATCAGTGATGCTTACCTGAGGGGCCATATAAACGATAGGGCCGTTATCGACCAAGATTGGTTGATTAAATACAGTAAGGGATTATTACTGCTCTCGGGTGGACGTCATGGAGATATCGGTAGGGCGCTGATAAAGGGCAACCAGGTTCAAGTGGATTCACTGGTCGAGTTTTATCAGACTCATTTCCCTGACCGATATTATCTGGAGCTGCTACGTACCGGCCGCCCCGATGAAGAGACCTACCTTCATCTTGCTGTGGCCTTGTCACAAGAGAAAGGCTTGCCTGTGGTGGCGACAAATCAGGTGGTGTTTAATAGTCCTGACTTCTTTGACGCTCATGAGATCCGTGTCGCGATCTCCGACGGATTTACCTTAGCCGATCCTCGTCGCCCGAAGAAGTACAGTGATCAACAGTATTTTAAGAGCAGCGAAGAGATGTGTGCGCTGTTCGAAGACATTCCCGAAGCCATTGCTAACACGGTGGAGATTGCCAAGCGCTGTAATGTGACTGTGCGCTTGGGTGAGTATTTCTTGCCGAACTTCCCCACGGGTGATCTGAGCATCGAAGACTTCCTGGTAAAGGTGTCAGAAGATGGCTTGGAGGACAGGTTAGCGTTTCTATTTCCCGATCCAGAGGTCAGGGCACAGAAGCGTCCAGGATACGATGAACGTCTGGATATTGAGCTTAAGGTGATCAACCAGATGGGTTTCCCTGGCTACTTTCTTATCGTGATGGAATTTATTCAGTGGGGCAAAGATCAGGATATTCCAATCGGTCCGGGTCGAGGTTCAGGAGCTGGGTCCTTAGTGGCCTATGCCCTCAAGATCACCGATCTCGACCCGCTGGAATATGATTTGCTGTTCGAACGTTTCCTTAACCCTGAACGTGTTTCCATGCCGGATTTCGATATCGATTTCTGCATGGACAGACGAGATGAAGTTATCGATCATGTCGCCGAGCTTTATGGCCGTGATGCGGTATCTCAGATCATTACCTTCGGTACCATGGCTGCCAAGGCCGTTATTCGAGATGTGGGCCGCGTATTAGGCCATCCCTATGGCTTCGTTGATCGTATCTCTAAGATGGTGCCTGCTGAGCCCGGCATGACCCTGGCTAAAGCATTCGAGGTCGAACCTGCACTGCAGGAGTCTTATGATGGCGATGAGGAGGTCAAAGACCTTATCGATATGTGCCGAATATTAGAAGGTGTGACGCGTAACGCGGGTAAGCATGCGGGTGGCGTGGTGATATCACCGACCAAAATTACCGATTTTGCTCCCATCTACTGTGACTCGGAAGGGAAAAACCCGGTTACTCAGTTCGATAAAAATGATGTCGAGACCGCGGGCCTGGTCAAGTTTGACTTCCTGGGACTGAGAACCTTGACCATCATCGACTGGGCATTGCAGATGATTAACCCCAAACGCAAGAAATTGGGTAAAGATCCTGTGCGTATCGAGTCGATACCCCTGGATGATAAGAAGAGTTTCAAACTGTTGCAGCGTTACGAGACTACGGCGGTATTCCAGTTGGAATCGCGTGGTATGAAAGACTTGATCAAGCGCCTTCAACCAGATAGCTTCGAAGATATGATCGCTCTGGTGGCCCTGTTCCGTCCGGGTCCACTTCAGTCCGGCATGGTAGATAACTTTATCGAGCGTAAGCACGGTCGAGAGGAAGTTTCTTTCCCCGATGCCGAGTACCAACATGAGTCTCTCAAGTGGGTACTGGAACCCACCTATGGCATTATTCTCTATCAAGAGCAGGTGATGCAGATAGCTCAGGTGCTCGCGGGTTATTCACTCGGTGGCGCGGATATGCTGCGTCGAGCCATGGGTAAGAAGAAACCCGAAGAGATGGCAAAGCAGCGTGGTACCTTCGAAGAGGGCGCCATCAATAACGGTGTCGACGGTGAACTGTCGATGAAAATTTTCGATCTGGTGGAGAAATTTGCCGGTTACGGATTTAACAAGTCTCACTCGGCCGCCTATGCGCTGGTCTCCTATCAGACACTCTGGCTAAAGACCCATTATCCGGCCGAGTTTATGGCGGCGGTAATGTCTGCCGATATGGATAACACCGACAAGATAGTCATCCTGGTGGATGAGTGTGAACGCATGGGCCAGCCTCTGCTGCCGCCAGATGTAAACAAGGGATTACTTAAATTCAATGTCGATGAAGAGGGCAAGATCGTTTATGGTATTGGCGCCATCAAGGGGGTCGGTGATGGACCCGTGGAGTCGATACTGGCCGCGCGTAAGGATGGTCCTTTCAAAGATCTGTTCGATTTCTGTGCCCGGGTAGATCTTAAAAAATTAAACAAGCGCATCATGGAAAAACTCATCTGCGCCGGAGCCTTGGATAGCCTAGGGCCACATCGCGCCGCGATGATGGCAACCTTACCCGAGGCCGTACGCGCCGCAGATCAAAATGCCAAGGCCGAAGCGATTGGTCAGCATGATATGTTTGGTTTACTCAATAGCGATGCCGAAGATGTTAAGCAGCAATTTGTTCAGTGCACCCCCTGGCCGGATAAGATCTGGCTCGAAGGTGAGCGTGAAACTTTAGGTCTGTACCTGACCGGTCACCCGATCAACCAATATCTCAAAGAACTTAAACACTATACATCGGGCCGACTCAAAGATGTTCATCCAACCGAGCGCGGTAAGACCATGAAAGCCGCGGGTCTGGTGATTGCGACGCGGGTGATGATGACCAAGCGTGGATCCAAGATGGGACTGGTGACTCTGGACGATAAGAGTGCCCGCCTTGAGGTGATGCTATTCACCGAGGCGTTCGAGAAGTTTAACCATCTGCTGGAGAAAGATCGCATCTTGATCATCGAAGGAGAGGTGAGTTTCGATGACTTTTCCGGTGGCAACCGTATGACAGCCAGAAACATCATAGATATGGGTGAGGCGCGTAACCATTTTGCCAGTGCTTTAGAAGTGGATATCGACAGTGACTCGGTCGATGAAACTTGGCTAGATAGCTTTAAACAAGTGGTGGAGCCGTGGAAAAAAGGCGCTGTACCTATCATAATCAACTATGCACAACCACAGGCTAAGGCCCAGTTTAAGCTGGGCGATAACTGGAGAGTGAACCCGACAGATGAACTCATGCTGGCGCTGGAAACCTTAACCGGAGCGGGCAAGGTGAGGATCTTGTTTTAACATGTCTTTTATTGATGACTCAGCTGTCAGCGGATTTAATCCAAGCAATTTGATTGGTGAGCTTGTCGACCAAGCAGGGGGCAAACGTGGCGCTAAGTTAGTCCTCGCTTACAGTGGCGGCGTCGATTCCGAGCTGTTAGCGCTAGGCTTGTCTGAGTTTGCTCGTGAGCATCATGAATACCGATACCTGCTGGTTCATGTACACCATGGCTTGAGTGATAATGCCGATGTTTGGGTCAGCCATTGTGAGTCCAGGGCTGGTGTTTATGGAGTCCCCATTAGTATCAAACGGGTCGTGGTGGATACCGGTCCGCGTAAGAGCATAGAGGCCGAGGCGAGAAATGCACGCTATGATGCGATTAAATCTATGATGGAGCCCGGCGATCTCTTGTTGACAGGACATCACCTGGATGATCAGCTCGAAACTGTGCTGCTGGCATTAAAGCGAGGCTTAGGTCCCAAGGGACTGTCGGCTATGGGAAACACGCAAGTTTTCGATGGCGATAAGCAACTAATTCGACCGCTTTTATCTATCAGCCGTGAGTTAATTGAGGCCAAAGCCAAGGCTGTTGGACTTATTCACATTAACGATGAGAGTAATAGTGATGATAAGTATGACCGAAACTTTTTACGCTTAGAGATCATCCCCAGACTCAAAGCCCGTTGGGGGGCCATAGCGACTACAGCGAGCCGTAGTGCATTTTTATGTGCTCAGCAACAAGCGGTTATCGATGAAGAGGTGAGTAAGCGCTTACCCGTTTTTATCTCATCCAAGACAGGAGTAGGTTCTCTCGACTTAGGACTTCTCGGGGCGCAGAGCACCAACTGGCAATCATTGCTCTTCAGAGGCTTCATCGAAAAGTTAGGTTTTGCGCCACCATCCCAGAGTCAATTAGCTCAAGCTCTATCACAATTACTGACGGCCAGGCGTGATGCTAAGGTCGAGCTTAGATTGGGAGACTTGTTGATTAGACGCTACCAGGGACATGCTTTTCTTGGGTCGGTAACAGATGAAACAGATGAGTCACCAATCCAGCAGTGTATCGAGGTGGACACAAGCAGTTTATTGGATAAAGATGCAGAGGTGAGTATCTCCCTATCCAAGCGTAACAAATTGTCGATAACTAAAGTTAGCCTCTCTGATAGAGTTCGATTACCCGATAGCTCACAGCGGGTTAGCATTTGCTTTTCGGTGAAGGGAAGTACCCGATGTCATCCTGTGAATAGAGATAAAGCCAGAGAGCTGAAAAAATTATGGCAGGAGTACGGCATTCCGCCATGGGAGAGAGCAAGAGTGCCCTGTATTTTCTATGGCGAGCAACTGGTGTGCGCCGTGGGTTATTGGATAGAAACAGGATTCTTGTGTGAACAAGATGAATGCGGATTAGTGTTCACTTCATATCAGATTTAACACATCCAGTGCCAACGGCATCAGCTAAGTCTAACTTCATTATCGGCTTAAGCATTCGTATTGAATTAACTCAAGTCGGCTCTATAGCATCTACGGCCTGCCGCTTTGGCTAGATTCATTTCTTTATTGGCTAAGTATCGGTATCCGTATTGAATAAACTAAAGTCGGCTTTATAGCATCACTACCTGCCGCTTTGGCTAGATTTGTTTCTTTATTGGCTAGCATGGGTATCCGTATTGAATTAACTCAAGTCGGCTCTATAACATCTGCGACCTGCTGCTTTGGCACTGTGTGTTTCTTTGTTGGCTAAGTATCGGTATCCGTATTGAATTAACTCAAGTCGGCTCTATAGCATCTACGGCCAGCTGCTTTGGCACGATATAGTGCTTTATCGGCTCTTTCATACAATGAACAGGCAGATTCATCCCTCTTCCATTGTGAGATGCCTAAGCTGGTTTGCACTTGATGTTTTTCGAACAATGGCAATCTGGACATAGCTTGCAATACGCGCCTGCATAAGATTTCGGCAGCAGCCAGATCTCCGCGGACCACGACAACAAACTCATCACCACCGACACGAAACGCCTGATCTGTATTTCTGATGGCTTTTGTGAGCAAGCGACCAAACTCTGAAAGCACAGTGTCGCCAAATTGATGTCCGTGTACATCATTTAGCATCTTAAAATTATCGAGATCTAAGATCACAATCGACAATGCATTATCGTGTCGTGTCGATGTTGCAATGGCCTTCTTAAGACTCTCGATATAGTAATGACGATTGCCCAGCCTAGTGAGTGAGTCATACATGGCTTGTTGTGACATCTCTTGAAATTGAGTGGCATTAAACAAGGGCTGTATGACTAATGTTTGCAGCTGCTGTAATTGTTTTGCCTGTGAAGGCTGCAAAGGAGCGGCTAAGCTGTATTCAATACATGCCGTTTTACCTTGGTGTACCAGTTGCTGCTGTATGGATAGCCCTTGGTGTCTGCCCCAAGTAAATTGGTGTTTGTTGTATCTCAGCTTTATACCAAGGATAGGCAAGTGTTGGCCCATTACCTTGCCGAAACAGGCAAAAACTGTCCTGGGATCTAAACTTTCATGTAACTGTTGAATGATCTGTACGAAATCTGGATCTCGGCTCTGGAAGCCAAGTAATTCAGGTTGATATCTTGGTTCATCAGAATAAAAGTTTGTCGCTAGTCCTAAGTCCATCATGAGTGCTCCATCAATGGCTGTATTGCTGAGGTTAATGCTCCTCGCTCATGTAGAACTACTAGCAAAAAGTGTGCCTAAAATAATGTTAATTAAATTTGTCTTTATTTCTCATTCAGTTAATCTTTCAGTGGTAGTGACATAAAACCCATGCCAGTTTTTTGACTCGGAGTTCGAATTTAGAATGGAACATAGTTTTCTCATCCAGGTTCTGTCGATGCTTGTCATCGCTATCATCTCAATAGCCCTACTCAGGCGGGCGGGCTTACCTGCAATCTTGGCCTATCTGGTCACTGGGGTGATCAGTGGTCCTTCAGGTTTCAATTGGTTTAGTCAGCATGAGATGCAATCGGTGGCTGAGCTGGGCGTTGTCTTGCTGATGTTTAGCCTGGGCTTAGAGTTCTCAGTGCCAAGACTCTGGGCCATGAGACGTACGGTATTTGGACTCGGTAGTGCTCAAGTGGTGGTGACCACCTTGCTGGCAGGCTGTATTTCCTTGCTCAGCTCCCTGAGCCTGGTGGAGTCACTGGTTGTGGGCTCTGCCATTGCGCTCTCATCGACGGCCATAGTGCTTAAGCTACTCAATGAGCAAGGTTGGCTCAGACGCCGCCATGGCGAACTCTCGGTCAGCGTGCTGTTATTTCAAGACCTCGCGGTTGTGCCTCTGCTCATCTTGCTGCCTTTACTCGCCTCTGGTGGTGAGACTTTATCGATACAGAGCATAGGCTATGCTCTGGCGGAAGGGGTATTAGCCTTTATCGCCCTGATGGCATTCGGTAAGTGGGGCTTACCCAGGTTATTCGATGAGGTGGCTCGTTCACGCTCCAATGAATTGTTTATGTTATCGACCCTGGTGGTGGCCTTACTGACAGGTGCATTAACCCAATGGCTAGGCTTATCTATGGCGTTAGGCGCTTTTATGGCGGGTATGTTGCTAGGAGAAAGCCAATATAAGCGGCAATTAGAGGCGGATATTCGCCCCTTCAGGGACCTCTTGATGGGCTTATTCTTCATCTCTATCGGCATGTTGATCGATTTCTCCTTGGTACTGCAGTTCTGGTGGCAGATTTTAATTATCCTGATCGCCGTGATAGTAGGTAAAGCTTTAGTGGTATTTGCCTTACTCAGACTGGCGAAAGAGTCCTTTAGGATCTCGGTATCAACGGCTTTGAGCCTAGCTCAGGTGGGTGAGTTTAGTTTTGTGGTGCTGGCTCTGGCGGTGAATTATGAACTGCTCGATATCGAGCTAAGTACTAAGCTGGTGATGGTGGCGGTATTATCTATGGCCATTGCCCCCTGGCTGGTGCGTCATAGTCCGGATATAGCTCGCAGGCTGCAAGGGGTGAAGTCTAAGGGAGAGACAAGCTTAGCGATAGAACCCAAAATCGAGCATCAAAATGATCTGGTGTTGATATTAGGTTATGGCCGAGTTGGCCAGACTATCGCGCGCTTTATGAAGACAGAGGCTGTGCCCTTCTTAGTGCTCGACTTAGACCCTACCCGAGTATCTGAAGCGCGAAAGGCTGGTGAACCTGTGTATTTCGGCGATGTGTGTAAGCGGAGCATACTCAAACAGGCCAAGATCAGGGAGGCTAAGTTAATTGTATTGACCTTCAGTAGCAGCCGTATTCTTGAAGAGGTGTTACCTCTTTGTCGTCAACTGGCACCCGAGGCTAAAATTTTAGTGCGTACCCGAGATGACACCGGCATGGAAGAGCTCGAAAAAGCCGGGGCCAGTCAGGTGATCCCTGAAACCTTAGAAGGCAGTTTAATGCTGGTCTCACAGGTTTTGTACCAGTGCGGAGTCCCGCTGACGCGTATATTGAAGCGGTTAGAGTATGAGCGTCGTAACCATTACAAGTATCTTCATGGCTTCTTCTCCGGCGCCGAGACTGATTTTACCCTGGAGCATCTTCATGCCGTGGCTTTACCTAAAGGCGCCAGCGCCGTTGGCATGACTTTAGCTGATATTCCCTGGGAGAAACTCAGAGTCGAGTTAAGGGCGGTGAGGCGCAGTGGGGCTGAAGTAGAAAGTCCGGCACTCGATTGGTGCATACACTCCGGCGATATCCTGATTATTCTGGGTAAACCAAGACGCATCGAGAAAGCCGAAATTTATCTATTACAAGGATAAATTAAAAAATATAACAACTTGAGTGTCAGGGACTCATATAGCAGAATTTAGTGTTACAGTTACTAACTTGTTAATTTTTTAGCGCTAATGATACCCTGTTGTCGGCAATAATCAGACAACAGGGAATGTCATGTTCAAAAAACTCCTCAAATATTTCGGGCTAGTCCTACTCATTATCTTGGTATCAGCCAGTGCTTTTGCGGCCCACGAATGGTTCGCTAAGAAACCTGTCATATTTCGAGCCTTCTTAGATCGCACCTTGATAAAAATAGCATTCGACAGTCCGGAAACCTTAACATCCTTAGGCTTTCTCGAGTCTGTCGGTATCAATGGTCATAATGCAGAGCTCGATGATGATAGGCCGGAGAAGGCCGATGAACTCTTTGCTCAGCTCGACGATATTCAGCGGACCTTGCTGACATATGATGATGCCTCTCTCGATGAGAATGAGCTGCTGACTAAGGAGATAGCCCTATATTTACTGAGTTTTTCTGATGATTCGAACGCCTTCCGTTACCATAACTACCCGGTAAATCAGCTTTTTGGTGTGCAAAACGGCTATCCTAGCTTTATGGAATCTCAGCATCAGGTTAATTCAATTGAAGATGCCGAGCATTATCTGTCTCGCCTGCAGAAGGTGAAAGTGAAATTTGAGCAAAACCTACTGGGATTAAAGATTAGAGAACAGAAGGGGATAATTCCACCACGTTTCGTTATCGAACGTGTACTGACTGAGATGAACGGCTTTGTCGATACACCTATCAAAGAAAATATTCTCTACACATCATTGCAGAGCAAGTTAGCCGCAGTGGGGGATATCCCTATTCAAGAGCAGACACGTATCTTGTTGGCGGCGCAGGAACGTATTCGAGACTATGTCCATCCGGCTTATGGACTGTTTATCGATTATTTTTCTGAGCTTGAGGCTAAAGCGGGAACCGATGACGGGATCTGGCACCTCCCCGATGGCGAGTCTGCTTATCGGCTATCACTCAAATTCTTTACCACCACAGATTATACCCCGGATGAGATCCACAACATGGGCCTCTCAGAGGTTGCTCGCCTTCAATCTGAGATATTAGCCATCTTAAAATCTGAGGGCTATGGAGGTGATGATGGCTTCTTTGCTGCGATTGAAACCATGGCGGCAGATCCAAAGTTTTACTATGAAGACAGCGATGCAGGTCGCGAGCAGATCTTATTGGATTATCAGAAAATCCTCGATGAGATAAATATGGGGCTGGATGATGCATTTCGAATTCGCCCTCACGCGGGCATGGAAGTCGTACGTATCCCCAAATTTAAAGAGAAAACGGCTCCCGGTGCTTACTATCAACGGCCGTCGCTCGATGGCAGTCGTCCCGGCCGTTTCTTCGCCAACCTCTATGATATTAAGGCAACGCCAAAATACAGTATGCGAACTCTTGCCTATCATGAAGCAATACCCGGGCATCATTTTCAAATTTCGGTAGCCATGGAGCTGGAGAATATGCCGTTTATTCGCAAGATGGCTCCTTTTACCGCTTACTCGGAAGGTTGGGCACTCTACTCTGAACAAGTGGCTTGGGAGCTAGGTTTTCAGGACGATCCCTTCGATAATATCGGCAGGCTGCAAGCCGAGCTATTTCGCGGGGTACGTCTAGTGGTGGATACAGGTATACACCAAAAGCGTTGGACCAGGGAGGAGGCCATAGAGTATATGAAGCTCAATACGGGTATGGCTGATAGTGATGTGGTGTCAGAGATTGAGCGTTATATTGTGATGCCAGGTCAGGCAACTTCTTACAAGGTTGGCATGATGAAGATCTTATCTCTGCGTGAAAAAGCTAAGCTGGCTTTGGGTGATAAGTTTGATTTGCGAGACTTTCACGACGTGGTGTTGAAAAATGGTGCCGTTCCCTTAGACATACTCGAGAGACTCGTCGATCGCTATATTATCGCAAAAATTTAGACTAGGCTAATAGGGGCCGTTTAACTTTCTAGCTCGAAAGATAAACAGGCGCCTAAGACTTATATTGTGAGGTTTACATCCTGTCAGGCAAGGAGAAGCCATGTTCTACTATTTCGTGTTGCTGATACTTGGCCCCTTGTTGATCATCCAGGGGAGGCTAGTGCGTAAAAACATCCCCATATTGGCTGAAGCCACTGGAGGACGCAGTGGCCGCTTAGGTGAGGGCAGACCCCTGACTCTGCTGGTGGTTGGCGACTCCGCTGCGGCTGGTGTCGGTGTCGAGACCCAAGATGATGCCCTCAGTGGCTGCTTAACCCGGATGCTGGCACAGAAATATTGCGTGGATTGGTCCCTGGTGGCGAAATCTGGTAATACAACGGAAGATCTTATCAAGACGTTACAAGGGCGCCCTTTTCAAACTGACTCCTTATCAGTGGGCTGCTCGCAAGCCAAGGTGCTTGATGACAAGAACTCAGGTGATAATCGTTCAGATGACAATAAGCCAGATGATAATAGTTTAGATGGCAATAACTCAGATGATAATTGGCTAGATAATAGCAGCGCACCTGATATCGATGTGGTCTTGGTCTCGCTTGGGGTCAACGATCTCTTGAGCCCGATAAGGGAGAGTCATTGGATAGCTCAGCAGGTGCGGTTAATTAGATTACTCAAATCAAAATATTCCGCCAAACATATTCTGATGACAGCCGTCCCGCCTTTGCACTGTTTCCCAGCCTTTCCCCAGCCATTAAGATGGTTTCTGGGACTGAGAGCGTCGGAGTTTAACCGTAAGCTAGTGTCGCTTATCGAGCTTGAAAGTGAATGTGAGCTGGTCATTATCCCCCTTATGCCGATAGCATCTGATATGGCCAGTGATGGCTTCCATCCCAGCGCAAAAATTTATCGACTCTGGGGTGGCACGGCAGCCAAAGCCATCGAAAAGAGGATTGAGAGTCTTCTGCATCGTTAAGAGCCCTCAGCGTGTTAAGAGCTTTCACTCCAGTGACCCGCTTATCGCTTATCGCTTATCGCTTATCGCTTATCGCTTATCGCTTATCGCTTATCGCTTATCGCTTATCGCTTATCGCTTATCGCTTATCGCTTATCGCTTATCGCTT
>JAKVHY010000011.1 GCA_023284085.1 Shewanella benthica
TGGCATCACCACGCGTGGTGAAAGTACGCTGGTTAGGGATATCACTGTCTTAAAAGAGTTTACCCATGACATCACCATCGTGAATTGTCTGGCTTGTGTCATTAGTGAGGTTGACGGCGGTCAATTCAATATGGATCATCACCGTCAAGTGGTTTACTCAAGCCTCTGGACAGATATCAGCATCCAGAATCCAAACCGGATGTGGTTATCGACAGGGAATATGAGTGAGGGGCAAGCCTCGGGAGCTTATACGACCTATTGGAATATATACACTGCTGAACCAACGTTTATCGTGCCATTCCCACAAGATGAGAACACCACCCGTCGTCAGTGGGGTTTTTTGCCTATCAACATGATGGGCGTCAATACCACTAATGTCCCGGCAGTCGGTGAAACCAACTTACCTTGGCCTTACGATGCAACCGGCCCCATGTTAGAAACGATCACAGCTCAAGATATCTATCCTCAAAACATCTACGAAGCACAAAAAAAATCCTACTTTGAAGGCAAGTTGCATGGGATGACCTCGCCACAAACCCGATACAGTCGTTAATGTACTGCCTCTACAATCCCGCTGTGTTGGATAGCCATTGACACTCAGTGGTCGACCGATTAACCCCGGTCGACCACGGCAATGTCATTTTTAGCATGGGATGATTCTTGAACTTGCGCTTTGTGAGGAAGAGGGAGCTTCTGTGTCATGCTGCTTTTTATGTGGCTTCTTTTTATAAGATGCTGAGTGAGAACCCACCTCCAGAGATTAACCTCTGCTCTTAATCTAGATTATTCTGTCGTTTTGAATTATTTACCCCTCTGGTGCTGTAAATGGAAGCGAGGTACAATTCTTCCTTAACTGGAGGTAGAATAGTCATGTTTGAACCCCTGCTAACGCAGCCTGAAATCCTTACTTTTGATCATGGGTCCACGCTTAAAATACATCTCAATGAAGCTATCAGTGATTTTGGCTTGCTACAGGCCATGAGTGGTCATGTCGGTGAGTTTATTCTAGTCGAAGTTGGTTCGGCATCATTATCGGTGTTATTCAGATTGCATCCATTTTTATCGCTCAAGTGCGAAGCACAGATGACGCAAACCAAGACTGACACCAGCGCGCTCTCAAGAGGGGTAGGGCAAGGTTGGCGCTTATTTTCTGGATTAGGCGTTTCTCCCACCTTATGTGGACAGCAGCTGAGGTCGGGACTGGCGATTAATGTAGACTTCAAAGCCAATGAAAATGCCGATTTCAGTATAGCCGACTCTACTAAGTGGCAATTGGTGGCGCTCGAAGAGGATTTGCGCCTGTTTCATGGGCCCAGAGAGTTAGTCCAGGCGAGGGCTTTGGTGTCGAGAGAGGTGCTTCATGGTTTCACTACCGAGCAAATCTTACTCGAGCTATCCGAGCTGGAAAATGTCAGAAGCGATCTTTCTCGCTTTGGCTGTAGTGAACTCGTGCTGAGGCACCCGGATGTCAGTGTCGAAGTATTGAAGTTAGATGCGCAACTGTCCCGCAAGAAGCAGTGGCTATCACGGAGTTTCAATCAATCTGTGGAGCGGCCCAATTGGCAAAATGCTGCGAATCAACAATTAACTAATGATGTTCTGGCACGTAAATTAGAGTATTATCGCCTGCTTTCGACTCCTGCCGTCAACGAAATGATACAAGAGCTCATTTTGGATGAAGAGTAACCCTAGGACCATTGGATTAAAAATGAAATACGTTTGCCCCATCTGTAAAAAACCTTTGATGCTTCAACAGAAGACCTGGTCCTGCTCCAATAATCATAGATTTGATTGTGCCAAAGAGGGCTACGTCAATCTGTTGCCGGTACAGAACAAACACTCTAAAGATCCTGGCGACAATAAAGAGATGATGTTCGCCAGGAGAGAGTTTCTTAATAAAGGTCATTATCAGCTGCTCAGTGACAGAGTGAATGCACTCGCCAAGCGCCATTGTCCGGACGCCAAGCTGGGTTTAGATGTGGGCTGTGGGGAAGGCTATTATAGTCACCGCTTGTTTGATAGCTTGCCTGAGTTGGACCTGCAAGGGCTGGATATCTCTAAGTCAGCATTAAAATATGCGTCTAAGCGATATAAAGACATGAGTTTCTGTGTTGCCAGTGCTTTTGAAATGCCATTTGAAAATGAGCAGTTCGATTTCATGTTACGAATATACGCTCCCTCATTGGACGAGGAGCTGAGACGGGTCATTAAACAGGGCGGTACGCTCATTACGGTATCTGCTGGCAAGCATCATCACTTTGCCCTGAAAGAACTCATCTACGAGGCGCCTAAACACCATATTAGTGAGAGTAGCCATATCCAGGGCTTCGAATTAGTTCATAGAGAAAACTTAGAGGCCGAGCTGGTGTTGAACGATGAAGTGGATATCACGCATTTCCTTAATATGACCCCCTATAGCTGGAAGTTAACTCAGCAGCAGAAAGCCGACATGATTAGCCAAGGCCTCAAGTGTGAACTCGATTTTAAAATCGAAGTTTTTAAAGCAACTTAATTTTTTAAATCGAAATGCTTGGTTAAAAACTAACCAAGCATTTGTTTTTAGTGTTTTTACCCCATGTATTTCTAGTGACAATTTGAACAAGCGCCAGAAAATAAAGCGAAATTAGACCGACTTATTGTGTTTGATTGTTGACATAGGCTGAGAATGATTTATAGTGGACGCAGCTTGAAAGTTGGGCTTATTTTTATGTATCAATGCGATCCGTTCGTCCTGTTAACATAAGTAATACCGGCATTTTCCAGCTTTACTGCCGTTTTGGCTTTATTTTTTTATTTAGTTACAGGATTTATATCATGTCTCAAGTTACTGGCGTTGTTAAGTGGTTCAACTCTGACAAAGGTTTTGGATTTATCGAGCAAGAGTCTGGTCCAGACGTTTTCGTTCACTTCCGTGCGATTCAGTCAGACGGTTTCAAAACTCTTGACGAAGGTCAGAAAGTTCAATTCACTGTGACTCAAGGTCAGAAAGGTCCACAAGCTGAAAACGTAACTATCGTTTAGGTTTGGACTTTCGATTAGCTTTTAGCTAATCCAAAAGAATTTGTAAGAGCTGCGATTTATCGCGGCTCTTTTTTTTGCCTGTAATTTAGAAAATAACAACTTAACTTAAAGTGTTAGGCTTTGTGGGTACCTCATTCAGCATCGTGTTAGTTAGTTGAGAGCCACTCCTGGCACCCAATACTCATCTTTATTTCTCCCAATGAACAAGCTTCTCTTATAAATCTCATTTCTCTAAATCTGACCTAGCCTCAAGCAGGCATTTTATCGTGACTAATCTTGTAGGGGTAAATCGATACGTGGCTGGGGGGCTAATACCTATGGGAATAAATCTTGGACTTTAGATAACACTGCATAGAAAGACAATGATAGGGACAAAGAGAAAGTTGCGGGTAAAAGAAGGGCGCCTCATGGGCGCCCTTGCTATTGATTGATATGAGATTAGCTTAAGAGAAAAGCTTGTCTTCCAGAGTACGTCCCTTGAGTATCGCCTTGTATTTCCAGCCGTGGCTGGTGAATAGGGTAAAAAGCTGCACCTCTATATCTTTTATCTCATTGGCTGCGTAATGAATTAAAAATTCATTACCCTGTTTAAGAGTCACCGAGTTTATTCCTGTTAGCGCTTCAACTCGTGAAATTAATGCCTGATTGTCGCACTCCTGCATCGAAATCGTCAGGTACTCATCGAGTAAGTTCTCCTGCATAGAGACAGATTGGCCTAACTTCCCCTGGTCTAAGTAGAGCACCTGATCACAGAGTTTCTCTAACTCATCTAAGTTATGTGAGCTGATGACGAAGGTGATACTCGATGAAAGGGACTTGACCAGCTCACGGACCACCTTGGCATTGACAGGATCGAGCCCCGCCGTGGGTTCATCTAATAACACCAGTTGCGGTGAACCGATTAAGGCCTGAGCTATGGATGCACGCTTGCTCATTCCATGGCTTAATGCCGTTGGCTTTTGCTCGACAACATCACTCAGTCCCACCAGTGACAGGACCCGCAGACCCTCGGCCTTAGCCTGGCTCTTGGTCAATCCCTGCAGGGTGCCAAACAGGGTGAATTGGGTGATAAGGTTGAGATTTGGATCCAGGCTGGCATCTTGAGGCAAGGAGGAGACTCTGCCGAGTAATTTTCTGCTGCCGGGTTTCTCCCCCATTATGGTTACTTTGCCGTGGCTGGGTAGCATGTAGCCGCATAGCAGGCTGAACAGGGTGGTCTTGCCCGCGCCGTTCGGGCCAACGAGGGCGATTGGTGCTCCGGGTTTCAATTCGAGTGTGACCGCATCCAGTGCGAGTTTACTGCCGTATGATTTACTGAGATTTTCACATTTAATCAGACTCATAGTGAACTCCTGATCATGTAACTTCTGCCTAGGAAAAGTAACACGCCTGCTTGAATGAGAGGAATTGGGGCATAGATCAGGCTAGCGATCCCTTGAGTATTGATCATCATGCTTAGCTGAGCACCGGGTAATATCCAACTTAATAGCTCGCCAATCGCGGGCAGCTGACTATTGACGATAGCGATCACAATCGCACCCACTGCCCAAAGCAAGATGGCGTAGATGGTGGCTTGTCTCGCGGAGTTGGCGTACAAGGAGAGCAGGGCCATCAAGGCCGTGTATGGCAGTAAGATAATGAAGATGTTAATAAACACCATCAGGCCTGAGCCTAATGCGGGCAGTAACAGGCTTGGCTCCCGTGACAGTGCCAGCAGTATCGTGGCCCCTACCGTTAACATTAATAGTAAAGACTGAATCAGCATGTGGCCGATGAAGCGACCGAAAAATAAACTATCTCGCCCGGTCCTTAAGATCAAGAAGCGAAAGCTGCCTCGGCTTTTATCTGAGGAAAATTGATCCGCGGAGACAAAAATGCTGAACAGAGGAAAGAGATACAGGGCCGCGACCCAAAATATCGCCATCTCAGCCACTTGCCACTGGAAGAGTCTATCGACCGAAGACTCGCCAAATATCCCGGCGATCAACTGCCTGAAATCCGCGCTCAGGAGAATATCCGAGGCGCCACGAATGGGATAGAGTAAGATCAGCATCCACACGAGTGCGAAGGCGGTGAGGGCGATCAAGCCCTTGGGATTAAACAGCAGCTTCTTTAATTCAAATTTGGCCAGTATGAGCGTGTTGCGCACTAAGCCGGTATTTAGGTTAGGTTCCAAAATCATCCCTTATTATATTATTATCGAACAGATACAGATACAGATATAGACATCAGATTATCAGCTGAGAAAATCCTGCAGTGCTTCTTTTAGCTGGGCGACTTCCCGCTCGAGCGTGGTCACTCTTGCGACTAAATCGGCTTGAGCTAAGCTCTGATCTTCAGAGACTGGTTCAGACTCTGGGGCTGCGATTGAACGAGCACTGGTTGGCGTGAATGCGATATCAGATCCACTCGCTTGGACCGCCTCGTCTGAAAAAAGCCCGATAAAGCGTGAGTCCCGTCTCCCAGGCTCTCTGGCAAGTTGCTTGACTAATGCCGGCTCGGTGAGGGTTAGCGAGTGTAAGGTCTTATCGACTTCGCTGACATCGTTGAAAACGTGTAAACGGCCACTTCGACTCTTCAACTCTCCCGGTGTTTGGGGCCCACGTAGCAGTAATAAACAGATGATAGCGAATTGAGCCGAATTGAACTGTAGATCGCTAAACTCGGTATTACAGAATCTATGCTTATACTTAACCACTCGCGAACCGAAGCCACTTTGATCTGTGACTAGCCTGCGTTTCATCAGCGCATCGATACTGGCTTGAGTCTCGGCTTCCGTCATGGCCAGAACCGGATCTCGACTCGACTTTTGGTTACAGGCCATAGTCAGTGAATTGAGGGATAAGGGATATTGATCTGGGGTGGTGACTTCTTTCTCAAGTAGACAAGCAATCACCCTTGCTTCATGGAGCGTGAGATTCATTTCAGTTAACTCATAAAAAAAGCATGACTTTGTTATAACAGAGTCATGCTTTTAATCAAAGAGCCAAGCAATAAGTTACTGGTTTTATGCACGATAACTAGACAATTATCGAGACTTAGGCCAGATGTACTTAGTCTTCTACTATTCTAATGCCATCGGGTGCTATGGTGATCTGCTTATTCTTATACAGTCCGCCTATACTTCTCTTGAAGGCTTTCTTACTCATCGACATTTTGGCATAGATGGTTTCTGCATCTGTCTTATCATTGAGTGGCAGGAAGCCGCCAGCTTGGTTAAGCTTAAACATGATGGTAGTGGAATGTTTATCCAACTCGGATTTTACACCCTGTTGCAGGATAAGGTCTATCTTGTCATCGCTGCGTACTTGCTTGATGAAGCCCTTCAACCTTTGACCAAAACTCAGGGTCCGAAACACTTCATTCTTGAAGATCACGCCCCAATGGCTGTGGTTGATGATAGCTTTATAGCCAAGATCTGTGGTGCCACCTATGATTAGGTTAACCGCTTCATCTTGATCATATGGAGGCGGCGTTCTGTCGAGGAACTTATCGACTTTAGCCGAGGCGACAATGCGCTCATCGACGTTGCTGGTGTAGATATAGACTAAGTAGGAGCGACCCACTTCAATCTCTCTGTGTTGTTCAGCGAAAGGGAGTAGCAGATCTTTATCTAGCCCCCAGTTGAGAAAGGCACCGTATTGACCGGTCGCAACAGCTTCTAAATAGGCAAACTGACCCACTTCAGCCAGTGGCTTCTTAGTGGTCGCAATGATGGCATCTTCGGAGTCCAGATAAAGAAAAACATCGACTTCATCACCGACATTACACTCTTTTGGGACCACCTTGTTAGGCAATAGTACTTGGCCTAGGTCTTGTGCATTGAGATAAACGCCAAAGTCGACTCGTTTTACGACTTCGAGGGTGCAAGATTTTCCTATTTGTATCATGTGACTCTCTGTTGCTTGGGACTGCTTCGATGCTGGATTATAGTGGAAAAAGGATTAACAATCTTTAAGTGATTTTAATCTCTGGGGCTGATTTGTTTAAAAAGTCGACGTCGAATGAAGCTTTTCCCTCAATCATGTTAATCTTGACGGGTTTTTTGGGCTAATATTTTTATATCTTATGCTTGCAATAGCATCGTTCGGGGTGTTTAATTACGCCCCATTTTTATGGTCTAAGTATCAGGTTTCACATTGATACCCGGGGCAGATTGCTCCATGGTTTGTGCTGGCACAGGCGTCGATATCGCCTTTATTTTTGATTTCTTTTTTAGGTTTAACAATTATGAGTGATTGGTCTATTAATGATGCCCGTAACGGGTATAACGTTAATTATTGGAGTCAGGGACTCTATGGGATAAGCGATGCTGGAGAGGTCACCGTTTCTCCCGATCAAGCTAACCCGGAATTTACTATTGGCTTAAATGAGCTTGCCCAAAGCATGGTCAAGTCTGGTGTTGCCCTTCCCGTATTGGTTCGTTTTCCGCAGATTTTGCATCATAGGGTCCACAGTCTCTGTCATGCGTTTAATCAGGCTATTCAGAAATACCAGTATGAGTCAGATTACTTGCTGGTTTATCCGATTAAAGTGAACCAGCAACAAACAGTAGTAGAGGAGATCCTCGCCAGCCAGAAATCGAAAGAGGTGCCGCAACTTGGCCTGGAAGCCGGCAGTAAGCCTGAGCTGATGGCAGTGCTGGCCATGGCCCAGAAAGCCAGCTCGGTGATTATCTGCAATGGTTATAAAGATGTGGAATATATCCGACTCGCGCTTATAGGCGAGAAATTAGGCCATAAGGTCTATATCGTCCTCGAAAAGCTGTCGGAGCTTAAAATCATACTCCAGGAAGCTAAAAAGCTAGGCGTGACTCCCAGACTGGGTTTACGTGTTCGTCTGGCGTTTCAAGGCAAAGGTAAGTGGCAAGCCAGTGGTGGAGAGAAGTCAAAATTTGGTCTCTCAGCGTCCCAAGTACTGACTGTGATTGAATCTCTCAAAGATGAACACATGCTAGAGTGCTTGCAGTTACTGCATTTTCATCTGGGATCGCAAATTGCTAACATCAGAGACATCAGGCAAGGGGTGAGCGAAGCCGGACGTTTCTATTGTGAGCTACAAAAGCTTGGCACCAATGTTAAATGTTTCGATGTCGGTGGTGGCTTAGCGGTCGATTACGATGGGACTCGTAGTCAAAGCAGCAATTCGATGAATTATGGTTTGACGGAATACGCCAACAATATTGTCAGCGTGTTGACCGATATCTGCAAAGAATATCAGCAACCTATGCCACAAATTATTTCAGAGTCTGGTCGATACCTCACGGCTCATCATGCGGTGCTTATCTCTGATGTGATCGGTACCGAAGCCTACAAGGCCGAAGTCATTGAAGCGCCCGACGAAGCCGCGCCGCAGCTGCTGCATAATATGTGGCAATCTTGGGTGGAGGTGAGTGGCCGTGCAGATCAACGGGCATTGATAGAGATTTATCATGATTGTCAGAGTGATTTGGCCGAGGCTCACTCATTGTTTGCCTTAGGTCAGCTGTCTCTTGTGGAGCGGGCCTGGGCGGAGCAAGTTAACTTGAGGGTGTGTCATGAACTTCAAGGCGTCATGAGCACTAAGTATCGTTTTCATCGGCCCATCATAGATGAACTTAATGAAAAGTTAGCCGATAAGTTTTTTGTGAACTTTTCTCTGTTCCAGTCGTTACCCGATGCATGGGGCATAGATCAAGTCTTCCCGGTATTGCCGTTATCTGGCCTGGATAAAAAGCCAGAGCGACGTGCGGTGATGTTGGATATTACCTGTGATTCCGATGGGTCTATCGATCAGTATGTCGATGGCCAGGGCATAGAAACCACCTTGCCGGTTCCGGCCTGGAGTGCCGAGAGCCCCTATCTGATTGGCTTCTTCTTAGTGGGAGCCTATCAGGAGATCTTAGGCGATATGCATAACCTCTTCGGCGATACTAACTCAGCCGTGGTCCGAGTCGATGAGAATGGCCTGACCAATATCGAGTCTGTTTTAGCGGGCGATACGGTCGCGGATGTACTCAGGTATGTGAATTTAGATGCGGTATCCTTTATGCGTACCTATGAAGAGCTGGTTAACATGCATATAGAAGAATCTGAGCGTGCTAATATTCTGGAAGAGTTGCAGTTAGGCTTGAAAGGCTATACCTATCTGGAAGACTTTACTTAACTTGAAGGCCTCAACGAGCACTGATTTTGACATTGATACTTGAGGCCAAGGTAACCCTATATGGTATTTGAAGGTTCTGAAAAGATCATCGAGCTGGGTGTGCAGCCTGGCTCGCCTTCATTAAGACGTTTACCCTATGAATTTTGGCAGACTCTGGTGGCGAGTGCGGGCGCGGAAATCATCTCTTGTGTGAAAAATGAAGTGTGCGATGCTTATCTGCTCAGTGAGTCTAGCCTGTTTGTGTGGGATGGACGGATCAGAATGCTGACTTGTGGCGCGACTCAGTTATCCAATGCACTGGTGCTGTTTATCGAAAGGCTAGGGGCTGAGTCGATTGCTTACGCGACTTATCAGAGAAAAAATGAATATCTGCTGCAGCCACAAATTCGCAGCTTCGAGCAAGACCTTGCTTATATCACCCAGACCATAGCAGGTAAGGGATACAGAATAGGGCATCTGGACAGTCATCATCATTATCTGTTTAACGCCAATGGCGCAGCGCATTCGGCTAAGTCACTGGCTAGAGCTAAGCCTTTAGCCACCATTGAGCTATTGATGTATCACTTAAGTGGGCCTTTAGCTGAGTATTTTCGTTCCCCTCAGCAGACTGCCGCGGGGATCCGTGATGCCCTGCAGCTGAGCTCCCTGTTTATTGATTTTGAATTTGATGACCACCTGTTTAGCCCATGTGGCTATTCTCTCAATGGCATTAAAGGAGATAGATATTTCACCCTGCACATTACCCCACAGGAACAGAGCTCCTATTGCAGTTTTGAGACCAATTTGACAGAAAAAGATTTACCGGCTGAAGTACTCGAGCACTTTTTATTAAAATTACAGCCCGAGCGCTGGGACTTGATCTGTGTCGACCGGCCCTTGCTCGTCGCTAAACCGCGTGATAATACCAGCATCAACACCTGTTCAATTACCACAGATGCTGGCTATGATGTTCATTTTAAGCATGTTGATCAACAAGATGAATTGCTTTTTACCCAAATTATATAAATATTTAGACCCGTTGGAGAGTGTATGACCACCATGATAGATAAACCTGACTACTCATTGTATTCCAATGCTTTTGGTTATCTAAGACAACCCCTGAATTTTAATCCCATTGCATCGGATGCCGATGTGGTGATCTTAGGTTTGCCTTTCGATATGGCCACGACAGGACGTTCTGGTGGTCGTATGGGACCTGGCGCTATTCGGCAGGCATCGATTCATTTAGCCTGGGAAGAGACCCGTTGGCCCTGGGATTTCAAACTTAAAGATCATCTTAATATCGTCGATGCCGGTGATCTTGTCTATGACTGTGGTGATTCGGCAGATTTCACCCGCAGAGTCGAAGACTTTGCCACGGCTATTCTCGATGCCGGCAAGGGCTTGTTGAGTTTTGGCGGCGATCACTTTGTCACTCTGCCTCTGCTCAGAGCACACTTTAAAAAGCACGGTAAGATGGCACTGCTTCATTTCGATGCACACACTGACACTTACAGCCAAGGCAGTAAGTATGATCATGGCACCATGTTTCACCATGCACCGAAAGAGGGGCTCATCTCAACCGCGCATTCGATTCAGGTCGGGATCAGAACCGAATATGATCGCGAATCACATGAATTTCAAGTGATCGATGCCGCGGCTGCCAATGATATGCAAGCCGACGATATCGTGGCACAGATTAAGGCGCGTGTTGGCGACATGCCCTTGTATGTAACATTCGATATCGATTGTTTAGACCCTGCATTCGCGCCGGGCACAGGTACTCCGGTTTGCGGTGGGTTAACCAGTGATAAAGCCATGAAAATTTTACGCGGCTTGCGCGGCCTGAACCTGGTCGGTATGGATGTGGTTGAAGTGGCCCCAGCCTATGATTCGGCCGAAATAACGGCTCTGGCCGGGGCGACTCTGGGACTCGAGATGTTGCATTTGTGGGCAGATAAAAAAAGAAATACCCATAAAAATAGCGATTAATGACTTGTGTAGGGAAAGCAAAAATGTCGAAACTGAGTGATATCAGGCGTGAATATACCTTGGGCGGACTCAATGAAGAGGATCTTCCAAGTGATCCTATGGTCTTGTTCTCTAAATGGATGGAGCAGGCAAGGGACAGTGAATTGCTAAGCGACCCTACCGCCATGGTGGTGGCCACTGTCGATGCCGATGGACAGCCATTTCAAAGAATCGTGCTGCTTAAACGTTTCGATACCGGTGGCTTCGTATTTTTTACCAATTTAGCCAGCAGAAAGTCACAGCATATCGCCGTTAACTCGAAAGTTAGCATCTTGTTTCCCTGGCATTCACTAGAACGACAGGTGGCCATCACAGGCGAGGCAGAGGCGTTGTCGACAGCTGAGGTAATGAAATACTTTATCACTCGTCCCAAAGAGAGCCAGATCGCTGCCTGGGTCTCTAAGCAGTCGAGTAAGATCTCTGCAAGACAGGCGCTAGAGAGCAAGTACGCCGAGATGAAAGCCAAATTTAGCAAAGGTGAGGTACCCTTACCTAAGTTTTGGGGCGGCTATATCGTTAAGCCAAGCAGTATTGAGTTTTGGCAGGGAGGAGAGAAACGTCTTCATGACCGTTTCCTCTATACCAAAGAAGCGACCAGTTGGGACATCTGCAGGCTCGCGCCATAAAGACTCACACACATATGCTTAAGTAAAAAATGACAGTGGCGATGACACTGTCATTTTTTTTACTTTCTTTATCAGCATTTACTTATGTAAATTCATTTATATACTGTTACTAGTTAAACGATCTAATCGAATCATATTTCGATTATGACAATGAATAGAGGGAGCAGGTATGAATAAGTTATTGATAGGGATCTTGTTATGTTCAATTGGCGGGGCCGCATCGGCGACACCTTGGACCGTCGACAGTAAAAACTCCAATGTGAATTTTATTTCGACAAAGAAAGTCAACGTGGCTGAGGTGCATCATTTTAACTCTTTCTCAGGTCAGTTGGATGACAGTGGACAATTTGCGCTCACGATAGACTTGGCGAGTGTATGGACCAATATTGAGATCCGTGATACCCGGATGAAGGAGCTGCTTTTTGAGGTGGGTGTGTATCCGAGGTTAGTGTTGAGCTCAAAGATCGACTTGTCTAAGCTTGCCGATATTGCTGTTGGCGGCACGAGTGTCATGGATATGTCTGCCGAATTATCAATGCACGGCAAGAAACAGATAATGCCTATTACGGTCACTATTGCTAAATTGTCAGAGAATCAGCTCTTAGTGGTGAGTACGCAACCTATTATAGTCAACGCGGCGAGTTTTGGTTTGACGCCAGGCATCGAGAAATTAACAAAAGTCGCGGGCTTGACCTCGATAAGTCAGGCTGTCCCCGTGTCATTTGTATTGAATTTAACCCGTTAAAGGCCTGATGTAACAAATTAGCGTACCTATGATGAAAACAGTTTAAAATTTCGATAGACTGGACGGTGAGCATGGCATCTACCATGCTCTAACTGAATAGGTGAAAGGTTTAAGATGGTTACAGATAAAGATGGATATATGCATCTCATTCAGTACCTCACAGAGCATTTAGGTCTGTTTGAGGGGAAAGAGGTGGTTTCCGTGGCGGGAGATACCGTGATGGAACTATTCGAAGAGCTGTTATCGGCGCAGATCATCATGTTGTGCGGTCAAAATCCTTCTTTGACTTTTGCTCAAAGAAATACGGTGATCCGTGAAATTGATGCGATAGTCTATGATCTCGAAGAGATCTTAGCCAGTGTAGCCAAAAGAAATGCCACCCCCGAGCAGACCTTGTTTATCACTGAATTCTCTGGTTTGATCAAAAACCTGTTCGATCAAGAAATCGCTAATCTTGTGGACGCATCGCAGTAAACATTAGCCAATTTAAATAGCCTGTGCACGCAATATTTGTCGCGCTATTAACTCGGCATACTCCTTTATTGACACTTTTTTTAGCTGGACTTTATATTTAGTTACAGTATTTTACATCTCCATTCTTGTGGTCAAATCATTAGGCACCTAATGTTATGTCTATGGCTATTATACCAATGGGTATTAAACCAGATAAAACATTAGGGCTCTCATTTGAACGGTTTAACTGGATCGACTCACAAACAGCATTTAACTGTGTATCTGGCACTCTTGCTATTTTGGTGGGCGATTCACACTTTTAGCCTTAATGCGTTCGACCTCGGATGGGGTTTTTTCCCATTAGTTGTGTCACTTCCGTTTGTTCCGTTTATACTTGTTTGGCTAGGTGTTCAATTTTTCCGGCACTTCAGGTGCTTTAAAACGGGTGCAGACTTAGGTAAGCACCTGATTCATTGTTTATGTATTTTGTGCCTATTGAGTTTGTTCGTTTTTCATTTTATCTACTGATAGTTCGCTATTTAAAGGTTTGCAAGGAGTGCATAATGCTAGAAATCTTGGATGGGTTTAATCACGATACCGTGGCGATAAAGGCCTCTGGTGTTGTCACCGGCGATGACTATGACAAGCGTTTACTGCCTGCGATCGAAGGAAGGCTTAAAGATCATGCGTCGATCAAGCTTTGGTATGAGTTTGACGAAGGCTTTAAGGGCATCACGGTGGAAACATTATGGGATGATGCTATGTTAGGTTTTTTTCATTTGACTGACTTTTCCAGAGTCGTCATTATTACCGACAGCGAGTGGATAACTGGCATGGCGAAAGCGATGGCTTATATGATCCCCTGTCCGGTTAAGGTGTTCGGTAAAAGTAGCAGCCATTTGGCTGAACAATGGATTGCAGATAACGAAAGTTAGGTTAATGGATAACCAATTGAAATCGGGTCGGCTCTTGGGTCGGCCTTTTTACTGTTTAATTTCTATCTTTGATTTCTATCTTTGATTTATTTTTGGAGTTGGTAAGCATAATGCTGAAAAAAATAGGTTTATGTATGTTGTTACTCTCTACATCTGCGTTAGCACAAGATAAAACCATCATAGGTCCGACGGCAGAGATGTCTGTGGTCGAGACTAAGCTTACTTATGTCGCACGAATCGATACCGGCGCAGGCAACACATCTCTGCATGCATTCGACTTAGACATCGAAGGTGGCAGCGCTAACAAAATGAAAGATAATGTGGGCAAGATAATTCATTTCACCACTGAGAATGCCTCAGGTGAGCGTCAAAGACTGTCGGCTCCCATAGTAAAAACATCCACCGTGACTAACTCTCAGGGTAGAGAAACGCGGTATATGGTGCAACTCGATGTGGGTTACCATGGCCAGGAACGTAAAGTGCTGGTTAATTTACGCGATAGAAGCCACATGGATTACAAACTGTTAATCGGCCGTAACTGGTTAAAAGGTAAATATATCGTCGATGTCTCAGACAAGAAGCTGATAGGGCCTGTAGCCCCCATTCACATAGTAGAGACTGGCTTGATGTTTAGGACTCGAATCGACACCGGCGCAGTAGAAAACTCACTTCATGCGTTAGATTTGAACGTCGCCAATGGTGTCGATGACATGGACGCCAATATCGGCAAGATGCTCAGCTTTACCACGGAGAATGAGAAAGGTGTTTCTCATCGCGTACAGGCCATGATTGTCGAGACATCGCTGATCCGTAATGCCCAGGGCAGCGAGATCCGCTATATGGTGGAGCTCACTGTTGGAGAGCCTGGTCAGGAATATAAGGTGAAAGTGAACCTTAGGGACAGAAGTAAAATGAGTTATAAGTTACTCATAGGCCGAAACTGGTTGCAGGGCCATTATCTGGTGGACGTAGAGCGTTAATCATTTGAGTGTCCATTTGAGAGGGGAGTGCCCTCTCTCGTTTTGTTTTATCCTTACTGCCGTGTTGTTCCTCAGAATCGTGCATCTATTGTGGCATTAAACTATGACTGGATAGCAAGCTATCTAGTCAGCTATGGTCAGTAAACATCTTACTTCTGTGTATTTGGACAGTTCAGAGCTAAGACTTAACTCTCCTTCAAATTCGATTTTCAGCCAGAGGGCTAACTCTGCCAGGGTGCCTGTACTCGTGTGTTCCTTAATCTGCTTGTTTATCTCTTCCAGGTGCGAAGGTTCGATACCTAGGCCATTATCCTTGATGCATACCACTAGCTGTTGGCCGTCTTGATGCACTGAGATAGCGATCTTATTTTGCTCTGTGTCCATGGTGAAGCCATGGGATAAGGTGTTCTGTAACAGCTTATAAAGCAGCAGTAACAGCGACCAGGGCGAGACTTGTGAGGTCAATTGCTCAGAACATTCCAGGCTAGCCTTCACCTTGTATGCATCGAATTGTGGGGCTAACACGGCCAACAGATGTTCCACAAACTGTTTGATGTGCACCGACTTTATTGCTTCGCTCTGGGGTACCACTAGGTAGAGCAGGTGACGAAGCTTATCGGTTTGTTCTGTGACAAGGCGCTTAAGCTCCAACAGCTCATCCCCCCGTTGCAATGGACTATCTAGACTCAGCTTGGTGAAGATCAGTTCATGCTCTTTGAGTTGTTCTCGTAAGATGTCGGTGATCAGTTGGGGCATTAACTTGTGATTCTGAACCCCGATATGTTGCAGTTGTAGTGATTGTTGCTTGTGTTTTTCTATGCTGATGCTCGACAGCTCAACCCGGCGTAGCGTCATCTTGAGCTGTTGCACCTGCATCTCCCGGTGAACCAAGGTTTGATTGACTTGATCAATCTGGCTGGTCAACTCCTGGTTAATCGTTTTTATATGGCTGATATCGAACGCCATGGCGCCCAAAGCAACAATGTTTCCTTCATTATCCTGAATGGGATATTTAGTGATCAGGTAGGTGATTTCACCTTGATTGGTTGGTATGGGTTGCTCAAAACTTTGCGGTGTTTCAGTGCTGGCAATGATCTTGTCATGACTGGCAATGATCTCGGCGATGTGGGCAGGAAAAAGATCCCTGTCTTTAGCCCCGATAACCTTATTCCGCTCAAGACCTAACACCTCACAGAACTTATCATTCACTAAGGTATAACAGCCTTCTGTGTTCTTGATACAGATGAGATTTTGTGATGAGTTGAGTAGGTCATTGAGCTGATTTTTATGTTTGCTCAATTGAATTTGTGCGTGTTTCTGCATCGCTAGTTGCTGTTCCAGCGCTAGGTTACCGGCATCTAAACTGGCATAAGCTATTTCAAGTTGTTGATTTCTTCTTGTAAATGCCTTGGCTAGCTTGCCTATTTCATCTTTGCGTTGATTGGCGGTTAGCTCTAATTTCGCTATGTTGCCCTCTTGCAGAGACTCAACCATCTTGGAGATGGGTTTGATAAATAATCTATGCTGGAATATGAATAGCACGACAAGGGCAATCAATTGAGTTAAAAGCAAAAATATACCAATTTTTACCGCAATTGCATGCTCCTTATTGCCCACTTCACTCAGTGGCGTCACTAAGATGATTTTCCAGTAGGTTCTGGGCATGTGAAACACTGAGACTAATACAGGCTCATTGAGCAGAGGGTCATGGTCTAAGACAAAGCTAGTGGTTCGTTCCGAATTTAGCGATATTCCCCTAGCATTGGCATTGATAAGCGCCGAGAGTCTGTCTCGTTTAGTTACATCCAGGGTATTTAACAGAGTATCGAGTTGAGTTTTATCATAGGTGCTGCTTGACCCCGCATGCTTTAGGAATTGCGCATCAATTTTCTCAATCTCAGTGAGGATTGATGCGTATGCAGGATGATCTTGGGTGAATTGCTCGAACGGATGACTCAAGTAAGGCGATAGTTTACTTGAGTCTTGCTCCTCAGAATCATAGGGATGAGCCAAGAGGTTGTTATTACTATCGAGTGCAAACAGATAACCTTGGTGTAGCTCTAGCTTATTAAAAAAGGATTTTAGTGATGAAAGCGCCAGATCTACAGTCGATACTCCAATAAATTGATGCTCTAACCACATGGGGACCGAAGCGGTGATCATGGTTTCATTGGTATGTGGATCGATATAGGCATCGGACCAGTAGGTGGTGCCGACAGGATAAAAACGTGTCGGTTTGTACCAGAGTGCTGAATGATAGCCTGATCCATTGGTATTATTATATCCGTAGACCAGCTCAAATTTATTTTGCTCATTACGGGCCCAGAAGTAACTGTTACGCAGTTTAGATGAATCGAACGCGCCGGGCTCTGGCCATATTCCTCCCCCCGCTATCAGGGATTTTTGTCCATCGGTATCGAGGAGGGCGGGGACTATCTGTTGTAGTTGCGATGGAGAATGCGCATAAGTGACGCCTATAGAGGCCATTGAGGCGGCGAGTGCTTCAATTTTTGATGTTATTTGCTGCAGTTGAGCGACTATGGTCAAGCCTAAATTCTGGCTCAAGGACAGCTGGGTTTCCTGATGGTGCTTCTTCTCTATGGATAGAATAAGCCAGGTACTCGACGCGATGATCAGGACTACGATACAAAACTGAATAATAGAAAACTTAAAGGGTAAGCTGTTCAGCCAATGAGTGTTGAAAGAGCGCTGGTCATCGGGTCCATTATTTCCCATTTAGGCATACTTCCTTTTTACTCTCATCATTGAGATAGCATTCTACCATAGATGAAAAACTATCAGGTTTAAACCAGATCTAGGTCTAGCTTGAATGATTAGAAGCATGAATACCCATAGGTATAAGAAGGCCCTGTGCGTTAAGCATAGGGCCTTTTATTCATTATTTTAAATTACCTATTCAAGCAAATAAGTCTTGAATCATTAAATTTTGAGTCCTACCAGCAGTTGATCTAGCTGCTCCGCAGTGGCATGCAGTTCATCACAACCCGATACCGAGTCATTAGCCGATTGTTCAACGTTATGGGATTGGTTGCGGATCTCCATTAAGTTTGTCGCGATCTCGTTCGCCACTGCCGATTGCTCATCGGCGGAGGTGGCGATGAGTACACTCATCTCATATACACGGCCACTGTGTTCGGCAATGGCTTTTAAGTCATCACCGGTATCGAGAACGTGCTTCTTACCTTCGTTTGCCTTGTCCACGGTACGCTTCATCACTTGAGTCAAGTCTTGTGATCCCTTTTGCAGTGCCTCGATCATTGATTTAATCTCGACAGTCGCCGCTTGAGTTCGTCCCGCTAAGGTTCGGACCTCATCGGCGACAACGGCAAATCCACGACCTTGCTCACCGGCGCGAGCAGCTTCGATGGCGGCGTTGAGTGCCAGCAGGTTAGTTTGTTCAGAAATCGAATTAATGGTGGTAACCACGGCGTCAATTTTTGCCGCATTTTCATTTAGGGTATTTACTGCCGTGGAGGCTTCACCGATTTCATCTGATAGCATCTCGATGGCGTTAACGGTAGTGGCAATATCCTTTGAACCCGCATCAACCTGAGTATTGGCCTCTTGCGTCTCAATAGATGACTGCTCGGCATTACGTGCCACCTCTTTGACCGCTGCCGTCATCTCTTCCATGGCCGTTGCCAGTGAGTCGAGATGCTGTCTCTGAGTAGAGGCCAGAGACTGACCTTCCTGGGCATTTTGACGAAACGATTGCACCACTTGACGGATCTGCATGCTAGCCTGACTCAGCTCAGTCACTAAATTATGTTGACGCTCGACCAAGGTATCTATACTGATGGCTAATATACTGAACTCATCTTTTACCTCGAAGAAGTTGAGTCTTCCGGTCAGATCGCCATCTGCCGCTCTCTTAAGCGCCATCACATTCGTGTAGAGGGCACCACCGACGAAAGAGGCGATGTAATAGTTGGAAATAATGATGATTAAGATGAGTGTCATAAAGCAGGCTATGACATAGCCCCAAGATCCATCCATAACGCTGTTGAGCTCACTCACTGTCACGACTGCGGCAACGCCGTTTCGATCCAGGGAACCAACGGCTTGAGTCTGATAATTATCACTGACGATGCCACCACCTTGATTGGCCGCCTTAGCTTGATCCCGAGATAGATTCTGCTCATTGATAACTAGCTGAAGTCGTGTCAGTTGGTCTAGATATTCGGCTTGTTGCTCCTGAGGGATATATTGAGCGCTGAGTGTCACTATCTCGCTTATGGCTCTTGTTTGTTGCCGGGCCGCATCATGCTGGCTCTGAGTCATCAGCAGCATAAGTTGGCTATATAGGATGAAGGAAAGCCCTATTAAGGTGAGAATGGGAATAATAGCCAAGATGGCGAATTTAGTTTTTAGTGTCATTTTTATAAGAAACTGGTCTACCCAACGAAATTTTACTTCTTTCATAGCACTTCTCTGTTGCTGAATGTCATCACACATGTATATCGGGTATTTGGCCAATTTCTTGACCTGTATTTAGTATTCATGGGTTTGATTGTTTAATGTTTGTCCGCATTGTTAGCGAAATGCGTGTTTTCCCTCAAATATTTTACATTTATGAAGGGGGGAAGTTCGAACCTTATTCAGACATTGGCTATTTAATTTCTAATGCAGAGGGATATATATTGGGGTATGAAGGATATATCTAAGTTTTATGGGTAAAAAGCGTAAATTAGCCCTAGTCAAAATCGATGAGCTCACGTAAAATTTGTCTCTTTTTCTATTTTCGTAAGATAAATAGACAGTAACACAAAGTAATGGCCTTAATGAAAAGGTCAAATGCACTGGAAGAAATGATGTCACAGTTAACAGAGATCGTAGAACAGGCCTTGTTGGCCATCGATGGGGCGAGTGATCTTAAAGCCCTCGATGAACTTCGTGTCGAATACCTAGGCAAGAAAGGTAAAATAACCGACATGATGAAGATGATGGGTAAACTGAGCCCGGCTGAGAAACCCGCTTTCGGTCAAGCTGTGAACCAAGCCAAACAGGCCGTTCAACAGAAATTATCTGAACGTATCGAAGGCTTAAAAGCGTCAGAGCTAGCAACTAAGCTTGCGGCTGAGAGTATAGATGTGACTCTGCCCGGTCGTTCAATCGATAATGGCGGACTACACCCGGTAACGCGTACTATCGAACGTATCGAAACCTTCTTTGGTGAACTTGGCTTTAGCGTTAAGCAGGGGCCTGAAATTGAAGATGATTTCCATAACTTCGACGCACTGAACATCTCGGAGCATCATCCTGCTCGTGCCGATCACGATACATTTTACTTTAATCCTAAAGTCATGTTGCGTACTCAAACTTCTGGTGTGCAGATCCGCACCATGGAGAATGAAAAGCCGCCTCTACGCATCATCTCTCCTGGTCGCGTCTACCGTAACGATTATGATCAGACTCACACGCCTATGTTCCATCAGGTGGAAGGTTTGTTGGTTGCCGAGAACGTGAACTTTGCCGAGCTAAAAGGCATATTGCACGACTTCTTGCGCAATTTCTTCGAGGAAGACTTAGAAGTGCGTTTCCGCCCTTCATACTTCCCATTCACTGAGCCATCGGCCGAAGTGGATGTGATGGGCAAAAACGGTAAATGGTTAGAAGTGCTAGGTTGCGGCATGGTACATCCCAATGTCCTGCGCAGTGTTGGCATCGACCCTGAAAAATACTCCGGCTTTGCTTTCGGCATGGGAGTTGAGCGTCTGTCTATGTTGCGTTACGGCGTTAACGATCTACGTTCATTCTTCGAAAATGACCTACGTTTCCTCAAGCAATTTAAATAACGGAGCAGTACAGCATGAAATTTAGTGAATCTTGGCTCCGTGAGTGGGTTAACCCAAGCATAAGCCGTGACGAATTGTCACATCAAATCACCATGGCCGGTCTCGAAGTCGATGGTATCGAAGGCGTCGCCGGTGAATTTTCTGGCGTTATCGTCGGCGAAGTTGTCGAATGTGGTCAGCACCCGGATGCAGATAAATTACGTGTAACCAAAATTAATGTCGGTCAAGATGAGCTTATCGATATCGTTTGTGGTGCACCTAACTGTCGTCTAGGCCTGAAAGTCGCCGTTGCCATGGTCGGCGCTGTGCTGCCGGGTAATTTTAAAATTAAGAAGGCTAAGCTTCGCGGTGAACCTTCATTTGGTATGCTGTGTTCCTACGGTGAGCTTGGCATAGATATCGACAGCGACGGCATTCTTGAGCTCCCAACGGACGCGCCTATAGGCGCAGATATCCGTGAGTTTTTGAGCCTTGATGATGCGATTATCGATGTCGATCTTACGGCAAACCGCGCCGATTGCCTCGGCATGGCGGGTCTGGCTCGTGAAGTTGGCGTATTAAATCGTCAAGCTGTGACTGAGCCGACATGGGAAAAAGTGACTCCTTCGATCGATGATTCGATTCAGATTGACCTCCTGGCTCCCGAGTCTTGTGCTCGTTATCTTGGCCGTGTGGTTAAGAATGTGAACGTTAAGGCGCAATCACCATTATGGATGCAAGAGAAACTGCGTCGTAGTGGCATTCGCTCCATCGATCCTATTGTCGATATCACCAACTATGTGTTAATTGAATTTGGCCAGCCTATGCATGCCTTCGACCTGGCCAAGTTAAACGGTGACATTCAGGTTCGCATGGCAACAGGCGATGAGAAGCTCACACTGCTTGATGGTAACGAGATCACCGTACCTGCGGATATGTTAGTCATCAGTGACCAAGAGAAGTCTCTGGCCCTTGCTGGTGTCTTTGGCGGTGAATATTCAGGTGTGAACAGTGAGACTCAAGATATCTTGCTTGAATGTGCCTTCTTCGCGCCTCTGGCTATCTTAGGCAAGACACGTCGCCTCGGACTGCACACAGACTCATCTCATCGTTTCGAACGAGGTGTGGACCCTGAGCTGCAGCATAAGGTGATGGATAGAGCGACACGTCTGGTTCTCGACATCTGTGGTGGTGAAGCCGGACCGGTTGTCGAAGCTAAATCTGATGAGCATTTGCCTAAGCCTGTTTCGATCACCTTGCGTCGCAGCAAGTTAGATCGCATCTTAGGTCATCATATCTCAGACGCTGAAGTCACCGAAATTCTTGAGCGTCTTGGCTTTGCCGTCGAGTTCACTGCCGACCAATGGAATGTGGTTACCGCCACATACCGTTTCGATATGGCTATCGAAGAAGACTTGATCGAAGAAGTCGCCCGAATCTATGGCTACAACAACATACCTAACATAGCGCCGGTCGGTTCGTTGAGCATGCCTGACCATAAAGAGTCTGATATCAGCTTAAAGCGTGTGCGTAGCATGCTGGTGGCTCGTGGATTCCAGGAAGCCATTACCTACAGTTTCGTTGACCCTAAGCTTCAGGATAAGGTGCACCCGGGCTGTGAAGCCATGGTCTTGCCTAATCCTATCTCTATCGAGATGTCGGCAATGCGTCTGTCGTTGTTTACTGGCCTGCTAAGTGCCGTTGGTTACAACCAGAGCCGCCAGCAAAACCGCGTTCGTCTGTTCGAAACCGGCTTGCGTTTCGTGCCAGATACATCTGCAGAATCAAATGTACGTCAAGAGCCCATGATTGGAGCTGTGATTTCTGGTAATCAGAATGACGAACATTGGTCAATGGAATCTAACACGGCAGACTTTTTTGACCTCAAGGGCGATCTTGAAGCAATTATCGGCTTGACAGTTTCCGATGAAGAATTTACTTTTAGATCAGCAACTCATCCTGCGCTTCATCCGGGGCAATGTGCTGAAATATTAAGAAATGATCGCGTCATAGGTATCATAGGAACAGTTCATCCGAGCTTAGAAAAGCCGTTTGGCCTCAATGGCAAAACAATTGTTTTCGAGCTCGAATTGAACGCTTTATTACATGCTCGTTTACCGCTAGCTCAGGCTGTATCTAAGTTTCCGGCCAATCGTCGTGATATCGCTATCGTTGTAGATGACAATGTTTCCGCTGGTGATGTTGTAAAAATGATAAGAAAAGTTGGCCAAAATCAGTTGGTTGGCATAAACTTATTTGATGTATACCAAGGTAAAGGCGTTGAGTCAGGCAAAAAGAGCCTAGCGATCGCACTTACATTACAAGACAACACTCGTACACTTGAAGAAAAAGAGATAGCTGAGATGGTTGATTCAGTGGTTTCTGCACTCAAGTCCGAGTTCAACGCATTGTTGAGGGATTAAAAGTATGGCACTTACCAAAGCCGAAATGGCAGAGCATCTTTTTGAAACGCTTGGAATTAATAAGCGGGTAGCTAAGGAGATGGTTGAGACGTTTTTCGAAGAAATTCGTCAAGCGCTCGAAAGTGGTGAGCAGGTCAAGTTATCTGGCTTCGGCAACTTTGACCTTAGAGATAAGAATCAAAGACCGGGAAGAAACCCGAAAACAGGTGAAGATATCCCTATCTCAGCTCGTCGCGTCGTCACCTTCCGTCCTGGACAGAAGCTGAAAAGCCGCGTAGAAGAAGCTAACTCGAAGAGATAATCTTGAGTTAGTTTAAGGTTAAGGCCACTCAAGGAGTGGCTTTTTCTGTTTCTTTTTCATCGTTTTTTCATCGTCTCTTAGATGTTTAGTTAAACAATGAGTGCTTACTCTTTGTTTAACTAGCTCTTTATCATCTTGAAGATGAAGTCATGTTTTTTTATTTCTAGCTCGAGGCCAGTATCTTGTCGAGAAAGCCAAAGTATTTCGATCGTCGTTTTAAACTCGAATTATTGCACCCCAAGTATTTCTTTACCTGGATTGGTATCGCCATCTTAGTCCTGTTTGGACTCATGCCTGCCTGGTTACGTGATCCTATTGCACGTCAACTGGCAAAACTTGTGACTAAGATAGCTAAAAAGCCTATCTCGGTGGCGCGAACGAATCTTACTACCTGTTTTCCGGAAAAGTCTTCGGCAGAGATTGAGTCTCTGGTCAAGGAGAATATCGAAAACTTCGTGATGATATTGCTGGCGCAATCAGAACTTATGGTACGGTCCACAGCCAACCTGAGACGTAGAGTCAATCTCATGGGCTTTGAACATGTAGAACAGGCGAGAGCAGCGGGTCAACCTGTGATCTTTATCATGCCCCATGTGTGGGGGATTGAATATGCGGGATTGAGACTCAACCTGGAGGATGTGCCCATGGCTAGCATGGCCAAGCCTCATAGAAACGGCCTGTTTAACTGGTTCAATAATCGCATGCGCAGCTCACTCGGCGCCAACATCTACATGCGAGAGGCGGGTATTCGCGCCTTGTTATCTGAGCTTAAGAATAACAAAAGCTTTTTTTATCTGCCAGACGAAGACTTAGGCCCGGAGAAGAGTGTATTTGCCCCTTTCCTAGGCACGGTAAAAGCCACCTTACCCGTAGTGGGCCGCCTGGCTCAGGCGGGAAATGCTCAGGTGATGCCGGTTAAAATAGGTTACGATCAAAAAGCTCGCCGTTATGATTTGACCGTGATGCCTGCTATCGACCCCGAAGAAATGAAGGGCAAAGAGAACGAAGCCTTAGCGCTGAACAAAGCTGTAGAGCAAGTGATCTTGGCTTACCCCGAGCAGTACATGTGGTTTCTTAAGGTGCTTAAGACGCGGCCCGAAGGTGAAGCCCCACTATATTGATTTTACATCGTTAGCTGCTGCAGTGAAACCGAAAAGGTGAGATTTAAGCCATAGCTTAAACTCACCTTTTTTATTGATGTTTTACGGTGGCGGTCAGCCAGATATACCGATTGGTATCATTGCTTTTTCATTTGCATATGGTTTAGCACCGACAATAGGGTAAAGCATGCCGGGAAAAAGACACCTAGCGGCTCCCTGCAGGGTCATCATCCAAACTCAGCCTAATCAGTCATTGCACCCTTGGTGAACAGTTTTGATACAGCCTGTATCAAACCTGTATCAAAAAACCAGTTCAAAGTCCGGTGTTAACAATCAAAGGATTGATTTAATTTCTTATTTATTTACGGCACGTTTCTAGCAGCTATTACTCCAGTCTCCAGGGTAAAACCGTAAGCATATATGAAATACAGAGGAGTTAGCGATGGATAATTTCTTTCAAATAGTAATCGGCAAATTAACCAGATTACGTTTATTCAAGCATAGGCAAAGTCTACAGCGTAAGAGATTAATCCCTCTTATAATTGCTCTTTTTTTATTCGCCCCGATACATGTTGTACATGCAGTAGGCGGTGATTTTTCTCTCGATTTTACTGCTTCCGCCCCACTAACCTACGACCATAACACAGGTGGCGGTGCCTATAATGACAGAAGTGTAGGAAGAGATAAGGATATTGTGGAGTCATTGGAGGGTGGTGATTATGCCTGTGGTGATACTGTCAGTTTTCTCACTTTGGTTAGTGTTGATTCATCGGGTGATGATAATCAAACCATAGAATTGGATTTTGAGTTTACCGCTCACTCTACTGGCCAACAAGGGGTTGCTCTGAGTAAAATCACTGGTTACAAAGCAAATTATCAGGCAGATCTGTTAACCGGTACGGTTATTGATACTGCAAATGAACTTCCGTTTGATAGTACCGTTACCTTAAAGAGCACCAATGCGAGCGGTCTCGTTTTGTTCAAGAAAAAATCTGTCCTAGAAGCGACGTTTACTGTCAATAATCTGGACTCGAGCGATAAGCTTGTGGTGCGCGTCGATGTTAACATTGCCTGTGATTTTGGTTCATCACCCACGGGGAATATGCAGGCACGCCTGGCTGGAGCTAGGGTCATCGATATAGATGGCAGTACACCGACAAGACGTAATAGTCGGATTACTGGTGGTGATCAAACTGTTCCCTTTAAAAATGTCAATCAAATAGAACAACCTATGATGATATTGGAGAAAACGGTTACCACAAGTAACGAAAGCTGCCCCGGTGTTGAAACTTTGTTCATTGATTTGAATGGCGAGGTTAAGTATTGCTATAAAATAGTCAACACAGCGGCCAATGCACCATTATTAAACCTTACCCTTAGCGATGATAATGCTACACCTGGTATGTCGAGTGACGACCTACTTAATATATCTATTAGCGGATTAACCGATGAAGATGGAGATAACGATTTAGACGATTTAGCTGCTGGCGAATATGCAACTGCGGAAATATCAAAGACATTTACCGATCCAAACCAAATCGGTCAGATGATAATCAATACTGCGGTGGCAACGGCAAACAATGCCAGCGATGCTGATACTGCCGAAGTTCGCATCAATGAATTACCTATGATCTCGATCGATATCACCAAGTTAGTGAGTGTCGATGGTGGGGTAAATTATTTCGATGCGAACGACAATGAGAATGCCGTGTCAGCAAGCCTAGGAACTGAGATACGTTATAAATTTATCATTGAAAATACCGGTGAAGCTCCGTTAGTCGATGTGTTGACCTTAGACCCGAAATTGGCCGTTAATTTTAATATCGAGATCCTTACCTCCGGAGTGGGTCTTGGCATTGGCGAAAAGGTGGTTATTGATAGCGGGATTTTATCTCAATTGAGACAGAACAATGGTTGTAGTTCGATCGGCAACGTCATAAATACCGCTCAAATCCTCGGTACTTTTGCTCTCACGGGAGTTCAAATACAAGATACAGACCCAGCAACAGTCAACTGTGTTGCCGAATCCTTGTTAATTAAGAAAGAAGTGAGTGTTGACGGTGGCAATACCTATAACGATGCTAATACTGGCGATGATGCGCCTGTTATAGCCTTGGGTGAAGGCGCAAGATATCGCATCACAGTGACCAATGATGGTAGTGCCGATATCATCAATGCACTATTAAATGATACAACCCTAGGGATTGTTAACTACCCGCTAGGCACCATCAACGCAGGCCAGGTAATTATTATCACTGAAGATAACATCGCACAGCTGGAGCAGGTAGAGCTTTGCCAAACAGCCGGTGATATCAATAACACGGCAACGGCAAATGGTGAATCACAGCCAACGGGAAATCCATTATCGGCCAGTGATCCTGCCTTTGTGCGTTGTGTCTCTGAACAGATCTCACTGCTCAAAGAGATCCGTGTCGAAGGAGGCGAATATTTAGATGCCAATGATAGTAATTCAGCCCCTGCAGCGGGAGTGGGAGAAGGAGCCGAATATAGAATAATTTTGACCAATAAAGGCACGACAACGATTACCAATATTGTACTGAATGACCCGAAACTGAACATTATCAATTATGATGTTACCCCACATCTTATTAACCAAGAGTTTAAGCCCGGTGAAGTATTAGCTCTAACTTCTGGAATGATAACGGCATTAAAACAAACTAACCTCTGCCTAAACAGCACAGATTTTGTCAATATCGCAACAGTTCTTGGTCTGTCACAGGGAACAGGCATTGAAGTCAGTGATAGCGACCCTGCCACATTGAGGTGCTTTACCGAAGGTATTAGACTCGTCAAAGAGGTGAGTGTCGATGGTGGCAACACCTATTTGGATGCTAACGATGATGACAACGCGCCAAACCTAGATGTTGACGCTGGCGCCCTGTATAAAATCACTTTAACCAATATTGGCAGTGCGATACTGCATAACCTAGTGTTAAATGATCTAACCTTGGGCATCGTTGATTTTGAAGTTACAGGTACCCTAGAACCCGGCGAGGAGCGAGTGCTTGACCATGGTGCTATTTCCGAACTTAATCAACCGCAACTTTGTGATACCGCAGGTATTTATACCAATACTGCCGGTATTTCGGCGCAATCGGTACCGACCAATAATACACATAACGATACCGATAACGCTGTGGTTAATTGCATCGGCGAGGCAGCAGGCTTGTTGATTATCGATGAGGACGGCATCGATAATGGTTTGATTTATTGGCTCGGTAATGTAAATCGTCGCCGTGCTAATAATGGTGAACAATTTACCGCCTATGAAGTCAACGATCAAATACCGGGAGAAAGCCAAAGAGCGCCGCTGCCATTTTTCCTTGAGAACATCGGCGACATGTATCATTTATTTACCGGTCAAGTCGGCGATGAGGGCTGGTTTGCACCGCAGACGGTGCCCGACAGTTGGGGCAGCATACGTAATTATATTAATGGATCCATTGGACAGGCAAGCCTAGATAAAATTGGTGATGTTACCCCACTTCGAGCCACAGGCTTAAAACTACTCGAAGGAGGCCGCTATTGTGCCATTGTCTATGATAGTGATATCAGTATTAATTACGATCCATTAAATGGTAATTTACAAGGAGAAACTCTTGGTATTGCAGCATTTTATGTTGAATATGGTGGCGTTAATAAACTCAGTCGGTTCTCATCATCGACTTTGCCAACGGTGTTGATAACGGTACTCGACCCTGAAACGGTATGTCATGGTGAGATTCGCCTGCTTATGATGCCAAAACCTCCTACTTCATCAGAGCCTTTTGATATTGACCCTGATAATCCAAGTGGTGGATATCAATAAGCAAACCTGCATTTAGGGAGTCATCATGATGACTCCCTATTACTCAAAGAATCTAGCAGCCCAATACGCTATAGCCCTTTGTTGGTAACGAACATAAAGCATAGCCAAACGGCAGTTTGGCTATTTTTCTGCGGCAATCATCATTAATATTTTATCAGGACAGGAAGAATAGGGCGTACATCCAGCATTTTTCCCTGCAAACCATCATCAAAAGTCAGTAATAATCGATGCGAATCTCCCTTCATTACCTGCACTATGCCATTTTTTGTGAGTAATGAAGCGGTTGGGCTCAACTGGTCGACATTGTTTATTGTGATTTCAACATTAGTCAGGTTTTTTACATCGATAGGATGTACGAACAATTTCTGTAATTCTGGATTGTTTTCGAATATTGACAGCCATGTTTCGGCGGAGGGGGAAGCCATATAGTCCGGAACGACGAAATACATGGGCTCATTCGCTATCACTGTATGAGATAAAGCATTATTAGATGAAGAATCTGTCGCAGCACTTGCGGTTATTGATGGGGGAGAGCTGATCGCAAATTCGATATATGTTTTTGGCTGCATCCAGTCGGCTCGATATTTTTGGGTTGGGAAAGGTATGTCATTATGAATGTCTGCACGGCGACGTAAGCCCACACCGAATGGTGATGCTCCAGTTTCTCTCCACTTGTATCGACTCAGTACTTGATTACCGATTTCTATGTCCTTTTTTGCGGCGATATCTTCATCATCTATCCATATCAATTCCAGAGCAGCATTATTAAAATAGAAGCTGATAGAAGAGGTTCCTTGTCCTCTATGCTGATGAACTTTTCCATCTGTGGTAAAGCCAAATTGCTGAAGAGCAATAGCTTCAGGCGCTCCTTTAACCCAGATCAATATGTGATCGTGTTCGAGCGGGAAATCGGTTTCTGACTTTTGTGGCTTTGCATTGCTGATCAGGCTAGCCATAAGGAGGGAGAGAAAAAGGCTAGATCTCAACAAGAAGCTGCCACGAAATGGATTATGACTTGGGCTTGTATAATTCAAAATATTTTTATCATTTACACAGTCCATAGACATAATCATCCACATATCTGTTGTCGATGATGGAATTTTGTTGCAAACAGCCTTCACGAATAAAACCCAGCTTTTCGAGTAGTTTAAATGAGCCGGTATTTTGGACTGAACATGTCGCCGTTAGCTTGTTTAATTGTAACGCTTCAAAGCCGTAGTCTTTCACCAGATTCAATGCCTCAGCTGCAAACCCCTTCCCTTGAGCGCTTTGCTTGATCATATAACCGATCTCAGCAATTTTCGCCTCATGGTTAATAATTTTGAGGCCTATATGCCCCAGTTTCTCCCCAGATTCTACGCTTGATATGCTAAGAGATAGCCAGCTATTACTTTTAATCGTCCAAGGCTGAGACTTAATGTCAAATGCGGCAACCGCTTCTGCGTAAGTGAAAGGCGCATAAATATGCTCCATGGTCTCGGGGCACATGAAAAACTCGATAAACAGCGCTTTATCCGTCTCATCGAATGGTGAAAGCGTTATTCTCTGACTCGTTAGCTGCACAGAATTTCCTTATTTTTTAAATACCTTATTGCCCAAGATTCTCACATTTTTTATGAATTTACTAGTGAGTATCTTCAGGGGGTTATCGCATGATTTTAGTGACTTAATATTGGAATAAATCGATATTGAGACACAAAAAAACCGCAAACTCTAAGAAGAGTTTACGGCCTGATTTGAGTGGATTAATGCGAGCGACTTGATATGAGTTAAGTTAGTCGACTCGACTCGCTTACATTATTCACCAGAATTTAATCTGCAATCAACTGATATTCATTGCGGAGAATATTTATGATCTCTTGCTTAGGATTCTCGCTGATAATAAGCTTCTCACCGATAACTTTCTCTGCGATATCTATGTAAGTGTTGGAGATATCCATCATCACTTGGGTCGGTAGCTTGTTAGCTTGTGCCAGTGCGAAACGCTCAGGCATACGTTCCTTGTTGAGCAGTATGTCTGGATCCGGGAAGTGGTTAAGTAGCCACTGTCTGAAGCCTTCTTTCGACTTTTCTACGATATTACCTTCACGGTGTGCTGGACCATCCCAGATGCGTGAGCTGTCAGGTGTGCCAACTTCATCCATATAGATAAGCTTCTCTTTACCATCGGCACCTTTGACATAGCCAAACTCGAACTTGGTATCGATGAAGATCTGATCTTGCTCGGCAAGGGCGTCACTGATCACGGCAAAGCCTTCTTTCAATAGCTTCTCATACAAGTCGATATCAGATTTAGCATGGAAGTTAAAGCCTGCTAGATGACGCTCGAGATCGGCACGTGAAACGTTGACATCATCGGCCTCTGGTACGCCTTCAAGGCCGGTAAGCACACCTTTGGTAGAGGGAGTGATTAACAGCTCAGGTAGCTTTTGGTCTTTCTTGAGGCCTTCTGGCAATGTGATGCCACAGAATTCACGCTCACCTTTGGTGTAGGCGCGCCACATAGAGCCTGTAATAAACTGTCTGGCGATGGCTTCAACCATCACGGGCTGAGCTTTTTGTACTATCCAAACAAATGGATGAGGGACGTCCAGGATATGGCTATCGGCTAAACCTTTTTCTTTGAAAAGTTTAAACCAATGGCTAGAGATGGCATTGAGCGCAGCGCCTTTACCGGGTACGCCATTGAGGCCATTTTCCGCTTGCCAGATACAATCGAATGCTGAAATTCGATCGCTGATAACCATGATAGCCAATGGCGTATCTTTTGGGACGTCGTAACCTTTCTGTTCGATTAGACGGGCACTGTCCTCAGCCGTAAGCCAATAGACACTGCGAACCTTACCTGAATGAACTGGCTTATCTGTGCGGATAGGCAGATCATCATTTACTGCTAAAACTTTGTTTGAATGATTCATAGGATATTATATTGGGGTCTATGTTATTGGTTGTAGTAGGTGTACATGATCGTGTGGATTGTAACAGAACTTACATTTGCCAACACTATGGTAAAAAGAGAACAGACTGTTTTTGGCCGACTTTTCCAGAATTGTTGGCTAACCCTTGTTCGGGTTATATCGATAGTGCGGCAGCTAGTTAGCAAAACTGAATTTAAACTTAGAATGACAGCTTTAGTCTAAAATTGTTACATAAGTAGCATCTGGAGCTGACTGAATTCTTGAACATTAAGCCAAGCCTGTTCTATCTTCAAAGCCTGAAACTGAGTGCCACTTTTTATAAAGCTGCCCCTTGGTATACTCGATGGCGGATTTTATTATTTGCGCTACTCGGGTCGCTGGGGACGGTGTTTTCTCTCGCGGTTGCCAGAAGTGAAACTGAAGTGCCCAATACCAGCAGTACAGCTAATCCTGTTGTATTCGTGACCAGCGCCTATGCGCCCTATGTGATCAATAGTGATGGTATGGCAAGGGGCCTGTTTCCTGACATTGTTACAGCCGCCTTTCGCGAGATGAACCAGATGGTTCATTTCCAGTTTCAACCTTGGGTGAGGGGTGAAAATTCAGTGAAATTGGGTAAAGTGTTCGCCACCTTTCCCTATTTAAAGAATGCCGCTAGAGAGTCTGAATTTGATTTCTCGGAGCCTGTGCTATTTTTCTATCCGAAATTTTTTTACAATACAGAGAGATTTCCCCATGGATTTGAGTGGGAAACATTAGCCGATTTCAAACGGTACAGAGTTGGTGGCGTCAGAGGCTACTGGTATGAACAGAGCTTTAAACAGGCAGGAATCGAAGTACAATATGTGACATCGGATAGACAAAACATAGCCATGCTACTGGTGCAAAGAATTGACTTTACCCTGATCGATGAGCTGGTAGGCTGGAATTTAATTTATGAAACGGCGCCGGATAAGATAGACAAATATGCAGTGGCCAGTAGACCACAAAGTAGTGATGCATTTCACCTGATGATCTCCAGAAACTATCCGAATGCCAAACTACTCAGGCTGACCTTTGATTTGGGGCTAGCCAAGATTAAACAAAATGGTATTTATCAGCAAATACTCGACCAGTATCAAGTGACTTCAGAATACGCAACGCCTTGAGTATGTTGGCCTGCACATCCGATTGCGCTTTTCGAAACGGAGCTTGCTATATTCCCTGATAGAATTTAATTATTTGATCTACTTTGCCTGAATTTTTTAATTCAGCAATTGCTTTATCTATACTCAGCTTGGTCTTCTTATTCACCGTGGAACTATAGGACAGATGAATTGGATAGGGAGGGATTATGCTAGAAAAGTCGACAAGTTTAAATTTGTTGCGGTCTAAGCCTGCTTTATTCATCGTATATAAAGCTCGTGTTTTCATCGCAATAAAGGCGATTCCTCGACTATTTTCAATCGCTCTCAATGCGCTTTCATGACTCTTCACGGCCAGCGTATTTATTTCACCGCTAGCAAAATACTCATCAAGGCCTGGGTAGTTGAAACCATTTAAAGTGATAACTGTTTCACCAAAAAGTGCTTCGATAGAATAAAAGTTAAAATTTCTGTCGGCTTTTACCACTAAAACGTGGGTGACATCAAACAGCTTCTCCTTGGAGAGGTGTCGGCTTTGTATACTTATCTCAGAGTCACCTTGCCAGGCTGGAGAGCCATAACTTATCCATAATGGATAATGATCTGTATGCATCATTCGCAGGTAACGCATAAAAGGGTAAGCCTGCTCGGTGAGCGTGATGTCTAAGTGTTGTACCGCCTGATCCAGAATATCAGTCACTATGCCTTTGTTAGGCTGAGCTATGATTTGAAAAGGTTCGGCCTGGGAAGAGATGGCAAGGTAAGTGAGTGATTGTGCTTGGGCACAAAAAGAGTATAAAAAAATACATAAAATGACAAAGACGCGCAACATGACTAATTCAGTTAATCCATTATCTGTGTTGGTATTCTATTCTCCTAAAAGGAAAATAAACAGTATAGCGTTGAAAAATGACAATTTTATAAATCACATTTTTGCTATTAGATTTGTAATCTTAGCTCATAAAAGAGCGCCCAATGCGCTCTTTTATGACTTATTTAAGATTTTGCCGCGGCTGTGTGTCGCTGCATCAAGTTATTGGTGATGTCATTCATGCTCAAGTCTTGATCTTCGAGCAAGACCAGCAGGTGATACATGAGGTCTGATGCTTCGTCGATCAATTCTGGCTTGTCGTGAGTGGCTGCGGCAAGGGCGGTTTCCAGACCCTCTTCGCCGACTTTCTGGGCGATACGCTTAGTGCCACGTTCGAACAGATGTGCCGTGTAACTGGACTTAGGGTCGTCCCCCTTACGTGAGGCGATAAGCTTGGTCAGATTATCGATAAAGGGGTGGGCATTACCATCGGGCCAGCAGCTCTCGCGCGCCAGGTGACAGGTGGGCCCGTTAGGAATGACCTGTACCAGCAAGCTGTCGTTATCACAGTCTTTGTCGATAGCCACTAAATCTAGGGTGTTGCCTGACTCTTCCCCTTTAGTCCAGAGACGTTGCTTAGAGCGACTATAAAATGTCACTAGCTTGGTGGCCAGAGTCTTCTCCAGTGCCGCACGGTCCATATAACCCAGCATCAACACCTTGCCTGAGAGGTGGTTTTGCACCACAGCCGGGATTAAACCTGCTTGTTTGTCCCAATCCAGTTGGTTTACCAATGCTTCATTCGTGTTTATTTGTGTCATTATTTTTCCTACTAGCGACTATCTATGTCTACCCTATCTAGCTATGACAATAACAGCCTAAGACAAGATAAGTGAGTCGAATAAAACCAGTTAGTATCTGATGGCTATATGTTGAGCGCTTAGATAGCGCTTGAGTTCCTGAATATCTATGATGCCTTTATGAAATACGCTGGCCGCCAGCGCTGCATCGACCTTGGCTATTTCAAATACGTCCTTAAAATGCGCCATGGTACCGGCGCCGCCTGAAGCGATAAGTGGTACATCACAGAGCTCACGCACGATAGAGAGCTGCTTTAAGTCATATCCTTGGCGTACACCATCTTGGTTCATCACATTGAGGACTATCTCGCCACAACCGCGTTGTTGTACTTCCTGCACCCAATCTTGGGTGAACCACTGGGTGTCTCTGGTGGCGGCTGCATCCCCGGTAAACTGTTTCACTTTATAGCTGTCGCTGGTGGCATCGTAATAGGAGTCTATGCCGATGACGATACATTGCCTGCCGAACTCATCTTGCAAACGTTCAATCAAGCTCGGATCGGTCAAGGCGGGTGAGTTGATTGAGATCTTATCGGCGCCAAAGGCCAGCTTCTCGCGGGCCTGCTCTATGCTTTTAATACCACCCGCGACGCAGAAGGGAATATCTATCTGCTCCGCGACGCGGCTGACCCAAGACTTGTCGATAACCCTGTCGTGGGCACTGGCGGTGATATCATAAAAAACCAGTTCATCGGCGCCTTCCTCGGCATAACGCGCCGCCAATGGCACGATATCACCGACGATCTCATGATTCCTGAATTGAACGCCTTTGACTACCTTGCCATCTTTTACATCCAGACAGGGGACGATTCGTTTAGCTAGCATCTTTCTCTCCTGGAGTGTTAGCTCCTGAGCCGTTTGTTGTTAAACTGCGACTTCCTAAGGCATTTGGCCAACACTCTATCGCTTGTTTGACGTTAAAGTTCTCGATCAAGAGTGCCTTGCCTATGATGATGCCATCGGCGCCGCTATCTCGTACGGCGGCCACATCATCTAAGGTGGCGATACCGCCGGAAGCTTGCCAGTTTATTTCTGGATAGCGAGCCGCTATCTCTCGATATAATTCGTTATTGGCGCCTTTCAAGGTGCCGTCGCGGCTAATATCCGTCACCAGGGCATGTTTGAGCCCGTAAGGTTTAAACGCTTCAACTAAAGATTCCAGTGATTTACCGCCGCCGCTCTGCCAGCCAGATACCGCCACGATTTTCTCGCCGTTGTCATTGATGTTGACGTCCAGTGCCAGACAGATGACGTCTGGGCCGTATTTTTTAAACCAGCTTTGTACGAGTGCGGTCTCTTTTACGGCGAGGGAGCCGATAACCACACGCTTCACGCCTATTTCTAACAGCTCAGCCACTTGCGCCTCAGAGCGAATGCCGCCGCCCACTTGAATGTTGGCATCGAGCCCGGCGACCAACTCAGAGATGAGTCGAGTCTGACGTGCATCTGGATCTTTCGCGCCAGTGAGGTCGACGATGTGCAGCCATTTGGCCCCTTGCTCTTGATAAGACTTGAGCTGAGAAAGCGCAGACAGGTCGAAGGTGGTCTTCTGGTTATAATCGCCCTGATAGAGGCGGACCACTTTACCTTCAATAAGATCGATTGCCGGAATGATCATGTTCTGCTCTCCCTATTGAGTTGCCAACTTGTTTGGTTAAGTGCCTGGTTAAATGTTTGAGTATTCATGGCTAAAAAATTACTTAAGATCCGCGAGCCAACTTCGGCACTCTTCTCCGGGTGGAACTGCACTCCCATAAAGTTATCTTTGGCAATAGCGGCGCTGAAGTGCTCACCATATTCACATGTTGCGATAGTAAACTCGCTCAGTGGCGCCTTATAACTATGAACAAAATAGAGGTAACTTCCCTCGGGTATATCGTTAAATAATGGATGCGATGAAGGACTTATTTGATTCCAGCCCATATGGGGCAAAGGCAAGCCCTTACTATCTAAATCTGTAATTGAAGTTGGGATCAGCCCTAAACACTCACAAGTTGTTTTTTCACCAAGTGTTCTTTCATCAACGGCCTTGTTACTAGAGTCACGCCCGCCTAGCTCTTTGGATTTATCCGTCATCATCTGCATGCCTAAGCAGACGCCGAGCACAGGTTGCTTAAGGCTCTGGATTAGTTCGACCAGTTGTTTATTCTTAAGAGACGCCATGGCGGCCCCCGCCGTGCCCACGCCGGGGAGGACTACACGGTCGGCGGTCTTGATCACTCGATGATCATCACTCACCACCACATCTTTGGTGAGGCGCTCGAAGGCATAACGAACCGAGCTTAAGTTAGCGCAGCCCGTGTCTATGATCACGGTTGAATTCGTGTGTTGGCTCATAGCACACCTTTACTGGAGGGCAAGAGGTCGCCCTCGACTTTAACGGCTTGTCGAAGGGTACGGCCCAAGACTTTAAACAGGCTTTCGACCTTGTGGTGATCGTTGTTCCCCTGGGTTTTGAGGTGCAAGGTGCAACGTAATCCGTCTGCAAATGAACGGAAGAAGTGTGGCACCATTTCGGTGGCCATCTCGCCAACCATCTCGCGCTCAAACTCACCGCTGAATTTAATGAAAGGACGACCAGACAGATCCAGCAGACATTCGGCGCTAGCCTCGTCCATGGGGATGCTGAAACCAAAACGTGCGATGCCACGCTTATCGCCTAGGGCTTGCCTTAAGGCATCGCCGATAGCCAGCGCCGTGTCTTCGACGCTGTGGTGATCGTCTATCTCGAGATCGCCATTGACCTTAACGTCCATCTTGAAGTTGCCGTGGGTAGAAATCTGCTCCAGCATGTGATCGAGAAAGCCTATGCCTGTGTCTATCTTGCCTTTAGTTTGTGAGTCGAGGTCGATAGTCACGTGAATATCAGTCTCCTTGGTGGTGCGTACCACAGTCGCTATTCGCTCACGGTTCAGTAGTTGCTCTGCGATATCATCCCAGTTGAGGTTTTCACGGTCATACAGCAGGCCCTTAATCCCCATGGCCTCGGCCAGCCCCATATCTGTGTGACGATCGCCGATGACGGCAGATTGTGTAAAGTCGACCTTGCCTAAGGTGAGATAGTCTTTGACCAAGCCAAGTTTAGGCTTACGACAACTGCAGTTCTCATCATCAAAATGTGGGCAGATAAGCACTTCATCAAACTTGACGCCCTGACTCTGTAAAATCTGCATCATCATATCTTGGGGAGCATCGAAGTCATCTTTAGGAAAAGAGGGGGTTCCCAGGCCATCTTGATTACTCACCATGACTAAACGGTAACCAGTACCTTGAAGTTTAAGAAGAGCAGGGATGACCTTGGGCTCAAACACCAGCTTTGCCAGGCTATCGACCTGCTTGTCTGTCACCGGCTCTTCGATGATGGTGCCGTCACGGTCGATAAATAATATTTTCTGTTTCATGCTCTTTCCACCTTAAATTAAAATCTGGTCTATCTAATTTTTTAATAGTTATCTTTATTTAGCTTATCAGGATACCTAGGTTCTCTAGGGACTAAGGTCATGCTGTCACGGGTGCTAACAGCTTGATAAGAAAGTCGGTCTCATCTTTGTTGCTAAAAGTAAAGCGAATACAAGTGGCTAAGCGTGGGTCGCTATAGGCTCTGGCGACTATGCCATTGCTAAGCAGTATCTCTTGTATCGCCGAGATATCATCAAATTGGGCGAGCACGAAGTTGCCATTTGCCGGGAGTACCTTGGCACCATAGCCTTGTAAGGCATCACTGAGACGAGTACCGCAGGCTTTAAGGCGAGCGACTTGCTCTGTCATGGTGTTAATTCCCTGTTCACTCAGCGCGCTGGTAGCCAGTAGAGACACAGGTAAAGGCACAGGATAAGGGGCAATAACGCGCATCACCATCTCGCAGATACTCGAGCTTGCCATCATGAATCCACAGCGCGCGCCAGCCAATGCGAAGGCTTTCGATAGGGTTCTGAGCACGACTAAGTTGTCATATTTGTCGATAAGATCTGCCACGCTATAATCTGGGCAAAACTCGATATAGGCTTCGTCGACAATCACCAGAGTATCGGGCAACTGAGTGATCACTCGCTCAATCGATGCTTTGTCGATAACCGTACCCGTGGGGTTGTTAGGGTTACAGATAAACACCAGTTTGGCATTGCCTACTCGAGTGGTGATATCTTGTGGTAGTCGATAATCGGCGCTCAGGCTTAATGTATTTACGCCGACATTAAAGGTCTTGGCACTGATGGCGTACATGCCATAAGTCGGGCCGAAACAGGCAATCGAATCTTTGCCGGGAACACAGAAGGTGCGAATGAGTAGCTCTATGGCCTCATCGGCGCCGCGGCCTGTGATGATGCACTCTTTAGCCACGCCGCTGTAGTCACTATAGGCTGAGATAAGCTCGGGTGGCTGGCACTCAGGATAACGGTTGATGCCATCGATCGCGGCATTATTAAAAGGGGATTCGTTGGCATTGATCCAGATATCCCCTTGACCACCGATACGTCTCGCCGATTGATAGGGCTCTAGGCTTAATAGCTCAGGGCGTGCCAGACGCTGAGCGAGCTTGCCAGTCCTTAGACTCTCAGTTTCATTCTCACTCATGATGCATTCCCCGCGATTAAACTGTCTAATCTGATTTGTACCGCATTCTTGTGAGCATCGAGTTGCTCGGCCGCTGCCAAGGTCATCACAGTTTCGCCGAGTCCCAGTAAGCCTTCTGCGCTGAGTTCCTGCACGGTGAAGCGGCGCGAGAAATCAGCCAGAGACAGGCTAGATACTGCCCGGCTATAACCGTATGTTGGCAGGACATGATTGGTGCCGCTGGCATAATCACCAACAGACTCTGGTGTGTAAGCACCGAGGAACACTGAGCCTGCAGCGCGAATAGAGGTTAACAGTTCACGCGGCGCCTCAGTCTGAATGATCAGGTGCTCGGGCCCATAGAGATTAGACACCTGAGTGGCTTGCTGCATGTCTGCAACTAACAGGGTGCGGCTGGATTCTAGGGCAAGCTGGGCTATCTCCATTCGTGGCAGGATTTCGAGTTGACGTTTGATCGCGGCATTCACCTTATCGGCCAGAATGGCACTGTCGGTCACCAACATGACCTGAGAGTCGGGTCCGTGTTCCGCCTGAGACAGGAGATCGGCGGCGATAAATTCAGGGTTGGCCTCTTTGTCGGCAATCAATAAGACTTCCGACGGACCTGCCGGCATATCGATACTCACCACACAGCGACTGTCTTGAGATACCAGCCTCTTGGCTTCGGTGACAAAGCGATTACCCGGGCCGAATATCTTATCTACCGCTGGCACAGATTCAGTGCCAAAGGCTAATGCCGCTATGGCCTGGGCGCCGCCGACCTGGTAAATCTCAGTGATGCCACACTCTTTTGCCGCATAAATTATGGCATCGTCGATCGGCGGTGGGCTGACCAGTACCCGCTGTTCACAGCCGGCTATTCTTGCCGGTAGGGCCAGCATCATGACGGTGGATATCAGCGGCGCAGTGCCGCCGGGAATATACAGACCCACTTTCTCGATGGCTTCAGATCTTAGCTCACAACGTATGCCGACTTGAGTCTCTATGCTGATAGGCTCAAATTTCTGTGCCAGATGAAAGGATTCGATATTGGCCATGGCTTGCGCGATGGCCAGCTTGATATCCCCACTGACGCGAGCGCAGGCAGCACTTATGTCATCTGTCGATAATCTAAGCTCAGTTAAGCTCACACCATCAAACTGCTGACTGTAAGATAAAAGCGCCGCATCTTTCGAGGTTCGGACCGTGTTGACGATCGTCGCTACTGTTTGCTCCAGGCTTTCATCTCCAACGAGAGGGGAGCGGCTCAGGGCGCTCTTACGCTCAGCTTCGCTTAAATTTGGCCAATTGAGGATCTGCATATCTTGGTTACCCCATCATCTTTTCGATTGGCATCACTAAGATAGAGGTTGCGCCAAGTTTCGTCAGCTCTTCCATGGTGTCCCAGAACAGGTCTTCCGTACTGACGGCGTGTACGGCGACGCGATTGGTATCATCAAGGAGGGGCAGTACCGTTGGATTCTCGGCGCCGGGGAGTAGGGCAACAATCTGCTCCAGCGTCTCAGTCGGCGCGTGTAGTAAGATGTACTTGCTCTCTTTAGCACGAACCACACCATTGATTCGCGCTAAAATCTTGTCAATCAAGGCTTGTTTTTCCGGCGTTTGAGTCTGTGTAGACTGAATGATGCAGGCACTTGAGCGGTAGATGACTTCGGTTTCATAAAGACCGTTTGCCTCTAGTGTGGCACCGGTTGATACTAGGTCACAGATCCCATCGGCAAGCCCGGCTCGTGGCGCGACCTCTACCGAGCCCTTAAGCATACAATCGGTATAGGTGATGCCTTTCTTCTGCATATAGCGGCGCAGCAGGTTAGGGTAAGAAGTGGCGATACGCAGTCCTTCCAGAGACTGGGCATTTTCATAGCTAAACTCATTGGGTACGGCCAGGGAGAGACGACAGGTGCCAAAATCCAGTCCCCTAAGCTTGATACAACGTGAAGGCTTATCGAGTCTTTCACGCTCAATCTGCTCCTCTTCGAGCACGTTCTCACCTATGATCCCCAGGTCAACCACGCCGTCCATGACCAGACCCGGGATATCGTCATCACGGACGCGAAGCAGGTCGATGGGCAAGTTGTCTGAGTGGGCGATGAGACGTTGCTCGTTGATGTTAAATTTTACACCACAGCTTCTAAGGAGTTTCATCGACTCTTTCGACAGGCGACCCGACTTTTGAATGGCGATACGTAATCTGTTTGACTCTGACATGATGTACTTCCTTTAAGTTGATTCTAATATCTTGTTTAATTTTGTTTTCAACTGATTTTTATCTTTATAAATCAGCTAACTAATTACAAAAACTCTAAAACGAAAAACCCCCGGAATTCCTTCCAGGGGTTCTTGATATTCTTGAATCAACCGCCGGAAGGAAATAGTCCTTCGGCAGTGAGCTTCCGAAGGCTACCGCATATGATGGTGACGATGGATAGTGTTCAGAAGCTGTATCATAATCTTGTCTCTTTCTTGATGGAGTCTGGTGACTCATTAAAATATGTCACAAGCCAATTTGCCTGTGTTGATATTTAAACTAAACATTTTCGTAAATGATTGCAACCACTAATTGTGGCGTATGAATATTCTTCAAGCATAAGTTATAGGATTAAGTAAGCTTGCTAAGACCATCACCAAAATGATGAGTAAGAAACGGTTCATGTTTCGTTGAGTGTGTCGTTGTGCCATAGGCTTATCACTGTGTTTCGCTGGCTATTTCGGGGAAAGAGGATCCGACTAAGTTGCCAAAAGTTTGCAAAACCCCATTTATACCCGATCCCATCATGGCGGCAAGATAGCACCAGTGTCATGCCCGCATGCAGGTGCAAATATATTTGACTAAATTTATTTATCGATATGAAATTCATAAAACTCAAATAAAGTTGAAGGCGTTAGGTTTGTAAATTGTTAACGATCTGGGTGAATTTAGTGGTGATCCCTTTGTTTTAGCGGTTTTTTGTATATATCCATTTACTCCAGTGAGATTAATTGCAAGAATACTTGTGCAAATATAGTTGAGTGTTTATGCTCGATTTACGTTAAATAACTAGGATTAAACATGAAGAAGATCATCACATCAGACAAAGCCCCCGCAGCCATCGGCCCATATTCACACGGCAACGCCTATGGCAATCTCATCTTTACTTCGGGCCAGCTGCCAGTGTGTAAGCAAAGTGGTAGTGTCGTCGAGGGTGGCATAACAGCGCAATCACGTCAGTCTCTAGAGAACCTGAAGTCTGTGTTGCAGGCTGGAGGAGGGGAGTTAGATACAGTATTGAAGACCACTTGTTACCTTGCGGATATAGCTGACTTCGCCGCGTTCAATCAGGTTTACCAAGAGTTTTTTAAAACAGATTGTCCTGCTAGAAGCTGTTTCGCCGTGAAAGACCTGCCACTGGGTGTGAAGGTTGAAATCGAAGCGATCGCTTTTAGCAAATAATGCTTAGATACAGCAGTTAATAAATATTCATTTAGTAATACATTATTGGAAATAACTTTGAGCAATTGGATTATCTCAAATGACGGTTTGCTATTACACAGAGCATTGAGAGGATCCTATGAAACATCAATGGCAGCAATACCAAGACATTCTTAACGCCGTCGTTAAGCCAGCACTTGGCTGCACTGAACCTATCTGCGCGGCTTATGCAACCGCCGTCGCAGCGTCGATGTTGACATCTAAACCTGAGAGTATCTCTGTTCAGGTGTCCGATAACTTGTATAAAAACTCCATGGGGGTGTTTGTACCCGGCACTGGCAAGATAGGACTCGCTATCGCCGCTGCTGTCGGTGCCATTGGCGGTGACGCCAGTGCTGGCCTCGAAGTGCTGGCCGCTATCGAACCTGCTCAGGTTGAGGATGCTCAGGCCTTGATCGATGCAGGTAAGGTTTCTGTGAGTCGCACTAAAACCGATGAGTTTATCTATTGTTATGTCAGCGTGAAGAGTGGCGATGACGTGGCGAGTGTAGAAATCTCCGGTGGTCATACTCAAATCATCGAGAAAACCTTCAATGGAGAGAGTGTTTTTTCTCAGGAAGTGAGCGCGACATGCTCGACGGCTGGGATCTGTGATGGTGTGGATATCAGTATCCAAGGTATCTACACCTACGCCACTCAAGTTGACTTCGAAGATATTCGCTTCATTCTCGAGTCTGCAGAGCTAAATTCTAAACTGGCTGCTGAGGGGCTGAAAAATGAATATGGCCTGCAAGTCGGGCGCACGATAGAGAAAAGTATTCAGGCAGGCTTCATGTCGGCGGATTTCTCTAACAATATTCTTATGCAAACGTCGGCGGCATCCGATGCCAGGATGGGAGGGGCAAGTCTTCCAGCCATGAGTAACTATGGTAGTGGTAACCAAGGGATAGCGGCGACCTTACCTCTTGTTATCACGGCGAAGCATTACCAGGCTAGTGACGAGTTACTCGCCAGGGGTCTGATCATGAGTCATCTTGGGGCGATTTATATGAAGTCCCATTATCCCCCTTTATCGGCGTTTTGCGGCAACACAGTGACCAGTGCAGCGGCGGCCATGGGCATGGTGTATCTCGCTGGTGGCAGCTATCAGCAGTCATGTTTCGCGATCCAAAACGTCTTGAGTGATTGCTCCGGCATGGTGTGTGATGGGGCCAAATCTAGCTGTGCCATGAAGGTTAAGACCTCGAGTGGCAGCGCCGTTAATGCCTTTATGTTGGCAATCCAGAGCACCGTGGCTCAAAATCAGGGCATAGTTGCCGAGGGTGTGGAGCACACAATACGCAACATTGGCCGATTAGTTACCCAAGGTATGGGCTCCACAGATACTATAATCATTGATATAATGTCGGCATAAAATGTGACAAGCAGACCTTAATACCGCCGACTTAAAAAGGGTCGGCGGTCTATGTTCGGGGAGACGGTGAGTGCGAGACTTAAGTGAAACAGATTATGCCATACTGAAGGCCAGTGAAAATATCGTCGATGGCATTGCCGCCATGTATGGTGAGCATACGGAAGTATTACTTCACAGTTTAGATGTCAGCAACCCCTCTATCATCAAGATAGCCAATGGTCATATCACGGGTCGTTCGGTGGGGGCGCCTATCACAAATCTGGCGCTGATGAAGCTCAATGCTGGTCAGGATATCTCAGACTCTTATTTGACTAAGAGTCCGGACGGTAAAACCTTAAGATCCATTACTATTGTTATCCGCAATGCTATGCAAGATGCTATCGGCTTATTGTGTATTAACTCAAATCTGGATGCACCGTTTCAGTCCGTGATGGCCACCATGTTACCGGGCCTGACATCACAGGCCGACACCCGTTTCTCTCCCGAGACATTTGCCCGCAGTAGCGATGAGATGATGCAAGGTTCCATCGAAAGTGTGCGCGCTCAAGTGATGGCTGATAATAGTCTTTCACCGTCGAAGAAAAACCGTGAGATAGTGATACGTCTCAACGAACTTGGCATCTTCGCTCTCAAAGACAGTGCTCAGATCGCGGCCACAGGGTTAGATATCTCTATACACACCATCTATCGCTACCTGAGAGAGTTGAAGACGTCATCATGATCTCACGACTCTAGGCCTGAGCCCTTCTGGCCTACCTTATGTCCTTTTCTTTGCTCATTCTTACTTAAATTTATGTTCTGAGCCTTGATGCCTTGTCTGAAACAAGGATAATGCCCGATTAATGATGATTTCTAATTTTATAGCCCAATAAGTGAATGCCTTGAGTAGCAGACTGACAATCGACAGTGAGCAAGCCTTCGATGCCGATGGCGTACTAGCCAGGCATATTAAGGGCTACAGTGCTCGAGTTGTTCAAAAGCAGATGGCTTCGGCTGTCAGCTGTGCTATTAGTGGCAAAAGCAATCTGGTTGTCGAAGCGGGAACCGGGGTGGGTAAAACCTACGCATATTTAATTCCTGCTCTGTTAAGCGGTAAACAGATCATCGTCAGTACCGGCAGTAAAAACCTGCAGGAACAGCTTTTTTACAAAGATCTTCCAGCCTTGCTCGATATGTTATCCCTTGCCCCGAAACTTGCGCTCCTTAAAGGTCGCAGTAACTATTTGTGCCAACTGTTATTAGATAAGCAGCTGGAGGCGTGTGAATCTCATGAGCCTAAGGTCTTAGATGACCTGCTCAGGATCAATCAGTGGGCAGGGCAGACCGCCGATGGCGATCTCGGAGGCTTGACCTCAGTTTCAGAAAATTCAGAGGCTTTGTGGCTCATTGCCAGCCAACGGGATAAATGTACCGGGAAGAAGTGTGTTCACTATGAGACATGTTTTACCCGTAAGGCTAGAGTCCGTGCCATGGACGCTAAGATTATTGTGGTGAACCATCATCTGTTCTTCGCCGATAGGATCCTCAAAGAAACTGGCTTTGCCGAGTTATTGCCCGATTCAGATGTGGTGATCTTCGATGAAGCACATCTGTTACCCGATATAGCAGTCATCTATTTTGGTCAGCAAATTTCAACTCGAAGCTTAGATAGCTTATTAGGACAGATCGTAACAGTCTATCGAACTGAGCTGAGAGATTCGGCTCAGATTGAGCAGTTAGCTTCACGGTGTATCAGCCGATTAAATGGCTGGCATCAACATATGTATGATGTTTTTGAGACCGATTGGCGCCTGTTGATGGGCAACAAAAATATAGCATCGGCCTCCTGGGCAATCATTGAAGAGCTGAAGGCGTTGGAGAGCCTGTTATGCGCACACATAGGCCGCAGTGAAACGCTCGATGAATGCACTGAGAAATTGGTGACTTTCTCGAGTAAGATGGGCGTGTTTTTTCAGTGTGAAAATAATCAAGCAGCTTACAGTATTGACTATGGTCACCGATACCTGACGCTGAGTATTGCGCCAATCAATGTTGCCAGGGAATGCGAGAAGTTATTTGATGCTCAGACTAGCTGGATATTTACCTCGGCGACGCTACAGATTAACCGTGACTTGAGCCTATTTACCAAGGGACTGGGCATAGATAAGAGTCAGAAAATAATTTTAGACAGCCCATTCGATTATCGATCCAATGCCTTGCTGTGTGTGCCGCGTCATCTCTCTAAGGTGAGTAATCATGAGGCGGCGGTGAGGGATTTACTCGATGTCTCTGTGAAGGCAATCAACGCGGCGAAGGGCCGAACCTTCATCTTGTTTACCAGCCATCGTATGATGAACGCCGTGGCAGCTCGGCTTCAAAGCCGTGTTAATTATCCCCTGTTAGTTCAGGGACAAGGCAGTAAACAGAGTCTGATGAAGAAGTTCAGGCAACTTGGTAATGCGGTATTATTGGGAACGGGCGCATTTTGGGAAGGTGTCGATGTGCGTGGCAGACTGCTCAGCTGTGTCATCATAGACAAGCTGCCATTCGTGTCACCCAGTGATACCTTGTACAGAGCCAGAGCCGAGAATGTCTCTCGCAATGGACAAGACCCTTTCACCAGTATCTCTCTGCCTCAGGCGGTTATTTCACTGAATCAAGGCGTCGGCCGTCTGATCCGAGATGAAAGCGACAGAGGAGTATTGATCTTGTGTGATAACCGTATTGTCAACCGAGAGTATGGTGAGGCATTTTTGAACTCTCTTCCTCCCATGAGTCGTACTCGAGATATAGACAAGGTGGTGGATTTTTTACAGCAGATTAAATAGCTCCTTGGGTGAGACATGGGCTGAAAAGAGTCACTTCCTATGCTTTGAGCATCATTGAAGCACTTATTACTTGATACCAGCATCACTTTAAGCCCCCCATTGTCGCTGAGGGCAGGCAATCATTAACAGTATGGCTTAGTGCAACTTCATACGTGGCCTTACTACGCGCATCATTTTCTCGGCTAGCCACAGAGCGATAGTTTTAAACGTCCCATGTATGGCTTGTTGATGCATGCGGTAAAGAGAGATATATACCAAGCGGGCGATCTTGCCCTCGATAAACATACTGTTCTTGGTTAAATTCCCCATCAGGCTGCCGACTGTACTGAAACGAGACAGGTTGACCAAGGAGCCATGATCCACATAGAGGTATGATTCCAGTGGCTCTCCCTTGAGTTCATGGAGAATGTTTTTCTCGACGCACTGTGCCATCTGGTGAGCCGATTGTGCTCTGGGAGGCACGAAGCTACCATCGGCCTGTTGGCAGGCACAGCAATCGCCGATCACATAGATATCATCATTGATGGTGCTGAGTAAGTTAGCCTTTACCATGATCTGATTGGCCCGGTTTAACTCAAATATCTCGATGTCTTTGATAAAATCAGGCGCCTTCACCCCGGCGGCCCACAACATCAGGTTAGCTTCGATGAGTTCACCTTCGGCGGTGACAAATCCTGCGGCGCTCGCTTCACTGATGCGGGTATTTTCCATCACATTGACCCCAAGCTTACTTAGCTCGCGCCTTGCTGAAGTGGCTATGCGTTCGGGGAGTGCGGGAAGGATGCGCGGCCCCGCTTCAATCAGATGAATATTGAGTTTTTCTTTGGTCATCTTGCTCAGGCCATAGATCTTCAATAGTTCGGTGACATGATAGAGTTCTGCCGACAGCTCAACACCTGTTGCGCCGCCTCCGACGATAGCGATATTGAGCTCATTGATGGACTCAGATTGATGCACGCGAGTAAAGCTGTCTAACAGGGCATGGTGAAACCGATTGGCTTGTTGGTGAGAGTCGAGGAAGAAGCAATGCTCTCTCACTCCGGGAGTATTGAAGTCATTGCTGACACTGCCGATGGCGATGACTAATTTGTCATATTGAATTTGACGCTCAGGTAACAGAACCTTACCCCTGTCATCTGTGATCGGGGAGACCTTAATGAATTTATTTTCGGCGTCGAGATCGCAAAAAGTCCCGAGTTGAAACTGATAACCATGTTTCGCCGCATGAGCAGAGTAAACCACTCCATCGAGATCTGAATCCAGAGAGCCTGTGGCCACTTCATGCAGCAGGGGTTTCCAGATATGGGTTCTGTTTTTATCGACTAGCACTATTTGGGCGCTGTTTTTCTTGCCAAGCCTATGGCCTAATTGAGTCGCAAGCTCTAACCCTCCGGCCCCACCACCTACAATGACAATTTTTGGACATGATGACTTCATTATGCGTTCCTTAATGACTGCACTGCTAGCTTGCTGTCGATAGTTTGGTTTTTCACCGAATGGATTTTTATTCAAAGCACTAATTTATTAATTACTGATCTATAGCCTAATTATGTTGTCGTATATCACACCTTAAGTCATGGTTATAAACTCTGTTGTTTTAGTCTTCTCCAGTGTTATATGCTTAGAGTGTTTCTGTGAGATCTCCAGTAAGGTGAGATATAGGCAGTTCAATTTACGATTTTTGATTAATAAAGCTACTAAATCGATGAGTTTCATGGCATGTTTTTTATCCATCCCAACGGATCTTCAGGTATGAGTGCGATCATTTGACTTCGATTTAAAAGCCTTGCAGGTATTTGTCATGACTGCGCAAACAGGCAACATGACTGAAACGGCTAAGCGTCTGGGCCTGACTCAATCTTCGGTATCACAGACCTTGTCGGTGCTTGAGAAGGGGATTAATGCCAGGCTACTGGATCGCAGCATTCGTCCCATAGGCCTGACTATTGCTGGGCGATATTTTTTCGACCAATCCTCTCATCTCTTATCTCAAGCCGAGCAGACTCAAAGAGTGATCGCTCAAGGCAGCTTCGAGCAGTTGCATCTGGTGCGTATTGCCTTAGTGGATTCATTGGCCACAGCCTTGGGAAAACCCTTAATTGAAGTGGTGAAACGACGCACCGAGAACTGGACATTAACCACGGGGCGCTCAAACATGCACGCCGATGCCTTGCTGTCGCGGCAACTCGATATCATCATCTCGGATGATGCTCTCGAAGATAACGACGATATCTGTCGATATCCCATTCTTTCAGAGCCATTCGTGCTGGTGGTTCCTGCCAATTTTCAAGTGTGTGGTGGGGCTGAGCCTTCGCTGCAAGCAGTTAAACAGCTCGAGAAAGAACTCGATTTTGTCCGTTATACCCAAGACTCACTCATTGGCATCTGTATCGAACGTTATCTTAAGCGTCTCGCAATAGAACCTAGCATGCGGCTGCAATTGGACAATACCTTTGCGGTCTTGTCTATGGTGGCTGCCGGTATCGGTTGGACGATCACCACTCCCCTATGTCTATATCAAAGTGGCATAGGCCTGGATCAGGTTCAGTGTCTTCCTCTCCCGGCGAAAGCGCCTCTGCATCGTCAATTGACTCTAGTGTGTCGTCGACATGAGTTGGGGGATCTGCCTCAAAAAATGTCTGAGGACAGCTGCGATATCATGCGGCTGAATTTCTTGCCCGAGTTAGAAAAAGATCTGCCCTGGCTGGTGGCATCGATCAACATAGGCTAGTGAGAATTGGCTGATGTTTGAGGTAAGCAATAGAGAGTATTTGAGTAGAAACACACCCTAGTATTAAGAATGTTAATACTAGGGTGTTAGTACAAATGATTGTTGTTGTCCAATTGGCTGGAGGCCATTAGGTTCGATGAAGCGCTAATTTACCACGAGTTTAAATGCGTTAATCGGGCCATTTCGCAAACCAAGATAAAGGGAAGTGTCATGTCACAAGAATCAAAGCTACAGGCAGTATCCGGTACCAAGAGTACCAGCATCGAGAATAACGCCGTTTCCGATGAATACATGAGTAAGAGGCAGCTGAAAAAAGGGGTCGCGGGCTGGATAGTGCTCGCCAGTCTGGGGGTCTCTTATGTTATTTCAGGCGATTTTGCCGGCTGGAATTTCGGCTTAGCCTTAGGCGGTTTCGGTGGCATGTTTATCGCGACCTTAGTGATGGGCTTGATGTACATCTGTCTGGTGTTGAGTCTGGCTGAGATGTCTTCTTCTCTGCCCACGGCAGGAGGTGGCTACAGCTTTGCCCGCCGGGCCATGGGTCCCTGGGGGGGCTTCTTGACCGGTACCGCGATTTTGCTGGAATATGCTATCGCCCCGGCCGCTATCGCTGTGTTTATCGGCAGTTATGTTAATGAACTCATAGGTATCGACGGCCCCATTGTCTATGCCGCCTTCTATCTGACTTTTGTCGGGCTGCATCTGTGGGGAGCGACTCAAGCATTACGGATCATGATGGGAATAACCTTACTTGCGGTGATCGCGATAGGGGTCTTTGCCTTCTCCATGGTGCCTCATTTTTCCGTGGACAACTTATTCGATATCGCGGCTAACCCAGATGTTGCCGGTTCCAGCCGTTTCCTACCCGAAGGCTACATGGGGATCTGGGCGGCGTTGCCATTTGCTATGTGGTTGTTTCTTGCGGTAGAAGGTGTGCCATTAGCGGCCGAGGAGGCCACGAATCCGGCGAAAGACATGCCAAGAGGTATCATAGCCTCTATGCTGGTGTTAATCGTATTTGCTGCCGTGGTGCTATTACTGGTACCTGGCGGGGCAGGTGCTGAGGCGATGAAGGCACATGGTGCGCCTCTGGTTGGTGCCCTCCAGTCAGTCTATGGCTTAGATTCTTTCGCGGCAAAGTTTGTCAATATCGTCGGTTTGTTTGGCCTGATAGCCAGTTTTTTCTCTATCATCTACGCATACTCCCGTCAGGTGTTTGCACTCTCCCGCGCCGGCTATATTCCTCGTTTCCTGTCACTGTCGGGCGAGCGTAAAGTCCCGGTGTGGGCCTTGATTGTTCCCGGCATCTTGGGCTTCCTCTTGTCCTTATCCGGTGAGGGGGACTTGATGATCACTATGGCGGTATTTGGCGCCACTATCTCCTATGCCATGATGAGCCTGTCTCATATCATACTTCGTAAGAAAGAACCCAATCTCGAACGTCCCTACAGGACTCCCGGTGGCATCATTACCTCAGGGATTGCGCTGGTGCTCTCTCTCGTCGCCCTGGCATCGACCTTTATTGTCAGCCTGCAAGCCGCAGCTTGGTCGGCACTCTTCTATTTGATCATGGTGACCTACTTTGTGCTCTATAGCCGACATAGATTGGTGGCTTCGGCTCCCGAGGAAGAGTTTGACATCATCTCATCTGCTGAATCCGAGCTTAATTAAATCTACAGCTAGAGTGACTGCAGCTCTTTGTTCTTATACTAATATTTAGTTATCAGCTAGGCGATAAAGTCAGTCATTAAGGAGTGAGTCAGTGTGATTGGCTCATTAGCCTGTGGGCCTGCTAATAATAAAAGGAAGCATGACTATGCAAACAAGAATGCAAGCGAGAGATGTAAAGAGTGTGGCCGATGCGATGGCTATTATCGAAGAGCGAGGCTTGAGTCATGTCAAAGTTGGTGTGTTTGATAATGATGGTGTGATGCGCGGCAAATATATGTCCAAGTCTAAGTTTTTCGCTTCATTAGAGAAGGGCTTCGCTTTTTGTGATGTGGTGCTTGGCTGGGACATGAAAGATCAACTCTATGACAATGCCAAATACACAGGTTGGCACACCGGCTACCCGGATGCAGCGGTGAGGATTTTGCCCCATACCTGTCGCGATGTGGTCGATGAGCAAGGTATGTTGCTGTTTATTGCCGAATTTGCCCAAGAGGCCGAAGTCGTCTGCCCTCGTGGCACCCTGAGGCGGGTGATTGAGAAAGCAGACAAAATGGGTTTTAAGGCGTTCGGAGCGCTCGAGTATGAGTTCTTTCTCTTCAATGAAACGCCGCATTCAATTCGTGAGAAACACTACCGTAATTTAGAAACCGTGACGCCGGATTGGTTTGGTTATTCGATGATCCGTAATTCGGTGCATTCGGACTTATATGAGGCCATTCTCTCCATGGGTGAAACCATGGACTTCCCCATAGAAGGGATACATTCCGAGACGGGTCCCGGCGTTATCGAGGCCGCCATCGCAGTGGACGGCGTCGAGGCGGCGGCCGATAAAGGCGCGCTATTTAAGACTTTTATGAAGGTGTTGGCTCAGAAACGCGGCTTGATGGCCACTTTTATGGCGAAATGGTCAGGTGATTATCCCGGTCAGAGTGGTCACATTCACCTCTCACTGCAGCATCAAAATGGTCAGTCGGCATTTTACGACCCCAGTCAGCCCCACAATATGAGTGACAATCAGCGTCATTTCCTCGCCGGACAACAGCAGCTGATGCCAGAATTTCTGTGCATGATAGCCCCTACCATCAACAGCTATTCCCGTATGGTACCCGGTTTTTGGGCGCCTACCGACGCAACCTGGGGGGTGGAGAACCGCACCACGGCATTAAGAGTGATCCCTGGCAGCGCCAAGTCCCAGCGAATCGAATATCGATTGGGCGCCGCAGACGCTAATCCTTATCTCGCCTTAGCCGCCGCGCTGGCCAGCGGTTTATACGGCATAGAGCATCAACTGGAACCCCAGGCTCAGGTCAAAGGAAACGCCTATGAACAGGAGCATGATGCGTCCTTGGCGCTGCCCGCTACTCTCTGGGATGCCGCCCAGCGATTCAAGCAATCCAAGGCGGCGAAAGCGTGTTTCGGCGAGCAGTTTGTCGAGCACTTTGCCATCAGCCGAGAATGGGAAGAGCGAGAGTTCAGGAAGCATGTCAGCGACTGGGAGATGGAGAGGTATTTCGAGATCATCTAGTCGTCTTAAGCATATGTATGTACATTTCTAGTGGGAGCTCAGTGCTAAATGAATATGTCGCCGCAAGTGAAAATATCAGATGAAACCAGCAAGGTCAGTATTCAGCAGACCATCTCGCCTATCGATGCCAGTGTCTATGTGACTCGACACTTGGCCGAAAAGGAGCAAGTGTCTGCCTGTGTGAAGCGGGCCCATCAGGCTTTTAAAGACATAGATACAGGCTGGAAACTGACCTCGCTGGAGAGACGAAAATCCGTGTGTCAGTCGGCTATGGATATCTTAGTGAGCCATAAAGAGGAGATAGCTCAAGAGTTGAGTTGGATGATGGGGCGTCCGGTCCGCTATGGCGCCGGCGAGCTCGCCGGCGTCGCCGAGCGTAGCGAGTACATGATAGGCGCATGTGAGCAAGCTTTGGCGGATATCGAATGTGAAGGCAAGCCTGGGTTCACTCGCTATATAAAGCGAGAAGCATTAGGTGTTGTGCTGGTGATTGCGCCCTGGAATTACCCTTATCTCACCGCCATCAACGCCATCATCCCTGCGCTTCTGGCGGGTAATTGTGTGATCCTCAAGCATTCGGCTCAGACCCCATTGTGCGCCGAGCGCCTATTTCAGGCGTTTGAACAAGCCGGGCTCCCCGAAGGCGTGTTTCAGTATCTGCATATGAGTCATGAAAATACTGCAAATCTTATCGCAAATACCAGAATCAATTATGTGGCCTTTACCGGCTCCGTATTTGGTGGAGAGATGGTGGAGAAAGCCGCTCTGGGGCGTTTTATTGGCGTGGGGCTCGAGCTTGGGGGGAAAGATCCTGCCTATGTGCGCCAAGACGCCGATATCGACAAGGCGGCCGAGACCTTAGTCGATGGCGCCTTCTTCAATTCGGGTCAGTCATGCTGCGGCATCGAACGTATCTATGTGCATCACAGTGTTTATGACGATTTTGTCTCTAAAGCTGTGACGTTAACCAAGCAATACCAGTTGGGACGCGCCGATGATAAGAGTGTGACGTTAGGGCCTTTGGTGAGGCGCGAGGCCGCCGACTTTGTGCGCGGGCAAATACAGGAGGCTTTGGCTCAAGGCGCCGTCGCTCATATTGATGAAGCTTCATTTGCAATGAGCCAAGCGGGGACGGCTTACCTGGCACCGCAAATATTAACCCATGTGGATCATCAAATGCGGGTGATGACAGAGGAGTCCTTCGGCCCGGTAGTTGGGATCATGAGCGTCTCTGGCGATGATGAAGCCCTGGAGCTGATGAACGACAGTGATTTTGGCTTAACGGCGAGCATTTTTACCCAGGACATTGAAAAGGGAATTGAACTCGGTGAGCGCGTAGAGACGGGCACCTTGTTCTTAAATCGCTGTGATTACTTAGATCCGGCGTTGGCCTGGACTGGCGTGAAGCAGTCGGGCCGAGGTTGCACCCTATCACAGCTTGGTTTTGAACAATTTACCCGACCTAAGTCGTTTCATATCAAACACCCTTAGCGTAGCTCTTTCGAACCTGTGTCGCTCTGTTGAACATATGTGTTTATACAAAATGAATAAGGAAGCCATTGATGTTATTAGAAGCTAATTGGAATTACCCCACTGATATCACGGTGGGCGAGGGCTGTATCAAACAGATAGCCACTTGCTGCCTCGATCTTAAGATGACCCAGGTGTTACTGGTGACAGATCCGGGATTAGCCAAGTTGCCGATGGTGCAAGAAATACTCGACATTTGTGTCGGTGCGGGTCTGGTTATCGAGGTGTTTTGCGATATTCAGGCTAACCCAACGGGAGACAATATTCGCCGTGGCATCGACGTGCTTAACACTGGCAAATTTAATGGGGTGGTGGCGCTGGGCGGCGGTTCGAGTTTAGATGCGGCCAAAGCCATCGCCTTGATGGCAAAGCAAAGCATTACCTTATGGCAGGCTGAAGATCTAGGCGATAACTGGACCCGCATTGATGGCGATTTGATGTTACCTGTGGTGGCTGTGCCCACCACCGCAGGCACTGGCTCCGAAGTTGGCCGGGCCTCGGTGATCACCGACACAGACGGTGAGCGCCATATTAAGCGCATTATTTTTCACCCCAATATGATGCCTGCCAAGGTCTTGCTGGACCCCAGGCTGACCATAGGTTTACCCGCCCATATTACCGCCGCCACAGGGATCGATGCCTTGTCTCATAATCTGGAAGCCTATTGCGCCCCCTTTTACCACCCTATGGCGGAGGGCATCGCCATCGAGGCAATCAGGTTGATTAAAGACTTCTTACCCAGGGCCGTGGCCAATGGTGAAGACATAGAGGCTCGGACGCAGATGTTGGTTGCATCTAGCATGGGAGCCACCAGTTTTCAGCGTGGCCTGGGGGGAATGCATGCCATAGCGCACTCACTCGGCGCCTTATACAACAAGCATCATGGCTTATTAAACGCGATCTTGATGCCTTATGTATTATTAAGAAATAGAGCCGAGATTGAGACTAGCATCACCAGACTCGCCAGTTATTTAGACTTAAAGGATCCAAGCTTCGACAGTTTTATTACTTGGGTACTCGAGTTTAGACAAGCGCTGTCTATACCAAATAGCTTGGGCGACATCGGCATTAATCTGGATGATTTTGTGCTCGTGGGGGAGATGGCGGCAAAGGATGCGGCGGCAGGAGGAAACCCCATTCCCTTAACCCCTGTGCAATACTCTATTTTATTCAGTGATGCGGTTAAAGGTCAGCTCTGCCGTTAAAGGTCAGCTCTGCTCATAAAGAGGCGTAATATGATAATTGGAATTTTGCAATGTGATGATGTGACGGCACAATTACAGGTGCACCATGGCAATTATCCGCAGATGTTTACTCAGTTGTTTGAGGCGCTAGAGGAAGACATTCAATTTAAGGTATATCGTGTGATTGAAGGACAATATCCTCAGTCTCTCCATGAATGCGATGCCTATATCACCACCGGCAGTCGTTTCGGGGTCAATGATGACCAGGCTTGGATTGCAAAACTGGAACGCTTTGTTATCGAATTATATCAATCTAAGAAAAAATTGGTCGGCATCTGTTTCGGTCATCAGATGATAGCTAAGGCCTTAGGCGGTGTGGTGGAAAAGTCATCGAAAGGTTGGGGAGTCGGCGTCAGCACCATAAAGGTGCAGCGACAACAGCAATGGATGGATCGCAGTCAAAATGAAATATCTCTAGTGGTGAGTCATCAAGACCAAGTGATGCAGTTGCCGACTGACTCACAGGTCTTAGCATCGAGTGAGTTTTGTCCCTTCTACATGATACAGATTAATGAGCACTTCTTAGGAATACAGGGTCATCCGGAATTCAGTAAGCGTTATTCATATGATCTTATGCAGGCTCGGCGGGGCAGAATACCCCATGAGCGCATCGAAGCCGGCATTGAGTCTCTGGACTTGAGGGTCGACGATAAATTAGTGACCCGCTGGTTGATCAACTTCCTAAAATAATCCTTATCGAGACGGTTTGCGTGATTTTTGGCCGTAAAATCTATGTTTAGCTATTTAATTTCCCCCTTAAGCGCCGACAAGTGAATATCACATAGGTTATAATGTTCAATTTGCATGTCGTCTTGCTGAACTTATCCAGGTTCTTCGAGGCGTGATTTTAGCTTTTTTTGATTTGTGGTAAGAGATGACAGATATACAGAAAACCTCCGATGAGCTCACCATACTCTCACTAGATACCTGCACCGAATCTTGTTCGGCGTCTTTGGTGAGCAAAGGCAAGACATATCATGAATTGGCGATAGTGCCTCGTGAACACAGCCAGCGTATCTTGCCTATGATAGACAGTGTCTTATCTCAAGCCAATATCAAGATTGCCGATGTGGACCTTATTGCCTATGGGCGTGGGCCGGGCAGCTTCACCGGGATCCGTATCTGTACCAGCATGACCCAAGGTCTGGCCTTAGGACAAGATATCCCGGTTATCGGTTTATCTAGCCTACAGACCATGGCGCAAACCGTATATGACGATCAAGGTGGCGAGCAGATCGTCGCTGCCATCGACGCCAGAATGGGTGAGGTCTATTGGTGCCAGTTCGTGGTTAAAGAGGGTATCGCGGAGCCTGTTAGCTCTGAGGTGGTGATCGCGCCGGATTTAGTGACCCTAGCGCCAGATACCCAAGGCGCTATCTTGGCAACAGGTACAGGCTTCGATACCTATCCGCAGCTACTCGAATTATCGGATGAATTAGTGCCTGCGAATAACATCAAGTTTCCCGATGCTAAATCGATGTTAGCCCTGGCAAAACAGGGTTATACTCGAGGACTATCGACCTCAGTCGATGAACTGGCACCCGTGTATGTACGGGATACGGTAACCTGGAAAAAATTACCGGGACGTGAGTAGGGCTTATACCGGTATTTAAGGTAAGCTTAATCTGTTAAAGCCATTGACTGAAATATTTGAGGCCTTAGGAAAGGAGTCGATATAATGCAGATACAAACCAACCATTTTAACGTGCTTAAGTCCGGGTCATCGAGTATTTCGCCGGCATCCATAGATGCCATAACGCTGAACACCAGTGAGCGAGTTGAGAGCTCATCTCGAGTCGAGCAGCTTGATAAGGTTCATGCCTCACCTCAGAAAGAGGAGAGTAGGGAGCGTGCTGCAGAGGACTCATCGAATGAGCTTCTCCTTGCTAAAGATGTTCAGTCTCCTACACCCGAACCCTTGGCGTTTCGTCTAGATGCCAAGCTCGAATATGAGCAGCAGACTCAAGCCAGTGACGGCGCTGTTGCCCAATACCTGACCAATCAACATGCGGCCGAAAGAGAAGCCATTCAACAGATGGTTGGAATCGATACCTATGCTTAATCAGTCAGGCACACTCGAAACTCAGATAAACCTGCCTGTGACTGGCGCCCCCAGCCGGGGACGTTTCTTAGTCGAACTCTTAATCGCTTTGCTTATTACACGCTTACCTTTTATCAGTGTCCCCTTTAAATGGCTCGAAAGTTATTTTCATGAGCTTTCACACGGCTTGGCCACCTTATTGACCGGTGGTGCTGTGAGCCATATTCAGCTTTTTCCCAATGGTGCCGGCTTGTGTTTCAGCCAAGGCGGTTGGCCTGTGGTTATCGGCTTTAGCGGTTATTTCGGTGCCGCTCTTTGGGGGTATTTAATCTTTATTCTTGCGACTTGGCCCAAGGGCATAAGAGTGAGCTTCGCCCTATTGGGCGGCGCGGTTGTATTGACGACCTTGTTGTGGGGGAGGGATCTGCTGACTATCTCCATCTTAGCCAGTCTTGCCGTGCTCTTCCTGCTGCCGCTTAAATTAAATAAAAACCGCTTCATGGGCAGTGGCTTAAGGATCATGGCATTGATGATCATGTTAAATGCCTTGGCCAGTCCCACCGTCTTGCTCGGCCTCAATGGCAAAGGTGATGCTGCCATGTTGGCGGGTGCCACTTGGATACCAGCCTGGATCTGGGTGTTTATCTGGCTGGGCTTCAGCGCCTTGATGATTTTCCTTTGCTGGCAACGTGTCGACAGAGCTGCATCTAATACCAGTTCCATTAAGTAAGTGCTCATTCGATTGAGTCCATTCATTATCTTTTTGTTACATTTCTCCTCCATTTTCAGCCAGTAAGCCTGCCTATGGTTGGCTAAACCCACTTGGTTTTTGAGTTCGCTGCTGCTAGGTTAGTCGAGTAAGGTTTATGATTAACTTAGGAAAAAATAATGAGAAATAACATGTTTGTGGCTGGCATGCTCGTCAGTGCCACGCTGAGTTTCAACGCCTTGGCCCATTCTGATGGTCATGGGGCGAGCAGTTTACAGCAAGCGGTGAATAGCGATTTTAGACAAGATAAAAATGCCAGCCGAGATGACTTTCGTCACCCATTAGAGACGTTAGTGTTCTTTGACATCAATCCAAGCGATAAGGTGATCGAACTTTGGCCCGGTGGCGGCTGGTATGCTGAGATCTTAGCGCCATATTTGGCTATCGATGGCCAATATATTGCTGGTAACTTCGATACTGATCCTATTGATGAGAAGAAGCGTGCAGGTTATAAAGCCAAGTCCGGTAAGAAGTTTGAAACTTGGCTACAAGATAATCGTCAACAGCTAGGTAAAGCGACGACTGTGACGTTCGATCCGCCGACACATTATGCTCTGGGTGATGACGCCAGTGTCGATGTCGTACTGACATTTAGAAACTTACATAACTGGGCGATGAAAGAACAGCTAGAGCCAGTATTCGAATCGGCTTATAAAGTGCTAAAATCCGGTGGCACCTTTGGCATAGTCGAGCACAGAGCCAAGGCGGGAATGGACGCTAAAACGGGTTATATGGATGAGGCGAAAGTGATCGCGTTAGCCGAGAAAGCGGGCTTCACCTTAGTCGCTAAATCTGAGATCAATGCCAACGATAAAGACACCAAAGATTACCCTAAAGGTGTATGGACCTTGCCGCCCAGGTTAGCCTTAGATGATCTTGATAAAGAAAAGTATTTGGCCATAGGTGAGAGCGATCGCATGACATTAAAATTTATTAAAAACAGTCAATAAATAACTGACATCTTAGGTTAAGTATGGCACTGTTGCGCCCCTGAAAATGGGGCGTTTTAACAAGATCACCATGAGGTCCTATGCTGCATACTCGAGATGAGAAAAATGAGGTCCAGATCCAGTTACCTCATATACGTTTATCCGCACGTCGTTGGGGAAGCGCTGATAAGCCCTTGTTATTAGCGCTACATGGCTGGTTGGATAATGCCAACAGTTTCGAGCCTTTGGCTCAGTTCTTACCTCAATATCAGATCTTGGCGATTGACTGGCCTGGCCACGGTCATTCTGAGCATAGGCCGGGACTATATCCATTGCATTGGATAGATTACCTCTATGATCTTGAGTTGTTAATCGACAGGCTCAAAGAACAAGAAACATTCGAAGGTATCATAGGTCACTCGTTAGGGGGCATCATCGCCGCAGCATATACCGCGGCTTTTCCTGAACGGGTCAAGAAGCTGGTGCTGCTCGAAGCCATCAGTCCATTATTCGAGTCAGCCTCTAAAAATAATTTAAGACTAAGAAACAGCTTCGCCAGTCACCTTCGCATGGTCAATAAGAGCGTTAACTCAGCGGCTGTTTATGACTCGATTGAACTCGCGGTCAAGGCCAGATCCCGTTTGACCGGCCTCGATGAGGCTTGGTGTCGCTTGTTAGTCGATAGAAACATGCAACAAATGGGTAGCGGTGTCAGCTGGCGCAGTGATCCCAGGCTTAAATTGGACTCGCCATTGAGACTGACCTTTGAGCAGGTCGATGCCTTGATGACAGATCACAGTACTGAGACACTCATTATCACCGCTGAATCAGGTTATGAGCAGATAAGTCATTTATTGCCCAAGGCTCAGCTATGGTTCAATCACCTGTCTTGTATTGAGTTAGCCGGCGACCATCATCTGCATATGGGAAATGCGCAACAAGTCGCCAATGCGATCCTTGCCTTTATGTCTGCAGAGGGAAAATGAGATAAAGAAAAATGGAGCTAGGTTTTTTACTCTATTTATGTGATGATGATCAAAATTAAAACACCCGTATGAAACTGGTGTTTATTAAAAAAATAATTAAAATCAGTGATTTTGCTTGTTGATTTTCAAGCTATTTATAGGCTAATAAGCATATATCCACTGGATGTGGGGATTTAGGAGAGATTTGTGGAACAGATTTGGATTGATAATTTACCGGATGATGTACCCGCTGAAATCGACGTTGAGGAGTACGACTCGCTTGTCGATATGTTTGAGACTTCAGTATCGAGATTTGCCGACCAGCCTGCTTTCGTCAACATGGGCGCGACCTTAACCTATCGTAAGTTAGAGGAGCGTAGCCGTGCTTTCGCGGCTTACCTGCAGAACGAGCTCAAGCTAGAGAAGGGCGATAGGGTTGCCATCATGATGCCTAACCTATTGCAATACCCCATAGCCTTGTTTGGGGTTCTGCGTGCCGGCATGGTGGTGGTCAATGTTAACCCCCTTTACACGCCGAGAGAATTGAAGCATCAGCTGAACGATTCGGGTGCCAAGGCCATAGTCGTCGTGTCTAACTTCGCGCATACTCTGGAAAAAGTGGTCGAGCAGACACCGGTAGAGAGTGTGATTTTAACCGGGCTCGGTGATCTTCTCAGCGCTCCGAAACGCACCTTAGTTAACTTTGTTGTCAAATATATCAAGAAGATGGTGCCAAAGTTCGATCTTCCCCATGCCATTTCCATGAGGAAATCCCTCAGCAAGGGGCGCCGCTTACAATATGTGAAGCCTAAGCTGAATAAAGATGATCTGGCTTTCTTGCAATACACAGGTGGCACAACAGGGGTGTCTAAAGGCGCGATGCTGACCCATGGTAATGTGGTCAGTAACTTGCTCCAGGCCAATGCGGCATACTCTCCTATGCTCGACGACGGCAAAGAGTTTGTCGTTACCGCGCTACCGCTTTATCATATTTTCGCGTTAACGGTGAACTGTTTGCTGTTTATGCATAAAGGCGCGAATAACCTGCTTATCACCAATCCCAGGGATCTGCCCGCGTTTATCGGTGAGTTGAAGAAACATCCTTATACTGCGATTACCGGGGTTAACACCCTATTTAATGCGCTGGTTAACTCGGAAGAATTTAGAAAACTCGATTTTTCAAACCTGAAGTTGTCTATCGGTGGTGGCATGGCCGTGCAGCGCGCCGTCGCTGAGAAATGGCAGAGTATCACTCAGACCAAGTTATTGGAGGGTTATGGCTTAACTGAAGCGTCGCCTTTGGTGACGTGTTGCCCCTATAACTTGGCTGGTTATAACGGAGCCATAGGCTTTCCCGTTGCTATGACAGATATTCAGGTTCGTGATGATGATGGCAAGGTTCTGGCTCAGGGAGAGACTGGAGAGCTGTTTGCTAAGGGACCGCAAATCATGTTGGGCTACTGGCAACGTCCGGAAGAAACCGCTACCGTCATCGATAAGCTGGGTTATCTGGCTACCGGCGATATCGGTTATATGGATGAGAAGGGCTATTTCTTTGTTGTCGATCGTAAGAAAGACATGATTCTTGTGTCTGGCTTTAATGTGTTTCCCAACGAAGTCGAAGAAGTCATCGCCATGCATTCAGCCGTGGTCGAAGTGGCCGCCGTGGGCGTACCCAGTGACATCTCGGGTGAAACGGTGAAGGTGTTTGTGGTGGTAAGTGATAAATCTTTAAGCGAACGAGATATCATCGACCATTGCCGACTGCATTTAACGGGATATAAAGTGCCTAAGCTGGTAGAATTCAGAGATGAGTTACCGAAAACCAACGTAGGTAAAATCTTACGTAGAGAGCTAAGAGATGAGGTTAAGTCAGCTTAATCTTGTCATTGATATCTTTTCTCTCTAAGCCGGCTATATGCCGGCTTTATTATGACAATCTTGGGAGAAGACCTTGTTAGCGTTTGAATATATAGAGGACGATGCGAGCTTAACTGCACTCGTATCGCAATATCGACAAAGTGATCTATTGGTATTAGATACCGAGTTTGTTCGCACCCGCACCTTTTATGCCCGTCTAGGCTTAATCCAGGCCTATGATGGCAAGACGTTAGCTCTGATAGACCCAGTCGCTGTCAATAATTTATCTGAGTTTTGGAGTTTACTGGCTGAGCCAGGTATCACCACAGTGCTGCATTCATGCAGTGAAGACCTCGAGGTCTTTGCCCGTAATGGGAATTGCCAACCAGGTAACCTATTTGATAGTCAGATCGCCGCAGCCCTGTGTGGCTTAGGTCATGGACTCGGTTATGCTAAGTTAGTGGAGCAGACGTTAGAGATCAGCTTAGATAAGGGTGAGTCGCGTACCGATTGGATGAAGCGTCCCTTGAGTGAGGCTCAGCTCAATTATGCCGCGAACGATGTCTATTATCTTTATAATCTCTATCCTCAGTTGCTCGAAAAGCTCCAAGAGCAGGGGCGTTTAGCTTGGGTCATTGAGGAGGGAGAGCGAATGACCAGAGGCCGATTAACGCCGCCGGATCTGGAGCAAGCCTACCTTAAAGTTAAGAATGCCTTCCAATTGAGCTCAAGGCAGTTGGCCTACCTCAAGGTACTGGCTCGATGGCGCTTGAAAAAAGCCATCACACGAGACTTGGCAGTAGGCTTTGTGGTTAAAGATCATGCCTTGATAGGGTTAGCTAAGAAGCAGCCAAAAAATAGCCAAGATCTTTTTAAGATGATTGAGCTTACCGAGCAAGAGAAGCGAATTCACGGCAAGGATCTTTTGGCCTTATTACAAACCGCCGATGTCGAAAACCCGCCTAAGGCAATCGATGTGATCGCCTTAAAAACGGGCTATAAAACTTCATTTAAGGCGATAAAGAACTGTCTGGTTAGCATATCCGAGGAGCAGCAAGTTCCCATCGAACTCTTAGGCTCTAAGCGATACATTCATGGGTATTTACAGTGGCTGTGGGACGGTAAGACAGGTGAGGCGCCCTTGTTATTGACGGGCTGGCGTAAGGATTTGGTTGAGACGGCATTGACTGAACTAAAGCTTTAAAATATTTAGTCGGCGCAAGACACAAAAACCGCAGCATCAGAAAGGTGCTGCGGTTTTTTCGTTTAACAGTATGCCAGTGTGCTTACTTTTCCGGTAAGGTCACATTCAGTTCGAGTACCGATAACATGTCATCATTTTGATCCAGCTGCACGGATATCTGATCTGTGTCAATCTTTACATACTTGCGGATCACCTCGATGATCTCTTGCTTCATCTGAGGAAAATAATCAGGTGCATCACGCTCGCCCCTTTGATGGGCGACGATGATCTGTAAGCGCTCTTTTGCCGTCGAGGCTGTATTGGGTTTCTTCTTGGTCTTGAAATAATCGAGTAAAGACATAATTAACTCCCAAATATCCTTTTTAAGAAACCTTTCTTCTGTTCGGTGACAAAACGTAGCGGGAGTTCCTCACCTAATAGACGGTCCACACTGTCGCTGTATGCTTTTCCGGCATCACTATCTTGATCTAAGATCACTGGCACACCTGAGTTTGAGGCTTTCAATACCGCCTGCGACTCAGGGATCACACCGATAAGTGGAATGGCGAGGATATCTTCAACATCTTCGACACTTAGCATCTCTCCGCTCGATACTCTCTTGGGAGAATAACGGGTGAGTAACAGATATTCTTTAACTGGCTCTAAGCCTTCTTCGGCACGTTTCGATTTACTTTGTAGCATGCCTAGAATACGGTCAGAATCTCTTACCGAGCTCACTTCCGGGTTCGTCGTGACGATGGCGATATCGGCAAAATAGAGTGCCATCATGGCGCCCGTTTCGATACCGGCGGGGGAGTCACAGATAATATATTCGAAATCTTTAGCGAGATCTTGCAGAACCTTGCCTACGCCTTCCTTGGTCAATGCATCTTTATCACGGGTCTGGGATGCAGGCAGAATGTATAGATTCTTGCAGCGTTTATCTTTAATCAAGGTTTGGCTGAGATTTGCTTCACCATTGATGACATTGACAAAATCATACACCACACGGCGTTCGCAACCCATAATGAGATCTAAGTTACGCAATCCAATATCAAAATCTACAACGACAGTCTTATGTCCCTTCAATGCCAAACCTGTAGCAATTGCAGCACTGGAAGTTGTTTTCCCTACGCCGCCTTTACCTGAGGTGACAACAATAATTTGCGCCATGTGTGCTTCTATCCTTATTTCTGTCTTTTTAAAGTGGTAAAGCTTCGATGGTGAGAGATTCACCGTCGAGCCGAATACAACCACTTTTCGTTGTGCTGTTTGCTTGAATGTTTTCCGTTAGCCAATATTGACCCGCGATGGAAACCAGTTCAGCATCTATGGTTTTTGCGATTATGACCGCATGTTTATCACCCGCAGCACCAGCCATGGCCTTACCACGAAGCGAGCCGTAGACATGAATGCTGCCATCGGCGATAAGCTCTGCGCCATTGCCCACTGTGCCCACCACGATCAGATCGCTGTTCTTAGCATATATCTGTTGCCCTGAGCGGACATTGTGTTTCACTATCTTGGTGGTCTTTGGCATTTGTGGTTGAGCTTTTGCCTGCTTGCCAGATTTGATCAGTGCCAAGCCTAAATCTTTAGCTTGAGCAGCCACTTCTGTGACCGCGTCTGTGATACCAACGATGACGAGTTGCCTCGAAATGAGCAGGTCTTTGAGGGCGCCAAGGTTATACTCGGGATCGGTAATTGAGCTAAGATTGACAACCAGAGGGGCGCCAATAAAAAACTGAGGGGCGATAGCTAATTTACTATCTAACTCTGCTGCGACTTTTTCCAGATCAACATGATTGATATGAAGCACAGAAAGCGTAAAAGAGGAGCCTTTCAATTCTAGGCTGGGTTTCTGCATGCCGATATTGCTCTTTATAAATAACCAGCATTGACGCTGATGTGCATTATATTCCTGACCTTCCATGTTATAGTGTGACTCAGTCACTGGCAAGTTGAATAGTTTGGAAAGTTGGTAGTATATGATCTGTGCGGTATATAAGAGTCGCCTCAGGGCTGACAGTTATCTTTTTGTTGAGAAACGTAATGAGTTTGAACGTGTCCCTGAGGCTTTAATGGAGATGTTTGGTGCACCGACCTTAGTGATGATGTTACCCCTGTCAAAACGGGATCATTTAGGCTTTGCCGATATTAATAAAGTTAAAAGTGAGCTGGTTAATAAAGGTTATTATTTACAACTCCCCCCACCAAAGGTTAACTTACTCGAAGAGCACAAGAAAGCAATTGGCTACAGCGGTAAATAACCTGAATAGGGAATGTTTATGGTGCTAAAGAAACGTTGGGTACGGGTGGTGTCATTATTGGCTCTGCCATTATTGATGATCTCATCCCCGGGTGTTGTGGCTAGTGAGCCAGGCAATGTGAACAACTTTAATGAGTTTTTGGCTGAATTAAGGCAAGAATCCATCGCCTTAGGTATCGATAAAACCACCATAGAAACTGCATTCCCTAAGATTAAACGCTTTAAACAATCGACCCCTCTAAATCAAGAGTCTAGCCTCCCTGAGTCACTAGAGATATATCTGCCCATTAGCGTATCCGAAGCCAATGTGAATACGGCCCGTGTCTTTTTCAAAGAGCATAAGGACGAGCTGGAAACTTTGGGTGAAAAGTATGGTGTTCAGCCCAGATTTATTTTAGCCCTGTGGGGCATCGAATCTAATTATGGCGCCCATCTCACTAGCTACCCCGTACTTTCTGTTACCGCTTCCTTGGCCTTTGAAAGTAGCGCGCACTCCTCTTATAAAAATGAGTTCTTCGCCGCCTTGAGAATACTTGACCAAGAGCAACTGACTTTCGATGACTTGAGGGCATCGAGAAACGGCAGCATGGGACAGATTCAGTTTACCCCGAGTATGTATCTTAGCCATGCTCAAGATGGTAACGGAGATGGCAACAAAGATATCTGGAATAACACCTTAGATGCGTTAGCGTCGGCAGCGGCTTTTCTAAAGAGCTCGGGCTGGAAAAATCAACAAACATGGGGGCGACAAGTGAGAGTTCCCCAGGAGTTTGATGCCGAACTCGCAGCCTTATCGGTGAAGAAGACATTCTCACAGTGGTCTAGTCTTGGGCTCACTCGCTTCGATGGCAGTGCATTACCGGCTAGGGATGATATGTCGGTGTCTCTGATCATGCCAGACGGTCCCTCGGGCCGAAAATACCTTATTTATGACAACTACCGTTCCCTATTGGCGTGGAATAGCTCAGACTATTTCGCCATATCTGTGACTTATCTGTCTGAAAGATTGAAATATCCTCCTATCCAATAACTCTCGAACCAAGGTCTTATACAGATAGCTCTCTCATGCAGAGGTGCTTGAGCTTCAATGAATTCACTAACTAGTGTAAAATAGCCTGCGAAAGTTGTCTTTTTTATAGAATTGAATAATGGAATTTTGGAAAGAAAAAACCTTAGCCCAGATGAATACTTCAGAGTGGGAGTCTTTGTGTGACGGCTGTGGTAAGTGCTGCTTGAATAAAATTATCGATGATGATACCGAAGAGCTCTATTACACCAATGCGGCGTGTAAGTTACTCGATAGCCATGAAGGCCATTGTATCCACTATTCAAACCGATTCGACTATGTGCCTTCGTGTACTCAAGTGACCATGGAAAATGTCGCCGAATTAACCTGGTTGCCGGACAGCTGTGCTTATCGACGCTTACATTTAGGTAAGTCATTACCGAGTTGGCATCCACTCATTACAGGCTCCAAAACTGAGATGCATCAACATGGCATGTCGACACAAGATAAGGTGATCTGTGAGACAAGAGTTAAGTATTTGGAAGATCATATCGTGCTCTGGCCGTTGAGAGACCTGAATTAGTCGACCAATTTCACCGGATATAGAAAACAAAAAACGCCCAGATAGGGCGTTTTTTGTTTTGATACCAAGCAGAATAATTACCTATAATCGGCGATAAATCCATGTCTTGGCTTGTTGGCCGATAAAGCCGGGATAACGAAGATGAGTAGGGCAATCAGGTAAGCAGCGAAAGCCCCAATCATATATTGCCCCATAGTGACATCCATCATTTCCCAAGGAATATCACTGCACATACCTGTAGGAAGGAAGATTTCAGGCATCCACTCATGGAGCGGCATCCAAGCAGGAAATTCGGGGAGGAAAGAGCAAGTCGCAAATGGAGATGGGTTGGTTTGCATATCGACTAGCTCAAGTGCTAGTTTCAGCCCCCAAGTGGCACTGACACCCCAGCCTATAACCGCTATTAGCCGAGCAAAACGATTCTTATGGCCGACAATGCCAATTAAGCCCGCGGCCAAAATTCCAAAGATAGCGAGTCTCTGGTAGATGCACATCACACAAGGATCTAATTTCATTACATGTTGAAAGAAGAGGGCGCATAACTCGAGTCCTAACGCCGTGCCTGCAAGGGTAAACCAGGCAAGACGGGATTGAGCGAATCTAGTCATAGAGTTCAAATCATATTCTCCGTAATATTTTATACTGCAGGCTAGACCCTAGCCAATTTTTTGATAAACCATATCGTACTGTGGTGAATGAGCCAATGAAAAACGCCCATGTAGGGCGTTTATAGGACTGAGTTAGCAGGTAAAAGTTCAGTATCGGCTTTAATGACCTGTGACTGCACCCATAGCTTCTTTCGCCGAATGGTGAATGAGGATGCCCGAGTCATAGAAGTACTGAGTCATGTGCTCGAGTGCGCCTAACTGAATGGCCAGTACACCTACTATGGATAACACTATGGTGTATGGCAAAGCCATCCAAACCATGCGGCCATATGATAGGCGCACGAGTGGCGCTATGGCGGATGTCAGCAAGAACAGGAAGGCTGCCTGGCCGTTCGGTGTTGCAACCGATGGCAAGTTAGTTCCCGTATTCACGGCGACGGCTAACAGATCGAATTGGTCGCGGGTTATCTGTCCGTTGAGCAAGACGGTCTTGAGTTCGTTAATATAGACGGTGCCGACAAAGACATTATCGCTGACCATAGAGAGTAAGCCGTTGGCGATGTAGAAAATCACCAACTGAGTATTCCCTTCATAACTCAGTGCCCATTGAATCACAGGTGCGAACAGCTGTTGATCGATAATGACACCGACGATGGCAAAGAATACCGCCAACAGCGCGGTAAAAGGCAGGGCTTCTTCGAATGCCTTACCCAGCGCATGTTCATTGGTAATACCATTGAAAGCCGTTGCCAGTATGATGACAGATAGGCCTATTAAGCCCACTGATGCTAAGTGTAGGGCCAGACCTAGTACTAACCATACACCGATGAGGGCCTGAACGACCAGCTTCATCTTGTCGTGTTTAGTTCTATGTGCATCTTCATAGGCATCGTAATCGGACAGTATCTTATGCACAGCTTCTGGGAGTTGCACGCCGTAGCTGAAGACTTTAAATTTCTCTACCAGGTAACAAGTCGCTATGCCGGCAATAAAGACGGGCACAGTGACCGGTGCCATACGTATCGCAAATTCGGCGAATTGCCAGTTTGCTTGTGCGGCTATGATTAGGTTTTGTGGTTCTCCCACCATAGTACAGACACCACCGAGCGCGGTACCCACGCCGGCATGCATCAATAAATTACGCAGGAAACCACGGAAATGTTCTAACTCCTCTTCACACAATTGGTTATTGCCTTCATCGGTATGATCATGATCATCTGAGAAGGATTTACCCGAGGCTACCTTGTGGTAGATGGAGTAGAAACCTATGGCAACGGCAATGATTACCGCGATGACGGTTAATGCATCGAGGAAGGCCGATAAAAAGGCGGACGCCAAACAGAACATCAAGGAAACGGCGATTTTAGAGCGCACCTTAGTGATCATCTTAGTGAAGGCAAACAGGAGCAACTGCTTCATAAAGTAGATGCCGGCGACCATGAAGATCAGCAGCAAGAGCACTTCTAAATTGGCTTCTATCTCATGCATTACCTGACTCGGTGAGGTCATGCCTATGGCGACTGCCTGAATGGCTAATAAGCCACCGGGCTGAAGAGGGTAACATTTTAACGCCATGGCTAAGGTGAATATGAACTCGATAACGAGTAACCAACCAGCGGCAAAAGGGTTAATATAGAAAATTATTGGATTTATTATTAAAAAAGATATAATCGCGATTTTGAACCACTTAGGTGAATTTCCTAAGAAGTTATCAATAAACGCCTGACGCATTGTCACAGGCATGGCACCCTCTCAAATTGATATATATGATAGATAGTAAAAAACGACAGTCTGTTTTGAATCGGCACAGTTTAGCGTAAAGACACCATTAATTTAATACCTTAGTTACATCTAATGCTTAAAAATAGCTTAAAAATTAGATCCAAATGGTAAAAATATCCCAAAGTCGTGAACTGGAGGGGGATTTTGTGCCTTTTTGAGAGAGGAAACTTTGATCTTGGGCAGTATTATTTCATATAAGGTTTCCATTTTTTCACGCTCTGGTATGATCAGTACTCAAAATAACACGAACTAGAGTGGGAAAAGTAACCTGATGACAATTGCCCCAAAAGCTCCTTTAACTTCAAAAAATTCAGGTATCATTGAGGCTAAAGGACCGGCGAGCTTTGCTGAAAAATACATTGTCCGATCGATTTGGGAAGATAAGTTCCCCCCAGGTACGATTTTGCCTGCAGAGCGTGAGCTTTCTGAATTAATCGGCGTTACACGCACCACACTCAGAGAAGTACTCCAGCGACTGGCCAGAGATGGCTGGCTGACAATTCAACATGGTAAACCGACCCGAGTCAATGATATCTGGGAATCGTCAGGCCTAAATGTACTCGAGACCATTGCGGATCTTAATCCTGCCGGCGAACCTGTACTATTAGAGCAACTACTCTCGGCACGAACTAATATCAGCGCCATCTATTTCAAGGGCGCGGTTCGTCATAATCCCGATAAAGTGCTGGAAGCATTGGAGCAGATCTCAAGTTTAGATGATGATCCTCAAGCTTATGTCGATTTTGATTATCAGCTGCATCATACTTTAGCGTTCAACTCCGGCAATCCACTCTATGTGCTGATCCTTAATGGATTTAAAGGCCTTTATAGTCGAGTCGGTAAAGATTATTTTACTATCCCTAAAGCACGTGAACTAGCGTTTGAGTTTTATGAAGGGCTAAGACAACTTGCAGCAGAGAAGAATCACAACGCGATACCGGCGCTGATGCGCAGTTATGGTATCAATAGCGGAAAGGTGTGGCAGAAATTTAAAAATAGCCAAACTCAAGTCGACGAATAATTCGCAGGCTTTTATTTTGTCGTTTGTTTGCTTGATATTTGCTCGAAAGCCGCTTCGCATGAAGCGGCTTTTTAATTGGCCGAAACAGGATTAAATTGCTAGGTTTCCAAGCTCAATGGACAAAGTGCTAATCGATATCGAAGTTATAATAGATATCTAATGACTGCTCTATGGTGCCCGATACTGTCTCTAAGTAGAGCTGTGATAGTAGGTAATACCTGACTGTCATCTCGTAACCAGGGTTAAAGACGCCATAACCATATTTGACCATGAGATCTTCGCCGATGAAACCACTGATCGCCACACGGCCGTCATCATTAGCATCGAGTTGAACATTTGAGAATCCAAGTTTTTCAATTAATCCGGTTGCCGAATCGCCGATGTTATTAACAGCACCACCACCGATCTGATTACTCAAGGTTAGCGCCGCACCCAACATCAAACCACTGTTCTGTTCATTATCATTGCTGTGAAATCCAGTGCCCTTGATGATGTAAGAGAGTATTTCGGCTTGTTCCTTGGTTGGGCTAGAGAATAAGGTCACAATGGGCTTGAGTGGCGTGCCTGTTATTCTTACTCCGGCCAAGACATCTTCATCTTTGATCTCTCTTACTGCCTCGATATTAAGGTTAGGCACTTCCATCGGGCCAATAAATTGGACTTCGCCGGCCTTAATATCTAAGGTTTGCCCCATGAACTTATATTTACCGTCTATAACGCGTATATCGCCGTAGAGTAATGCTGGCTTAAAGGCTTCTTGTTTTAGCTCTAACACGCCAGTTAGCTTGCCTCTGAGGCCCATGCCATCAATTTTTAGGTTGTCTGCGAGCTTGATTTTTATGTCAGATGTGAGCGCCAGGGGATTTTTAATGATCTCCCCGGTGGAGAGACTGTCGTTAAAGATCACATCTTTAGATACCTCTACCCCTCCTTCGGGCAATTGCACTATTTTGATATGGCCTGATGGCACCTCGATTTCACCTTTTATATTGAAACTGTCTTTAGTGAAAGTAAAATCAAGATCGGGTGAGACATTGATGATGGCCAGGGGAGGTTGAATGATAACTAAGTCATTACCATTAACTTGAATATTGCCATTGAGCGCACCTGTGCTCCAGTCTATGTTGCCTATCAGCTTAGCCTGACCCTTGCCCATTTTCCAAGTGCCATCGAGTAGGGCACGCTGACCCGATAGGGACACCGCTAGCTTAACATCTTCAAATAGTGTTGGGTTTGCTGCAGCCAAGAGCTCACCATTTTCGAGTCGTAGTTGACCGGAAATATCGGGTTTATCTAATGTGCCCGCTATTTGCAACTCACTGGATATATTGCCCTGGATGATTTCCAGTTGAGGTAAAAACTCTGCCAATGCATTCAAGTTTATCTTATGTAATTTTGTATAACCCGAGAGTGTTCGGTCAGGGGTCACCGCTATGTCTAGTCGTCCGTCCCAGCTAGCGATGTCATGTGAATCGAAGCGCAATTGCGTCGATAATCTCTTCTCATCTAGTGATGCGTGCAATGTGAGTGTTTTATAACCTATATCCACATTGCGCTTGTTATTCTTCAGGCTGACATGGCCTGGTTCGAAATCAAGACTCAAGGCACCTTGAGGCTTAGTATCTTTGGCCCATATCAAATGTGAAGATAACTTTGCCGGCGCTTGCCATATCAAGTTATCGGGTAATAGCGGCGCTAATATGGCGCCTATGTCTCCCTGGAATGTGATACTGGCATCACCATTGGCGCCCAGCTCGGCTTGGTCATCCAGACACAATTTGCCATCGGTATTGAGCCAACAAAAAGTGCCGAGTAAGCCTGTTTGGCTTAGATTGTCCCAAGATACATTAAAAGGCGCTTCGAGATCCCAGTCACCTAAGATAGAACTCAGGCTTAATTTTTTGACCTCGGCGACTAACGTTTCGGTTTTGCTGTTGAGCTTGGAGTATATTTGCGTATCGAGTCTATGCTCTCCCGATGTCTGTAGCTCCAGCTTTTGATTCAGTTCATCACCTTTAATACTCAAAGTGATTGAGTCTAGATTGTGCGTGTTATATTTGAGCTCTCCTGTACGTACCGCTAGGGAAAATTCTTGATTATCCAGCGGACGATAGAAACCTTTAACCTGAGCTTGTTCTAGCTTGAAACGCTCAAATTGCAGATCCAGTGCGTTGGCTGAGACTCTGACTTCAGGGTGGTCACTCTCTCCCGACACATTCATCTTAGCCTTGATACTGCCTGATGAATCCGGGTGCCAGAGGTTAAGGTCGGGAATATCGAGTAGGGCATTGACTGACCAGTATTCGTCTGCTTTGCCCGAAATGGTCAAAATGGACTGTAAGGCGCTCAGTTTTAAGCTGTCGGCACTGAGGTGGAGTTTATTATCCAAACTGAGATCGCCAATGAGATGAAAAGGGTATCCTTGAATTTCACCGGTTAAATCAGATTGAGAGATAGCGACTCGCCACTGGTTTTTATCAAGCTTACCTCGGGTGTTAAATCTGCCGCTGATAAAGCTCTCCGGTAGCGGATTATCAAGGGGTAATGCCAGCTGTTCCATATCAAAATCTATGGCATTGATAGCCGCACCCCAGCTGATGCCGTCTGCATAACTGGCATGGCCGGAAATTTCGATGTCACCGAGTTTCCCTTTTGCTCTAAAATGTTTTACTTCGACCTCAGAGCCACTATGTGTCAGCTGTGTGTCGATAGCCAAAATGGGGTGGTAAGGGCTGTTAACTTGTCCCGAGAACGTCAGGTATTGCAGGTCAAGATCACCCTCACTCTCAAGGTCGATAGACTGGGCTGAAAAGGTATTTGTGTCTAAGGGCCAACCAATTTGCTTAGATGTGAGAGAAAGCTGATAAGCCAGTTTAGGGTCGGTAAGTGCAATATCGCCAGTCAGTGAATAGTCGATATGACCCTTGCCGCTCGATTCTATCTTGAGTCTATTAAAGTCTCCGGATAATGCTAAAGTGGCATGCTGCTGTCCTAATCCCGGTATCTCATCGACATACCCGGCATCTATAACGGCAATAAAATCCATCGGGTAATCGTCGATGAGGGATATCTCGCCCTCAAGTTCGAGCTTACCATAGGTGTGCTCTACCTTCAGCTGCTCTATATGGATGAGGAAGCTGTAATAACTGGCTTCAAAGTCTATCTGGGAGAAGAGGTCGTCTCTGTGCCCAAGCCTTAGATGACTCTTGGTGAGGGAAACGCGTTCGGCAAATACAGGAATAGGCATAAAGACCTGAGGTAAGTCTGCCATGGCCCAAGTGTTATCTTGGTCTATGTCTAGTTGTGAATGTTTATCTGAATCGCTTGATAATGGAATGTCGACCAGCAGATCTTCAGAGGTCAAATAATTCACTCTAATACCTGTTGACTGCCATTGCGCTCTTGTTTGTAGGCGCGAGACATTGAAATGCATATCATCGACCCTGACTCTAACATTAGCCAAGTCGGCCTTAGTCAGATCGATGCCGAAAGGCAGGGTGATCTCTGCATTGATTTCATCCAGTCCCTCTTGCTCTTTTGTATCATATTTAACCGGCTTTGTAGCTTCAGTTGCTTGGCTAAGTTCGGCTGTTTCTCTGTCTATTATGGATGTTTGTTGTTCTGAGGGTAAATCAGTATCTATTTCGACGATGACTCTCGACGCTAACAGTTCACTCACACAAAGCTGTTTGCGCAGTAGACACAAGGGGTGCCAATCTAAGGTTAAGTCATCGAGCTCTACCGCCACTCCCGGCATCTGCCAACGGACATCTGTGACCTCCAGCCTGTTATTGATAGCACCGCCGACATAGGTGATCTGCAGATCGGGCACTAGAGTATCTGCCAACAATACAGTGAACCGACTACCAATATGGGTGCCAATCAAGAGTGCAAATGTGATCAGAAAACCCAGTGGGATATAGACTAAGGCGCGCGAAACAAGCTTGAAGCTGCGCCAAAGCGTGTATTGATAACCTGTTCTTTTCTGTGGTTTTCCACGGGCTGATTTTTTTGGCCGTACTGGCTCATCGATGATCATGTCATTTGATTCTTGGGTCATAGCTCTGCCCCCATAGTCAAATGGATGCGCCACGGTCTAGCTACGGTATCAGTCTCTTTGAGGCCAACACCGAGATCCAGCTTGATGGGGCCTATAGGCGATATCCAATGTAATCCGCCGCCAACAGAGACTATGGGCTCTATTTGGTTGACATCGAATGCATTACCCGCGTCGATAAAGGTGCCAACACGCCAGGTTGGCGTCACGTAATACTGATACTCGAGACTCCCCACCATCAGGTAACGTCCACCGACAACTTCTCTGGCTTCATCGCCATCACTATTGGTGTAGTCGAGGTAAGGCCCCAACTCCTGATAGCTGTAGCCCCTGATGCTCTGGTCACCACCGGCAAAATAGCGCAATGACGGCGGAATAAGTGCTAGATCTGCTTCATCGGCTAAGTTAATGCCTAGGTCTAATCGAGCCACAATTCTATGTTTATCGAAAAAGGTTTCAATCCATTTATACTTAGTCTGTATGCGTGTGAGCTGAATCGCTGAGCCTAAATTAGGGTTTGCATATTCGATGCTGTAATACTGAAAAAATCCAGACTTGGGGTCTAACGTGTTGTCGCCACGGGTTGTCTTAGATATGCTGGTGCCAAAGAGCAAAAATTCAGGTGAGTAATCAATACCAGACTGGGTGTAGAACTCTTTCATCGCTTCAATCGAATAACGTAATATCCAGTTATTAGAGAGCCTTTGCTGACGTATCACGGCTATTAAGCCTTTACTCGCCTCGAGTTCACCGGTATTGGTGAACTTGTTATTATCAGGATCGTAAACCTGAGTCACACCGTATTTATCCCTGAGCATACCGAAACGGATTTTTAGCTGATCATCCAGAGGATGGCTCAATGGGATAGTGTAAGTAGTCAGATATTTGGGTCTATCCGGTGACCATTCTAGACTGGTTTCTTGGGAATGCCCGTAGCTGTTTATCTGTGGCGTTCGCCAGTTTATGCTGACTCTCGGCTCGACGGCGCTGTCTGTGGTATTGCCTATATCAACACCTAAACCTAATTCTATCGAGTGACTCGGCTTGGGGCTCAACTCAACCTTGATAGGCACATCTAGCCCCATCGCTTTATCAACCTGAGGCAATACTTTGATATTAGAAAAGTAACTGGTGTCTAATAACTCCCGGTTTAATCTAGATAAACTTCCTGTGCTGTAGGGCGAATTTTTATCAAATGGAATTAAGGTGTCAAGAAATCCATCTTGTAAGCCATGGCCTGTAAAACTCACCTCTCCCATATGGTACCTGGGTCCTGAATCATAGTGCAGGGTGATCTTGGCAGTGTTTACATCACGGTTAACTTCGATGGAAGACTGCACATAATTTCCATCAAAATAACCTCTGGCTAATGCGAGTGTGATCAACTGAGATTTCATCAATTCGTACTTGCCGTGATTGAGAATATCTCCAGGTTTGATGCTAACCTTGTCGAGCCATTGCAGGATAAATGCGTCTTCGAGGATCTCACCGTCAAAATGTAAATCAATCCACTCGATGCGCGTGGGCTCTCCAGGGGTCACATCTAATGATAAAACCCAAGGTGAATCAGCACTGGTTTGTACATCTTGTACTATCTCGCCATGGTAATAGCCCAGGGAATTCAATGCCGCGATCACATTATCTTCGGCATTAAAGATAAAAGCCCGTCGCTGAACTTCTGAGCTTGGCAAAGTCCCTAAATGGGCTTCAATATTGCGGTTTAGGGAGGTATTCGTACCGGTGATCTTTAACATTAGGAAATCATTTGCCATTACAGGAAATGCGCTGAGCAGGCTGCTCAATAAAATGATGCTCAATGACCATAAGCGGAAAGAAGATAATTGCAAAAAATCGGGCTCTATTCAGTGAGTAAAGAAGGCTGAGTATATTGTCACTATATAATTGATTTCTAGCAAGCTTATGATTGTAATTAGTACTAAAAATGGTTACAAAGAGTGCAAATAAAAAATAAAGGCCCTAAAAGTGAAAAATAAAAATAAAATACTCGCCATCTTGCTGGCGATTTCAAGTGTTTCAAGCTTAGGTGTTATGGCCGATGACAAACCATTTGCTATCGCCATTCATGGCGGAGCCGGGACGATTAAACCAAGCCACTTCACCCCAGAGAAAGAGCAGGCATACCGCGACAAGTTAACGCAGGCAGTCGATGCTGGTTATGCCGTGTTGGACAAGGGAGGCTCGAGTCTGGATGCGGTCACGACAGCCATTAATGTGTTGGAGAACTCGCCATTTTTTAATGCGGGTATAGGAGCCGTCTACACTCATAATGAACAACATGAGATGGATGCTTCCATCATGGACGGTCAAACCATGAATGCCGGCGCCGTCGCTGGGGTTAAACATATCAAAAACCCGATAGATTTGGCGCGTCTGGTCATGGATAAATCTGTTCATGTGATGCTCTATGGTGAAGGGGCCGAGGAGTTTGCCCTGACGCAAGGTGTGTCACTGGTTGCCAATGAAAGCTTCGACACTCAACATAGATATGAGGCTCTGCAGCGCGCTAAGGCTAAGATCGAGCAAGCTAAACTCGAAAACAAAGATTATTTTGCCGCGCACAGTGAGCTAGATACTGAATATAAGGTGGGTACTGTAGGGGCTGTCGCCCTCGATAAGCAAGGTAATATCAGCGCCGGCACCTCTACGGGAGGTATGACTAACAAGCGTTATGGGCGTATCGGCGACTCGCCAATCATAGGTGCTGGAACCTATGCCGAAAATGGTGTCTGCGCCGTATCGGCGACGGGCCATGGTGAATATTTTATTCGCTATCTAGTGGCGGGAGATATTTGCGCTAAAGTTAAATATCAGCATAAATCGATTATCCAGGCGGCGGATGAGGTCATCAATCAAAGGCTTATTACCGCAGGTGGTACGGGGGGAGTTATTGCGATAGACCAACGTGGCAATATCGCTACGCCATTTAATACCGAAGGCATGTACCGTGCGACTCGTAAGAGTGGTGAAGAGGCGCAAGTGATGATCTGGCGAGATAAGTAATACACCTCAAGCCCCAATGGATTACACTGGGGCTTAGTCACTTTAGCGTGTGAAATTAACGGTGTTTCTTCCATAACATATAGGCAGCAACAATGAATACAGCGGCGACAATGGGGAGCAGATCTTGAAGATGATGGAATAAACCTATCCCATTGTGGCCAGAATGAGCCCAAGCCATTGATGGCATGGCGAGTAGTGCCATCATAGATAATACTGTCTTCATAGGTAACTCCATTTTGTTTGTTGTAGGTTTAATTTCGTTTAGTTTTAATTTGTAATGACTCAATGTTTCGATAAAACTATTCTGTCTCTAGTTCCAGCTGCATCAATAACATCTCTTCACCCTCGGTAAGCCGGGTGTTGAAACTCTTGCACTCTGGACAGATAAGGTTTCTCTCTTCCAGTTGAGTCCGGGTGTCGCAATCACTGCAGTGGATCACCAGCGGCTGGATCTGCATCTCGAGTTCGGCATTCTTGCAAATGCCATCGAGTTTAAATGTTTCAAATGCCGTCTTGAGCAGTTCTGGTTCGACACCACTCATGACGCCAATCTTTATTACCACTCGAGCAATGCTGTAAGCCCTGTTTTCGAGGGCATGTTGTTCACACTGTGCAATCAGGGCGCCGACGATAGAATACTCATGCATGGCTGTTAGCCCCTATGTATTTGATTGCCAATGCCGTGACGATTGAAGTATCTATCTGATACATGGCTGGTAGCCCCTATGTATTTGATTGCCAATGCCGTGACGATAGAACTCTCTATCTGATGCATGGCTGGTAGCCCCCATGTATTTGATTGCCAATGCCGTGACGATAGAAGTATCTATCTGATACATGACTGGTAGCCCCTATGTATTTGATTGCCAATGCCGTGACGATAGAACTCTCTATCTGATGCATGGCTGTTAGCCCCTATGTATTTGATTGCCAATGCCGTGACGATTGAAGTATCTATCTGATACATGGCTGGTAGCCCCTACGTATTTGATTGCCAATGCCGTGACGATAGAAGTGTCTGTTTGATGCATGATTAGCAGATCCTTGGCAGTAGTTCACCGTGAGGGAGATCGAGATAGCGATGACTTCCCCAAGGCGTTTCGATAACGACTTTCCCTAGGTGCTCATCGGTCACAGTGCCTATGATGACGGCATTCTCGCAGTGACCGTAGCGCTGCATTACCTCTAACGCTCCCGCGGCGATCTCCTGGGGGAGTGCGATGATAAACGTCCCTTCGTTGGCTAGATCATGGGCCTCAAACCCATAGAGTTCACACAAACCTGTCACTTCATCACTGATAGGGATGGCAGATTCTTCAACCTTAATGCCGACATTCGAGGCGAGGGCCCACTCATTGAGGACTGCGGCTAACCCACCTCGTGTTGCATCGCGCATGGCATGAATGTCGATATTTGCCGCGATTAGCTGCTCGACCACCGGCCACAAATTGGCGCAATCACTGGTGAGCTCAGACTCGAGAGAAAGCGCCTCTCTGGCCATCAAGATAGCAGCGCCATGACGTCCTATGTCTCGTGAGACTATGATGGCATCACCTTGCTGAATGTTCTTGACCGAGATCCCCTTGAGCAATACACGTCCCACACCAGAAGTATTAATGAACACACCATCGGCGCAGCCTCTAGGCACCACCTTGGTATCTCCGCAGACGATGCGCGTGCCACTCTTGGCCAGTTCCTGGCGCATACTCGCGGCGATAGTTTTCAGTTTAGCTACCTCAAAACCCTCCTCGATGATGAAGCTGCAACTCAGGTATTGAGGCTCTGCGCCCATCATTGCCAGATCGTTAACCGTTCCTGCGATAGCCAGTTTGCCGATATCGCCGCCGGCGAAGAAGATAGGGGAGACGGTAAACGAATCTGTGGTAAATGCAGTCTCACCGGAGAGGTTGAGCAATGCCGCATCTTCTTCGCTGTTTAAGATCGGATTATGAAATTCACTGAAGAAAATATCCTGGATCAGGGCATTCATCTCTTTACCACCGCCACCATGACTAAGTTGAACGTATTTACTCTTCATGTTATTCGACATGGTTAAACTCCGTTGTAGCGGTAGTAAGCATTACAGGCACCTTCAGAGCTGACCATACAGCTGCCCAGTGGTGATTCAGGGCTGCAACCTCGTCCGAATACTCTGCAATCTTTAGGGTTAGCCAGTCCGCGCAGGATGTCACCGCATTGACAGGCCTTATGGTCGTCGATCTCTTTGACCGGTAACCTGTCGGCATATATGAGTTCAGCATCTCGGTGGGCATATTGAGCACTCAGTTTCAGCGCGGAGTTTGGCAGCGGGCCGAGTCCACGCCAGCGGAAATCACCTCTTATGTCGAAGAAATGCTTGTTCTTCTCCTGTGCGGTAAGGTTGCCCTCTTCGGTCACTGCTCGGCTATATTGCACATCGAGCTCGGCAATGCCTTGGGCTTTTTGTTTAGTAATTCTTAGGATGGACTCCATGACATCGACAGGTTCGAACCCAGATACCACGACCGGTGTATGGTATTTTTCAACGACAGGGCGGTAGACCTTAGCACCCGTTATCACGCTAACGTGAGCCGGGCCGATAAATGCGTTAACCGTCGCCCTTGGATCCGCCATGACCGCATCGATTGCCGGTGGCACTAATACATGGTTGATGTGGAACAGCAGGTTATTGATATTTCTCTTTTCTGCCTGTTCGACTAGTACCGCCGTCATAGGGGTAGATGTTTCGAAGCCGATAGCGAAGAAGATAACGGTTTTATCGGGATTATCGGTGGCGATAGTCAGGGTATCGAGTGGATCGTAAATCGGACGAATATCGCAGCCTTTCGCCCTAAACTCGGCAAGGCTGCCTTGGGAACCCGGCACCCTGATCATGTCGCCTAATGTGACGAGAATGACATTAGCTTGACTGGCAAGTGTCGTGGCATGATCGATACGCTCTTTAGGCATAATACACACAGGGCATCCGGGCCCATGAATGAATTTGATGTTCTCAGGCAAGAGCTGATTCAAGCCATACTTCATGATGGTGTGAGTGTGACCGCCGCACACTTCCATGATATTAATCGGCTCTGAACATTTTCTCGCTTCTATGGCGATCATCTCAGCCAGTTTAGCGATGGTTTTAGGGTCTCTAAATCCTTGATAAAGTGATTTCAGTGCTAACATTCAATTACTCCGCCGCCGCCATTTTTTCGACTATTTCCTGGTAAAGCTCGATGCTCTGTAACGCATCGGCTTTATCGATTTTATTCATGACGAATCCGATGTGGATCAACACATAATCACCCATTTCTAGGGGCTCAGACATCAGGTGTGCGCTGACTTTTCTCCGCAACCCCATGGTTTCAACGGTAACGCTTTGCTCCTCTTGGTGAAGCTCAACGACCTGGGAAGGAATCGATAGACACATGGTTACGCTCCTTTTAGGTGAGTGTTGAACCAGTGAGCAAGCTGAGCCATCGACTCGCCATCCTTAATAGAGACCTCAAGGACCTCAACGTTAGGATTGAGCTTGTTAACTTGTGCGCGGATCTCGGCGACACTGAAATCAAAATGGGGCAGTAGGTCGCACTTGGTGATCAAGACAAGATCGGCGCGGCGGAACATGACCGGATACTTCTCAACTTTATCATCGCCTTCAGGAACCGATACCATGACGACATTGAGGTGAGCTCCCACATCATAAGATGCCGGGCAGACGAGGTTTCCGACGTTTTCAACGAAGCAGATATCGAGATCCTTGAGTTCAACATGATGCAGGGCACCATGGACCATAAAGGCATCGAGGTGACAAGCCGAGCCGGTCTGGATCTGATAGGCGTCGATCCCCTTGGCTTTTATCCTGTCAGCATCTCGCGACGTTTCCAAATCGCCTTCGATAACGGCATATTTAAGCTCAGTGTATTCATGGAGATTTTCAAGCAAGCTTGTTTTACCACTACCCGGGCTACTCATTAAATTAAAGGCTGTGACGCCATTAGCTGCAAAATGTTCTCTATTATGGGCGGCTTCAATATCATTTTTATCGAGTATTTTGTGGATCACCGCTAAGGTTTTCTTATCATTCAGTTGGGGATTACTATGTAGATCGCCGTGAGTGTGATGTTCATGGTCATGGGAGTGCTCGTTATGGGTAGGACGAGTCAGTGAACAGCCGCAATCTTTACACATTGTTGTACTCCATTTTTAGTCCTGATGATAAATAATGTCTGAAAAAGTGAAACTTTCATTGATTCCCATCAGGTCAGTTATTGATTCTTGTTGTTTGGGTCGTTATTGGTGATGCAAGCTATACCAGAGCTGGCCGAGTGCAATACCACCGTCATTAATCGGAACATGATGGGGCATTAAACGTTGACTCGCCTGTTGGTTAAGCTTCGATATACATAGCTCAGACAGATAGCGGTTTTGAAAGACACCACCAGATAACACCACGGGTAGATATGTATATTGTTTTGCAAGAGTGGTGACGGCATCGCTCAGGCTATGCATAAATCCACGCGCAATCGCACCGACTCTGTGCTCGGTTAATGGCTCTCGAGTTGCGCTGCATACTAACTGCTTAAACAGGGTATCGAGATGCCACATGCCATCGATAACAGGAAGTGTGTAACAAGACTCTTCAGTTGCTATCGAATCGTCGAGTCGGTTTGCTGCCGCTTCGAGTAACATACCGGCCTGGCCCTCAAATTGTGTTTTCTCTATCAAACCGAGTAACACGGCGACTGCATCGAAAATACGACCGACTGAAGAGGTTTCGATACAGCGACTCTTGCTGAGCCATAACTTATGCAGGTTCTCTATGAATCTGGGGGAGGTTTTAGTCAAGATAGCCAAGGGGAGTGCGAGGATTTCATCCAGGGAATATTGCTGAAACAGGATGGCCAGCAGCAAACGCTTAGGATCCTTAATTGCCTGCTCTCCACCTATGAGCATAAAGGGTTTTATGTGGCAGACTCGCTCGAAACCATTCACATCGGCGATGAGTGCCTCGCCCCCCCATAAAGACTGATCGTCACCCAGGCCGGTGCCATCGAAGCTAAAACCGAGTACCTTATCCTTAACCCGATTGACGGCCATGACACTGAGTATATGGGCATGATGATGCTGCACCGTTAACTGTTTAACCCCCTCGTGTTGATAGGCAAATTGCTGCGCCCATTTAGAGGGGGAATAGTCAGGGTGTTTATCCTTTATGACGGTTTTAGGGTTAAATTGATAAAGGCGTTGAAAGGTGGCCAATGTATCTTCGAAGTAGCTTTGGGCTTCTAAACTAAACAGATCGCCAATATGAGGGCTGAGCACCATCTTGTCTTCGAACCCGAAGGCGATGCTATTTTTTTGTTGTGCCCCCACCGCGAGATGATGGGAGGCACAGCCTGCTGGATTGTGTATGCTCAATGGCGCGAAACCACGGGCCAAACGCAACACCTGAACCTCATCTGCGACGCATTGAATGACACTGTCATCACAGGCGTTGATGATGGGGCGGTTATGATCCAAAATTGAATCTACCACATCAGCAAGCTGAGCGATGATCTCCTTTGCATCGCAAATTATCGGTTCACCACTGCGATTAGCACTGGTGGCCACTATGGGGGTGTCGAGCGCTTTGAGAAGCAGAGAATGCAGCGGCGTGTAGGGTAAGAAAATCCCCAATTTATCGATGCCGGGCGCGACTGCCGGGCTTAAATTGATCGTATTGGAGCGGTTCTTATTCATGATGGTGATGGGTCTTTCCAGCGCACAGAGCTGATCCCATTCAAATTGCGAACCAGTCACGACAGATTTTGCCATCTCGAGGCCACTCACCATGACGGCTAATGGTTTACTCGGGCGTCTCTTTCGCTCCCTCAACCGCTCGACGGCATCATGATTAGTCGCATCGCAGACCAAGTGGAAGCCGCCAAGTCCTTTAATTGCCATGATCTCTCCCTGCGACAATCGCTCGACAGTCTCTGTTAATGCCGCGTCTTTTTCTGCCAGAAGTTCGCCCTTTCGAGAGAGTAAGGACAGCTGAGGGCCGCACTGGGGGCAGCTGACGGGTTGAGCATGGTAACGCCTGTCTAATGGATCGAGATAGGATGCCTCACAACTGGAACACATGGAAAAACTTGCCATCGATGTGTGTTTTCTGTCATAGGGCAAGGCCTTTATCAGTGTGTATCTGGGCCCACAATTAGTGCAGTTAGTAAACGGGTAGCGGTAATGGCGGTTAACTGGGTCATTAATTTCATCCAAACAGGTGCTGCAACAGCTCTTATCCGGGGATACTGCTACAACCGCAGTTACGTTGTCATCGCTGGCCACTATGATGAAATCCTGGCAATCCTGAAGCAGTTGCACTTGCGTTGAACTTAGGGTGTCGATGCGAGCGAGCGGGGGAGGAGAGGCATCAAAATGCGCGATAAAACGGTCTATATTGCGTCGTTTCCCCTGAACTTCAATGGTGACTCCCTGGCCGTTGTTGAGCACGAAGCCGCCGAGATTTTCGTCCCGGGCATGGCGATAGACGAAGGGCCGGAAACCGACCCCCTGAACGATACCTGTGACAAGGATTTCGACCCTTACAGCCGAGTCTGGCTGTAAGGAAGAGAGAGGCTTGTTTTCTCTGGTTTCAATCATAGGCTATTGTCTTCGCTTTTTAAGATAAAGCCCGCCGACGGCGAGGTTGTTACCATCGAGATCCAGTTTATGATTGATTTTTAGAGGGAAATTGTTACCCAGTCGCAGAGATAACCTTTGAGTCAGCACTTCGTTGGCAAACTCACTGCCTGCCAATACGACCGAACTTATCCCAATATTGAGATCCTGATGTTCAATCCAGTTCGCCAGAAAGTCGGCCAGAGAATCCTGCATACCGAATGCCAATTTGTATGAGTCTCTATCATCGGCTAAGCGGAAACTGATCAGTGACCCCAGTGTTTTGCACCAGTTAAGGCTTCTATGGGCTTCACCTTTAGTCAGGGGGTAATCGATTCGAGGCGAATTAGACCCTCTGTGAGCCATGGCGCAACCGATTAAGGCATCGGATAGCGCATCTTTAGTCAAGGTCTTGGTTGGAATCCCGAGGATCACCGCCGCAATAGCCCAAAGGCTCTGCAGATTATCCGTTGGCGAGGCTAAATTCAGATCCAGCAGTCTGAGATAATCATCGGGATATTTCTGTTTAAACTTGTTAACCACGTCACGTTGAGGGCTCTGCTCCAGGTGATGGTAGATGTCATAGCCTATGCTAGGAAGTGTTGGCAGAGAGAAGAACAACTCAGCGTTTTGAGCACGGTCTAGAGTCACAATCTGGCCAGTCTGCTCCTGACTGAAGTAGATCACAGCGCTGTTTTTACCCTGACCACTCTCAAGATTTCCTGCGTGAAGGGCGCAGAGCCCGGCGTCACTTCTTTTGTCATCCGTTCCATCGACATCCGACTGAGTACAGCTAATCAGCCCCTTTTTCCACCTTGCGACTATGCCGTTGAAACTCGCTTCGTCGTGCAGAGGCTCAGGGGCATTGTCTAAAACGACTAGGGGTTCATTATTGTCTGTTTCACTGGATATTGTACTCCATGCCGATTGGATCCAAACCATAGGCTTGCTGAGATTGTCGCCATGGAAATAGAGCCAATCGATCCCCTTCAGCCTTAATATTTCACACAGAACGACCATGGCACGGTTATAGGCAAAGCAGAGATCGTAAAGAGGCGCATCAAGTTTTGGGTGTTCGTTAACCGGGCGGGCGGTGATTAACGGTTTTTCGATACTCGACAGGGCTAAGATGTGATGATCTTTCAGGTGAAACTGGGCGTTAAGTGTATTGGGGTTACAGATAAGCAGCTTATCCCGGCCCGTATGACTTAAAGGCGAAAGACTCAAGGTGATGGGAGTTTTGTTTGGAAGTTGAGCGGCGCCATCTCTTAGTAGAGTCTCTGCAATTGACACAAGATCGGTATAGGAGAGACCCAAGTGCGCTTTATGAAGACGGCTTGCCCCATGGCAGCAGTCGCACTTTAAGGAGATATCGCCAAACAATGGGGATTGATTATCACCGAATTTTGGCAGACATTGCTGACAGAATTCCTGCTCTACCTTGGCATCGGGTAATAGTTGATGGCTCCCCATACGAGAATCGATCAAAGAGATGCGTGAATCTGTTAACCACACTGAGATAAGGAAATCTTGCGCAATCGCATCAGCGAGGGATTCAAGCTGCTTTAGCTCACCCAGAGCCTCGATAAAATAGACCTGCTTTTGATAACCTACCGTAATGTCTAGCTGGTCATGATTAAGGTATTGATTACACAAGTGTGCATAGAGGGGAACTTGTCTCGAGCAGGTAAATTCAAACCTAATATTCTTCATTGTATGTGACACCGCGTTTGTATGACTCGGGAATTAAGCTATTGATGTCTGTTGACTTGATGCGTTCAAAGCTGAAATTAAGTTGATTAAGATGTGTTAAAAGTGTTTTTTCCATCAATGGAACTGCAGCTTCTACCAAGGGGGTTAAGCCTAAGGTCATAGGCTCGAGTACGGTTGGGGTGACACCTAAGATATAGGTTTTAGGACGATCGCCGACCATATCCATCATGTTCAATGTTTGCAGCATTTCGACTTCGTGAGCACTGCCTTGCCAGTCGATTTCCGCCGGAGCCTTATCGAAATCGAAAAAATAGACTTGCCCGGGTTGGACATCTTTTGCGTTGACTGTATCGACCACAATTAAGTAGTCATATTGACAGATGATCGGGATTAACGCCTGAGCGAGTGTGCCACCATCAGTAATATCCAACTGGTCCTTTTCGTGGCTGAACGTATAATTTTCAGCGATATAATTGACGAAATGTACACCGATACCTTCATCCGCGTACAGGACATTGCCAATGCCTAGGAGTAATACCTTCATTCAAACCGCACCTTGTTGTTAGTGACTATCATCATGGGTAAGTAAGGCCTCTGGGAGCTTTCAACACAATTTTTCAATCCATGAATGTATCGTGATCAAATAATAAAAGTACGCCGACACTGTCGGCGTACTTTTATATTGCTTAGTGTTTCTTGTGGTAATCATAACCAGAGATAATGGAATCTACAGAGTTATGCTTGAACCTGATACCCGACCATATGGCCATGTAAACATGGACAAGAACGAAGATGACAAACACCCAAGTCATATAGTGGTGCCAAATTCTGATCTGTGCCAGCCCCCCCATTTGTGCGGTGATCCAGGCTGCTGAATTCCACATCATGCCACCCATTCCCAGGTGATAGACATTGGCGTACAGTACCAAGCCAGTGATACAGATGAGTAGGGCCATTAGGGATATGACCACGTAGGTCGTAAACTGTAATGGTCCATAGACACCCGCTTTATTCAGGTGTCCCATCCACAGGTAAGATTTCAAGTTTTTAACCCAGCTACTTACACTCGATACATCGCGAAAAGATCGACGTTCTATGTCGCTCTTGCCGAAGAAAAAGAGGTAAAAGCGCACTAGGGTGATGGCGGTTAACGCAAAGCCAAACACTAAGTGAGCAAAGCGGATATAGCTCTGAACCTGGATGTCGTTAGTTTCAGGTGCCACTAAAAATGGCCAAGATATATAAAATCCTGTGATAACCAGAACGAGTATCGATAGCGCACGAAGCCAGTGAAAAATCCGGATTGCAGGACTGAAGATTAAGTCTCTAGTATGGGTCGCAGAATGATTCATTTTGCTTTCCCTCCCTTAGTGATTATTGGCCGTTGGCATCGATACGGAACTCACTCAACTCTTGTCCCTTAAAGTCCATAACGTGTACAGAACAAGCCATACAAGGGTCAAATGAGTGAATAATTCGTATGACTTCCAGCGGTTTAGTCGGATCTTCCAACTTCAGACCAATCAAAGCGGCTTCATAAGGCCCCATCTTGCCATTGGCATCGACGGGACCTGCGTTCCAGGTTGTCGGCACGACGGCTTGATAGTTCTCAACCAGACCACCTTTGATGCGTATCCAGTGACTTAACATGCCGCGAGGCGCTTCGATCATCGAGTGTCCTAGGTACTCCTGACGCGAATCCATTACAGGCTTAACATAAGTAGACTCATCAGATTGCATGTTCACCAGCATGGCATCGAACGTCTTCAGACCCTCTTCGGCAACAATCACCGTCTGTAACATACGCGCCGCGGTGCGGCCTAAGGTCGTGAACAGGGCTTCTATCGGTAAACCTGTGGCTTCAAGCAGGCCATTGACCGAGTCAACCACAACCTTGTTGCCTTTGGCATAGCTCACGAGCAAACATGCAAGTGGTCCCACTTCCATCGGTTCACCGTCGTAGCGCGGTGATTTAACCCAAGAGTATTTACCGTCGCCATCGAGCGTCGGCAGCTTACCGTAGACGGTGTCACGTTCGACAAACCCTGTGTAATCAGGGATCGTTGTGCCGTCATAGGGATGCTGTGCGCCGTCGGCCTTGTACCAAGCGTGGGTCACGTCTTCCTTGATGAGATCTGGGTCGATGTCGGTCACACCGGCAAGATCGCCATTCATTATCACACCCTGATCAAACATGTACTGACCATCGGCCAACACGAAGTCATTGGTTGCCATGAAGTTCATCACGTTTACGCCACCGAGTACGCTTGGCTCATTACCAAATGCTGCCGCCGCCATAACGATATCGGCTTTATAGGCACGATGAATGAAGTCAGTCACGATGGCATGTTTCTGCTTCCACTCCTGCAGACGTGCAGGGCTCAACATATCTCGAACCGAAGTCACACCACCAACAACCAAAGATTGTGGATGAGGAGACTTACCACCGAAGATAGCCAACATCTCAGCCGCGACACGTTGCACTTCCAGCGCCTTGAGGTAGTGAGATAGGACGATCAGGTTTTGCTCAGGGGTAAACTTGTAAGTGCCGTTACCCCAATACGCGTTAGCGAATGGGCCAAGCTTACCGGTTTCAACGAAACCTTTGATGCGCTCTTGTACGGCTCGTAGATCACCTTCACCGGCAGCAATAGGCTTATCGGTATATTGAAGTGCTTCTTGCGCCGCCACTGCCGGATCGGCACTGAGCGCAGAGACGATATCTACCCAGTCCAGACCATGGAGGTGATAGAAGTGAACGATATGGTCATGCATATACAGTGATGTCTGCATCAAGGAGCGCAGGAACTTAGCGTTAAGTGGAATTTTAGTCCCTAACGCATCTTCCACGGCTTCAATACCACAACGATAATGAGAGTAGGTACAAACACCACAAATTCTCTGTACGATCAGGCCGACATCCATAGGACTCCGGCCCTTGAGAATGACTTCGATGCCACGCCATAGCGTAGAAGATGACCAAGCTTTGGTAATGACATTGTTTTCGTCGACTTCGACTTCGACACGTAAGTGACCCTCAATACGGGTAATAGGATCGATAACGACACGCTTACTCATTGATTACTCCTCCAGTGGCTTGGCGAAAATGCTGGTAACGGCATGGGCGCCAATACCCACAGCAGTTGCTCCAAGAATAACGGCACCTACGGTGTCCGCAGTTGCATCAAATCCATGGAGGAGTTGTCTGCCAAGTGGCTTCTCAAAGTCAGCCATGTCATCCCAGAAATTAGGCTCTGAGCAGCCCATGCAACCATGTCCCGCCAGTACCGGCCAACTGGTATGATGGTTAAATCTTTCGGTAGGACAGTTGTTGTAGGTATAAGGACCCTTACAACCCAGCTTATAGAGGCAGTAACCGTCTTTAGCACCTTGATCGCCAAACTCTTCGACGAACTCACCGGCATCGAAACGACCGCGACGTTCACAGTTGTCGTGTACACGAGCACCGTAAGCCCACTTAGGACGGTTGAACATGTCGAGTGCGGGAAGTTTGCCAAACATGATGAAATACATCAGGGTTCCGACAATGTTCTTCTCACTTGGAGGACAACCACCCAAGTTAATCACTGTCTTGTCGACAACTTCATGTATGCCTTTTGCACCCGTTGGGTTAGGCGAAGCGGCTTGAACACCACCGAAAGCTGCACAGGTACCCACTGAAATAATGGCCGCAGCGCCTTCGGCTGCATGCTTGATGATTTCAAGCCCCGTGTGACCCTTACAACCTATGGTCAGGTAAGCACCGTTGTTTGCCGTAGGAACAGCGCCTTCCACCGCAAGAAGATATTGGCCTTTGTAGGCTTCCATTGCATGTTCCAGGTTCTCTTCAGCTTGCCAGCCAGAGGCGGCCATCAAGGTTTCATGGTATTCCAATGAAACATGATCGAAGATCAGAGAATCCAGATTAGGGGTGTCGGTTCTTATTAAAGACTCGGAACAACCTGTGCACTCGGCCATATGTAGCCAGATTAACGGCACTCTATCGGCAAGTTCCGCGGCTTGTGCGACAAGGGTGCTGAATGGAAGGGGAAGTGCAAGCATCGCTGTTACAGATGCGCTCCACTTCATGAAGTCACGGCGAGAGATGCCATGCTGTTTCATTTTGCTAGTTAATGACTGTCCGTCTCGGGATTTAAGTTGGCGCAGCATATCCAAACGCGCCAGTCCCTGTCGATATAGGGCTGCATGTGTGTCCATGTTAAACCTTTGTTATTGTAGGGTTGATTTATTTTTACTCACTTCTCATAAATGAGTCTATGCCTAAAAAAATGAAAAAAGTTGACATGCATCAAGCTTTAATTAACTTCAACAAAAAGTGGTGACTTCTATGTTTATCAACATGAAGTTGATCGTCATTTATGACGGAAGTGGGTCAATTTGTCGTAATTTTGCTGTTTTGAATGGTCACATCACATTTTTGATACTGCCAGTTTTTATTAAGGTAGGCTATTGAATATATTGACGTAATAGGCTAGGTGGCGTGGTGGTAATTTGAATGTTAACGATGCCTATTCTCACAATGCCGTACTTATCAATGATTAATTCTTGCTCAACTTACTAATCTATAGGTATATTGATAAAAGCGCATATAACACCAATGGATACAAAAACAGGGGAACAATATGGATTCTATTAAAGTGAGTGAATATATGGATCGTCAACCTGTGTTACTGACACCAGATATGCCATTGGTGACAGCAGTTGATGCACTATTAGAGAGGAAGAAGTTAGGTGCCCCCGTCGTTGATGAGCATGGCAAATTAGTGGGCTTTTTATCTCAACAAGATTGTATGTCAGTTATGCTGAAAAGTAGTTATCACTGTGATTTAGTCGCAAGGGTGAAAGATTGCATGAGTGCAGAGGTGCTCAGTGTTACACCTGAACACAGCGTGTTACAGCTTGCAGAGCAGATGCTGGGCTCTAAACCTAAGGTCTACCCAGTGGTCGATAATGGTAAAGTCATCGGCACCATCAATCGAACCAATGTGCTCAATGCTATCAACATCTATATGCAGCAGTGTTATCTGGCACCGGTCTAAGCTTTGATTAATAGATGTCATTAATGAGTTGTCATTAATGAGTTATCATTAATGAATTGACTCGTTATCAATGGTTTTATTTATCTAGCTTCGAATGAAGCTAGATAAAATTTTGCTTTGGCTCATTTGGCTCATTTGGCTCATTTGGCTCATTTGGTTCATTTGGTTTTGATCGTTATTTTTCGTCATTCCGGCAGATCTTTTGAGCCGGAATCCAGTGATCTTTGCTGTTGGAATAGGTCATTGAAGGTCGTACCTTCGTAGTCACTTATAGCCTCCGCCTCTTGATTTCATAAGAGCCGTCCCTAAACGCTCTGCGATTTCAAACAACTTCCATGTTTAACCGGCAGTTCGACAAAATATGTCCATATACAACAGCCAGTTTCAGCAAAATATGTCCATATACAACAGCCAGTTCAGCAAGATATGTCCATATACAACAGCCAGTTCAGCTTCCATGCTTCTCGTTCATAAGCTCATGGCTATGCCATATTCACCATGCTTCTCGTTCATAGGCTCATGGCTATGCCATATTCACCCAGTCTCTCGCTTAGAGCGTTTCACAATGCGAAACTTCGCCTTGAAATCGAAGCTCGCAGTCGCATCTACACTGGCTGATTTAAAAGAAGGTTTCTCATTCGCAGGGATAATTGAACAAAGTTCGTATTTCCTAATAAACACTAATTAGCTACGACCCCTTTGTTAGCTGTATAACACTTGATCAGCTACTGCTTGATAGGCCTCATTGAACTGAGCCATTGAAGATTTAGATTAGAGGAATCGATTATTTGCGGTTCTGTTTTTCATCAAGTTAGGTATATTGGAGTCATAGAATGCTCAATAAAAGCACTGTTTCCATGAAGGGGTGCTCAATAAAAGTACTGCTGAATAAATAGGCTCCAAATAAAAGAATTAGGGCCATCAAACGACAGGGGAATAAATATGGATTCAATTAAAGTCAGTAAATATATGGACCGTCAACCTGTGCTGTTAACAGAGGATATGCCTCTTTCCAATGCCGTAGATGCCTTGTTGGAGAGGAATAAGTTGGGGGCCCCAGTGGTCGATGATTTGGGACAATTGGTCGGTTTCCTGTCCCAGCAGGACTGCCTCTCAGTGATGCTCAAGAGCAGTTATCATTGTGATTTGGTGGCTAAGGTAAAAGATTGCATGCGCTCTGAGGTGTTGTCGGTAACGCCGGATACCAGTGTCTTGCAGCTAGCCGAACAGATGTTAGGCCCTAAGCCTAAGGTCTACCCCGTGGTCGATAATGGCAAGGTTATAGGCACCATAAATCGTACCAATGTGCTCAATGCGATTAATATCCATATGCAGCAGTGCTATCTGGCACCAGTCTAAGCTTTGATTAATAGATGTCATCAATGAATTGACCTTACTGAATTGACTCGTTATCAATGGTTTTATTTGCCTAGCTTCGAATGAAGCTAGATTAAATTTCACTTTGGTTTCATTTTGTTTTGGTCGTTATGTTTCGTCATTCCGGCAGATCTTTTGAGCCGGAATCCAGTGATCTTTGCTGTTGGAATATGTCATTGAAGATCATAACTTCATTGTTATCTATCACTTGCAGCGTGTGCCGTGCACTAATTAGCTACGACCCCCTTGTTAAATTACGACCCCCTTTGTTATTTTATTGAATATGACAGGCACAAAAAAGGCCGCGTTGGCGACCTTCTTTTTTAATATCAGCTTGCGTTATTAGCGCTTCATTAAAGAGCGATAACGTTGCTTGCTTGCAGACCTTTTGGGCCTTGCTCTACTTCGAAAGTCACTTTTTGACCTTCATCAAGAGTTTTGAAACCTTCTGATGCGATAGCACGAAAATGTACGAATACGTCAGCGCCACCATTATCTTGAGTAAGGAAACCGAATCCTTTATCTTCGTTAAACCATTTTACAGTACCAGTATTTGAATCAGACATGTGATGTCCCTTATTTATTTAATTTAAAAAAAGTTCAATATTAACAATATGTTAATTTATTGAATTATATCATGTTACGCTAAAATAAAAGGGAAACGTCTAGCTACAAAACACGGTTTTAGTAGTGGATGTTTTACTTGTACTTGATGCTGCATTTAATAACTCTCTGAACAACTGAGCGATATAATAGCGATTGTTTATTTTTTGTACAGTGTTTTTTTTGCTTTTTTTAAATGTCATTATTTAACAGTGATATACACATTTAAGTTTTAACCAGCATTGACCTTTGGTTACGATAAAGATTTGTCTCTGTGAGTGAAACCTTCCTGCCTAACGGTCAAAAGTCTGTCCTGAATGTCGACATGTTTTTGAAAGCAATGGTTAATATTGTATTGATGCTCACTGAAAGTCCAAACTCGAAGACGTCATGCTATATGCTGTTGGGCATCGCTATGCAAAGACCTGAAGCGGTAACTGATCTTGCTAGCCTTGGAATGAAGCTTGATTACATTTTCTGATTTAGCTTCTGGCTGAATTGATATTTGGGAGTGTGTTTATAATTTTCTGCTTCATTGTTACTTATCAACACTGGCTGCTCTACAAGAATGGGGTCTCTTCTATTTGAGCTTGAGTGCTAGCATGCTGTAACTCATTTTGCCCAAAGCGTGTTAGTTACGAATGCAACTTGAGGTAGTTTTACCTTATTCGCTCCGACCCCTTTATCTCCTTTATCTGTTTTGGCATGGTCTGCCACGTTTCTTTGGTCCCATGGATTCGCCGGTTATTTTTTCAATTTCAAGCTTAAATTTACTCTGACCTCATTTCTTGATTTCTTGCAGACTCAAAACAGGCTATGATCTAGCTTCGTTGCGCCTTATGCACTGTCTTTTTCTGGTGCGACGCGGCTCGTTATTAATCATTTTACAATTTAAATTAGGCAGTACCATGGCTATCAGAATTAAACTTAAACCTGGCCGCGAACGTTCATTAGAGCGACGCCATCCTTGGATATTTTCCAACGGTATTCACAACGTCAATGGCGGGAAACCTGCACCGGGTGATACCGTTGATGTGGTGGCACACGATGGGCATTGGCTCGGACGCGGTGCCTGGTCGCCAGAATCTCAGATCCAGGTGAGGATATGGACCTTCGATAAAGAAGAAGCCATCGATGCCGATTTCTTTGCTAGACGCATACGAAGAGCGCAAGCGGGTCGTGATGCGTTGATCCGCGAGCAAGGCCTTACCGGTTATCGTTTGATCGCCGCCGAATCTGACGGCTTGCCTGGGATAACGGTTGACCGCTATGCCAATGTACTCGTATGTCAGCTATTGAGTACCGGGGCTGAAAAGTGGCGTGATACTCTCGTCGAGCAACTCGTCATTCAGTACCCTGACTGCGCTATCTATGAGCGTTCCGATGTCAATTCGAGAAAGAAAGAGGGCTTAGCTCCGGTTGTGGGACTGCTACATGGTGAGTTACCGCCTATGCCGGTGATTATCGAAGAAAACGGCATTAAGATCGCAGTCGATGTTGTCAATGGACACAAGACGGGGTTCTATCTGGATCAGCGCGATAACCGCACCATGGCGGCTCGTTTCGTCAAAGATAAATCCGTACTTAACTGCTTCTGTTACACCGGAACCTTTGGCTTGTATGCCGCTAAGGCTGGGGCTGCTAGCATTGAAAATGTCGATGTATCGGCACGAGCGCTGCAAACCGCCCGTGATAATATGTCCATTAACGGCTTTAACGATGACCATGTTAATTATCACGAAGCTGACGTATTTAAGCTATTGCGCCTGTATCGAGAAGAGGGCAAGACCTTCGATGTTATCATATTAGATCCGCCTAAGTTTGCCGACAATAAATCGCAGCTTAATGGCGCATGTCGCGGTTATAAAGACATTAATATGATTGCTATGCAGTTGCTTAATCCCGGCGGGATACTGCTGACGTTCTCCTGTTCTGGCTTAATGCAATCGGATCTGTTTCAGAAGGTTGTTGCTGATGCGGCGCTAGATGCCAAGCGTGAAGTGCAGTTCATTGAACGTATGCACCAAGCCAGCGACCATCCCATCAGTAGCGCATTCCCGGAAGGTTATTATCTTAAAGGACTCGTTGCTAGAGTTTGGTAGTTAGAGTTTGAGCATCAGTATTTGGTGGCCAGAAATGAAATAACATGGCTACCCAGCATTCTGGTGCTTGCTTGGTGGAGGGCTTAAGGGGACGTCATAGTATTGAGGTTCCCTTGGCCTTCCACGTTGCTTAGGTCCCATGGAACCGCCGGTTAGTTTTTCAATCTCAAGCTTAAATTTACTCTGAACCAATGATCCACAATTGCTTTACTGAATTGATAGGTGATCTAATCTTGTTGACTCATAACCTTTTCATCTGCCGACGGTATTAACGCTCTAAGTAGTACAGCCAACGGCTACATCCAGCTAGTCATACCATTGGTAGCGTGTTTCAAACAATTTTATCGCTTCGTTAATGGATCAGTGATTTATTCAGTGGGTCTTTTCTGTTGTCGAGTCGTTTCCGCTGAACTATTTTTACCTTTTAACTTTAGAGGCTGGGAAACCAGTATCTGATACAAGGTTAAAAACAATTTATGGAGAAAGACGCTATGGACATTAAGCAAGTTTTATCAGATTTTATCGAAGATGAGAGCGGCCTCACAGCCGTTGAATATGCCATCGCCGGTGGGCTAGTGGTGGGTGGCATGATTGCGGCTTTTAGCGAATTAGGTACTAGTGCTAAGGATCAGATCGATTGTTTAGCTGATGCAGTAGATACTGGTACAGATTGTACTCCTGCTAATTGAGGGTAACTAAATAACCAAGACACTCAGGATGGTTAATTATGGGTGTCTTAATTAAATCGTTAATTAAATCGGCGTTAGCAAGCAAGAGGAAATATGAACATCAATATAAGGAAGGCTACTGTCCAAGATGCAAAGGGGATCAGTAAACTTATCACCTCTTTGACGGCAAAGTATATTTGTCCAACGTGTGATGACTCGATGCACGATATCTTGTTAAGGTCGATGTCGGAATCAAAGGTTACAGAGTATTTATCTGATGACTATGACTATGACTATGACTATGTTGTTGCTACAAACGACAAACATGAAATTATTGGTGTATCAGGCATTCGAGATAAGTCGCACTTATACCATCTTTTTGTCAGTGATGATTATCAAGGGCAGGGTCTATCTCGTAAGTTGTGGGAAAATGTAAAATCAGAAGCACTTAAAAATGGTAATCAGGGTAGATTTACGGTCAACTCAGCCGTTAATTCAGAAAGTGTGTACCTCAAATTTGGTTTCGTACGTACCGAAGGGATTCGCAATAGAGAAGGTATGATTGATATTCCAATGGTGTTGGAGTCAACTTGCTAACAAGTCAAATCAAGCTGATGCATAAACGGCTGTCATCGTTTTGCTAAAATAAAAACCCAGCAAAAACAACACCATCCTATGCGCTGTTGTTTGGGGCGTTAGGGCTATATGAAAATTATTGAGTATTCATCAAATCGTGCAAGAGAAATAGCAGATCTATTTTATATGTCTGTTCACGCTATCGACTCTTCTATTTATTCCGAAGAGCAGAAGAATGCTTGGGCTACATCTCCCATTGACTATGTAGCCTGGGAAAAAAGGCTTGATCTTAAAAGACCATATTTACTATTAATTAATGATCAAGTTGCAGGCTTTATTGAGTTAGAGTCAGATGGGCATATAGATTGTGCTTATGTATCTCCTATGTTTCAGCGAAAAGGCGTGGCAACAGCTTTGTTAAAGCACGTTATATGTATTGCTAAAAAACTGGATGTAGAGCAGCTATATGTGGAAGCTTCAATTATAGCAAAACCTCTATTTGAAAAGTTTGGTTTCTTAATGAGACATGAAAATAAAGTAGTTAGAAATAATATTGTATTAGTTAACTATACAATGTGTAAGTGCTTATAGCCCTAATCGGTTAGCCAGAGGTATCTAGCCTCCTGCCGCACACGACTGAATGGATTCAGGAGGTCACTATAACCAAGACACTCATAATCACTATAACCAAGACACCCATAATTGTTAGATAGAGGTTCCTCTCCTATAAGGTCGTATAACCAAGACACCCACAATTGTTAGGTAGAGGTTCCTCTCCCATAAAAACTGCCACGTGAAGTGGTCCCGTAAAATTCAACCAATATAACCAAGACACCCACAATTGTTAGATAGAGGTTCTTCTCCCATAAAAAACTGCCACGTGAAGTGGCGCCGTAAAATTCAACCAAGGTGGATTTTCTACTTTCTATTTTCGGCTAAGATCTTATCGCTTAAAGGTCACGGCCTCTGTTTCCGTTAAATGGATCTCTGTCGTCGCTAATTGAGTCTGTGACAATAATCTTCCGTGACGAATTGAATATTGCACTGGCACCTGACGTCGAACAGCATCGAAACCATTGTCTGCGGGTAAGATAAGTAGACTTGCTGGCTTACCTTCCTCTAGCCCGTAATTAGACATGATGTTCATGGTACGGGCCGAATTATGACTGATTAAAGCCAGAGACTGGTTTATCTGCTCATAGCCCATGATTTGACACACATGCAATCCCATATGCAGCACCTGCAACATGTTGGCCGTACCCAGCGGATACCAAGGGTCGAAGATATCGTCGTGACCGAAGCAGACATTGATGTCGGCAGCCAACATCTCCTTGACCCGAGTGATCCCACGGCGTTTAGGATAGTCATCGAAGCGTCCCTGAAGATGAATATTCACCAAAGGGTTGGCGATGAAATGAATACCAGACATCTTCAGCAGCCTGAAAAGGCGCGATGCATAGGCTCCATTATAAGAGTGCATGGCTGTGGTATGGCTGGCGGTGACTCTGTGGCCCATATCAAACTTGTGGGCTAAGGCTGCAAGGGTTTCCACGAAACGAGATTGTTCATCATCTATTTCGTCACAATGCACATCGATGAGGCGATCATATTTTTGTGCTAGCTCGAACACGAAGTGCAGAGACTCGATGCCATATTCCCGGGTGAATTCGAAATGGGGGATGGCGCCAATGACATCGGCGCCAAGTTTGACGGCTTCTTCCATCAGCGCCTTACCGTTGGGGTAGGAGAGTATTCCTTCCTGAGGAAAGGCGACAATTTGAATATCGACCCAAGCTTTCATCTCCTCTTTCACTTCGAGCATGGCCCTGAGTGCAATAAGCGTTGGATCCGATACATCCACATGGGTGCGGACATGCTGTATACCGTTAGCTATCTGCCATTTTAATGTCTGCTTAGCCCGTGTTTTTACATCTTGGATAGACAAGGTTTTTTTGCGTTCTGACCAACGTTCGATGCCTTCAAACAAGGTGCCCGATATATTCCAACTCGGCTCTCCCGCAGTTTGAGTGGTATCGAGATGAACATGAGGTTCGCAGAAGGGGGCGATGGCCATTCCGCCTTCACCATCAATCACCTTAACGGACTGATCATTTGCCGTGATGGCCTCTGACATGGCAGTGAAGGAGGTAAACTCACCATGTTCAATGACGATCTGATGCAGACCATCTCTCCCCTCGAGAGTGACATTGTTAATCAGCAGGTTATTGGTATTCTTCATTGGTGATCTCTTATGTTGAATCAGAATTTTTGATTAAGCGTTTTAGCTGCGAATCTAAAACAAGCTAGCATATCGCACCGATAAATATGGCATTTATTGGAACAGGACCTAAGAGAAAGTGAACGGCAGCGACACCAATTGCAACAGCTAAAATAGCCGCAAATTTCCATTCCAATAATTTTACCTGCATTTAAACCTTGGTCTTGCTGGTTTATTAGACGCTTTTGGTTAATTTTCCGTACCAATAAGAATCGTTACTTGCTAGGATCGTTTTTTTGCTTCGAGTAATGGGATCTGACTTGAGTTCGCAACTACATCCGTTATCTAACAATTATCTAAAACTGTGTTATCAGGCCGATGCCTCGAGGATCAGGCGTCGTCTCTTCAGGCTCAATAAAGAAGTTGATTCGGATAAGAAGCGGGCAAATCTGGACAAGCTCGAAGCTCAGGCCGTTGCAGCATTCGAAAAGGTTGAGCGACGCCGTCAGGCCCGTCCCGAGATCACCTATCCCGAAAGCCTGCCTATTTCTCAGAAGCGAGATGAGATAGCCAGGGCTATTGCCGGCAATCAAGTGGTCATCATCGCGGGTGAAACCGGCTCGGGTAAGACGACTCAGCTGCCAAAAATCTGTCTGGAGTTAGGCTTAGGTTGCCGTGGCCTCATAGCCCATACCCAGCCTAGGCGTCTAGCGGCGCGGAGCGTTGCCAGCCGTATCGCCGATGAACTCAATAGTCCACTCGGTGAGGTGGTCGGCTTTAAAGTACGCTTTGCCGATGCCATCAATCAAGATTCTTACATTAAGTTGATGACCGACGGTATCTTGTTGGCTGAGCTGACCCATGATAAGTTTCTCGACCAATATGACACCATCATCATAGATGAGGCCCATGAGCGAAGCCTGAATATCGATTTTATCTTAGGTTATCTCAAGAATGTATTAAAAAAACGCCCGGATTTGAAGGTGATCATCACCTCGGCGACCATAGATCTTGATAAATTTTCCAAACATTTCGACGATGCCCCCGTTATTCAAGTTTCGGGTCGGACCTATGAGGTTGAGACTCGCTATAGACCCTTAGTGCGTGATGCGGGAGAGGATCTGGATCTCACCGAAGGCATATTCGAAGCCGTGGATGAACTGGTTGCCGAAGGGCCCGGTGATATTCTGATCTTTATGAACGGTGAGCGTGAGATCCGTGATGTGGCGGATCAACTCAATCGCCGTCAGTACCGAGATACCGAGATCTTGCCCCTCTATGCGCGCCTGTCGTACGGCGAACAGTCTAAGGTGTTTAAGAGTCATATTGGCCGTAGAATAGTGCTGGCGACTAACGTTGCCGAGACATCGTTGACGGTCCCCGGCATTCGTTACGTCATCGATCCCGGCACTGCGAGGATCAGTCGTTATAGTTACCGCACTAAGGTGCAACGTCTGCCCATCGAGCCCATCTCACAAGCCAGCGCTAATCAGCGCCAGGGACGTTGTGGCCGTGTCGCTGCGGGTATTTGTATCCGTTTATTCGACGAGGATGATTTCAATAACAGATCCGAGTTTACCGATCCTGAGATTTTAAGAACTAACCTTGCCTCGGTCATTCTCAAGATGCTCTCAGTAGGGCTTGGAGACATAGAAGCATTTCCTTTCCTTCAGCCGCCGGACCCTCGATATATCCGCGATGGATTCCTGTTACTGGAAGAGTTAGAAGCGGTAAAAAGTTCACAAGGGCGCTTAGCCTTGACTACATTGGGCAAGCAACTTGCGCATATTCCCGTGGATCCGCGTCTCGCCCGTATGGTTATCGCGGCGAACACTAATGGCTGCCTGCATGAAGCCTTAGTGATCACCTCTGCATTGTCGATTCAAGATCCAAGGGAACGTCCCATGGACAAGAAGCAGGCGGCCGATGAGGTACATAAGAAGCACAGCGATAAGGACTCAGATTTTGTCTCCTTCGTGAATCTGTGGGATCACCTCAAGCTGCAACAAAAATCCCTTTCCAGTAGTCAGTTTAGAAAGCAGTGTAAGAAAGAGTTTCTTGCCTACCTGAGGGTGCGTGAGTGGCAAGATCTCTATGCCCAGATGAGACAAGCCGTGCATGATTTAAAGTGGCGTCTCAACAGCGAGCCTGCCGATTATGAGCTACTGCACAAGTCTCTGCTCACGGGTCTATTGAGTCATGTTGGTTTTAAAGACAAAGATAATGAATATTTAGGGGCCCGTAACCGTAAATTCTTCGTGTTTCCAGGATCGCCTCTGGCGCGTAAAGGGCCTAAGTGGATCATGGCGGCTGAGCTCACCGAGACTTCACGTCTGTTTGCCCGCTGCTGCGCCAAAATTCAACCTGAGTGGATAGAGCCTTTGGCCGGACACTTGATCAAGAAAAACTATCTTGAGCCACATTTTGAGGCGAAGCAGGGCAGTGTGGTGGCCCTTGAAAATCAAATACTCTATGGACTGATGATAGTTAACCGCCGCAAGACCCAATACGGTCCGGTCAATCCACTGGAGGCACGTGAGATTTTTATTCGCAGCGCCTTGGCCGATGGTGAGCTGAGAACTAATGAAGCCTTCTTCATCAAGAACCGTAACTTGCTCAAAGAGGTCGAGAACTTAGAACATAAATCACGCCGCCGCGACATATTAGTGGATGAGCAGGTGTTGGTGGATTTTTATGAGCCCAGAATTCCCGAGGGGATCTATAACGCCCCTAAGTTCTTTAGCTGGTGGAATGCTGAGCGTAATAAAACCCCAGATCTATTAGATTTCGAACGTGAGCAATTGATGCAGCGAGGAGATGATCACATCTCGGCGTTGGATTTCCCCGATTTTTGGCATCAAGCTAACCTTAAACTCTGCTTGAGCTATCATTTCGAGCCGTCCGCAGAGGATGATGGCGTGGCCGTGCATATTCCTGTGGCACTGCTCAATCAGATAGAAGATGTCGATTTCGACTGGCAGGTCCCCGGACTGAGAGAGGAAAAGTGCATTGCACTGATTCGTGCTCTGCCTAAGAGTCTCAGACGTAATTTTGTCCCGGCGCCCGATTATGCTAATGCCTGTATGCAGGCGATGAAGCCCTTCGAGATGAGTTTCATCGATGCCATGTGTAAGCAGTTGCTGCGCATGAGTGGCGTTCGTGTCAGCATCGATGACTTCGATCTTAGCCAACTACCTAAGCATCTGTTGATGAATTTCAAGGTGGAGGATGACAATGGCAAGTTAGTGGCTCAAGCTCGAGATATTGAGCAGCTCAAAGCCAGCCTTCAAGGCCAGGTGACTCAAGCCATTCGCAAGGTAGCCGATTCTGGTATCGAAAAAACTGAGTTGACCCAGTGGTCCTTCGGTGACCTGCCAAAAGCGTTTAAACAGAAGAAAGGCAACTTTGAGGTCAAGGCGTTCCCCGCATTGGTGGACGATAAATCCAGCGTATCTATCAAATTATTTGATGATGAAAATGAGGCCATTCGTTCCCATCAACTGGGTCTGCAGCGCTTGTTGTTAATCAACATTGCTTCACCGGTGAAGCATCTGCAGAAGACCTTACCGAACAAGGCTAAGCTGGCCATGTATTTTAACCCCTTCGGTCAAATACAGATCTTGTTGGATGATATCTTATCGGCGTCTGTGCAGCAGTTACTCGATGAGAAGGGCCTTGATGTACGCTGTGAGTCCGATTTTGAACAGGCTAAAGATTGGGTGAGACAAGAGCTTAATCCCACGGCGGTTAAGATAGCCCTCAGAGTCGAAGAGATATTGACGCTTTATCAAAAGGTGAAGAAGCGATTGAAGGGCAAGATAAGCCTGGATATAGCCTTCGCCATGAGTGATATCAAGACTCAGCTGGATAAACTCGTGTTCAAAGGCTTTGTCGAGGCTTGTGGTTGGAAACGTTTACCCGACATGGTGAGGTATCTTAAAGCCGTCGATAATCGCTTAGACAAGTTGCCTGTCGATCCCAATCGTGACCGCTTGCATATGCATAGCATTGCCAATGTGCAGCAGGAGCTGGAGGGTCAGTTAGCTAAAGTGCCCAGATCTGTGGCTATCCCAGAGACGCTACTTGAGGCTAGGTGGATGATAGAGGAGTATCGCGTCTCTTGTTTTGCCCAGATATTGGGTACGGCTTATCCTATCTCTGAGAAACGTATCTTGAATCAAATCAAGCAAAACTAACTCGCCATATTAATCGGTAGCCTACAGCTAATTAATGATTGAAAGCACTGACCTGATGGTTGGTGCTTTTTTATGCCGTTCATCTGGCCTATGAAACTCATTTCTGTTGAAAATCCATCTACCCCTTAAGTTATATTTGTAGCATATCATTAACATCTCGGCTTGATATTTATACGCTTGTAACTCATTGTTTAGACTATGCTGAATAGTCATAGCTGATGATCTTGCTGTTTGCCAATCTGTAAAGGTAATTAACTTAGTTGATCCATCATTTATTTTGTTAAAAATGATGATCCAGATCAAGCTATTTAGTCTTTACCACATTATGGGTATACAGTTTAGTCACACATTGGGATTATGATCGGCAACAAGAAAGAATTAGATAAAACATAACGTTAATTACACAAAACCTTGAGTCATTGTTATTGACTCGCCTTGCGAAGGGTCACAACCCTAAGTTGGAGTGCTTATGAGTTCTAGTTCAGTATTTTTCCCCCTGATAGATAAGGAACGCCCAAATGTTGTTACCTGAGGCGCACATCTCAAGCCTAATTGTCCAGGTTAGCCCTGAACATATAGAAGAAACTAAAAAAAGAATTGAAGCGTTTGATGAAGCCGAAATTTATGGCGTTAGTGACGTCGGGAAAATCGTTGTAGTCCTAGTGACTCAAGCAGAAGGCTTTATTACCGATGTGATTGAAAAAATAAATAATATGCCAGGCGTGCTTGGTGCCAGTATGGTTTATCACCAAATTGATAGTGGAACCGACACTGACACTGACACCGACACCAGTATCAATACCAATAAAAATAACCTAGCCCCTGATGATGGCTATAGTGTTAGCGAGGAACAAGTATGAAAATGTCCAGACGTGATTTTATCAAAGCCAATGCTGCGGCCTCAGCTGCAGCGCTTGCAGGGATCACCCTTCCAGCCACTGCAACGAATTTAATTGCATCGAGTGCAGAGTCAAAAATCCATTGGGATAAAGCGCCTTGTCGTTTCTGTGGTACAGGTTGCTCGGTACTTGTTGGTACTCAAGATGGTAAGGTCGTTGCGACTCAAGGCGACCCAGAAGCTCCTGTAAACAAAGGGCTTAACTGTATTAAAGGCTATTTCCTTTCCAAAATCATGTACGGATCAGACAGGCTAACTCAGCCGCTGTTACGTCAAACTAATGGAAAGTTTGATAAAAATGGTGACTTTGCGCCGGTAAGTTGGGATCAAGCCTTCGATATCATGGCTGAGAAGTGGAAAGCGGCTTTAAAAGAGAAAGGGCCTACCAGTGTGGGTATGTTTGGTTCTGGCCAGTGGACCGTAATGGAAGGTTACGCCGCTTCTAAGATGATGAAAGCGGGTTTCCGCTCTAACAACATAGATCCTAATGCGCGTCACTGTATGGCTTCAGCCGTTGGTGGCTTTATGCGTAGCTTTGGTATCGACGAGCCAATGGGTTGTTATGATGATTTTGAACATGCCGATGCCTTTGTTCTGTGGGGCTCGAACATGGCTGAGATGCATCCTGTTTTATGGTCTCGCATCACTGACAGACGCTTAAGTCATCCCCATGTGAAAGTGAATGTATTATCAACCTATTACCATCGTTCATTTGAACTTGCTGATAAAGGCTATATCTTTAAGCCGCAAACAGATCTTGTAATAGCCAACTTTATTGCTAACTACATCATTGAAAACGATGCAGTGAATTGGGACTTTGTTAATAAGCATACCCATTTCAAGCAAGCCACTATCGATATTGGTTATGGTTTAAGGGATGAGCATCCCCTGCAGAAAAAGGCAGCTAACCCCAATGTAGGCAAAATACATTCAATTGATTTTGAAGAGTATAAAAAATCAGTAGCACCCTATACGCTTGAAAAAACCGCTGAAATGACTGGTCTAGGAGAAGATCAACTGATCACACTCGCTAAGCAGTTTGCCGATCCAAAGATTAAGGTGATGTCACTTTGGACTATGGGGATGAACCAACACACTCGTGGTGTTTGGATGAACTCTTTGGTCTATAACATTCATCTCTTAGTCGGAAAAATATCAACACCAGGTAATGGTCCATTTTCATTAACAGGCCAGCCATCAGCGTGTGGTACAGCACGTGAGGTGGGGACTTTCTCTCATCGTTTACCCGCAGATATGGTGGTAGCAAACCCTAAGCATCGAAAGCGTGCCGAGCAGCTATGGAAAATTCCGGAAGGCACTATTCCACCTAAGCCGGGTTTCCATGCAGTAGAGCAAGACCGTAAATTAAATGACGGTGTGCTTAATGCTTACTGGACAATGTGTAACAACAACATGCAGGCCGGTCCTAACATCAATGGAGAGCGCTTACCAGGCTACCGTAATCCGAAAAACTTTATTGTCTGTTCAGACCCATACCCAACGGTAACTGCACAAGCTGCCGACTTGATCTTACCGACTTCCATGTGGGTAGAAAAAGAGGGTGCTTACGGTAATGCTGAGCGTCGTACTCAGGTTTGGTATCAGCAGGTTAAAGCGCCTGGTGACTCGAAATCCGATCTATGGCAGATTATGGAATTTGCCAAACGCTTCAAAATTGAAGAAGTGTGGACCGAAGAGCTGATCGCTAAGATGCCAGAAGTACGTGGTAAGAATATGTGTGAAGTGCTATTTGAAAACGGCCAAGTGAACAAGTTCCCATTATCAGAAGCGCAAGAGCTCAATGATGATGCCCAAGACCAAGGTTACTATGTACAAAAAGGTCTATTTGAAGAGTACGCAAGCTTTGGACGTGGACATGGCCATGATTTAGCGCCATACGATCGCTACCATAAAGAGCGCGGTTTACGCTGGCCTGTCGTTGATGGCGTAGAGACAAAATGGCGCTTTAAAGAGGGATCAGATCCCTATGTTGGCAAAGGTAAAGGATTTGAATTCTATGGCAAGCCAGATGGCAAAGCATGGATAATCTCGGCCCCTTATGAGGCACCACCAGAGTCTCCAGATGAAGAGTTTCCTCTATGGTTATGTACTGGTCGTGTACTTGAACACTGGCATACGGGAACCATGACACGTCGCGTACCTGAGCTTTATAAGGCCGTTCCTGATGCGCTTTGTTACATGCATCCAGATGATGCTAAGTCTCATGGTGTGCGTCGTGGTGATGAAGTGCTAATGAGTAACAAACGTGGTGACATTCGTGTGCGCGTCGAGACCAGAGGGCGTAACCGTCCACCAAAAGGCTTGGTGTTTGTGCCGTTCTTCGATGCACGTATTTTGATTAATAAACTCATTTTAGATGCAACAGATCCGCTATCTAAACAGACAGACTATAAAAAGTGTCCTATTAAAATCACTAAAATAGGATAAGGCAGGGTTATGATGAAAAAATTAATTTTAATAACGTTGAGCATGACTTTTACTCTGATCAGTGGTTTAGCAGTCAGTCAGGATCGTGGTATCGGCGGTGTCGAGTCTTTGCGCGGCAATGTTGAGTTAGAAGTCACGAGAGCGGCTGATCCTTTGAAGAGAGTGCCGCGAGATCAGGTGGATATTGAAAGCAGTTATGTCTTTCAGCCACCACTGATCCCGCATCACATCAGGAGCTATGAAATATCACTGAATGCTAACAAATGCTTATCATGCCATGGCTGGACAAAAGCCAAGCAGATGGGCGCCACTAAAATCAGTGTGACTCACTTTACTAATCGAAACGATGAAGTGTTGGCTGATGTTTCTCCTAGACGATACTTTTGCCTGCAGTGCCACGTGACACAAGCAGATGCTAAACCGTTAGTGGGTAACTCCTTCGAACGTGTTAAATCACTGCAATAACAAAATAGGCAGGTAATAATATGAAATGGATTATTAACGCCTTAAAAGGCTTCTGGACCATATTGAGGCGGCCCAGTAAAGCCGCCGTAGGTATCGTTCTATTTATGGGCTTTGCAGGTGGACTCATGTTCTGGGGTGCATTTAACACAGGTATGGAAGCGACAAACACTGAAGAGTTTTGCTCTGGATGTCACGCCCCGATTGTGGCGGAAATTCGAGAGACTATTCACTACGCTAACCGCTCTGGTGTTCGTGCTATCTGTTCAGATTGTCACGTACCTCATGCTTGGACGGATAAAATTATACGTAAAGTTCAGGCTTCCAAAGAGCTGTTTGCGTTTTTTGTTACTAAAACCATTAATACACCAGAGAGGTTCAAAGAACGACGAGCTCATTTAGCCGAAAGGGAGTGGGCAAGAATGAAAAAGAACGACTCTTTAGAGTGTCGTAACTGTCATAACTTTGAATTTATGGACTTCTCCGAGCAGAGCCCACGCAGCGTCAGGCAGCACTCTACAGCGCTTGCGAGTGGTGAAAAGACCTGTGTGGATTGCCATAAAGGTATCGCCCATAGATTGCCAGATATGCACAAAGTTGAAGGTTGGAATTAAGGAGCCATTATGAGTACATTAGAGAATGTTATATGGCATGTTCTTGGCTACAGCGCCATACCTGTCATTATACTAGGTGGTTTTTCTGTCGTTGCTGTTGCCTCTATTTGGATCCTCTCCAAGACAGCAGATAAGTAAAGAGGCTTGTTCTAGTCGGCCAAGAGTAAGGCGACTTAAACAATAAAACCTAAAAGCCTGACTTTAATATTAAAGTCAGGCTTTTTTATGCGTTGCGTTTCTATTTTGAGCAAGGATGAACTTACTGCCAGATCATAAAGTATGCCTAGTTTCTAGAGCCCTATTTCCTAGAGTCCCAGAGCCTAGAGTCTAGCCCCTAGATCGGATGAACTTGCTGCACCGACTCTATGATCATCTCTCTGAGCCAGCGATGACTGGGGTCTAAGTCAAAATGCCTGTGCCATAGCAAAACGTAGGCCCCTGGCACGAGTTTAGTGGGCACCGGCAGTGTGATTAACTGATAATGTCCCAACATCTCTTTGGCATATTTGGCGGGGGAGCAAAGAATGAGATCGCTCTTTTCACAGAGCTGCATGGCACTATTAAAGTCGGTGAGATTAATGGCGATATCTCGTTTCAGATGCTTTATCTGTAGCACATCGTCTAATAGCCATTGGGCGATGCCGCCAAAGGTCACTTGCAGGTGACGATACTTAAGAAACGTGTCTAAATTCCACTCTTCTTTTAATAAGGGGTGGTCTTTTCTTACCAGACACACCGAGTGATCTCGAGTCAGCTCGGTATAGTTAAGCTCTTCGGGCAAGTTTTTCATGTGTAAAAGAGAGCGTTCATCCCATTCTCGGCACGCTATCCCCATGTCGGTTTCACAGCGCAAAAGCTTATCCATGCTCTGACTGTGCCAGGTTTTACTGTCTATGCTGACATTCGGTGCCTGTTTGAGCAGTTCCGGCATAAAGTTGGGGTAGGTGAATGAGTAAGCCGTCTCAACCAATTCGATACGAAATTTTCTTCGGCTCATGGAGGGATCAAATTCGCTGGGTCTGGTTAGCTGTTCGACCTGATTGAGGACTCGCCTCAATTCTGGTGCCAGTTGCTTGGCCTTAGGCGTCGGCCTCAGGCCATAGGCGGTGCGCTCAAACAGTTTATCGTCGAAGGTTTCTCTGAGCTTTGAAAGCTGTTTGCTCACCGCCGATTGACTCAGGTGTAGACGCGCCGCCGCGGCGGTGACGCTTTGCTCTTCGAGTAATACTTCAAGTACTGTGAGTAAGTTAAAGTCAAAATTTTTCAATCGGCTACCGCCATTAAGAGGATAAATGTTTCCGAGTAAACGAAATGCTTGTGCTTGGCTTAGTGTAATTAATTTTATCCGAAAGACAAGGTGGTTATTGGCACAAACATAGCGCCTCAGCCATAGTTATAGAGAGTTGAGTTTGACATGATCGGAGAGGGCGAGTGATACATCCTAATAAACATTATTTACTCTTAGTATTATTTCTCTTCTTAGTGTTTATCAGTTTCACGGCAACGGCTGAGTTTGACCTAAATTCACTATGGTGTGGAGATTTGATTTAACGCTAAGTACGCAGGCCACACGTATTATGTGGCCTGAGCGAGTAATTAGGCTTTATTATTGAGTTGGCGCATTATGTTGTGGCTGAGGTAATCACTGAAATCCTCACCATGATTTTGTAGCATCTTGGGGAACATGGAGATGGGAGTAAGCCCTGGGAAAGTATTGATTTCATTGAGGAGAATTTCATTGTCCTCGGTGAGAAAGAAATCGATACGAGACAGGTGACTGAGTTTCATCCCCTTAAATACCTTGACTGCATATTCACGGATTCTCTGGCTGACACTCTCACTAATATCGGCTACTACCTTGGTCTCAGCTTGACTGTTCTCGGCGTACTTTTCATCGAAAGTATAAAAGGTATTTGTCGCACAGATGATCTCACCTGGTTGAGTCGCGATAATCTCGCCATCTTTCTCGTATACGGCCACTTCCAGCTCCCTGGCTTCAATGGTCTTCTCGATGATGACATAGGGCGAATAGTTGAAAGCTTGTTTTAATGACTCAGTTAATTCCTCTTGGCTGTCTACACGGTAGCAACCTACCGAGGAGCCTTGTGATGCGGCCTTGATGAATATCGAGCCCCAAGAGGCCAAAGCCTGCTGAGCTTGAGCGATGGCGTCATCATTAAAGTCATTGAGGAAAATGTAGGGGGTATTGGGGATCCCAAGTGCCGAGAACCACATCTTGGCGGTGACCTTGTTGAAGCAATTACGGCTCGCTTCTGAATCGCAACCGAAATAGGGCAAGTTGATCAGCTCGAAATAGGACTGAATGTCACCTGTTTCCCCCGGATAACCGTGAATGCAGGGAATGACGTAATCCACCGGCCAAGACGCGATATTAACATCATCGAAACGTATCTGTTTACGATTGGTCAGTTCACAGAGTTCACCGTCACTCGTTCGATAATGGCCCTGAGCGTCGAGCTCGACTTTTAATACGTTTATATGGGCTAGTTTGGCCAGTGATGTTTCAAAAAATTTGGCTGACATCAGTGAGATTGCGTGTTCATCCCCACCGCCACCACATATTAACAGTAGATTCGTTTGGCTCATTGTCTCTCCATATCCTGACAGTTTTATCGATTGCAGGCTCACTATGACGCTATGGTTATTTATTGCAACCACTGACACCAAACTTCGGCGCTGAGTGGCTATTTTCTATGCTGAGTCGATTTATCTACACTCGAATATCAGCCCCCGCAACTTAATACTCGTCATTGCAGCAATTCAATACTCGCCATTGCGGCAATTCAATACTCGTCATTGCGGCAATTCAATACTCGCTATTCCAGCATCTTAATACTCGTCTTTCCCGCAATGCTTGTGGGCGGGAATCCAGCCCCTTTGATGATTCTTCGAATGAAGGCTGATTACATTTTCTGGTCGTTACTTTTCGTCATTGCGGCAATTCAATACTCGTCATTGCGGCAATTCAATACTCGCCATTTCAGCATCTTAATACTCGTCTTTCCCGCAATGCTTGTGGGCGGGAATCCAGCCCCTTTGGTGATTCTTCGAATGAAGCTTGATTACATTTTCTGGTCGTTACTTTTCGTCATTCTGGCAATTAAATACTCGTCTTTCTAGCAACTTAATACTCGTCTTTCCCGCAATGCTTGTGGGCGGGAACCCAGCCCCTTTGGTGATTCTTCGAATGAAGCTTGATTACATTTTCTGATTTAGCGTTTGGCTGAGTTGATATTGAGGAGTATGTTTGAAGCTCGTTCCTCCATGTTTAAATGCCAGTTCGACATTCTGTCTCTCGTTCGAAGAGTTTCATTTCATGAAACCTCACCATGTCATCGAAGCCCGCAGCCGTATCTACACTTGGTGGTTTACAAGAGTATTTGACCTTATTCGCTTCGACCCCTTTGTTCAAGATTTAACAATGGGTGTCTTAGTTATTTCTTTAGTTATTATTAATATGCCTACTGGTAAACACCATTAAATACAAGGCTTTCATAAATACAAATTGACAATATCGTCCACATCATTAAGATCCCTCGCAAGCAATGTAACCTTGTATAATCTTGGCAATATGGGCCATAAGTTTCTACTTCGAAACCGTAAATTTCGAAACTACAATGAAGCAGGATAACGCTACCTTTCGACTAAGGTGTGGTTCCCTTCCAAGTTTTATACTTCGTAATATTGTCATTTTAAATCAACCATATTTAGTAGTAATGGATATTTAATGGACAAGTGTTTTCTCCTCTCTGCGCGTGGCGCAACCGTAAAAAATGAAATCTATGCCGGTTTGATCACTTTTATTGTGATGAGCTATATTTTGGCAGTCAATCCAGCCATTTTGGCCAGTATTGACGGCATAGACAAAGGCGCGATTTTTACTGCGACGGCGCTGTCTCCTCCATTATTTACGCATTAGCACTACTCTTCATTTTGTATTTAGCACTTTCATAACTCTGGGCATTAACATGAACTTATTAGAAAAAACGATCCTTGAACACGGAAAATCAGTTAACAATGTCGCCCTAGATGCGAGTAGTTTCTTAACCAAGCAAATCGATATCCAATTATTAGATTGGTGCGCGACTCAGTTTAATGACTATTTTAAAGCTGCCAATATAGATCGCATCTTAACCATTGAGAGTGGTGGCATTGCCATCTCGACATTAGTCGCGCTAAAGCTAAATGTTCCTCTAGTAGTGATGAAGAAAAATCGCAGCATGCTCGACCCTGACAACGTACTGACAGCAGAAGTATATAGCTTCACTAAAAATGTCACTTATGAGCTGCACTGTAACGCCGAGCATATCAATGAGGATGACCGTATACTGTTTATTGATGACGTATTAGCCCATGGCAACGCCGTTGAAGGCACGCTAGATATCATTGCTCAACGTAATGGCACATTAGCAGGCGTGGGAATATTATTTGAAAAGTCGTTTCAAAGTGGCGCTGGCCTCTTGGCTGGCAAAGGTATCGATACATTGTCACTGGCAAAAATAAAATCACTCGAGAATGGTATCCATTTCTAAGTAACTGATGCGTGTCCTCCGTGGTAGATAGTATTTATTTGATGGTTTAGATTAAGCCAAGAGAGCATTCTCACCACGGCAAATATGGCTGTTTAACATGGATATTTCTGCGTTCCGCATACACTGAGTTCACTAAGGATTAGCAATGGGTGGCTCTATTTTTGTTGTGTGTGCAGTTAGGGAAACGCAGGTGAGACTCAACTTCTTAAGTCAGAGGTTGAAAGTAGCCATTCAGGGATGAAGATAAGCAAGCAGCACTCACTCTTTGCAGAAAGCAGGGAAGGGTAGCGCAAGCAGTTGATTCATATCAATCTTTCCTCCTGTTTCTTAACGCTTTTCAACGAAAGACTTTCCCCAAAGACACCCAATCAGTTAGATTTAACAATGGGTGTCTTAGTTATTTTATCGGGGATTCCCTAGCTTGAAGCGTTATATTGCTGTTGTTCGCATTGGCCTCGATGCAAGGTGATGTATCTTTTGCTAAGCGCATAAAAATCAAGAGAATTATTTGAAATGATTGTACAGTAGCAGGTAAATTTTAACTTTTGGATGGAATATAGTATGAGTGTTTTTGATAACTTTCGGCTTCTCAAAGAAGATATGGTGGATAATGGTTGGGTTATTGATGCTTTTCCATTTAAATATAAAAATTATGATTATATAGTTTTAGCTAAGTTGTATCAGGATAATGAAAGAATACCTCAATTTGCTCTCATGAAAACTAAAATAATGAGAAGGGATGATGTGAGTATAAATATAACGATCCCAGTGAATGTAAATGGCTTTATCATCAGAACTCAAGAGTTAAGAGAGTTTTTTGGTATAGAATATACTCCAAATCTTGGTGAGATTTTGAAACAGTTTACTGAAAACTTCGCTACGTTTATACCCCCAAAAGTTACTTTAAATAAACCAGATTGGTTAAAAGACCCAATGGTTGGCGATTTATCCTCAAGTGACAGTGAAAATCCAAATAGACTGTTCTGCTTTAATGTCCGAAGAAATGGCACAAATAGAAATAGAACACCATTTAATGATAATAAAACAAGGTTGCTAAGGCCTAATCTTTATTCACTATTTTGCGATGATCAAACAGTTAGTTTTTGCTATTCATCAGAGAGTGAGCAAGAGGAAACAGATGAAGAAATACTAGCAAAATTTAGTAGGCGATAACCTATCTAAATAAAGCTGGTGATTACAGCAATATAACAAGCAGTTCAACACGGAAGCGTAAACGATTGCCATACTTTTCCTAATTAAAGCATCATGGGCTAGAATCTAAGCTCTAACCTGCTTCTGTCCATAGGCATGTCAGCTAGTCTACGCTGACACGGTCGATTTACCACAAACGAGTTAGTTTAGAATGAAACTTGAGGTATTTTACCTTATTCGTTCCGACCCCTTTATCCGTTTACTTGAATTTAGTGGACAGGCTCGGCGCTAATCAGGCGGCTTATCTGATGTTAATCACGCCCATCGTCGCCTTAGCCGTGTCGAGCCTGTTTGAAGATGACCACTGGTCTGTGTTTTCGACTTTAGGTTTGAGTTTAGGTTTGAGCTTAGTGATCACAGGTAACCTGCTGGCTCAGTTAAAACCAGAGACCCTGGTGCTGGTTTATAACAAGCTCAAAACGGCGATAAAGAAATAGCAGTCAGGCCTTAAATCACGCTGAGATAACTTATTTCATTTTGTTTAAGCCGTTGATTAAGTGTCGATAGCTGGTTTGATAATCCAGATAATCAAGTGGTATAGGGCTAAGGCTGCCATTATGTTCCAATGAACTTATCTGGCAATCAGGCTCTAGTAGGTACAGGATATCTAACAGAGAATAATTTTGGATGTCTTGGTTATATTTTTTTAATCGACGAATATCATTCAGAGAGGGTATTTATTGAAATAACAATGGATGTTGATGTAGTGATAGAGAGTGGCCAAAGTAAACGGTGTTAACCTGGTAAAGGTAAGTGATAAAAGGCACATTCTGGTGTACCTTTTATTCGAGTTTGATTAGTCATCAGCTTTTACAGGAGTTAAGCCCTTATCTCTCGATTCAACTGCATTTTCTAAATCAAAGCCACCCGTATTCCAGTTTTTAGCTTCTTCTGCATTAAAAGACTGTTTACTCCACTGGCCTGCATTTTCAAGGTTAAAGCCTGCCGTTGACCAGCTACTCGACTGCTCAGGCGTAAAGCCGCTACCATGCCATGCTTGAGCTTTTTCGGCATTAAACCCTATCTCTTTCCATGCCGAAATGTCTCTTTCTGACATGCCTTTCCAAGTTGCTGGAGCTGAGGCGCATGCGGTAAGAATAAGCACCACAATAAGTGAACTGATCTTTTTCATATCAACATCCATAGCTATTTTGATGTGAGTGTTCAAGATAAGACGTAAGACAAATTGATATTTGATGTATGAATCGACAGCAAAAATCAAATGTTAGAATTATCAATGATAAAACATGTTTTTCAATATTTAAGATAGACGGTCATATAATTTGCAGCAAGTTATTGCCGACAAAATCAACAGTTATTCAGAGACGACTAAACAAGGGGGTAAGTCGCTGGAGAGGTCGATGGTGTTGAGTAAGCCAGATTTTTAGTTGGCAAATAATATTAAATATAATTTTATCATTTAGTTGCGCTTACTTATTTAGTGCTATTTCATTCATGACCTGCTCGAAGGTCGTTTGCCAGTGTTGGTAATCTAAAGTGATTGGCGTGAGTTGGTTTTCTAATTCAAGCACGAGTGAAGGAAATCCTTGAATAGGAAGTTGGCGGACTGTCGATATTTCATTCATCAAGCTTGTATTTAGAGATTCGCTTTTCATCTGTTGTTTAAACGAAGCTGAATTGAGCCCAATTGAGTCGGCTAAATCAACTAAGGTGTCCAGATCAGAAGGATTCTTTGCTTGTAGATAATATGCAGTTTGAATACCTTGAAGCATCTGCTGTTCAAGTCCTGCCTCCCTAGCAATTAAGGCGGCTCGGCAAGCTGGATAGGTTGAGCGCCGCGGTTGACAGTGTGCCCAAAAATCATGGTTGAACTCAGTACCAAGTTGCGTGCTGATTTTATGCCAGGTCTGCTGGAGGAAATTTTGCATCTCCTGTGGCATAGGTTCATTTGAATCAGGCGCTAATCCGCCAAGTCGATACTGGACGGAAATCATTGCCGATTCTTCTAGTGCCGTTCTTAATTTCTGCCACGTGACGGCGTAGCCCCAACACCAACTACACATAGGGTCGTAGACGTAATAGAGTGTTGGTTTGCGGTTATTGTTTATTTGCATATTGTCTAGTTCCATAGTCGCCTCGCCAGTCCAGATGAGCGCTTGGTTGCCTGCAGGCTAGCCTGCTCGAAGACGTTTTGACTCCCCAGACAGGTAAACTGATGCTTGGCTCGGGTGATGGCCGTATACACCAGCTCCTTGGTGAGTAGCTGTTTCTGCGCCTGGCTTGGCCAGAGGGGGAGCACCATGGCCACCTTGCTAAACTCACTGCCTTGACTCTTATGCACCGTCATAGCAAAACAAGTATCGTGGCTCGGCAATCGAGCCGGGAGTACCTTCAAGATGCTGCCATCGGCCTGGATAAAGTGGGCCATCAGGCGAGGGGCTGCGCCTGTCGCTTGTTGGTGGGCGCTATCGGGTAAGATGAGGCCGATATCACCGTTAAACAGGCCTAAGTTATAATCATTACTCTGTATGATGACGGGGCGTCCCGGGTAGAACTCGTGTTCCGGTGAGATTAACTTGGCTTGTTTCAAGGCGTCTCTCACTCCCTGATTGATGCCATCGACGCCGTACTCGCCCGCGCGCATGGCGCACAATATTCGGAACTCGTTGTAACACTCTATGATATCCAGAGGATCGCTTTGCGGGTCTTTAGCCAGCTGCAGATAAGCGCTGTAGTGGCTCACCGACTGAGTCAATAACTGCTCGAGTCCGGCATTTCCTGTGGGTGTTTTCTGATGCTCAATCCAATGCAGCTCATCGTATCCTGATTGCCACACCTCCATGATGCGTAACTTGTCAGAGTTATTAACTGCACTTGCCAGCTGGCCGATCCCCGCATCCCCCTTAAATCTATGGCTGTGCATCAACATGCATAAACTGTCACCTATGCCTGGGGATGCGCTGATAAAGCCACTTAAATCATTGCCTGTTAACTGAGATAAACGTGTGGCATAGTCTGCCGAGTAACGCATCTGCCATTTTGCCGATTGGCTCTTGTCTGCCTTGAGTCCGGCGCAGATGTCGGCGAGCACGGCGCCGGCCTCGACTGAGGCCAGCTGATCCTGATCGCCAAGCAAGATGAGCCTGGCGTGGGTAGGCAGGGCCGACAGCAACTTGTGCATCATGGGCAGGTCGACCATGGAAGCTTCATCGACCACTAATAGATCCAGCCTGAGAGGATTATCCTTGTGGTGGCGAAATTGAGGCGAGTTGGGGATCACGCCGAGTAACCTGTGCAGGGTCGATGCTTCCTCGGGGACCCGACTTAAGCTATTCATATCGATTTTGTCGGCGAAGGGGGCCAATTCAGCCTTTAATCGCACCTTAGAGGCCTTGATTGACTCACTGAGCCTGGCGGCTGCCTTACCTGTTGGGGCGACCAACTTGATGGTCAAGTCGGCTTCTTGGGTCATTAGAAACAGGAGTTTGGTGACTGTGGTGGTTTTTCCCGTGCCCGGCCCGCCGGTGATCACCGCCAGGCGTTTGGTGAAGGCGGTCGCCGTGGCTATCTTCTGCCAATCATACACAGGTGAGTCTGTGGCCGCATTTTTTGGGGGATTGGGGGGAAACAGTATGTTCAAGGTCTCCTGCGTCGCAGTGGGTAGCCCTTGGACCTCATCTTGGGCAAGGTATCTAAGTTTGTCTGCTACCTGAGTCTCAAATTGATAATAGCGCTGCAGATAGAGGGAGCCCTGATCTAATACCAGAGGCGTCGAACTGTTCTCCTGTAAGCCGTCTTGGGACACGCTATCTTGAGGGACCCCAATCGCGCCGAACTGACTCAATAAGGCCATAAGTTCATCGTGACTGCAGGTGATTTTACACTGGGCAGTCTGCTCATTCATGGGGTTATCCAGCAAGATCTGTTTTATGGGCAAACAGGTGTGTTGCTGGGAAAGCTGATGACTGAGCAGGGCACAGATGAGGAGAAATAACTCATTGTGAGACTCACTGTGCTGGTCAAGCTGTTGTCGATGAAACTCGGCTAGCTCGAGTGCAAAATGACGATCCAGTGGTGTGATGAGCCGCTCGTTTTCCCATGATTTAAGCAGGGTCTTTATCGGTTGCTTTGACTGGATCATTATTTAACTTCCATCTGATTATTATCCATTGCCGGCTGCCCCGGGGATTTGTGCGCCATATCATCCACCGATTGAGTTTGTTCACTGTCAAATAGTGCGTCTAGTGCCTGGATAAGCGCTTTAGGCGGCTTATCATAGAAGATCCCTGACATGGGAGAATCCACCGACATGCCCCGCAGGAAGAGGTAATAACTGCCTCCAATATGTTGGTCATAATCGTAGTTGGTCATTCTCAAGCTTAAGTATCTGTGCAGGGCTAAGGTATAGATGATGTACTGCAAGTCGTACCTGTGGCTACGAATGGCGCCAGCCATAGCGTCGAAACCATAATGAGCAAACGCATCACCCAGATGGTTCGATTTGTAATCGGCGATATAAAATTGCCCTTTATGCTCGAAGGTCAGATCGATAAATCCTTTAAGCATCCCCTTGAGGGATTCAAAATTGAGCCCGGCGCTGTAACCATAATGTTCGAGCAGCTCATTGAGTTCATCTGCCTTAAGCTGGTTAATGGGCAGATAAAACTCCATCTCCACCAACTTTTGACTCGGGGTCAGCTGAGCTAATGTCAGCGAGCCATCTTGAGTCAGGGGCGCAGCGAGAATATCCAGATACCAGGTATTGAGCATGCTAAACCAAGACTCCTCGATGCCATATTTCTCCATGGCGGCGGGCAGCTGCTCTGGCAGCTCAGCCTCGGCCAAGGTGAAATCAATCAGCTCCAGCACTAAGTGCATAAAGCTACCGGCATTGGCACCACGCTCGAAAGTAAATCGAGAAGGCGTTAGGTCGACCTCATCCTGGATTATCTCAAGCTCGGGGAAACTTTCATCATCGGCGCCGGGGGCAACACGCTCATGGGGCAAGTCTTTGACTAATCCCGAGTAACTGCCCACACGCCATGGGGTATAGCGTTTACGTTTAAGCGTTTTAGGCGCTAAGGTGCATGTTTCATCGGTGACTTTTTCTAAGGCTAGCGTCGACACATCAGCTTGCACTTCACTGACACTGATGGCATCACAGATCAACGCTTGAGCCTGGGTTTGAATGCGAGAAAAATCACAGGCTTTATCTTCTATTCCCAGCAGGTAGCCAATGCCGGTCTCATGGAGTTGACTGGTGATCCCGGCTTTTTTAGTGAAGCGGCTATGGTTGGCGATATAGAGATAGCATTGATAAACCGGGCGCGTGATGGCGACATATAACAAGCGCAGATCTTCGGCTAAGTTTTCCCGTTTATGACGCTCCCAGCCTTCATCCGTCTGCTCTATGTCCCATATGAGCCGGTTATTATCATGGTAAAGCATGGGGGCCGGCTTACGGCGATTATCCCGAGCCAGACTGACAAAGGGGATAAAGCAGACGGGATACTCGAGTCCCTTACTCTTATGTATGGTGACGATTTGCACTAGGTTCTGTTCACTCGCGAGCCTGAGCTGGGCCTCTTCGTTGCCATTGTTGGCGATAAGGGCTTGCTCGTACCAGTTGACCAGGGCGCTAATGCCGTCCAGTTCGGTGGCTTTTTGCTGTAGAAGCTCGGCTAAGTGTCTGAAATCGGTCAAACGTCGCTCGCCATCTTCACCTTGGAGCAGACGCTCGATAAGTTGAGTCTCATTGGCCAGACTGAGCAGGGCGGGCATGATCCCGCGTCTTAGCCAGTTGTGATGCAGATTATCAAATTGCTCCAGCAAGTCTTGCCTTATCATCTCATCTTGGTTGAATCCATGAATTGATGCGGCGTTATAACCCAGTAAAGAGGTGGCCAGGGCTGAGCGCAGTGCTCGCTCATCTTTAGGCGTGGCTAAGGCGTGCAACACCAAAGCCAACTCCCGGGCCTCTAAGGTGTTAAATACGCTGTCGCGGCTTAAGAATACCGAGCCGATTTGACGCTGAGATAATGACTCACGTATTACCCCAGCTTCATTTCGATCACGTACCAGCACGGCAATATCTTGGGCTTTTAGCGCCTTACCACTGATGCTACATTGACCCTGTTGAGATTCCGTCAGCAAGCGGGTTATTTCTGCGGCGGCGTCTTCGGCCAAACGTTTTCTGGCGCTGGCTTTGTTGAGTCCCTTTTCCGGGTCTTCACTCAGCAGCTTTATCTTCAGCGCCGAGGTGTCTCCATTTTGTTCGACGAATATTTTCTTATCGGCGAAGGGGGACGGCTGCACCGACTCGAACACAATGGCCTGATTGATAAATGGGTCATCTCGATTCTCAAACAGGGCGTTGACCGACAAGACCATGTTGCGGCTGGAGCGGTAGTTGGTGCCTAGGCTATAGTGCTGCTTGGTCTGCTCGCGCGCCTGAATATAGGTGTGAATATCGGCGCCCCTGAAGGCATAAATGGCCTGTTTCGGATCGCCAATCATCAAGAGACTCACCTCTTTTGATGCTTGATTACTTTCGCAATTATCGTTGTTATCGCTGTTATCGCTGTTATCGCTATTATCGCTGTTATGGTCTGTCGTTGAGGTCAATTCTGGTTGATAGATACGGTTAAAGATAGCGAACTGCAGGGGATCGGTATCTTGAAACTCATCGATAAGGGCCACAGGAAAGCGCTTGGCTATCAGGTTAGCCAGGCTAAGCTTATCCTCATGCACATCTGTGCTATCCGGGCGCAGTGCTTGCTCCAGAGTGAGCAAGAGATCGTCCGGCGTCATCAAGTTACGCTCAGACTTTTGCAATGAAAAACGCCTCGATATGCCGTCTCTGGCACAATAGAGGAAGCTTGGAATGAAATCTTTGATGAGTAAACACAGTCGCTCGATGTGATCCAGCACTGGGGCCTGTGCCGGCGTCGGGACTTCGCCGCCTTTATTGAGCTTAAGTCCGCTGAGGGAAAGACTCTCCATCACCTTCATCGGTGGCAGATTCATGCTGTACTTACACCAGTTGTCCATAGCATCGAGCATGATGGCCAACTTGGGGTAAGCGTCAGGCTTCTTACCGAAACGCACGCCATTGAGGGGCAGAGAATGCAGTAAGGTTTCTATAGCTTCGCGTTCTCTGGGCCAGATGAGCTTGAGTCGGCTCATGCTCTGTGTGAGCGTGCCCTGGAGTTTGTTAAAGTCTTCGGGCTGTGGATGAGCTTTGGCCTGACTCGCACCTAGCAGTGGTCTGAGTTGCTTAGACAGGGCATCGGGGTCGGCAAATTTTTTCTGAATGATTTCCGCAAGGCATCCAGGTAATGGATAACAGTGTTCGCGCCAAAAATCGCGCACCGCATGGTGCAGAAACTCGCTGTCATCCAGCGTGAATTCTGATTCGAATAGCAGAGATGACTCGAAAGCCATGTCGGCCAAAATTCGCTGACAAAATCCATGAATGGTAAAAATAGAGGCTTCATCCAGAGACTTGAGTGCCAGATCCAGACGTTTAAGGGCCAAGGGGCGCATCGATTCTGGCGTGGCGCTGTGCAGAGACGCGAGCAGTTCATCACCCGTATCTATGCCGATAAAGTGGCGATAAGCCAGTTGGATCTTGTTGCGAATACGATCCCTAAGCTCGCCGGTGGCCGCATTGGTGAAGGTTACCACCAATATTTGCTGACAAGTGAGGGGCTTGACGATGCCGTGACCGAGTAACAGGCGCACATACAGGCCGGCGATGGTATAGGTTTTGCCTGTGCCCGCACTGGCTTCGATAAGACGACTGCCCCCGAAAGGCAAGGTGAGGGTATCTAAGGGCTGAGACTGCTTAGGCTCTATAACCGGGATAGTCGGACTGCTTGCTGAAGGAGTTGATGACATTATTTCTCTCCTTGGCTTGTCATGGTTCCGCCTTCGACGAAACTGGCTAGCTCACCGAGTTTATCTTTGTGATACAGGCTAAGCATGGGGCTAAGTAGCGTCATGGCAATGTGTCCGAATTCTTCTTCTGAAAAATCATCAGGGAAACTAAACAAGCGTTGATAGTGAGGTTCCATGGCTTCACCTAACTGACTCTGCTCATCGAGCCACTGACTCTGGGCTTCGAGTAATTTATCTTGATGATCGCCTTCGGCTTCAACATAGGCGAGGGCGGTTCTAGGCATAAACATCAAGGGGTGAACTTGTCCCGACTGGAAGTAAGCTAACCACAGGCTCAGTTGAGCCTTAGCTTGCTCATGTGCCACGGGATGAAAAGCATGGAAATGACCGATATCTAACAGGTAGCTGATGTGTGGCAGCGTGTTAGTCACTTTATTGCAGCCCATGGCGCAAATACACAGATGTCTGATGTAGAGGCGGATAAGGTCTCGTCCATTGGCAGTGCCAGGGCGGTAGTTCACCAGGCCTTTGGCGCAGAGGTCATCGATGCGTCCGACTAAGTTCATCGGTTCATTTAAGCCATCGGCTTGGGTGAAGCTAAGTGCTATATCCATGGAGCGCTGGTTATCGCCCTGAAGATAGACTGCGCGGCCGATTAAGGGTTGAATGTCATGCAGGTATTGATTGAGCAAGAGATCATCGAAGGGCTGAAGCGGCAGCTCACCGCTGGCTTTTAATCGCAGCAGTAGCACTTCATCCGGGGCCTCTAGTCTCTGTGATATGGCGTTGTCCAGTAGACTTGCCTGGAGCTTGTAGCGCTGCAGTGGATTGAGGCTAAATGGCTCATCGTTATCGTCGGCCTGAATATTCAGGCTTAAATCGACCTTGAGGGTTCGATTGAAGAAGTACTGGGCCGGGTTTCTGAAGAAACGGATAAGGGCCGAGACTTCAAGCTCATTATCATCTAAGACATCGGTTAGCAGACTGACATCTATGGCTTGGGTTATCTTGAGCCCGGCATCGATAAAGCGCTTTGCCTGTTTAACCCCATCATCTTCGCCTGTTTGACTCGGACACCACTGCGCCGAGTAACTCTGCTTTAGTCGATGATCTGCAGCATCTTCTCGCGCTTGGCTTAGATAGAGGCGCTCATCGAAGGGCTGCAAGGGTTGCTCGATTAACAATTGCTGGTGGATGGCCTTCTCTATGGCGGGGATATCAGGCTCATCAGCAGATCCTTGGTTGAGCGATTCTGGCTCAACATCTTTTGGCTCAAAGGCTGCTGGCAGATAACAGAGCTGACAATATTCTACTAACTCAGACACTAGCATAGAGGGAATGCGTTCAGAATTATCCCGTTCGCTGTGGCCGATATAACTGATGTAGAGCTGCTCTCTGGCCGAGAGAATCGCCTCTAAAAACAGGTATCTGTCATCCAGACGGCGAGAGCGGTCGCCTTTTCGCGGTCCAAATTGAGCCACAAGATCGAAGCCCACCGGGTGTTGAACCCTAGGGTAGACGCCATCATTCATGCCGACCAGACACACCACCTTAAAGGGGATGGAGCGCATGGGCATCAAGGTACAAAAATTAACACTACCGGCTAGATATCTCTGGCCGACACGGGATTCACTCAAGGTGCTGTTAAACCAATTTTGCAGTACCTGAGTATTGAGGGGCGTCACTTGCCCTGCTTCGTTCAGTTCAGTTTTTAACTTGTTTATCGCTTCGCGTATGGCTTGTAGCTGAGGTAACTCCTCATCGTCGACCTCATAAAAATCATCAACAAGCTGGGCGAGTTGCCCCATGCGTTCTTCTATTGAGCAGGTTTGCCCGAGCACTGCTTGGTAGTCATCTAAGGTCTCAATAAAGTTGAGTAACTTACCCAGGGCCTGAGCCGATTGGCCCTCGATCCCCTTTACCAATAGGGTGTCTTGGTAGAGGGCGGCGTCATCACTGAAGGCGTAGCCCAAGATGAGACGCTTGATGCCAAAAGCCCAAGAGTTTTTATCGAAAGCCGGTAGAGACTGAGCGGCACGGCTAGTTTCATCTCGGCCCCAACGCACACCGGCTTGCTCGAGCCAGTGGCGGATCAAGGTCAGTGCCTCGTCATCTAAGTCGAAACGCCTGAGTACGGCCGGGACCTCTAAAATGCCTAAGATATCGGTTAAACCAAAGCGGCTCTGGTTGATGGACAGAATATGTAAGAAGCTGTTGATCAGCGGTGATTCCTGGGCCGCGCCTCTGTCGGCAATGGCGTAAGGAATATAATGCGCGCCGTGTTTCGCCGAAAAAACGGCGTCGATATAAGGGGCGTAAGCGGCGACATCGGGCAACATGATGACGATATCCCGGGCAAGCAATGGCTCGTCTGGATCATCTGGTGTGCGGCTGAGCATATCCAGTAGATGGTCATGCAAGGTCTCAATTTCCCGTAGCGGGCTGTGGCAGCTGCGAAGGGTCAAGGAGTCATCGGTTTTAGCCAGAATACGCCGTCCATCGAGCGTCAGGTACAAGGAAGCATCTGGGCCTAAGCTTCTATCTCGGGTGCTGAGTTCGAGAATGTCATGTTGAATGCCGCTCAGTAGGCTATCGACACCTGGGTCTTGGTAACACTCGAAGTTAAAGTTGGCGTGCTCTTCGGGAAGCTCGAGGATAAGATCCAACAGCTCGCGGCCCATCTTGCCGTTATTGGCCAGTAATGGGTTGCCGACCTCGAGTTTATCTTCCCAGTCTTGTTCAAGCTTTTGTTTATCGGCATATTCAAGCGCCATACGGGCACGCAGACGCGGATCGACGATATCGCCCCAATAATGCTGACAGGGACTCAAGTTCAGCATGATCACATCGATGCGCTTGGCCAGATGATAGAGTACATCCAATGTTTGCGGCGCCATGGAGGATATTCCGAACACGAATAAACGTCTTGGCAGCCCTTCGAGTGAGGTGTCGGGATTGTCCAGGGCATCGAACAAGGATTGATGCAGGTTTGCCCTGTGGTATTGGCTCTTGTTGAGGTGTTGGTTATTAAATTCAATCAGGGCACGCCATAATATAGGCTGCCAGGCCTGAGCCTGAGATAATTTGTCACCCCTTGGCGGGAGTGTGGGCTCATTGGCCTCCCAGGCTGCAATCCAATCCGGGCGGTAAACTAGGTATTGATCGAAGATATCGGCTATCTGGCCGCATAGCTGAAACAGTTTCAGTGGATTGTCTTGCTCTGTCTGGTCTTGCCCTGATGTAAGGTAGTTTTTTAGTGGGGCAAACTCCTGGCCGCTCAAGAGTGTAGGCAGTAGCTCCATCAGTTTCCAGGTCATGGAAGGTTTTGTGAAGGCGTTTTCCTTGGGCACGTCGGGCAATAATATGTGGCACAGTTGCCAGATGAAGCTCGAGGGCAGGGGAAACTCAAGCGCCGCGGCTATCTTGTTTTTCTTGGCTATTTCCAGTCTCAGCCAGGTCGACATCCCCGGGCTTTGGACTAGCACATGCTCTGGCATTAACACAGGCATGCCGGGTATGGGGTTTTGTAACTCCAGGGCGAGCTGAGCTGACAGGGCTTCCATTCGATTAGACTGAACAAGATAGAGCATGAAGTTTCCTAGGAAAGTGCCTTATACCGATTGGTATTAAATACGTGAAGGAGCCCCATGTAAATCATATAAAATAGGCAAGTGTATGGGAGACTCCGAAGACCAAAACTATTCTATGTGATTGAATTTATTTGTCCAACGAAAGGCTAGATAAATGGCGGTAACTGCTGCTTTAGCGTTTTATGAGCCTTGTTCTAGACTAGAAATCTGTTGCTCCCCTATATGTTTTAAAATGGAAATGTAACAATATTTTTCAATGTGGATGTATTAACAAAAATTAAACATCCCGTGAGCCGCTGTATATATCTACTGGATATAGCTTGAGTAGTCAGTCGACAATCACCTGAATTATTATAACTTTTTTGGGTTATTATTCCAATATAAGTCAATGTCTTAACTGCTATTATTCATGTGCGGCCTTCGCAGTTATTCACTCTGGTAAAGCATAGTGAATACCTGCGCTGGCGCTTGTTTTTTATACATTTAAGCAAGTTGTAGATTGAAACAATGATCAGTATAGGAGACGAGAAAGACTTGTCGCTAGCATCACGCACATACTCAGTCATTTAAAATAGGGTTTAAAAATGACGTTCCCTAGGTTATGCTAAATAAGTTAATCGTTTTCTCGTTGAGGTTATGTTGAATATAGGTAAAGGGATCATCTTGATGTTGATGCTACTGACATTTGTCGGTCAGGCATACGCGTCTGTGATCATGCCTTACTCTATGTCCATGGGCATGTCTACAAGTACCATGTCTCAACACTCCATGTCTCAAGATACGATGGAAATGAGCCAGGATTCGATGCAAGATCCTGATTCGGCACATTCCGGCATGTCTCACACCATGACAAACGATGAGCAACAAGACTGTTGTAAGAGCGTATGTAATTGCGCTATGGGTTCTTGTTTCTCAGTGGCTTTAACCATGGCACTGCCTGGATTAGATATAACAACACACCCTCTACTTAAGATGAGTGTGTTTAAGATGACAACCCTTAATCAATATCCCTCTTCGCTTTACCGTCCTCCAATACTCGCCTGATAAGGCATAGATCCGTTTAAAATTTACGGTCTTAATCCTTTTGCTGCTAACTGCGTCGCACATGGTGAACTCGATCAAAAATCTCAAATTCGCCCGACGTTAACTCAGTTCTAAGCCTGAAATTTGATTGAACCCTTAGGTTGATTTTTAATCTTGTGGGGCAATAATTCTACAGATTTATTGTTTTCAGGCTGCGTATATTCGGAGGCCCTATGGCTTCAAAAAACACCTTACCAGAAAACGCTTTACTAGAGACTAAGAGCTCAAGACTCATGCCTTCAAAAGAGGGCCGTATAAGCAAGAAGCTCATGTTGATTTCCCTGCTTATGGCCACAGGTCTACTGGGAGCCAGTGCCGTTAATTACATGGGCAGCGAAGCCTTATCAGGCAATGTCACTGCCAGTAAAGACGCAGAGATAACGGCTCAGGTTCATTCTTTGGTCGTGTATAAAGATCCAAATTGCGGCTGCTGCGGTAAGTGGATCGATTATATGAATAACCATGGATTCGATGCCAAAGCCCATGACACTGAGCAGCTGAGTTCGCTCAAACAAGCCAAGGGTATCCCCGCCAATGTTCAGTCTTGCCACACCGCGATATCTAGCCAAGGTTTCGTGTTTGAAGGCCATATTCCCGCAACATATGTTCATCAGTTTCTAAACGATACTCCGCCTGGGGCTATCGGTTTGGCCGTCCCTGCTATGCCGGTAGGTAGCCCGGGAATGGAGTACGGTGACCAATTCAGGCCTTATCAGGTTTTACTGCTTAATAAAGATGGCAGTCGCAGTGTCTATGGTGAAGTTAACTCACTAGAGGAGTCAGTATTATGAATAAAATTCTTAAATCATCTCAATTAATGGCGCCAGGAAGCTTGGTCAAGGCCCCTGGAACGCTATCTCGTCGCCGATTCGTCATGGGCGCGGCGAGTGCCATGATGCTGGCCAGCCTGCCTTTCACCCAGAGCGTGTTAGCCGCGTCGTTACGCAAAGGCTTAACGACGCTCAGTGGTAAAGTGTTCGATCTCAGTATTGACTATCAAACCGTTAATTTCACCGGCACCGATGTTCGTGCCACTGTGGTTAATCAAAGTATACCCGGGCCTCTGCTTCGTTGGAAAGAGGGGGAATCGGTAACCCTTAGGGTCAAAAACAACCTGGATGTGTCCAGTTCTATTCACTGGCACGGCATTATCCTGCCAGCCGATATGGACGGTGTTCCCGGGATCAGTTTCGAGGGCATAGAGCCCGGAGAGACATTCGAATATAACTTCACTGTTGGTCAGAGTGGTACGTATTGGTATCACAGTCATTCAGGCTTTCAGGAACAAACGGGCATGTACGGCGCTATCGTTATCGATCCTAAGGATGCCGATCCCGTGGCATACGATCGGGAATACGTGGTGATGTTGTCAGACTGGTCAGACGAAGAACCTGAGTCCATCTATGCCAAGCTCAAGAAACAGTCCGACTATTATAATTTTCGTGAGCGCACCTTAGTCGATCTCTTCGATGACATCTCAGCTAATGGTTTAGTTAACACCTGGAATGCGCGTTCTATGTGGAACAAGGGCCGAATGAGTGACAGGGATATTTCGGATGTGACCGGGTATACCTATACCTATCTGATGAATGGCAATACTCCGGAGAAGGGCTGGCAAGGGCTGTTTCGCCAGGGGGAAAGAGTGAGGCTCAGGTTCATTAATAGCGCGGCCATGACCATTTTCGATGTGCGTATCCCGGGTCTGAAGATGACTGTGGTGGCCAGTGATGGTCAGAATATTCAGCCTGTCAGTGTCGATGAGTTCCGTATCGGTGTCGCCGAAACCTATGATGTGATTGTCGAGCCTGAAGTAGACAATGCGTATTGTATCTTCGCTCAGAGCATAGACCGCACCGGTTTCACCTATGGCAGTTTGACTTCAGATCAGGCCCTTACCCCCCTCATTCCACCCATGGATCCCGTTGCCGTGTTAGCACACAGAGACATGGGCATGAACATGGAAGGCATGGACCACGGCTCGATGGATATGGCCGGGAATGGTGACAAAGCCATGAACATGAATAAAGCCATGGAAGGCATGGATCATAGTGCTATGCAGATGGATATGGCCGGAAATGGTGACCAAACCATGGACATGAATAAAGCCATGGAAGGTATGGATCACAGTGCTATGCAGATGGATATGGCCGGAAATGGTGACAAAACCATGAACATGAATAAAGCCATGGAAGGTATGGATCATAGTGCTATGCAGATGGACATGAATAACACCAGTGCAACGGGTTTGGGGCTAGCCGGATATGGCAGTAACAATGAAATTAAGCATGTTTCCAGTGAATTCGGTCCCCAGGTCGATATGCGGGCGGCGAGTCCCCGTAGTGGCTTGAGCGATCCTGGAATAGGACTCAGGGATCATCAAAGCTTATACAAGCGAAAAGTACTCACCTATGCAGATATCAAGGGCCTTACTCCTACGCGGGATAAAAGGCAGCCTAGTCGGGAGATCCAGCTGCATCTCACCGGCAACATGAGCCGTTACATGTGGTCGGTAAACGGCATCAAGTTCGCCGATGCCGCTCCACTGGAACTTGAATTTGGTGAGCGAGTGCGTATCACCTTAGTCAACGACACCATGATGACCCATCCCATGCATTTGCACGGGATGTGGAGTGAATTGGAAACGGGTGATCCAGATTTTATTCCTCGTAAGCATACCGTGATAGTGCAACCGGGCTCGAGCATCAGTTATCTAGTGACGGCCGATGCGTTAGGTGGCTGGGCATATCATTGTCATCTGCTGTTCCATATGCCGGGCATGTTCAGAAAAGTCCAAGTTAACAACGCATAACTATAAGCTCAAGTAAAAGCTTAAGTAATAGTTCAAAGAAGGGAATAAATATGGAGTCGCAAATGAATACCAATCCGATAAATCGCTATCCCTTTATCGCCATCGCTCTGGTCGCCCTGGTTAGTTTGGCGAGTGTCGACATGGCTTATGGCGCAGAAACCGACGATCCCTTGCTGACCAAGGTGATGATCGATGAATTTGAGAACGATCTCAGCAGTAATAGTACCACCAGCTGGGGAGCACAGGCCTGGATTGGCTATGATCTTAATAAATTTTGGATTAAGACTGAGGGTGAATACTCGAGTGGAGATGTTATCGACGCCGAAGTTCAGGCCCTATATAGCCGGGCCATCGCTCCCTATTGGGACTTGCAGATGGGGCTGAGACGAGACTTGAAACCGTCTCCTTCCCGTGATTGGGCTGTGCTGGGAATTCAGGGGCTCGCACCCTATTTCTTTGAAATAGATGCGGCGCTTTATGTGGGAAAGGAGGGCAGAACGGCGGTGAGTTTCAGCAGTGAATATGAACTCTTGATCACCCAAAAGCTCATCTTAACCCCTGAGATTGAGATGAACTTCTACGGACAAAATGATCCCGATGTCGGTATAGGATCTGGTTTGTCAGATTTTGGCGCAGGGTTGAGATTACGCTATGAAATAGTCAGGGAGTTTGCGCCTTATATCGGGGTTAACTGGAGTAAGAAGTTTGGTAACACGGCGGATTATGCGAGGGATGAGGGAGAGGAAGATAGCGAGACTCAATTCGTTGTTGGTTTCAGATCTTGGTTCTGAGTCCGGTTTTTAGCGCCCATATAGCAGGAGGGGGAATCGAGACCTGAAAGGAAAATAAGCTGCAAGAGTAAATCGACATTGGAATGATAAATCTAATGGTTACGTAATAATAAACAAATTAATCAAGATATTAAACAATATAAATTGAAGGGTACAAAATGAAACTAATCAAGACAATCGCTATCTCTGCCACCATGATCTTTAGTTCTGCCGCGTTGGCGCATTCCGGGCTGGTTAAATCGAGCCCCGCTAAGAATGAGATGCTGCAAGGCTCGCCCCAAGCGCTGGCGCTGACATTTAGCAGTCCGGTACGCCTGGTTAAATTGACCCTCAAGGATGGTACCGGTAATGATATCAAATTTGGTTTCAAGCCAAACATGCAGAGCTCAAAGCAATTCTCCCTAGACTTGCCTCAATTGGCCCCCTCAAGTTACTCGGTTAGCTGGATGATCATGGGCGAAGATGCCCATAAAATGAAAGGCAAATTCGGCTTCATGGTCCATGAAGTGATGGCAAAAACCACTGAGCACGATCATGCCAGCCATTCCCATGACTGATGCATTAATGGCGCTAAGCCTGTTCGATATACTCGGCATCATGACTAAATGGCTCATCTATATTGGCGTTGCGTCGAGTCTGGGCGGCTTCTTGATGATGTTAATGAATGTCGGGTCGACAACCAGGAAACAGCAAATAGATTCAAGTACAGCAACAGCTTGTGACGGCTTTTCCGGCTACATGAGGAAGGGGGCCATGATCGGACTCTTGGCCGTCACTATGAACTTCTTCATTCAGGTAGGTTCGTTTGCCGAGACGGGTCTTGCTGGGATGTGGGATCCTCTGATGACCGAAATCCTCTGGCAGAGCTCTGTCGGGGGATCTGTATCCTGGCGTATTGCTGGCTTTGTGCTGGTTTTGCTCGCCACATTTATGCCTATTAACCGAACGGGACTCCCTCGACATAGTGCATTGGGTCTGCTCCTGGTGGCTACGCTTTGTTTGGCATATTCATTCACCTTGATAGGTCACAGTGCCGATATGAATGACTTAGGTAAGTGGCTGGTGGCTCTTCATGTTGTCGCCATCGGTGCCTGGATTGGCTCACTGATCCCCTTGTGGACCAAGTGTGGCCGCTTAGAAGCGCAATCACTCAAGAACGTCATGGACTCGTTTGGCAAGCTAGCCATATATATCGTCGCTGTTGTGGTGATCACGGGACTGATATTGCTCAGCCTCTTGTTTCAAAGTCCTGTCGAGTTTATCGATACGGGTTATGGAAGAGCCATTTTGACTAAGCTTTTCATCATTTCGGCGATTCTGGCGATAGCGGCACTGCACAAGTTTAGCTTGGTGCCTAATCTTGTTGATAACGGGCTGGAGTCTGGCTCATTAGCAGTGAAGCTGAGCTCAAAACCAAAACAAGGCGAGGCGAACTGCGTAGGCATATTGCAGCGTTCAATCGGGGTCGAGATCCTCATCGCTGCACTGATTTTAACCACAACAGCTGTGCTGTCCAGTGTGTTGGGGCCACAGAGTCTGGCTTAAGCTGGGCTTTATCCTGAATAAAAAAATTATAGAGAAAGTAAATAAGGAAATGAAATGCCTAGATATGAAATAAAACAATGGCGAGGCCTTTTTTCAGGGCTAATCCTGCTCTTAGGTGCTAATTACTCCGCTCTGGTACAGGCACACGGTGATGAAGAGCATCAAGTCGTGACTAAAGTGTTTATTGGTATGGAGCAACCTGTGGCCAAGGTGGTGGGGGAATTTCATCGCGCTATCCAGAGCGGAGATGAGGCATCAGTTAAGCGGATCTTGGCAACCGATGTGTTGATCTATGAAGGCGGCAACATCGAACGTTCGCTACAAGAATATGCCAGTCATCATATGAGCGCGGATATGGCTTATCTCAAGGGATTGAGCGTTATCATGCTCGAGCAGCAGATACAAGTGTATGGCAATACGGCCATTTCTATGTCGGTGACTAAATTGTCTGGTGTGTTCAAGGGAAAGTCGATAGATAGTCAGGGGATGGAAACCTTAGTACTGAATAAGGAAACCGGTGGAGACTGGCAGATAGTTCACATCCATTGGTCGAACTGATCTTTTTATCGCAATTTTTTGTTTCAACCTTCTCGTTTTAGTCTGCGAGTTAAGCCTATGGATGGGCTTGAATATGTCGAATAAGAGATTAGTGCTTCCTTCGACGTAGATATATTCATTTTGATACTGGCTACTGCATAGACTCAATGATTGAGTCTATGCAGACATGTTGTGCAAGACATATGTTTGTTGTGCGCTGAATCTATGCGTACTAATGTCGGGTAAACATGTGCAAGTTTAGGTATGCGGGGCAGGATGCTCCGCTTTTCTTTGACTGAAATTAGGCGGGTGCTTTCTCACTAGTGTTGAATGCCGATTTTTCGTTTCTTGTTAGAGCTTGATCAGTTTAAGCTTCAACTGCCGGGATAATCGAATAAATAGCTTAGTGGTGCTTTTTCTGCCACTGGGCGTTAATGTTCGATATTTAAGCGCGATGTAATACTGAGTCAATAGAGAGAAATCTTTAGCTATCACAGGTAGCTGGCTCTCTACGCTATGGCAGAAATCTATCGGGCCCTGATCGAGCCGTCTGGACACGCCTTTCTTATCCAATAACCGACAGACTCTTAAGTAAGCCGATGATATTTTGTCTTTATCTCTGCTGAAACGCAGTAATCCGGCACTGTATGCTATGACTAACATGATCAGAGCCAAGCTTGAGAGCATGAAAAAGGCTAACTTCTCTGTGGTGATCTTCCCCAGTAACTTATGTAACACCTGCTCTTGTTTATTCGAATCGAAGCCTAATACCCAGACACTCCAATAGAAATCTATGCTGGCTAATGTTTGCCTCAGCTCATTGAGAAGGGGATAGTCTCTGAGTCTAAGTGTGCTGAAGGGACTGTCGATAAAATAGCTGTCTCCTCCTTGAAAATAGCCATCGAAACCTTCGAGTATTCTCTCTGGTGCTATCATAGAGGTGGGATCGAGTCTTATCCAGCCTCTGTTCTCTAACCAGACTTCTACCCAGGCATGGGCCATATATTGATAGATGCTGAAATATTGGGCTTGTTTATTCCATTCACCGCCCTGATAGCCTGTTACCATTCTTGCCGGTATCCCGCTAGCGCGAGCCATTACGGTTAATGCACTGGCATAATGAACACAAAAACCGGCCTTGTTTTCTAATAAGAAATCATCAATTTGCTGTGGACCTACAGGCGGTGGCGTCAGAGTATAAAAATAGGCTTGCTCGGTGAAGTAATTCATCATGGCATTGAGTCTCTTCACCGGATTTGGGTAGCGGGTTGCAAAACTCTTGGCTAATTTGTGGGTTCTGGGGTTACTCAGCTGCGGGAGCCGTAAATTAATATTCCTGACATTATCTGTGAGTGTTATATCCATGGGCACAGAGGGGAAAGATTTGACACTGTATCGAAACGTTTGTGTGAGGCTCTTAGTGGAATAGAGGCGGTAGTCCGGCAGTTGGATGATGTCAGCGGTATCGCTGAATGCGACGTCCAGGCCGAAGAGCCAGTGTTGGTTACTCTTCTGTGCAATAACAGAGTACTTCAGCCAAGGTCCAGTTGCCGCAGGCATGCTCGATGATGCTAAATTATTTGCTTCCGAGGTTTTAATGCTTTCGTTTTGTGTCCAGGTCTGACCGTCGTAATCTTCTAAGACCAGCGCCCGCCAATAAAGTTGATGATTGCTGGGAGGAGCGGCGTCAAACTTGACTCGAAATGCGAGAGCCGCAGAGCGTGTCAGCCTGCCTATTTCACCGAAACTGACTTCATCAGAGAGACCCGTTTGTGCCGTTTTCATTTGCGGCATCAACCACAGGGGAGGTAAACGAGGAAATACCAGGAAGAGCAGGGCGGCTAAGGGCAAGCTTTGTATGATGAGGATAAAGCCTATTCTGGCTGTTTCATAGAGCTTCACGTCTTCCCGGTAGAGGCTCACTAACACACAAGTGTTAATCGCGGCAATGACGATTAATAGGGTAGAGAAGTAGAACGATTGCTGCCCGAGTAAGGTGATCGCGATAAGTATGTAGCCGACAATGACCACAATTCTGACATCACGCCTGTCTCTCATCTCTATATATTTGAGTGAATAGCCTAAAATCAGCAAGTTAATTAAGCCGTTGAGTAAGCCAATTTTTGATGTGACCAGTGCTAGAGTCAAGGCCGATGCCAGGGCGAGGCTTGTTACCAGCAAACGAGGAGGTTTGGCTACTCGCCCCATAAAAATGCCGTAGCGCCATACTAGGCAGATGCCGCAGATGGCCATGGTCCATGGAGTCAACTTGTCATAGAGTGGCAGAAGTATCACGGCATTGATGATGAGTAACCAAAGTAGGCTGTGCCGGGATATGATCTCCTGTTGCTGCGACGGCTTCATTTTATCTGCTCCTCTCTCACGGGTAGAAGCGCTATGCTTTGTTGACACACAATACGATGGCCCTCGCCATCCGCGGGAGGTATTTTATGTTGGCCTATGACTAGCCCGAATATATGCCCGCGTTCACTGAGTTTATCGATGGACCAAGTCAATTTACTGATCCTCTCCTCGATATCTGGGGAAGTTAGATTATCTAAAGTGAGCCAGAGGGGTTGTCCTTGGGGTTGCTGAAATTCCTTACTCAGCATGCCACGTCCCTGTGCCAGTTGTTTCCATGCGACCTGTTTCAATGACTCTCCGGGAATATGTTGCCTGAGGCCTTTAAACTCATCGACTCCCTGAACATGTATGCCCCGGTCTAAAATGTGGCTTATATCGTCCGTTGCTAAAGAAGACAGCTCTGATTGTGATTCGATGGGATTGGCAAAGACGATCAATTGGTTATCAAGATCGATATGTGACCAGACTCTGCATAATCCAAGCGGGTATCTCGACTCTATTTTCAAGCGTCCGGGAAACATTCTGCCTCGACTAAGGTTTTTAAATTGCAGCAGAGAAACCTGTGGTTCCTCTTTAATCACTTTGAGCACATTGACCTGGTTATTGGCATAGGAAAGCAATATTTCAAATTGAACTTGTTTAGATGACAACTTTATTGGAAATATCAGTGTCTCCCCAGCATAGGCTTGAGGCGGAGGAGATGAACTCAGTGAGAGCCCAGCAAGGTTTTTATAGCTGTAGATGATGCAGGTATTGAATAGGCTTACCAGTAAAAAACTCAACCCTATTATCAAGTTGTTCTGATAATTAGTGCCGAGTATAAACAAGAGCAAGATCAGACTGATCCACAATAGGCCGAAGCCCGTAGGGAGAATGAAGATACTTTTATGAGCTAATGTGACCTGTTTCGATGGCGGCAGTCTACGTGCTAACCAGGAACGCCACCAGAGCGAAGGACTCCAGGGTTTTGTAGACTCAGTGGAATTGGCCCGATTCATCATAATGCTAAGTTACAGTATCGGGTTGACGTTGCTGAGAATTTTTTGAGAAAGGGCGGCTCCCTGCTGATGACTACTGCTGCGGATCCTATGCTCGGCTACCGATGAGAACACAGCCTGTACATCTTCGGGGACAAGGTAGCTTCGTCCATTGAGAAAAGCCCAGGCTTTAGAGGCTTGGAGCAGTGCCTTGCTCGCCCGTGGTGACAGGCCAAATCCCTCATTCTGGACGCGAGAGGCGGCGACGAGTGCGAGCACATAATTAAGTAAGGCATCGGAAGCGGTAATTTTGCCAACGTCTTGCTGTAACTGAACCAGTTCGATTTGGGATATGCACTGGGGAAGTACCAGAAGCTGGGGGGACTGATCATGTCCTTTGAGCATTTCGAGTTCGGCTGCTGCGTTTGGATAACCAATGGATAGGCGCATCATAAAGCGATCGAGCTGAGATTCTGGCAGTGGAAATGTGCCTGATTGTTCACTGGGGTTTTGCGTCGCTATCACAAAAAACGGGCTGGGCAGTGGGTGAGTGATGCCATCGACGGTGATCTGACTTTCGGCCATGGCCTCGAGTAGTGCACTCTGTGTCTTGGGACTGGCACGGTTGATTTCATCCGCTAGCACCATCTGTTTGAAGATTGGCCCAGGATGAAAGATAAACTGAGCTTGCTCCTTATCGAAAATTGAGACACCTAGAATATCGGCGGGTAACATATCACTGGTAAATTGTATCCGCTGATAACTGAGTCCCAGACTCTGGGCGATACCATGGGATAGGCTGGTTTTCCCCATGCCGGGAAGATCTTCGATCAGCAGGTGTCCTTTGGCGAGAATACAGGCAAGTGCCAGTTTTATCTGTTCTGGTTTGCCTAATAGAACACGCCCAAGCTGAGTGATAATATCTGAAATTGTCTGTTTGGACATTGAATTCTCTTTACTGGCATTATGGCATTACTATGCGACAAATTAGATTCTCGATCCAGTTTCTTGATTTTGACTCTAAGTCTCTAAGTCTAGGTCATTTCGTTACCCTTGCATGAACTGCAAGTTGATTAATTCTGTAGGTAAAGGCGCAATGTGACTCAGATTTTCATCGAGGGCCAGTAGCGGCGTGACAGAAGGCGCGGTGATGAATTGAGACTTAAATAAAAACCCTTGTACCAAATCTATCCCTAGTTCTTGCGCGAGTGCAAATTGTTGCCTAGTTTCAACGCCTTCTAGAACCGTTTGTTTATGGCAATCCTTAGCAAAGCGGATCAATGCTTTCATCAGATATTCTTGTTCTATATTGCCGACTTGATTAAGCCAATCGATATCAAACTTTAGGGTATCCACTTGACCTAACAGTGATAGAGACAACATGGAATGTGGCGCGCCAATATCGTCGAGTGCCACATTAATCTGTTTGGATTTTAAATGGGATACCAATATCCTCGAGAGCTTTGCATCATTGATACAGGTATTCTCGATGATCTCTACGGTCAAATTAGGTCGAAGCGATAATAGATGCAACATGTGTTGGCTCTTGGAGCCTATGGCATGGGGGTCTAAGTTGATAAACAGCGGCAAAGCCGCAATTGAGTGTTTAAGTTGAAACAACTTAGCTTGTATCTCAACGTCTTCTAACAGAGATGCCTGATTATGAAGATGATCGAAGACGATATTGGGTGGCGTGTGACGGCCATCGAGATCGGTAAATCTAGACAGGGCTTCATAGCCATAGATAGACGAGTCCGAGGTGTTGATCAGCGGTTGATATTCTGCGCCCAGGTAAAGTTTATCCAGTGATATCATTAAGTCGATCTTAGTATCATTATGTTAATGATAATTATTCACAATAAAGGCTGACTGTCTAAGCTTTTTTCCTCAAACTGAGTTCGAATGAGCTAATTTTCATCACACCGGTGAAATCTGAACGTTTTTTAACTCCCAAGGAGCTGAGACACGGGCGTTATTGAATTAAGTAACCCGAAAGAATCTTAGTTATGCTTGCTGAGCAGACTCTTAATTACCTATTGATTAATATTTAAAATCTAGCTCTTTAGCCGAAAACAGCTCGGGTTTCTTACCTTGTTTGATTTGGTAGATGACTCGATAGCTAAGCACTGCCTGTACATACTCACGGGTCTCGGTGAAAGGGATAGCTTCGATGAAGGCGACAACATCGAGTTCTCCATTGGTTTTCTTTAACCAACGCTTAACCCTATGGGGACCGGCATTATAAGCCGCTGTGGCTAACACTCGATTATTATTGAACCGCTTTAATAGGGAAGCATAGTAAGCGCTGCCGAGGCGAATGTTTATCTCATTGATGTACAGACTACGTGTGCCCTTGTATTTGACTCCAGCTTTCCTGGCTGTCTCTTTTGCGGTTGCAGGCATGAGCTGCATCAGGCCTCTGGCACCTACCCCTGAGGTTGCGTAAGGGTAAAAAGCACTCTCTCTTCTGGCAATAGCCCTGAGTTCATCAATATTGACCTTCTGCTTCTTGCTGGCTGTCACGAAGGCTTGCTCGGCAGCGTAGGGGAAACGTAATCTCATGTCGTTCCACAGTTTGCCTTGTATGCTGGCTTGAACACCGAGAGCGTGCCATTTATTCTCCAATGCAAATATTGCATACTCTTTTTGCATTGCTCGGCTGTGTCGGCCCAGCATCTGAACCCACTCCGATCTGGCATCAATGGTCTTATCTATTGCCAGTAGTTCTATCACACGCGACAAGGCTTTATCGTCGAAGATTTTTTGTCTCAGTGCAGGGTCTGTGACGCTGTCAAGGTGCTCGAGTTGATATTCACTGTTGAGCTCGAGTGCCGCGGCATAACCATAAAAATTTCTACGCTTGCTCAAGTTCGCTAATCTGCTGTTAGAGGGGTTATCGACAATATCTGAGCTCGGAGCTGGAGAGGCTTGAGTCGAGATTATTCCATCGACCCTGGACTGCCAATACAGCCATCTGGGTTTGGTTTTTTTCTGTTCACTTAGCTGGGGCAAATAGGCAATAAGGCTAGTGAAGTCAGCCTCTCTGATGGCCCATCTCAGTCGCAACTCCACCAGATCATCACTGTCTAGTAGTGGCAACATGGTATCGACGAATGATTTTAGCCGTTCTTCCTGTCTGATAATGGCGCGTTTGACGAAGTAGCGGCTGAGTTTTCTACCTTGATAATCACTAAACCTGTCCAGTTTTTGGTAGGTCATGTAAAGTTTTACAGCTTGTTTCAGATCTTTTCTCGCCAGTTTCTTTAATCCTGAGCTGACGATTTCGCCATTAATTTTTTCCCGTCCCATAAACCTTTTCGTGTGTCTCAGGCTACGGGGATCTTTATATACAGACAGGAGTCGCTTTACTTCGGCTTTGTTGCCAGTGATTTTTCTGGATAGATAAGTCAGTAATCCGTATTGATTGGCATTAAAACTGAGGAACATACGCGACCAGAGCATCTCTTGAGTACGTAAACCCGCTTTTTGCCAGACCTGAAAGAGCGGATCACACTCTTCTGGCCTCGATTTACCATAGAGCCAGAGTGATTGAGCGCCTTTAAACGCGGTGTCTTTATCGCCTGCAGCCAACTTAGCTCGGTAAAAATAACACTGTAAAATGGTGTTGTTGGGTCTGCTTGGACTGACCATTAAGAAGTCATCCCAACGCCGCTTGGCGCCCGTTCTCATTAAATAGCGATATCTAGCCGTGTTAAATAGGGGAGTTTCTTTAAATTGGTCAATTTCTGCGGTGGCTTTGCTACCCTTATGAGTCAGAATGCCATTGATATTGGAATGAAAATCCAGATAGACGGTCAGAGGGTAGTCATCGAGTTGCTTACGTAATTTATTGTAGCTGCTTAATTGCTTGTTTTTGAGCGCTTTTCGCGCATCTAAATATGTTTGTTGCTCGGCAGTGTAATTACTGGCATAAGCTGGGTTAACAACCGAGCTCGCCATCAATGTCGACATTGAGAACAGGCTCAGGCTGGTATAAAAAAACAAGGACTTTAATACGCCATTAAACAGCTTATGCATTGCGTCTTCCTTTAATATCCATATTTATCAGGAGATCATCTATTGATTGACTAATTCAATTTGGACTCAAGTCCTGGATAGTCTGATAATGCGCTATCCAATAAGCGCTGATCGATTTTTTTACTGGTATCCACACCTAACTGCTGCATCTGATGGGCTTGTCTGACTAAGTTTCCTTTACCATTGGTGAGCTTGCTCATGGCGTTGGCATAACTTTTCTCTGCGCCTTCGATGGCCCTACCGAGTTTTTCCATGTCTTCGATATAGCCACACAGTTTATCGTATATCTTTCCTGCTTGTTTGGCGATACGTTGAGCGTTTTGATTTTGATATTCGTAGCGCCAAATGTTGTTAATTGTCCTTAATGCAACTAAAAGATTGGTAGGGCTGACCAACATGATGTTGAGCTCTAAGGCATAGTTCACCAGGCTTGGGTCATGTTCCAGGGCGAGTAAAAATGCCGGTTCCAAGGGGATAAACATAAGCACGTAATCCAGGCTGGTGAGCCCGTGAAGCTTTTGATAGTCTTTTTGGCTCAGACCCTTAATGTGACCCCGGATAGAGAGGACATGGTCTTTAAGCGCCTGTGCTTTGATATCATCATCATCATTATTGAAATATCTCTCATAGGCGACCAATGACATCTTAGCATCGACGACAACATCTTTATTTTCAGGCAGATGCACGATGACATCGGGTTTAAAGCGCTTACCCTCATCATTTTTAAGCTCAGTTTGGGTGTCATACTCATGACCCTCTCGCAAACCACTCTCTTGTAATACACGCTCTAAAATGACCTCTCCCCAGTTACCTTGCTGTTTATTGTCACCCTTGAGTGCCCTGGTGAGGTTGACAGCGTCTTGACTCATCTGCTGATTGAGGGCCTTGAGTGATTCCAGCTGGTGCCTGAATGCACTGCGCTCGGATTGCTCATTAGTATAAGATTCCTGAACCTGTTTCCTGAATCCCTCAAGCTGCTGTTTAAAAGGGGCTAACACCGCATCTAAATGCTGAGTACTTTGGCTCTGCAACTTCTCACTGCGTTCTTCGAATATCTTGTTGGCGAGATTTTCAAATTGGGTTTTTAAACGGATTTCCGCACTCTCTAATAGAGAGACTTTATCTTCCAGAGCTTGTTGCTGCGTACTGAATTTGACGGTTAAGGTCTGTTGCATGGCATTGGATTTTGACAGGGCTAGCTGAGTTTCCATCAGTTTTCGCTGAGATTCTTGCAGTTGGCTGTCTAATTGAGGAAGACGACTCGATTCGGCTTGAGCCTGCCCTAAGGCACTGAGGTTTTTCTCGACCTTAGCGTATAAGGTTTCTATCTGTGCTTCTTTATCTAGTAGCAATGAATCCCTGTGGCCGATCTCAATTTGGATTTCAGCTAACGTGTGTTGGTGTTGGTCTGCAAGTTGGTTTTTAACGTCTTGCCACCTCTGTCGAGTCAGGCGTTGGTTCAATAAGGCGCCGATGAGAAGAAACAGAAAAGCGACCGCACTCAATACGATGATTTCGGGCAGTGACAGAGGTAGATTTGTTGGCATAAGGAGGTGGCCATAAAGAATGAAGCGAATAGACTCTCATGCAAGATGACTATCTTCAAGTGGCATCTTGCAGTATTTAGCGTAAATGAATAACTCTTAATCGTATGTTGTTAATATGTTGACTCGTGGTTGTGGGGGGATGAGCGTTTAAAAGCCGATGTGATAACGTGAACTTCTAGCATCAGATGAATATAGATTAAGTTAACTGAGATTTTTGGAGATTTTTTGTTACTTTTTCCTGTCTAATACTTGTATGTGATTTTTACCGCTTAACATTCAAAAGGGGCTGTATTGATGAAGTCGTAAAGCACTCCATTCTATGAAGTGCCAATGCTTTAGCGGTAAACCAATGCACTAATCTTGCCTGATATAGTTACTAATGCCTTTGTTATTTTTTGATATTTTCCAAACTTGCCTACAGCGCAAGGATTAGCAACTTTACTTTCTCTGGTGAAATAGCTTAAGGCAACCAGTTTACTTCTTTAAGCTGTGTATCCCATTTATACATAGTGGATTTGATCTCGTTCATAGATTGAGCCGGTGTTGCGTGTGAAGACGGGGGTTACCGGATACTTTCTTTTGTATTCATGTCATCCACGATTGATTATCATATTATCTATAATCAAAGTGTCCGGATCGATTAGACCAGAATTGTATGCCTAGTCCTCGGCAGCTAGTGCTCCCCCGTATTGATTAACTCATCGGTATAATGAATTCATTGTTCAATTCATTTATATTTAACTTAAAGAACTTTTGGTAATAGGTACCACCTATAAAGTACCCTGCTGCAATGTTTTTCATGTTATCGGAAACAGGCGTTGAACTGCTAACTTCTAATTGTAGGTGCGAACTTAGTGCGCCAAATAAATTTAAAACTTCACTTCTATCCTTACTTAAAATAAGCGGGACGTATCCACTTCCTGCGTATGTACCACCGATATATGCGGAACCATTGTTATAAAACTTTAATGTTTTGCCACCTGTGATCCCATTTATTTTTTCTACGTTAATAAACTCAACGCTATCATCATTCCAAATTACAGGTGTTAAACCAATTACTCCTCCTACTTGATTGTTCGCTGAGGTTAGTGCATCAGAGTATTCATACTTGGATGAGTTTTGTAAGTGTAAAATATGTTCTTCACCGTTAGTTTTCCATATTTTTGGTTGGTAATCATAATCTTCTGATCTTTCAGAACCTGATATTTTTTTACTATTTGAAATGCTTTTTACTGTCATCCAGTCACTATCATGAGTATTCATTACTGCTGCGTGTCCATTGATATACGACCATCCTATGTTGAATGGTGTGTTGTCTGCGTAAACCTTGGCTTCGCCAACCAGATCTCCGCTATTATTTAAATCAGATACTTCTATTTCAACAACGACGAAATCAGAGTGTTTCGAGCTTAAATAATTATTAATTGACAGGTTTATATCGTGAATCTCAATTGTTTCACCTGATTCTTTCCAAATTGATGGGGTGCATGTAGGGTTGCATAACGTTAACGCTATATCATTAGCGTTATTAATCGACATTGAATTCCCTGAAGTAATATTTAAGCTTTCCAAGCTCTCAGTCCTAATGTTATATCTATATGGACTATGTGAAAAATCTGTGTTCATCCAGCCCACAACATAGTTATTGTTGATGTCTCTTGATGGGCCGGGAAGCTCGGTTTCGAATTCGATAAATTGGTTTGATGAAAATGCACTGAAACTAACGATATATAATACTGATGCTATTGATAGTTTTCTCATTGTAATTCCTAAGTTTAACTTTGTTGTTTGTTTTTATTGTTTAGCGATTGCTAACGCTTAAAACCTAACATTAATAAAAGTGTAAACATATCAATATTTGTTTTAATCAAAGAAGGATTTAACTATTTAATTGTTGTTTCTCCTTGTGACTTAGAGTCAGCGCGGGTCTTTGCTTAGTGTTTTAATTTGTATCGAATTTTAATTTGTGTCGTGCCTTAATTTGTATCATGTTTTATTTACTAATAATTTTATTACCTTAGTCATCCTTGAATGTTAACTCATGATACTGCTATTTAATTAGACTCTGTAACCATAAAAAATGAGAGTTGTGGGATCTCTAGAGTTAACTTTCAGCCAGAGTTCAGCCTGGGACTGCTTTTGGCGATGAAAGGTCATCAGTGCCGTAGGTGTTTTTGCTGAGGGGAGGGGGCACTATTTAGGGGGGGGGTGATGAATTTTCAAGGGGGAAGTTTAGCTGTTCCAGATTTTATATTGCTCTGTATTAGGTGATCGTATAGAAATCGTAGGTACGCATATGCTTTATGTATATTACTATACATGCCCCTCTCAAAATATCTGAGCAGCCTTCTCGGTTGTTTACATCTAATCAATGTTCTATATATAAAATAACTTTAAATAAAAGTGAGACTAATTAATGTTTAATTTTCTTGGTTTTAGTTCTTCCTCTTTCTTCTGGGGGTTTCTTCTAGAAAGCTTGGTATAGCTGAGTTTTAAGCTTGCGTGGTGATGAAATGCAATTAGTACGGCTCTATCATCCGATAGCGGTGTTTTTTACGATATATTCGCTAAGTAAGTATAACAAATTGTATCAATTGAGGAAGTTGGTTTTAATTCAGAGTTGGAGATGTCATTATTCTTTCCATGACAAAGCTACATACAGACTTATAGAAAGAGCATCAGTTTGTATATCGAGCCGCCTGATCAATTTATTGAATAAATGATCGAATATTAGTCACAGCGTAAACAGAATAAAAGTCTGACTCTAATCAAGCATTATTATGCTTACAGGGCGAGATCGCGAATGATATTTGAGTGACCTTAGTTAGAATTGATGATCGGCGTTAAAAATCATAAGGTCAAAGTGTCTCAGAAAGTAGGTGATGATTTGGAGTTATTTTGAGTCCAATCTTTTTTACATAGGGAGCTATTATTTTGCTATTCATAAGGTTAACACCACTCGTCGTCGCTATGGCTTGCAGCTCGCCAGTTATTGCCAAACCCTACTTAGCTGGCAATTTGGTGTTTAAACATCACTTCGAGGCCACTGTTGACGGTCAATATTTAGATGCTTCCGGAAACGGCAATCATGCAAAAATATTCGGTGATAGTTACGCCATCACTGCAGGGGCACAAGGTAACGGTATCGAGTTTCTCGATGGACTAACCTATTTGGAGATCCCTTTAGGAGACTTTAACCCGACTGAGTTTACCGTCAGCTGGCGACTTAAAATCAGCCACCTTGAGACGGAAGGCAACGGATATAATCAACAGATCGGCAGCCAGTGGGGGCAATTCCATAGCCATTCCAGCGCAGATAAACAAAATGGTGCTCATGGTGGTCGAGTCCAAATAGGCACTCTTCGCGATGACCGCCTAAATTCGGCGGATACCGGGGCGCAAAATGGCTACATCCTTAATGAGTGGGTCCATATTACTGCCACTCAAGACATTGATGGGCTATTTAGTTACTACAAAGATGGGGTGCTGATCGCATCAAAACAGATGGCCGCCTCTGATCCCTGGGGGACATTTACCGTCGGTAAGAAAAACCGGCTATCAGCGGGCATGTACGGTACCTTAGATGAACTCTACCTCTATGATATCTCCATGACGGCCGAGCAAGTTGCCATGCTGCACAATTTTGAAGAGCTTGATCGACCTCCTGTCGAACACACCTCAGCACTATGGGGATATGAGGGGGAACTGTGGCAGCCAAGGAATCGACTGCCTTTTGTCGCTCTTGCAGGATATCAAGAAGGTAAGGATCCTATCCCGGACGATCTTCCCATCGTGGCCAATATCATGGACTTTGGCGCAAAATCAACCTACGAGGTAGAAGCTGATACCGCCGCACTATTGGCTGCCGTCGCATTTGCCGCAACCCAGGTGAATGCCGAGAACCTCGGGGTGTTGTGGATCCCAGAGGGTGAGTATCGTTTTGATCAACCACTGATATTTACGCAACCGGGATTGGTGATCCGGGGGGCGGGTCAAGATAAGACCACGCTCTATTTTGAAGGCGGGATGGTTGACCACGGCGGCACCATAAATGATTTCATGATCACCATGGGCCAAAAACAGTCTTATCAGCGCTGGAATAACGCATTTAGTTTCGGACTGAACAATGAAGATTTACCTCAGCGTGGAGATTTTGAGATCCGCCTGGCTGATGCGATCTCAGACGATGTGTTTGACCGTATTGCAGCACAAGGTTATCGCATCCGCTTGGCCCAGCAAGTTAAATATGGTGAAAACTCAGAATCTCCTAACCTGGCAGCTGAGATTAATGGGACCTCAATGCCTTTACCTAACAGTAGTGGTGGCATGTTACTGAAGCAAAATTTCATTGTTGAGATCTCAGAAGACCGCATGACACTGACCCTAGATCGTCCCTTGATGTGGACCGTGACTGATGAGGAAATCTATGGCGGAGCTCGTATGATGACCCGAGAGTTCCCCGGATCTGATTCTCAACGTATGGGTATTGAGCAACTGGCGATCCACTTCGATTCAACCAAGGTAACCGGTCACTCCGGCAGTGCGTTTGGCCAAGGTGGAATTTACATGGCCGGCGATAATAGCTGGGTT